>NZ_JACVOM010000009.1 GCF_018882445.1 Polynucleobacter sp. 15G-AUS-farblos | reverse complement strand
AGCGTTCAGCGCTTAAACCAGGACGTCCTAAGTAACCCCTTGCTAAACCCATCCCCGCAATATAAAGCTCACCCACCACGCCAGTAGGCACCGGCTCTAAGTTGGCATCTAGAACATAGAGTTGGGTATTGACATTTGCATCACCAATAGTGACTAAATCCTCAAGGCCTCCATCGTGCAGAGCACTTAAAGGCAAACTCATGGATGCACATACCGTTACTTCTGTAGGTCCGTATGCATTGATGACGCTATGTTGGTCTGCAAACGTTGCCACCAGCGAAGGAGGACAAGCTTCGCCAGCCAGCACTAAAGTTTTTAACCCTCCTAATGCATCAGCATCAAGCGTGTTAATTAATGCAGGCGGTAATGTAGCATGTGTAATACCAAACTCATTGAGGCAGTTGCTAATATTGGCTGATGTATCTGTACGCAATCTATTCGGAGCTAATACTAATGCTGCTCCTGCTCCAAAGGCATTCCACATTTCCCATACGCTAGCATCAAAAGCTTGAGATGCGAATTGCAATACATGATCGTTTGCTTGTAGATGAAAACCTTCTCGCTGAATTTCTACAAGATTTAATGTATTGCTATGCGTAACGCCTACCCCCTTAGGCTTACCAGTACTTCCAGAGGTATAGATCAGGTAGGCTAGGTTCAGTGGTAATAAGGGTGCAATTCTTTCTGCATCAGTAATCGTTTGATCAGATAGGGTGGATAGTCTTAATTCTAATAAAGGATCTTCAGTATCAATGAGTGCAGGTAATTGAATTTTCGTTTTTTGTTCAAGTACTTCATACCGAGAGATATCACTAATTAAGGCTAGAGCACCGCTATCGGCTAACATGAACTCTAGGCGCTCACTTGGATACTCTGGATCTAAAGGCAGGTAAGCTGCTCCGGCTTTTAAGATCCCTAGCATGGCCACAATCATCTGGGGTGAGCGCTCTAACAAAATGGCCACAATCTGATCAGGACCAATTTGCCTACTAATGAGATAACGGGCTAACTGATTGGCTTGCTCATCTAACTGAGCATAGGTGAGCTGCTCAATACTGCCACTAGCACTCTCATAGACTAGCGCAGTAGCACTAGGACTCTTAGCCACTTGGGCAGCAAATAAGCTGGGTAGGTTAAAAAGCGCAGGTGCTTGTAAATCCAGATCAACTACTGGACCAGCAGAACTGGCAATGAGCGCAGTACGTTCAGAAAGGGTGGTTAGTGGAATGGCTGCTAAAGGCGTCTTTGCTATTACTGGTAAGGCTTCGATTAATTGGCTTAAGCGTGCGAGTAAGTCAGCAGCTTGGGCATCATCAAGGCGAGCGCGATCATAGCTAAGCCAGAGGTTAAATCCCTCTGGAAGCGGAGCTGCGGTTAATAGGATCCGGTTATTGTGTTCTCCATCAGCACCACTAATGTCTAATAATTCTAGATCACCAAAAGTTTGAACATTACGATCAAATGGATAGTTTTGGAAAACAAAAATCGCCTCAAACAAAGGTTCACCAGCAAAGCCTGCAAGCTTTTGGATGAGCGCTAAACCCACATGACCATGAGCATCTTGTTCTGCTTGGGCCGCTTGTTGATCGAGTAACCACTGCACTAAGGGGCTTGACTCTTCTAAACGTAAGTACAGTGGTAAGGTATTAATAAATAGACCTAAGCCTTGATCAATCCCTGGCAATAAACTAGAGCGACCATTACGTACACTGCCAATCACAATCTCTTCTAAGCGACTCATGCGTGCTAAGAGTAGGGCGTATAAGCCTTGTAAGATCGAGGCTTGGGTTAAGCCTTGTTGACGCGCAAATTGTTCTAATTGCTGGGTAGTGTGAGTACTCAAACTCACCCGTAGCTCACCCATACCACTGCCTACTACTGCTGGCTTTGCCAACTCTAAGCGACTAGGCGCAGTGAGTTCTTGTAAGTGGGTTTGCCAATACTGCTGCGCTGCTGCGCGATCTTGTTTAGCAAGCCACAATAAATGCTCGCGCCAGGCAAAGGCTGGGGCTAGTCCGGCAGGCGTACCTGTACGCTGGGCTTGGTAGAGACGAGTGAGGTCAGCCAACATAATTGGCAATGACCATCCATCCAGAATGACCTGTTGATTACTAATCAGAAGCGCATACTCTTGCTCGCCTAAGGCGGCTAAGCGTGCTCGGATCAGCGGACCTTGCTCTAAATTAAAAGGCTGGGCTAGATCATCTGCTTTTAGCTGCGCTAAGCGCTGTGCTTTAGTACCAGTTAGCTCAATGATCGTGCCATCGACTGCTGCCTTGCCACTACGAATAACACCCATACCAGCAGCAATACTCGCTGGCGCTAGGACTAAACGCAAGACTGCATGACGGGCAATAAGCTGGGCCCAAGCACGTTCCATTGCGGGTAGGTCAAGTTGACCTTTAAGAACAATTAAATATTGAGCGTGATAAACCTCTTTATTATCTGCATCAGAGGTGCTCTCAAAAGCCATGCCTTGTTGGACTGGCGTTAGCGGCACTACATCTTCTAAGTCAGGATACAGTTGCACTAACTCATCAAGTTGAGTAGGGCTCAGGGTGGCGCTAGCAGCTTCTGGATAGAGCGCTGCTTCATGGGCTGCGACTAAAGCAAAATCACCTGGCGTATAGCGATTGGCCAAAGGATCTTCTAGGCAGTGCTCAGTCAATTCGATTAATTGCTTGATCCAACACGCTTTGAGCGCAGCGATCGATGCTTCACTGTGGATTGCTGGGCAATAGCCAATCCCAAACTCTAAAGCGCCTTGCGCATTAATGGCTGCATTAATATCAATCAGATGTAGTCGTGGACGCTGGGGGTCATCTGCAGCACCCATCAGACCGCCTTCGGTCATCTGCCACTGGGCACTATTCGCAGCTTTGGCATTGCTTTGTTCAAAGCGACCTAAATAGTTAAAGATCACGGCAGGCTCTGCAAACTGAGCCTGAGCGAGAG
>NZ_JACVOM010000008.1 GCF_018882445.1 Polynucleobacter sp. 15G-AUS-farblos | reverse complement strand
CCCACCACGCCAGTAGGCACCGGCTCTAAGTTGGCATCTAGAACATAGAGTTGGGTGTTCCAGATGGGGTAGCCAATGGGGGGTGTACGATGACCATCGCTTGCTTGACACTGCCAATAGCTGACATGGATCGCTGCTTCAGTGGGGCCATATAAATCTAGTAATTGTCTATTTGGTAATACCTTAAATACTTTACTTTGCGTTGTCCCGCTGAGCGCTTCTCCGCTGGTGATAATTTTTTGCAAGGATTGACAGCGATTACGGTTGATTCCTTCTAAAAAAACATCTAGCATGCCAGCAACAAAATGAATTGCGGTAATCTGTTGTTCATCAATTATTTGTTCTAGGTAGCCAATATCCTTATAGGTAGTTTGCTTAGCGATTACCAGGGTTGCACCACTCATGAGAGTGAGGAACCATTCAAATACTGCTACATCAAAACCAATCCCGGTTTTTTGGAGGACTCGATCTGTTGGATGAAGTTGTACAAACTCTTGTATCCACCTCATGTGGTTCACAATACCCTGATGATGATTGAACACCCCCTTAGGCTTACCAGTACTCCCAGAGGTATAGATCAGGTAGGCTAGGTTCAGTGGTAGCAGTGGCGCTACTAACTCACTGTCTTGTATTGGCGCAGCCGAGTAAGTCGCTAGCTCAGCTGCTTGGGCTAAAAGATCAATCACCGCAGGTATCGCTGCTGGGCTTGATGCGAGCTTAGCTAGTTGCAGCTCATCACTAATTAAGGCTAGAGCACCGCTATCGGCTAACATGAACTCTAGGCGCTCACTTGGATACTCTGGATCTAAAGGCAGGTAAGCTGCTCCGGCTTTTAAGATCCCTAGCATGGCCACAATCATCTGGGGTGAGCGCTCTAACAAAATGGCCACAATCTGATCAGGACCAATTTGCCTACTAATGAGATAACGGGCTAACTGATTGGCTTGCTCATCTAACTGAGCATAGGTGAGCTGCTCAATACTGCCACTAGCACTCTCATAGACTAGCGCAGTAGCACTAGGACTCTTAGCCACTTGGGCAGCAAATAAGCTGGGTAGGTTAAAAAGCGCAGGTGCTTGTAAATCCAGATCAACTACTGGACCAGCAGAACTGGCAATGAGCGCAGTACGTTCAGAAAGGGTAGTTAGTGGCAAGCTGTGCACTGGCAACTGGGGGTTAGCCACTAAGTGCGTCAGTAACTGCGTAAAGCTCTTGACCCAAGCTTGCACACTCGCTGGTGCAAATAAGTCAGCATCATACTCAAAGCTACCAAGCAGGGTGCCTGCAGGGGTGAGGTTGAGATACAAGGTCACATCAAACTTGGCCGTAGGCAGACCAACTTCTTGAACCTGACAGACCAAATCACCCAAAGCAAAATCTTGTGCACTTTGTGCCTGAAAGGCAAGCATTGCCTGAAACACCGGTGTATGTAGTAAAGAGCGTGCTACCCCTAACTCTTCTAATAAGCGCTCAAACGGTAGATCTTGATCGACTAAAGCAGCCTCTACACTTGCTTTTGCTCTACGAATCAGTTCAGTACCAGTGCACTGACCAGCAATCGATAAGGGCAGGGCTAAGGTGTTGAGTAAAAATCCAATCAAGCCTTCAGTTTCTACTCGATTGCGTCCTGCTACTGGCGAGCCAATCACCACTTCTGCTTGATTGGCTAAGCGCGCTAAGCTAGCACCATAGCCAGCATAGATAACAGTAAATAAGGTAGTGCGTTCTTGACGAGCCAAGGCTTGTAAGGATTGCGTCAGTTCACTATCTAGTTCAACTGCAACATATCCAGCCCGATGCGCACGCTCTGCGACTCTAGGGTAATCTAGAGCTAAGGTCAGTAACTCTGGAGCATTGGCTAGGCGTTCTTTAGCCCGTGCGATTTTGGCTTGTAGGCCTTGAACTGGAGAAGACTTTTGCCAAGCGGCCCAATCACTATATTGAATCGGTAAAGGCTCCCAAGTAGGCTCTTGCTCATGGACGTAAGCGCTGTAGGCTTCATTGAGCTCTTGGGCTAGTACGTTGCGTGAAGGACCATCCCCCGCCTGATGATGCATCGTCAGTAATAGCACTGAATGATCTTGACTAAGCAAAATCAGCTGTGCTCGTAAAGAATAGTCTTGTCCTAGATTGAAAGGTTTTGCTGCCTCAGCTTGGATCAGTTGATCGAGCTGCGTTTCACAAGCCGTAGGATCATTAAGAGCTAAGCGACTTAGATCTGTTACAGCAATAAAGTGCTGAGCAAGTGGAGGTGGCAATAAAGTGCCAACTGCCGTCCCCTCTACTGACTCATTCATGACAGTGCGTAAACTTTCATGACGAGTAATGATCGCTACTAAGGCTTTTTCCAGGGAGGGAATATCCGGACGCCCGTTAATCTGGATATTGCTTAATAAGTTGTAGGCAGCAGAATTACCATCAACCCTATCTAAGGTCCACAGACGCTCTTGACCATATGATAGGGTAACGATAGGTAAATTCATTTTAAATTAGTGAGATTGAAAGCAATTGATACTGCCTCACATCTCAAATCAAGAATGGCGAGGAATAAATTACTGGAAAATCGAGAGCTGATTACTTTATTGTTTTTGACATTAACTTAGACAGTATGTAGAACGCTCCGGCTCTAGGCGCAAGAGCAATTCTCCATACGGGGGCTACTTTCCAAAACCGATTCACTGATGCAATGTAATCGTCACCTAGTGCTTCAACTTCATGCCACCATCCCAATGGAATATAAAGTGTTTCACCTTCGTTCAGAATCACGTTTTGACGTTCAGCCAAAGCTTTGCGAAGATTTGGAAAGGTTTTAAAATCTGGTTTATCGATATACGGTTGGCTAAAAGTAGGTGGTAATCCGGAGTTAATCTTAAATGGATATAAGCTACTTGATAGGCCGGGCCTGAAGAGGGAGACTTTTTTAGAACCTCGAAATTGCGATAAGGTCCCATCTAGCCCATCAAAATGAAGTGGTTCAATGTGACCGGAGGGCCCCATCCATAAATTGACATCATTGGGCTCTTCTTTTTGTAATCCAGTACGCTCGGCAATTAGGTCTATTCCTGGGCCGATGACAGATCGTAAGGGAGTATTTCCCATCTCCACTAGTGCAAGATACATATGCTCTTGTTTTGCAACACCGTTCAATAAGAGATCACAATAATCTTTAATCTTACGAATTTGCATCTCGCAATACTTCTTCCATTCTGTTTTTGGACGGGTAAATCTAAGCGCCCCATAATTTCGTACTGGAACTTCGTGATCACCCACTAATGCAACTACGGTCTCAATTTGAAGGGGGGCGGCTTTTCCAAGTGCGCCAGTAATGATGACTGGCTTACCTGGACGCTGAAATTCATGATGAAATCGCTTGGGGGTAAGGTCATCAATGGAGACTCGTGGCACCTCTAGAGAAGCAGACTGGTCATTTTTCAAAAATGTATCAATTTGAATATCAATTCTTCCATCAAAGTTCTGCATAACAAGGTGCTTTTTAGTTAGTCAATTAATTCGTAAGTTAGGGGGGATAATTCTGATCGATCACGATTATTTAAAAATTCAGGCCTTTTTTCTTGATCAGCATCGTGAGGAGCATTGTGGGTAGCGTTATAGGTGAAGATGGCAATGCGCCTTTGGAATGGAGAAAGATTGCTAGGAGAGGCATGAACAATATTTCCATGGAACCATAAAACTGTCCCCTTTTTTCCTTTAGCAGAATAAATACCGCCCGCATCCACATATTGCGAAACCAAATCGGCATTGACTTGATAACTTAGAGCAGCACTTACGTCAGCTTCCCAGCCAGATTTGAGATCTGAAGTTTTATCTGCTTCAATGACACCATGTTTATGGGAGCCAGGGATAAAGTAAAGAGGGCCATTAAATTCAGTGATGTCATCTAAGAAGACCATCACACTGACAATTGCATCTTTTTGGATTTGATCTTCATTGCGCCAGTAAATATAGTCTTGATGCCAAGGCCACTGCTCACCATTAAATGGCGCCTTGAGATTAATTTTAAGTTGGTGCAGATACACCGGCCCATCTAAAATTTGACGAGCTGGCTCAATAAATGCAGGTGAGCGAATGAAATTATTAAAGAAGGGGTCGTATAGGTGGCAGCCATGAAACGCACGATAGCTTTGTCCGTGCTTTTCGAGGACATGTCCAGGATAGTCTTTTGAGGAGAATTCCTTGAGTCGAGCTTCGATTGTATTGAGATCTTCTGGATTGAGTGCATCGTCAATCGAAACGAATCCCATTCTTTCAAAATCTGCTAATTGAGTATTGGTTAATTTCATGATTCAATATTTATTGATCTAAACAATTAATTCGGTATCAGAGGACTCGGCTAAATAGGCTCCCAAATAATCCCGTAACTGTTGTACGGATTTTGGTTGCCAAAGCATGTTTGAGTGCTTTGCATCCACTTCAAGTTTCAAGACTTTTCCACGAGTAAAAATGCTCCAATCAAATACTGAAGGGTCATCCGGTAATGGATCTTGTAAGGCCCTTATAAGAAGGATAGAGGCATTGCAGGGCCGCTTTTTATGATTTGCTATTTGTTTGCTAGATTGGAGTGAATTTTCTAAGAGCTTCATGAACCAGGAAAGTGGGGTGAGGGCTGGAATGGCGCCTACTTTGATTAACCCATCCCGCGCCGCAATAATCAGCTCTGAATTGTCTAAAGAGGCCTTATGAGCGTCAATGCCAAGATCTTGGGCGATTCCTCTCAAGAGCGAAGTGGTTCTTTCCTCATCTGAGCGCGTATCAAGTTGGCCATTCTCTTCTTTGGCTGAAGTATCTAAGAGTGCCAATATATCGACTTTTTCTCCCTGGGATTCCAAAATACAGGCCATTTCTTGAGCAATGACTCCGCCCATCGACATTCCAATGAGGTGATATGGCCCCTTTTCTTGCACTTGCCGAATAGCTTTTACATACTCTTCCGCCATTTCAGAGATGGTGTCGTGGGGTTTTTCATCCTCGCCTAGCCCGCGAGCTTGCAAAGCCCAAACAGGACGCTCAGGCCCCAGTGCTTGAGCAAGGTTGGTGTAAACGCTGCCATTACCGCCTGCGGGATGAATGCAGAAAAATGGCGCCATTTTTCCTGTTTTCCGAATGGGCATTAATGGTGAATAAGCAATCTTCTCGTTGGAGTCTAGGAGTAGACCTAATTCTGCAGGAGTTGGGCACTCAAAAAGGGTGCGCATTGGTAAATCTTTACCGGTGATATTGCGGATTTTAGAGAGTAATTTGATCGCCAGCAATGAATGTCCGCCAATATTGAAAAAATTGTCATCGCAACTGACTAAGTCGGCACCAGTAAATTCACGGAATAAGTTGCAAATCATTTCTTCAGCCGGAGTGATTGGTGCCTTATAGGCTTTTTTCAGAACTCGCTCCCCTGGTTTTGGTAATGAGCGTCGATCTAGTTTTCCGTTGGGTGTTAATGGAAGACGATCTAGTAACACAAAAGTATCGGGCACCATGTAGTTCGGTAGGGTAGCAGCTAATTGATTTCTGAGTAAGTTGATTAAGTCAATTTCAATGTATTTCTTCAATGGATCATTGCTTAGATTTGAAGGAGTTTTCAAGCCTTCTGGTAACCAGTTTTTAAGAGTCGTATCTGGATATTCAAAAAGGGCATGTACTTCACCTAATTCACTCATTGACCAAACGATTCTGGCTCTTAAATTAAATTCATCTGCTAAGGCATAAAGCACATCTGGATCTATTGCTGTCTCAGCTGCTCGCTTGGAAAGTTTAGTTAATTGCGACACCGTACCATCAAAGGTATTGATTTGACTTGCTGCCCAGACATCTGCAGCAATCCGTTGATTGGGGATACCTTTAAATTCAATACTTTCTCCCAACTTCAATTTTTTTAATTCTGATTTTATTCTTTCAAGCGAAGTCCATTTAAGGGAGGAAGTTGGAGTAATGGGGGTAGGGTCAGCCCCTCGAATGATGGAGACGTCATAACGCCATTTAGACATTTCATTATCAAAAGTCCCTCGTTTTATCTGTATGTCTGCAACACTATTTACATTCGCTTGATTGACAAAACTTCTGAATACATAGGGATCAACCAGTAGCTCTCGATCAGTGCGAACTTTTTCATCAACCCTCTGGGCAACCATATTTACTTTTTCATCGCCATTTGCTTGAAATAGCTCTACTGAGCTCCAAAATACTTGGTGATGAGATAAAGAACGGACATCGCCAATAAAGACTGATCCCATGGTAGCTTTTATTGCATGCTCAAGTACCCTGTGTAAATAATCTAAGCCCGGGAAGTATTGAATGACTGAATTGACAATGACTGAGTCAAATTGAGGATCTTTAAACATAGGCATTTCATCAGCCATACGATGCTCTACGATGACGTTCTTTAAATGTCGCTCATCGATGATTTTTTGTAATTTGCGAATGGATTCCTTAGAGATGTCTGTGCCGTAATAGCTGCTTAGTATAGGCAAGAGCTTCCAAAGAATGAGACCTGAGCCACTTCCAATTTCCCATACTTTGTTGGGTTTTAATGCTTGAATACGTTTGAGAGTTTCTTCTTGCCAACTCAGCATTTGCTCATCAGGGATAATTTCCCGGTTATAGCTGCTAATCCAGATGCTGATGTCAAAATCAATTTCCGCATTCTGTGCAATGCGATAGTTTGTGTCGTAAAGCTCTTCCCACTCATTTTGAATTTCAGCTTCTGCAATTTCTCGCTTGGCTGTTATTTCATTCGCATTAGTATCGATTGCAAAATAAGCTACCAATTGTGCTGGATTATTGGGTTTTGGCTGAATGACTGTTACTGCTTGCTTCACCCCTGGAAAATTTAAAATTGACGTATCAATTTCTCCCATTTCAATCCGGTGTCCACGGATCTTGACTTGATCATCTGCGCGTCCTAAGAACTCAAGTGCGCCATCAAGCCGCCTTCTGGCTAGATCACCAGTACGGTACATCCGACTACCGAGGGCTCCAAAAGGACAAGCAATAAAGCGTTCAGCGCTTAAACCAGGACGTCCTAAGTAACCCCTTGCTAAACCCATCCCCGCAATATAAAGCTCACCCACCACGCCAGTAGGTACCGGCTCTAAGTTGGCATCTAGAACATAGAGTTGATAACCTGCTAGAGGTTTACCTATCGATGTAGCTTCGCTAGAATCGATTGCATCAAGCTCTTGAACTAAATGTGAGCTTGCCCAGATGGTAGCTTCAGTAGGACCATATAAATTTAATACATCACCAATTCGACGAAGCCTTTTCGCCAGTCTTTTGGGTAAGGCCTCTCCACCAATTAATACTTTTATTTTTTGATCAATTTTTTCTTCTAGCATTAACTCCCACAAGGAGGGGGTTGCTTGAACATAAGCAATTTGATATTTTTTGATAGCTGCATTTATTTTTCCTGGATTTTTTGTGCTATCAGAATCCAGTAAGACGACTTTAGCACCCTGTATTAACGGTTCAAAAATTTCTAGACCTGCAATATCAAAACCAATGGTTGTAAGTGCTAATAAATTGTCTGTTTCAACAATCCCCAATTCATTTTGAACGGATTGCAAAAATAAGCATAAAGCTTCGTGAACGACTCCCACCCCCTTAGGCTTACCAGTACTCCCAGAGGTATAGATCAGGTAGGCTAGGTTCAGTGGTAGCAGTGGCGCTACTAACTCACTGTCTTGTATTGGCGCAGCCGAGTAAGTCGCTAGCTCAGCTGCTTGGGCTAAAAGATCAATCACCGCAGGTATCGCTGCTGGGCTTGATGCGAGCTTAGCTAGTTGCA
>NZ_JACVOM010000007.1 GCF_018882445.1 Polynucleobacter sp. 15G-AUS-farblos | reverse complement strand
ACAAAACGTAGCTTTTCATCCATCTTCGTACTTTCATTCCACGGCATAGAGTGGTCCCTCCTATGCCAAAAACTGTAAAGTATGTGTCCGGTATAAAGTGTTAACTATGTGTCGAGTCGTACACAAACCCTCATCAGAAATGGTGGGGGTTTGGTCATTTGAGCGTTACTTTAAGTAACGCTGGGCATGCTAAAAAGTGTGTAGGCAATTACTGCACACTTTTGCTTTAATTCCGACGGATTTTGCTCCGAGGGGCTGCTTTCGGCCAGTAGCAGTCGATTCAAACCTGAGTTTTTTGGCTGAAATTTTAGGAATTAATCCTTTCGATCGACTTTCCATGTAAGACAAGATATTTTGAGAAGATCGATGCCCTAAACCGTTCTTTAAACCTCCATTACTATTAGATATCTGAAAAACAAGGCTTTGTCATAAGGATCCAATATCAAGCCACTCATTGAAATCGTTACCCCCGCACCGCAAGGAAGTCTGCACGGAAATCGCATCACGGCTTTGCGCTGGCAGGATTTCTTGGGGGAACTTGGCTTCAGAGTGGTGGTTACCGAGTCCTGGTCTGGGGATGACCCCGCCGTACTAGTAGCGTTACATGCCTATCGAAGTCATTCGTCAATGATGGAGTTTCATCGACATCATCCTGACAAGCCAATTGTCTTAATTTTGACGGGTACTGATTTATACCGAGATATGGCAGTCCATGGTGAGGCTCTAGATTCAATGGAGATTGCAGATCAATTAATTGTTTTGCAATCTGCCGCTCTGGATTCAATTCCCCCTCATCTTCGGCATAAAGCCCAAGTGATTTATCAATCCGTTACCGTTGATATTCCACAGTCAATTCCTGAGCCTGATTTTCAGGTAGTAGTCATTGGCCATCTTAGGGATGAGAAAGATCCTTTTTGTATTGCCCGTTGTCTTCCGCTCATGCCGTTAGATTCTAAGATCGGTGTCCTACATTTAGGCATGGCTATGAACGAGCAAATGGAGCGTGAGGCTAAAGGCTATAACGAAACCCTGGAGCGCTATCAATGGATTGGCGAGGTAAGCCATGCGGATACATTAAAGATGCTCTCCAGGAGTCGCTTAATGGTGATTTCTAGTCGCATGGAGGGCGGCGCTCATGTCGTTTCAGAGGCGATAGCGCTTGGTATTCCCGTGATAGCTTCTGACATACCTGGCAACAGAGGCTTACTTGGCGATGATTATCTTGGGTATTACCCAGTTAGCAATGAGGCTGCACTTGCAAGCTTGTTATATCGCGCCGAAACAATGCCCGATTTTTATGCCGCTCTAAAAAAACAGATTGATATACGAAAAAATCTCATTAGCCCTGAGCGGGAGTTGCAATCCATCCGACATCTGATGTGTCAGTTAATCAAGGCTTAACTGAAAAGTTCTTTTAGGTTTTTGCAAAGCAAACTAAAAAGTGTTTATTTGGATCAGTCCAGCAGTGAATATCTTTAAATCCTGCGCAACGAAGCTTTTCTACAAAATGATCTTGAGTATATTTATAGCTATTCTCAGTATGAATTAAATTACCTGCGCCAAAAGAGATGAGGTGATCATGTCCCTTATGGCCTGGGAGAGTAATTTGCACATCTTTTAATGCTCGTAGGTGCATTTCGATACGAGACTGCGATGTATTAAAAAAGGCGTAATGCTCCCAATCTTGCGGTTGAAAGTTGCTGCCAATCAGGCGATTAACATTGAGTAGGGTATTTAAATTAAAGGCGGCAGTGACTCCCAAAGAGTCGTTATAAGCAAGATTGAGGGTTTCAACATCCTTAACTAAATCAACACCAATGAGAAGTCCGCCTTTTCCATGGCACTCATTAGCAAGGTTAACGAAAAACTCATCTGCTTGTTCAGGATCAAAGTTTCCAATCGAGGACCCTGGGTAGAAAAATACCTTATCAAGTTCTTGAATATCAGGAAAGGCCATGGGCAAACTGAGGTCAACAGCATGGGCTGACATTTCAATCTGTGGGAACTGTTTTTGTAAATCAGCAACAGCAACCTCTAAATATTCTTTAGAGATATCAAGTGCCCTATATTGCCTTGGATTAAGGGTCTCGAAAAGTCTACTTGCTTTTGCGCAATTACCAGCGCCTAGATCAACTAAGACATCGCAGTGGCCCACTGCAGCTGCAATATCGCCTTGATAGGCATCCATGATCCATTTTTCTGTACGTGTTGGGTAATATTCGTTCAGAAGCGTAATGACATCAAAGAGGCGTGAGCCAATATCGTCGTAAAAAAACTTTGGCGATATTGATGGCGTATCGGCAGTAAGACTGCTTAGAAGTTCTTCGGACAAAGTATTTTTCATTGGACCAGTATGTTAGGCGACAGCTAGGCCTTGGCCGGCCACAAAATGACCTATTTTTTCAGCGCGGTTAAAGCCATCTGAATTTAAGATCGAGAGGACTTCAGCCTCTTGCTCTGGCGCGCAAGATATCAGCAAGCCACCACTAGTTTGCGGGTCGGTTAATAGGTTTTGTTGCCACAGCTCTATATTCTTAGCGAGCTCAATCTCGTCACCGTAGCCAGCCCAATTGCGTGTGGAGGCACCGGTAAATATATCGGCTTTGACATGTTTAATCGCTTCCTCAATCACTGGAATGGCACTCCAATTCACCTGTGCCTTTAAATGGGAGCCTCTGGCCATTTCCAATAAGTGACCTGCTAAGCCAAAGCCTGTCACATCAGTTAGGGCATGGACTCCATCAAGCTGTGAGAGCGCAACACCAGGCTTGTTTAGCTTGGTAGTAAGAGCAATCATCTCTTTGTAACCGGCATCTGAGAGCAGATCCTTTTTAAGCGCTGCAGAAAGAATGCCCACGCCTAATGGTTTGCTAAGGATGATGCTATCGCCTGCTTGAGCGCCATTGTTGCGTTTGAGTTTTTTGGGATCCACTACACCAATTGCCACTAGGCCATAAATTGGCTCTACAGTATCAATGGAATGACCACCAGCAATCATGATGCCTGCATCATTACAGACAGACTCACCGCCTGCGGTTACTTGTTGAATTACCTCTAAAGGTAAAACTTGAATCGGCATCCCTAACAACGCAAGTGCAAAAAGAGGTTGAGCTCCCATTGCATAAATATCTGAAATGGCATTGGTTGCCGCGATGCGCCCAAACTCGAAGGGATCATCCACGATAGGCATAAAGAAATCTGTCGTAGCGACAATCGCTTGATGTTCATTAATTTGATAGACGGCAGCATCTTCGTTGTTATCGGAACCAGCTAATAGCTCAGCAGGTAGATTGCGGATCGGTGAAGACTTCAGGATGTCGCTTAAGACGCCTGGTGCAATCTTGCAGCCACATCCCCCACCATGGGATAAAGAGGTAAGGCGGCCGTTATAGGGAGTATTCATGAGATTTAATATTTGGTAAAAAAGAGGGTATGAGCAGTGATTGTTAGAGCTTACTCAATTTAGAGTAAACAGGTGCGAAACCCGCAAAAATGGTCGCTTCTATTGCGCTGATAGAAGTTTCGAAATGCGCTTCGTCTCAAACGATCTGGGGTGAATAGGCTCCAGCCTTTCAGGACCTGATAACCACCATCAAACCAAGGCTTTGAGTAGTCGAAATAGGGATCAGCAGTAAATCCAGGGAAGGGTGCAAAGGTGCTACTAGTCCACTCCCATAGGTTAGAGGGCTGCCATATCATCTCTTTTTGTGACATTAATAGACTGAGCTCATGCTCGCTGGGTAAACGTACTTGATTGTGTTCGCAAAAACGCTGTGCATCCAAATAGTTGACATGGCGTACAGCAGATGTGGGATTTAATGGTAGCCATTGATCAAAAAATCGCTCAAGCCATATTTCTCCATCTTTTTTCCAGTAAGAGGGTGGGGCAACTGGCTTTGCACTAGTTCGATTGGCTTGCGATTTAAGAAACTCGAAATAATCAGCATTGGTGACAGGTTTACTTGCTATATCAAAAGCTGGCAGGTCGATTGAATGTGCCCACTTCTCGTTATCAAAAATAAAGCCAGAGCCTGGTGCTGAACCAGCTTGGATTGTAGATTTTGGAAAATGAATCCATGTTTGCGTATTGTCCTCAAGCCCCATTGAATTAGAGAGAGGTGCAAATGGTATTGGGCGCCCTAAGGTTTGCCACATATAGGCAAAAGCCTCATTGTGCATATCCTGATGAAAAATCGCCAACTGAATAAAGTAGGCAGTTTTATTGTCGATTGATCCACGCAGCAGCAGTTGAGTCCTCTCAACAACACTTTGGTTATAAGCAAGCAGCTCGTCTAATGAGGGCATGGGTGTATGCCAACGATCCTGGTGTGCCATTTCTGAAGAGTTGAATAAGTAATCGGCATCCTTCATGAAAGATGGCTTATTTACTTTGCCATCACGGTGCACCCAAAATTCATGAAACCAAGTTAAATGGCCGAATTCCCAAAGAGGGGGGTTCAGAATATTTAACTGGGGAACCAAGTGATCTGCAGCCGAAATGTTACTGAGAATTTGACGAGTGATCTGATTGCTCTCCTCAAGCCACTGTGCCAAAGTTGATGCTGCTGGATGCGGAGAATACAGAAGGTAATCGTCAGTTAAGGATTCGGACATATCGTATTCTAAGCTTCAGTAATGTCGGGTGCAATTTACCAAGGAGGTTCTGAGAAATATACTTAAATACGCATATATTTGTATATGCGTATGCATAGAGATATCATTTCTTTTGATTCAGTCTATTGGATTCCCATTGATCTAGCTGTCTCCGATTATGAGCAGCCACACCTTCAATGGAATCTTGCGGTAATTGCTTAAGACATTCAGCTAGAGCTTCGGGACTCAGTTTTTCAGTGGGTATATTTTGCTTCATTGCTTGTGATGATTTTCCATCCCATGCGAATGGATTGGTGAAAGCAGGTGTATCAGGTAGACAGTCACCACTGTAAATGGGTGTGTCATCAGCGGCAAATGGCGTAAACGAAATTGTCTTTTCAAAGATGAGTGGTTTACCAGTTGGCGTGGGTGGTGGCGGTGGCATTGAATAAATTGCTTTGCGAGCCAGCACCTCTGCTTTATCAGATGTCTTCCAAAGCGTTTCAACTCTAATGATGCTGCCATTTGGAGCAATCTCGATTCTGAATCTCACTTGTCCTTGATCGACACCTTCAACGGCTGTTCCCATCATGCTACGCACTTGCTTGCCCCAAGTGTGTCTGTAGCCTTTACTATTTTTTAATGTGTATGTTGAGGCAAAAGCCCACTCTTCTGCTGTTGGGGCATTTGGGGCGGCTTGTGTTGCCGGAGCTTTCGTTGTGAGCGTTTGATTCTTTTGAATGTTGACGGGCTCTTGCTTTTCTTGCGGCTCGTTCAGCTTGATAACAACGACATCATCTTTAATTTTTTTTAGCGGCTTTACTGCTGATGGAGCCCATAAAAGTAGAAAGCAAACGTGTAAAGCCAAAGATAAAATAATTGCCGACTTAAAAGCAGACTGTGGCGTTTGAATGAGGCGATTAAGACGGAACAATCACTACTCGTCTTGTTTGGCTAGTTTTAGATTCATATTGAGCCAATTAGGTATGCCGTCTTCTGCTCGTACTGCCTTGAATCCTTTTTTTCTGAGGCGCTTTACGGCTTCGTAGGATAGTACGCAGTATGTACCCCTACAGTAAGCCACAATCGTTTTAGATTTGGGGAAGTCTCCCAATCTCTCTTCTAATTCTTCAAGGGTGATATTGAGTGCCCCTTCAAGATGGGAGTGAGCGTACTCTTCATTAGGCCGCACATCTAAAAGCGTGATTTCTCCACGCTTAGCTAATTTAAGTACTTGATTGACTGGCATACCTTCTAAGCTGTCTCGCGAGGTGAGGTACTTATTGACGAGGCTATCGACTTCTTCAATGTGGCGCTGTCCAACACCTTGTAGCTTTAAGAACAAATCAATGACATCTGAGTCCGCTATCTCATAAACAATGGATTTACCTTGTCTGATCGTGTTCACAATGCCTACTTGTTTAAGTACTTGTAGATGTTGCGATACATTGGCAATGGGCAGCTTAACCTTCTTAGCAAGGTCTTCAACAGCTGTGGGGCATTGAATAATGAGTTCGATCAGCTCTAGGCGAACTTCAGAACCAAGGGCTTTCCCGAGTTTGGCGAACTGTTCGTAAAGTTTTTGCTTGAAAGTGGTTGTTTGTTTGGGCATAATCATTCAATGATTTTATTGAATATAAGTGAGGGTGTAAATGCTTAGAAAACTCATGGGTGTCATTATCTCTTTGTTCTCATTAAGCGTTCTGGCTAACAGCCCTGTTCCGCTAGAGATTAATGGGCAAAAAGCCTTGGTATTCATTAATCAAGACCCACCTGGGACTAGATGTAATACCAATGTTCAAATTGCCGCTGAGATAGCTAATGCCTATCGACTACCTATTTTGATTCTGCCTCAAACAGCCGTTCCGCCATTGACGCCAGCTCCTTCAGTTTGGTACAACGGACAAAACATAGCGGCAAGTGGCGGTGCTCACAATGGCATGGTGAGCTACCAAATCATTGCTGACATTCTTGAGCTAGAAGGGACTACCAAACAAAAGAAGCAAGGTAAGTTATTTAACGATAGCGTGAGACCTGAATTCGATAAGTTCAAATCAACCATTAAGACTGGGAAATAAATGAGAAAACTATTCATTGCGCTTGCGCTCACATCATTCATAGCAAGCCCAGCGTTTGCTGATAACAAAGCTATTGCTGTTGATGAGATGGCGGGTTATCTTGAGTTTGTGGACTATGGCGGCGCTACGATATTTCCTGAGCAGATACCCGCAGAAGAATACAAGAAGATGATGGTGATTGATACTAGAGATAAGGCTCAGTTCGATAAGAGTCATATTCCTGGAGCGGTCAACATTGAGTGGCGCCAAGTGTTGGCACAAAAGGATAAGATTCCTAAAAACAAGCCTGTCTTAATCTACTGTAATACTGGTAGTCTCTCGGCACAGGCAGGCTTTGCTTTGCGTGTTGCTGGCTATGAGAATTTGCGCATTCTTCAAGGTGGCTATGAGGAGTGGAAAGCTAAAGGTGGCATGGATGCTTACAAGAAGGCTGTTAACAAACAACCTAAGCACTAGCAAATGAACAAAAAAGAACACTGGGAAAAAGTCTATGGCGACAAGGCGCCAGATGCGGTGAGTTGGTATGCGCCACACCTTGAAACCTCTTTAAATCTTATCCATCAAGCCAGCACCAATAAAGGCGCTGCCATTATTGATATTGGTGGCGGCGAATCTACACTAGTGGATGACCTTTTGTCTGAGGGTTATGAGGACATCAGTGTTTTAGATATTTCTCAAAAAGCAATTGATGTAGCTAGGGATCGTATTGGCAAGCAGGCTGATAAGGTTCACTGGTATTGCGCTGACATTACACAGGCAAAATTACCTCAAGGCTATTTTGATATTTGGCACGATAGAGCCGTCTTTCATTTTCTAATTGAAGAATCACAACGAGCAAGATATGTAGAGCAAGTGATGCGCTCAGTTAGGCATGGTGGCTATGTGATTATGTCCACCTTTGGACCCGAGGGTCCAGAAAAGTGTAGCGGCTTAGATGTGGTTCGCTATGACTCTGAAAACCTGCACGGGCAGTTTGGTAAGAATTTCAAACTCATTAATAGCTCAACAGAACTTCACCAAACTCCAGCAGGAACAACCCAGCAGTTCTTGTATTGCTTTTGTAGGATGGAGTAGAAAATAGGCGTCACTTTAAGTAACACTTACAAATCATTCAAAAAGTACTTTGGAGCAACGAAGTGCTAGATGGTTGCTGTAAAAATCATGTGGTTTTGAAAACCAAAGAGTGAACTAGTGTTGGCTATGATCTTGTTAATCTAGTCACACAAAAGCTCACACACCGATAAACAGGCGCTGTAACCTGTTGAAATCCTAGCAGTTTTCTTTGGATGTCTGCTCTCATAACCAGAGAACCTAAACAGGACCTAAAACACACAAAAAACTAGCTTTTGAGACTAAAGGTGAGATTTGGTCATTTGAGCGTTACTTTAAGTAACGCTGGGCATGCTCGAAAGTGTGCAGGCGATTACTGCACACTTTTGCTTTAATTTCGACAAAGATAGAGTTCAGGCACCCCTGGTCTTTGTGAATTCCGCCCCGGGCCATAAAGAATTCTAATAAACCACCTTTTGGCGGTTTTTTTATGGACAATATTGTTTTAAGCGAGATTCGTTAATTTCTCTTAAGATACTCCCATGAATTTTCTACGCACCTCAATCGGGAATGGGCTATGGCTTAGCTTATGTCTAATGGCCATGCCAGTCGCCGCGCTAGAGTTTTCTGATATTGCCTCAGAAGGTGAAATTAAATTCTTAAAAGAGCGCCCAGATCCAGGCGCCTATTCATTTCAGTCTAGAGTAAAAATTACCCCATTAAGCTTAGAGAACGGCAGTGTTGATATTGCTACTTGCCATATTCAGCTCGATCCCATTCGTAAGATAGTGATTGTTTTCAATCCTGAAAGAGTCCAAGCAATTGCAGTAAAAAGCATAAGTAAGGTAGCTTCTGCTGAAATCAAAGGCAATCAAGTGACGTTGACCGATGTTGAGCGCGGCGCTAACGTGTGCATTGATTTAAGATCCCGAGCCTTAGATAAGATCGCAGATTCAACTTATCAACTCAATGCAGGCCCACTGATGAGACGGTATTTTGACGGCTACCTGCCAATGTCAGCACAACTTAGAGTGGATTGGCCTAAAGATATGTTCGCTGTACAAAGTACGCTACCTGAACAAAAGGAAGGCGTTCAGGTCCTTGAGGGCAATGATGGGATGCAGTTAGATGTTACTTTTGCAGGAAAAATGACAGCTCAAATAGTTTTGAAGAAAATTAATTAGTTAACTAACTAATTGGATAGTTGCTCAAAAAGTCATATGGCTTTGAAAACCAAAGACCGAAAGAGCTCTTCTAGTAAATTCGTGAATTTGCTTATACGTCGATGCTGACCGACTGCAATCCTCCTGTTTATATGGTTCTACCTTGGGTGCCTCTTCTCATAATACTTTGGTCCCAGGCTCAAGTCCTGGTGGGCCCACTAGAAATAAAAATACCAACCTTCGGGTTGGTATTTTTATTTGAGTGTTACTTAAAGTAACGCTTATTGGACTATCTTAAATAAATCTCGAAATCAATTGCTCTAATTGTGCTGGTGATAATGCTCCTGAAATTCTTTCAACCTCACCACCATTCTTAAAGATTGCTAAGGTTGGGATCGAGCGAATGTTGTACTGTTGGCTGATTGCTGGATTGGCTTCCGTGTCGAGTTTGACATGGAGTATTTGTTCTCCATATTTAGTGGCGCTAGTTTGAAAGGTGGGTGCAAACATTTTGCAAGGTCCACACCAAGGCGCCCAGAAATCTACTATGACTTGTGACTTACTCTGACTAAGGATTTCTTTTAGGCTTACTTGGTCAGATTCTATGACTCCCAAAACTAAGCTTGACTTACAAGTGCCACAAATAGGTTTTTCATTTATCCGCTCAATCGGCAGTCGATTAAATTTCTGACAATTTGGGCATTTAATAAGCATTGCTAATTCCCTTTTATTCCCTCAATTTGATCTAAATCAAATAATTGATCTTATTTTGATTATCCGCTCTTTTGGGCTCCAATAGAGAGTAGCATGACCGAAGAATTTAAATAGGGAGTAAACATGTCACTAAGAATTAACGATATTGCACCAAACTTCACAACTGACTCAACCGCTGGCGAGTTAACCTTGCATGATTGGATTGGAGATAGCTATGCTATTTTGTTTTCACATCCAAAAGACTTCACTCCTGTATGCACGACTGAGTTTGGTGCGGTTGCTCAGTTGGCGCCTGAGTTTTCTAAGCGCAATACTAAGGTGATGGGTGTGTCAGTTGATAGTGTAGAAGAGCATCAAAAGTGGAAGAGGGATATCAGCGCTTTTGCAGGAGCGCCCGCAGACTTTCCAATCATTGACGATACTTCACTACAAGTAGCCAAGCTCTATGACATGTTGCCTGCAGATGCTTATCTGCCAGATGGTCGGACACCTGCCCATAGCGCTACTGTTCGTACCGTATTTATTATTGGTCCAGATAAGAAGCTACGCCTGACTATGTCTTATCCCATGTCAGTCGGTCGTAACTTTGCGGAAATTCTCAGGGCTTTAGATGCAATCCAAATAACCGATGGCGTGCCATTGGCAACCCCAGCAAACTGGATCCCTGGCCAAGATGTGATCGTGGGTCTGTCCCTTAATGATGAGCAGGCAAAAGCTCAGTTTGGCGATATTGACATCAAGTTACCTTATCTGCGATACGCTAAAGCACCAAAAAAGTAATTTGTATGAATTTAAAAACCACTCGAATTTAGAGTGGTTTTTTTATTTCCTGATCCTATTCTCTCGATATCGGCAACCATACACCTCTCGGCACCTGACTTCAGCCCCTACTCAAATGAATCCATTTTGAGGTTTGATGCTTGCATTTTCTTAACAGTCAATCAGATGTTAGGTATTTAGGCAGGTTCTGCAATCTGTGGGAGTAAAGAGGATAATAAAAAAATACATTAATAATGAGGGGTAATGGGATGTTGGACACACTTATATTGAGCAGAATCCAATTTGGAGCGAATATTTCTTTTCATATTCTATTTCCAACTATTTCGATTGCCTTGGGCTGGTTCCTCTTTTACTTCAAGATTCAACATAATAGGACTGGACTAGATTGCTGGAAAGAGGCATATCAGTTCTGGATCAAAATCTTTGCCTTAACATTTGCTTTGGGTGTCGTGAGTGGTATCACGATGAGTTTTCAGTTTGGAACAAACTGGCCTGGGTACATGGAAACCGTTGGCAATATTGCCGGCCCATTATTGGCTTACGAAGTCTTAACAGCCTTTTTCCTTGAAGCTACTTTCTTAGGTGTCATGCTATTTGGTGCAAAGCGTGTTTCACAACGAGTACATACATTAGCCACCTTTCTAGTTGCTTTTGGTACTAGCCTTTCTGCATTTTGGATTATTGCTTTAAATTCATGGATGCAAACCCCACAGGGTTTCACCATGATTGATGGCAGAGCGCATGCCGTTGATTGGCTGGCTATCGTCTTTAATCCATCAATGCCTTATCGCCTTAGCCATATGATGTTAGCTTCATTTTTGACTGTCTCGTTTTTCTTAGCTGGTATTTCTGCATACCGCTACTTACGCAATAGTCGTTCTGAAGCCAATTTGATGGTGATGAAAATGGCGCTTACTGCCGCCATGGTGTTAACGCCAATTCAAATTATGCTTGGTGATCTGCATGGCCTAAATACCCTTCATCATCAGCCTGCAAAGCTCGCTGCCATGGAAGGAATTTGGAATGGCGGTACTGGTGTGCCTGCAGTGATCTTTGGGGTACCCAATAAACAAACACGTACCAATGATTACGAGATCAGTATTCCTAAGCTGGCATCTTTTTACTTAACCCATAGCTGGGATGGTGAAGTTAAGGGATTGAATGATTTTGGAGATAAGATTCCGCCTGTTGCCCCTGTATTTTTTGCTTTTAGAGTGATGGTTGGCATTGGTGTCTTAATGCTCTTATTTTCTTGGTTGGGACGTTGGCAGATGCGTCAAAATCGACCTTTACCAAAGTTGTTAGCCAAAGGTTTAGTGCTGATGACCTTCTCTGGCTGGGTTGCCGTCTTAGCTGGTTGGTATGTAACTGAAATTGGACGACAACCTTATTTGGTGACTGGAGTGCTTACCACTGCACAAGCCGCAACGACTTTGCCAACCGGCATGGTCTTTTCAACTCTATTTGCTTATTTGGCTCTTTATGTGGGTTTGTTAGCTGCTTACATTTGGGTAGTTTTCTACTTAGCTCGTCAGGCTGACGATAAAGAAAACCCCAATTTCCAATTAGAGAAAAAGTCTGAAACTTCGTGGAGCCTTTTTAGGACTTAAGTTATGACCTCAATTGACTATACCCAAGCATCCATCTGGCTCCCGCTATTTTTCTTTGTCGCTATGGGGTTTGCCATGCTGTCTTATGTGGTTCTGGACGGTTATGACTTAGGAATTGGAATGCTGCTCAATCGTGCATCAGATCATGATAAGGACATGATGATTGCATCGATTGGACCTTTTTGGGATGCCAATGAAACGTGGATTGTTTTAGGTGTTGGCCTATTACTCGTTGCGTTTCCACTGGCTCATGGGCCGATACTGACTGAGCTCTACTTACCTGTAGCAGCCATGTTGATGGGATTAATTTTGCGAGGCGTGTCATTTGACTTTAGAGTCAAGGTCAATATTGAGCAAAAGCCACTTTGGAACTTATTGTTTTACATCGGCAGTTTGATTGCGTCAGTCTCGCAGGGCATCATGATCGGTCGTTTGATTGTGGGTTTTGATTCAGGAATTTTGGGTTGGGGCTTTTCGCTTCTTGTTGGTATTTGTTTGCCAGCAGGTTATGTACTTCTTGGATCAACATGGCTGATCTTAAAAACAGAAGGGCAACTTCAGCAGCAATCATTTCGATGGGCTAAAACCAGCTTATGGCTTACCGGATTTGGAATTGCATTAGTCTCTGCGGCAACTCCATACTTTAGCTCTGAAATCATGCATAAATGGTTTGCTTGGCCACAAATTCTTTGGCTCTCCCCGGTACCGCTCGCAACCGTCATTTTATTTCTGCTTACCAATCGCTCTATACAATCTCTGGAGCAGGGTGCTAGCAAGCGTGAGTGGTTACCATTTGCCTGCGTTGTTGCGATCTTTTGGCTGGCATTTTTTGGTATTGCCTATAGTATTTTCCCATATGTCATTATTGGAAAAATGACTCTCTGGCAAGCGGCCGCAGCTACTGAATCTCTGTGGGTAATTTTTTGGGGTGCAATTATCGTGCTCCCAACCATTTTGGGATATACGCTTTTTTCATATCGGATATTTAAGGGTAAAGCTAGTGCGCTCACTTATTACTAGGTCTACTTGCTCCGTTTCTTATTAAACTTGTATATACGCATATATGCATATTTATATATGCGTATATACAAATATATGCATAAAATCGTTTAAAGTTATTTGAAGATATAGTCATGATGAAGCCTCTAGACATCAAGATTGCGTGGCAAGGTCAGAGCGACTGTGGCACATGCTCTATCCGGAGCTCTGCTTTATTTGCAGAGCTAAATGAGGAAGATTTTTCAAAAATACATGCCCCAATCGATGATTTAAAGTATGAATCAAATGCAATCATTTATTCCCAAAGTGATTCAGCGTTGCATCTATTTACCCTTCGGGAGGGGTATATAAAGCTACTCCATCTCAATCCAGACGGTTCTACTAGAATTGTCCGCGTGGTGACTCCCGGTGATTTATTTGGGATGGAGGCATTACTGGGTGATCAATATTCTCACTCTGCGACTGCTCTTACAAACATTCGTCTTTGCAGAATCCCTAAAAACATTATTTCTACTCTAGGTGAGGAGTCTCCACGCCTTCATCGCCAAATAGTTAAAAAATGGGGGGAAGCTTTATCTCAAGCAGAGTCATGGTTTGCCGAGATTAATACCGGGAGGATCGAAGTTAGGCTTGCTCGTTTTTTTCTAAAGCTAGCAAAACCATCTGGTAATTCTGCTGTTGCACCATTATTCAAGCGCGAAGATATGGGGCTGATGATGGATGTCAAGTTTGAAACCATTAGCAGGGCCTTAGCATCTATGTCAGAGCAAGGGCTCATATCAAATGTGAGTAGGCTGACAGTCCAAATCCCCAATATGGATGCGCTCAGAAATTTTTCAGAGCGCGGTCTTTAACTGCCCCTTAAAAAAGAAAGGCTGCCGAAGCAGCCTTGATATTGCTGAAAAGGGTAGATTACGCCTTTTTAGCGTAAGCGGAGCACCAGCCCTTAGCCGCCACTTGCTTTGTGCCAAATAAGGAACAGCCACCCGCAGTTGCAGAACTTTTGGGTTGCCACAGGGCGCAGTTATCGCATACTTGACCAGCGGCATACTTAGGATATTTTGCCTTATCAACCTTAGTTGCATCTTCTTTGTATCCCAAGGCGGCAGCTTGTGGATCAGATTCGGAAACCATTGCTTGAGCTTGAACCTTGCCATTCAATGCCAATGTACAGGCACCAGCAGCAGACAAAATCATAAATTGACGACGACTATTTTTCATTTCTACTCCAGGATTGAATATAGGGGAACTTCAAATGCTTGCTAAAATGCATATTAAAGGCAGTAAAGTAACCCGCAATAGGGGTTTCTAAGTATGAAGTTTATTAATTCTTGCGGGTACATTAATGGGGTATGCATAAATGCGTATATATGCATTTAAATCATGTTCCTTATTTACAACTGAATGACTGCAGATTCTTGATGAATTCACTAACGTTGTAGTGAATACCCTAATAAAGTAAAAATCAGTCTAAGTGGAAATACCAATTTCGAGCGTACCTGATTAGTATGAGGTTATTAAGTATTACCCCTTAAAACAGCTTTATGTAAGACGGAGACAATCCCTATGCAAGTGAAGTATTTAAAACCAATAGTTGTGGCGAGTGTTTTGCTTGGCCTCGGTCAATGGAGTGCGCTAAGTTTCGCGCAAACTGCCGATCAACTCTATAAACGCGGTCTTGCTGCTACCTGCGCTAACTGTCATGGCACGGATGGTAAAGGGGTGGTTGATGGAGGCATGCCACTAATTAACAATCTCACTAGCGCGCAAATGCTGGAGAAATTAAAGGCATATAAGTCTGGAGCTTTAGAGGGCACTATCATGCCGCAACTTGCTAAAGGCTATACAGACGAACAACTCATCACCATTGCCAATCAGCTTGGCAAAAAACAATAAGGAGGCGTCATGGATCGTCGACATTTTATAGGTCATAGCGCTGCAGCAGTAGGTCTACTTGCAGGTCTCTCTGGTTTGACCAGAGCAGCTAGTTTGCAAAAAGCAGAAATATTAGTCATTGGCGGTGGATATGGCGGTGCTACTGCTGCCAAATATTTACGCATGTTCTCCAACAATACTGCCAGGGTTACCCTGATTGAGCCAAATACTTCCTTTATCTCCTGTCCAATGTCTAACTTAGTCATTGGCGGCTCACGAACTATGGCAGAAATTACCTCGCCATATGACACTCTTAGTAAGCGTCATGGAATTAAGATTATTCAAGATAGCGTAGTCAGTATTGATCCTACTCAAAAGACCGTGAAACTCGCCTCCGGAAAAACATTGCGCTATGACAAAGC
This sequence comes from Polynucleobacter sp. 15G-AUS-farblos, assembly GCF_018882445.1. Classification (GTDB taxonomy): domain Bacteria; phylum Pseudomonadota; class Gammaproteobacteria; order Burkholderiales; family Burkholderiaceae; genus Polynucleobacter. Next base: position 9,397 of record NZ_JACVOM010000007.1, on the reverse strand, counting down.
AGTGGTCTCTCCCGGCATTAGTTTGAACATGAATACTATTGAAGGTCTGGCGCAGGCCAATAAGGACGGCATAACTCTGCAGGCTTGGAAAGCGGGCGCAGAAACAGTGGCTTTGCATAAGCAAGTGGCTGCAATGCGCGAGGGTGGCACTTACGTTATTAGCATTCCAGAGGCGCCTTATCGCTGCCCTCCTGGGCCATACGAACGAGCCTGCCAGGTTGCGAGCTACCTCAAGCAACACAACTCTAAGGGTAAGGTTTTAATTTTAGATGCTAATCAAGACGTAGTATCTAAAGCGGGTTTATTCAAAAAAGTATGGGCTGAGCAATACGCTGGCATGATTGAATATCTACCTAAGCACAATGTTGTTGGTGTTGATGCTAAAAATAAGATAGTCAAACTCGAAGTGCAAGATGATGTCAAAGCTGATGTACTCAATTTGCTACCCCAGATGGCCGCTGGTGAAATTGCTGTCAAAACTGGCTTAGCCAATTCCAATAGTCGTTGGGTCAATGTGAATTACATTAACTTTGAATCTACCGCTCAAAAAGATATCCATGTACTAGGAGACTCGATTCAGATTGCACCACTGATGCCTAAGTCTGGTCATATGGCTAATCAACATGCCAAAGTGGCTGCTGCTGCGATTGTGGCCGAGCTTAGTGGCTGGGAAGTCAATCCTGCCCCTGTTCTTACCAATACTTGCTATAGCTTTGTCAACAGCAGAGAAGTAGTGCACGTTGCTAGCGTTCATCAATATAACGCTGCCGAGAAAACCTATAAAACTGTTCCAGGATCTGGTGGATTATCTCCAGCGCCAACAGTACTTGAAGGTATATATGCTTGGGGCTGGGCGCATAACATCTGGGCTGATAGCTTGGGTTAGTGACAACAGCTTGACGATTAAAAAGAGGCCTCGGCCTCTTTTTAATGCCCACTTAATGCTCCGCTTAGTAGTCATTTGCTGACATCACTAGTTACTAAGGACCAAGAGCACAACAGGGACGACGGGGATGCGTTTAGTTTGAAGGCCATTAAGTGCGAATATAAACAGCACTTTTCGTGCTCATGACTAATAAATAGGAGCTTAGACTCCTTTTTTATGATCTAGATCAAAAACTTTAGGGTCACATCGGCTTTACTTAAATTTAAGCATTGACTTTATATGTCGTCTTTAATAATATATAAATTAATATATTATTAATTTATTAAATGAGGTTAACTGAGATGGTCGAAAACGTTAAGTTACATAAACCAACGCCCTATATGAATCCCTTATTGGCGGGCATTCTTCTTGGCACGGTTCTGCTGGCCACTTTTGTAGTCACGGGCCACGGTCTGGGGGCTACAGGGTTTACTACGCGCCTAACTGCCTGGATCGGTATGTATGTTGCTCCAGTAGCCACAAATGCGAATGACTACTTGGGTGGAATGGTGGAAGAGGGCAAGCCACTCAATGCTTGGATTTCTTGGCAAGTTCTTGGTGTTGCCATTGGCGCTTTGCTATCAGCATTTTTAGCTAAAAGAATTCATATTCAACTAGATGGGAAGAAATTTCTGGGTGGCTCTAAGCGCCCGATGACTGCTTTAGTTGGCGGCATCTTGGCGGGCTTTGGAGCACGAGTAGCTGCGGGTTGTACTAGTGGCCTTGGATTATCAGGTGCAGCGGTACTAAGTTTGGCGGGATTCACCTTTTTGGGGACATTCTTTGCCGTAGGTCTAGTAGCTAGTCGATTCTTGAAAGAGGAGAAATAGGATGAGTGAAATTTTATCGGGCCTTCTTTTGGGTGCAGGCTTTGGGTTTGTATTAGAGCGTGCTGGATTTGGTAACCCCAATAAATTAACCGGCCAGTTCCGTTTAACAGATTGGTCTGTATTTAAAGTGATGTTCACAGCCATTGTGTTTGCTGCAGTAGGTCTATTAATTCTAGAAAATGTTGGGCTGGTAGATGCAGGTAGCTTATTTGTACCGCCAGCATTTTTGGGTGCTGCAGCATTGGGCGGGGCTTTAGTCGGTGCTGGCTTTGCGATTGGTGGATATTGCCCAGGAACATCAGTAGTGGGCTTAATGTCTGGTCGTATTGATGCAGCCATATTCTTGCTTGGCTTGATGATTGGCACAGTATTGTTTGCGGGCATTTATCCTAGCGTCGAATTCTTAACAACCTTAGGCGAATACGCAAAAGCCGACTCATTACCAGAGGCTTTCGATATCTCGGGTTTATCGATCGATATTGGCATGGTCATTGCAGCAGTCGGTGTATTTGCATTAGGTTCTTGGATGGAAAGTAAATCTAAAGGCCCTGTTAGTTCACAAGTTTAATTATTTAAAAGGAAAGATATGTCTAAGAAATCTACCGTAGCAGCATTAGCAATGGCCTTAGCTGGCTTAGCGGCAGCCCCGTTAGCAAAGTCTGCTGATGCCCCTACAACACCAGCAAGTGCAGAGCAAAAGAATCCTTGCGGACCCAAGAAAGAGGCGGCTAACCCATGCGGTCCTGCAAAGAAAAAAGCGGCTAACCCATGCGGTCCGGCAAATCCTTGCGGCCCTAAAAAACGTAAAGCTGCAGAGTAATTTTAAAAATGCTGATTCAATCTAATCTTTGGTTGGCTGCTCAAGAGCTGGCAAGTATTCAAATGAAGTATGCGGAGTCTAGACGTACTTTAAGTGAGGCTGCTTTATGTGGTGCCAAGGATTTTGTCGAATGGCAACATTATCCTGCAAATGACTTGGTAGATGAAGTGAGTGGTTATGAGTTTTACTACCATGCACATTCTGCTGATGAAATGCCCAATGGAGAGCACGGTCATTTTCATGTGATTAAGCGTGATGTAAATGGCTTTCACCACCTAATTGGAATTGCATTAAACCAAAAGGGGCTGCCAACCCGTCTGTTTACTACTAACCAGTGGGTTACTGGGGAGGAGATGGTGGATTCAAAAAAGGTGATTAAGTCAATCCAGGGATTTGAAATGCTCACAAAAGGGCGTATGGCTCTAGTAGCTAAGTGGATTAGCGCTTTGATTCAATTATTTGCTAAAGAGATTGAAGGATTGATTTTAGAGCGCGATCAAAAGATTGCACGGCTAGTAGCGCAGCAGGGTAATCGAGAGCTTGTCCTAAATTCAAAAGAACATCATGTATTAACCGAATGCAAAATTGATCTGATGGAACGTATCTCAGACCATTTGTTAGTTGTCAATTCCTAGAGGAGTGGAAATGAAAAAGATTCAATGGCTTTTAGCCTTCGTTCTAATAAGCTTAGTAAGCTTAGCCCAGGCAATTACCTTGCCTGGTCCGGTTGTTAGCGCCGACTGGTTGGCAAACAATATGTCTGAGGTTCAAGTCATTGAAGTGAGAACAGATTTAGCGAGTTACCTCAGAAGCCCGGAGTTTGATACAGATAAAAAAACTGGTAAGAAATTCCTCGTAGAGGTTGGTGGCCATATTGCTAATTCAACGCTCCTAGACTTTAAGAAAGTACGTGTGGAGCGTTTAGTAGATGGCAAGAAGATTAAGCATCTGATTCCTGAAAAAGCAGATTTTGAGAAGTTGGTTCAATCTCTGGGAATTAATTCCGATAAACCAATCGTCCTCGTTCCTATTGGACAAGATATGTCTGATATAGATGAAGCATTAAGAACCTATTGGTCATTCAAAGTGTATGGCGAAGATCAAGTAGCAGTATTGGACGGCGGAATTGCTGGTTGGCTGAGTGAGGGCCGTGAATTCACAATTGCCAATTCTCCAAAGGCCGCAGGTAATTGGGCTGCAAAAGCTGAGCGTAAGGAGCTAGTCGCTAGTTCTGATGATGTAGCTGCAGCATCAAAAAGTGGCAAGCCACAGTTATTGGATGCTCGTCAGCCTGCTCAATACTTAGGACTTGCAAAACGTCCTGATGTCTTAACCTTTGGCCATATTAAGGGCTCCAAAGAATTAGCTCCTGAGTTATTGGCTAGGCCAAGCAATGGCGCATTGTATTTTTGGCAAAAGAAGACTTATGACGCATTGCTTGCAGCCAATGGTTTAAGTAGCAATGGTCCAACCATTGCCTATTGCAATACTGGTCACTTAGCCTCTGGCGGTTGGTTTGTGATGTCAGAGTTAGTGGGTAATAAATCCACCAAGTTATATGACGGATCTTTATACCTGTGGACTTTGGAAGGTCGTCCATTGGTTGGTGTGCCACTGAATTAAGGGTGTCCACTATGTCAGTCCTTGAGGCCACCTTGAATCTGAAAATGCTGCACTCATCAGCCGAAGATGCCTGCCGCTTGATGAAAGTGCTGTCGAATAGAGATCGGATGATGTTGTTGTGTCAGATTAGTCAAGGTGAAATGTGTGTAAGTGAGCTGGAGGAGTGTCTTGATATTCATCAGCCCACTTTGTCTCAGCAACTCACTGTATTGAGAAATGAAGAGTTAGTCACGACCAAAAGAGAGGGAAAGCAAATTTACTACTCTCTCCAATCGAGTGGCTTTAGAGGTGATGAATGTGCTTTATCAAAATTATTGCAGTACACAACCAAAAGAGGTCTTAATATGAAATGTAATGTCGGTGGTATTGATCGTATCTTACGTATAGTCGTTGGCCTGGTATTGCTTGGTCTAGCAGCAACGGGAACTGTGGGTGTTTGGGGTTGGATTGGCGTTGTGCCACTAGCAACAGGGTTATTTAAATTCTGCCCAGCTTATACATTGCTAGGAATCAATACCGGCAGAAATTGCAATTGAGATCAATTGCTCTAGCTTCCTCAGGTTTTCTTGAGAGCTTATGTTAACAATACATGCGTATAAACGTATATACGCAAAATATTTAAAAGGATATCAATGAAGACAGCGCATGATCTAGTCACTGCGGCTAAAGCTGCGATTGATGAGGTGAGCTTGGCGGATGCCCAATTAGCTATTCAGAATTCTGATGTATTGCTCGATGTTAGGGAGGCTGACGAATATATGAATGGCCATATCCCAGGAGCTGTCCATATTTCAAGAGGGTTGCTAGAGTTTAAGTTAAGCAATGACCCTGAATTGAATACACGTAGTTTAAAAATAGTTCTATATTGTAAAAATAGTGGGAGAGCAGCATTAGCCTCTAAAGTTTTACATGAGATGGGTTATTTGCATGTTCAGTCAATCGCCGGTGGATTTGATGCGTGGGCTGGGGCAGGTAATCCTATAGCTAAGCCAGAGGCAATCAAATTTGAATAAAACTTATCTTTATCATAGCGTTACTTAAAGTAACGCTTACTCACCAAAAAGTACTTTGGAGCAACGAGGTGTTAGACGGTTGCTCCAAAATCCTTTGGTTTTGAAAACCAAAGAGTGAGCTAGCTCTTCTAGTAAATGCGTGAATTCGCTTACACATTTGCTTACACACCGACATTGACCACCCGCAGACCCCCTGTTTATATGGATCTATCTTGAGTGTCTGCTCTCATAATCCTTTGGTCCCAGGTTCAAGTCCTGGTGGGCCCACCAATAAAAACAATGACTTAGCGTGAGAGCGCTAGGTCATTTTTCATTGATGTGTAGTCGGTGCATAGCACATATCACCGCTAGACCCCAATAGATATATGGCACAAGCTTGGAGCAATAAACTGTTTTTTGCCAGTAGTATGTAAGTGCTCAAGGACTGCTTTCGGCCAATAAGAGACGAAAACATAATACAGCCCATTGATTTTGACGCTATTAAATTTCAGAAATAGGAACGCTAGAAAAGTGACTTAAGAGTAGTCTGGCTAACCCAATGAGTATATGGGTAAACAGCTGGTTACTGACTACTCAATTGTGAACATCTTGCCCAGCCCATTTGTCAGCCCTGAGTGCTAAATTCGTAGCGAATTTAGAAATAATCATGATCTATCTAGATGATCGATGGATTTAAAGAACTGATAATTACGCCCAGGGAATGGAAATGAAATTCAAGACAATCGAACTGCTTAAACAGATGTGTAAGACAGTTCACTCTAAGATATTTACCAAAACGGGTCTGGTATTTAGTTTATTCCTGGGTTCTTCAGTAGCATTAGTATCCTGCGGTGGAGGTGGGTCAGATAGCTCATCCACATCCACATCCACATCCACAGAGATATCTACTTTAGTGACTAGTGTTAATGGGGCCAGCAATATTCTTTGCGGCAAAAATCTACAATGTATTGGCTTGGAATTTACAATTTTGGGTGACGTACCCCCTGTCATGAGTATTCTTGCAACGCCATGGACCGATACCAAGACTAGCATCATTGACGTTTCAAAGATTGCTTATGTGGACGGATCTAATAGCGCTACCGTCTATGATTCTGCTGGTAGTGTATTTTCTATGACTATAGATCCTACGGCATCTATCCCTGGTTACCCTACACCAGGCGTGCGCAAGTTTTCTGGTAATGGCTTACCCACTACTCCAATGGGTAACTTCCCGGTTCAGCCTGGAACAGCCGCTTACCCTTACTATGCCGCTTTGCCAGGTGGCACCAATCCTGCTACTGGACAGGTCTACTCTAGCGCAGCAGCTATTGGCATTTCTACCTACCCACTTATCAGTAGCATTCCTTTAAATCCAGTGGTAACTGGAGTCTTTAAAATTAATTCATTAATTATTGGCATTATGTTGACCGGAGCACCGCTACACGCTGAAAAAGCCCCTGATTCAAGTAGTAACTGGTATGCACCAATTAATGCCCTTCCGAACGATCAATGTTTTGGGCACCCCTACAATGCGCAATATCACTACCATGCTTGGTCGTGGAAATGTTTTGATCAAGGTGGTTCAGGCCAGTCTCCTGTCTATGGTTTTGCATTAGATGGCTTTCCGATCACCGGTCCTCGCGGAGCGGATGGGCGTAATCTAACCAATGCAGAGTTAGATGAGTGTCACGGCACTACATCAGAGATTACGATGCCTGACGGCATTAAGAAGGTGACCTATCACTACGTCTTGAATAGAGAGTATCCTCATTCCATTGGCTGCTTTAGGGGTAAGGTTAATTATGACCAGGCGCTTGGGCCTCCAGGACCTAATAACTATATGAAAGAAGGCGCACCTTATCTTAATAATCTTTACCCGCCTGAACCTTTATAACTATTGATTGAGTCATTGCTTGGCAGTCACATCACTTACCAAGCAATCTAGTTAAGCCTTCAACCACTATGCGTCGATGTTCTGCAGTACCTGCAATAGGGTTATCTTCGATAAAGGGCCGCTCTGCCAATAAACAGATATTTCTAATAAATAAGGTCGCTTCATCTTTTGACATTATTCTAAAAGTATCTGTTTTATTTCTCTGTACAGCTTCTAGATACGGCTCGACAAGATAATCCCAGTAAGAAAAGTAATCTGCTGGGAGGCCCTCTCGCTTGGTAATTCTTTTCTCAAAGAAACGCATGACCTTAGGGTTGACTTTTTGGATCTCAACAAATGTAGTGTCAACCATCTCTTCTGCGAATTTTTGAAGAGAAACATCCATATCAAATTGAGTAACTCTAAGTGCGAATTCTCTTACTATTGCGTCTCTACGTTTTTTGATAGCCCATAAAAATACATTTTCAACTGAGCCAAGCCGTCTGACTAAGGTACCTAAAGCATAGCCAGACTTTTGGGCTAGAGATCTACTAGTAAATAGCTCTGGATTAGCCTCAGCAGTTAAATGCTCAGCTGCTTGCAAGATATCCTCCATCGTTTTGAGCGAGCGTTCTTGTTTTGACTCGGCAAAGAGGATTTCAGACTCTGGATTCATACTAAACAGCCTTTTAAAGTTATAAAAAAAGGAACACTATCAAAACCAAAAAATGGTGAGTAATTTAATCCAAATAATATATGGGGTTTAGCGAAAGTGCTTACCCGCCAAATGTGAACGCAACATCAGGTGTATTTGGTAGTTTTGGATGTTAGCCTGACTCCCAATAATCAAAATAACAATATTTAAGAAGTTGCTACGCAAACGAAAAATAATCGGATAAAAAAATGATTTTGAATGGAGCTACGTCACAGCTACTGAAAACTACTAACCTCAAACTGGGCTTAGCTCTTCTATCAACTGTTATGTTGGCAGCATGTGGCGGTGGAGATAGCTCTTCATCTTACTCAAGTCCAACCTTAAACTTAAATACTGCTGTGAGATCCTATGTTACAGGGGGTTACTCGACAAATGCTGTCATTAGTGGCGATTGCCAAGGCACTAAAATACAAAACACTGCAGCGACATATTCAGGTATGACCTATGCTGGTCTTCCGGCTTTAATTGGTAATGAAACAGAGACGGATTTTCTTGTTCCTAATTCATCTCCATTTTGTAGTGCTTTCTACAACAGTAATGGTGGGCAAGGTCAAGTTGAAAAGATTTTTTGGGATCCTACAACTATCAATCTGATGACCGATGGGGCTAATCCACCGAATTATGTCTATTCCAATCTACAGCCTTATCCAAGCGCAGTGACTGCGGGTAGCAAAGGTACTATGTCTACCTACATAAACTATTTTGGCACGTCACAAGCTGTTACGACAGGAGTATTGACTTGGTCGATTGCTGCAGATACTTCTACTACGCTCTTATTTAATACCGTTGATGAAGCAACATTCATTGCAACGGGCAAGCTTGCTTATACAAGTACTACAACCTATCGTATTGCTAACAATACGCTCAAGGCCCTGTTTAAAGTCATCGAGGTATATAGTGGATTTACTGGGGGTGAAGGGGATTTCACTATTACTGAAACATATCAGTAGGGCAATAGTGAAGAGGCTCTAAAATTAGCGATTAACTATTTGAGATTTAACGGATTTTGATTCGGATGAGTTACTCTTTTTTGAAATAATTAGGAAATAAGAGTCTAGCTATCTGATCAGATAAAAGCAGGGCCCACAAGTAAAAAAGCCATGCAGAAGCGAGGCTTAGTGATGCTTAGTGGGGTGGGCAAGATTCGAACTCGCGACCAACGGGCTATAGATCCGTTGCTCTGTAATGTCTTCTTTGGGTCAATAGCGGTCATTGATTAAACAAGCGTTACTTAAAGTAACGCCTACCAATTTCATGAAAAAATAGTTTGGAGCAACGAAGTGTTAGATGGTTGCTCCAAAATTCCTTTGGTTTAGAAAACCAAAGAGTGAGTCAGTGTTTCTTCTGCTCTGTTTAAATTAGTCACACAAATACTCACACACCGATATTTAGGAGACGTAAGCTCTTGAAATGCTAGTGGTTTTCTTTGGATATCTGCTCTCATAATCCTTTGGTCCCAGGTTCAAGTCCTGGTGGGCCCACCAGAAAAGCAAAGGTACGTACCGGACACATGCTTTACGTCCGGTACCGACCACATGGTTTTCACCTTTACCAATCACATCCCCAATACTTTGGGACCAAATGGATTTTCTAGGGCTTGTACCCGCGAAGACTCCATA
>NZ_JACVOM010000038.1 GCF_018882445.1 Polynucleobacter sp. 15G-AUS-farblos | reverse complement strand
TTCAATCGCGCTCGCCTTGATGATGCCCAAGCTGCTGACTTACTCGCACGCTTAAGCCAATTAATCGAAGCCTTACCAGTAATAGCAAAGACGCCTTTAGCAGCCATTCCACTAACTACCCTTTCTGAACGTACTGCGCTCATTGCCAGTTCTGCTGGTCCAGTAGTTGATCTGGATTTACAAGCACCTGCGCTTTTTAACCTACCCAGCTTATTTGCTGCCCAAGTAGCTAAGA
>NZ_JACVOM010000037.1 GCF_018882445.1 Polynucleobacter sp. 15G-AUS-farblos | reverse complement strand
CACAATCTCTTCTAAGCGACTCATGCGTGCTAAGAGTAGGGCGTATAAGCCTTGTAAGATCGAGGCTTGGGTTAAGCCTTGTTGACGCGCAAATTGTTCTAATTGCTGGGTAGTGTGAGTACTCAAACTCACCCGTAGCTCACCCATACCACTGCCTACTACTGCTGGCTTTGCCAACTCTAAGCGACTAGGCGCAGTGAGTTCTTGTAAGTGGGTTTGCCAATACTGCTGCGCTGCTGCGCGATCTT
>NZ_JACVOM010000036.1 GCF_018882445.1 Polynucleobacter sp. 15G-AUS-farblos | reverse complement strand
CTACCTTATTTACTGTTATCTATGCTGGCTATGGTGCTAGCTTAGCGCGCTTAGCCAATCAAGCAGAAGTGGTGATTGGCTCGCCAGTAGCAGGACGCAATCGAGTAGAAACTGAAGGCTTGATTGGGTTTTTACTCAACACCTTAGCCCTGCCCTTATCGATTGCTGGTCAGTGCACTGGTACTGAACTGATTCGTAGAGCAAAAGCAAGTGTAGAGGCTGCTTTAGTCGATCAAGATCTACCGTTTGAGCGCT
>NZ_JACVOM010000035.1 GCF_018882445.1 Polynucleobacter sp. 15G-AUS-farblos | reverse complement strand
CACAATCTCTTCTAAGCGACTCATGCGTGCTAAGAGTAGGGCGTATAAGCCTTGTAAGATCGAGGCTTGGGTTAAGCCTTGTTGACGCGCAAATTGTTCTAATTGCTGGGTAGTGTGAGTACTCAAATTCACCCGTAGCTCACCCATACCACTGCCTACTACTGCTGGCTTTGCCAACTCTAAGCGACTAGGCGCAGTGAGTTCTTGTAAGTGGGTTTGCCAATACTGCTGCGCTGCTGCGCGATCTTGTTTAGC
>NZ_JACVOM010000034.1 GCF_018882445.1 Polynucleobacter sp. 15G-AUS-farblos | reverse complement strand
CTGACGCACTTAGTGGCTAACCCCCAGTTGCCAGTGCACAGCTTGCCACTAACTACCCTTTCTGAACGTACTGCGCTCATTGCCAGTTCTGCTGGTCCAGTAGTTGATCTGGATTTACAAGCACCTGAGCTTTTTAACCTACCCAGCTTATTTGCTGCCCAAGTGGCTAAGAGTCCTAGTGCTACTGCGCTAGTCTATGAGAGTGCTAGTGGCAGTATTGAGCAGCTCACCTATGCTCAGTTAGATGAGCAAGCC
>NZ_JACVOM010000033.1 GCF_018882445.1 Polynucleobacter sp. 15G-AUS-farblos | reverse complement strand
CTGGCAAGATCATCGATCAAAATACGCCAAGAGACACCATCGACTGCATAGTGATGGATCACCAACGCCAAGAGATTGGTCGTAGGCCCTGCAATCCAGCGCGCCACTACTAGCCCGCCAGCGCGCGTAGGATCTAACTCTTGACTCAGGTTAGTAAAGTCAGTGCTTAACTGAGCACGACCAGCAGGGGTTTGGCTATCTAATGACAAGCTTGGAAGTTCTAATACGGGCACTTGCTCTGCTGGTAGTACGGTA
>NZ_JACVOM010000032.1 GCF_018882445.1 Polynucleobacter sp. 15G-AUS-farblos | reverse complement strand
AAGCCCAAATAATGATCCCCATCACGCCTCCTAGAGCCAGATAAAGCGCTTTTTTTCCTTCGCTATTTCTCCAAGGCCGCATCCATAAAGCCGGTAATAGCACTAACCAAATCGGCGATATGCCGCCATGCTGCATTGGGTACAGGCCAAAGGTAAATGCTAAGGGATAAGTCCATAGGATCCAGTGGGTATTTTGAGGACTCATCCAGGCTTGACCCAAAGGAAAACTAGGAGTTGTCGCCTGAAATTGTAAGAAT
>NZ_JACVOM010000031.1 GCF_018882445.1 Polynucleobacter sp. 15G-AUS-farblos | reverse complement strand
ACGCTTTGAGCGCAGCGATCGATGCTTCACTGTGGATTGCTGGGCAATAGCCAATCCCAAACTCTAAAGCGCCTTGCGCATTAATGGCTGCATTAATATCAATCAGATGTAGTCGTGGACGCTGGGGATCATCTGCGGCACCCATCAGACCGCCTTCGGTCATCTGCCACTGGGCACTATTCGCAGCTTTGGCATTGCTTTGTTCAAAGCGACCTAAATAGTTAAAGATCACGGCAGGCTCTGCAAACTGAGCCTGAGCGAGAG
>NZ_JACVOM010000030.1 GCF_018882445.1 Polynucleobacter sp. 15G-AUS-farblos | reverse complement strand
TGATCTAGCCCAGCCTTTTAATTTAGAGCAAGGTCCGCTGATCCGAGCACGCTTAGCCGCCTTAGGCGAGCAAGAGTATGCGCTTCTGATTAGTAATCATCACTTGATCTTAGATGGTTGGTCAACAGCCACCATGGGCTCAGAATTAGCGCGTCTCTACCAAGCCCAGCGTACAGGTACGCCTGCCGGACTAGCCCCAGCCTTTGCCTGGCGCGAGCATTTATTGTGGCTTGCTAAACAAGATCGCGCAGCAGCGCAGCAGTATTGGCAAACCCACT
>NZ_JACVOM010000006.1 GCF_018882445.1 Polynucleobacter sp. 15G-AUS-farblos | reverse complement strand
AGACACAAAACGTAGCTTTTCATCCATCTTCGTACTTTCATTCCACGGCATAGAGTGGTCCCTCCTATGCCAAAAACTGTAAAGTATGTGTCCGGTATAAAGTGTTAACTATGTGTCGAGTCGTACATGATAAAAAGCCCGAGCAATCGGGCTTTTTTAATGTCCCCTAAAAAACATAGCTATGTCAAAGTCAATAAAAGTGACTCCGATTAAATCCTCTGCCAAGAGCTCCCATAGAAAAGTAGGGCAGGTTGGTGGCTACGCTGAAGTGACTTTGATTGAAGATGTGATGGAGGCCAATAAGCTTGTTGGAGAGCATATTGACTCCTTAACCAGAAGGTCAACGCTAATTCAGGAACATCTAGCGATTTTGCATCCAGAGCTTAGTATTAGAACCATTCGTAGAATCCTCAGTAAAGATATTGAAAAGTTATAAAAATCATGGCTTGATGCTCTAGAGTTATAAATAAAAAAGCCCCAATTAAGGGGCTTTTTAAATTGGACATACTAAGGTTATTTTTTCTTTGGCGTCGTAATGGAAGCTGCCATGGCATCAAAGTAAACTACTTTAACCTGTTCGCCCACTGCGACATCGGCTAATAGAGCAGGGTTCTTTACGGTAACTGTTGTGATATTGCCGCTTGGACCCTTAACAGAAACTAATTTTTTATCACGATCAACACCAACAATATCAGCAATGATCGTAGTTGTATTGGCTATGACTTCAGAAGGTTTCTCATTTGCCTTTGAATTAGTCACGGTATTGGTTTCAACTTTGCTGCGAATCCCTGTGCTCTTTGTTTTGATTAACTCAATAGCCACAGCTGTTTCATAGGTCACGCTGACGCGGTCACCCTTTTTAATTTGGGCAAAGTTAGTGATTTCAGGGCCAGCAACAAACTTTGACTCACCCTCTTTATTTTTAAATGTAATCGTACGAGTTTTGGTATCCACCTTAAGAACCTCGCCCTCATAGAGCTGATAGCGGTTGTCAGTTACAGCGGCATCAATGACCATTGGCTTTGCAGCACTTGAATCAGCTGGTTTTGACTGGGCCATCAATAGACCAGAACCGCCAGCTAGGAAGGTAATGAGGAAGGCGATTTTGCTTAGTTTGATATTCATTGTTTCCTTTTTAATTAATATTTCTATATTAAATATTAGCCCACTTTTAGCATTCATTTGCAGTTTTTGCCCTCGTTTTGACGTGCAAGCGAATTTCAGCCCCTTTGTTATGATCAATATCTTTAGAGGGTAGCCAAAAAAGGATTCAAATGCCTAAATTCGCAGCAAATTTATCTATGCTTTTTACTGAAGTTCCTTTTCTGGAGCGCTTTAAAAATGCGGCAAATGCCGGTTTTAAGGCGGTTGAGTTTCAATCGCCTTATCCCTTCTCAGCTTCTGATATTAAGCAGCAGTTAGATCAATATGATCTGAAGGTTGTTTTACACAACCTACCTGCTGGCGATTGGGATGCCGGCGAAAGAGGTATTGCCTGCTTGCCGGATCGTACTGAAGAATTTCGACTAGGCGTAGCTAAAGCAATTGAATATGCCAAGACTCTTGCTGCCCCTCAAGTTAACTGCTTGGCTGGCATAGCTCCAGCAGGCTTAGATTCGGCCATACTTCGTAAGACCTTTATTTCTAATCTCGAATATGCCTCTGCTGAGTTAAAAAAAGAAAAGATTCGTTTATTGATTGAGCCAATTAATATTTTTGATGTCCCTGGCTTTTATTTATCCAAAACTCAGCAAGCCCTTGATATTATTAATGATGTCGGCTCAGATAATTTATTTGTTCAATACGATATTTACCATGCCCAACGAATGGAGGGTGAACTGGCTAATACTTTGGAGAAGAATCTATCCAAAATTGGACATCTTCAGATAGCTGATAATCCTGGTCGAAATGAACCTGGTACTGGTGAAATTAACTATCGCAATCTTTTTAAGATGATTGATAAGATGGGTTACTCGGGATGGATTGGTTGCGAATACAAGCCTTTAAATAAGACTGAATTGGGCTTGTCTTGGATTCAAGATTTGCAATCGTAAACATTGAAGCTTTAGATACTAGGAACTCAATTTATGCCATCAACCTTAATAGTCTACTTGCATGGTTTTAGATCTTCTCCTAGATCTAGTAAGGCAGTCATGACAGGGGATGCAGTAAGAGCCATATCAACCATAGACAAACCTGTCGAGTGGTATTGTCCTCAATTGTTTGCTTCGCCAAAAATGAGTATCGAAATGGTTATGCAACACATCGATAAGTCTAAAGCAGGCCGTTTGGTCATCATTGGCTCATCTTTAGGTGGTTTTTATACCAATTACTTAGCTGAAAAATACGATTGTAAGGCCGTAGTGCTTAATCCTGCGGTAAGGGCAGCACGTGAGCTGGCACCTCATGTCGGCATGCTTACTGCTTACGATAGCAATGAGCCTTTTGATTTTCGACCTGAATATATTGCTGAGCTTAAAGCTCTGCAGATTGAAAAAATTACTGCCCCAGATCGTTACTTTCTGATAGCCGCAAAAGGGGACGAGCTTTTAGATTGGCGCGAAATGGCAGAATTTTATCCAGGCGCTAATCAGCTCATTCTAGAGGGAAGCGATCATGGCATCTCTGAGTATCAGGACCTGCTTCCAAAAGTCTTGGAATTTATATCTGCCTAGGCGATTGATTGGCAAGCACAACTTCTGTAAGATTGATTTAACAGTCAAGGCCTTCATACTTGATTGAGAAAGGAGAGCTTGTGCTGAGCATTTTAAAGTTAGACGCTGGTGGCATTCCGCAGGGTTGGGTGAATGCTGAAGAGGCAACAAAACACTATGCAGACGATAGCGTCCTCTGGACTCTAGGAGAGCCTATTTTTAAAATGCGTGGTGGTATTTCTAGAATGAGCGGTCAACAATCAATCATAGAATTGCATTCAATCATTGCAATCAATGGCACCTCTAAAATTAATCTGTTTGATGTAGTTCCTGCAATTACTAAGCACAAACTATTCAAGCGTGACCGGGGTCTATGCGCATATTGTGGTGACGCTATTCATGAAAGCCAGGCCGAAGCAGAGCACATTATTCCCAACAGTAAAGGTGGTAAGTACAGTTGGATGAACTTGGTTATTTCCTGCAGGCCCTGCAATCAGCGCAAAGGAAATCGGACGCCAGAAATGGCTGGCATGGGACTTTTATATACACCATATCAGCCGAGCCTCTACGAGGATATGATCCTAAAAGGCCGTCATATTTTGGCAGACCAAATGGACTTCTTAGCCGCTAACCTTCCAAAAAATAGCCGATTGCTTGAGGCTTCATTTGGCATACAACGTTGACGTGGTCTAGATTTAATCCACGCCATATGAAGCCCATATGGATAGTTTCAATTGCCCTAGCTTTATCTTTGTTGGGTCATCTCATTCTTTTCTTTGGCATTCCATTTTTATCTTTCAATTCAGCCCCAGAAGTTTCAGAAGATCTGATTATTAAAACGGAATTGAGACCAGAGCCACCTAAGAAGATTCAGATGGCTAAAGCCCCTACCAAAAAAGTATTGTCATCCAATCAAAGTCAATCTCCAATAGGGGATCCTACTGGAAGTGAGTCAGGCACAGGGCAGGGAGGCGCTACAGATCAAAAAGGCGCTGCTTTTAGACTTCCTGAGTCAGGAATCATTTATTACGATACTTTTGTTGATGGCCAGCAATATCAAACTGGCGAGATTGATTGGATAACGGACGGTACTAACTACCGCCTTTATATAAATATACCTTACGCGTTTGTTGGCCCTTTTGTGTTTGAGTCTAGAGGTACAGTTGACGCTTATGGTCTAGCCCCATCAATCTATTGGACTCAAAGAGGAACCCGTAATCCTCGATATTCTCGATTTGACAGAAATGAAAAGGGCGGAGGGCAGATGTACTTTTCTGAAAAGCCCGAGTTCACTCCTGAAATCATCCCCGGTACGCAAGACCGTTTCAGTCTCATGTTTCAAGTCGCCTCTTTACTTAATGGCGATGACAAGATTGATGAGGTTGGCACTATTAGAGCGATACCAGTTGTCGACTACAACACCCTAGAAATGTGGCAGTTTAAGAGTTACGGAGAAGCTGTTACAGAAGATATACCAAGTCTGGGTAAGACTACCACTAGACACTACGCACTTATGCAACGCGAAAAGGATCCCTATAAGCGTCAAGTAGATATTTGGTTGGCAAAAGATTTAGATTGGCTGCCAGGACGAATCAGATCTCAGGAGTCAAATGGAAGGGTGCTTGAATTAATATTCAAGCAAAAGGCACCAATTAAGTAGTTCTGGTTTCATTGCCATCGATACGGCTCTTATCGATCAAAGAGCTCAACATATTGAAAAGTGCAGCTCCTGACATCGAAGCGGCAAAGATTCCAGTAAAGGCAATGATGATTGGCAGAATTCGCCAGTTCTTATCCAGATCAAATGATCCAAATCCGACTGTGACATACATTTCGCCTGCAAAATAAAATGCTTCAGGATTGCTCACAAAAATATTTAGGGGAATCAAAGCATAAGTCCACATGACGATATCTGTAAAGTGTCCAATCATGACCAGAACAATTGAAATGAAATAGGAAATAACTGCAGCCAATCGGAATGCATGAAAGAATTCTTTCTTCATATGCCGTTTGCTGCTTAACCAATCGATTAGTTTATGAAAACAAATAACCACGAGCATGATGTAGATGCCATGAAATACCAGCATTGCACTTGCAAAGGTAATAATCCAATAAAGTTGGGTATTACCAATGTCATCATTAACTTGGCTTATAAGCTGACCTAAAGTGGGTAAGTAACTTAAGAATTCCATTTATCTTGCTCCTAGGACGCTTGTGTAGGATCTAGATTTCTTATTTGACATAATAATGATTATACGCAATTAATACTAGGATGATTTAGATGTAGGACTGCTCATAGGGCCAGGATATGTTTGCTTGTATAGCTTTGACCATCTTGATCTGAGCCCTTCACTAATAGCCGGCTTATTGTAGATATCTGCAATATCTATGACACTTAAGCCAAGGCCATTGCGCAATTGAAGATTGGCTCCCTTATCTAAAAGTAGTTTTACAAGGAGTTCATTACCTGATTGAGCAGCCATCATTAGAGGCGTTGTACCACCTAGATTAAGCGAATCAACCAAAGCGCCATTGGCAATCAAGTATTGTGCAACCTCTAATTGGCCCTTTGCGCATGCATAATGTAAAGGGGTCCACCCAATAT
Source organism: Polynucleobacter sp. 15G-AUS-farblos (assembly GCF_018882445.1). Taxonomy (GTDB): domain Bacteria; phylum Pseudomonadota; class Gammaproteobacteria; order Burkholderiales; family Burkholderiaceae; genus Polynucleobacter. The sequence goes on along the minus strand of NZ_JACVOM010000006.1, from coordinate 206,487 downwards.
GATCTAGTTGAGCCTTGTTTTTAGAGACTAGGGTTTGGACCAAGGGTAGATCACCATTAATGGAGGCGATCATTAACGGGGTTTCTCCCAGCTTATTGGATAAATCCACATCCATACCCTTGCTGGCCAACAAGACTTCAATTACGCCATAGGATCGATCCTTAACAGCTAAAAGCAGTAATGGATTGCCGCTCTCATCCGTCAAGTTGGGGTTGAAGCCTTGTGCCAGGAATGATCTAACCCCCTTTGCATCATCAAATTTGACTGCTTTTACCAAATCTGTAATTTGACCTGGGGTTTGACTGTTTACCAATGAACTAAGCAACATTCCTATGGTAAAAAGAGTAAGTAAATTCTTAATATTCTTTCTCATATTTATCGCCTATCTATCTGAAAACATTTAAAAAAGTTCTCAGATGTTGTTGCTCCAAGCTCATTTAGAGGTATTTCTTTTAGTGCCGCTATGTATTCGCCTACCTTAGCAACCCAAGCTGGCTCATTCGTTTTTCCTCGATAAGGAATGGGGGCCAAATAAGGGGAATCTGTTTCGATTAGCATTCTATCTATAGGCACCCTTTTACAGGTTTCCTGTAGATCTTTAGCGCTTTTAAAAGTCACGATTCCTGAAAAAGATATGTAAAAACCGAGGTCCATAGCCGCTCTAGCAACCTCATAGCTCTCCGTAAAACAATGCATTACCCCGCCAATTTGCTCTGCACCCTCTTCCTTTAAGATGCGTATCGTATCCTCAGAGGCAGATCGCGTATGGACGATAAGAGGTTTTTTCACTATCTTTGCTGCTCGAATATGGGTTCTAAAACGCTCACGTTGCCATTCTAAGGAGTCATAGCTCCTGTCGCCCATCCTGTAGTAATCAAGACCAGTCTCTCCAATTGCAACAATTTTGGGATGTTTGGCAGCGGTTTCTACTAAAAACTCAAAGCTAGGCTCCGGGGTATCTTCGTAATCGGGATGCACGCCTACCGATGCATAAAGGTGGGGATGATCTTGTGCCAATCTCAGGACGTTTGGAAAGTCCGGCAGGTCAACAGAAACGCATAATGCATGCCCTACCTTGGCAGCCTTCATGTTTGCTAACACCTCTGGAAGGCGGGCTTGGAATTCTGGGAAATCGAGGTGGCAGTGTGAATCAATGAACATATCTGCCATTTTAATCCGCCTTAGACCTCAAATACCTGCTGATATTGAGCAAGCAAGGCTTCAAGCTGCACTCTGGTTGCTAAGGGATGATTCTCATGCCGACGATACTGAAGCAATAGTTTCCAAAACTCTATGAGTTTTGGGACACGCGCCTGCTGAGATAAAGCCTGAAAAGTGCTGATGTGTTTGGGGTAATACCTTGGCATCCCGCCCTGAGCTACTGTTTGTAAATCGGAAGACCAACGTTGCATAGTAGCCAGCAAAAATGAAAATTGAGCCTTATGAATTTTCTCTGAAGTCTCAAGCCACTGAATTCGCCCCCCTTGGGACATGGACTGCAACAATAGACGAGAGGCCTGAATGGCAATACTGAGCTCGTCTTTTTCATCTTTATTGTGTCTAGCAATGAGAGAATCAAGAACTGCATATGGTGCGCCGCCTTGTTCATCGTAAAGAGATTCAACATCTGCCTCATTGAATGTAGCCCCAGCTATATTTGCAATCTGTGAGTGCAACCATTCAACGCCCATAGCTCTATCAGGTCTACCTGCAGATAGAAGACGGCAGCGTGATCTAATAGTTGGAAGTACTCGGTCGAGACGATCAGCCAACAATATAAAAATAGTTTGAGGTGGCGGCTCCTCTAATGACTTCAGTAATGTATTAGCAGAATCATTTCTTAAGGTCTCAAGTGGATAAATCAAAATAACTCGGTTACCCCCACGATGTGACCCAATTGAAAGTGTTTCAATTGCATTTCGGGTTTCTTCAATCGAGATATTTTTCTTTTCCTTCTTTTCAGTTGATTCACCATCAGAATCATCTCGGGAGCTTTTGCTCTTTTTAGGAGAGTCTTCGCTTTCATAATCAGCGTGAGGCAGAAGACTGCGATGAGTTTCAGGGACAAGTGCTGTAAAGTCAGGATGATTTGCAGTATCAAACCAGTGGCAAGCTTCGCATTGATTACAAGGCTTAGATTGAATCTTATTTGGGCCCTCACAAAGCAAGGCCTTGGCTAACTCCACAGCAAATTCAAACTTACCAATTCCAGACTGGCCATGAATTAAGACAGCATTTGGAAAATTCTGCAAATCCAGACTTTCCCATAAGGGCTTAAGCCACGGCGCAATTTGATTTTTTTTGGATTGATAAATTTGATTCATTTAAGGACTGATATCAAGCTCTTTTAAGAGATTCCAAATTGACTCTTGAGTCTGAGTTGCATCAACTAAATAAAAACGTCGTGGATCTTCTGTGGCTCGCCTGAGATACTCTTGACGAACACGTTCAAAAAATTCTAAATCCATCTTTTCAAATTTATCAGGCGCCCGAACCTTAGACCTTCTCGCCTCAGCTACTGAACCAGGCAAATCAAACAATATGGTTAGATCAGGTTGTAAGAGGATGTCCTTCCCCTTACCTTGAACCCAAAACTCTAGTTCATTAAGCTTATTCAGGTTAAGTCCACGCCCTCCCCCTTGATAAGCAAAGCTCGCATCAGTAAATCGATCTGAAATCACAATTTTTCCAGCCTGAAGGGCTGGCTCGATGACCTGTGCAATATGTTCGCGCCGAGCGGCAAACATGAGCAATGCCTCAGTTTCTAGATGCATCGGAGCATCTAACAAAAGCTTTCTTAATTGTTCGCCTAGCGGAGTGCCTCCAGGCTCTCTTGTCATTACCACCTCTCGACTAGGAAAGCGCTCCTGCAATAACTTGCCAAAAGACTCAATGTGTGTGCTTTTACCTGCACCATCAATGCCCTCAAAACTTACAAAATAACCAGGATAAAGTGAGCTCATGGAAAGATTTATTTTTGTTGATTAACTTTGGAAGGAGATTTACGTTGGTATCGATCTACTGCATTTTCATGCTCACTTAGAGTGCTTGAGAAATGGCTACTACCATCACCTTTAGCAACAAAATAGAGTGCGTTGCTTTTTAAAGGATGTAGGGCGGCATAAATGGACTCGCGACTCGGCATAGCTATCGGTGTAGGAGGCAAGCCTTTGTTCATGTAGGTATTGTAAGGATTGTCTCTTCGAAGATCCGCTTTCCGGAGATTGCCGTCAAAACCTGGACCAATTCCATAAATTACCGTGGGATCGGTTTGAAGAGGCATGCCTTTTTGTAGCCTGTTTAGAAATACTGCGGCTACCTTTCCTCGATCTTCTGATTTCCCAGTCTCCTTTTCAATGATAGAAGCCAGTATGAGTAGATCGTATGGGGATTTCAGGGGTAAATTTGGATCCCGTCTCCCCCATTCCTGGTTAAGCGTCTTTTGCATTGCCGACGATGCACGACGGTAAATATTGATGTCCAAATCATCGGGGTCAAAAATATAGGTATCTGGTAAAAATACACCCTCCAATCCAGGGTAATTTAAGTTCAATGTCTGTAAAAGCGCTTTTGAGTTCATACCCTTGGTTTGATGAATTAAGGCAGGATGTGAGTCAATTACACCCCTTAATTGCCAAATAGTCATACCAGGAATAATGGCAAGGCTCTCTCTTACCCTATCCCCGCGGGCGATTTGAAGAAGAATTTTTCCAACACTGGCTCCAGTAGGCAAAAGATAAGTTCCAGGCTTAAGTTTTGTAGCAACAAAAATTGCTCTGGCAGAAAATTGAAAAAAGAAGGGATATGAGCGAATACCCTGTGCATAGACCTGATCAGAAATGCTGGCCAAGCTAGATTGAGGCTTAATTTGAATTTTGTATGTTGGGGCGCCAGGAAAATTCGGCTCGTTTGGTACGGCAGGAAGGAGGAAGATGCTGGCATAAATAAGGCCTATGAGAGCTATCAAGCCGATGAAATACGTCCTCATACGAGGGGATTTAGATTTATTTCGGACAAATAGGTTTCTACTCTGAATTTTTCTGCTCATCAGGCTATGATAAAAGGGTCATGACAAACTACCCTCAAAATAACCCTATCCAAGACAGTACAAGCTTTACAGGCTTGACCTCCTTACCCCAATGGGGATTGATTCTTGTCTCGGGTGAAGATGCTGAATCATTCCTACAGAATCAATTAACGAATTCAGTAGCAGGCCTATCCCCCACCCTCCCTTCTGCTATTGCATATGGAGACCAAAGCGTAAGACTTGTAGGCTATTGCAATGCTAAGGGTCGTTTATTAGCAAGCGCTTGGATTGCCTCATATCAATTGCCTGACTCTGCTGGGCCTTGTTTTGTCTTATTTATAACCAGGGACATAGCAGCAAGTTTTGCCAAACGATTATCAATGTACGTTTTACGCTCAAAAGTTAGCGTTAAGGATGTATCAGATCAGTGGGTTATTTCAGGCCATTACAACGCAACTGAGCCGGCAGCCAATTTAGCATTGAATGCAGATGAACTTGGATTACGTCTTCCCAATGTTTTGATAGATGACATTTCTCAATCTAGGATATTGATAGCGCAAAGGATCGATAACAAGGCTAGAGCATTTATTGAAAAAGATTTTCTATGCTGGAACAATTTAGAGGTACTTAGTGCAATACCTAGAATTGTTTTAGCAACTCAAGAGCAATTTGTTCCTCAAATGATTAACTTTGAATCTGTTGCCGGAATTGATTTTAAGAAGGGCTGCTTTCCAGGACAAGAAATCGTTGCTCGCAGTCAATATCGTGGAGTCATCAAAAGACGCCTACAACTAGCTCATATAGAGGGAACCTTAGATCCCCAATCCTATGCACCAGGAGTTGAATTATTTCACCGAGATGACCCTACCCAACCAGCCGGTATGGTCGTTCTTTCAGCCCCTAGCCCTCAAAATCCCCATTGGGTAGATTTACAGATTGAATGCAAACTGGATGCTCTTGAGCACGGTGAAATTCATCTTGGTACTGGCGAAGGACCTGTGTTAAAAATAGATTCATTACCTTATCCCCTTATAGAAATTTGATCGCCTATGTGTCTTATATTGTTTGCCTGGAAATCACATCCTGACTACCCATTGGTAGTGGCAGCAAATCGCGATGAGTTTTATGAGCGTGATACTGAAGGAATCGCATGGTGGCCTGAGCATCCACACGTGCTCGCCGGTCGTGATCGTGCTGATGTTCTTGGCAGTCCAGGTACTTGGTTAGGCTTTACTAAAACAGGACGTTTTGCTGCACTTACCAATGTCAGAGCCCCAAGCGAAAAAAATCCCGACGCGAGAACACGTGGCGAACTTTCACTGATGTATCTGACCAATGCGGAGCGCCCAAGAGAATTTATTGAGGGCAATGCCAAACGTTTCCAACAATACAACGGCTTTAATTTATTGATGGCGGATTTGAGTGATCCTGAAAATGCTGAGATGCATTGGGTAAGCAACCGCATGATGATGGGGCAAAATATCCGACCACGTAAAGTGTTTCCTGAGCAAGCCCTAGCGCCAGGCGTATATGGCCTTTCAAACGCCATGTTAGATACTCCTTGGCCAAAGGTAAATCATCGGGTTGCTGCCTTTGCTCAAACTCTTGCCATGGATCAGGGTCAATTAAAGAACGCGGATCAATACCTTAAGCTTTTGGCTGATACTCACGTTGCTAGCGATCATGAGCTCCCTAATACAGGCGTCAATCGGGATTGGGAAAAGGCGCTATCTTCTGCATTCATTAAGACTCCATCCTATGGAACCCGCTCAAGCACACTACTGAGAATCAGAAAAGATGGCCACTTTGAAATGGTTGAGCGGCGATTTGACGCAAGCGGAACAGTTGGTCATGATGTGGTTACTGGAGCTCTTAGCGTAGCACCAGGCTCAAATCTCTCGGTATAAAACTAAACCGATCTTTGATCGTCATTTATTACACGTGCACCATCAGCATCACGTGTTGCCAAGCGTTTAATATATTTAAACGTACCAGTCGCCATACAGCAGACTTCGCCCTGATCGTTATAAAGTTTGGCTTCGCAAAAAGCCATTGTTGCAGTACGGCGTACGGTATCAGCCTTAACGCGCAACACCCCATTTGCCGCCTGCATAAAGTTGTTTTTCAGCTCTATAGTAACTACGCTGCGATCTGCGGGATCACCAGATCTGGCTGCAACAGCCATAGCAACATCCATTAGTGTTAATAGAACACCGCCATGAGCTACCTCCCATGTGTTGGTATGCTCAGGTTTTAGGGCTAATAATATTTCTCCCTTGCCCATTTCTGCACTTAGGCAACGAACACCTAAAAGCTTCAAAAATGGGACGTTCAACTCCTCGCCTAGATTGGCAAGCTGTTTGTGTGCATTGATCTGGACTTGTTTATTCATAGGGTAATTCTAGTGTCTTAAACACGGATTGGGAATTCCACCTAGAATAGTCTCATATGGCTTTTAACCTCAGTGGCGACGACGTTTGCCAGGCTACATTACCCACCCCTATTCCCAATCCTTATTGGGTGGCATTTTCATCGACCGCCGCAAAGCTGGTTGATATTCCACTCAATAGTTCTGGTTTGCCCGAAGATCCTGCCTGGCTTGAAGTATTAGCCGGAAATCAACTCAATACCTCCCAGGAGTCATTTACAAATCCAATTGCAACCGCCTATAGTGGCCACCAATTTGGTGTTTGGGCTGGTCAATTGGGCGATGGCAGAGCTATTCTCTTGGGAGACATAGCGGGACAGGAATTGCAGCTAAAAGGCGCCGGTAAGACCCATTACTCACGCATGGGTGATGGGCGAGCCGTATTGCGCTCTTCTATTAGAGAGTTTTTATGTAGCGAAGCAATGTATCACCTTGGGATAGCAACCACTAGAGCATTATCCGTTGTGGGGTCAAAGAAGCCAGTTCTCAGAGAAACACTAGAGACTGCGGCAGTTTGCTCACGCTTGGCGCCTAGCTTTATACGTATTGGCCATTTTGAGCACTACAGCTCCCTTCAAAATGTCGCCAGACTCAAAGAATTAGCTGATCTTTTGATTCACCAACATTACCCTAGCTGCGTATGTGTAAAAGAGCCTTACTTAGAGTTGTTCAAAAATATTTCTGAACGGAATGCGATATTAGTTGCTCAATGGCAAGCCGTTGGTTTTTGCCATGGAGTTTTAAATAGTGACAATATTAGTGCTCTAGGTCTCACAATTGACTATGGACCATATGGCTTTTTAGATCACTTCCAAATAGACCATATATGTAATCACAGTGACCAAGGTGGGAGGTACGCATATCATCGCCAACCCCAAATCATGTACTGGAATATGGCATGTCTAGCTAGCGCTCTCCTCCCGCTTTTGGAATTGCATCTAAGCGAAAAAGAATCGCAAGATATGATGCGGTCGGCTCTAGAAGAATTTCCCGTAATTTATGCTCAGACCTGGCAAAAATTGTTCAGGGCAAAGCTGGGGCTTCAACAGACTTTAGATGAGGATATACCGCTTTTAGAGACTCTTTTACAAGCTATGCATGATTCTAGAGTCGACTTTACATCGTTCTTTAGAGCCCTAAGTACAGTGGACTCAAATTCAAAACTGGAAGATATTTCAATGCGCGATGATTTTATTGATCGCCCAGCCATTGATCAGTGGTTTGAAAGCTATATATCACGTATAAAAGTAGAAAATATTAGCGATGATGAACGTAGCTCTCGGATGAATCGGGTAAACCCAAAATTTATTCTACGCAATCATTTAGCACAATATGCGATCGAGCGAGCCCAGCAAGACGATTTTTCTGAAATTGAAAAACTCATGCATATTTTTTCCTTACCTTATGAAGATCAACCAGAAAATGAGGGATATGCTAAACCTCCACCCCCTGGCATTAATCCAATTGAAGTAAGTTGCTCATCCTAAACTGACCAATCCACCCAATATTATTTATCCCATGAAAAAAACTGATCAAGAATACAAAGCGGCCTTAAGCGACATTGAATATAAAGTGACCCGTGAAGCAGCTACAGAGCGACCATTTTCTGGAAAGTATTGGGATCATTGGGATCAAGGTCAATATAAATGCGTTTGCTGCGGAACCCCGCTCTTTTTATCCCAAACCAAATTTGATGCTGGTTGTGGCTGGCCTAGTTATAACGCCCCAGAAAGAGAAGCCGCCATTAAAGAAGTTAAAGATACCACTCACGGCATGATTCGAACGGAAGTTCGATGCGCAAACTGTGATGCCCATTTGGGGCATGTATTTGAGGATGGGCCTGCTCCAACTGGTCTTCGTTATTGCATTAATTCAGCATCACTGAGCTTTGAGCCAAGCAATAATGCTGAGATTAATACCAAAGACCAATAAGCAAATAGCTGGATAATCCATACATGAAATTTCTATTTGACCTATTTCCCATTATTTTATTTTTTATCGCCTTTAAATTTGGTGATATCTATACTGCCACTATAGTAGCCATGGTGGCCACCATCGGACAGATTCTCTGGGTCTACTACCGCCACCGTAAGATTGATGCCATGCAGTGGGTTAGCTTGGTCATGATCTTAGTGTTTGGCAGTCTCACAATTTTCCTTCATGACAAAACATTTATCCAACTAAAGCCTACGGCCCTCTATTGGCTTTTCGCAGCCGTGCTATTTATTAGCTCAGAGTTTTTTAAGAAAAATTGGATACAGGTCCTCATGGGAAAGCAAGTGACCCTCAGAGCAGAGCGAGCCCACTCTGTCTGGATGACACTAAACCGGGCTTGGTCAGCTTTCTTCTTTTTTATGGGCGCCTTAAATCTCTACATTGCTTTTGAATACTCAGAAGAAACTTGGGTCAATTTCAAACTATTTGGCAGCACTGGACTTTTGGTTGTGTTTGTCATTCTTCAAGGAATCTGGTTAAGTCGTCACATGGAACAACCTGAAGCATGAGCATTAACCAGAAGCGTATCGCCCTTTTCGAACAAGATCTTCAAAAGGCCTTCGAACTTAAACATCTCTTGATTGAGGATGAGAGCCATCTTCATGCTGGTCACGCTGGATCTGCCACGGGCGGCGGTCACTTTAAGGTAACCATTGTGTCGCCTGAATTTGCAGGTCTGAACCTGGTTGCGCGCCACCGAGCTATTTATAAGGCTCTAAACACGCACTTTCCGCATGAAATTCATGCTCTTACGATCCTGGCTCACACTCCAGACGAATTTTGGCCTTGATAGTGTTTTAATATAGGCCGATCTAGCTATTATTTGACCAACTTTTTTATAAATCCCATTCCATGCTTACAGTACGCCACCTCATTTCTATCAGCTTTTTGAGCGCAACCCTCCTCTCTGGCGCTATTCATGCCCAGAATGCAGCCATCGTGAATGGCAAAGCAATACCCAAAGCCCAATTAGATAAATTAGTACAAAAATCCAAACAAGCGGATAACCCACAAGTTCGCGATCAAGCACGTGAGATGCTGGTAACCCGCGAGCTTATTTTGCAAGAAGCCGATAAGCGCGGTGTGATTCAAAAAGAATCCGTTCGTGATCAACTCGAGCAATCGCGTATGGGCGTTTTAGTTGCTGCCGTATTTGAGGATTACGTAGAAAAGGAAGGCGTTGCAGATGCGGATCTTAAAGCGGCTTATGACTCAGTCAAAACGCAATACACTGGCAAGGAATACCGAGTTGAGCATATTTTGGTAGAGAAGGAAGCTGATGCCAAAGCGCTCATTGCTCAGATCAAGGGTGGCGCAAACTTTGAAGAGATTGCAAAATCAAAATCTAAAGATCCTGGCTCCGCTCCAAATGGCGGTGACCTAGGTTATGTATCTGATAATGCGCTTGTTCCTGAGTTTTCTAAAGCGATGGTACAGCTTAAAAACGGTCAGATTACGGATAAGCCTGTGAAATCTCAATTTGGCTGGCATATCATCAAAATGGTTGATGTTCGTGATGTAAAGCCACCAAGCATGGATGAAATTAAAGATCAGCTTAAGCAAATGATCATGTCTGATCAAAATTGGCAAAAAGCGAAGTTTGCAGAAATGATGCAGAAGTTCCGCGCCAAAGCAAAAATTCAATAAAGATTGTTTACTGCCTAGCGGGATAGCTTAGAGGTCTTAACTTCTGAATCGCCATTCCCGCTAATCCGCATGCAAAAGCGGAGACAATAAATACATCCCTTGGCTGAGAACTTTCCCAGATCCAGCCAGCAAATAAACCACCCAAAGTGCCACCAAACCCATAGGATACGGTTGCCATTAAAGCCTGACCACGCGCTTGTAGTGGGCCTGTAAACCATCGCTGTAGGAGTTTAGTTGCCGCGCTATGATGTGCTGCAAAAGTACCGGCATGCATCACTTGAGCAACGATTAAGATAGATGTGATGGGCAAAAAGGCCATCAATGCGAAACGAATGACCCCGATTCCAAAAGATGCTTGTAGTACTACCTCTGGATCCACCCTACTGAGTACTTTACTTTGGTAATAAAAAAAGATGACCTCGGCAAAAACACCCAAGGCCCAAAACAATCCAATCTGCAATTTGTTGTAACCTAAATCTGATAGATATAAGGAATAAAAAACATAAAGTGCAGCATGAGCAAATTGCATAAAAAAGCCTGATAGCAAAAACCAACGGACATCAGGATTTAGCAATACCCTCCAAAACTCACCACGCACCATCTTGCGTCGCTCCATCTTAGGCTCATGCAAGAAAAAGGTAATCAGAGCTAATGCAAGTAAGACAAAGCTACCAACTATTGGATACATCTCAATATTGGTGCGCTGAAATAACTCCCCAGCAAACAGCACCATCGCAATAAAACCAATAGAACCCCATAGTCGCAAACGACCATAACGCTTGTCAAAGGAGTTATCTTTAAATAATGCATGGACGGTTGCCGATTCACCCAAGGGCATTAGGCTACTTAAGATGGTGTGTAAGACAAACATCCAGATGAAGAAGCCGATATAACTGTGCAAGAAATAAATCGCGCTAAAAACAAGTGCGGTAAGACAGGCGCAAAAACGAATAATGCCGATTCGATTGGAAAGGTAATCAGAAAGCCAACCCCATGAAAATGGCCCCACTATTCGCGTAATTTGCAGCATTGACATCAGCACTGCGATTTCGATTACCGTAAATCCCCGGTCCAAGAAAAATAAGCTGGCATAGGGAGAAACAAGGCCAACATAAGCAAAGTACAAAAAGAAAAAGGACCCGAAGGCCCATCGAACCAGTGGCGTCATTTCAATGGGCTTGACTAATCCGTTTTAGAACCAGGTCGTTCAGCAGGAATTGGTGGAACAGCTAAGACAACATCGCCACATTGTGCGCGGTGGCGTAAAGCATGATCCATCAGAACTAGGGCTAGCATCGCTTCTGCGATGGGAGTTGCTCTAATGCCTACACAGGGATCATGACGACCTTTGGTTTGCACGCTAATCGGTTTGCCTTCAATATCAATGGAATGCTTTGGGCTATGAATACTTGATGTTGGTTTAATCGCAATCGATACTCGCAAATCCTGTCCGCTACTAATTCCGCCTAAGGTACCGCCCGCATTATTGCTAGCAAAACCATCAGGATATAACTCGTCACCATGCTCGCTTCCAAGCTGCGCAACAGATTTGAATCCAGCACCGATTTCAACACCCTTTACAGCGTTGATACCCATCATGGCATGTGCGATATCGGCATCTAGCTTATCAAATAGAGGTTCGCCAAGACCAATAGGAACATTACGAGCCCTCACTTCAATGCGTGCTCCACAAGAATCTCCGGACTTACGCAATTCATCCATATAAGCCTCAAGCTGAGGAACGATTTGAGTATTAGCAGCAAAAAATGGATTTTGCTCAACGGCCTTCAGATCTTGGAAAGGAATCTCAATTTTGCCAAGCTGACTCATATAGCCATAAAACTCTGTTCCATACTGAAGATTCAACCATTTTTTAGCAATTGCAGCAGCAGCAACTACTGGTGCAGTAAGACGGGCCGAAGAACGACCGCCTCCACGAGGATCACGCAATCCATACTTATGGTGATACGCGTAGTCAGCATGACCTGGTCTAAAAGTGTGCAGAATATCTCCGTAATCCTGGCTACGATGGTCAGTGTTACGAATGAGGAGTCCAATCGGTGTTCCTGTGGTTTTTCCCTCAAATACACCTGACAGTATCTCGACCTTATCCTCTTCCTTGCGTTGAGTCACATGTCGAGACGTTCCGGGCTTTCGCCGATCTAGGTCAATTTGTAAATCCGCCTCTGAGAGTGGCATGCCCGGAGGGCAGCCATCAACCACGGCTCCAATTGCTGGTCCGTGGGATTCACCAAAAGTGCTAACAGTAAAAAGGAGGCCTAAAGTATTTCCTGACATACCAACATTATGTCATTTGTCAGGTATTCAAGGCCAGAAGCGCTCAATTGGCTGTTTTTTCAGCATCTTCAGGCCAATCCCGAATATAGGCCTTGAGCATGGTGTTCTCAAAGTCTTGGGCTTCTACAACAGACTTCGCAACGTCATAGAAAGAAATAACGCCCATCAACATTTTTTGATCAATCACTGGAAGATAGCGCGCATGATCTACCAGCATCATCCTACGAACTTCATCAATCTCAGTTTCCATATTGCAAGTTAGAGGTTTTGGATTCATTACGGATTGAACTTGTAAGCCATCTAATTTGCCATGATGTTTTGCCAAGGCAGCAATGACTTCGCGGAAAGTAAGGATGCCAACAAGCTTTTCATACTCCATCACAACCAGGGAGCCGATATCATGTTCGCTCATCACCAATACCGCTGTCTGTAATGCAGTGTCAGGCGCAACCGTAAATAAGGTGCTGCCCTTTACCCGCAAAATGTCACGAACTTTCATCTAGCCTCCGAAATTGATGATTCTATAGATTTAATATATGCCTAAGACCTCAATGAATCAAGGGATATAGCTTAGCAATTAGTAACGAATAACCCTAATTACCCCACTTCGAATATCGGGTAGGTTAGATACAAGGACAGCACCAGCTAGAGTTATCCACCAAGTGAGGTAAATCCAAATCAAGGCAAGAGGAAAAATGGCAAATGCACCATAAACCGTCTTGTAAAAGGCCGTATGGGTAAGAAAAATGGCAAAACCAAATTTCATGAGCTCAAATGTTAAAGCGGCAAAAAAAGCACCCGTAAAAGCATCGACCCATCTAATTTTCGAGTATGGCAGGATCTTATAGACAACGGAATAAACAATCATGGCCAACAAGATTGGGGCAACAGTAGCAAGCACTCTGAATCCCACAGAGACTGCTTTAATCCACCCCTCAGAAGCGCTAAATAAGATTCCGCTTAAATACACTCCTAGACCAAGCAAAATTGGTCCAAGAATGGTTGCTGCTCCATAGATAAAGATCTTTTTATGTAAGGGACGCTTTTCTTGAACTTTAAAAATTTGATTAAAGGCTCCCTCAATCACTGTCAAAGTCATAATGGTTGTAATAACCAAGCCAATCAAACCGACATACGTTAACCCTATCGCCTTAGAGGAAAACTGATCCAGATAAGTAAACATCTGTTGATTTATCCCCCCTGGCATATAGGTATCTAACAGCCAATAACGAAAGGCATTTTTAATCTGGATCACACTTGGCAAATAACCAATGAGTATCGTCGCCAATGTCACCATCGGCACTAAGGATAAAGTGGTTGTAAAGGCCAAACTAGCAGCAATTTGCTTCAGATTTTGGCCGCGATTACGGTCCCAGATCTCTTTGCCAAGAGAGAGCCATAATTGGGGGTTACGAATAAGGCGCATCGCCGTATCATAAGAGAAGATTATGAGCCAACACGATATTTTAGTTTTGTACTATTCCCGACATGGGGCTACTAGAGATTTAGCCCGTCTAATCTCAGAGGGAGTCGAGTCCGTCCCCGGTATCAGTGCCCGAATTAGAACTGTACCGCCCGTCTCTACCGTCTGCGAGGCTACAGAGGCCTCCATTCCAACTGATGGTGCTCCATATGTTGAATACACCGACCTAAAGGAATGCATTGGGCTTGCCCTGGGTTCGCCAACTCGATTTGGCAATATGGCCGCCCCCATGAAGTACTTTTGGGACGGTAGCTCATCAGAGTGGATGAACGGAGCGCTGATTGGAAAACCAGCCTGTGTCTTTACCAGCACCGGGAGTATGCATGGTGGTCAGGAAAGCACCCTACTAACGATGATGATTCCATTGCTTCATCACGGCATGATTATTTTGGGCTTGCCCTATAGCGAGCCAGATCTCATGACATCCTCTACTGGCGGAAGTCCTTATGGAGTGACTCATCTGGCACATGCAGATGGCAGCGCCCCAATTAGTGCTGCAGAACAGCGCTTAGCAAAGGCGCAAGGCAAACGTTTAGCGCTAACGGCATTGCGCCTGATTCAATCCTAAGAATGAAATCTCAATATGCTTAAGAAGTTGCTTGAAAAAAATCCTTATCAACTACTGGCAACAGCTGCATTTGTAGATCTCTTTATTTTATGCATCTGCTGGGAATGGTTTATCTCCCCATTGCGACCAGGTGGATCATGGCTTATTTTAAAAGGGATCCCACTTCTTTTTGCTATTCCTGGATTATGGAAAGGCAAGGTGTATACGATGCAATGGGCTTCAATGCTCATTCTGCTCTATATCTTAGAAGGATTGACCAGAATTCTAGAAGCAGGTACTAACTTCTGGATGGCTTTACTCGAAACGATCTTGGCAACTATTGGATTTATTAGCTTACTAATGTATCTCAAGCCAATTAAACAAGAAGCAAAAGCCAAAAAGAAACTACAGGAAAAGGAATGAGTCAGATTTTTTTGGATGAAGTTGGCAAGATCTTAAGTCCGCAATATATTTTGGTGAATGATCAAGATAAAACCCCCTATTTAACTGATTGGCGCAAGCGCTATACAGGCAAGGCTTTAGCAGTACTTCTTCCGGCAAATGCTGTTGAGGTTGCAGCCATTGTAAAACTTTGTGCTAAGACTAATACCGCTGTTGTTCCTCAAGGCGGCCACACTGGATTTTGTGGAGGTGCCACTCCAGATAACAGCGGAAAGCAAGTAGTACTCAATCTCAAGCGCATGAATCAAATCCGTGAAATTGATGTGGCGAACCAAACAATAAGTTTGGAGGCTGGATGCATCTTGCAATCCATTCAAGATAAAACAGCAGAGCAAGGTTTTTTATTTCCTTTAAGTTTAGGAGCCGAAGGTAGTTGCATGATTGGAGGCAATCTGGCAACCAATGCAGGCGGCACTAATGTCTTGAGATATGGAAATACCCGTGACCTATGCTTAGGTCTAGAAGTAGTCACTGCTCAAGGTGAAATTTGGAATGGCATGAAAGGTCTTCGCAAGGACAATACCGGCTATGACCTGCGAGATTTATTTGTAGGGTCTGAAGGAACGCTAGGAATTATTACTGCCGCAGTAATGAAACTCTATCCCTTGCCGATTTCTCAATGGACAACGCTAGTGGCTACGCAAGATATCGCTTCCACCATAGCCTTGTTAAATTTATTTCAGCAGCGCGCCACTTCCCTGCTCACGGGCTTTGAAATGATGACCCATGAATCATTGGCGCTCAATGAAAAGCATTTTCCAAATATGGCTAATCCCCTCAAAGGAAACCCACCTTATACAATTCTGATTGAGCTGTCTGATCACGAGAGCGAAGCGCACGTTAAGCAACTTCTTGAATCCATTTTGGAGGAAGCATTTGAATCGGGCCTTATATCGGATGCAGTGATTGCTAGCAATTTGAGTCAGGCCAATAGCTTTTGGCATATGCGAGAACACATCACGCTTGCACAGGCCCAAGAAGGCGCTAATCTCAAGCACGACATCACTATTCCCCTATCATCTTTGGATCGCTTCATCCAGGAAACTGACAAATTAATGAGAGCCAAATATCCAGGCATACGCATCATTAATTTTGGGCATTTAGGGGATGGAAATTTGCACTACAACATCGCCCCTCCAGAAGGCTCTGATTTTAAAGCTTTCAATTTAGCCAATGAAAAGCCAGTCCATGAACTGGTTTATGCCCAAGTGGAGCTCTGTAATGGGTCAATTTCAGCAGAACATGGGGTAGGTCAGCTCAAACTGGACGGCCTAAGGGCCCACAAGGGAGAGGTAGCCCATGAGCTCATGAAAGCCGTAAAAAGGGCCCTAGACCCTCAAAATATCCTAAATCCACACAAAGTTGTCTCAATTTAGGCTCAAATATACATATTTGTTAAATTTTTTGTAAATCCTGTCATCTCGCGGTAAAACCTACGCGTTGTATGCCCATGGAGGTGACAAACATGTCAACAAGACTAAAACGTTGGGCTCGTGGAATTCAGCAAATAGACCTGTCAAAACGGGGCGATCCGGAAGTAGCTATTGCCTATTTAGACAGCAAATACCGCGATATCGCATGGCGTTACATCAGAATCTTAGGCTTTGAGCGTACGATTAGCTTCATGGCTAGCAATAACTTCCACCCAGAGTAAAGTTCATATAAAACCTAAATATTTGATTTATTTAGGTTTTTTCTCATCTTAACCTTACTTAAAGAGGCGCCAGCTTCTTCATTCACTAGTCCTGGCACGTCTTTTGGTGTACTGCCCTTGAATAGGGACTTTCTTTCCAGAAGCTATCTTAGTTTTCTTTTATCAGTCTTTTAGGGCTCTAAATATTTATTGCCTTGGCCAAACTGTCACAATCTCTTGAAACCCCCAACAAGAAATCGTAGGATCAGAAATTAGTCATATAAACTGATTTACTTAATACCCCGGAGAGCGCAATGAGCCAAAAAAAATTAGTTAAAGATTTAATGAAGAAGTTAGATAAATTAGAATCTGATCGCGAGAAGCTAATTGATAAATTAGCAAAAGCGCTTGATAAGCTCGAGAAGAAGGTAGAGAAAAAAGCAGCTGCCAAAAAAACAACTGCTAAAAAGACGGTCGCCAAGAAAGTAGTGACAAAAAAAACACCAGCAAAAAAGACTGCAGCAAGAAAAGTGGTGACAAAAAAGGCCACCCCAAGTAAATCGGCTAGCCCAGCAGGTCCAAATACGACTTCATAATCTCTGATGGGTAAAAAATTAAATCCTCATGAAGATGGATATGATGCAAAACTAAAACTTTTGCAAATAGAGCTTGTAAAACTTCAGCGCCAGGTTATTTCCAGTGGATCACGTCTTCTCATTATTCTTGAGGGTCGCGATACCGCTGGGAAAGATGGCACGATAAAAGCAATTACCGAACACCTAAGCCCTAGAGAGAGTCATGTTGTAGCACTCAGCAAACCTACGGATCGCGAAGAAGGTGAATGGTATTTTCAACGTTATGTAGCTGAACTTCCCTCCTCTGGTGAAATCGTTATATTTAATAGAAGTTGGTATAACCGAGCTGGTGTAGAAAAAGTAATGGGCTTTTGTACAGATACGCAATACAAGCAATTTATGGATTCTGTAAATGAATTTGAGAGCTTAATTATTAAATCTGGAACCCAACTGATTAAATACTATTTGGATATTGATAAAGAAGAGCAAGCAAAACGTCTAAAGTCTCGTGAAACAGATCCGCTAAAGCAATGGAAAATAAGCCCAATTGACCAGCAAGCGCAGAAGAAGTGGAAAGACTATAGTTTGGCCCGAAATGCAATGCTCAAGAAAACCAGTTCAGCACTTGCGCCTTGGACCGTGATAAATGCTAATGATAAAAAGCTCACGCATTTAAATTTAATTAGAGATCTCTTGGCCAGAACAAATTACCAAAATAAAGATAAAAAGTTACTTATCTTTGATTCAAAAGTTGTTATGCCTTGCCCTCCATTAGGAAATAAGGCGCCAAACTTGGCGCCTTAATCAATGGATCAATTAAAGAAGCCTCTTGCTTCTTCAATTACTAGTTCAGGGAGTTCTTCTGGAATATAGTGTCCACAAGGCACCGTCTTACCAGAGACTATCTTGGCAACCTTCTGCCAGTCTTCTAGCGGCTTAAAACACTTATTCACTAAGCCATGCTCGCCCCAGAGCACTCTCAGAGGCATTTCTAGTTGCTTATTGACAGCTCGGTCAGCGCGATCATGAATGAGATCAATGGTAGCTGCAGCTCGGTAGTCTTCACACATGGCGTGCATGCTCTGAGGGTTGCTTGCTCCAGCAAGATATTCACTCCATCGATCAGCAGCAAAAATACCTGTCCCCGCATGTCTACCCATGTGATTTTTAAGCCAGAACTCTGGATTAGCGCCTATGAGTGTTTCTGGAATCGGCTCTGGTTGAATTAGGAAGAACCAGTGCCAATAGCCTTTTGCAAAGTCCATGCTAGTTTGCTCGTACATACTTAATGTCGGGGAAATATCTAAGACCATGAGACGCAAAACACTCTCTGGATAATCTGCAGCTAGTCGATGTGAAACTCGCCCGCCTCGATCATGACCAAGCAGGAAAAATTGATCATGACCTAAGGCTTTCATTAGGGCAAGCTGATCTACAGCCATCGATCGCTTGGAATAAGTGGAATGGTCACTCTTCCCATGAGGCTTAGAGGATTCTCCATACCCACGAAGATCTGAGGCAATTACAGTGAAATGATGGGCTAATGCAGGGGCAACCTGATGCCAAATCGCTTTCGTTTGGGGAAAGCCATGCAAAAGTAGTAAGGCGGGACCAGTACCCCCAACCTGACAAGCAATATCAATTGGCCCATCATCAGACTCGATAGTGATTTTCTTTTGCTCAAAGCCAGGGAATGCGACTGCCATCATTATTTCCAAAAATATTTTAGATTGGTGGGCTATCTAGATGCCAAGCTCTGAATTTGGGCCACAGTAACATAACCTTTATTATCAGAATCAATATAGCTAAAGTGATTGTAAACACGTGGCATACATCCCTTGGCCTCTTCCTTGGTTAGCTTACCATCATGATTCTTATCGCAACTTGCAAAACGATCAGCAATCTCTTTATTTAGGAATGAATTGTCTGCATAGGCTACATTACAGACAAGTAGTCCGTAAAGAATAAAAGGAATTGATCTGGTAACCATAAAGATTTATTTGTTATCTGTTGATGATGGATTTGCAGATGTTTCTAAGGCCGCACGAACTGCTTTTTGAGCCATTGCAATGAACGAGTCAACTGAGCCAGAGGATGTTCTAAAAGACTCTCCTTGAACAGTAACAAGGCCCATACCTAATACTTCATTGGTTCTACTGTCAGTAATTTTATTTTCCACAACAAGGGCTGGAGTTTTGGAATTGACACCCCCAGCAAAGGCTGCTGCATTCGTAGCCAATCCAATAGGTGTGAAATTCCACGGCTTCAAATAATCGTTAGAGCTTTCTGCACCTGTAATACCAGCAGAAACTCTTACAACACCAGGACCTGGTTGAGTAACAATTTTGATATTTCCACGAGCGTTCACTGCCTCAACCATAGAGGCTTGTAATGCAGCTCTTGCTTTCGCAATAGCTTCAGCGCTCACCTCTTTTGTTGCGCTCTGATTTAAATATATCGGCTCCAAAATGACAGCGTTATAGGTCGAAGGATTAATGCCCTCTTTGCGATAACGCCAAATACGAGTATCAGATACACTTGTATAGGTTGGCACAAGTAGCGAATAATTTGGTAAAAATCCTGATCTAGGCATCGGCTCAGAGGCTAATTTCGGCGTATTGCTACAAGCAAGCATTGCTAAGGCGAAACTGACAATTGCGGCATAGCGACTTAATTTTTTCATTTCGGATTCCTGTTGGAGGTAATTGGGCTGTAATCCAATTGTAAGATCATCATATAGCGGAAAGATGACAAGTGTTTACCGATAAAAGTTCATTAATCTGCAGGACATGGCAAGGCAGTACCGGTCTTTTTATGTAATTGGGGTTTACATCCCGGTGAGGATAGATTTTGAGATGAGGTCGATGATGCTGGGACGGGATTAATGGGAGTAGCCATATTCCTAATGCCGCTTTCTTGTACCTTAGTGTCCTCGGGAGGATTTGGTTTGATGTCACCCTTGTTCGAAGTCAATCCAACAGACGCATAAAACCCTTTATCAGTGCCTGGGCAAGGCATTAAAGATCCTGTTTTAGGATTAATGATGGGCTTACATTGAGGATCCGCTTCCAGCCTAGCCTCCAATTTCGCAGCAGTACAACCACCGAGAGCCAAGGTGAATAACATAAGTAGGGAAATGACGTACTTCAAAGGCTGAATCATTTACTTATTCTATGAGGACGCAATAGGCTAGATTGTCATTCTTGTAGCAGAATGGTGCTAAAAAGAAATTGAATCATTGAGAACTTGGCCTGCCCAGCACGATTCGAACGTGCGACCTACGCCTTAGAAGGGCGTTGCTCTATCCAGCTGAGCTATGGGCAGTTATATGCTGGGTCTATCTAGAACATTATGAGAAAGTGGTCGGAGTACAAGGATTCGAACCTTGGACCCCCTGCTCCCAAAGCAGGTGCGCTACCAGGCTGCGCTACACTCCGACGGAACCAATATTCTACACTGAGACGGCCCATAGGGGCAAATACTGTAAGATGGCACGCATGAAAGCCTCTTTTTTAAGCAGATTCAACAAACATCTTCGGGGCTCACTTGCCCTTGGATTTTTGCTAGTCAGCTTATTAGGTACTCACTGGATTGGCTTTTCACACGGCATTGCGCACGCTGGAATTGAAAACCACCATATCGATCTGAGTTGTACAGATCATGAGCCCGCTCTGACGCATAGTTCGGCAAATTGCCACCTATTAGATGCTTTAACTCTTGCAGGCTTTGTTGCAACTGAAACGACTATCTATTTCAGCATTAATGCAGTAACTGC
The DNA here is from genome assembly GCF_018882445.1 of Polynucleobacter sp. 15G-AUS-farblos. Classification (GTDB taxonomy): domain Bacteria; phylum Pseudomonadota; class Gammaproteobacteria; order Burkholderiales; family Burkholderiaceae; genus Polynucleobacter. The sequence goes on along the minus strand of NZ_JACVOM010000006.1, from coordinate 185,617 downwards.
GGTATCACAAGCATCTATTATTTCGCCTCTAGCCCGACCACATATTGGGCTATACCAATCCAGGGCCCCACCTACTTTCATTCTCTAAATCCACTAAGCAGCCAAACCGATCGTTTGGCTATCTGATTTATTGCGCATTTCGCATTGAATATGCGCATCAAGAATGAAGGAAGTACTGTGTCACAACTAAATAAACCACTAGCTAAGCAAAAGCTTATCTATATTGCCATTTCTGGATTCATCAGCACTAGCGCTATAGCCCAATCACAAGCATCCTTAGAAGTCACCGCTACAGGCTCTCAAGAATCCATGCAAAGTATTTTGACGCCCACCAAAATTTTGCAAGGCGATGAGCTTCTCAATAAATTAGGAACTACTCTTGGTGCAACTCTTGCAAATGAATTAGGCGTATCCGCCACAGGATATGGAGCGGGGTCATCTCGACCAGTAATACGTGGGCTAGAGGGACCACGAGTACAAATTTTGCAAAATGGTCTATCTGTAGGTGATGTTTCTAACATCTCTCAAGACCATGCTGTTGGCAATAATATGCAGAGTGCCCATCAAGTGGAGATATTGCGTGGGGCAGCTGCATTGCTCTACGGTTCTGGCTCTAGTGGAGGCTTGGTTAATGTTGTTAACGATCGCATACTCACCAATCTTCCAGATAGGCCGACTGGAGCTATTAATACTAGCTATGAAACCGTAAATAACGGGAGAGCTGGCTCTTTGGAACTTGATGATGCATTTGGTTCAGTGGCAGTGCATGTGGATACTGCTATTAATAATGCAAATAACTACACTATTCCTGGTGGATCAATTCAAGCGCCAGGGGGATGGACGGTACCGCCAGATGGTGCCCATGCTACTAATTACACCGGCAAACTTCCGAATACTTTTAGCAATCAAAATAATTTAGGTTTTGGTGCATCTTACATAGGCCAGTCTGGATACACTGGCATATCTGTTGAGCGCTTAAATAATAATTATGGAATTCCAACACCCGAAGGCGGATCGATTAATCAATCACAGAATCGCTATGATGTACAACATCAAACTCGCGATCCATTTGCTGGATTCTCTTCCTTTAAATTCAGTGCTGCTAATACAAACTACAACCATACTGAATTTGATAACCAGGGTGAGGCAGCATCACAGTGGAAAAATATGGCCAATGAAGCTCGCTTTGAATTAGCGCACAATCCCATTGCTGGATGGAAAGGTACTTTTGGTGCACAAGTTACCGCATCATCATTAAATGCTACTGAAGTGGGCACTGGAAGTTATGCAATTGTTCCCCCCACTAAAACTAATTCGAATGCATTATTTTGGATTGAAGAAGGCAAGTGGAAATCCCTGCAAGGCAATCTTGGTCTTCGTTATAACAACGTTGCCCAGAATCCAAACTTGGGTACTGAATTAGTTCCACAGGAAATGAATACTGGGAGCGATACGCCGAGCATCACACTACAAAATCGGAACTTCAATTTAATGTCCTACTCCGCTGGCGGCTTGTGGAATTTTATGCAAGACCATGGCATTGGTCTTGCCTATACGGTTTCTCAAAGAGCGCCTAGCGCACAAGAACTTTACTCCTACGGTGCCCATGAATCAACGGCAACTTTTGATATCGGCAATCCGAACCTTAATAAAGAAACCTCACATAATCTCGAGTTTAATATTCAAAAAACTAGTGGTTTATTCCGTGGGAAAGCTAGCGTCTATGCTAATCGCTTTAATAACTATATTTATGGTTATTACACCGGCCAATCGGTTCCCGATGCGGGAGACTTTTCAGTTGTAGTAGCTCAACAAGCTTCGGCCACGATTAAAGGGATTGAGGGAGAACTTACCTATAACTGGAGACAGCATGGGGTTGGTGGACGGCTCTTTGGCGATGCATCCCAAGGAACCTTTGATGCTGGCGGTAATTTACCGCTTCAACCAGCGCCACGAGTTGGCGCTGAAATTGCCCACCAACGGAATGGTTGGCTCGCTAGTGCAACTTACATCTATAGCTTTCAACAGAATAGATTGGCAGATTGGGAACAAGGTCCTGCACCAAGTTATAACTTATTGAATGCAGGCATCTCATATACAGAGAAAATTAAGGCTGTTAATTGGACCGTATACATGAACCTAAAGAATCTTCTCAATGATCAAATCCGATATGCAACTACGCCAATGGCAGTTCGCCTTTATGCACCTCAGCCTGGACGCAGCTTCATGATAGGTCTAAGAGGAACGTTTTAGTTAATAGATTTCCGGGACATACATCTCAGGAGGTACTGGACCCCGCAAATAGTCGGGATTATGTACTCTTTCGGGCAAGGTGATAACAGGATGATCGATCTCCTTGTATGGGATTTGAGACAGCAGATGGGAGATGCAATTTAAGCGCGCCTTCTTCTTATCATTTGCTGCTACGACCCACCAAGGGGCCTCAGGGATATGCGTTCTCTCTAACATAGTCTCCTTTGCCTTGGTGTAGGCCTCCCACAAACGACGTGCCTCAAGGTCCATCGGACTCAATTTCCATTGCTTTAAAGGATCATGAATTCGCATCATAAAGCGGTTGTATTGCTCTTCATCGGAAATTGAAAACCAGTATTTAATTAAGATAATCCCAGAGCTGATCATCATGCGCTCTAAATCTGGCACCGTTCTGAGAAATTCTTCATATTCGTAGTCGGTACAAAATCCCATCACCTTTTCAACGCCGGCACGGTTATACCAACTACGATCAAACAAAACAATTTCGCCGCCAGCAGGAAGTTGAGAGATGTAACGCTGAAAATACCATTGGGTTTTTTCACGCTCATTTGGAGCAGGCAATGCAACTACTTTACAGACACGTGGATTTAATCGTTGTGTAATTCGCTTAATGGCGCCGCCCTTACCTGCTGAGTCGCGACCCTCAAAAAGCACAGCCACCTTAACTTTGTTTGCAACTACCCAATCCTGCAATTTAACTAACTCAGCCTGAAGTCTAAATAGCTCTTTGAAATACAAATTTCGAGGAATTTCTGACTGACCGTCTCCATCCTGAGAAAGTCGATCATCGTCAAGCTCCATTTCAAGCTCTTCATCCATGCTATCAAGAATCTCTTCTTGTGCACGGCGATACCACTCAGCCATTTCTTTATGTTTTGAAGTCATGCTTTATCCCATTATCAGTTTTACTTTTTAAAGCAAGGATATGACATTTTTATTAAAAATTACGAGTTCCTCGCCAGGTATTCGGAAATTTGCTCTTGGCTCTGTAAAGCAAGCCATTTTCGATCATTGGAAAATTGAGATCTTGCACTTGAGGGCGAGAAAAAGGTCAGTTCAACGCGTAAGTTGCGATGTTTTAGTATTTTTGACATTGATTCAAGCAAGCCCATTTCCCCGACAAATGCCGTTATATCGGTCCTAAGCCCAGTTTTTCGGTCGAAATATTCAATTGCAAGAGAATATACGGGGGCGTGACTTATTACGGCTGACTCAAAAAGATTGGCCTTGAATGGCCGTACGGAGTGACCTTCAGTTGATGTGCCTTCTGGAAAAATGCAAATAGATTCAGTCTCCAGCGCCTTGGTCATGTTGCCAACGACTTGAATTGCATGCCTTGAATTACCTCGCTGAATAAATACAGTACCTAATTGCTTTGCCATCCACCCAAAAATAGGCCAAGTTTCAACCTCAGACTTGGCAACAAAACGAATAGGTTTAAAGGCGTTAATTGCATGGATATCTATCCAAGAAATATGATTTGATGCAAGTAAATAAGGTGTGGAAGGAATAATCGAGGCATTATTGACCCCTAACTCCAGCCCAAAAAGGGTTAACAAACGTTTTGACCAGCTTTTAATATGGGCATCTTTAGCAGAAGGATTGCTGCTTCGAAAAGTTACTAAAAGAGTAACAACCCCCCTCACCACATGGGCCCAAACTAATAGCCAAAGTACAAATCTTTTTTGAAAAGAAACCATATCTAAGGAATTTTTTAATTTTTCTGTCATATAAAGCACTAATATAAATGAAGTCGATTTTTGTATGATAGTCATCAAACTGTCGTAAAAGTGTCATGATCATTACATAGTAGAAGAGTTAAATGTCTTCTCATGATGCATTATCGAGCGATCTGGATTTCAGATGTGCACCTGGGAACTTCAGGGTGTCAGGCTGACTACCTCCTCGATTTCTTGAAACACAATGAAGCAGACAAATACTATCTAGTAGGCGACATCATTGATGGCTGGAGGCTTAAAAAGTCTTTTTACTGGCCTCAATCGCATAACGATGTAGTGCAAAAGTTATTACGCAAGGCTAGAAAAGGCGCGGAAGTCATCTACGTCCCTGGTAACCATGATGAGAGTGCTAGGCAATTTTTTGGACTTTCATTTGGTGATGTAAAAGTAGTTGAAGAAGCTATTCACATTACAGCAGACGGTAAAAAATTATGGGTGACCCATGGGGATCTATTTGATGGAGTCATGCAATATGCAAAATGGTTAGCATATGTTGGCGATACTCTATATTCCTTCATCCTGTACATCAATCGATATTTTAATATGTTGCGAGTCAAGATGGGCTTGCAGTATTGGTCCTTATCGCAATATCTAAAGCATCAAGTCAAAAATGCTGTTAGCTATATTGCTGACTTTGAACACATTATGGCTCGAGAAGCCCGTCTTAGAGGTTGCGATGGCGTTGTTTGTGGTCATATTCATAAAGCAGAAATTCGTGAAATTGATGGTCTTCTCTACTGCAATGATGGCGACTGGGTGGAGAGCTTGACTGCTTTGGTTGAAACACATGCCGGCGAACTCAAAATAATCCACTGGCCTTTTATCAAAGGTGAGCCAATAGAAATTCCTGCAATTACTTTCAAACCTGATGTTGAAGTACTAGTTAAAGAGGCTACGCTATGAAGATTATGATCATCACTGATGCATGGGATCCACAAGTAAATGGCGTTGTGAGAACCCTAAAGCAAACTCGTGCGGAATTAATTGGCATGGGCCATGAAGTCGAGATGATTACGCCTAATGGATTTAAATCCATTCCTTGTCCTACATACCCAGATATAGCTCTTTCGCTCTTCCCCGGTAAAGAAGTTGCTCGCCGAATTAAAGAATTTGCACCCGATGCAATGCACATTGCCACCGAGGGGCCGCTGGGCTTATCAGCACGTTCATATGCCGTGAAAAATAAACTCCCCTTCTCTACTGCTTACCATACGCGCTTTCCTGAGTATGTAAAGGCACGTACAGGGATCCCTCTGGCACTAACCTATGCTTTTATTCGATGGTTTCATGGTCCCTCTATGGCGGTTATGGCTCCAACCATTGTCGTTAAGGATGACCTTGAAAAATATGGTTTACATAATGTAGTACTTTGGTCCAGAGGTGTTGATCTGGATATTTTCAAAATTCAAGAATCTAAAGTGCTCAATACAGCACACCCAATCTTTTTATATGTAGGACGAGTTGCGGTAGAAAAGAACATCAATGCATTTTTAGAAATTGATTTGCCTGGGTCAAAATGGGTTGTTGGGGACGGGCCAGCTATGGCTGGCATTAAAGAAAAATACCCAGACATTAACTATTTGGGCGTACTCCAGCAACACGAATTGGCAAAAGTTTATGCAGCAGCAGATGTATTTGTATTTCCAAGCAAGACCGATACATTTGGCCTAGTGTTGCTTGAGGCTATGGCATGCGGAACACCTGTTGCAGCATATCCCGTTACCGGTCCTATTGATGTTCTAGGCGACTCCCCTGCAGGCGCCATGAATGAAGACTTGCGTGAAGCTTGCTTGCAGGCCCTGAAGATTCCAAGAGAAGTTGCTAGAGCTCATGCAGAGAAATTCTCTTGGAAGGCAGCCTCCGAGCAGTTTGTAGATCACCTTAAACCAGTGGCTACGACCGAAGTTCACCTTACAGCGTTAGCTTAAAAGGCTATCCCTTTTGAATAACAAATACCATATTAATCAAAATCCCCATAAGGGAAACAAAGGTTTCACGCGCGCTTGGCATGCCGCTAAGAACTCCTGGTGTGGATTGGTATACGCCTTCAGGGAAGAAAGTGCTTTTAGACAAGAATTGACGCTATTTGCACTATCTACTCCAATTGCAATAGTGATGCCTATTAGCTATTTGGAAAAGGCCCTACTGATCTCATCATTAATGATGGTTTTAGTTGTTGAGTTGCTCAATTCGAGCGTTGAAGCTGCTATTGATCGAATCTCATTTGAGCATCATGACCTGTCTAAAAGAGCGAAAGATTTTGGCTCTGCAGCAGTGATGCTAGCTCTATTTATCGCAATTCTTCTTTGGGCAGCAATTTGTATACCGCTTGTCTTTAAACTGTAATAAACCTTACTTAGGATAAGCTTCATAAACACAAAGGTTAAATATGTCTGATATTCCAAACCCTATTGGTGCATTTGAAATCTTCTCCCCTAAAAAGGAAAGCAAGCTTAAAACATCCAAGACGCAGGCATTGAAAAAACTTTCGAAAAAGTTTGCAAAAAAATTGTTCGGTAAGAAATTTGCAACAAAGACGCGTGGGCATGTTTCTGTAGCAGAGATTGTTGCACCAGAGAAATCAATTTCAAAGGCAAAAAAAGCGGCCTTTCAAATTACTTGGGCTGCTAGCCCTAATGAGATCAAAGAGGCACAGCGCTTGCGCTATAAGGTATTTGCAGAAGAAATGGGTGCAACACTCTCTCAAAATAGAGAGGGATTAGATGTAGATGAGTTTGATGCTTATTGCGATCATTTGTTAATACGAGATCAGGATACATTGAAGGTGGTTGGCACATACAGGGTCCTTCCTCCACATAAGGCCCAAGAAATTGGCCGCCTTTATTCAGATTCTGAGTTTGACTTATCACGCCTAGATCATTTGAGACCAAAATTAGTAGAGCTCGGTAGATCCTGCGTGCATAAGGACTATCGTTCAGGTGCGGTTATTATGGCGTTATGGAGTGGCTTAGCTCAATATATGCAAAAAAACGGCTATGAAATCATGCTTGGGTGCGCAAGCATTCCAATGGCTGACGGTGGTCATTTTGCAGCAAGTTTGTATAACTCACTCAATGACGATCAAATGGCGCCTACTGAGTTCCATGCGTTTCCTCGCTTGCCACTACCTCTAGAAAAGTTGAATGGTGGATTGGAAGTTGAAGCTCCACCCCTTATTAAAGGCTATCTCAAGCTTGGTGCAAAAATATGCAGTGCTCCTGCTTGGGATCCAGACTTCAACACTGCTGATTTATTAACCATGCTACGTCTATCTGAAATAAATCCACGATACGCTAAGCATTTTTTAGGTCTATAGTTTTATTTCAGACTCAATTCATAAGAACGGCCGATTCTTTCCCACTCGGCCGCTTCTTTTTGTAGGCTAAATTCTGTTAAGGGGTGCTCATTAGCCCATTCTTTGGCTAAGCTTACTAAATACGATCCGCCGTGCTCCGAAACCTTAACTTTAGGCAAATCATTGTCGTTGCGACCCCTGCATAAGACTTGAGCTAGGCGTAGACAAAACAACATCCTCCAATCATTAAAACCAGGATTGTTGGCTAATTTACCAAGCTTTCCAGCATGGCCTATCAACAAGGCAGCTAATCTAGCCTGATCATTCTTAGAAAAACCTGGCATGTCAGCATTTCCAGCAATGTAGGCAGAATGTTTGTGATAACCATTATGTGAAATAGAAAGACCTATTTCATGAAGATTAGCAGCCCATTGCAATAATGCAATATTGTCTGACCTATTTTCAATATCCGGCTTGGGTAATTGTGCCAAAAATTCACCAGCAAGTTTCCCGACTCGTGTTGCTTGTTCGCGATCAACCGTATAACGCTGCATGAACTGCTCAACCGTTACGTAGCGCATATCGTGGTGTTGCGATCTTCCTAGAAGATCGTATAAAACACCAACGCGCAATGCTGCATCGGTAACTTCCATGGAGTCGATGCCTAATTCATCAAACACGGCAAGCATAATCGCTAAACCGCCAGGCCATACGGACCTTCTGTCATCTTTAAGACCAATGAGCTGCACCTGACTGACGTGTTCGTATTTGAGAAGATGCTTTTTAAGTGACTTAAGACCCTCTCTCGTAATCAAACCACTTCCCGTAGAAAGATGACCCATTGTTAAATTGTCAATATGACCATTTAATTCATTTTGAGATATTAGTTCTGCCAGGGCTCTGGCGGTTCCTGAAGAACCTATCACCTGCTTCCAGCCGCTTTTAAGGTATGCACCTGAAATCACTTGAATTTCGCGACGAGCGGCCAGCTCAGCCTCCTTAAAGGCGTGGCTATCAATATTCCCCTTAGGGAAAAACCGCATGCTATGCGAAACGCATCCGATGTACAAACTTTCCATCAGTTTTGGCTCATAACCCTTACCGATAATAAATTCAGTTGAGCCACCCCCGATATCCACTACCAATCGATTGCCATGTACTGCTGGAACTTCATGCGCAGCCCCTATGTAAATGAGACGCGCCTCTTCAACGCCTGCAATGACTTCAATTGGAAAACCTAATGCATCCTGAGCATCCTCTACAAATTGGTGCGCATTTTTTGCTACACGGAGCGTATTAGTTGCAACGGCGCGCACAAGAGAAGGGTCAAAACCACGGATACGTTCGCCAAAACGTCGAATGGCTGTCAATCCCCGCTGATAGGCATCATTTCCCAGTAATTTATTATCGGTTAATCCAGCCGCAAGTCGAACAGATTCACGTAGAGTATCAATTGGGCGTAACTGAGTGCCAGATGGTGTATTAACAGCCTGGGCAACTAGCATTCTGAAGCTATTCGAGCCCAAATCTACTGCAGCAACCAAGTCTGCAGAGTTAGCGGCTGAATCGGCAGGATGTTCTAACAAAATACTCCCTAAATATGAAAACGCTTATCAATTATGTCTATTTTATGAAAAATTTATGGCATATTGATGAAAATAGTACGTAGTCTACTAGGTGAGGTGGATTAGGCGGCTAAATTCCGCTCTGCACTGGAGCAGTCTAGATCTCCAAAACTGCAAAATATGCAGCAATCGCCTGATTTAGGCTTCAAAATGGCGCTACACATCATGCACCGATATAAGTGTTGTGAAGATCCTTTAGGAATGGATAAGACTTCAGTAGCGTTGCAATGAGGGCAAGTAATTTTGGAGGATAGATTCATAATCGAGTGGGAATTATGAGCTGTCAATGTTTCAGCAATATGTCATCTCTACGAAATGACTAATCGGTTGTGCTAGGACTCCAAAATGCCTGTGAAACATAGTCTTTGTTTGCAATTTGGGCTATCAGGCTATCCATTTTGTCGCCATCAACCGCTGATGCCGTTAACACTGCCTGAATTTCTACATCATCAGCTCCAAACTGGTGAACCTCAATGTCCTGTGTTTGATATCCTGCCGATTCCAAAGTTTCAATAAATTGCTTAAGGGCAATTTTTTGTGTACTTTTTGGCGTGATGATATAGACGGAATTAGTGACCTCTACAGAAGCAGTATCCAGTGGTTGACGATTAATAATGCTGACAACAGGCCTGAGTAAGGTATTTGCTGCTAACACAAAGATGGTAGCTAACCCAGCCTCTAAGATAAGATCAGCACCCGCACATGCTCCCACTGCACCAGACGCCCAGAGAGTTGCTGCAGTATTAATCCCCCGAACATTACCCTCTTCTCGCATGATGACGCCAGCACCCAGGAAACCAATACCTGAGACTACATAAGCCATTACATGGACGGCTCCGTCGTGACCTGTTAAACGATTAGCTGCATCTACAAATATTGCTGCACCTATCGCTACCAAAATATTGGTGCGAAGGCCTGCAGTCCTTTGACGATACTGTCTCTCAAGGCCAATTAAGCCACCTAATATAAATGCGGCTGTAAGGCTTATCGCAGTATCTGCTAAAAAAACCAGATTGACGTTATGAAAGGCTTCCATGGATTAATAAATTGATGGGGTATAACTTATCTACAAACAAATTGACATAACAATGACAATACCTCAATAAAGACTACAAAGAGTCTTTTTTGCTTGCTACATTAACAACGCCGCTCTTTACGGCTTTGCGGAACTCAAGATAATCCGCCTGGTTTTGATTTGCGTAAGACCTGGCGAAGGAATACAGGGCCTCAGCAAGCTCATCAGACTGGCCCCAATACCCAGCAATCATTGCTGCATCACCTGAGCGAGCATGACCAAGTGCAAGAGCCCAACCAAAAAGTTTGGCGTAATCAGGGAATGTTTTCAGTGTGACGCCGCCGGAGCCAACATCAATTCCGCCTTTCATATCTCGTAATTGACGCAAATAGAACCCTTGATCACGATCTACAGCATATTGAATTGATCCATAACTAAGGAAGATGTCGGGCGCTCCTTGCAGTAGTCTTTGGCCAGCCACTACACGCCTTCCCATATCACGAAAAATTGACTCACCAAGATAAGGAGAAAGGACCGATTTTTGAGCCTCTTTATATTGTAGAAATAAAGGATCCTTTTCGCTATCCCCTTCAAAATATAGAACCATGCAATTGGTACCAACACTGCCGATCCCAACAACCTTCCTCGCAAAATCTTTCAAGGAGTAGCGTTCAAATAAAATCTGCCTGTCAGCCAACAAGGTATGTGAATAATTAAGTAGCGCCTTGTCAATTAATTTTGCAAGAGAGGCGCCGTATGCATTTTTTTTAAAATGCTCAATAAGCGGCGGTCTATTAATAATCTTCCGATTTTTACCAACAATAGTAGTCAAGCTCTCCAAGACTTGAATATTACCTTGACCCTTTACTGATTGAAGCATGGAATTTAGAGTCTTTTGATGCTCCTTACTAAATTGTTTGCGAATATCTTTTTCGCAAATAAATTCTTGGGCGATTTCTAAATAAGGCATCTGGGCATATTCAGCCATTTTCTTTTGGTATTCAGCACATATCTGAAGCACTAGCTTTTTACTTAAACTTTTTTCTCCACCTAAGGACTCGCAAGCTATGACAGCACTGGCAACTAAACGTTTGATGTCCCATTCCCAACTACCAGGCAGAGTTTCATCAAAATCATTGATACCAAAAACAAGTCGATGCTCTGCCGTTCCAAATAATCCAAAATTGGAAACATGCATATCTCCGCATAACTGCACAGTAATGTTAGTAGTAGCTTGATTGGCCAAATCTTGCGCCATGATCGCAGCACCGCCACGATAGAAGGCAAATGGTGATTGCATCATCCGCTGGTATCGAATGGGAATGAGTTCTTTTATACGACTCTGAGCTTGTTTTTCTAAAATCTCAACAGGGCCAATGCGATCTTTGGGTGGAATATATGTGCCCTGAGTTACAAAATCAACCTGCTTGCGTCTAGCCTTTCCATCGGCCATCCTTTTTTTAATGCTAGGACGAGGGTCTTGAAATGACTCCACGGAATGAAGAACGGCAAACTTCGGTTTAATTGCAGTAGACATGGAAAACTCAGAAATGATTCAATAGCTATCATATTAACTCTGAATGCTACCAGTAGATGAGTTCTTATAAAGCCAATAAGTGAAGTTTTTCTTGAATCGCTACAGGTAGAGTCGTAAACCAGGCCCTTTCACTGCCAACACCTGGAAGAATCTGGCCATATTCAATCATTTGATCGGGAGGCAACTCTTCAATATATGCCCAGATATGATGGCTGGCTAATTGACTGGCTTTCTGAATTGCAATCTCTAACTCAACCAGCAATTGCTTCTTAATTTGATCACTCCTGCCAAGTCTAATCTGCCCAACCATAAAAATATGGGGTTCATCTAGCAGCACACCACCAATAAAACAATCATGCTGATCTAATTGTTTAAAAATCACCTGTGCAAAATACGCATCAGCCCCCGTTACATTTGCATGAATCTTAGTTATGGATTGCGCAAGAGTGAACTTTTGATGAGTTGTCAAAGAGAAGCCAGCATAATGAATACTATAGGTAGCCATACGATTCTTTAATTAAAATAATTTAATACTTCGATAAATTTGTGTGTATAGAACTTAATGCAACTTGCATCTGCATCGTATCAAGCTTATCTGCAGGAAGATCGAGAAGAAGCTCTATTCGATTACGAAGACTCAACTCCAAAGACCTAAATGCTTTCCACATTACCTCTTCGCTATCATTTGATAACGTAGGGTCTGCAAATCCCCAATGAGTTGTAGATGGATGTCCTGGCCAATATGGGCACTCCTCACCCGCAGCCGAATCACATAGGGTGATAATAAAGTCCATATGTGGCGCTCCCTCTACCCCGAATTCATGCCAGCTTTTACTTCTCAATACCCCAAGTGGATAACCCCACTCACGAATCAGCTTAATTGAGAATGGATGAAGATAGCCTTTCGGCCTTGTCCCTGCTGAATAGCCAATGAAGCGGCCATGACTAAGAGTAGTTGCCAAGGCCTCCCCAAGAATTGATCTCACTGAATTTCCTTTGGAAATAAATAAGATATTGATTGGACGACTCATAGCGAACGATAAATCAGATTATTTCATCAAGACGTAAGCTGTATCTACGATCTAACAAAAATTTCTTGTTATTACGATCTTCTGGAATTCCGACTAACATCTTCTTCTCTGAGATCAAAATAGAGCTTGTTTTATCTTGCTTAACATCCTTCCTGAATACATCAGAGATATATTTTTTTAATTCATTGTTCATAAAATTCTCAATTCATTAATAAATGAGTAATGAAATAATCCTATCGAATTTATATTTCATTTTTATTAATCCTTTGCAATAAAAACCCAGCTAAAGCTGGGTTGGTAGCGGTTGCTATGTATGAAATAATTAACTTCCTAGCTGATGTCTTGCAAAGCGATTTGAGTAGGCTACTCGCGCTTCGCTCCAGGCCTGCAATAGATGTAGTGCAAATTTTTTCATACCCCATCCTTATGATGAAAGATTAAAGCCGGAAGTACCTTTTTGAAGTAGCTCCACACTTAAGTCTCGATTGTTATGTGGAGAAGTTACAGGGGTAAGTCGATTTTGTGTCAATTCAAAGTCTATGAGATACACTCATTTCACAAATGTAATTTAGACAATGGAAAAAAATGGCTGACTGGGAGCTTTACACAACAATTGCCTTGAGACTCGGGTTAGCTTTGTTAGCGGGATCTATTCTTGGACTTAATCGCTGGCTTCATCATAAGTCTGCCGGTATACGAACGCACTCATTAGTTGCTATTGGCTCTGCTACAGCCGTAATCTTAATAAGTGACTTCGTTAGAGATGATGCACAGGCAATGAGTCGAGTTCTTCAGGGTCTCATTACGGGCTTAGGATTTCTGGGTGCAGGTGTCATTATTCACGAACAACGATCCTCAAAAATCCATGGGCTGACAACCGCTGCCAGTTTATGGACTTGTGCTTTAGTGGGGGCGGCATTCGGGGGTGGGCAGTTTGTACTGGGTTTATTTAGCATTGGGGCTATCTTTATTGCCCTAGCCCTCGGGGGGCCCTTAGAACGCCTTGTTTCCCGACTATTAGGCATTAAAATAGAGTCTGAGATTTCTGATGATCCTGACTAAAACGCTAATAAAGCACTCAAAAATAGGGTTTTGTCATAATCCTTTGCTAATATCTGATCGTTAATTCACTAAAAGTTACATAAAAATGAGCGATTACAAATACGAAGATGCAGTTAAACAGTTGCAGGAATCAGGCAGTATCGGACTTGCAGACTTTAAAAGCCTCTCACATGACGATCTTGTAGAGCTTTTTGAAGAGATCAAAGTGTGGTGTCTATACGCCAATGGAAAACTAGATAAGCTCCCAAAAGAATCCAAGAAAAAGAAGAAAAAGAAGAAGGATTGATTCCTAGGGGTTAATGCGTTCCTTAGGAAAACGCAAAGTAAAAGTACTTCCCCTTCCCGGGGTGCTTTCAATTAAGAGTTGCGCCTGATGCCGACTAGCAATGTGTTTCACAATCGCCAATCCAAGACCAGTCCCCCCCGTATCGCGTGATCGACTCCGATCTACTCTATAAAAACGTTCAGTTAGTCTTGATAAATGCTCCGATGCAATACCGGGTCCAGTATCTAATACAGAAAATTCACCCTGACCATCTTGATTTATATTCCAGCTAACATTTATTGATCCTATATCAGGCGTATATCGAATTGCATTGGAAACTAAATTACTGAACGCAGACAGAATTTCACGCTCATCACCCAATAAATTAGAGTTTGAATTAGCCTCAAAGCTAAAGGCATGCCTACCCTGTGATAGTGCTTCTGCATCATTTTTTAATAAAGCCATTAAGGTTTCAATCTTAACCACATTGCTTGAGGCGGGTAATGCATTTGACTCTAGATTAGCTAAAGTAAGTAAATCCTCTACTAAACTCTTCATTCTGTGGGCTTGAGACATCATCATCTCAAAATATTGATCCTGTTGAGATTTTTCAAGATCTAAAGACTGAACTGTTTCTAAGAAACCCATTAGAACAGTGATAGGTGTTCTCATTTCATGAGAGACATTAGCAACGAAATCACGACGCATTGCATCTGCTTTCTGCAAGTCAGTGACGTTTTGAATCAAAAGCAAATGTCTATTATTGCCAAATGGAAATGCTTGGAGCATTAGGCTAAGACTACTATTTGGACCCATGCGCTCCATCAGTAAAGGCTCATCAAAACTACGTTTATTCAAGTATTGAATAAACTCGGGTCGACGAATGAGAAAATTAATCTTTTGTAATGCATCACGCTTAAAGTTGAGACCAAAAAAACGTTCTGCAATGCTATTACACCACTCAATATGATCACAATCATCTAGCATCACAATACCATTTGGTGATGCTTGAAATGCTTCTATAAAGTGATCATGCTGTTGTTCAATATTACGAATTCTTAGCTTAAGCCCCTTAACAAGGCGTTGCAATCCGAAATAGACTTCTTCCCAGTATCCACTTGGTAGCGGAATGTTTTCTACGGAATCAGTTTGAATGAATCTTTTTAGGCGAGCTAAATTGATATAGGAATATATCAATGGGATCGAAAGTATTGAAACAGTCGAGAAAATTGCCAAATCCGAACCAAAAAAATTAAGGCATATGTAAGCAGTAATCACTGTTAGGCAAACAATGAAAAATAAGCGGTATAAAGCTGCAATCATGGGTGCAATATTAGACTATCTACGACAGAATGCCGAAAATAGGGCTGAAAGAGGCTTACTGGGGACTTAGGTCTGTGTTGGAGTCTTGGTGATGCGGTAACCGCTACCCCGAACAGTTTCGATAAACCTATCGCAATCGAAGGGAGCGAGTGCAGCCCTCAAGCGCTTAATGTGAACGTCGACAGTACGCTCTTCTATGTAAACTTCATTGCCCCAAACGTTATCGAGCAAGCTGGTCCGAGAATGCACCCTTTCCGAGTTCGCCATGAAGAATTGTAATAGCCTATATTCAGTTGGCCCCAATGAAACAGGCTGGGGTTCAATATTAGGCCAAATTGCAAAAACTCTATGTGAGCTGGGATCCAACTTTAGGGGGCCAACTGATAATGGCCCTGTATCTTCCACTGGAGTTTGTCTACGAAGTAATGCCTTAACTCTAGCTACCAACTCCTTAGGTGAAAAAGGCTTAGTGACATAATCATCTGCGCCTGAATCCAAACCTAAAACCTTATCCGCTTCCTCGCTCTTGGCTGTAAGCATTAAAATAGGCAGGCCTCTCGTCCGCTCATTAGCTCGTAACTCTCTTGCAAACTGAACGCCAGACTTTCCAGGCAGCATCCAATCCAATATCAACAAGCTAGGCAGGCGCTCTTTCATTAAACTTGAGGCGATGTCAGCTTGCATCGCCCTCTCCACTTCATAGCCTGCATGAGTTAAGTTAATTGCTATTAACTCTGCAATTGATGGCTCATCTTCAACTATTAGTATTTGGTGAGTCATTTAGTCAAATAATTTATGGTTTATTTGCTTCGCGCACTAAGTCTTCGTGTGGAATATGTCGCACATCAGCGCCCTTTGCGATATAGATCACAAATTCAGCAATATTCTTGGCATGATCGCCAATGCGCTCTATTGCCTTCGCAATAGTTAACATATCTAAGCCGGCGCTTATCATGTGAGGATCTTCAGCCATATAGGACATCAGTTTTCTAACGAATCCTCTAAATTCCTCATCAATCTGGCGATCTTCAGCAACGACATCGGCCGCTGCGGTTGTATCAAGTCTTGCAAACGCATCTAAGCTGCGACGCAATAAGGTAATAGCCATTTGACCGGATAATCGAATTTCTGCAACGTTAATATTGTAGGGCTCGCCTGACTCAATCAGTTTTTTAGTTCTCTTTGCAACACGCTCTGCTTCATCTCCAGCGCGTTCTAAATTAGTAATCGCTTTTGATACAGCCATAACCAAACGTAGGTCACGGGCAGTTGGCTGTCTACGAGCAATCAATTCAGTACAAGCTAAATCGATTTGAATTTCTAAATCATTAACTAATTTTTCATTTTCAATAACGACATTACAAGTATCCAAATCCATTTGCGTAAAAGCACGCATGGCAGTTGAAATTTGTGATTCGACCAAACCACCCATCTCAAGTAAACGGCTAGAAAGGGAGTTTAGATCGGCGTCAAATTGTGACGATAAGTGTTTATCTGGCATTTAATGTCTCCGATTATCCAAAGCGACCGGTTATATAGTCTTCTGTTTCTTTACGCTTTGGTTTGATAAAGATTTCGTCTGTTTTACCATATTCCACCAAGCTTCCAAGATACATATAGGCAGTGTAGTCAGAGACTCGAGCTGCCTGTTGCATATTGTGGGTAACGATAGCAATGGTGTATTCATGTTTAAGTTCGTTAATCAACTCTTCAATCTTACCAGTAGAGATTGGATCTAAAGCCGATGTAGGCTCATCAAGCAAAATAACAGATGGTTTGACTGCTACACCACGAGCAATACACAAACGCTGCTGTTGACCACCAGACAAAGATAAACCGCTTTGATTAAGCTTGTCTTTAGCTTCATTCCACAAGGCTGCTTTATTCAGCGCCCACTGTACACGTTCATCCATTTCAGAGCGGGAAAGCTTCTCATACAAACGTACACCAAATGCAATATTTTCATAGATTGACATTGGAAACGGGGTCGGCTTTTGAAAAACCATGCCAATACGTGAACGCAGTAAATTTAAGTCCTGACCAGGTTCAAGAATATTCTGGCCATAAAAATTAATCTCACCTTCCGCACGTTGACCAGGATAAAGATCATACATACGATTTAAGGTGCGCAACAAAGTTGATTTACCACAACCTGAAGGACCGATGAATGCAGTAACTTTACCCTGCTCAATATCAAGATTAATATCCTTTAGACCCTGAAACGAGCCATAAAAGAAGTTCAAATTTCTTACTTCAATAGCATTAATAGCAGCCTGCTCTGAATGTTGATTTGTTGTATCCACTTTACCCCCTTGACTATCTATCTTATTTAAGTCAAACATTGTTTTCATATTGCTCATCATGCTTGTACCTTCTCACGGAATACGACTCGCGCCAAAATATTTAAGCCAAGCACAGCGAAAGTAATTAATAAAGCTGCGGCCCATGCTAAATCAACCCAGTTGTCATAAGGACTCATTGCAAACTGGAAAATAACCACTGGCAAATTCGCCATAGGCGCGTTCATATTGGTTGAGAAAAATTGATTATTTAATGCTGTAAACAACAAAGGCGCCGTCTCTCCACTAACGCGTGCAAGAGCCAATAAGATGCCAGTAATCACACCGCTTTGTGCAGCGCGCAATGTAATCATGAAGGCAACTTTCCACTTTGGTGTTCCTAAGGCATAAGCTGCCTCACGCAAACTTCCAGGCACTAAGCGCAACATATTTTCAGTTGTTCTAACAACAACCGGAATAGCAATTAATGCTAATGCGATTGTTCCTGCCCAACCTGAAAAATGACGTACTTGAGCCACAACCAGAGCATAGACAAACAGACCAATCACAATGGATGGGGCCGAAAGCATGATATCGGTTACGAAACGTGTTATCGAAGCAACCTTACTTCTATCACCATATTCAGAGAGATATAGGCCAGCCAGAACCCCAATAGGAGTACTGATTAAAGTGCAGCTAGCAACAATCATGAGGCTACCAACAATGGCATTTGCCAAACCACCGCCATCTGATCCAGGCGCAGGAGTACTCTGCGTAAACACATCAAAATTAATTGATGAGAAACCTTTAATAAAAAGAATACTCAAGATCCAAAGCAAAAAAACCATGCCTAGAACCATTGCCGCCATAGAAAGGACTAAGCCAATTTTATTTGCACGTTTTCGTCTAGCAAAAACTGCAGGATTGATGTTTGAAAAACCGTTCATGTTTTAATTCCTTGCTTTTTCTCCATATTCATCAACATCCACTTGGCAATTGCTAAAACGATGAATGTAATAATGAAAAGCGCAAGACCGAGCGCAAATAAGGAGGAATAATGTAACCCAATTTCAGCCTCACCAAACTCGTTTGCTAGCGTTGATGCAATTGAATTACCAGGAGCGAATAAGGATGGGGAAAGGCGATGAGCGTTACCAATAACAAAAGTAACCGCCATAGTTTCGCCAAGCGCCCTACCCAATCCAAGCATGATGCCGCCAATAACACCAGCCTTGGTATAGGGAAGCACTACGTTCTTAACTACTTCCCAAGTTGTACAGCCGATACCATAAGCGGACTCTTTCAGCACTGGCGGAACAATCTCAAATACATCGCGCATTACAGATGCAATAAATGGCAAAATCATCATTGCGAGAATCAAACCGGCACAAAGAATGCCAATGCCGTTAAATGCTCCAGAAAATAGGATTCCTAAACCCGGAATCTGCCCCAAAGTAGCAGCCAATGCTGGCTGAATATATTCACCGAATAGCGGTGCAAATATAAAGAGTCCAAACATACCGTAAATAATCGATGGAACAGCGGCAAGGAGCTCAACTGCAGTACCTAATGGTCTTTTGAGTGGACCAGGGCATAGCTCAGTTAAAAATACCGCAATACCAAAACTTAAAGGTACTGCAATTAACAAGGCAATCAATGAGGTGACTAAGGTCCCGTAGATTGCAATTAAGCCACCAAATTCACCATTAACAATATCCCATTCCTTGGTGAAAAAGAACCCAATTCCAAATTTATCGAGTGCCGGCCACGCATTAATTACCAGCGAAATAATAATGCCCACCAAAGCAATCAGTACAGTTAATGCAAAGAATTGTGTTATCCCGTGAAATAGAAAATCTTGTACACGCTGTAACTTAGCAATCCGCAGAGCCTGAGGCGTTGGTGCTGAATGAGCCTGAGTTAATTCAATCATGATTAAGCTTATTTAAATTAAAAAACAGCCCCACTCTGTGTGGAGCTGTTATGTGAGGAACTAAGAGAGATAGTTCCAAATTTTATTTAGTAACAACTTTTGAAAACACGTTTTTACGAATAAAGTCAGTTGTGACATCAGGCATTGGAACGTAATCCAACTCTTCTGCCATCTTCTTTCCATCTTTAAATGCAAAATCAAAAAACTTAATTACTTCAGCAGCAGTAGCCTTGTTTTCTGGATTCTTGTATAGCAAGATGAATGATGCACCAGTAATTGGCCATGATTTGGCACCAGGAGCGTTAGTAATGAATGTGCCCATGCCTGGAACTTTTGACCAATCTGTACCAGCTGCAGCAGCTGCAAATGTAAGGTCATCAGGCTGAACAAAGAGACCGTCTTTATTCATTAGTGAAACGTTGGTCATTTTATTTTTCTTGGCATATGCATATTCAACATAACCAATTGCACCCTTAACACGTGATACGTTAGCTGCAACACCTTCATTCCCTTTTCCACCAACTGAGGATGCAGCTGGCCATTTTACTGAGGCACCTTCGCCAACAGCATCTTTCCAGTTCTGACTTACCTTGGCCAAATAATTTGTAAAGATTGCAGTAGTGCCTGATCCGTCAGCACGATGTACAACAGTAATCGCTAAGTCAGGCATTTTCATTCCTGGGTTATTCAAAACAATACGTCTGTCATTCCAGTTGGAGATAGTGCCCTGGAAAATATCAGACAAAGTATCCGGCGACAACTTAAGCTCATTAGGCTTTACACCTTCCACGTTAATAACAGGCACTACACCACCAATAATTGCTGGGAACTGAACCAAGCCGTCCTTTTCTAAATCATCAAACTTGACAGGATTATCCGTAGCGCCGAAGTCAACAGTCTTCGCTTTGATTTGCTTGATACCGCCTGAAGAGCCGATAGATTGATAATTTAAGTTAGAGCCAGTCTTTGCTTTAAAAGCCTCTGCCCACTTTGCGTAAATTGGGTATGGGAATGTTGCACCAGCACCTGTCATATCCAAAGCAAATGCACTTGGAGCAAGAGAAATAGCGCTGATTACCAGTGCTTTTTTGATGAAAGATTTCATTGAATTAGTCCTTATTGAGGGGATTACAAAAGAATGCAATCAATGCAAGATACGGACTATGTATGACGCTTTAATGACATTGCAACTTAAACATCAATAAATTTAATAAAATCAACAACTTATGAATATAAATAGTTTTTAAAAACACCTAACTTAGCGCGGGTTATCTAATGAACTAAACACCTTAAATAATGCGTTTTAGCTTGAGTGCTCCATAGACTGCCCCTCCAGCAATGGACATGACAACCATAACTTCAAAGAAAGACCCCTTCAGACCAGGAAGATCTTCCATATTCATGCCCATAATTCCAGATATCAAAGTCATCGGCAAGAAAATTACCGTCATCACAGACAAGACCTGCAAATTTTTGGCATTAAATTCAGCAACATGTGCAGCTTGCTCATCCTGCAGGACCTTTGCTCTGTCATAAAGACTCGAGATGTCTTGCACAAGGTAGGAAAGCAAATCTACATCATCTGTGAGTCGATTTTTATTTTCATCAGAAAACCAATATGGAAGCCGTTTTAAAAGTCGATGCAAAGCAATTAGCTCGGGCGAAAATTGCCTGCGTAGACGGCTACACTGGATCCGAATTCTGCCTAGACTTTCATGCTCTGGAAAATCTTTACCTTTGAGTAGGTTTTCCTCAAGAACGTCCATATCTTGAGATAAATGCACCAAAAGTGTTCTGAGCTGTTCAGCTCTTAGATCTAGTAGCTCATGAAAGAGCTCAATTGCTGACGATGGATTAATCTCACCGCTTCTTAAGTCATAACGCAATTTATCAGTAGTTTTGAGGGGGTTATTTCTTAATGAAACCATTAACTTAGGGGTAACAATGGCCCAAAGAGTACCCAAACTCCCATCAACTTGATCCTCCCCAAACTCTTGATGAAAATCGTTCATTACCATCACTAAGCAGTCATTGAGCTTTTCAATGCGCTCCATACGGCTCAAATTAACGCCTTCTTCAATCATCTCTACAACACGCTCTGGTACGAGGCTAGTTTTTTCAAGCCAACGCTGCACTTGGGTGTTCGAGAGATTTAAATGAAGCCAGATAGATAAGTCGGGGTCTTCAATCGATTGTGCAATCTCAAACAAAGGAATCTCATAGCCCTTCCCTGTTTTTGGCATAGCCCATGCAAACACCACGCCTGCAATTGGAAAGAGATTAGGAGTTCTATCAGCTTGCATGGACAAATTGTATGACATATGCACTCAAATACTACTTAGGGTGTGACATCAAATTGTCATATGAATTCGCTAAGCATAATAAATCACAGAATTAGCTAGATGTCCTATTGGATGAAATCATTTCTGCTGGGCTTATTGCTACTGCCTGCTCTGGCTCTTGCATTTGAGCCTTTAATGCCAATGATCCTGGAATAGTTAAGGCTGGTGATAATCATTGGAACGCAACTCCAAATCTCCCTGTAACAGAGTAATATTTAAACCAATATGCATTAATTGCCGTGATCATTTCCTTGGGGGATGATTTGATCTAGATATTTCATGCATGAGAACAACGGTGTTTTTAGGTAGCTTGTTATCAATGCAAGATTTCTACTTAACTCGATCTGAAGTAGGATTAACGTGGCACTTTTTATCACCAAAGATAAGAATTTAATCAGATCTTCTGTCATAAATGAAGATCACAATCATAACTACCTTTATTTATTTGATATTGAATGGAGTCACCTATGTACTATCAAATTATTCCTCTAGAAATGGGCTCTATAGTTGAGCGGAACGTATTCCAGCGAAATAATCAAGAAATAAAATGCGGAATGGTATGGAAGCTCGGATCAGTTTTGACCAAAATTAAGCCATCCTTTGAGGCAAGCTATGATCCGGATCTTGGCATTTGTATACAAGATATTCCAGGTGGTGAAATCGGTGAAACTTATTCTGGTGAAAAAGTCATCTACTTTTCAGAGACTGTGAGCGAGGAAGAGCAAGCAGAATTAATCGATATCTTTTATGGAATATCTAAAAAATATTCTAAGGAATATAAAAATGTTTTTTTAGATTTAGGCTGGATTGAAATCAGCTCTGAATCTTATATATTTGGTGAAATTGAAATTAAAGAAATCACAAGCAGTCTACCTTTATACAAATGACAAAATTCATAATCAAGAATATCTGTATTGCAATATTCTCAATAGCCTCATGCATAGCGAATGCACAAACATTTAAGTTTGTTGCACTAGGAGACATGCCATACAACATCCCAAATGACTATCCTCGCTACGAAAGATTAATCCAATATATCAACAGCCTAAACCCAGCATTCACGGTTTTTGTAGGCGATACAAAATCAGGATCGACACCATGCTCTGATGATTACAACTTGATCGTTCAAGACTATTTTAATAAGTTCAATGGTCCCTTAATGTACACACCTGGTGATAACGAATGGACTGATTGCCACAGAATATCAGCCGGTTCATATGATCCAATCGAGAGATTACAAGCCCTAAGAAAAACTTTTTTCAAAACTGAATTTAGTTTAGGAAAAAATCCCGCAGCAATAGTAAGGCAAGCCGATGTAGATTCAGAGTTTAGTAAGTTTGTTGAAAACTCTCTATGGATGAAGAATGGCTTTCTATTTGTAAATTTACATATTACGGGATCAAACAATAATAATGAGCGAGATGATCGCTCTAGACAAGAATACAGAGAGAGAAATGAGGCTACATTAAGTTGGATTAACTATGCATTTTGGCTAGCAACGGCCAAGAATTATGAGGCTATTATTTTTTCATACCAAGCTGATATGTTTTACTCAAAGAACCAAGGAGTAGATCCCGAAAGTGGGTATAGCGATACCCTGAAGCTATTGAGCTTGAAGGCTGAGTCATTCAAGAAACCAGTTCTGTTAATTCATGGAGATAGCCATCGCCTCATCATCGACCAGCCCTTGAAGACGCCTGACCAGAAAAATACCCTCGAAAATGTCATGAGACTAGAGGTGATGGGGGCAAATGAAGTACAAGCCGTTGAGGTGCAAGTATTTCCCGGCTTGGAGCAACCCTTTAGTTTTACTCCACTTATGATTAGACAGAATATGCTGGCACCAAGCTTTAAATAAGAATATTCTCTTTAGATTGACGCTATATTCGGATACAAATTATTATTCACCGGAGTTAGTGTGCTTCTTTGTCGACTTTGTGGAATACTTGATCTAAATTATTAATCGTACTTATTAATAATTCTACTTATTGGATGCGAGGGATCATTCTTAAGTAAATTAATGCAACAGTCTTTCCTAGGAGCCCGTAGGTAACTCAAAACCACAAACTTATGCATGCAGGAATTAAGTAATCTTAGTCCGAGGGAATTAGATTCGCAATACTCTTGGCTGCGCTCATGGCCAGCTCAGCATCTTGCGTTTCAACCATCACCCTGACTAAGGGCTCAGTGCCTGAGGCGCGGATTAGTACCCTACCAATACCTTTTAATTCCTGCTCCACTTTCGCAATTTGCTTGGCAAGACTTTGGTCAGTCCTCCAGTCATAGCCTACCTTGTAGCGAATATTCAAAAGCACCTGAGGAAAGATGCTTACCCCATCTAATAACTGAGCAAGGCTCTTCTTATTCTGACTCATTGCTGCCAGAACTTGTAAAGCCGCGATCGTACCGTCGCCTGTAGAGTGATGGTCTAAACATAAAAGGTGGCCAGAGCCCTCGCCGCCAATTAGCCATTCCTTCTGCTTCAACATCTCCAGTACATAACGATCACCGACATTGGCTCTCTCAAACTCAATGCCAAGATCCTTAATTGCATTTTCAATAGCCAGATTAGTCATTAGGGTTCCAACGACACCACCTAATTTCTGCCCATGATCGATTCGGTCTTTTGCTAAAACATAGAGCAACTCATCGCCGTTAAATAAACGACCCGTTTCATCAACCATTTGCAAACGATCTGCATCGCCATCTAAAGCAATCCCAAGGTCAGCCTGAACTTCCTTTACTTTTGCAATCAATGCGGCTGGCGCAGTTGCACCGCACCCATCATTGATGTTGCGTCCATCTGGATTAACGCCAATTGAAATCACTTCTGCACCCAGCTCATGAAATACATACGGAGCAATATGGTATGCGGCTCCATTGGCACAATCGACAACCAACTTCATTCCTTTTAAGTTCAGATCTCCTGGGAATGTCGATTTACAAAATTCAATATAGCGCCCAGCTGCATCATCTAAGCGAAATACCTTACCTAGATTTTGAGAGTTCACACATCCCATGGGCTTTTCTAATTCTGCTTCAATCGCAAATTCAAAATCGTCAGATAACTTATCACCTTGGGCTGAGAAAAATTTAATACCGTTATCTTGGTATGGGTTGTGTGATGCCGAGATCACTACACCAGCTGATAAGCGAAGTGCTTTTGTAAGGTAGGCAACCGCAGGGGTTGGCATAGGCCCACATAGCATGACGTCAACGCCTGCTGCTGCAAATCCTGCTTCTAGGGCAGCTTCCAATAAATAGCCAGAGATTCTGGTGTCTTTACCAATCAACACCTTGCTGCGCTCACCCGGTTTTGCATCTTTAGTTAAGACCTTACCTGCGGCATAGCCTAAGCGAGTCATAAACTCAGGAACAATAGGAAATTGCCCTACTTCACCGCGAATGCCATCAGTACCAAAGTATTGTTTTTTCATGGGTTTGATTATAAAACCGAGACGTTCATCCTGATATTTAAAAAAAATCAAGTTTTATGCATCTTGTAGTGCATCCCAAAGCTTTAAGGCGTCAACTGTCTCGGGCACATCATGAACTCGAATAATTTGAGCACCTCTGTCTGCAGCCATAATTGCCGCCGCTATGCTCGATGCCACCCGATCATTGGTATCTTTGCCAGTGATTTTCCCCAGCATGGATTTTCTAGATATGCCAGCCAAAACCGGAAATCCAGTAGAGGCAAAACTCTGAAAATGAGCCAACATCTTAATATTGTGCTCCAGGCTTTTACCAAAACCAAAGCCGGGATCAATTGCAATGCGATCTTGATGAATGCCACTTTTTACCAACAAAGCAGCACGTTCATTTAAAAACTGAGTTACCTCAGAAATGACGTCAATATATTCAGGATCAAATTGCATTGTTTGCGGATCGCGCTGCATATGCATTAGTACCAGGCCGCAATTTGAACTTTCTAGAACTGCGTCTAGAGCCCCTTCTTGTCGAAGCGCCCAAATATCGTTTACACAATTAACACCTGCATGCAATGCTTGACGCATCGTTTCAGCTTTATAGGTATCGATTGATAATGGCACACCACAATTCTTTAGAGATTCAATCACAGGTAAAACCCGATCTAGCTCCTCTTGAAGTGACACCGGTTCTGCACCAGGCCTCGTAGACTCACCGCCAATATCAATCAGATCAACGCCGCTTGCAATCATGAGATCTGCCTGGGCGATAGCATCACTGGCAGTTCTGTATTTTCCACCGTCAGAAAATGAATCAGGGGTGGCATTCAATATGCCCATGACAAGAGGTCTCTTGCGTTTACTAAAGTCAAAAAGAAAATGCCCGCAACGCCATGTTGCGGGCAAATCTAACTTGAGCATGAATCTAAATGCTTAGCTATTAGGCAGTAGCAGGTGCATTACCGGCAGCCGGCCCTGGTGTGCCAGCTGAGTTACCAAACTGGGTTGCAGGAGGTGGCAAAGGAGCACGCGGTGGGCGCCCTTCCATAATGTCATTAATCTGCTCTGCGTCAATGGTCTCCCATTCAAGCAAGGCAGCAACCATTGCCTCAACTTTATCCCGGTTTTGTTCCAGAATGGATCTTGCTAATGCATATTGACTATCAATCAATGTCCGAATTTCAGCATCCACTTTTTGTTGAGTCAATTCAGAAACAGTTTTGGAGTTAGTACGACCAAAAATACTCTCTGATTCTGTATCAACATAAACCATGGTACCCAAGCTATCACTCATTCCATAACGAGTCACCATATCGCGCGCCATTTTAGTAGCGCGCTCAAAGTCATTCGAAGCACCGGTACTCATAGAATGCAAAAACACTTCCTCTGCAGCGCGGCCGCCAAACAAAATAGCCAGCTCTTCCAACATACGATCTTTATATAAATTGACCCGATCAAACTCAGGAAGCTGCCAAGTAACACCTAATGCCATACCGCGTGGCATGATCGTCACTTTATGGACAGGATCTGCCTTAGGAAGAACCTTGGCTACAACCGCATGTCCTGACTCGTGATAAGCAGTATTACGACGCTCTTCTTCACGCATCACAGCCGACTTACGCTCAGGGCCCATATAAATCTTGTCCTTAGCGTCTTCAAAATCCCTCATATCAACGGAACGCTTACTACGTCGGGCAGCAAAGAGAGCGGCCTCATTTACGAGGTTGGCTAAATCTGCACCAGAAAATCCAGGGGTACCACGCGCCAATACGGCAGGGTTTACGTCTGGATCAATTGGAACCTTGCGCATGTGAACTTGCAAAATCTGCTCGCGACCACGAATATCAGGCAAGCCAACATGGACTTGTCTATCAAAACGACCCGGTCTGAGCAAGGCTTTATCTAAAACATCTGAGCGATTGGTAGCAGCAACAACAATCACACCGCTATTGCTTTCAAAACCATCCATCTCAACCAACATTTGGTTCAATGTTTGCTCGCGTTCATCATTACCGCCGCCCATACCTGCGCCACGGTGGCGACCTACCGCATCAATCTCATCAATAAAAATGATGCAAGGAGAATTTTTCTTAGCTGTTTCAAACATATCGCGAACGCGTGAAGCACCCACACCAACAAACATCTCAACGAAATCAGAACCTGAGATTGAAAAGAAAGGTACTTTTGCTTCGCCCGCAATGGCTCTAGCCAAAAGGGTTTTACCGGTTCCAGGAGGGCCGACCAGCAATACACCATGTGGAATACGTCCACCCAGCTTCTGAAATTTTTGTGGATCCTTTAAAAAATCGACTAGCTCAGATACTTCTTCTTTGGCTTCATCGCAACCAGCGACATCAGCAAAAGTTACTGTATTGCTATTTTCATCAATCAAGCGTGCTTTGGATTTTCCAAAAGAAAATGCACCGCCTTTACCGCCGCCTTGCATTTGACGCATCATGAAAAACCAGAAACCAATGATGAGCAAAGTAGGTCCGAGATAGTACAAAGCAGATACCAACATATTGGGTTCATCATCTGCTTTACCAGTAACCTGAACACCGTATTTCATCAGATCACCCACCATCCAGATATCGCCCGGAGAAATGATGGAATATTTATTGCCATCAGCTGGAGTTACTTGCAATGTGCGTCCCTGTACATCGACGCGCTTTACCTTGCCAGCTTTGGCATCATCCATGAATTGGGAATACGTGACTTGATTTTGGTCCTTGGGCTTATCGAACTGTTTAAAAACAGTAAAAAGCACCAAGCCCACAATGAGCCAAACACCGATTTTTTGAAACATATTGCTGTTCAAAATGAGTCCTTTTCTGGATTAACCCAGCAGTTAAAGCGAATCGCTACCTAAGTATTTGATTCTACTACCAGCCTTTTTCAAGAGCTAATGGCATTTTTATTTAATAAACCCCCTTTATTTGATGGGTTATTAGCTATTTAAGGGTGTTTATTTAGGGGGTTTTAGGTTTCTTCCTAAGAGAAAGATTTCAGAAGACTTGGCCCTAGAGGCCTTTGGCTTACGTGAAGAGACGGTTTTAAAGACCTTTTTGAAGGATTCCACAATTTGACTGTAGCCACTGCCGTTGAAGCATTTAATCAGCAAGACTCCTTCAGGCTTAAGGTGGGCCGTAGCGAAATCTAAGGCTATTTCGGCTAAAAAGGCCATTCTGGCTGCATCTGCCACGCCCACACCAGATAAATTCGGGGCCATATCCGACAAAACCAAATCCACCTTACCTGCTGCATCATTTGGCAATAACGCTTCAAGAGCGGCAAGCCCCTCGTCTTCCCTGAAATCTCCCTGAATGAAGCTCACATCCGCAATGTCTTCCATCGGCAATATATCAATTGCAATAATGATGCCGTCAGGCTTGCCAGATTCAATTTTGGGATTGGACTTACCCAGCTCGGTTAAACGATTTCGCACATACTGAGACCAGCTGCCCGGAGCACTACCAAGATCAACCACGGTCATCCCGGCTTTAATCAGATGATCTTGCTCGTCTATTTCACTGAGTTTGTATACGGCACGTGCACGATAGCCTTCTTTCTGAGCCATCTTCACGTAAGGATCGGTTAAATGATCCTGCAACCAACTTTTATTAAATTTATTCTTTGCCACAACTTACCCACTTTCGACCTCCATTTTCCTTGTTTCCGCTGCCGATGGCAAAGGAATCTAGCTAAAACAGCTTAAAAACAGTAAATCTAGCTAAATTAAGCCAATCAATGCTCTATCATCGAGCCCATGACAGCTCTCACTATTACCCCAGCGCAACGCAAATCCCTTAAAGCAGATGCTCACGATCTCAGCCCTGTAGTCATGGTTGGAGGCGATGGTCTCACCCCAGCAGTAATTAAGGAAGCTAAGTTAGCCATCGGCCATCATGGCTTAATTAAAGTTCGGGTCTTTGGCGATGATCGCGAATCACGCATTGCCATCTATGAAGAGCTGTGCGATAAATTAAGCGCTGCCCCAGTCCAACATATTGGAAAGCTATTAGTTCTCTGGAAGCCAAAAGATGTGGTCGATGAAGCATTTTCAAATCTAGGTAGATCAAGTAAGCAGACCAAGAAAAGTTTGCAAGCGCCTCGCACCAAACGTCAACCTAATCGCGCACCAGCAAAAGCCGGGATTCGTACCAGCGACTCTGAGAGATCTGATCGTCGCTCTGCCGCGAATAAGTCACCATTTGCAAGGGTGGCGGCAGTCAAATCTGCAACACCCAAGAAACGTGTACTTCGAGCTGATGCCGCAGAATCCAAGATTGGCTGGTCATCACCGGGATATCGCAAGGCAACGGCAGCTCCTGCCCCAATCAAAAAAAGGAAAGTACGAATGAGTAGCACCAAGAAGAAATCGCTCGGCTCTTAATAAAAAGAGTGATGAGGATTGACAAAAAAAACGCCGCTAGTCGGCGTTTTTTAATGTGGATGTACTACTTAATGCTCTTAGTTAAGCGCCAAAGTAAATATATACCCAGCACACTTTGGATTACAAAAACAATACTTGAGGCACCGTGCAATCTAGCGAAGATAGCTGCAGAGGGTGACAGCATGACGGGCATGCCTTGGAGAAGTGCTTCATCACGAAGTGTATTCATCCAAGGAATGAAGATGAATGAAGCCGCCAAGGAACATAAAAGCATGGCAAGTAAAAGCCAGCGTATAAGACGATATTGATTTAGTCCACGATTCACCAATAAATTGGCTAGTACCATGAGTGCAATACAAACCACGGTACTCAATAGTGCTTCCACTCTAAAGACGCTGCCTGCCACCATGCCAGCCACTTGACGATCCGTTAAGGTATTAAAGATAGCAGGAGCTACCAAATATCCGGTAGTTAACAGACTACCCACCCATAGACCCACTACCAATATAAAGAGTCTTTGCGCCCCGACATGATTTGAGGAGCCAACAATCTGCATGGATAGAATCTAAATGAATTAGATGTAGCGAACTGCCAAGATTTCTACTTCACGGTTGCCGCCAGGGGCCTGCACCGATACCACATCACCCTCTTCTTTACCAATTAATGCACGGGCTATTGGAGAGCTAATAGAGATCTTGTTAGAAGCAATGTCAGCTTCATCATCACCAACGATTTGATAGGTAACCTGAGCGCCATCCTCTAAGTCTTCCAAATCTACAGTCGCGCCAAAGACTACTCTTCCGGTGACATCCAATGATGCAGGATCAATAATCTGGGCTGCAGATAACTTACTTTCAAGCTCTTGAATGCGACCTTCGATAAATCCTTGCTTTTCTTTAGCGGCATCATATTCCGCATTTTCTGAAAGATCACCTTGAGCACGAGCTTCAGAGATAGAAACAATGACTGCTGGCCGCTCGACATGCTTAAGACGGTGGAGCTCCTCTTTCAGAAGCTCTGCACCACGTTTGGTAATAGGAATTGTGCTCATGCTACTAACCTAACTTAAATTCTTGCGCACTATTGCGCCTACAAAAGTAAATTTTAGTTTAAATGAGCGTCCGATGTAAATTTTGCAAGGAATAAACCTCTAAAGATTCCTTGTTGCCGTTTTGCGAAGCCAATAGACCATCCATTACCGCCCTAGCAGCGCTAATGGTTGTGTAATAGGTCACGCCATTGGCCTGAGCGCTAGTACGGATGGATCTGGAATCGGCAATTGCGGTGCGGGTTTCATCAACAGTGGTAAATACCAGCGAAATTTCCCTATTTTTAATCAGATCGACAATATGAGGGCGACCATCTTTCACCTTGTTAACCACTCGTACTGGTAAACCCGCCGCCTCAATCGCAGCAGCAGTACCTTTGGTGGCAACCATTGGGAACCCAAGTTGATGCAATAGTTTAGCCACTTCAACTGCCTTAGGTTTATCACTATCTTTCACCGTCAATACCACGGTACCACTCTTGGGTAATTTAATACCTGCACCCAATTGCGATTTAAATAATGCCTCCCCAAAAGTCTTACCAACACCCATGACCTCTCCGGTTGAGCGCATTTCTGGCCCAAGAATAGGATCAATGCCTGGGAATTTATTAAATGGGAAGACAGCTTCCTTGACTGAAAAATAAGGTGGTTTCACTTCTGATTGGATACCTTGTTGATCCAATGATTGCCCTACCATGCAACGCGCAGCAATTTTTGCCAACTGTAAGCCCGTAGCTTTAGAGACAAATGGAACCGTACGTGAAGCGCGCGGATTAACCTCTAAGACATAAATCACATCTTTACCATCCACATTCTGGATAGCAAATTGCACGTTCATTAAGCCAACGACATTTAGGCCCTTAGCCATCGCGGCTGTTTGACGCTTGATCTCTTCAACGGTAGCCTCAGAGAGTGAATATGGTGGCAATGAGCATGCAGAGTCGCCTGAATGAACACCTGCCTGTTCGATGTGCTCCATAACACCGCCAATAAACACCCGCTTGCCATCACTAATGCAATCTACATCACACTCGATTGCATCGTTTAAGAAGCGATCCAAGAGAACTGGTGAGTCATGGGAGACCTTTACGGCTTCACGCATGTAACGTTCGAGATCGCGACCATCATGAACAATCTCCATAGCGCGTCCGCCGAGCACATATGAAGGACGAACAACGAGTGGGTAGCCAATTTCTTCGGCAAGCTTTAGCGCCTCATCTTCAGCACGCGCAGTACGATTTGGCGGTTGACGCAGACCAAGCTCATGTAGCAATTTTTGGAAACGCTCGCGATCTTCAGCAGCATCAATCATGTCAGGAGACGTGCCAATGATAGGGACGCCATTGCGCTCAAGATCCAAGGCTAGTTTCAGCGGGGTTTGGCCTCCATACTGAACAATGACGCCTTTTGGCTTTTCCTTTGCAACAATCTCTAAAACATCTTCTAGTGTCAAAGGCTCAAAATACAGACGATCGGAAGTATCGTAGTCAGTGGAAACGGTTTCTGGGTTGCAGTTCACCATGATGGTTTCATAACCATCATCGCGCATTGCTAAGGCCGCGTGTACACAGCAGTAATCGAACTCAATACCCTGTCCAATACGATTAGGTCCGCCACCCAAAACCATAATTTTATCTTTATTGGAGGGTTGGGATTCACATTCGCCATGCTCAGCTTCATAAGTGGAGTAGAGATAGGCAGTATTAGTTGAAAATTCAGCTGCGCAGGTATCTACACGCTTGTAAACGGGAACCACCTTCAGGCGATGGCGAGCTGCTCGCACAGAGGCTGCATCAACACCGA
Organism: Polynucleobacter sp. 15G-AUS-farblos; assembly: GCF_018882445.1. GTDB lineage: Bacteria > Pseudomonadota > Gammaproteobacteria > Burkholderiales > Burkholderiaceae > Polynucleobacter. The sequence goes on along the minus strand of NZ_JACVOM010000006.1, from coordinate 153,225 downwards.
GTAATTTAGCCAAGCGACGATCGGAAAACCCCTTTTGTTTTACAAAACGAAGTTCTGCGGCAGATAAGCTATCAATCTTTCTTTGCTTAAGCTCGGCTTCCATTGCAACCAGTTCTTCAATTTGCTCCAGGAACCATGGATCGACTTTAGTCTCACTATAGATTTCATCTAAGCCCATTCCCATGCGGAAAGCATCCGCAAGATACCATATGCGATCAGGCCCTGGCTCTCCAATTTCTTGAATGATGTCGTCTAAATCAGTAGAGACTTCATCCAGACCATCAACGCCAACTTCAAGTCCGCGCAAGGCTTTTTGGAAGGATTCCTGGAAGGTACGGCCAATAGCCATCACTTCACCAACGGATTTCATTTGCGTTGTTAAACGGGAATCTGCCTGTGGGAATTTCTCAAAAGCAAAACGCGGGATCTTAGTGACAACGTAATCAATAGATGGCTCAAAAGATGCCGGGGTTGCGCCACCAGTAATATCATTCTTCAACTCATCCAAGGTGTAGCCAACCGCAAGTTTTGCTGCAATTTTGGCGATTGGAAAACCAGTAGCCTTCGATGCTAATGCGGAAGAGCGCGAGACACGCGGATTCATCTCGATGACGATCATACGGCCGTCAACTGGATTAATCGAGAACTGAACGTTTGATCCACCAGTATCAACCCCAATCTCACGGAGAACGGCAATCGATGCGTTACGCATGATTTGATATTCTTTATCAGTCAATGTTTGTGCTGGAGCAACGGTAATAGAGTCGCCGGTATGCACACCCATTGGATCTAAGTTTTCAATAGAGCAAACAATGATGCAGTTGTCATTACGATCACGCACAACTTCCATCTCAAACTCTTTCCAACCCAGCAAGGACTCTTCGATCAGAAGTTCACGAGTTGGCGATAAATCAAGTCCACGTTTGCAGATCTCTTCAAACTCTTCACGGTTATAGGCAATACCGCCACCTGAACCACCCATAGTGAATGAAGGACGGATAACCACTGGGAAACCAGAGCTACCAGCCTCTTGTTGAATACGTTGCTGTACTTCAAGCGCCTCATCCATCGAATGCGCGATACCAGACTTAGCTGAACCAAGACCTATCTTGGTCATCGCTTCCTTAAATTTCTGACGATCTTCTGCTTTATCAATCGCCTCTGGTGAGGCACCGATGAGTTCACAACCGTACTTTTCCAATACGCCGTTGCGATGCAAATCCAGTGCGCAGTTCAATGCAGTTTGTCCGCCCATGGTTGGCAGAATGGCATCTGGCTTTTCAGTAGCGATAATGCGCTCAACCACTTCCCAAGTAATTGGCTCAATGTAAGTTACATCAGCCATCTCTGGATCAGTCATGATGGTCGCAGGATTGCTATTAACCAAAATCACTTTGTAACCTTCGTCACGCAAAGCTTTACAAGCTTGAGCGCCAGAGTAGTCAAACTCACAGGCCTGACCAATCACAATCGGGCCAGCCCCAATGATGAGAATACTTTGAATGTCGCTACGCTTAGGCATTATTTGCCCTCCTTCTTGGTGGCTTTCGCGGCATTCATTAAGTCCACAAATCGATCAAATAAATAGGCCACATCATGCGGTCCAGGCGAAGCCTCCGGATGACCTTGAAAACAGAGGGCAGGCTTATCCTTCCAAGCTAGACCTTGTAACGAGCCATCAAATAATGACACATGAGTAACGCGAATATTGTCTGGCAAAGTATTTGCATCGACTGCAAAACCATGATTTTGAGAAGTTATGGCTACACGACCAGTATCTAAATCTTTAACTGGGTGATTTCCGCCATGATGACCAAATTTCATCTTCAGTGTTTTAGCGCCCGCAGCTAGACCCATAATTTGATGGCCCAAGCAAATACCAAATGTTGGCACTCCCTTAGCAATAATTTCTTTTGCGGCAGCAATGGCATAGTCGCAGGGTTCGGGATCACCAGGGCCGTTTGATAAAAAGACGCCATCTGGATTCATAGCCAACACCTCTGCTGCGCTCGTTTGCGCAGGGACAACTGTGATCTCACAGCCACGCTCTGTGAGCATTCGCAATATATTCCGCTTCACACCAAAGTCATAGGCAACAACTTTTTTAACTGGCTTACTGCTGTCAAGAGTTCTATAAGCTGGCTTACCATCGGGACCATGCAAATCCCACTCAGCCTCACGCCACTCATATGGTTTTTTTGTAGTAACTACTTTAGCGAGGTCTAAACCCGCCATACCAGGGAAGGCCTTAGCTAATTCCAATGCTTTCTTAGCCAATACTTCGTAATCATCACCTAATTTGCCCGCAACGATAGCGCCGGATTGGGCGCCCTTATCACGTAGGATTCGCGTTAGCTTGCGAGTATCGATCCCTGCAATACCCAGTACACCAGCTTTTGCTAGATATGTATCAAGGGACTCTTCGGAGCGAAAATTAGAGACGCGTTTTGGTAAATCTTTAATGACCAAACCAGCAGCATGAACCTGATCAGACTCCGCATCTTGAGCATTAACGCCAACATTACCAATATGAGGATAAGTTAAGGTAACAATCTGACGACAGTAACTAGGATCGGTGATGATCTCTTGATAGCCAGTTAATGCAGTATTGAAAACAACTTCTCCAGCAGTTTCGCCAGGGGCGCCAATGCTTAAACCGGGAAATAAGGTGCCGTCGGCTAAAGCCAACACAGCGGGAGGAAAAGAAGGAAGCAAGGGTGACAAACCATCTCCAGTCCCTGCTCCATCCGACGCTCAAAACCCCCAATAAGACCAACCCGAGGCTTGTTTATGCGGGAGGTGAGTGTCTTTAAGCGCTAGGGTATTTAATAAGTTTCGAACCTTGCAATGATACCAGTTTTGCTCGTAAACCCTTAAATACCCAGCAATTGGCCCTCTGAGGGCAATTCCCTCCTCCGGCCTTTATCAGAGGTGAATAACTATCTAGGCCTGAGCACCCCGCTCAATGATGGTCTTTATTTGGGCTAGAACGGTCTGGTCTTCCATGGTGCTGATATCACCAGGATCACGACCTTCAGCTACGGCCTGTAAAGCACGACGCACAATCTTGCCGGAACGCGTTTTAGGCAATGCCGTCACAACATAGACCCGCCCAGGACGCGCAATGGCCCCTAACTGACTATCCACAGTTTTCATGCACTCTTTCTCAAGATTTTCAGCATTGGCAGAATCTTTAGGAATCACAAATGCAATTGCAGCCTGTCCTTTAAGCTTATCCTCAATACCAACCACGGCAACTTCAGAGATGTTGGGATGACTAGAAATGCTCTCCTCAATTTCTCTTGTACCCAGACGATGGCCAGCAACGTTGATTACGTCATCAGTACGGCCCAAGATGAAGAAGTAGCCATCTTTGTCTTTGATACCCCAGTCAAACGTTGAATAAATCAATTTACCCGGAATCGTTTCCCAATAAGTACTAACGAAGCGCTTGTCATCACCCCAAACTGTTTGCATGCAGCCTGGAGGCAATGGTCCTTCGATCGCTATAACTCCTTTTTGATCTGGGCCCAACTCTGCTGAGCTAGCGTCATCAAGCAACTTCATGTTGTAACCAAAAGAGGGAACGCCTGGTGAGCCAAATTTATGCGGCATGACTTCAACGCCCCTCTGAATTGCAAGCATTGGCCAGCCAGTTTCTGTTTGCCAGTAGTTATCCACAATGGGCTTTTTAATCGCATCATGAATCCAAGAGGCAGTAGGTTCGTCTAGTGGCTCGCCGGCGAGGAATAACGCTCGTAATGAAGAAAGGTCATGCTTAGTTAAGAAAGCTGGGTCTTGTTTCTTTAAGACACGCACTGCAGTAGGCGCGGAAAACATCACAGACACTTTGTATTTTTCTACTAGCTCCCACCAAATTCCAGCGTCTGGCCTTAGCGGCGTACCTTCATACATGATGGTCGCCATACCACTAAGTAACGGCGCGTAAATAATATAGCTATGACCCACTACCCAACCAATATCAGAAGTACAGAACATGGTCTCACCAGCTTGACCGGTAAAAATATGTTTCATGGATGAGGCTAAAGCTACTGCATAACCACCAGTATCCCTTTGCACGCCCTTCGGCTTGCCTGTAGTACCTGAGGTATACAAAATATAAGAAGGATGAGTTGCATCAACCCACTCAATCGGAACAATATCGTTCAAATGTTTTTGGCGCTCTACTGCATAGTCCAAATCGCGACCTGCAACGGTGGTGTACTCAGTTAAACCACGATTAACAATTAATACTTTTTCAGGTTTGTAGCTTGCTAGAGTAATAGCCTCATCCAGTAAAGGCTTATATGGAACTGCCTTACCGCCCCGAGCACCTGCCTCAGCACAAACAATCATTTTAGGTTTTGCATCATCAATACGCGAAGCCAAACTATGAGAGGCAAATCCACCAAAGACGACCGAGTGAATAGCACCAATTCGTGCGCAGGCCAACATTGCAAAACTGGCTTCAGCAATCATTGGCATGTAAATGAGAACCCGATCGCCTTTTTGAATGCCGTTGGCTTTATAAATGGCGGCCATACGATTGACTTCTTCGTAGAGCTCTTTATAGGTATAAGCTTTTTCTTGGTTCGTTTCTGTAGAAACAGCAACTAAAGCAATCTGATTTGGTCGCTCTGCAGCGTGTCGATCAACAGCGTTGTAGCAAAGATTAGTGAGGCCACCCTCGAACCATTTTGCAAACGGAGGATTGTCGTAATTCAGTACTTTGTTGAAAGGCTTTTCCCAGTGTATTAACTTGGATTGCTCACCCCAGAAACCATCTGGATCTTGAATTGAGCGTTCGTGATGTGCTTTATAGGACATGTTCTACCTAAATAAAAGTGACTGAAATTACTGTTTTACGCTTACCCCTTTATTGCTAGGGTTAGCTGAACTACCATTTTTCGCAGATTTTGCAAGCCCTGTCGATGCGGATTTATGCTGAGATGCAGCATTTTTTTGAGGAGAATTACCCTTAGAAGAGCCCTTATCAACAGTCTTCACCTGTTTTTGGGGAGCGCATTTGCTTGCTTGGGTCGATTTTGATCCAGCAGCGACCTTAGCTGGCTTGGCGCACTTATTGGGCGGCGGCGGTGGAGGCGGCTTTTCCAAACTCAAACTGGCATTGTCAGCCAAGGTTGTTGGTACATCACCTGACCTATTGCTCGTTTTAGGTATCAGAACCGTTGAGCCCGCTTTAATGCGCATCCCCCGTGGAATACCATTAATGTCTCTAAGCGTATCCGAATCAACCCCTAAGGTCTTGGCTGCCTGATCAAGACTTTCTGTTTTACTAACTTTGACTGCCGTCCATGATGACAGTGGCTTAGTGTAGTTTTTTAAGTTGTCCTGGAATATTTCAGCATGTGCGTAGGGAAGTAATATTTGCTGGTTAGCATTACTTAAAATCACCGGCTTATTAAATGATGGATTCAGATTATGAAATTCTTCTGAAGGAATTTCGGCAAGTTTAATTACCAAGGCCACATCAATATCATTACCAACATCTAATGCTACAAAGTAAGGATGGTTTTCTAGCTGAGGCAAAACAATGCCATATGCACTGGGATCCAAAACAATTTGACGGTAAGCCATCAACTTAGGAACATATTGCCGAGTTTCCTTAGGCATCGTCAGACTCTCATAGTCCGTTGGAAGTCCAGCAGCAATATTGCGTTTTTGCGCCTTTGCGACATTACCTGCACCCCAGTTATAGGCTGCTAAAGCTAGCTCCCAACTACCGAATTGATTTTGTAAGCGCTGTAAATAATCTAGTGCGGCATCGGTCGATTGCACTACATCTCTTCGCTCGTCTCTGAAAACATTTTGAGTTAAGCGAAAATCCTTTCCTGTGGCGGGCATAAATTGCCACAAGCCAACTGCTTTAGCACTGGATTTTGCGTTGGTTACAAAAGCACTCTCAACAAATGGTAGAAGCGCAATCTCGGTTGGCATATTGCGAGCGTTGACTTCTTGAACAATGTAAAAGAGGTATCGTGACGAACGTGCCATTGAGCGATGAACATAATCCGGACGAGCGCTTAACCAACGAACTTGTTCAATTTCTAGAGGACTATTCATTGGCTCCATCTGAAAGCCATCCCGAATGCGGAGCCACAAATTATCCGACGGCGCATAAACCTTACTTACGGACTGACTCTGTAAGTTGACTCGCGTCGCCTTTGAAGCATTTGGATTTTCCTTGGTTGGCGTATCAGATGACCAATCTCCTTTGCTTGCACATCCGCTCAGTAGTGCAAGAAATACAAACGTCACATAAATCAAACGCATTAGAAGCGATCTTTCCAGGCTCTGATTGCAGCCAACACATGAGCTGGACTTGGCAAATCTTGTTGTCCTGAAATCGTTTTTGCTGCTGCAATGACTTCAGGCTGATCACAACGCATAAATGGATTGACCTGTAGCTCTTGGCCAATGGTAGTCGGCAAGGTAGGCTTATCTTGATCACGCAATGCTTGGGCTTTTTCAGCCCACGCAATTAAATTACTGTTGTTAGGCTCTACCGCAAGCGCAAAGCGAATATTTGATAAGGTGTATTCATGTGTGCAGTAAACCAAAGTGTTTTTAGGTAATGCCGCAAATTTTGCAAGGGACTGACTCATCTGTGTCGGCGTACCCTCAAATAGTCTTCCACAACCTGAAGCGAATAAAGTATCCCCGCAAAACAACATGGGCTCAACTACGTTGGCCTGCATATTAGCGAAGTAAGCAATGTGCCCCAAAGTATGTCCAGGCACTTCAAGTACTTTTAAGCTAATCCTTGGGCTCGCAATTTCTACCTTGTCACCCTCTACGAGAGCTTGAGTCCGTCCAGGAATCTCATTGTTGAGTGGGCCGTACACTGGTATTGCAGGTCCGAAAGTGTTCAATAACTCTAAAATTCCACCAGTATGGTCTGCATGATGGTGTGTAATCAGAATGCCGGTAAGCGCTAATTTTTGCTTCTCTAGGTATTGCAAAGCAGGGCTTGCCTCACCTGGATCCACCAGGAGTGCTGATACCCCATCATGGATACACCAGATGTAATTGTCATCAAATGCCGGTATGGGCCAAACTTGCAATAAAGTATTCTTATCCATAAGCCCATGATACCAACCCCTCCTACCCCAATTCAGTCGCCCGCGCCTCCTTGGAGCTCTTGGGAGAGATGGCTGCAGTCTCCCCCTGGTCAATATGTCCTCAAATGGGAGCAATCCTGCTTTGATCAGATTGTGGATAACGTCTTTGGCTTTCATGCCGTGCAAATTGGTTTACCCCAAATCAATTCCCTGCGTGAAAACCGCATGCCTCTTCAAGCCATATTGGTTCATTCAAATGACAACAGCATGCTGAACTCAAACTCGAGTTGGCATTACATCGAAGGTGAAAGTTCAGAGCTCCCATTTGCTAGTGAAAGTATTGATCTCATTGTTCTCCCTCACGTTCTAGAATTTGCTGCAGATCCTCATCAAATCCTTCGGGAAGTTGACAGAGTGCTCCGCCCCGAGGGGCGCTTGGTTATATCTGGCTTTAATCCGGCAAGCCTTTGGGGGGCTCGTCAATATATTAGTAGACTGATAGGCAGCCCCTATTTGCCGAGAGATGGGCAGTTCATTAGCCTAATTCGGATTAAAGACTGGCTCCAATTACTGAACTTTTCACTCGATCGTGGTCATTTTGGCTGCTACAAACTCCCCCTGCAAGGCCAAGGTATCTCCCGAATGGATTTCCTAGAGCCTATGGGTAACCGCTGGTGGCCTATATTCGGGGCTATTTTTGTAGTTTCCGCCATCAAGCGTCACCAGGGTATTCGCCTTGTGGGTCAGATCCAAACTAGCCTAATTCCTAAGATTGCCCCCCTGAGCCCTGCGGCGGAGCGCGGCAAGCTCAATAAAGACCCATTACAGTAAAGCTATGTCACAAACTAGCCACGAGCACTCCCACCCCCACATCGTGATCTTCACAGATGGTGCATGTAAAGGAAATCCTGGTCCTGGAGGCTGGGGAGCGGTCTTACGATCAGGGGAACATGAGAAACATCTGCATGGCGGAGAAAAACATACCACCAATAATCGGATGGAAATCAGTGCCGTTATCTTCGCCCTTCGAGCACTTAAACAGCGAAGCTCCGTTGAGTTATGGACCGACTCCCAGTATGTTCAAAAAGGGGTGACTGAATGGCTGGAAGGCTGGAAAAAACGAGGTTGGAAGACGGCTAGCAAGGATCCGGTCAAAAACGCTGACTTATGGCAAGAATTAGATGCCCTATTGCCTGATCATGACATCTCTTGGCATTGGGTCCGTGGTCATAACGGGCACCCTGGAAATGAGCTGGCCGATCTGCTTGCCAACAAGGGTGTAGAAGAGTTTTTACCCTAGAGGCAATTAAGCCTAGGAGAACTCATTTTTACCCCTCTTATGAGAGAATGCACTGGCAATCCAGTGAGCAGAAACCCCATTAGAATCCTAAAAAACCAAGAAAAACGAGACCGTGTCAAAAATAGAGTCAACCTTAAATAAAATACCTGCAAAAGTGGCGCAGCTTTTTAGGTATTTAAAGTCACTGATTTGCGGTCTATGGGGAAAAGTTTCACACCGCATACCGACTATCTCTTTCGCCTCGGTAAAGTCATTTATTTACGGATTCAAATGGCGAATTTTTATTGTGCTGATTATTTTGTACGCCGGTTCATTAACCTATGACTATTTTTATCCGCCAGCTGCAAAAGCTGGAAAAGGTGGCGGACCAACGACCGTAACTACTATTACGGTTGAGAAGAAAGATATTCCGCTGGTAATTGAGGCAACTGGTACGATGGTTTCAAATGCTATTGTCGATATCAGACCGATGGTTACAAATACAGTCGCAAAGATTCACGTCAAAGATGGTCAAGAAGTCAAAGCGGGCGACCTATTATTCACACTTGATAACCGTAATGACACTGCCAACTATGAAAGGCTAAAAGCCTTAGCGGAAGATGCCCAAAAACAATATCTTCGCGCACAAGAACTGGTAAGCAAAAACTTTATTTCCAGGGCTGGCCTAGAAACTGCTATGGCTAACGCTAAATCGGCCCAAGCAGCAGCGCGTTCCGCTGAGGTACAGCTTTCCTACGACTCAATACGATCTCCTATCACTGGCCGCGCTGGAATTGTGAATGTATTTCCTGGCTCTTTAGTACAAGCAAGCAATGTGGTCACTACCGCAACTAGTTCAACAGCAACATCTAGTGTTGGATCGATGGTAACAATCACCCAGCTCAACCCAATCAATGTTCAATTTGTGATCCCAGAAAAAGATATCCCCATTTTGCTGGAGAACCAGCTGGATGGAGAACCCCTTACTGTTAAGGTTACCGTGGGTGACTCTGGTAAAAAAACATATGAAGGTAAGGTGCTAGTGATTGATAACCAGGTGGATCCTTCCATTGCAGCAGTCAGAGTCAAGGCGCAGATTCCGAATGATTCTATGACTCTGCTTCCTGGTCAGTTTGCTCGTATTTCATTAGTTGCCAATACTTTGAAAGATGCGCTTTCAGTGCCATCAGAAGCAATTGTGATGAGCGCCCGCGGAAGAATTGTTTATATAGTGGATCAAGATGGTAAAGCTGTTTTAAAACCCATTAAATTGGTCTATGAGTACAAAGGTACATCCGTTATCACCGGCATTGAGAATGGCGACAAGGTCATTGTCGAGGGCAAGCAGAATCTTCGACCAGGTGGCAAAGTCCGTGAAGCTAAGAAAGCGGACGCGGCCCCTAAAAATACTCCTTCGACTGAGAAAAAATGACGCTATCCGAATTATGTATTCGGCGTCCAGTGATGACGGTCTTGCTATCGATAGCTACCGTCATTGCCGGTACAGTCGCTTATTTCAATATACCAGTAGCAGCTTTACCAAGTTTTAATACTCCCGTTATTTCAGTTAGCGCATCGCTACCAGGTGCCTCTCCTGAAAACATGGCATCTGCTGTTGCATTGCCATTGGAAAAAGAATTTTCAACAATTGACGGCATTAAGGTCATCAGCTCTGTCAATTCATTGGGTAGCACTAGCATTTCCTTGGAATTTGATAACAAGCGCGATATCGATAAAGCAGCAGTCGACGTTCAGGCCGCACTCTTAAGAGCACAAAGACGGCTTCCGATTGAAATGACAAATCCACCGTCATATCGCAAAGTCAACCCTGCCGATACTCCTGTATTAGTTGTTCGCTTAAGCTCCCCGTCAGTGAGTTTGTCAGATTTAAATGACTATGCAGAAAATTTGCTGTCTCCAAATCTATCGACCATTAGCGGTGTTGCGCAAATTATTGTCTATGGTGCTAAACGTTACGCGGTTCGTGTTCAAGTTCGGCCCGATGCATTAGGCAACCGCAACCTCACTATGGATGATTTGGCTAATGCTATCAATAAAGCAAACTCAAATAGCCCCGTGGGCGTTCTTGATGGACCTCGCCAATCCATCACAATTTACGCGAATCCTCAATTGGTAAGACCAGAAGAATTTGGTAATCTCATCATCAGCCAAAAAAATGGTCTTCCTATTTTCCTCAAAGATGTCGCTGAAGTGGTTGAGAGTTATGAAAACGTCTACACCCTAGCCAGCTCTAATGGTGAAAGATCTATTGCAATTGCTGTATTACGGCAACCCAATGCAAATACTGTAGAGGTTGTCAAATCAGTTAAAGCATTAATCCCAGAACTACAGAAACAAATGCCCGAGTCGATTAAGCTCCAAGTGGCAAACGATCGATCCTTATCTATTATTGAAGCGATTCATGATGTGAATGTCACCCTTGCTCTAACTGTGCTGTTGGTTGTGTTAGTCATCTTCCTATTCTTAAAGCATGCAGCCGCAACTTTAATACCTTCAATTAGCTTGCCCATTTCTTTAATTGGCGCATTCTTTTTACTCTACTTCATGGGGTATAGCCTTGATAATATTTCGCTGTTAGGTATTACGCTAGCAGTAGGTTTGGTGGTTGATGATGCAATCGTAGTCCTAGAAAACATCATGCGTCATATTGAAAATGGGATGGACCCACTCAAGGCCTCACTTAAGGGCAGCAAAGAGGTTGGCTTTACTATTATTTCTATTTCGATTTCCTTGATTGCAGTGTTTATTCCTCTCTTCTTCATGCCTGGACCCATAGGCCTGCTCTTTAGAGAATTTGCTGTAGTTGTATCTTTGTCGATTTTTGTATCGGCCATCGTTTCTTTGACAGTAGTTCCAATGCTCTGTAGCAGATATCTCCCTAAACCCGGAGTCCATGCTAAAGAATTCGCTATCAATAAACAATTTGATCGCCTCTTTGATTGGATGCTCAAAACCTATATTCACTATCTTGATTTAGCTTTACACCATCGAAAAATAGTCATATGGGGTGCTATTTCTACATTTGCTCTATCTATATTCTTGTTTATGAACAGTCCAAAGGGATTTTTTCCAGAAGAAGACATAGGACAAATACAGACCACTACAGAAGCATCGGAGGATATTTCATTTGAGGCAATGTTGAAGCTTCAAGACCAGGCAGCCGAAATCGTTAGTAAAGATCCAAGCGTAGAAAGCTCTATTTCAATTGTGGGTGGCGGAAATAGCTCTGGCAAAAATACTGGACGCATTTTTATTGTTCTCAAGCCGAAAAACGAACGACCAAAGATGTCTAAGGTAATGGAGGATCTTAGAGTCAAATTTAGAGAAATACCGGGCCTTCAGGTGTACATGCGCCCTGTACAAAATTTACAAATTGGTGGTCGAAGTAGTAAGAGTCGTTACCAATTTACCCTCCAAAGCGTTGGCTTTGAAGGTGTCAATGAATGGGCCGACAAACTCATACAAAAACTGCGATCTGATCCTATGTTTAGAGACGTTACTAGTGATTCGCAATTAAAAGGCTTAAATGTCAAGATTGATATTAATCGAGAAAAGGCGGCTAGCGCAGGCATTACGATTGCAGATATTCGCTCTGCTTTGTATTCATCATATGGTGAGAAACAAGTATCAACCATATACACTCCTGTAAATACCTACTATGTCATTTTAGAAACTGCTAAAGAGGATCGACAATATGAATCTGACCTCAATAAAATATTTGTTCGCGGTCGAGCCACTGATAAATTAATTCCCCTTTCTAGTGTTGCAACATTCACCAGATCAGTCGGCCCCACTGCGGTGAACCATCTGGGGCAGATACCGGCAGTCACCCTCTCATTTAACTTAGCGCCTGATGTATTTCTTGGGGATGCTACTAAGAAAATTGAAGAGTACACCAAAGAAATTGGGCTACCGCCCTCGATCATTACTAGCTATGGTGGTGATGCGGCCGTCTTTAAAGATAATCAATCAGGCCAAGTCATTTTGATTTTGGCTGCACTCGGAGTCATATATATTTTGCTGGGGGTTTTATACGAGAGCTATATTCATCCACTCACCATTCTTGCGGGCTTACCATCCGCTGCCATTGGCGCTATTTTGGCTTTACGCATTTTTGGCTTTGAATTAACAATCATTGCCTCAATTGGTATTTTGTTGCTGATTGGGATTGTTAAAAAGAATGCGATTTTGATGATTGACTTTGCACTGGATGCGCAACGCAATCAGGGAATGACTCCTGAAAAGGCAATCAGAGAAGCCTGTATCTTGCGTTTCCGCCCTATCATGATGACAACCTTGGCTGCATTAATGGGCGCCCTGCCGATTGCCTTTGGAATTGGCGCAGGCGCAGAACTACGTCAGCCTTTGGGCATAAGCGTTGCGGGCGGCCTGATCTTATCGCAATTCGTTACCTTGATTATTACGCCGGTTATTTATCTCTATCTTGATAAATATGCCGGCAATGGTCCAATGGAAATTCCGCCATCAGTACTAGAGGGTACCTAATGCGTCAAGTTATTCTCGATACAGAAACTACTGGCTTAAATCCAGCAACCGGCGATCGTATTATCGAAATCGGTTGCGTAGAAATGGTCGGTCGTCGACTTACAGACAGAACCTTCCACTACTACATTAATCCAGAGCGTGATATCGATGCTGGAGCTTTTGCGGTTCATGGACTCTCAAGGGAATTCCTGTCAGACAAACCTGTTTTTGGAAATATTGTTGAGCAGCTGATTGAATTTGTTGATGGTGCAGAAATTGTGATTCATAACGCCGCCTTCGACTTGGGATTTTTAGATAACGAGTTCGCTCTCTTGAAGCGCCCGCCATTTCGTAATTTGGCAAGCAAGGTAACTGATACGCTTTTAGAGGCACGTCAGATGTTTCCGGGTAAACGCAATTCATTAGATGCTCTTTGCGAGCGCTTCTCCATTAGCAATCAACATCGTACTTTGCACGGCGCTTTGTTGGATGCCCAGTTATTGGCAGAAGTGTATGTATCAATGACACGCGGCCAAGAAGATCTCTCGATTGATTTGATCGACTACACGGTGGCTACTGATTCTGAAGGGCAAACCAAATCGCTCCCTACAAATTTAAAACTACTGGCAGCTAGTGATGAGGAATGTCAGTCACACGAAAAGGTTTTGGCTGAAATAGCTAAAGCCAGTAAAAAGGACCCCGTATGGAGCCCTATTCAAAGCATTAGTTAAGAGCCATTAGATTGCAGCAGCAATCGCCTTACCCAAGTCATCAGTCTTAGCGGTGCCACCAACATCTGGGGTTAATGGTGCATGACCGGGACCTGCGGCAAGCACTTTTTCAATCGCTGTAAAAATGGCTTTTCCTGCCTCTGGGTAACCAAGGTGGTCAAGCATCATGGCACCACTCCAGATTTGCCCGATTGGATTAGCAATCATCTTGCCGTAAATATCCGGAGCTGAACCATGCACAGGCTCAAATAAAGATGGGAATTTTCCTTCTGGGTTGATGCTCCCGGATGGAGCAACAGCAATCGTTCCAGTACAAGCTGGGCCTAGATCAGACAAAATATCGCCAAATAAATTACTTGCCACCACGACATCAAAGCGATCAGGGTTCATTACAAAGTGGGCAGCTAGGATGTCAATGTGATACTTGTCGGTTCTGACATCAGCAAACTTTTTGGACATGGTTTCTACACGTTCATCCCAATAAGGCATGGTGATAGCAATACCATTTGATTTAGTTGCTGAAGTTAAATGTTTCTTAGGGCGGCTTTGTGCTAAATCATATGCATATTGCAAAATACGATCGACGCCCTGTCTTGTGAAGATCGACTCTTGAATAACAAACTCGCGATCAGTGTCTGGGAACATTTTTCCACCAACGCTAGAGTATTCACCTTCCGTATTTTCACGAACTACAAAGAAATCAATATCGCCTGGTTTACGATTGGCCAGAGGACAAGGAACCCCTGGTAATAAGCGCACGGGACGTAAATTCACATACTGATCAAATCCGCGACGGAATTGAATCAAACTTCCCCATAAGGAAACATGATCAGGCAGGATATCGGGCATTCCGACTGCGCCAAAGAAAATAGCGTCATACTTCATTAAAGTATCAAACCAATCATCCGGCATCATCTTGCCGTGCTTGAGATAGTAATCACAGCTAGCAAAGTCAAAATGATCAAATTGCATGCCAATGCCAAACTTGCGATTGGCCGCCTCTAAGGCGCGAACTCCTTCAGGCATTACTTCTTTGCCAATACCATCCCCAGCGATGACGGCGATTTTTGGATTTTTGAAGATTTTCTTTGCATTCATAGGAAGTAGTCTCTTACATTAAGTGTTATTTTCGTTGAAAAAATTTTACAGGTTTCTCATTTAACTGATAGCACGTCGAATCTCATCTGGGGCCTTTTTTGCGCCCTTTCCGACAGATTCGCTGTCGTATTCAGTTGTATTTTCAATAGTTTCAGGAATATCTTCCTGCATGCGAATATTGTCTTTTGGGCAGATTGGGGCTCCATAACTAGCCCATTTTTTAAGTAAAGTGACTTCATAACCGCATTGACCGCACTTGGCCTTGCTTCTACTGGCATTGCTTGGTCTTGGTGGTGGGAAAACGATTGCCTGATGCGGATATGGGCCCAACTCCTGGCTAATCATCATCAGTTTGACGGTAAGCTCTTCTGTAGCATGCGCCATTCGAGCCGGACCTTCTAATCCAACCGTCTGCGCGATCCCTTTGAAATCCTCGCCATGCCCGCTGAAACAATCATCTACTGCATGGCACAACTCATGCACTAAGGTATCGAGCAATTCGACTGGGTCATCAATTTTGGGCGAAATAAAAATTTCATTCACACCACCGCCTGAACGCTCGCGGGGCCAACATTGGCCCAGGGTTGTTCTAGGACTACTAGAAGCCGGAAACCCACAGGAGACCCGAACAGGGGGGATGGCATATCCAGCCTTTGAAAAAACCGGTTCTAGATGTTTTACGGCGTCTTCAAGCCATGCTTCACGTACTGAATGTTGCTTCATTTAGGTTGCTATCTGGGTTCAATAATTTCGTTAAATTGCGATCATACGCCACCCTTAGTAGAATAATCCGATGAAAGATCTAGAAAGCCTTAGCGCCTCTCAGGCTGCCCGTGCACTCGCCAGACGCGATATCAAAGCAACCGACCTACTGCTCTCCTGCTTGGACCGCATAGGTCAGCGAGAAAGCCTCATTAAGGCTTGGGTAAGCCTAGACAAAGAAAACGCCATGGCACGCGCTAGAGAGCTTGATAAAGGGCCTATTAAGGGGATTTTGCACGGCCTTCCGATTGGCGTTAAAGACCTATTTGATACCTGCGATCTACCAACAGGCTATGGATCGCCAATTTATGCCAATCATTACCCAGCAGCGGATGCAGTTTCGGTCGCTCTGATGCGTCAAGCTGGTGGAATTATTCTCGGCAAAACAGTCAGCACTGAATTTGCAAGCTTTAAACCCCCTGCTACTGTCAACCCGCATCATCTTAAACATACCCCCGGTGGTTCATCAAGCGGCTCTGCTTCCGCCGTTGCTGACTTTATGGTGCCCTTGGCAACAGGTAGTCAAACAGCGGGATCCATTATTCGTCCCGCATCCTATTGTGGCGTCGTAGGCTTTAAACCGAGCTTTGGAAAAATCATGGTGGCCGGTGTCAAAGCCTTGTCTCCCTCATTAGATACATTAGGCTGCTTTGGAAGAAGTATTGGCGATGTTGCCCTGGGCGTAGCAGCAATGAGCGATGATCTTGAACTTGCCCACGTATCAGAATTACACAACAAACCCCGAATTTCTATCTGCAAAACACAGGATTGGTCTTTAGCTGGCAAAGAAACTGCGGGTGCTCTTGCTCTAGCGCGCTTTGCTGCCGAAGCTATCTCTAAGGGTCCCGTAAAAGATATCCTCTTACCTACCGCATGTAATGAAATTACTTTAGTTCAATCACGGATCATGAGTTTTGAGATGGTGCGTGCACTGGGTTTTGAGCAAAAGAGTTTTGCCAAGAAAATGAATGCTCAGTTATTACAGCAATTAAATGAGGGCAGCAAAATTTCTTACGAGCAATACCAAAAGGATTTGCTATCTGCCAAAGAAGCGCGCTTTGCGATTGATCAATTATTTCTAAATGAAGTAGATTTGATCATTGCGCCGAGTGCCACAGGAGAAGCGCCAATCGCTAAAGAAGGAACAGGTAACCCTGTATTTTGTCGGGGCTGGACGCTCCTAGGCCTTCCTTGTATCAACCTAAATATTAGCAGCGGTCCGAATGGCTTGCCTGTTGGGGTACAGTTAATTGCAGGACCAGGAAAAGATCGATTCCTATTAAGTGTAGCTAGAGCCTTGGCACAATCCTTGCCTGACCCCGTATTAAGAGATCAGGCATAAGCATCGTTAATCTAGTGTGATATTGGCTGATTTAATTGCCTTATTCCAGTATGGCAACTCTTTCTTGAGTAATGCATCCATTGCCTGAGGATTGAGATAGCGCAACTCAATGCCAGCAGAATCTCCACGCTCTTTGACTTCAGGCAAAGCTAAGCTTGTTTTCACAGAATCGGTCAGCTTAGTGATAATGGGTCCTGGTGTCCCTGCTGGAGCGTACAAAGCCACCCATGCCTCCAATTGAAATGATGCCAAGCCAGCTTCAGTAGTAGTGGGCACATTTGGCATGCCAGGATGGCGACTCTTGCCAGTAACGGCTAAGCCTTTTAGCTTTCCGCTTTGCACATGCTGCATAACAGAGGGCGGCGTTGTAATAAAGACTTGTACTTGACCAGCTAAAACATCTAGGATCGCTGGCCCAGAGCCCTTATAGGGTACGTGCACCATATCTACTCCCGTGCTTTGCTTAAATATCTCAGTGCCGATATGGGAAACGGAGCCATTTCCTTGAGACGCATAATTGAGCTTGCCCGGATTGGCCTTTGCGTAAGCAATCAACTCTTTTAGGTTATTCACAGGCACTGAGGGATGCACCGCAATTACATTGGTTGATACGGTTAATAGCCCTATGGGTGAAAAATCTTTAATGGGATCCCATTGAAGTTTATCCATCAGCGCTGGATTAGCAACGTGATACCCAGAATACGAAATCAACAAGGTATACCCATCTGGTTTTGCTTTAGCTACATACTGATAGGCAGTGTTACCACTTGCGCCGGGCTTGTTATCAACTACGACTGGTTGTCCAATCACTCTGGCCAAAGGCTCGCTCAATAAGCGGGCTGAGGTATCCACTAAACCGCCCGGTGGATTTGGCACCACTAGGGTAATTGGTCTGTCTGGAAAATTTTGTGCGCATGCAAGACTAGTAAGCAAGCTAGCACCAACTGCAAACAATGATGATTTAATAAACTGAATACGTTTCATAGGGGGTCTCCTGTTTAATTTTTTGACTGTTAATCCGATTATCTTTGACCTACTTTGACATTTCCAAAAATTGCTTGGGCTTCTCTGGGTAAACAACGCCAGTAACGTTCATTAGATGGGACTGTGCCACCTAAAGCAGCAGCAGCCTCCCATGCCCAGCGTGGCTTATACAAGAAGGCTCGTGCAAGCGCTATCAGATCAGCATCGCCCTTTTGCAAAATCTCTTCTGCTTGATGAGGATCCGTAATTAATCCTACCGTCATAGTAGGAAGACCGGACTGATCTTTTACCAACTTAGCAAAAGGGACTTGATAGTTTGGACCAATGGCAATTTTTTGCGCAGGCGAAATTCCTCCTGATGAAATATGCACAAAGTCCGCCCCTAAGGTCTTCAGTTGTGTCGCAAAATCAGCAGTTTCTTGCGGAGTCCACCCACCCTCAATCCAATCACTAGCAGATATACGAATACCCAGCACGCCTGGATATGCATCCCTTACAGATTTAAATAACTCTAAGGGAAAACGAATTCGGTTCTCATAAGAGCCGCCATATTCATCCGTTCTTTGATTTGCAATCGGCGATAGAAATTGGTGCAATAAGTAGCCATGAGCACCATGCAATTCAATGCCATCCACACCAATTCGATCAGAGCGTTTTGCAGCCACCACAAAGGCCTCGATCAAGTTCTTTAATTCTGCTTTAGAGAGCTCATGGGGTAGGCGCTCACCCTCTAACTGCGGAATCGCTGATGGCGCATCCGCATTCCAGCCACCCTGTTCTATCGAAAGGAGTTGCCCACCTTCCCAAGGGGTAGCACTGGACGCCTTTCTTCCGGCATGGGCTAGCTGAATAAATACCGGGGTCGGTGGCGCTAGTTGACGTGCTCTTGTCAATTTATCCTTAAGAGCAGCCTCAGTACGGTCATCCCATAAACCAAGACAAGCAGGTGTAATACGTCCCTCTGGTGTAACCCCGGTAGCCTCAATGATGAATAAGCCTGCACCACTATTGAGTAAATTACCCCAATGCATTAAGTGCCAGTCCGTTGCCTCACCATTACTAGCCGAGTATTGGCACATTGGCGCAACAACAACCCGATTTGCCAGCTCCAGAGGCCCACGAGGGCTATTGAGGGTGTAATTGGTGAAAAGAAGACTCATTGCAGACCTTTAAAAACTAGCAAATATGAACAAATAACCAAAATTGGCTTATAGCGATAAAATAGTAAAAAGCAGAATAAACGAGACAGCGAAGTCTTGCAGGCCACCGCGGCCAAACGACTTCATTTTATATAAACACCCTTGAAATAATAAGCACAAACGACTATGAATGCACCACAAGCTTTTGTATCTAAAGAAGATATTGGCCACTATGTAGATGGCAAGATCACAAATCCCAAAGACGGCCGTTTTTCGGACGTCTACAACCCTGCCTTGGGATCCGTATCCCGCCGGGTTGCCTTAGCAAGCAAGAAAGAGGTCGATGAAGTTGTCGCGGTTGCGCAAAAGGCGTTTTTAAGCTGGAGCCAAACAAGCCCCCTGCGCCGCTCACGAATTATGTTCAAGTACCTAGAGTTACTTAATGCAAAACGTGATGAACTCGCAGCCATCATCACTGCTGAGCATGGCAAAGTATTTACCGATGCACAAGGTGAAGTAACACGTGGCATCGAAATTGTAGAATTTGCTACCGGTATCCCTGAGTTGTTAAAAGGCGATTACACAGAGCAGGTTTCAACTGATATTGATAACTGGGTCATGCGCCAGCCATTGGGTGTGGTGGCCGGCATTACCCCATTTAATTTCCCGGTCATGGTTCCAATGTGGATGTTCCCCATGGCGATTGCCTGTGGCAATACGTTCATTCTTAAACCAAGCCCTACAGATCCTTCAGCCTCCCTATTTATGGCAAAGCTACTGAAAGAAGCCGGTCTTCCTGATGGCGTTTTCAATGTGGTTCAAGGTGATAAAGAAGCAGTTGATGCTTTGATTGAAAATCCTGACGTCAAAGCAATTAGTTTTGTTGGATCCACACCGATTGCAAACTATATATATGAGCGGTGCGCCCATTTTGGTAAACGCTCACAAGCTTTAGGTGGCGCAAAGAACCATATGGTCATCATGCCTGATGCAGACATCGATAAGGCAATTGATGCGCTTGTTGGTGCTGCCTATGGCTCAGCTGGTGAGCGCTGTATGGCAATTTCTGTTGCGGTTTTAGTGGGTGATGTTGCTGAGAAGATCATGCCTAAACTCATTGAGCGCACCAAAACATTAAAGGTTAAAAATGGCATGGAGCTTGATGCCGAGATGGGTCCGATTGTGACTAAAGCTGCCCTGGAGCGCATCACTGGCTACATCGAAAGTGGCGTTGCTTCTGGTGCAAAACTATTAGTGGATGGTCGTGGCCTCAAAGTTCCAGGTAATGAAAATGGCTTCTATATTGGCGGTACATTGTTTGACAATGTGACCCCTGATATGAAGATTTACCTAGAAGAAATTTTTGGCCCAGTGCTCTCATGCTTGCGAGTTGCCAATTTTACTGAGGCCCTCAATTTAGTGAACTCATGTGAGTACGGCAATGGAGTTGCCTGCTTTACAAGTGATGGCAATATTGCTCGTGAATTTGCCCGCCGCGTACAAGTAGGCATGGTTGGTATTAACGTCCCCATTCCTGTGCCAATGGCCTGGCATGGCTTTGGTGGCTGGAAGAAATCTATCTTTGGAGATATGCATGCCTACGGTAAAGAAGGTGTCCGTTTTTATACTAAGCAAAAGAGTGTGATGCAACGATGGCCAGAAAGTATTGCTAAAGGCGCTGAATTTGTCATGCCAACCTCAAAGTAATCGTTAACTGCTACAGACAAAAAAGTGACCTCCGGGTCACTTTTTTATGGCTAATGAATTATTAATCTGAACTTTAGATGATGAACTAGGCAGTTGGATAAACCACTCTTCTTTCAATTGCTCTTGCAAATAAGACAATCACTGAAACCATCGCTAGGTAAACAATGGCCGTAAGTAAATAGGCCTTGAAGAATTGAAAGTTACTTGCAGCCAACTCTTGCATGCGGGCAAAAAACTCAGTGTATTGAATCAGGAAAGCAACAGAGCTGTCTTTTAAATTACCAATCACTTGGTTTGTTAGAGCGGGCACCGACAATCGAAGCACTTGCGGCAAAGTGATTAATTGGAAAATCTGAAAAGGACTAAAACCCTGGGCTGCAGCGGCCTCAAGCTGAATAAAATTCAAACCGTTATAAGCGGTTTTCATATACGCAGCGTTATAAGCCGCCACATTCAGCGTGAATCCAATTGCTGCCACAGTAAAGGGATCCATGCGTAAGCCCCATTGTGGCAGGCCGTAATACATTAAAAATAATAGGACTATTAAGGGCATCCCAATAAAAAATGAGATATAGGAATTAGTGGCTGTACGGATGAAAAAATTCTTGCTAATTGAGAGATAGAAAACAACAATCCCGAGTAAAAGACCGGTAACGCTAACTAAACCCGCAAGCTTTAAAGTATTGACCAGACCCGCCAAAATGAGCGGCATCTGCATCATCAGATCTGTTTCAAAGATCTTCCAAGCGTTCATTTCAAGCCATCCTTATTGCCAAAGAATGCATGTATATCTGGATCAGATGTATCACTCATGAGAATAGAAATTTTTTCATCGGCACGGATAACGCCTTTATCCAAAAACATCACCGTGTCTGAGATGTTTTGTGCAAGCGCCAGATCATGTGTAACACACAACATCGTAATGCCAGCATCATGAAGTCGATTAATCAGATCTGCCACATCACGAGACATGATCGGATCTAAAGCCGAAGTTGGCTCATCAAGCACCAGCACTGCCGGATCCATAGCTAGCGCCCTAGCAATGGCTACGCGCTGTTGCTGCCCACCAGAGAGTTGTGCAGGATACTTATGTTGATGAATCGTCATATCAAACTTGGCTAGAGTATCTAAAGCTTTTTCATTAGCCTCTGGTTTTTTCATGCCCTCCAATACTTTTAACGCCAAGGTCACATTTTCTAATACAGTCAGATGACTGTACAAAGCAAACTGCTGAAATACAAAACCAATCTGCTTACGAAGCGCCCTGACATCTATTCCGGGGCCAGCAACTTCTTTACCGCGAAACAAGATAGATCCTGAAGTAGGATCCTCTAAGCGGTTCAGGCAATGCAAAATCGTCGACTTTCCTGAACCAGAAGCCCCCATCAAAACGCGCACTGCGCCATCTTGCACATCAAAATTAATATCTGAGAGCACGACTTGCTCGCCGTATACCTTTTTCAAGTCTCGTACCTGAATTAAAGACACAAAGAGGCTCCCTTCAAGGCAATATCATCCGAAATCATGCTTTACTCAACCCTGGAATTTGATAATGGCGATTAACTAGCTGTATGCCAATCAATAAGATTCGATAAATCGCAAAATACAGTAGCCCTACTGCAAAATAGACCTCAACCCCTCTTAATGTAGTCGAGGTCAATGCAATGGCCTGCTTAGTAATTTCTGGAATGCCCACGGTGTATGCAAAAGGAGAATATTTCAGCACAGAAGTAAATTCATTAATCATGCCTGGTACAGAGAAGCGCAACATTTGCGGCAAATCAATGTACCAAAGTACCTGCAATTTGCTCATACCCATTGCTTGACCAGCCAATATCTCAACCGAGTTCACAGAATTAAATGCGCCACGAAACACTTCAGCAAGATAAGCCGATGTCACCAAACCTAAACTCAATGCCATTGCCATTAATGGGGGGACTTTAATCCCAACACTGGGAAGGCCAAAATAGACCATGAAAAGAAGTACTAAAACAGGAACGCCTCTAAATATATAGGTATAGGTATCGATCACTGGAGTTAATCCAGGAATTTGTAGTCGCCGCAAGCTGGCAAGCGTTAAGCCAATAACTAAGCCTGTAGCACTACAGACTAAAGTCACAATGACTGTATAAGAGATTCCTTGCGCTAATTGCGCAAGGATGTCGTAAAAATTCACAGATAAACCCTATCGAATGAAAATTAATTCATCCACTTATCTAGAATTGCCTTCACTTTATCTGGACCCAGCTCTTTTAAGTAGACATCAAAATCATCACGCAATTTTGACCCCTTAGCAAAGGCAAAACCGAGCTTGTCATAACCACTAAAGACATAATCACTCTCAATTGGCAACTTCATTTTATTAATATAGCTTGCCAATACAGGCTCTTCGATGAATGCCAGATCGATATTCCCATTTTGAAGGTCGGTAATGACCTCGGTATAAGAGGGATAGAGTTTTACCTTACTGAGCGAGTAATAGCCTTTTGGCTCAAGCTCATTGCGAATGAGATCGTCATACGCCATCCCGCGAGGATATCCAATTTTGTATTTTTTGAGTTCGTTTAAATCTTTGATTTGAATATTGCGATTCTTCATGCTGACCAAATGCCAGGCATTGTCATAGTAAGGCTGAGAAAAATCCATTACCTCTTTGCGCTTATCAGTAATTGAGATACCTGAAAAAGCCACATCCGCTTGACCACTTGAAACTGCACCCAACATTCCCTGCCAGTCATAAGGCGTCACTTTAAATGTGCATGAACGAGCTTTGCAGTAACCATCAAAGATTTCCATATCAGCGCCAACAATCTTGCCATTTTGATCGAAAACCATTGGAGGTGAGGCTGGGGAAACAGCCACTTTAATTTCTTTTGAATCAGACTTAGAGCATGCAGTAATACCTAAAGCAGTTAAGCAAACTATCAAGGCAAGAAAAATGCGTTTCATCACGTATCCCCATCAAACAAGTTAGGTCCTAAAGGACGTTCTAACAAGTATATGGGATTTGTGTGGGAATCTTATTGGAGAGTATTTTTAAATGCCGGGATCATTGGCATAGCCATAACATCAATCCCTTCATCTCTCAAGGACTCAGCTTCATCCAGGGTAGTGTGACCACGAATGCTGCGCTCAGGAGATTCTTTATAATGAATCTTGCGGGCCTCTTCTGCAAACGCATTGCCCACATCCTCAGAACGGCCCATGAGATCATGCATCCCCTTCAAAAAGGCAGCCTGAACCTGCGCCTCTAATTGGGAGTGATCCTTACCCGTCAGCGCCATCACTTCCCCGCTTAAATTACCCGTGCCTTCCTTTTGAACAACTAATTCAGTGGAAGAAGTCTTTACAATATGAGGCGCTGAAGGCATACGCGTAATTTGCGTGCTGTCGCAAATAGGACAAGCCAAAATGCCCTTGTCTTGCTGGGCAAGACAGTCCTCTTCGGAGGCAAACCAGCCTTCAAAGCGATGATCCAAGGGGCAAGCGAGGTTGTAGACTTTCATATGACCTATATTGGGGCAAAAATACCAAATTCAATACCCCATTTTAATCCGTTTTGAAAGTACCTATTTAATAGCCTGGGGCTTCACTAGGCCTCTGCGATATCGATCTAACCAATAAGCTGAGATTGTTGTTTTCACATCGGTGATCTCACCCTGCTCTACCCAAGCAATTAACTGCTCTAGAGGGGCTGCAAAAACATCTAAAAACTCTTCATCATCAAGCTTACTTGGACCAGGAATCAGATCTTCAGCTAAATAGATATCGATGAACTCAGTAGAGTAAGAAATCACAGGATGGATACGGCGGATATAACTCCAACGCTTGGCAGTGTATCCAGTCTCCTCCTCAAGCTCGCGTTGGGCGCACAATAAATGGTCTTCCCCAATCTCCAACTTACCCGCTGGAATTTCTATACAGGCTTTAGCAATCGGATAACGATATTGACGCTCTAAAAGCACTCTGCCATCATCCAGAATGGCTACGATAGCCACAGCGCCAGGATGCGTCAAATATTCTCGAGCGGCCTGCTGACCATCGGGCAAGCGAACTTGATCGCGTTTCATGTTCAGAAAGATGCCGCCATATATATCCTCGCCGGATATACGGTCCTCTCGAAGATGATCATCACCCTCCGATAGATCGCTAAATGATTTTTCAGTCATCGAGTTCTTAGCCTTTCAATATGCAATACCCCATCATACAAAAAAGAAATGTCATCTTGATGGCATCGAAAAATTAAAGACCCCTAAACGGAGCCCTTATGTAACAGCTAATGAGTCTGTTTAGGATCCCAGTAAAGTACGGCGCATAGCATCTAAGCAAACACTCATTAAGCCAGCCGGAACAATGCCGATCGCTAAAACCAAAATACTATTCAATCCTAGGATGCCTTTAGCAAAGCCAGAACCCGTTACAGAAATCTCATGCTCAGGCTCATCAAAGTACATCACCTTAACAACACGCAGGTAATAGAAAGCGCCAATTAAAGATGCAATCACTGCAATCACAGCAAGGAATGTATGCTCGGCATCAACCAAAGCCTCTAACACGCCAAGCTTTGCGGCAAAACCCACTGTTGGAGGTATACCAGCCAAAGAGAACATCATGACTAAACCAATAAAGGCAAACCATGGGTGTTTCTTATTTAAACCTTTCAAGCCATCTAGGGTCTCACAATCATAGCCCTTGCGTGAGAGAGCCATGAGCAAGCCGAATGTACCTAGAGTAGTTAATACGTAGGTAATGGCATAAAACATCGATGCACTAAATGCATGATCATCAAATACAGAGAGCATACCCAAGAGAACAAAACCCATTTGCGCAATTGCAGAATATGCCAGCATCCTCTTGATATTCGTCTGTGCAATAGCAGTAACGTTACCTACGATTAGTGATAGCAAGGCCAACAAAATTAGCATGGGCTGCCAATCGCCAATCAGCGGCAATAAGGTATTAACCAATAGGCGGAATAGCAAAGCAAAAGCTGCGATCTTAGGGGCTGCAGCAATCATGAGGGTGACGGCTGTTGGTGCACCTTGGTATACATCAGGAACCCACATATGGAAAGGAACAACACCTAACTTAAACGCCAGGCCAGCAACAATAAATACTAAGCCAAATGCCATGACTAAATGATTAATTCGTGGATCAGCAACAACCTTGAATATTTCAATCAAATCCAAGGAGCCAGTCACGCCATAAAGCATGGACATGCCATATAGCAAGAAGCCTGAAGCAAGTGCCCCCAAAATAAAATACTTAATCGCAGCCTCAACACTCTTCTCGCTGCTATGACGCATTGCTACTAATGCATAAGTTGGCAATGCCATTAATTCTAAGCCAAGGTAAAGCGTAAGCAAATTGGCGCCAGAGATCAAAACCATTTGACCCAATAAAGCCAGCAAAGCCAAAACAATAAAGTCAGGACGGAATAAAGCGCGATCAGTGAGGTATTGCTTTGAGTAAATCAAACTCAGCAATACTGCTCCACATGAGCAAGCTTTGAGCAAATTAGAAAAGGGATCTGACTGAAATAGGCCATTCATCGCCACCAAAGATGGATCCGACATACGCCCAATAAAAGCAAAGATCAGATAAACCAGCAAAATAATGGTGAAGAAATATACAAAACCTACACCACGTGGTGTGTGAAAGATATCCTGCTCGACACCCGGTGTAGCTGGCTGGTTTTCGCGAATATAAACGCTAATGACTAGTAATAAACAAGTAACAATCAGTAAAACGAGTTCCGGCAGGATGGCGAATAGGTCGAATGCTTGCATTTGCTTTTACTCAGAGTTTGCTCACAGCAACATGCTGGAGCAGATTAATAACAGCTGGATGAATGATGTCGGTAAACGGTTTTGGATATACACCCATACCAATGACGCATATAGAAAGCACTGACATCATGAAATATTCACGGCCATTGAGGTCTTTGAGCTCCTCCACATGGGCATTGGTAATGGCGCCAAAGAATACCCGTTTCACCATCCACAAGGAATAGGCAGCCCCCAAGATCAAGGCTGTTGCGGCCAAAATACCGATAAAGAAATCATAGTCAACGGCAGCCAAAATCACCATAAACTCACCCACGAATCCTGAGGTTGCTGGTAATCCACAGTTTGCCATCGCCATCAGTACAGCAAAGGCAGTAAAAGCCGGCATACGATGCACTACGCCACCGTAATCAGCAATTTGACGGGTATGCATGCGGTCATACAAAACACCGATAGACAGGAACATTGCACCCGCAACAAATCCGTGAGAAATCATCTGAACAATACCGCCCTCAATTCCCAAGGGGCTGAAGAGGAAGAATCCTAAAGTAACAAAACCCATGTGGGCTACAGATGAGTAAGCAACCAGTTTTTTCATATCTTTTTGAACTAAGGCTACTGCACCAACGTAAATCACGGCAACCAAAGACAAGAAAATGATAAAGGGGCCAAGATATTGGCTTGCATCAGGAGCGATTGGCAGTGAGAAACGGAGGAAACCATATGCGCCTAGCTTCAACATAATCGCTGCCAAGACTACAGAACCACCCGTTGGTGCTTCTACGTGGACATCTGGCAACCAAGTATGCAATGGCCACATCGGTACCTTAACAGCAAAGGCCATGAAGAAGGCGGCAAATAATAGGATCTGCTCAACAATATCGAGGCGGGCATTTTGCCAAGCCAAGATATCAAACGTATTGGTTACGTTATAGAGATAGAGCATTGCAACCAAAGTCAGTAATGAGCCTAACAAGGTATACAAGAAGAACTTGAATGCCGCATAAATCCGGTTGTGTCCGCCCCATACACCAATGATGATGTACATCGGAATCAAAGTTGCTTCAAAAAATACGTAGAAGAGCAAAGCGTCTAAGGCACAAAATACTCCAATCATCAATCCTGAAAGGATCATGAATGAAGCCATGTATTGAGATACCTTGGTATCAATCACTTCCCAAGCTGCAATGACCACGAAAATATTGATAAATGCGGTTAGAACAATAAACCAAACAGAAATACCGTCAATGCCTAAGTAATAGTTAATGTCATAACGAGGAATCCAGCTGATTTTTTCTACGAACTGCATTCCAGGATTAGCAATATCAAACTGCAATATGAGAGGCAGTGTTGCAATAAATCCAATAACAGAACCAACCAGCGCTAACCAGCGAACGCCAGCAGATGGCTTCTCAGACCCATAAAACAAAATAATGAGTCCAAATACTATCGGAGTCCAAATGGCGAAAGAAAGAATCATAATGGCTACTTAAATAACAAATGCCTAGCGAACAAAAGGCAGGTAAGCGTATAAAACCCAAGCTAACAATACCGCTAAGCCTGCAATCATTGCGAAGGCGTAGTGATAGAGATAACCGGATTGCAAATGGCGAATCACACCGGCAAAGCGACCAACAACGTGCGCACTGCCATTAACAAAGAAACCATCAATGACCTTCTGGTCACCGCGGTGCCATAGGATGCCGCCAATCCATAAAAGACCCTTCGCAAACACCGCTTGATTCAAATCATCCAAATAGTATTTGTTATCAAAGAGTTTCTTAATGGGTGCAAAAGTCTGGGCAAACTTTTCTGGTAATTTGGGAGCCCAGAGATATCCGATCGCTGCAGTCAACACACCGAGAACCACTAAGAGCAATATTGGCGATGTAAATGCATGTAATGCCATTGCTACAGGTCCATGGAACTCATCCTCGAGCTCTTTCATTACCGGATGACGCGCAATATCAATAAAGATTGAATCACCAAAATAAGTCCCGAACAACAACGGCGTGATGGTGTAAAAGCCGATGATGACCGAAGGAATTGCCAGCAGAATCAGCGGTAAAGTTACAACCCAAGGAGACTCATGTGGCTTCTCACCAGGAGCTAAACCATGGTGGGCATGATCATCGCCCTGCTCTGCATGTTCATGATGATCATGTGCATGCGAGTCTGCATGACCCCAACGTGCTTTTCCATGAAACACCCAGAAGTAAAGGCGGAATGAATACAGGGCCGTTACAAAAACACTAGCCATTACCGCAAAATAAGCAAAGCCCGAACCAGGAATATGGCTAGCAGCAACCGCCTCAATAATGGAATCTTTGGAGTAGAAGCCTGAGAAGAACGGCGTACCGATCAGAGCAAGGTTACCAAGCAACATCATCAGACAGGTGATCGGCATATATTTCCACAGCCCACCCATCTTGCGCATGTCTTGTTCGTGATGCATTCCTAAAATGACGCTACCTGCTGCAAGGAATAACAACGCTTTAAAGAAAGCGTGTGTCATTAAGTGGAAGATGGCGACGGGATAAGCGGATACCCCTAAAGCTACGGTCATATAACCTAACTGAGACAAGGTGGAGTAAGCCACAACACGCTTAATGTCAGTTTGAACAATGCCCAGGAAGCCCATAAATAGCGCAGTAATAGAACCGATCACTAAAATAAAGCTCAAAGCAACATCAGAGAGTTCAAACAATGGTGACATACGAGACACCATAAAAATCCCAGCTGTTACCATCGTTGCCGCATGAATTAATGCTGAAATTGGTGTCGGGCCTTCCATGGAGTCCGGCAACCAAACATGCAAGGGAAATTGAGCTGATTTACCCATCGCACCAATGAAGAGGCATATACAGGCGACTGTCACCAAATTCCAACTTGTGCCTGGCAAGGTTTGGGCAGCTAAGGCCGTGTTTTGAGAAAAGATCACGTCATATTGCATTGATCCAGTACTTGCAAGCAAAAGACCAATGCCCAAAATGAAGCCAAAGTCACCAACACGGTTGACCAAGAATGCTTTCATATTTGCAAATACAGCAGATTGGCGCTCGTAATAGAAGCCAATCAATAGATAAGAAACTACCCCTACTGCTTCCCAGCCAAAAAAGAGCTGCAATAAGTTATTGCTCATCACCAACATCAACATGGCGAATGTAAAAAGGGAAATATAGGAGAAGAAGCGGTTGTACCCTTCTTCACCATGCATGTAGCCAATCGTATATATGTGAACCATGAGTGAGACAAAAGTCACCACACACATCATCGTGGCCGTCAAAGGATCAATTAAGAAACCAATATCAAGATTTAACTCACCCAACTGCATCCAACGATAAACAGTACCATTGAAGTAAAAGCCATCCATTACCTGGGCCAATACATTGCAGGACAGAGCAAAGGCAATGGCAACACCCAAAATAGTCACAAACTGACAAGCGCCATGACCAATACGATTACCACCTAATTTTGTACCAAAGAAACCAGCGATGATGGAGCCAAATAAAGGCGCCAATGGAATCGCACAAAGAACAGGAATAGTTAAGGTCATTTGCATGACTAGCCTTTTAGATGGTCAAGGTCTTCAGCATTAATGGTGTCTACCTTACGGAATAGAACAACCAAAATTGCCAAACCAATCGCCGCTTCAGCAGCCGCGACAGTCAAAATAAAGAATACGAATACTTGACCCGCCAAGTCACCCAAATAGTGCGAGAAGGCTATAAAGTTCATATTGACAGCAAGAAGCATCAATTCAATTGCCATTAGTAATACGATGACATTTTTGCGATTTAAGAAAATGCCGATAACACTGGCAGCAAACAGAATTGCTCCAAGCACGAGATAGTGAGCAAGAGTAATCGTCATTTCTTCTCACCTCTTGTATCTTGTTTAGCAGCCATATCTGAGCCCATCTTCACAATGCGCATGCGATCTGCCGCAACGACATTGACTTGTTCATGAATATTTTGTGCTTTAGAGTCCTTGCGGTTACGCAAGGTCAAGGCAACAGCAGCAATAATCGCCACCAAGAGAATGACGCCTGCCACCTCAAAGGCGTATACATAATCTACAAAGATCAACATGCCGAGAGCATGAGTATTATTTGCCATCACCTCTTCAGGCATCACCTGCACCGGACTCTTTGTGCCTATAAAACTGCGAATGATCACAATAGAGAGTTCCAGAACAATCACTGCACCCATTAAGAATGCAACAGGGAGATATTTTTTAAAGTCGCGGCGTAAGTGCTCTAAATCAAGATCAAGCATCATGACTACGAATAAGAATAAGACCATTACAGCGCCGACATATACCAAGATCAAAGCCAAACTCAAGAACTCAGCCTTGAGGAGCATCCAAAGTCCAGAAGCACAGAAGAAAGCTAAGACTAGAAATAGTGCAGCATGGACCGGGTTGCGTGCAGTAATCACGCGCAATGCAGAGATCACCAACAGCCCAGCAAAGCCGTAGAAGAAAACTGCGAATAAGGTAGATGGATCGAATGTCATTTTTATTTACGCTCTATTCGATTAACGATAAGGTGCATCAGCGGCACGATTAGCGGCAATCTCTTTTTCATACTTGTCACCAACAGCTAAAAGCATGTCTTTAGTGAAATATAAGTCGCCACGTTTATCGCCAAAATATTCAAAGATGTTTGTTTCCACAATGGCATCAACAGGGCAAGCCTCTTCGCAAAAGCCACAGAAAATACATTTTGTTAAGTCGATGTCGTAACGACTTGTTCTTCTAGTGCCATCATCACGCTCAGCAGTCTCGATTGTGATTGCATAGGCTGGACATACTGCTTCACACAATTTGCAACCAATGCAGCGCTCTTCGCCATTTTCATAACGACGTAAAGCATGCAGTCCACGAAAACGACTAGAGAGAGGCGTCTTCTCCTCCGGATACTGCACAGTAATCTTTGGCTTAAAGAGATAGCGGCCTGTAATAGACATCCCAGTAAGGATGTCTTTGAGCATCAGGCTATCGAGGAATTGGGAAATTTTCTTAAACATGATTAGTCAACTTATTTCCAAATATTCCATGGTGAAACGACCCATGCGCCAATAACAACAACCCAAAATACGGAGATGGGAATAAAAATCTTCCAGCCCAAACGCATGATCTGGTCATAACGATAGCGAGGCAAGGTAGCACGCAACCAAATGACGCAAGATAATAAGAAAAAAGTTTTAGCAAACAACCAGAAGAAACCAGGTATGTCGCGCAGGATCGGCAAATCAACAATCGGCAGCCAGCCACCCAAGAAAATAATGGATGCCACTGCCGCAATCAAAATCATATTGGCATACTCTGCCAAGAAGAACATGGCAAATGACATGCCTGAGTACTCAACCATATGTCCCGCAACAATCTCCGACTCGCCTTCAACGACGTCAAATGGATGACGGTTTGTTTCGGCAACGCCTGAGATGAAATAAATCAAGAACATCGGCAGGAGTGGCAGCCAATTCCAGGATAAGAAGTTCAAACCAATTTCAGCAAAATAACCTTGCCCCTGTGATGCCACAATTGTGCTTAGATTTAATGAGCCAGAGGTAAGTAATACCGTTACTAAAGCAAAGCCCATTGCAATCTCATATGAAATCATTTGAGCAGATGCGCGCATGGCCCCAAGAAATGGATACTTAGAGTTTGAAGACCATCCAGCAAGAATCACACCATAGACACCAATTGATGAAATAGCCATAATGTAGAGAAGTCCGGCATTCACATCAGCAAGCACCATCTTTGCTTGAAATGGAATAACGGCCCATGCTGCGAACGCAGGCATGATCACCATGATTGGCGCGATAAAATACAGTACCTTACTTGCTCGTGCAGGAGCAATAATTTCCTTCATCAAAAGCTTCAATGCATCAGCAATTGGTTGCAGCAGACCTAGAGGACCTACTCGATTTGGCCCTAGACGAATATGCATCCAACCAATTAGCTTACGCTCCCACAAAGTGAGGTAAGCAACGCAAGCAAACATTGGCAATACGATAATGACGATACGTACTAAGGCCCATACCAAAGGCCATAAAGATCCAAAAATGGCTTCGCCATGCGTGGTGATGAGGTTTAAGAAATTATCCATCTCTTACCTTAGGCCTTACTAACTGTTATTGGACCAAACATTTGGCCTAATTTCGCACTAGCCAGAGTACCCGCAGAGATTCTGACGGCGCCTGGCGCTAGATTTACCTCTAATGTTGCTGGCATATTCACAGATTGGGAATCCTGAGTGACACACACTAAATCGCCCTCACCTAAACCCAATTCAGAAAATAGTTTTTGACCTAAACCCACTTGATTGCCGTGCTTTGCATCACGAGTCAGTTGCAAAGCTGATGAGCGGCGGACAATCTGATCACCAGCATAGATATTGACATCAGTTAAACGCTCAAGACCTTGCTGAGCTACTGAATTTGTATTAGTAAGAACATTGGAGCTTGATGAATTATTTAGCTTTGCGCAATAGTTTTCACTTAAAGCCTCGCCAAGAACCTCTTCAGGCATATTGAATAAGAATCCATCCACACCAACAAGTCCGCCCAACACTCGTAACACTTTCCAGCCCGGGCGTGAATCACCTAGTGGCTTAACAGAAGGCTGTACCGTTTGAACTCTGCCTTCGGCGTTGACAAAGGTAGAGACTGTTTCAGTAAATGTCGAGATCGGCAGGATTACATCAGCTACTTCAAGCAGGTCAGTACTCCGGTATGCACTTAATGCAATTACAGTGTTTGCTTTTGCAAGAGCGGCACGAGCCTGTATAGGATTTGGTAAGTCAGCGTCTGGTTCGATATTCATCAAAATGACTGCACGACGATCACCAGAAAGCACCGATTCAACACCGGCACCATTAGCATTCACAAGTGCGGCACCTACCGCATTACCACCTACCGGCAAGAAGCCAAGGATTGCACCAGTGTTATCTGCAATGAATTGAGCCAGCACATGTAAATCAGATGCGTTTGCTTGTGAAATCGCTGCAGAACCTAGCAAGACAGCAGTTGAGGAACCAGAAAGCAAGCTGTCAGCCATCTTTTGCGCTTCGGCAGAGATTGTAAGATTTGGGGTGCCAGCTGGTATGGAAACCGATTTCGCTTTAGCAACTGCCAACGCTATCTCGCTAAGAGAGTTAATCCATGTGCTGGGTGCTGAGGCAATAGCTCTTGCTGGAATTAACCAGTCATCGCCACCAGCATCAATACGGAGAACCTGTAATCCACGTTTTGCAGCTGTGCGTAAACGTGCCGCAATAATCGGCTGATCCTTGCGCAAGAAACTTCCAATGATCAATGCACGATCTAGTTCGCTTAACTTTGCAATTGGCATTCCTAACCAAGGCGCAGTTGCAGCCGCTTTCACATCTGATTGACGCAAACGCGTATCAACCTGGTTTGAACCTAGGCCACGAATCATTTTTTGCAGAAGATGCAATTCTTCAGTACTTGAAATTGGGTGTGCTAATGCGCCTATAGATTCAGCGCCACTTTCAGCAGAAATCGTTTTGAGTGAATGGGCTACGTAGTCAAGAGCGGATTGCCAATCAGTTTCAAGCCATTGACCGCCTTGCTTAACCATTGGTGTAGTCAAACGATCTGAACTATTCAAGCCTTCGTATGCAAAACGATCACGATCACTAATCCAGCACTCATTGATTGCTTCATTTTCCAAAGCAACGACACGCATGACTTTATTTGATTTGGTTTGGACGGTGGTGTTCGCACCTAAGCTATCGTGCGGGCTCACTGAGCGTTTACGACCCAACTCCCATGTACGTGCAGCATAACGGAACGGCTTACTAGTTAAGGCTCCCACAGGACATAAATCAATCATGTTTCCTGAGAGCTCAGAGTCTACCGTTTGACCAACGAAAGTTGTGATTTCAGAATGTTCGCCGCGGTTAATCATGCCTAATTCCATGACACCAGCAACTTCTTGACCAAAACGAACACAACGTGTGCAGTGAATGCAACGGCTCATCTCTTGCATGGAGATTAAGGGGCCAACATTCTTGTGGAATACCACCCGCTTTTCTTCTTCGTAGCGAGAATTTGACTTGCCATAACCAACAGCTAAATCCTGCAACTGGCACTCACCGCCTTGATCGCAAATTGGGCAATCTAAAGGATGATTGATCAGCAAAAACTCCATAACTGAACGTTGTGCCTCAACTGCTTTAGCAGAATGCGTAAACACTTTCATGCCTTGCGTAACTGGAGTTGCACAAGCTGGTAAAGGTTTAGGCGCTTTTTCTACCTCAACTAAACACATACGGCAATTAGCAGCAATAGATAATTTCTTGTGATAGCAGAAGTGAGGAACGTAGGTGCCAAGCTTATTCGCGGCGTGCATCACCATCGAACCTTGCGGAACCTCTACCGTCTTACCATCTAATTCGATTTCTACCATGCTCACTTTACGATATCCCGTGCTCAATAACTTATAAAGGTGTCGCAGAATCTAAGCAGCGCTTATGTTCTACGTGATACGCAAATTCATCCATGTAATGCTTCAACATGCCACGCACTGGCATAGCAGCAGCATCGCCTAATGCACAAATAGTGCGGCCTTGTATATTAGCTGCCACATCATTTAGCAAATCCATATCCTCTGGACGTCCCTGGCCATGTTCAATGCGGTGAACAATACGCCATAACCAGCCAGTTCCCTCACGGCATGGCGTACATTGACCGCAAGACTCTTCATGATAGAAGTAGGACAAACGCTCTAAGGCGCGAACCATGCAACGCGTATCGTTCATCACAATGACAGCACCCGATCCCAACATGGAACCAGCCTTAGCAATACTGTCGTAATCCATTGTTAGATCCATCATCTGTGCGCCTGGAATCACTGGTGCAGAGGATCCACCAGGAATGACTGCCTTTAAGGCTTTGCCTTCTCGCATTCCACCTGCCAACTTGAGTAACTCCGCAAATGGTGTACCCAATGGAATTTCATAATTACCCGGATGAACAACGTCACCAGATACTGAAAATATTTTGGTTCCGCCATTATTAGGCTTACCTAAATCCAAATACGCCTGCCCACCAATCGCCAAGATGAATGGCACCGCTGCAAATGTTTCGGTGTTATTAATCGTAGTTGGTTTTCCATACAAACCAAAGCTTGCTGGGAATGGAGGCTTAAATCGAGGCTGGCCTTTTTTGCCTTCCAATGATTCCAATAAGGCAGTTTCTTCACCACAAATATAAGCACCCCAACCAGGGGATGCATGTAATTGGAATGAAAAATCGCTACCTAAAATTTTATCGCCCAAGAGGCCAGCAGCACGGGCCTCTTCTAAAGCCTCTTCAAAGCGTGAATAGACTTCCCAGATTTCGCCATGAATGTAGTTATAACCAGTGGTGATGCCCATCGTGTAAGCACCAATAATCATGCCTTCAATCAATGCATGCGGGTTGTAACGCATGATGTCGCGGTCTTTGAAAGTACCTGGCTCACCTTCGTCACTATTACAAACTAAATATTTCTGCCCTGGGAATTGTCGTGGCATAAAACTCCACTTCAAACCTGTCGGGAAGCCCGCACCGCCACGACCACGCAGGGATGAAGCTTTTAATTCTGCGATGATGGCATCTGGTGCAATCTTGTCATTTATTAAACGACGTAATTGTTGATAGCCACCACGACTTTCGTAATCTTTTAAACGCCAGTTATCGCCATTCAATCCAGCAAGGATCAAAGGCTTAATGTGACGATCGTGCAAGCTAGTCATGCTGCTTTCCCTTCTGCACGAAGCTCACTTAATAGAGCATCAATTTTTTCTTTACTCATAAAGCTACACATACGCTTGTCATTAACAAGCATTACAGGAGAATCTCCGCAAGCACCCATACACTCACCCTCTTTTAAAGTGAAGGTGCCACAAGGTGTAGTTTCGTTGTAGCCAATACCCAAGGTTTCCTTTAGGTAAGTTGCGGCAGTTTCGCCATGAGTTAGCTGGCAAGGCAAGTTAGTACAAATAACTAACTTATATTTACCAATTTGCTTGGTGTTGTACATGTTGTAGAAGGTCGCAACCTCCTCAACTGCAATAGTTGGCATTTCTAAGAGTTGCGCAACGGTTGAAATGACTTCAGGCGATACCCAACCTACTTCGGTTTGGGCGGCAATCAAGGAAGCCATCACAGCAGACTGCTTTTGCTCTGGTGGATATTTAGCGACATTGCGCGCAATATCTGCCAGTGTTTTATCGGATAGTTGAAGAGTGGTTGTCATTAAATAATCTTTGGCACGCTCTATTAGCGGTCAATCTCCCCGAACACAATATCTTGCGTACCAATAATGGTTACCGCGTCAGCCAACATATGGCCACGTGACATCTCATCCATAGCGGAAAGATGCACAAATCCTGGAGCACGTATCTTCATGCGGTATGGCTTATTAGCACCATCAGAAATCAAGTAAATGCCAAACTCACCCTTAGGGTGCTCCACGGCAGAATAAGCCTCGCCATCGGGAACGTGAATCCCTTCAGTAAAGAGTTTGAAATGGTGAATCAACTCTTCCATATTGGTCTTCATGTCTACGCGCTTAGGTGGAGCAACCTTATGGTTGTCAGACATTACAGGGCCTGGATTGGCTTTTAACCACGTAACGCACTGTTTAATGATGCGATTAGATTGACGCATCTCTTCCATGCGCACTAAATAGCGATCATAAGAGTCACCATTCACACCTATAGGAATATCAAAATCGAGGCGGTCATACACTTCATATGGTTGCTTCTTACGTAAATCCCATTCAATGCCAGAACCACGCAACATTGGACCCGTAAAGCCAAGTTGTAGCGCTCTCTCAGGAGTAACAATACCGATATTTACTAAGCGCTGCTTCCAAATACGGTTATCAGTCAAGAGATTGCAGTATTCATCTACGTTGGCATCAAAGCCCTGCGTAAATTGATCAATGAAATCGAGTAATGTTCCACTGCGGTTCTCATTCAAACGTTTAACAGCAGAAGTGCTGCGAATCTTTGACTTGTTATATTGAGCCATTTGATCCGGGAGATCGCGATAAACACCACCAGGACGATAGTAAGCAGCATGCATACGAGCACCAGAAACTGCTTCGTACATATCAAAGATATCTTCACGGTCACGGAAGGCATAAAGGAACACCGCCATTGCACCAACGTCTAAACCATGACAACCTATCCATAGCAAGTGATTCAGTAAACGAGTCAATTCGTCATACATCACGCGGATGTATTGAGCACGTAAAGGAACGTCTACTTGCAATAACTTTTCAATCGCCATGACATAAGCATGCTCATTGGCCATCATCGATACGTAGTCCAAGCGATCCATATAAGGAACGTTTTGAATCCAAGTACGCGTTTCGGCCAACTTCTCAGTAGCGCGATGCAATAAACCAATATGCGGATCAGCACGTTGAATCACTTCGCCGTCTAGCTCCAAAACCAAGCGCAATACTCCATGCGCTGCCGGATGCTGAGGGCCAAAGTTGAGGGTGTAGTTCTTAATTTGTGCCATGACTTAAACCGGGCCTCCATACTGCTCTTCGCGAACGATACGAGGAGTAATCTCACGCGCTTCAATCGTCACTGGCTGATAGACAACCCGCTTTAACTCTGGGTCATAACGCATTTCTACATTGCCGCTGATTGGGAAATCTTTTCTAAACGGGTGACCTATGAATCCATAATCCGTCAAGATACGACGCAGATCATCATGGCCGTCAAACAGGATTCCATATAGATCAAATGCCTCACGCTCAAACCAGTTAGCAGAATTCCATACAGGCGTGATAGAGGCAACTAAAGGGTAGCTATCATCTTGCGCAAATACACGAATACGTAAACGCCAGTTATGCTCGAGCGACAGCAAATGGCTCACAACAGCAAATCGCTGGCCGCCCCATGCACCATCACGGAAGTCTTGGTAATCAACACCGCAGAGATCAATTAATTGCTCAAAAGCTAAAGATGGATCATCACGCAGCATCAAGGCTGACTCTAAATAGGTATCTGCATTTAGCACAACAGTGACTTCGCCCAATGCAATCTCAATGGATTGCACGCGTTTACCTAAAACTTTCTCTAAGTTAGCAGTGAGTTGAATTAAACGATCTGACATAACTTAAGCCTTCCGCGCAATCGTGCTGGTGCGAGCGATCTTCGATTGCAATTGGATAATTCCGTAGATCAAAGCTTCAGCAGTTGGAGGACAGCCAGGAACATAAATATCAACCGGCACAATACGATCGCAACCGCGCACAACTGAGTATGAGTTATGGTAGTAGCCACCGCCATTTGCACAAGAACCCATTGAGATGACCCAACGTGGCTCTGGCATTTGGTCATAAACCTTACGAAGGGCTGGAGCCATTTTGTTGCAAAGTGTTCCAGCGACAATCATCAAATCAGATTGACGTGGAGATGGTCTAAACACAACGCCAAAACGATCTAAGTCATAACGTGAGGCGCCTGCATGCATCATTTCTACAGCGCAACAGGCCAGACCGAAGGTCATAGGCCAGAGTGAACCATTACGCGTCCAGTTAATTAACTGATCCGCCGTGGTGGTAACAAAACCTTCTTTGAGAACGCCTTCTAATGCCATATCGATCACTCCCAGTCGAGAGCGCCCTTTTTCCAGATATAAACAAATCCCACAATGAATTCCAACAGGAAAATCACCATAGAGGCATAGCCAAGCCAACCGATATCACGAAGAGCAACACCCCAAGGAAATAGGAATGCAGTTTCTAGGTCGAACAAGATAAATAGAATAGCAATCAGGTAATAGCGCACATCGAACTTCATACGCGCATCTTCGAAAGCCTCAAAGCCGCACTCATAAGGAGAGAGTTTTTCGGCATCCGGTTTTGAAGGAGCCAGAATTTTTCCGAGGAACATGGGCACTAAACCTACCCCAATACCTACAAGGATAAATAGCAAAACAGGAAAGTAATTAGCGAGATTCAAAATGGTCCTGAGTCGTTCGTCTGGTAAATCTAAAACACAACAAATTATTATTTAATCCACTACATATTTCATTGATTTAGAGCAAAAACCCCTACAAATTCTTTATTTTGGTGCCGACGGCGAGACTCGAACTCGCACAGCCTAAGCCACTACCCCCTCAAGATAGCGTGTCTACCAATTTCACCACGTCGGCATCTTGCAAAGCCCATCAATTCTACTGCATTGCACCACTAAGCTACCCCAAAATTGAGGTAAATAAATCAGTAAAAACCTACTTTTTTACTTAGGAACTGCAGGTTTTGTTGGATCCTGAACTGGAGCTACCGGAGCAGCTGGGGCAGCCGCTGGCGCTACCGTGCCAGAGAGAACGCCTGGGCTCACTTCCTTCTTATTCCCTAGCCAAGTAATTCCTAGGGTACTGAGAAAGAAAATGGCTGCAAAAATCGCTGTCGTATGGGATAAAAAGTTGGCAGAGCCACTGGCGCCAAATAAGCTACCAGATGAACCAGATCCAAAAGCAGCACCCATATCAGCGCCCTTTCCTTGTTGCAATAAGACCAAGAGAATGACAGCTAAAGCTGAAACTACCTGCAATACGATTAATAAAGTCTTAAACCATTCCACAACGCATCTCCAATAAAAAATCTATGCCTGACAAATAGCAAGAAAATCTTGAGGGCTCAATGATGCACCCCCAACCAGCCCGCCATCAATATCCGGCATGGCAAACAACTCAACAGCATTGTCAGGCTTAACACTGCCGCCGTACAAAATCCCAACATGAGAAGCAACATCTTCATTAAATTCAGCTAACTGATGCCGAATCGTACGATGCATATCCTGTGCAATTTGAGCACTGGCGACTTTGCCTGTGCCAATAGCCCATATAGGCTCATAAGCAATCAAACAATCCGCTAGCCTGTCTTGCAGAACATTAACCTGCTTAGCCACTTGCGAGCAAACGATCTCTTCCGCTCTACCCGAGTTACGTTCATCGGCAGTCTCTCCAACGCAGATTACTGGGGTCATGCCACTATCCAATACCTGTAGGGCTTTAGTGGCAACCACTTCATCCGCCTCCTGATGAAATTGGCGACGTTCTGAGTGTCCTACGATGACATAGCTACAACCGATTTCTTTAAGCATAGAGGCTGCAACCTCACCTGTATAGGCTCCAGACGCATGAGCAGAAGCATCCTGAGCACCAAGACTTAAAAAAGCCAAGGAATGTTCTTTAATTAATGCACCGCACTGTGACAAATAAGGAAAAGGTGGGCATACAACATACTGACGACCCGCTGGCATGCCACTTTCCATTCCGCGTGCAACTGTCTTAACCCAGTCTTGGTTACTAGCAAGACTGCCATTCATTTTCCAGTTGCCGATGATGATAAGTGGACGCATAAGCTGGCTAAGAATTAAACCGTTAAAACAATTTTGCCGACATGCTCAGATGACTCCATCAATCGATGTGCATCTGCTGCCTGGTCTAAGGCAAATGTTTTATAAATAGCTGGCTTTAATTTACCTGCATTGAGTAGCGGCCAAACATGGTCATATAACTGCTTGGTAATTTGTTTTTTAAATGCTACTGGTCGAGGACGCAAAGTAGAGCCAGTAATGGTTAAACGTCTACGCAAAATTTGATTAGTACTGACTTCTGCTTTAGATCCCCCCTGGATCGCAATAATGACAATCCGGCCATCATCCGCAAGGCAATCAATTTCACGCTGCACATAGTCTCCAGTGACCATATCGAGAATCACATTCACACCTTTACCGTCAGTAGCCTTTTTGACTTCCTCAACGAAATCTTGTGTTTTGTAATTGATGGCAAGGTCAGCGCCCAAGCGAAGACATGCCGCACATTTTTCATCGTTTCCAGCAGTTACAAATACCTTAAAGCCGAGCGCCTTAGCAATCAAAATAGCAGTGACACCAATACCGCTTGAGCCACCCTGCACTAGTAAGGTTTCGCCAGCGGATAGCTGTCCACGCATGAAGACATTACTCCATACCGTATAAAACGTTTCAGGTAATGCAGCAGCTTCTTGATCATTAAAACCTTTGGGATAAGGCAAACATTGAGCAACAGGGGCCGTGCACAGATCCGCATAACCACCGCCTTGGACCAAAGCACAAACCTTATCGCCTACCTTTAAACCAAAAGCGTTATCAATATGCGCTAAGTCTCCACCAATAATCTCGCCAGCTACTTCAAGACCAGGAATATCGGATGCGCCAGCAGGGACAGGGTAATGACCCTTACGCTGCAATACGTCAGGACGATTAATTCCTGCTGCAAGCACTTTAATCAAAACCTCGCCAGATCCAGCAGTGGGTACTACTGGATCTGGACGAGTTGTAGGCACCAACATTTCCGGCGCACCAAATTCTTTGATCTCAATTACGCGCATCACATACTCCTATGGCTTCTGAGTAATACTTACTTAAGCTGTTTCGTCAGTTACTGGAGCGGCTTCAGTTGTCTCGCCTGCTAAAGGAGCAATCGTGCCACCCTCATCAGCCATTGCAGCCTTCAGTGATAAACGCAAACGACCACGCTCATCAGCAGCCAACAATTTCACGCGAACCACTTGGCCTTCAGCGAGGTAATCTTTAACTTCTTTTACACGCTCATTAGAAATTTCAGAGATGTGCAAGAGACCATCTTTACCAGGAAGAATATTGACCAAAGCGCCGAACTCAAGCAATTTCACCACTGGACCTTCGTAGATCTTGCCTACTTCAGCTTCAGCTGTAATACCTTCGATACGGGCTTTAGCTTCGGCCATGCCTTCAGCGCTTGTAGAAGCAATAGTTACAGTACCGTCATCTTTGATATCAATGCTGCAACCAGTTTCTTTAGTCAGAGCCTGGATAGTTGCACCACCCTTACCAATCACTTCACGAATCTTATCTGGATGAATCTTGAATGACACCATGCGCGGTGCATGAGCAGACAATTCTGTGCGAACTGAACCCATTGCTTCTTGCATATTGCTCAAGATATGTAAGCGGCCTTCTTTAGCCTGCGCTAAAGCAACTTGCATAATTTCTTTAGTAATACCTTGAACTTTGATATCCATCTGAAGTGCAGTAATACCGTTTGCAGTACCAGCCACTTTGAAATCCATATCACCTAAGTGATCTTCATCACCCAAGATATCGGTCAGCACAGCAAAACGGTTGCCATCCAAAATTAAGCCCATTGCTACACCAGCAACGTGTGCCTTCACCGGA
Source organism: Polynucleobacter sp. 15G-AUS-farblos (assembly GCF_018882445.1). Lineage (GTDB taxonomy): Bacteria > Pseudomonadota > Gammaproteobacteria > Burkholderiales > Burkholderiaceae > Polynucleobacter. The sequence goes on along the minus strand of NZ_JACVOM010000006.1, from coordinate 110,563 downwards.
ACGCCAGCGTCCATCATTGCTAAACAGCCACCGCAAACAGAAGCCATAGATGAAGATCCATTGGACTCTGTAATTTCTGAAACAACACGAATGCTGTATGCAAAATCTTCTGGGCTTGGCAAAACAGGAATCAAAGCGCGCTTAGCTAAACGACCATGACCAATTTCGCGGCGCTTAGGACTACCTACACGGCCAGTTTCGCCAGTAGCAAATGGAGGCATGTTGTAGTGGAACATGAAACGATCGCGGTATTCACCTTCGAGCGCGTCAATAATTTGCTCGTCACGGGCAGTACCCAGCGTAGCAACCACAAGAGCTTGAGTTTCACCACGAGTAAACAATGCAGAACCATGGGTGCGCGGCAATACGCCGTTACGAATTTCAATTGGACGAACAGTACGAGTATCGCGTCCATCAATACGTGGCTCACCATTCAAAATCTGACTACGAACAATCTTCGCTTCGATTTCAAACATGATGTCGCTTACAGCAACTGCATCAACATCACCCTCTTCCGACAACTTAGCTAAAACTTGTTTTGAAATTTCCTTCAACTTGTCTGAACGAGCACCTTTTTGACGAATCTGATAAGCCTCACGTAATGGCGCTTCAGCCAATGCTGTGACCTTAGCAATAAATGGTTCATCCTTAGGAGCGGCAGTCCAATCCCACTCTGGTTTACCAGCTTCACGCACTAAATCATTGATCGCATTGATCGCAGTTTGCATTTGGTCATGACCATATACAACCGCACCAAGCATGACTTCTTCAGATAATTGATTTGCCTCAGACTCCACCATCAATACAGCAGCTTGTGTACCAGCCACGATCAAATCGAGTTCGCTAGTAGCTTGTTCTGTACGAGTTGGGTTCAAGAGGTATTGACCATTTGCGTAACCAACGCGAGCTGCACCTACTGGGCCAGCAAAAGGAATGCCTGAAACTGCTAAAGCTGCAGAAGCGGCGATCAAAGCAGGAATATCAGCAGGAACATCTGGGTTGATAGACAACACATGCACTACAACCTGCACTTCATTCAAGAAACCTTCTGGAAATAAAGGACGCAATGGGCGATCGATCAAACGGGAGATCAATGTCTCACCTTCTGATGGACGACCTTCACGACGGAAGAAACCACCAGGGATCTTGCCTGCTGCGTAAGTCTTTTCTAAATAATCAACTGTTAATGGAAAAAAGGATTGGCCTGGCTTTGCAGACTTAGAGGCAACTACAGTACCCATTACTACAGTGTCATCAACGTTAACAATAACGGCACCACCTGCTTGGCGAGCAATCTCGCCTGTTTCCATGGTTACTTGATGATTACCCCATTGAAAACTCTTTACTGCTTTTTTAAACATCGTCATTCTGATTTTCTCCAAATTGTTCACGCAAGACTCACATGAGTCAGACGCTTGTCGTGGGATAAAGCAGTGTCACGACAACACTGGAGCGTTTTAAGATCACAAGGGATGCCATTCCAGGGAGACTCTGAATCGATCTCAGAAACTCATTGGAATGACACGATCCCCTACACAAATTATCGAAAACCGCTCAAAAAACATGCCACCTTCTTAAGACTGCATCTGGAAAGAAACAACCTTAAGTGAGATGGCATTGCAATACCGATACAAGAATTACTTACGGAGACCTAATTTCTCGATCAATGCGCGATAGCGATCCAGATCTTTGCCTTTGAGGTAATCCAAGAGGCGACGGCGACGTGAAACCATCTTCAACAAACCGCGACGGCTGTGATGGTCTTTAGCGTTAGCCTTGAAATGGGGGGTTAATTCATTGATGCGGGCTGTTAGCAATGAAACTTGAACCTCAGGGCTACCCGTATCGTTTGCGCTACGCGCGTTTTCTTTGACGATTTCCGCCGTTTTAATATCAGCAACTGCCATTTTTAATACTCCTTACTTGCGAACACATGAGCTTTCACCCAATTTGTGTCGTGCGTTATTAACAAAATCAAACAAAAAAGCTTTATAAATCAAAGCCATCGAATTGTATCAGAGAGAGGTCTAAAATGCGGCAAACCAAGAGAAAACTTATTGTTCTTTGCTAGCCCATACCACCTGAAATAAATAAATATTCAATTTAATCAGTAACTTATGAAATTAAATACCTTTACTTCCGCAATCTTCACCATCATTCTTGGGGTTTTTTGCCTACAAGGCACAGCATTTGCCCAAATCTCTTCTATATTTGGCAGCGATAAGACGGTTGCCCAGCAACGTGAAGATATCCTCAAACAGAGTAGGGAAACGCTAAAGCAACTCTATGCGGTTTCGCCTGAGGCAAAAGAACTTATCGATAAATCGGTTGGCTATGCCACTTTTAGTAACTTTGGTATGAAGATTTTGATTGCGGGCGGCGGTTCAGGAAGTGGCGTTGTGATTCAAAAAAATTCCAAGCCCATTTATATGGATATGGTACAAGTCCAAGCCGGATTAGGCATCGGCATTAATTCCTTTCAGAATATCTTTGTCTTCCAAACAAAAGCGGCATTAAGTGACTTTATAAATTCTGGTTGGACTTTTGGTGGACAAGTTACTGCTGCAGCCAAATATCAAGCCAATGGAGGTGCCTATCAAAATGCCGCAATAGTGGCTCCCGGCGTACTGATGTATCAACTAACAGACTCAGGCCTCGCCGCAGAGATCACCGGCAAAGGTACCAATTACTATAAAAATACCGATCTCAATAAATAAAAAGGTGTTGCAGATGTCCGTGCTTATGGGGTCATCTGCGCATTCAGTTTAGCTTGGCTAGGGTCATGCAATTTATTCAACGCCGATAAGTAAGCTTTAGCTGATGCCGCAATAATGTCAGGATCAGTTCCAACGCCATTAACAATCCGGCCGCCCTTAGACAATCGAACAGTGACTTCGCCTTGAGACTGTGTTCCAGAAGTAATTGCATTGACTGAATAGAGCAATTGCTCTGCCCCACTCCTCACAATTTCCTCAATGGCATTCAAGCTCGCATCTACTGGGCCATTGCCTTCAGCCTCTGAGCTCGCCTCTTTATTGCCAACTCGGAAAGTGACCTTAGATTTTGGACGCTCACCAGTTTCAGAATGCTGACTTAAGGAAATGAACTTGTAAAATTCGCCCTCTTCTGCCGCCGCAGAAGTCTCAGACATGATCGCAATAATGTCTTCATCAAAAATTTCAGACTTTTGATCAGCCAAGGCCTTAAAGCGAGTAAACGCCTCATTCACATCTGCTTCTGCTTCAACCACAATTCCTAAATCATGTAAGCGCTGTTTAAAGGCATTACGACCTGACAACTTACCCAACACGATTTTGTTTGCAGTCCAACCTACATCTTCTGCACGCATGATTTCATAGGTTTCACGATTCTTCAAAATACCATCTTGATGAATGCCTGAAGTATGTGCAAATGCATTCGCACCAACAACTGCTTTATTAGGCTGTACTACAAATCCAGTGATATGGGAAACCATTTTTGATGCGGGGACAATTTGGCTAGCATCAATATCGCAGGCTAAATTAAAGTAATCCTTACGCGTTCTCAAGGCCATCACAATTTCTTCTAAGGCCGTATTACCTGCCCGCTCACCCAAGCCGTTAATGGTGCATTCGATTTGACGAGCGCCGCCAATCTTTACGCCTGCCAAGGAGTTGGCAACCGCCATACCCAAGTCATTGTGGCAATGAACCGACCAAACAGCTTTATCAGAATTAGGAACTCGAGTGCGCAAGGTTTTAATAAACTCACCATACAACTCTGGAGTCGCATAACCTACTGTATCTGGAATATTAATCGTAGAAGCGCCCTCTTTAATGACGGCCTCAACAACTCGACATAAGAAATCCATTTCTGAGCGATATCCATCTTCAGCAGAAAATTCAATATCCTCCGCTAAATTTCGTGCAAAGCGAATGGAACGTTTGGCCTGCTCCAATACCTCTTCAGGTGACATGCGTAATTTCACAGCCATATGTAAAGGGCTAGTAGCCAAAAATGCATGGATACGTTTCGCATTGGCCGCTTTTAAGGCATCGGATGCACGAGTAATGTCTTTATCGTTTGCTCTGGCTAAGGAACACACAATGGAATCTTTGACTGCTGCTGCTACCGCTGAAATAGCTTGAAAGTCACCCTCTGAGCTCGCAGCAAATCCTGCCTCAATCACATCAACTTTTAAGCGCTCAAGCTGACGTGCAATACGTACTTTTTCATCCTTAGTCATTGAGGCGCCTGGGGACTGCTCTCCATCACGCAAGGTGGTATCAAAAATAATTACTCTATCGCTCATCACTACTCTCCGATTCTGATTACTTTATTTGCTTAATACACAATTTCAATTTCAAAAAACAAAAACCCCAGCTAAGAGCTGGGGCTGGTATTTGGTGGTTAATGAATTATTGAGATCTCATCAACTCAGGCCTTACCCGCCCCAAGCTCAAGGCTTAGTGCTAGTAGAAGCAGGCTAGATAAAGGTGAGAAATTCATCAACATGGATTAAATATAACCTAAAAAAGCAAATTTAGCTAAAACGTTTGCCACTTAGTCTCTCCCAAGCCCAAACGATGTATCCCGAGATGGAATAAACCACGAATAAGCCGAAAAGGGTCAATGGAGGGTTAGAAGAAATCAAAACAAAGGTCAGAATGAGAAGAACCATTACGCCAAAGGGCACCCGGTACCTAACATCCAGCGCTTTACCGCTATAAAAACGGGCATTGGAAACCATGGTTAAACCGGCGTATACAGCAATAAAAAAGGTGATCCAGGGAATGGCGGTATCTCGCACCGGGATCTTATTATCGTCGGCAAGCCATATAAAACCAGCCATTAATGATCCAGCAGCAGGACTTGGTAGACCCTGGAAGAATTTTTTATCCACTACACCCGTATTCACATTAAAGCGGGCTAAACGCAAGGCCGCACCAGCGCAATAAGTGAAAGCGGCTAACCAGCCCCACTTACCTAAATCTTTAAGCGCCCATTCATAAGCAACTAATGCTGGAGCCACTCCAAAGGAAACCATATCAGCGAGCGAATCATATTGCTCACCAAAGGCGCTTTGAGTATTGGTCATTCTTGCAACTCGTCCATCCATACCATCCAAAACCAATGAAGCAAAGATAGCAATTGCAGCAATCTCAAACTGGTGGTTCATGGCATTCACAATGGCAAAGAAACCGCAAAACAAGGCTGCGGTAGTAAATGCATTGGGTAGTAGATAAATTCCCTTGCTACGTAAGCGGGGTTTTTGAGGATGCAACTCTTCTACTTCGTAATCGTCTGCATCAACCAGATCCTCTACCCATTCATCTTGAGGGTGATCTGAGCGTGATCGAGATAAGCGACTACGATCGATACGGCCACGGCGGCGAAATGTTGGCAAAATCGTCCTAGTAAAAGTGAGATCGAATCAATCTAGACCTGGCAATCGAGCCAAAGCTGTATTGGTAGCAAATACTTTATCACCAACGCTGACTAATGGCTCAGCAGTAAGGGGTAAATACACGTCGACTCTAGATCCGAAGCGAATAAAGCCATAACGCTCACCCGCCTTAAGACGATCGCCTACATGGATGTAGCAAAGTATGCGGCGAGCAATCAGGCCGGCGACTTGAACAAGGGTCACAATTTGACCGTTGGAATCAATCACAACAGCATTGCGCTCGTTTTCTGTAGACGCTTTATCCAAATCCGCATTAACAAACTTACCCGGGAAATATTGAATCTCTTTTACTAAGCCATTAACCGAGCTACGATTAGAGTGGACGTTAAATACGTTCATGAAAACGCTGATTTTGAGCGCCTCACGACCCGCATACGGATCGTTTGCTTTTTCAACCACCACAATACGACCATCTGCCGGAGATAAAACCAAATCTCGACCCATGGCCGGAATACGCTGAGGATCCCGAAAGAACTGCAAAACAAAGATAAAAATAATCCAAAGAGGCCAAGACCAAGCAGATCCGCCTAAATATTGAACTAGCAAAGTAACGAACCCCACTAGTGCTAAATACGGCCAGCCTTCTTTCGCAATAATGGGGTGTGGATACATCATTTTTTATTCTGAGCCTTTTAAATAAAACGGTTATTGAATTGCTTAGTTCTTAGTTTGGTCAACTAATTTGTTCTTCGCAATCCAAGGCATCATGGCACGCAACTTTGCACCAACAACCTCGATGTCATGTTCTGCATTCAAGCGACGACGTGAAATCAAAGTAGGAGCACCTGCCTTGTTTTCCAAAATGAAGCTCTTTGCATATTCACCAGTCTGAATATCTTTTAAGCACTGGCGCATAGCATTCTTAGTATCTTCCGTAACTACGCGTGGGCCAGTGACATACTCACCATACTCCGCATTATTAGAGATGGAGTAGTTCATATTGGCGATACCACCCTCGTAGATCAAGTCAACAATCAACTTGAGCTCATGCAAGCACTCGAAGTAAGCCATCTCTGGTGCATAGCCAGCTTCAACCAAGGTTTCAAAACCAGCTTTGATTAATTCAACTGCGCCACCACAAAGAACAGCCTGCTCGCCGAACAAATCAGTTTCAGTTTCTTCACGGAAATTTGTTTCAATAATTCCAGCGCGACCACCACCGTTTGCCGTTGCATATGACAAAGCAACATCGCGAGCAGCTCCAGATTTATCTTGGTATACGGCGATCAAATGGGGCACACCGCCACCTTGTGAATACGTTCCACGAACAGTATGTCCAGGTGCTTTTGGTGCAATCATAATGACGTCCAAGTCAGCACGCGGCTGTACCTGACCATAGTGAACGTTAAAGCCGTGTGCAAATGCCAGAGCGGCACCTTGTTTAATATTGCCATGCACTTCTTTGTTGTACACGTCAGCGATTTGCTCATCAGGCAAAAGCATCATTACTACATCAGCATCTTTAACTGCCTCTGCAACTTCTTTCACCGTCAATCCAGCGTTAGCCGCTTTGCTCCAGGAAGCACCGTCCTTACGTAAGCCAACAGTTACATTCACGCCAGAGTCTTTGAGGTTCAATGCATGTGCATGCCCTTGTGAACCATAACCAATAATGGTGACTTTCTTGCCCTTAATGAGGGACAAATCAGCGTCTTTATCGTAAAAAACTTTCATGCTCTTTCCTTGTGTTAAATATATGTTTTATTACTGCAATAAATCAGTTAAAAAAATTAAACCTTCAAAATACGTTCGCCGCGACCAATACCAGAGCCGCCCGAACGCACAGTTTCCAAAATCGAAGCACGATCAATTGAATCAATGAAGGCATCTAGCTTAGAGCTATCACCAGTCAACTCGATGGTGTAGCTTTTATCAGTCACATCAATAATGCGTCCGCGAAAAATATCGGTAGTTCGCTTTAACTCTTCACGCTCTTTACCAACTGCACGCACCTTGATCATCATGAGCTCGCGCTCAATATGAGGGCCTTCACTTAAATCAAATACCTTAACCACCTCAACCAAGCGATTTAAATGCTTCGTAATCTGCTCGATCACATCATCGGAACCAATAGTAACGATAGTCATGCGAGACAAAGAAGGATCTTCAGTTGGCGCAACGCTCAATGTCTCGATGTTGTAGCCACGCGCAGAAAAAAGTCCGACCACTCGGGATAAGGCACCTGGCTCGTTCTCAATTAATACAGAAATAATATGTCGCATTACAGATCCTCACTACCCAATAACATTTCGGTAATACCTTTGCCTGCTTGAACCATAGGCCAAACGTTTTCTTCTGGGTCTGTTTGGAAATCCATAAATACAGTGCGATCTTTCAGGCGAATCGCTTCTTTCAAAGCACCTTCAACATCTGACTTCTTCTCAATGCGCATGCCAACGTGACCAAAAGCTTCGGCCAACTTTACAAAATCAGGCAATGAGTCCATATAAGAACTAGAGTAGCGCTTGTTATAAGTCAGCTCTTGCCATTGACGAACCATACCAAGGTAGCGGTTATTCAATGAAACAATCTTTACTGGTGTGTTGTATTGCTTACAGGTAGAAAGCTCCTGAATACACATCTGGATTGAACCTTCTCCAGTGATAGCAAATACATCCTTATCTGGGAAAGCTTTCTTAATTCCCATGGCATAAGGCAAGCCGACACCCATGGTTCCTAGTCCACCAGAGTTAATCCAACGGCGAGGCTGATCAAATTTATAGAACTGTGCGGCCCACATTTGATGCTGACCAACGTCTGAAGTAATAAAGGCATCACCGCCCGTGAGTTCCCATAATTTTTGAACTACGTACTGAGGCTTCACAATTTGTGATGCCTCGTCATACTTCAAGCAATCTTTTTTGCGCCACTCATTAATCTGCTCCCACCACGCGGCAACCTTCTCACCATTCTTGCGTGGGCCAGCAACCTTAAGTTGAGCCGTCATCTCCTGCAATACCTCTTTGAGATCACCGACGATAGGAACATCCACCTTCACACGTTTAGAAATCACGGATGGGTCGATATCAATATGAATGATTTTGCGAGGGTGGCTTGCAAAGTGCGCAGTGTTACCGATCACGCGATCATCAAAGCGTGCACCAATTGCAATCAACACATCACTGTGTTGCATTGCCATATTGGCTTCATAGGTTCCATGCATACCCAACATGCCCACAAATTGAGGACTAGTTCCGGGGAAGCCGCCTAGGCCCATGAGGGTATTGGTCACTGGATAACCTAATAGCTCTGCAAACTCTTTAAGTTCCGGAGCGGCATCCGACAAAATCACGCCGCCACCAGTGTAAATATAGGGGCGCTCTGCTTCTTGCAACAAAGAAATTGCTTTGCGAATTTGACCGCTATGACCCTTCACAACTGGGTTATAAGAACGCATCTCCAGGGTTTCTGGATAAACAAAAGGACCCTTAGCAGCAGAGATATCCTTAGGGATATCAATCAATACTGGTCCAGGGCGCCCTGTCTGCGCAATATGAAAAGCCTTCTTCAACACCAATGGCAGATCTTTAACATCCTTAACCAAGAAATTGTGCTTCACAATAGGGCGCGTAATACCAACTGTGTCAGCTTCTTGGAAGGCATCTTCACCGATAGCATGAGTTGGCACGTTTCCACTGATGATCACCATTGGGATCGAATCAGTGTAGGCAGTAGCAATCCCAGTAACGGCATTTGTTACGCCTGGACCTGATGTGACTAGTGCAACGCCAACCTTACCGGTTGCACGAGCGTAGCCATCTGCTGCATGCACAGCTGCTTGTTCATGTCGAACCAAAATATGTTCGAACTTATCCTGCTTGAAAATTTCATCATAGATAAAAAGTACCGAACCGCCTGGGTAACCCCATACGAATTCAACACCTTCTTTGTGCAAGGCTTGCACTAACATTTCAGCACCAATCATCTCTGGAGGTGCGTCTACGGTATTGGGATTTGCTGAGTCTTTGTTAGCTTTAGAAGCTAAAAATTCGGCGCTGCTTGTATTCATTTTCTTTCGTCCTTTGCAATTTTCGGCAAAAAATTGTTTAGTCTGTTCTGTCTCTTGCTTGTGGCCCGAGTTCGAACGGCGCTGCTACCGGAAAAACCACTTCGTAAATGAGAATCTAGGTAGTAAGCCCTATATTCTATAGTAATCCCCTAAAATGACCCAATTCTCACTGATTGGGGTCTAATCGACTGCATGGCATCAGCCCAAGAACTATCTGACTTTCTGAGTGGTATCGAGCAGCGCGCCTTCAAGCAAGCCGTTTACGCTGTGCGTGACGATGATGCTGCTCTAGATATCGTTCAGGATGCCATGATTAAGTTGGCTGAGAAATATGGAGACCGGCCTGCAGTTGAACTTCCTCTCGTTTTCACTCGTATACTCCAAAATCGCATTCATGATTGGTTTAGACGACAAAAAGTACGCAATACCTGGGTCACCCTATTTTCAAATATGGGTAAAAAATCGGATGAAAACGATGATTTTGACCCCTTAGAGTCACTTTCCGCTCCTGATGACAGTGAAATACACCAAGATGGTGCCCATAAACTAGAACAAAGTCAGCTTTTACAGGCTTTAGAGTCAGAAATATCCAAATTACCTGTACGTCAACGAGAAGCCTTCCTGATGCGTTATTGGGATGAGCTCAGTATTACTGAAACTGCTAAAGCGATGAGTTGTAGCGAGGGTAGCGTGAAAACGCATTGCTCTCGGGCAACCCAAGCTTTAGCTAAAGCATTGAAATTAAAAGGAATTACGCTGTGAACCACCTTGATAACCAAGCAAACCAGACCCAAGTTGACCAATTTGGCCAGGCTAGCGCTGCTCTCCTGCGCAAAGGGACTCTACCTAAAGAAATCAAAGATCGTCTCTATGCAGCTCGCATGAAGGCTATTTCTCTTAAAAAGCCTGAAAAGGTTCTCGTACAGAAACGCGCCTTTGCAAGCTCTGCTGGAAGCTGGGGCTCCAGATCTTCTAACGGTATTTGGGACACGATTGGTTGGATAGCTCCATTAGCAGTCTTGGTCTTTGGTCTCATTGGTATTGCTCAATGGCAAGATGATTCTCGCATTAACGACATTGCGGAAGTTGATGCCGCCCTGTTGACTGATGATGTGCCACCGGATGCATATGCTGATAGCGGATTCATGGCCTTCCTCAAGAATGGCCCTCTCTCCGACTCCAGCAACGATTCGCCAAATACTATTCAAAGTAAATAATCTAAGCCTGCTCGAATGCCGCTAAGCCTAAAGCCCTTTCTCGCTAGCGCTTGTTTAGCCCTTGCTTTAGGCCCCATTTCCTTTGGCATTTCCAATGCACAGACAGTAAGCGGTTCAGCTGGCACGCAAAGCAAGGTTGTTGCCACCCCAGAAAAGAAACCTGATGGGACTTGGGAAGGACTAAAACCGAGTCAACAAAAGATTCTTGCACCGCTAGAAAGTGACTGGGACTACATGCCCCCTGATAGTCGTAAAAAATGGATTCAAGTTTCTAACATCTACCCCAAAATGAGCGCTCAAGATCAAGAGCGTCTGCAATCCAGAATGACAAGCTGGTCTAATCTTTCCCAAAAAGATCGTCGACTGGCACGCGATAATTACTTAAGTAGTCTCAAGTTTCCTGCAGAGAAAAAAGCTGAAGCTTGGAATGCTTATCAAAAACTGAGTGATGATCAAAAAAAGAAATTGGCTGAATCAGAGGTAAAGAAAAAACCGACAGCCACCAATGCACCCACTTTGCAACAGCACCCCATTAAACAAAATTCGACACTTACGCCTATTACCCCAGCTGAACCCCCCACTCCCAGCAGTAATGCTGAAAGCACTACAAGTAATAACTAATTTTCATCACCCTTTGATTGTTAAGCGGTTCTATGACGCCAGCTGAATTAAACGATTTACCCTCACCTCAATTTTGGCGCCGTGTCTTCTGTGGTCTATATGAGCAGCTTGTATTGTTAGGAGTTATTGCGTTTACTTTTTTATTGCCGAACCTGGGGCTAGGCATCCTATTCGGCGTGTCACTCCCAAGTTGGCTTACCTTTCTCTATCTCTATCTTGTTCTCGGATTTTATTTTGTTTGGTATTGGACTAAATCCGGACAGACCTTGGCGATGCAAACTTGGCGAGTAAGGATGATTGATAAAAGCGGCTTTACCCTCAACAGACGCCAAGCTATTTGGCGTTATATTTTTGGATCGCTTTGGATCATTCCATGCGTTGCACTTCAGGCAATCTTTCATTTAGAGAAATGGCAAATTGTTGAAATGCTTTTTGCTGTGGCGCTATTTATCTGGCCACTTAGCATTTATCTTGATCGTAAGGACCCTAAAGAACGTCAGGGGCTGCCTGATCGTTTTGCTGGCACTCGCTTGGTTGAGCTTCCTAAAAATCTCGTGACGCTTACTTAAAAGCTTCTATCGAGACTAGCTTGCCCTGAGGCATTCAATGGCAGTAGCAGTTTGAATTTTCTTTTGAAAACGATAACCCGCCAATAAACATGAAGTGATCCCAAATCCAAGCCCCATTAGCAGGGCTTGAATAAAGGCATTAAATTCAATTTCAAGCACATAACGTCCCAGGGCCCAAGCAGCAGCGCTAGCGGCTATTCCCGCCAATGATCCTGCTAGAGCACCAATAATCAAAAGCTCAATGTTGGCAATTCTCGCTAAGACTTGTCGAGATGCACCAAGCGCCTTTAGTAAGGCTGCATTTCTAAAGCGCTCATCTTGAGTCGCTGATATTGCCGCTATTAAGACCAGAACTGCTGCAATGACCGTAAATGCAAATAAAAGACTCAGGGCTGCAGTTAGCTTATTCAAGACATCCTGTATTTGCTGCATAGATGCAGTGACATCCACCACCGTGAGATTGGGATAAGCTTGACTTAAGCGGAAATCGAGATTGTCTCGATTGGAATCTTGATAGTAAGAAGTAATCCAAGATTGAGGTGATTGATTTAATGGGCCAGGCGGCATGATGACAAAAAAGTTCACGCGCATAGAACCCCAATCTAACTTGCGCAAGGAAGTAATGGGGGCAGTAATTTTTTCTCCTGCCACTTCAAAGCTAAGCTCATCCCCCAGTTTTAACTTTAAGGTCTTAGCAATTCCCATTTCTAAGGATATTTGGGGGGCACTACCCTCATGCCACTTGCCCGAAACTATACGGTTGCCACTCGGCAACTCATTGGTGTAAGAAAGATTGAACTCACGATCAACCAGTCGACGCGCATTTTCTTCTTGGTATGTATTGGGAGTAATAGCTCGCTGATTGATCTCTATCAGTCTACCTCGCACCATAGGATAAAAATCGGGCTTGGGGACACCTGCATTGCCTAACATCTCATCAATGCCTTGTTTTTGATTTTCTTGGACATTAATCATGAAGCGATTGGGTGCATCAGCGGGAATATTTCCTTGCCAGGCGCTCAACAAATCCTGGCGCAATAACAAAATCATGAGCAAAGCCATGATGGCAATGCCCAGAGCCGTAATCTGCACAACTGCGTACGTCACGCTTCTGCCCTGTGCCAGCAATACAAAACGGAGTGCAAAGTATTGAGTATGAATACGGGAAAGCAGACGAAGAAAGAACCAGGAAATAAATGAAAACAAGGCAACGGCAGCACCAAAACTCAGCGCAGTCCAAAGAGCCAGCTTCCAATCGCGCGCCGCAATCGCGATTAAGGCAAGGCAAGATCCAAGACCAAATAATGCAACCCAAATGGCAATGCGGGGCAGTCCAGCATATTCTTTTCTGATCAACCTAACGGGAGATACCTTTACCAAACCCAACAAGGGAGGTAGTGCAAAGCCGAATAATAAAAAGCAAGATAGAGCGGCACTCCATAGCACCGGCCAAATGGACACGCTTTGCATATTGCCCATAACTAAATTGCCAAGGGCCAAAAGCAGAATCTGCTGCACTAAGAAACCTAGAATAGATCCCAAAACTGCAGCGATGATGCCCAGACCTAAGAGCGTAGTTAGCTGCTTAGTCAAAATACTGGATGAGCTAGCCCCCAAGCACTTGAGTACCGCGCATGCATCTGCCTGCTTAAGAACATAACGACGCGCTGATAAGGCAATTGCTACTGCAGAAACCATTGCGGTTAATAAAGCGATCAGAGAAAGAAAGCGCTCTGCCCGCTCTAAGGTTTTGCGCATGACAGGTTGAGCATTCTCAAGTGTCTCTATGCGAACCCCTCTTAGACCTTGTGCCTTAATAGCAGTATTAGCCCATTGTTCATATGCTTGAATATCCGCATCATCACCAGCCAATAACAAGCGGTAAGTAACCCTACTTCCCAATCCAAGCAAACCTGTCGTTGGCAAGTCTTCGATAGACATCATGACCCTAGGAGCAAAGTTCATAAAGCCAGCTCCTCGATCTAATTCACGAGTTAGCACTCCACCAATGACAAATTGACTATTGCCTAGCTTCAGTTGCTCGCCCACTTTTGCTCGCAGGCTAGCTAGCATTGCAGCATCAACCCAAACAGTACCAGGGGATGGGCCTTTTTTAACAGGACCCTGGAGTGAAGATTCAACCTGCAAGGCTCCGCGTAAGGGATAAGCGCCACTTACCGCTTTTAAGGAAGATAACTTGCTCTGAGCTCCCGTGCTCGCCATAGAGGGAAAAACGATCGTATTGGCAATCTGTAGATTTCTTTTTTTGGCTTCCTCTACAAAGATGTCGGGCAAAGTTTGATCAGAGGCAATCAATAGATCCGATGCAAGCAGTTGCCGCGCATCAAATGCAAAGGTTCTTTGCATGCGATCAGCTAGAAAACTGACGCTAGAAAGTGCTGTTACAGAAAGCGTTAAGGCTACGATCAACCAAACTAACTCGGTTGATCGTAGGTCTTGGCGTAAGCCCTTAATGAGGCGAGATAGGGATCCGATCAAACTGCTTGAGTCTGACCGCCATCTATGCGCATGACGGTGCCAGTAATAAAGGAAGCGTTTTGACTTGCCAAGAAAGCAGCTGCATCGCCATATTCAGCAGGATCGCCGTAACGACCCATCGGAATTTGTCGCAAGCTTGCTTTCACAACCTCTTCGTAAGTAGTAGATTCACGCTTAGCACGCGCTTCATCAAGTTGACGCAAACGTTCAGTAGCAACCCGTCCTGGCATGATGATATTGACAGTAATTCCTTCTGTGGCAACCTCAGCTGACAAAGTCTTGGACCAAGCCTGTAATGCTGCGCGCAAGGTATTAGAGATAGCTAGATTCTTAATTGGCGCAATCGCACCAGAAGTGGTGCTAGTAATAATGCGTCCCCACTTACGCTCGCGCATCCCTGGTAGGACACGGTCAGTAATGGCGATCAAAGAAAGCACCATATCGTTAAAAGACTTTTGCCACAAAGCAGGGTCTTGTCCAGCCGCTGGAGTTGGAGGAGGCCCACCAGTGTTGTTAATCAAGATATCAATAGGACCAAGCTCTTGCTCTACCTTAGAGACCATGCCGTCGATTACAGAATGATCAGATAAATCCCAACTCAAGGCTAGTGCAACACCACCAGCTGCTTCAATGAGCTCAACTGATTTCTTAAGGCCCTCTGGATTACGTCCAGTAACTGCGACCTTAACACCTTCTTTAGCCAATGAAACTGCCATAGCTTGACCGAGACCACGGCTTGATGCCATGACTAAGGCAACCTTACCTTTAATTCCTAAATCCATATGTCCCCCACCTATTTTTTTAATCTAGTTGTAATTTTTGCTTTGCTACGACTTCTTTATAAACCGAATACTCCGCTCTAATTTCTTTTGAGAAGGCTTCTGGTCCATTCACATTAATAATAGAGCCTGTATCTTCAATCCGCTTTTTAACAGCAGGATCAGCGATTACCTTCTGTATAGCTACATAGAATTTATCCACAACATCTTTTGGTAGCCCTGATGGACCTAATAGGCCGTAATAAGCCATCCGATTGACAGGGGCTAAGCCCACTTCAGCAAAGGTAGGCACATTTGGCAATTGGGCCAAGCGCTTAGGAGCGGCCACCACGATGGGGATCAACTTTCCGTCCTTGATAAAAGGCAATGAGGAAGGTAAATTATCAAAAATCATCGAAACCTGACCACCTACGGTATCAGCCAATGCAGGACCAGCACCGCGGTAAGGGATATGCACAATAAATACACCAGCTAGGCTTTTGAATAACTCTGTCTGCAAATGGCCAATGCCGCCTGTTCCAGAACTGGAATAGGTATACATCCCTGGATTTGCTTTTAGTACAGCTAAAAAGGTTTTAAAGTCTTTCGCTGGGAATGATGGATTTACTGAAATCACATTCGGAGTGGCTGCAATATTGGTAATGGCCGTGAAATCTGTAATTGGATCATAGCCAATCTTCGGGTTGATCGCAGGGTTAGCGGCAGTAGTAGAAACCGTTGCCATTCCAATGGTGTAGCCATCCTTAGGCGCACGCATTACTTCTAGGGCGCCAACGGATCCCCCTCCACCCGCCTTATTTTCAACAATCACTGGCTGCCCCAATTGACGACCTAGAGAATCAGCTACCGCGCGGGCAATGATGTCTGTACTTCCCCCGGGAGCAAAAGGGACCACCAAGCGAATAGGCTTATTAGGAAATGTTTGCGCAAAGGCATGACTGCCAACCAGCAAGCCTAAACCCAGCAAAGCGGATTTAAGGAATCCCAAAAGCAAATGATGAAATTGATGTGCCTTCATATATTTACCGTCCTAATGGTTTTGGTAAGTTACCAGCGTATTTATACAGCTGGGCTTCGTATTCTTTAAAGATTTCTGCAAGCGCTTGTTGCTGCCCCAATACCAATGCTTGAGGGGTATTGTCTTTAAGAGCAATACGCTTGGAGTAGCGATTCGTGCCAATAATTGGATTACCTATTCCTGCATTGGTAGCAGTCAAAAAGAATTCAACTGTTACTACGGCTTCAGGCTTAACGCGGTAATCACCATAAAATTCCTCAACAGACGCTTGCAAGGTATAGAACGGGAAAAAGCTGTTACCCTGCCCTAATGTTGCAGCAAATATATTGGCCTGATTAAGCCACTGGCGTTCTGCATTGGCAAACATCTCAGCAGGAATGACGCTATAAATATTGTAAAAATCTTTTTCGTAGCGTTGATCACCAAGTCGGTAAACCAATGATTTGCCGTCAAATGGCGGCGCCACTGAAACGGCTCCAATCTTGAGCCAAAATTCTGTTCTTGGCTTGTAGGGGGCTCCCGTACGCTCAGGTGCAATCATCCATGCGCTGGGCGTTACTGGGGCACGCGTAGGTAATGAACAAGACACCAAAGTCAATAGTGCAATTGCAGTCAGAATGTAGTGTTTCATTTTTGGGCTCCTGATTGGCTTTGTGTGCCATTCATAGGTAACACGATCTTCGGAGGCGGCTCAGCCCAAAGCAGACTAGCAGGCGACTGACTCGCAATGCGACTGAGTTCATTCAAATTCTCACTGACCTGCTTTAAGTTTTCTAGCGTTGAAGCGGTATCACCCTGAGCGCTTGTGATGGTTTGACGCAATGAGGTCACAGCACCAACGAGCTCACGCATCAAAATATTTAACTCATCCTTATCAGTCACCTTAGCAATGCGAGTCAGCAATACATTCAGCTCTTTAACTGAGCGAATAAAGCCTTCGTTTCCTTTGCCATCACCAATCATCATGGTATTAATGCTGACCAATACTTCGTCAATCTTCTTTTGAGTTGAGTCAATATTCATTTGATTGGCCGAATCAATGAACTTTTGAATCCCAGAAATAATCTCATCTGTCTGATTTGGCATCGAGGGCAACACTGGATATTCAGGCTGCCAGCTATAAGGTAACGCTGGGTAATCTGTAGCGCTTGATACAAAATCGAGCTCAATATAGTTCACTCCAGTAATGCCCTTAGATTTCACACGAGCACGTAGATTGTCTTTAATGAAATGATTTAACTGGTCTTCCGTCACCTCATCACCAAAAATTTTCATACGAACGACAACATATTGCCTTCTGTTTTCAAAGGGTAGATTTTTCTCATAAGTATCACCAGAAAGTCCGATAGTAGTAACCTGACCAATCTTGACACCCCTAAAACGGACTGCCGCTCCAGAATCCAGACCAGTAACTGATTGCTTGATATAGGTCTCTAAGTAGAACGATTTCTTAAAAAACTTCCCTGAGCCAAAGATCAGAATGACAGCTATCAGCACTCCAATTGCTGCGAGTACAAATGCGCCAAGACGAAAATAATTGGGATTGGAGTTTTTACTCATGCGACATCCTTGCTCATAATGCGATTAAAGAATTGATGGACTCGTGGATCGGTACAGGTGTCTCTTAGTACTTTAGGATCACCTTCGGCAATAATGCCCTTGGCACCCTTATCTAACATGATGACCTTATCAGCAATGGCATAAATACTTGCCAATTCATGCGATACGATCACAAAGGTAATCCCTAAATTTTTGGAGAGGTCCATGATGGTGCTATCGAGATCAGCAGAGGTAATGGGATCTAGACCTGCCGAAGGTTCATCTAAAAATAAGATCTTAGGGTCAAGTGCCATAGCACGAGCTATGGCAGCCCTTTTCTGCATACCACCACTAATTTCACTAGGCATGTAAGACTCATAAGGCAGCAAACCCACCAAATCCAACTTACAACGTGCCAAGAGATTCATTTCGCTTTCACTTAGCTGAGTGTATTCCTGCATGAAGAGCGTGACATTGTCTAGCAAATTCATGGAGCCAAATAATGCGCCTTGCTGGTACATCACACCAAAGCTCGTCATAATTTTTTGACGCTGGGCACCCTGCGCGGCAGTGATATTCTGCCCCTCAATAAATACATCGCCAGATAGCGGTTGATATAGACCGAAGAGGTTCTTAAGGAGACTGGATTTACCGCAGCCAGAACCGCCTAAGATCACAAAAATTTCACCATTATTGACTGTGAAATTAAGATCCTTCATCAGCACATTGGATCCATATCCCACTGTGAGATTTTGAACATCAATAGCGTAGGAGCTTGGGTTCATGTCTGTCATCAGAAACCCGTCTTATAAGAGATCACAGCAAAGATACCGTCAACGAGCACGATCATGACGATACTGCTGACGACTGCCCTAGTAGCAGATATGCCCACGGCAGCAGCACCCGTGCCAGTCTGCATACCACGTAAGCAACCTACTGCAGAGACAACCACACCAAAGAGCGTTGCCTTAACCAGGCCGGATCCAATATCTTCAACATCTACCGCTGCAATCATGCCGTTATAAAAGTTAATAAATGGAATCCCGTATGCCAACATCGTCAACATCGAAGCGAAGATACTCACGATGTCTGCATATAAAGTCAAAATGGGCATGACTAATATTCCCGCAAGCACACGTGGCACTACTAGAAAACGAATTGGGCTCAAACCTCCTGTCACCAACGCATCCACTTCGCTATTTACAGTCATTGTGCCGATCTCGGCAGCAAATGCCGCTGAGGAGCGGCCAGCCAGAAGAATCGCGGTAATGAGTGGCCCCATCTCTCGAACAATTCCGAGCGCTGCTAAAGGGCCTACAAAGGAGGTTGCGCCAAATTGCTGCATTCCAATTGCCGCTTGAAAGGACAAAATGACGCCGATTAAAAAGGCAACCAAACCCACAATGGGCAGTGCCGCAATCCCCGCTTGCACTGCAGCGTTTACAAAATCACCCCAGCGCACTTCACGAGGATGCATCACAGACCAAACTAAATCCGCAGCAAGATGGCCTGTAAAGGTAATGAGACCTTTGGCATCATCCAGAAAATTCTGAGTTGCCATGCCCGTACTCACAATAAAACTTCTCTGGGGCTGAATCACTGGCGTAGGAAACAAATTGTTAATCGGATCAAACTCTTTGAGCAAAGGCTGATAACGAGCAGCTAACCCTTCTAGAGCAAAAGTGCCCCCCGCTTTTTGTTGAGCCTCTTGAAGGTCGATCAAAAAAGCAATACCTGAACCGTCTAAGGAATCCACTTTGGATGCATCAAATGTGAGGGTTTTGGTATTGGATGCGCCCTTCGCCAGCCAGTCATTTTGTGTACTTCGAATTTGAGCCCAAATAAGCCCTAAAGAGTAAACATCCACCTTGCCGCTTAAAACGACTTTTGCATTTGAAGCATCACTTGATGCCCAAGTGGCTACCGGGGCAACCGAAGCAAGAGGGGTGGATTTTGGATTGTCCATACTCAAACTATAAGGGATCTATCAAAGTACTTAAAAAACGCTTCAAAATGAAAGGGGCCTAGTAAAAACTAGGCCCCTGGTATGAGATGGTGCGGCTGGCAGGAATTGAACCCACGACCCCTTGGTTCGTAGCCAAGTACTCTATCCAGCTGAGCTACAGCCGCAACAGCCATAATTATGCCATGGAAGAGAAGAACTACATCACCCCCGCTGGTCACGAACGCATTAAAAAGGAGCTTTTGCAGCTCCTAAACCTTGATCGGCCTGAGGTTGTCAAGGTTGTCCACTGGGCAGCCTCAAATGGAGATCGATCCGAAAATGGGGACTATATCTATGGAAAAAAGCGCCTGCGAGAGATTGATCGAAGAATTCGGTTTTTAAATCAGCGCCTCGAATTTGCCGTGGTTGTAGATAATTTAGCTCGTAAAACCGGTGATGCAGATGCCGAGCAAATCTTCTTTGGAGCAACAGTCACCTACGCACCTGTTCTGGGCACATCTGCAGGCAAAGAAACCACCATTACGATTGTAGGTGTGGATGAAGTGGATTTGGAGATAGGGTACGTAAGCTGGGTCTCTCCTATTGCTAAAGCCTTGATTAAATCTAGGCTTGGAGACTGCGTCAAGATTCAGACGCCTACTGGACCTACTGAAATTGAAATTCTAGACGTTCAATACCTTTGAGGCTTGAACTTAAATTGCCCTAGTACGGGTCACTCTCATCACATCCGGATTGGTACGCAAGCTACGCATCACTTTAGATAAGTGCAAGCGGTCATAGACTTGAATCGTAAATCGAATCGTGACGGAATCCTCTTTATAGCGATCTTCCATTGAGACATTCATGATGTTTGAGTCTGCCGCAGTAACGCTACTAGCCACGCGCGCCAACACACCCTTACCTTGTCTTGTGTCTATTGCTAAATCGACTTCGAATTCTCTATTTAACTCTTTACCCCACTCTACCTCTACCCATTTGTCGCTATCTTTCGATAGCATGCGCAAAGCCACAGGACATTCGTTAGTATGAACTTGTAAGCCTTCACCTTTTCCAAGGTAGCCAATGATGTTGTCTCCAGGGATTGGATGGCAACAAGTCAAAAAGCTAATGGAATTGCCTTCGCGACCATCCACTAAGATGGCCTGTCGCTGGTGATGATGCATCTCTTGAGAGGGCGCTACCCAATCTGCAGCACCTAGACGCATTTGTTCGGAACCACCTACATCGTCAATCAATATCTTTAAACGAATAGCCAACTCTTGTGGTGATCGACGTCCTAGAGCAATATTGACACAGACCTCTTCACGGTTTTTATCACCGGTCCAATGCATCAGTCGCTCCCAAATCTCTGGGGTAATTAGCGCTGCATCTACCCCCTGCTGACGTAGTGCATTGGCAAGCAATCTTTCGCCTAGCTGCAAAGATTCAGAATAGTGTTTCGTTTTTAGGGAGTGTCGAATGGAGGCGCGCGCTTTACCCGTTCTCACAAAAGCAAGCCAGCCTGGATTAGGCTGAGAATTATTAGAAGTGACTACCTCAATAATGTCGCCATTCTTGAGCTCACTACGCAAAGGCAATTGCAAACCATTAATCTTCACAGCGACACAGGTATTACCTAAATCACTATGTATAGAGTATGCGAAGTCGAGCGCTGTGGCACCCCGTGGCAAAGCACGAATTTGGCCTTTTGGTGTAAACACATAGACTGCATCTGGGAAGAGATCGATCTTCACATGCTCTAAGAATTCTTGTGAATCGCCGCTGCTATCTTGAATATCAATCAAGGACTGCAGCCACTGATGTGCCCGATTCTGAACTTCACTCATATCGGGTGAGCCATCTTTATAGGCCCAGTGGGCAGCTACACCAGCCTCTGCCACAGCATGCATCTCCGTTGTACGAATCTGAAACTCTACCGGCACTCCGGAAGGCCCTAAGAGCGTGGTGTGCAGGGATTGATAGCCATTGAGCTTAGGAATCGCAATGTAATCTTTAAACTTTCCTGGCATCGGCTTATATAGAGAATGCAAAATACCTAGAGCACGGTAACACTCATCAATACTATGAACCGTTACCCTAAATGCATACACATCTAAGACCTGTGAAAAACTCACATGCTTGCTACGCATCTTGTTGTAAATACTAAAGAGGGTTTTTTCTCGTCCCCTCAAGTCCACTTCTAAATTGGCTTTTGCAAAGGCCATGCGTGAGGCTTGCAAAATCTTCTCAACCATTTCCTTGCGATTACCACGTGCCCGCTTAACAGCACTTTCAATGACGCGAAAGCGCATTGGCATTGAGTAACGAAAACTGAGATCTTGTAAATCACGGTAAATAATATTAAGACCTAAGCGGTGGGCAATCGGCGCATAAATCTCGATGGTTTCAGCAGCTACCCTCCGACGTTTTTCCATAGGCACAGCATCTAAGGTGCGCATATTATGCGTACGATCGGCAAGCTTCACTAAGATGACGCGAACATCTCTAGCCATCGCCATGAACATCTTCCGAAAGCTCTCGGCCTGGGCTTCAGCATGACTCTGAAACTCTAATTTATCTAGCTTGGTAAGGCCTTCTACTAGCTCGGCGACTTTATTACCAAATTTTTCAACAAGGTCTGCTTTGGAACAGCCAGTATCTTCAATCACGTCATGCAATAAGGCTGCCATGATGGAGGGAGCATCTAAACGCCAGGTAGCACAAAGTTCAGCAACTGCTACAGGATGGGTAATGTAAGGCTCACCACTATGACGGTACTGACCTAGATGAGCAGCATCTGCAAACTGAAATGCTTTTTTAATCTGGGCTACCTCATCTGGCTTGAGATAACTTAATTTCGATAACAAGCTTTCAATCGAAACGACCTGATGCTTTAGCGGCAAATGAGGCGCAGAAGTTGGTCCAAATAAATGACGACTAGATTGTGCCAACAAGGTGGCTAGAATGGACTGCTTATTTTTTTCTGGAGCAGTATCTAAAAGGTTCGCTTGATCTGTGACTAGAGTCTCTTTAGACGAGACTCCGCCAGGGTATTCCGATGATTTTGATGAACCCAGAGGGAGCTCCACACCGGAACTCCTTTTTTATAAAGGTACTTTGGTCAACATGTCACGGTCAGTCACACCAGCAGCCACTTCGCGTAAAGCAACTACAGTGGCTTTATCTCTAGACTCAACACGTGGAGAGTGACCTTGAACCAATTGACGAGCGCGGTAAGTCGCAGCCAACACCAGTTCAAAACGATTAGGAATGGTTTTAAGACAATCTTCTACAGTAATACGGGCCATGCTGGACTCACTTAATTTAGCTTCAATACCTATAGGATAACTGATTAGACCCCGAGTCGCTTTAAAAGCGCTGGGTTTCGGGCCATGCTAGGCCCAGATCGTAGCCGGCTAGCGGCCAAAATATGCTTTAAGTCCACCAGAGCTTGCTCAAAGGAATCGTTTAAAACAATAAAATCAGCCTCATGGGCATGCTGTAGCTCAATATGAGCAGCCGCTAAACGCCTTTGAATTGTGGCCTCATCATCCTGACCCCGTTTGCGTAAACGCTCTTCTAAGGCCTCAATAGAGGGCGGAAAAATAAAGATCCACTGGACTGAAGGAATCAGTTTGCGTATCTGCTGAGCACCCTGCCAGTCGATTTCTAGCATGACGTCACTGCCTGATTGCATCTGCGATTCAATCCAAGGTTTCGAGGTGCCATAAAAATGACCATGCACTTCAGCCCACTCTAAAAAATGTCCCTGGTCTCGTTCGCGAATAAATGCCTCTTTCTCCACAAATCGATAATCTTTTCCATCTAACTCACCCGGCCGTGGAGCACGTGTCGTAGTGGATAGGGATAACTTCAAACCAGCATCCTCTTGTAACAAGGCATTTACTAGAGACGATTTGCCAGCGCCTGAAGGCGCCACAATCATCAACATACTTCCTTGATAGGCAGGAGTCAAAATTGGACTGGTCATAAAAGTGATTGTATGGATTACTCTAAATTTTGTACTTGTTCACGCATTTGCTCAATGAAGAGCTTTAACTCTAATGCAGCTTGAGTACATTCTTCTGAAACCGATTTTGAACTTAATGTATTGGCCTCGCGATTAAGTTCCTGCATCAGAAAATCTAGACGCTTACCTACAGGGCCATTAGCAGCTAAGGCAGTATCTACCGCCTGTAAATGGGTCTTTAATCTCGCAAACTCTTCTGCAACATCAATTCTGACGGCATACAGTACAACTTCCTGACGGATTCTTTCCATCAACTCTGGGCCGCCCTTTGACTGCTCTTGAGCCGCAAGGGCCTCTGATAGTCGTTCAGTTAATTTGTCTTGGTACTGCGAAACATATTCTGGAACCTTAGGTTCAATCACCCGCACAATGTCACGCATCATTTGAGTGATATTGGTGAGCACTCCAACCAGAGCCTTACCTTCAGCATGACGACTTTCCATCAACGCCGCTAAGGCAGCCCGCCCCGCTTCCACAGTAGCCGCAATCCAACCTTCCTCTTCTCCTCGAGGCTCTGAGACCACACCGGGCCAGCGCAAAATATCCGAGATGGTCAACGCAGCTGATTTAGGAAAAGCTTCTTGAGCCTTCTCTTGGAGGGTATAGAGTGCATCAAGGCGATCCTTATTGAGGGCACCCAATACATGGGGATTGGCTTTGCTTTGAGATCCAGACCCGGCATTTACCCTCCAGGCTGCTCGAAACTCGACCTTGCCACGCGACAGTGCCTGAGTCGCCATTTCGCGTAAGGCAGGCTCTGCCCCGCGGCATTCATCCGGAAGACGAAAGCCTAAATCCAGAAAGCGGCTATTCACAGCCCGACATTCCACCTGCAGATCAGCAACCACACCCCCTCCTAGGGAGACTTGGCGGGAAGCGCTGCCATAACCAGTCATGCTCGATATCATATGAACATTGTAGATTGATAGCTAACGAATAGGACCAAATTCCATGAGCACCACAAACCAAGGCAATATCAGCCGCCCTAGCGGACGCAATCCCCAAGAATTACGCCCTGTCACTATATCTAGAGCCTTTACCAAACATGCTGAAGGATCCGTGCTGATTGCCTTTGGAGATACTAAGGTGCTATGTACTGCCAGCATCCTAGAAAAGGTGCCTCCACATAAAAAAGGCTCTGGAGAAGGTTGGGTTACAGCGGAGTACGGAATGCTGCCCCGTTCCACCCACACTCGTAGCGATCGTGAAGCGGCCCGAGGTAAACAATCTGGTCGTACCCAAGAAATTCAGCGTCTGATTGGTCGCGCCATGCGTAGCGTCTTTGATTTAAATGTATTGGGCGAGCGTACGATCCATTTGGATTGTGATGTACTGCAAGCGGATGGCGGCACGCGAACTGCTTCTATTACCGGCGCCTATGTTGCTGCTAGAGATGCCGTAAATCAATTACTTAATAGTGGCGTACTCACTAAAGACCCCATCATCGATAGCGTCGCTGCGATTTCTGTTGGCATCTATCAAGGAACTCCTGTGCTCGATTTAGATTACCCAGAAGATTCCTCATGCGATACCGATATGAATGTCGTGATGACCGGCAAAGGCGGCATGATTGAAGTTCAAGGTACCGCTGAGGGCGCTACTTTCTCGAGAGCAGAGTTAGACTCACTTTTGGATTTAGCTGAAAAAGGCATTCGCGAACTTAGTCGATTACAAGCGGACTGTTTGAAATAAATAAGCGCATGCAAAAACTGGTTTTAGCCTCAAACAATGCTGGCAAGCTAAGAGAATTTCAAGCTCTATTAGCCCCCCTTCAATTTGAAGTAATACCGCAAGGTGATTTGGGTATTCCTTCCTGCGAAGAGCCACACCCTACCTTTGTCGAGAATGCTTTAGCTAAAGCGCGACATGCCAGTGCTGCCAGTGGATTGCCCGCCCTAGCAGATGACTCAGGAATTTGTGTTGATGCTTTGGGTGGTGCGCCCGGGGTTTACTCTGCTCGATATGCAGGGGAGCCTTCTAATGATGCTGCCAACAACCACAAACTCATCACTGCTTTACAGGGGGAGTCTAATCGAGCAGCGCATTATGTATGCGCACTCGTCTTTGTAAATCAAGCTGATGACCCCAAGCCTCTTACTGTTCAGACTAAATGGCATGGACTCATTCAGGATGCAGCTGTTGGTGATAACGGCTTTGGATATGATCCGTATTTCTTTCTCCCTGATCAAAACATGACAGCCGCACAACTTGATCCAATCCAAAAGAATGCGATTAGCCATCGAGGTCAAGCATTAAGAGAACTCATTACGCAATTGAAAATGCGCGCTGCATGATGATGAACAGTAGTTTGAATAAAGCAAACCTTACAGCGCTGCCACCTCTCGCTTTATATATTCACTTTCCTTGGTGTGAAAAAAAATGTCCTTACTGTGATTTCAACTCTCATCAAATTAAAGAAGGTGCGGGCGTTAAATCTGGCTTTGATGAAGAGCAATATATCAATGCATTGATTGCTGATTTAGAAACCGAGCTACCCCGCATTTGGGGCAGACAGGTTCATAGCATT
Source organism: Polynucleobacter sp. 15G-AUS-farblos (assembly GCF_018882445.1). GTDB lineage: Bacteria > Pseudomonadota > Gammaproteobacteria > Burkholderiales > Burkholderiaceae > Polynucleobacter. The sequence continues at coordinate 84,364 of NZ_JACVOM010000006.1, read as the reverse complement.
TTTATTGGTGGTGGCACACCGAGTTTGCTCTCGGCCCAAGGAATGGATAGATTAATTTCTGCTATTCGTGCTCGCATCAATTTAGAGCCTGACGCAGAAATTACCATGGAGGCTAATCCTGGCTCTGTTGAAACGGAAAAATTTGCTGGATTTGCTAAAGCTGGCATCAATCGTGTTTCTTTGGGTATTCAAAGCTTTCAAGATGAACAGCTCAAGGCCTTGGGACGAATTCATAATGGCTCAGAGGCAAAACGTGCAATTGAAATTGCCCTAAAACATTTTAAGTCGGTCAATTTGGACTTAATGTACGGGCTTCCGATGCAAACCTTAGATGATGCCAAGCGTGATGTGGAGACAGCCCTGTCTTTTAAAACCCCTCACCTGTCTTTTTACAATCTGACTCTAGAGCCCAATACCTACTTTGCTAGCTTTCCACCTAAACTTCCCAAAGAAGAGGTGATCGATGCCATCTTTGAGCAGAATTTAGAACTGCTTTCCAATGCAGGCTACCAACGCTATGAAGTATCTGCCTATGCTAAGCCTGGCATGGAGTGCAAACATAATCTGAACTACTGGCGCTTTGGTGATTACATTGGCATTGGGGCTGGCGCTCATGGAAAAATTTCCTTCCCTGACAAAATCACAAGACAAGTACGCGAACGCCATCCTGAGACTTATATGCAGAATATGGAAACCAAAGGTAATGCTTTGATTGAAGCGAGAGAAGTTCCTGCTTCTGATCTGCCCTTTGAGTTCATGCTCAATGCTTTACGGCTTACTAATGGCGTGGCAACCAATACCTTTACGGAGCGCACAGGCCTGCCATTAAATGTCATTAGCAAGGGCCTTGATGAGGCTTCTAAAAAAGGATTACTAGATCCTAATCCCATATCTCTTAAAGCAACTCCACTAGGCTTGACATACTTGAACAATGTTCAAGAAATTTTTCTGAATTAAGTTATTTGCCAGTCCAGGTTGGCGCTGTACCACTTAAAAATGATTTAACTCCATTTTGGAAGTCAGAACTTCCATAGGTTTCATAAATTAAATCCTGACAATCCGTTGCCAGATTGCTAATCTGTCTCGCTATCATCTGCTTGCTAGCTTTTTGCGTGATTGGCGCTAAAGTTGCGAGTCGATCAGCTAACTCTGAAATGGCTTCATCCAAGTCTTTTTCATCGCACACTTTCAATAAATATCCTTGCTTCAATAGCTCTTCTGCTGGAATGAGTTCCGCCAAGAGCAGCATTCGCTTTACCAAGGGAACTCCCAAGTGGCTGACTAGCCAAGCTAAGTTATTGGATGAAAGGCAATTGCCAAGTGTTTTCGCGATCGGCACGCCAAAGCGTGCATTGTTTGTGGCAATTCGAAAGTCACAACAAGTAGCAATGGCCAAGCCACCGCCGACAGCCATCCCCTCAATAACAGCAATGCTTGGTATAGGCAGCATAGCTAGGGGACTTAAGTATTGATCAATTCCCTTTTCATATAGGAGACCGTCATCACCAGAACGAAAATCTGAAAATTGGGCAATATCGCTTCCAGCTACAAAAGCTTTGCCTCCAGCCCCCCGAAGCACTAAGACACGAATGGCTGGGTTTTTAGAAATCTCAATACAGATCGATTGCAAACGTTCATACATAGCAGCTGTCATGGCATTTCTGGCAGCTACATGATCTAAGCTTACATAAGCAAGCTTACCGCGCAGTTCATAAGTAACTTCTGCGCGGCGATCCGGTTGATCTACAGCAGTCATCAAAACCGACTTATTCAGCTTTGATATTCAGACTCTTCACTAAGCGCTGATATTTTGCAAGCTCGCCTGCTAAAAATAAGCTAAATGCCGCTGGTGTGGCTGGACCGTCAGGCTGAAGACCCTGTGAGTCTAGGGTTTTCTTAATCTCTGGATCATTCATTGACGCTCTTACTGCCTGGTCAATTTTATTTACGAGTGCTGGGTCCATATTCTTTGGCCCCATGACTGAGTACCAATTCGTCACATCAAAACCAACGATGCCAACTTCATTAAATGTAGGGACGTTGGGTAACAGCGCCAAACGTTTAGGTGTTGAGATAGCTAAGGCCTTGAGATTGCCTTGACGAATTTGCTGCAAATTAGGAGGCAATGTATCGAAGTTCATGGTGATTTGACCACCGAGTAAGTCGATAATGGCTTGACCACTTCCTTTATAGGGAACGTGATTCATTGAAATGCCTGCTATGTTTGAAAACAAAGCACCAGCTAAATGTTGCGTACTACCAATACCTGAGGAGCCATAGGTCATTTGACCAGGATTGGATTTGGCTAAAGAGATTAATTGGGCTACAGAATTTACAGGTAATGAGGATTTCACTACTAATACATTAGGCACATAACCTAAGTAAGTGATAGGTGTGAAATCAGTGGCTGGGTTGTAAGGTACGTTCGTTAATACATATGGAGAGATTGCATTTGAATTAGAGTGCCCCATTAACAAGGTATAGCCATCTGGGTTAGATTTGGCTACTAAATCAGCGCCAATGGTTCCAGCAGCTCCCGCCCTGTTTTCTATGACAACACTTTGACCCAAGAGCTCACTCATTTTGGGAGCGATTGCTCGAGCCACAATATCTGTACCACCGCCTGGCGCAAAACCGACAATCAAGCGTATCGGTTTATTGGGATAGTTAGACTGAGCCATTGCCAACAAAGGGCATAAGCCAAGAATAAAAGTAGCAATAATACGAGTGGCCATCTTTGGTGCCTTAACCAACATAGAGTCTCCAATTTTGTTTTAATTGTGTTTGATACTATTAGTTAATCATATAAAAACAATTGAGACAATGACGAAAACACCTATAAATGAGGCAAAAAGGCCATTACCCCTATCAGGTGTAAGAGTTTTAGATGTTAGCCAAGTCATGGCTGGCCCCTACTGCTGCATGCTACTGGCCGACTTGGGTGCTGATGTAATAAAGATTGAACCCCCAGGCACTGGTGACCAAACTCGAGGCGCCATGGGATTCAAGATGAAGGGCTCAGATAGCATGGGCTTTCTGAATATGAATCGCAATAAACGCAGTCTTACTCTGAATTTAAAAACTGAGTCAGGGAAAAAGGTATTTTTTGAGCTAGTGAAAACTGCGGATATTTTGGTAGAAAACTACCGTCCTGGGGTAATGAAAAAATTGGGTATTGACTACCCTAGCTTAAAAGATATCAACCCAGGCTTGATCTACGCCAGCATTTCAGGGTTTGGACAAACCGGTCCTTGGGCAGACCGCCCAGGCTTTGATTTAATGGCACAAGCGATGTCTGGCGTGATGAGTGTCACTGGCTATCCCGATGGCCCCCCAGTCAAGGCAGGCGTCCCAGTGGCAGATATTGGTTGTGCCCTGTTTGCTACTTATGGAATTTTGTCGGCTTATATAGGAAGGACGAAAACAGGACAAGGGCAGTTTATTGATGCCTCACTCTTTGATTCTGCATTGGCATTTTCAATCTGGGATACATCTCAGTATTGGGGAACTGGGGTAGAACCCTATAAGCTTGGCACTGCAAATCATATGAGCGCTCCATACCAGGCGATGAAATCTGCTGATGGGTATTTTGTCATGGGAGCAACCAATCAAAAACTATGGAAACAGCTGTGTGAAACAATCCATCGTCCAGAATTATTTGAAGATGCGCGATTTAAAACCAACCCATCAAGGCTAGCCAATCGGCTCGAGCTCGCCTCTGAGCTAGAAACAACATTCACTAAAAAATCCAGCGATGAGTGGGTTGATTTATTGCTTGCCGCAGGCATTCCTGCTGGACCAATTAATACGTATCCACAAGCATTTGATAGCGAGCATGGGCGCCACAGAGAGATGCGCATAGAAATTGATCACCCGATTGAAGGCAAGGTGCCCAATATTGGTTTTGCCGTAAAGATGAATGGCACCCCTCAAGAGGTGCGCAAACACCCGCCTTTGCTCGGAGAACATAACCATGAAATATTGACTGAACTAGGCATTTCAGGGGAAGAACTCAAATCGCTTGAGGTAGGCGGTGCATTTGCACCTTAAAGCCCTAGCTTCAAAGGCAGTCAGACCTTAGACATCCATATTGACTAAGCTCATCTTGCATTGATGAAGCAGTTTTTAGTTAGTCTCATTTGGAAAAGGTAAGAGCAAGATAAATTGAGCCCCGCCTGCAAGACGAGTTTGATACCCAATTTTTCCACCGTGACGCATTACGATATGCTTACAAAGCCACAGCCCTAAGCCCATTCCCTTGTCTCGATCAGTAGAAAGTAGTTCAAAGAGATGAGCTTGAGCATCTTGCGAGAGTCCAGGACCACTGTCTTCCACTGAGATTTCTACGCCCTCTTGAACATAGCGTCCCGATATAGTGATGATCTTTTCTTGAATGTGTTCTGAACTCAGTGCTTGGATGGCATTATTCATTAAATTGAGCATCACTTGCTGTATTTCACTGCGATTAACGCGCAGCATTAATTTGTCTTCTAGGTTTAAGACAATCTGAATAGACCTAGACTGTAGCTCTGGGCGCACAATACTCATTACTGAATTCATTAATTCAGAAAAATCGATACTTTCAGCCGATAACTTCTCGTCTGCAAAGATAGATCTTAACGATCGGATAATAGTTGCAGCACGCTGATTGTCCAATAATAAGGCATCCAAAATCTCCTTTTGCACTAAAGGATCGACATCGCCCTCCGCCAATTTCTTTTGCAGAAATTGAATATTCAGATGCGATGCACCAAGCGGTTGGTTTAACTCATGGGCAATCGAAGCAGACAAGGCGCCTGTTGCCACGGTTTTGTTTGCTTTCAATAGTGAATTAATTAATGTCTCACGCTCGAGCAGTAATTCTTTTACTTCTTGGTTTTCTATTTGAGAGCGAATATTGGAGATAGAAATCCGCTCTGACCAATAGCCTCCAATCGCAATATAGGAGAGTGTATTCATTACCAATTGAAATATCGTTGCCAGAATTAAAAACTCTGGAATTTGTTCCACATCTCGAATCGTAAAGGATTGACCAATTAATACAGCAATACGCGATAGGGCTAAAAATAGTTCTGCAAAAGTAGCGTACTGAAGATATTGCAACTGAGCAGAGACCTCTGCGGCCCGTCTCTTACGAATGGCCATAATTTGCCATCCATACAGAACACTTGCAAGACTAGCCATCACAATGGTCCTCATCTCAAAGGTTCCGAGATGACGCATCACTTCAAACAAGATCGCAAATATCAGCAGGCCAACTCCAAATGCATATGCCTCGCGCCTTGTAACCTTTTGATTCAAAGATTTACAAAACAAGCCTTGGAATATTGCTGCTGCCACAAAGAGTGTATTGGCAACGGTAAAGCTAAATTGCGGCTTCGCAATATCATTCACCGTCAAAACACCCCCACCAAATACGAATAGCGCTAAAACACTAATTAATAAAGAGCCCATCCAATAAGGACTAGGTTTTACTAAGTTTTGTTTACGGTAATAGTGATAGATGCCAACTAACAATCCCGCCTGTATAAAGGCTAGGATAAAAAAGTATAGGGAAAGCAAGAGTTTCATACTAGCTATCGTACATTGATAGATTAATTATTGAGCAATTTACTGACCCACCCTAAATAACTCAAGAACAATACTTTCCTTCCAGCGTACGAGCATCGCTTACCTTGTCATCGACCATTTGATTAAGCGTTTTATTGGCAATCTGACGATTCTCAGGTGTTTTAAGGCTTTGATTAATCAGGCTAGACACATCCTTACGTATAGAGGTATTACCGTAGCGCAGGCTCTTCAGAGTAGATACCGCTTCTGCTGAAATCTTGCACTGTTGCGTTACAAGCTCATTGGAGTCCGAAACATTATTTGCAAAGGCAAATGCAGCAACCGAAATACAAGCAAGCGCTAAAAGTATTTTCTTCATTTTTATTTCCTTAGTTTGTGACCGCAAGTAGGACAACAGCCAAGATCTTTTGCCTTGGTTTTTCTTAATGCTGCATAAACACCGGACTCTGAGATTTCAAGTTTTCGGGCCGCCTGAGCTGCAGTCATCCCCTTCCCTATCCATTCCAAAGCCATCTGTGTTTTCGGTATTTGTCGCTTCATATCCTTTACTATACTACAGAAGTACTGAACTTCACAACTATAATTACAAAATAAGTGAAAACACCTAGTGCCGATGCTCACGATCTCATTTGAATGGTGGATTGGTAGAAAAAGAAGAAGCCCAGCAAGGGGCTCTTAGAACAAGTACTGGCAGAGATGAGGTCTAAATTTTGCCTTTTCTACCAAGTCCACTAATGCCCACTAAACCCTGAATCTATAAACCCTGAAGGTAGAAACCACTTCTAAGGAATCCATTCAAGCTCTCTAAAATCCATGTTTTACTGGTAAGCGAGCTGGTAAGCACATTATGGATACAAAAAATGGTATTTATAAATTAGATAGGATGCCGGAAGATTAAACGCCTATCTGAGATTCGATGAAGTCGCAGACTAAAAGATTAAATGGCGCTGGATGCCCTGCATTCGGAACCTCAAGAGTTTCCATCTGTGGGATAAAGCTCTTGGCACCTTCTACGCGTTGCTTAGTACAAATCTTGGACTCTGCACCATAAATCAAGCCTACTTTTCCTTTAAAACCCTCTAGGGCCTCATGAAAGTTCATACCCCAAACATCTGCTTTGTATGAGAGATCAAAATGCCCAGGGAGCTGAACATCAGAGATAGCTTTTTGATCAACGCTTAAAGCTTTCGCTAGCTCCCGCACCTCCTTGAAGCCTAGATCATATTTCATCGATTTATACAGAACGTATAGGGATGTCCAATTAACTGTCAACGCAATATCATTCAAGATGATTCCATCAATCTTTTTGCCAAATATTTTGGCAAGGTACATAGCTAAGACCCCGCCCATGCTCGTACCAAGGATAGTAATCTTTTTATTCGACCCACCCTCATTCAAAATAGCGCCTTGAATTAACTTGCTTATATCGGATAAATATAGTGACATTTTATAATCGCCATACTCCTTAATGTAGTCAGACTCACCTCTGCCCGAAAAATCGACACTAATGACTTTACAATTTTCAAATTTAAGAAAATAAGCATGAATGACCATGAACGATTCTTTGGTCTCGAGTAATCCAGGGAGGCAAATTAAAATATTATCTCCATCCAAATCGCCCGATACGGTGTAGGCAATTTTTCGAGGATATTCCGGATCCTTAATCGTAAAGAATCTAGTCTCAGGGGGAGTGCTAACCGCCATTCTTAATGGCTGACAGCTTATAACAGGGCTATTTTCAATGGGCGCAAACTCGGTAGCAGGTTCGTAAACACATATCTCAACATCATGAACGTCTTGAGCAATAGTGGTAACAGGTTTTTGGCCATTCAATTGAATTGCTTTAATTACTCCCGCTTTAACTTCCTTCAAAACATCCAAAATATTCTTCTTCATACAATCATAACCATCATATTTCACTGACCAATAGACTTCAATGCTTTCACTCTATAGAGTGCTCATGACAGAATTACTTAAAGTGCACCAAATTGTGAAATTAAATAGTTAAACCACCGTTAATGAGGCGTTATAAAGCTTGCGCCTGCATAAACTGTCTTTGGTTTAATTGGAAACAGCTGTTTCTGCGCTTGTGACATTGTTTTAATTCAGAAGTGATTGTCTTTAAGTTATCTACGACTGTAACTACTCCTTATCGCCATATTTAGGCATTCAGCGTCTTAAGCTCCCCAAGCAGGATCCATGCGTACAAGCTTCTTAAGACTTTTTCCACATAGTGATCTAACTCGTTGGCGCTCAGCCTTTAGCCAGCCGAGTGCAAATAGCATATTAGGATCATCTTGGCTAAGAACCTCAATGCGTGAAATTGCTACGCACATATCATTAAATAATCCGAAATATTCCAGCGCATCCGCTATGGATTTATTGAATTTTGCGTACTTGCTTTTATTGCAATAGTCCCTAAAAAATTCTAGGGAGTAGCGTATAAACTTCATCTTTTTTCTGACTGAATGAATTTGATCGTCTTGTAATTCAGAAAATCGCGAAGCCCTATCAGCTACAAAAGAAAATCCACCATCCAATAGTTTATTGATCGTTTTTCTGACTAGCCTTACTTCCTCTTTATCACCCCTTCTATCTTCTGGATCAGCACTTATGGATACGCCAAGATAGCTAATCGACATTACTCCTACCAACAGCAATTGAAACTCACTATTTTTTGTAATAAAACAAGGGTTTGGTAATTCCTTGATGCTGGCGAGCCTAATTTCAGGGCCTCCGAGAGATAAAAGAATTGGATTTAACGTGCCCGTCACATAATTGCTGTCTCTATAGCCGCCCAGCTGATCAAAAGCCCTTTTGAAAGCCTCAAGCTCCTCATCCCCTAAATGAATATCATGCCTGGCTAAATACTTGAAGAGTACCTTTAGTCGGCGCAATCCAACCCTCAGTTGATGTAGGTATTCTGAATAATGATCTAACTCAGCATTCAGTGCGCTCTGGTTTGCCAACACTTGCTGCAGACACGAGTCAATTAAGCAGGTAATAATTTCTTGTGCATTCTTCGACTTGTTTAGGGATATTGCTTTGGCCCTCATTGCAGGACTAGCCTGTAAACCATTGGCCAACAAAAATCCACGCTCGGATTTGCTTCGGGTATCGATATAAGCGCCATGATTCTTGATCAGATTTTTTGCATGGGAAAGAACATCGAGAGGCTCACCCGCTTTGAGCTCAATTTCTAGTTCAAGCACTTTGATGCTGGACGCACAGTCATTTAATTGAGAATAAATAAAGCCACTATCTAGTGCGTACTCCAGAGACCCAAGCTGAGTTTTTATAAGCGCTTTTCTACGCCAAATATCTGTTTGATAACTCACTCTCAAATCATCTGGCTTTAAATTTGGGCATTTTTTGCGCAAAAGTTGGCCAGCATCGTGATTTTGATGAAGATCTAGATTCCACTCTGGCATCTCTTTGCCCACTGCCGACAATGTCACATTGTGCTCAAGGCGCTCTAGCGGGTTTGGAGTGGAAGCTTTTAGTGTTTGCATCCATTGACGGCCTTCTTTTCGTAGACGAAATGCAAAGCCTGCCCGAGTTAATACGAAATCTGGGGTGTCTATATAGAAAGCCTGCAAATGCTGTCGACGGATGCCGCCATTGGAGATAATCAGCTTTTCAATGGCCTCTAGCTGATCCTCCGGGAAAAGGAGTTTGATTTCGAATTCATTGGTATTTTCAACTGTCATACTTAGCCATTAATTTAGCAAACTTAATTTGACCGCTCTTTGAGTAAAAATTTCATGCCAGTCTTTAAAGTCGAATGTAAATTTAACTAGCGAGCAAGTAGACATGGCAATTGGTTCGCCGGCTATAAATGACGCCAGATTCATAAGCCCTGGGTTGTGCCCAACAATCATTAACGAATCTATTTTCCTTGAGACAGATGAAATAATTTTCAGAAGCATCATGGTTTCGGCGCCATATAAGTCATCATTTGTTGCTAAATGGGAATGCGTTGAGCGCAAGGCATTTGAAATAATCTGTGCTGTAGTAATAGTACGAACTGCTGGGCTTAGAAGTATTAAATCAAACGATATGCCTTTTTTGACTAACTTAGTAGCTAACTTATTCGCATCTCTAACGCCCTTATCTGACAAAGGCCTATCGATGTCCTGAATCATTAACCCACCCGTGATAGCTTTCGCATGTCGCAGGAGGAATAATGATTTAGACATACCTATTTTGCCTTTTTAACTTTTCTGGAAAGTTTTCTATATTCCATAAGATCTAAGACTCCGGTTTTGCTTAACCTTTTCAAGATGTCGTTACATAAACTCATAAAGCAAGCATTCATTGTGTAAATTGTATTCTTTAAAATCACTAAACATTACATATCTGCTTAGTTAATTCAAATGCATGTCTTGCTATAACGCGTTCTTCGTCAGTATTGATTCTCAAGCAAAGGACCCTAGACGCCTTTGAAGAAATAATTGTTCCTCCATTGCGGTTAGACTCCCTATCCAAATCAATGCCAATCCAAGACATTTCATTTAGAACCCTTTCTCGAATCATTACCGAGTTTGAGCCAATTCCACCGGTAAAAACAATGACATCCAAACCTGCCATTAGTGCTGTTAGAGCGCCAATTTCACGCTTTACCTCCCTAACATAATAATCAATTGCTTCTTTTGCCTCGGGAAGAGTGGATGCCTCGAGGATACGCATATCATTCGAAAGACCCCCTGATAATCCCTTTAGCCCAGATTCTTTATAAAGGATCTCTGATATCTCGTTAGCACTTAAACCTTCACGTTGCATCATATACAGCAATACGCCTGGATCAATTTCTCCACAGCGTGTGCCCATAGGCAATCCGTCTAATGAGGAAAACCCCATTGTAGAAGCAATAGAAACACCGCCTTTTAATGCAGTCATTGAGGCACCATTCCCTAAATGAGCAATGATTACCTTACCACCGGACTCGCCGGGAAACTTCGTCATTAGTTGCTCTGCTATATATTCATAAGATAGACCATGAAAGCCATAACGACAAACGCCTTGGTCATAAAAATATCGCGGGATAGCATAACAATCCTCCACAAATGAATGTGTACGATGAAACGCTGTATCAAAACAAGCAATTTGAGGAATGGCTCCAAAACTTTCTTGCGCAGCTCTAATTCCAGCAAGATTATGGGGCTCATGAAGCGGAGCAAGAATCATCAGCGCCTCTAAGTCCTTCATGACTTTTTCAGTAACAATAACAGGAGCACTATATTTTTGGCCACCATGAACAACACGATGGCCTACTGCAATAATTTCAATTTCATTGGCGGTACGATGTAACCAATTAATCAACTCGGATAAAGCTTCGCGATGATTTTTTGGTGGGGTAGCATTAGGCCAATTGAGACTAACTTGATTGTTGTCTGAATGCCACCTTACTGTAAAGCGAGCATCTCCACCAATATCGTCTATCTGACCTACCAAAATCTGGTTTAGCTGAGGTAGTAAGAATACCGAAAATTTGATAGATGAGGAACCTGCATTGATAGTAAGTACAGCTTGACCACGTAAATTCTTTTCATTGTCCATAATTTAGAAACTAATCAGTTAGCAATGCTAAAGAGTAAAAGTCGAATATCCATTTTTAAGAAATGCATGGTACAGCTGAGCTAAAGCGCAAGAGGCGAGTCTGGCACGTTCATTGTCAGCACGACTTGTTAACATGATGGGCACTTGTGCACCAAGCACCAATCCAGCAGGCTGCGCATGAGAGACAAATGTCAATTGCTTAGCTAGCATATTGCCCGCCTCCAAGTTAGGCACGACCAATATTTGCGCCTTTCCAGCTACCGGCGAAGTTAAATGCTTGGTCTTCGCTGCACCCATATCTATTGCGTTATCCATAGCCAGAGGGCCATCAACTAAACCGCCAGTAATCTGTCCACGATCAGCCATTTTGGCTAAGATAGCGGCATCCATGGATGAGGGGATATTGAAGCTGACGGTCTCCACCGCAGAAAGAACAGCAACATATGGCAATTTAATGCCGCAGGCCCTTGCCAGATCAATGGCATTTTGAATGATGTCTACTTTAGTTGGAAGGTCAGGCGCAATATTGATGGCCGCATCAGTGATGAATAATGGCTGCTCTAGACTAGCTACGTTTAAGACAAAAACGTGTGATATCCGCCTCAGGGTTCGCAACCCCCGGTCTTTCTTCACCACCTGCGACAGCAATTCATCTGAATGTAAATTGCCTTTCATAATGGCTGATACTTTTTGTTGATGAACTAACTCAACAGCTTTGGCAGCCGCTGATTTATGGTCAGCAATATCAATTACTTCTATATTACTGATATCAAAGTGAGCTTCATCGGCAGCTTTTTGAATTTGATTACGTGCGCCAATCAAAATAGGGATTATTAACCCCTCCTTCATGGCTAAAAAAGCGCCCATTAAAGAAGTTGAATCGTCTGGGCAAACTACCGCAGTCAGCATAGGCTCTAATTTTTTAGCCTCTGAAATCAATTTATCAAAATGATCATGTTGATCCATTAACAAGCCTGGTAATTCGCTGGGATTTAAATAGATATTTTGTAATGGCGCATCAACAATAGCCTTACCAGATGCAATGCAATCACCATTTTGTCCCATTACAGTGGTGCCAAACATCACACTTGGACTATTACTCTTTTCCAGCAAAGTTACCGTAATTTTTAAGAGGTCACCCACATGGGCTCTTCCCATAAACTCAAAATCCTGAGAGAGGTAAAGGGTGCCAGGCCCCGGAAGAATGTTGCCTAAGACACTAGAAATCAGTGAACCAAGCCACATGGATGGAGCAACTGCTGAGGTACCTCCCTCATTTTCTAGATCAAGATGAGGAATATTCAACGGATTAAGATTGCCCGAAGCATGAGCAAACAAAAATAAGTCACGGGATGTCACCAGCTTTTCAATTGAGGCAGTATCCCCTACTTTAAGCTCATCCCATGTGCGATTTTTTAATCCATTCACTGATGCATTCATGATTATTCATCCTTGGTATCAGCTTGTAAAGTGCCATCTTCTTCATTCACCACTAGAGATTCAGAAGGCACAGTCTTATGATTAAGCAACTCTTCAATTTGTCCGTACATCTTTAATGCAAATGGATGCATTGTGTCTCGTGGACCAGCAATATCCATTACCAATTTCAGTGCCTTTTTTCTCGCAGTTTGTGTATTGAGCAAAACTGGGAGTGTATACATTGCCAACTTTGGCTCAAAATCTACGATCAGCGCTTGTTGGTGGACTATTTTGACAATGTCTTCATGATCCATATCAGGAAATAATTTAGAGTGACCCAAAGCAATCAGTTCGCGCTCTAAACGTGTTCTACGAACATATCCACGGGCATCATTTAATAGATGCAATATGCGAACTACCCCTTCAGCCAAGCCGCCTTTATCCACATTCTCCAATGCATGTTGCACTTCAGGCATCTGGCGGACATCAACAGTGGTGCGTTTCGGCGTACCAGAATCTTTAGGACTAATAAAGGCCTTAATCATTGGCGAGGAATAAATTGAAAAGAAACTTGTTTCTGTCATTGAGTCGCGCATATTGCGATACAGATTTAACTGAGTTTCGATGAGTTCACTAGCCACCTTTTCAGCCATGATAAATGGATTATCTCTACTTGCAGGCTTTCGCTCCCGAACAATGGACTCTGCAGCCTTATCAAGCATGGGCATGATTGGGTTCTTATCAGAGAAAATAACGCGTTGCGTTCTCAGGGGATGAGACTCGCGAATGAGCTCCGCAGTTTCTGGGGTCGCCATATTCTGGATCACTGGCCGCACAAAACGATCGTATAACTCAGTATTGATATTTGACATTTGAGCTACTTCAGTAAATAACTGCTCATCATCCCTGCCATCACCCAAAGCTAGGATATCCCCCATTCCGCGGGGCTCAAACCGAATATGCACTCGATCCTCTTCATCATCTAACTTCATCTCATAAAGCCCTGGGGAGAGAGCTTCAATGGCACGAACGGTATCGGTAATGGCTACGTGCTCTCGTCCGGCTATTTGGCTAGAAACAAAAATGCCCAAGTGACCAATGGAGTCATGCAGCATATAGACGATTCTTTGACCACGCGCCTTAACTTCTTCAACACTAGCGTACAGGTCAGGAATCCAATTGAGAGCCTGCTGTGGAGGGGTGATGTTATCGCCATGGGAAGCGAACACAATAATAGGTGATTTTATTGCCTTAAGATCTACGCGCTCCATACCTAAAACAGCATCGCCGGTTGCTAATTTATTCCCGATAAACAGATTATCTAAAATCCAACGCATTTCAGCTTCAGTCATGAAGCAGTAGCCGCCCCACCATTTTTCAAAGTCCAGAAAGCGCTGAGCTTCTGAATCCACATTCGAATACAGCTTGTAATACTTACCAAAGAAACTGTTTGCAGGATTTAAAGATTCAAAATTGGCTACTAAATTAGCGCCGTCAAATAAACCATTCCCAATATCAGCCAACATTAACGCAGACATTGCTCCGCCACGCATTCCTCCTGTATAGCGCATGGGATTATCACCAACCTTACCCGCCCAATAGGACATCGGTGAACCATTGAGAACGATAGGGCCCATCAACTCAGGAACAGCCGCTGCTATCAACATTGCCGCCCAACCGCCTTGACAATTACCAATCACAATAGGCTTAGGTGAATGTGGATGCTGCTCAATAATATGTTTTAAGAAGATAATTTCTGCATCACGAACATCTGCAATCGTTTGAGTTGGCTCAGGCATTGGTCTAAATGCAACGAAATAAACTTGGTGGCCATCTGTAAAAGCCTCGCCTACTTGGCTATCTGGTTTAAATCCTCCGATACCTGCACCATGGCCTGCTCTAGGATCAATAATCATGACTGGTGCACGCTTCTCATCAATGACGACCCCTTCTGGAGGCGTTATTTTGAGTAATAAATAATTTACTGGCGAACTTAATTCTTTGCCATCAATAATGACCTCATAAGCAAAATCTAAGACTGGCGGCATGCCTGACTCTACGTGATCAAGGTATACATTCCCACGCTTGCGCAAAGTCTCAAAAACCAAAGCACTCCGTTGTGTAGAGTCAGTTAAATACTCTTGCCACATCCCCCAAAGAGCGCTTGGCTCTGAAGTCATCAATGAACTAACCTTTTCTTTTGTTTCCTCGAGCAACTTTTCAATCCTCTTAGATTCTGAGAGGGCAACCTGTTGCAATTTTTGACTATGAATTGATGTCAACTCTGAGATTTTGTGTAGGGATTGTTTTTGACCTTGACGAGATAATTCGGCGGCGCGCATATTCTTTTGCAGAATATTTCTATAAGAATTGATGGGATTGTATTGGCTAAAATCAAACATAACTACCTCTCATGGACTCGAAAAATTCGAATTGAATTATTAACTTTAGATTTAAATAGTGTCAGATTCATGTACCTTTTGTGACACTGTCTGTGGGTACTGCTTAAATTGTTTGATTTATGGCGATGTACATCTTCATGTCATCTTCATCGGTATGTAATTCATAGCCTAGATGGCGCATTAATACCAACATATCGTGATTTTCTTTTAGGACGTATCCATAAATCTCTGATAAACCATTTAATCTGGCGCAATCTAAAATTCCCTGCATCAGGTGTGAGCCGATACCCTCATGGTGATAATCATCACTTACAGACAGAGAAAATTCTGCTCTAGTGCTATTTGTATCGCGCACATATCGAGAAATTCCAACCAAGCGTTCTATTGGCCAGTCTGCATTTTTTATATAGGCTCCCAACGCGAAGTCATTGGGAGTACATGCATGAATGATTTTATCTAGCAATTGCTCGGGCAAGGTCGACATAGCATGTGCATATCTAAAAAATCGGCTTTGAGCAGATAAATGCTCAAATAGATCGAGAACTGCTTTGCGATCATGTATGGAAATGGGCCTGATGTCGTACTCGCCACCATGAGCAAGCGTCCATTTTTTTATAAACCGTGAATTTAGAGCTTCGTTATTTGAGGTTAATTCCATTTATTTAGATCTCCGGAAAATTCATCTCATGGATATCATCGGAAATAATTAATTGCGCCCCTGTTGCTGCAATGACCTCATCTATTGTTACGCCCGGCGCCAACTCCTTAAGAATTAACCCGGCCGGTGTCGGCTCAATCACTGCCAATTCAGTCACAATCAAACTGACTGGACGCGTAGCGGTTAAGGGCAAACTACATTTCTCAACAATTTTATGAACGCCTTTGGCTGTGTGCTGCATAGCGATAATCACTTTTTTTGCACCAGATACCAGATCCATTGCCCCACCCATTCCTGGAGCCATCTTGCCTGGAATCATCCAATTAGCTAGGCGTCCTTGTGCGTCAACCTGCAATCCACCAAGCACCGTGATGTCTAGATGCCCTCCACGAATCAGTCCAAAAGAAAACACAGAGTCAATTCTGGCTGCTCCTGGTATTGCCATTACTGGCGTACCGCCCGCATCGGTTAAGTCATCATCCTCCATGCCTTCTGGCGGTCTAGCACCAAGGCCAATGAGACCGTTTTCTGACTGCAAAAAGACAGTCATGTTTTTAGGAAGGTAGTTTGCAACTTGCGTTGGTAATCCAATGCCAAGATTGACGAGCATGCCCTCAGTAAATTCTTGCGCAACACGCCGTGCAATAACTTCATTCGGAGTAAGAGTGCTTTTCATAAATGGATCTCTTAGTGATGCCTATGTGGCATAGAAATGAGCTCAGTCACAATTGCCCCTGGAGTAATAACGTCATTAGGGGAAATCATTCCAACCGGAACAATCTCATTGGTTTCGCATATCACCACTTTTGCAGCCATCGCCATTACTGGATTGAAATTGGTTGCCGTTAGTTGATACGCCAGATTGCCAAGATAGTCTGCTTGATGAGCATGTATGAGCGCAAAATCAGCGGCTATGGGAAGCTCTAACAGCCAATTTTCGCCATTGATTTCAATGACTCGCTTACCCTCCTCAACCAAGGTTCCAATACCTGTTTGAACCAATACGCCGCCAAGACCATACCCTGCTGCTCGAATCCGCTCTGCCAAATTGCCTTGAGGCACAAGATCTACTGTGAGCTCTTTACTAAACATCTTGGCTTGGGTTTCTGGATTTAAGCCAATATGACTAGCGATCACATGCTTAACTTGCCCACTAGAAATGAGCTTTCCAATGCCGTAGTTTGGCTTGCCGGTATCGTTAGCGATGATAGTTAAATCGGAAGTACCCGCTGCGACTAAGGCATCAATCATGCGATGTGGAGATCCTATTCCCATGAATCCGCCAATCATTAATGAGGCTCCATGAGGAATCATTTCAATGGCTGTTTCAACTGCTATTGCTTTTTTCATAACTAATTAACACTCATTTTCATAATGACCTAAATTGAGCCTCTGAAAGATCTCTTCTTCCAAAGGGCTCTTACCATCAGGAATGCCATGCTCTTGTCTTAATTGGTGAATATGCCCTCTAAGCAAGATTAGCCCCTTAAGAGTGGCTAATTTGTAAAAATGCTCATGATCATTTGGCAAATTATTTTCTAGAAGCTTTTCAACTACCGCCTCGTTTTTAATGTCAACATCCAAAAAGTATGCAAGTCTCACTATCTCTACATTTAACTGATGAATATCATCATCAAGCCTGGCATCCTCTAGAGAAGTTTGGGGTAGCATGCTTATGCCACCGCATGGCAACCGCCATCTACGTATATGGTTTGGCCTGTCATACCACTTGAACCGTCATCACATAAGAAGGCCGTTAAATTGGCAACCTCATCTGTAGTAACTAGGCGGGCTAATGGAGCCCTCTCAATTGCTCGCTTCATCAGCAAGTCAAACTCCTCAATACCAGAAGCTGCGCGGGTCATGATCGGGCCAGGAGATACTGCATGAACACGAATATTTTGGGGACCTAATTCGAGCGCCATATATCTGACCAAAGATTCTAGAGCAGCCTTAACGGGGCCCATTAATCCATAATGCGGAACGGCCTCATCAGCGCCAATGTAACTCATCGTCACCATACTGCCGCCATGCCTCATGTACGGCACACAAAGATGGGCAATTACAGCAAATGAATGGCATGAGATTGCCATTGCCCTGGAGAATCCTGAACTTGAGCTATCAATTACCTTGCCATGCAAATCCTCTAATGGTGCCCATGCAATGGAATGGACAATAAAGTCAAAATCTCCAAAACGCTCGGCAGCATCTCTGACAAATTCTTTTAATTGCTCATGATCCTCAACATTGCAAGGTTGAACGGGAATATCCAGACTTAATAAACTGGGAGAAACTAGCTCGTAGGCTTTTTGGTTAAGGCAAGATGCAACAACTAATGCGCCATCCGCACGGAGCTTTTTCGCAACGGCATACGCAATGCTCTTATCATTGGCTACGCCAAAAATAATCCCTTTTTTGCCTTTAAGCATCATTGCACCTAAAAAATGACAGACACTTGATGTTCTCTTTTAAATATGACAATTTAAAGGCTGAGGAAATTGATACGGTATGTCAACTAAATGAATTTGAAGTGATGTGTGTCAATCTTATGAACATTTAATGACAATTTATGTTTATAGATATTCACTTAGTTTTGGGATTAATGTCCTCATGGCAATATGGCCCAACCCCATACTGAATATGTTGCGCAAAACCCGACATACTAGTTAAAAGCAAGATTTCAAAAAGTATGGGGGCTTAGCTTTTTAGGTAATCGCATTTAGAGTGCTATTTTTTGACCCAAAATACTGATACATAATCAACACCATAGCCAAAAAGACAGTACCGCCAAAACCAATAATGATGAGCGGTAAGCTGATATTTATCCAAAGGAGAATTGAGTAGATGAGAAGCATAAATAACACCGATAAATTCTCACTAAAACCCTGAACGGCGATAGATTGCCCGGTTGCCATTAGTGAATGCCCCCGATGCTGTAACAAGGCATTCATTGGAACTACAAAATAACCCGATAACCAGCCCAATAGCATTAATAAAAAATAGGCCGGCAAAACGTTCAAGGTTAATTGAATTGAATACAGGTGCAAAAGAACGATTGGCGGTAAAAGGTCATCGCTATACATGCCCATGATGCAGACGACTAAGCCCATCAGTGCACCGTAGGGCAATACGTTAGCAGAATTCTGTAAAGAGACTTTGCATGCCGCATAAACAGCCCCTGCTGCAACTCCTATTGCAGAAACGGCTTGTAAAGCAGCGCTCTCAGAAAGATTCATATGTAAGGCATACTCAGCCCATTTCAACATCAGGAATTGAAGGGTTGCTCCAGCACCCCAAAATAAGGTGGTCACAGTTAAGGAGAGCTTACCTAGCCGATCTCGCCACAGACTCACAAAACAGGTGGAAAAATCCCGTACCAAATTACCGCAATGTAGGTTCAACTTTTGATAGCTAAATCCCACCTTCAATAGAGGTAAATTGAGTAAAGCGGCCGATGTATAAATAACTGAAATTAATAGGATGGCTATGGCTGTAGAGCTTGAAATATCACCCTTTATGAAGTCTAGATTAAACAGCTGGAAAAAATCATGCAGAAAATCGCTAATGAGAAATCCTCCTAACAAGGTCCCAAAAATAATAGAACCAATAATGAGGCCTTCCATCCAACCATTTGCAGCCACCAACTTGTCTGATGGCAATAACTCAGTCAAAATTCCATATTTTGCGGGTGCGTATAAGGCGGCACCTATACCAACGATGCCATACCCTAATAATGGATGCATTCCAAAAAGCATCATGCCGCAACCGCTGGCCTTTAGCACATTAGAAATCAACATCACCTGGCCTTTAGGTCTGGAGTCTGCAAAAGCACCTACAAATGGGGCAAAAAGAACATAAGGTAATACAAAAGAAATCTTGAGTAAGGGGGATACCCAATCCGGCTCTTGCATTGCAACTAAAAGAGCAATGGATACTATGAGTAATGCGTTATCTGCTAATGATGATAGAAATTGTGAGAAAGCTATCGTATAGAAAACACGATTCATTGCTTAATAAAAATTTCTCTTAAAACAGGCGATGAAGCTAGCTTATCTTTTGAATGGGAATTTAGTATTAAATCGTGATAATTATTTTCTAATTTTTTAGTAACTTGTTCCCATGAAATTTCTAGGGTTGTTTGCCTTGCCTGGGCTCTCAAATTTTCCAAATTAACATCGTCTTTTATTAGCTCAAGGCCTGCTGTAATAAATGAGTTGACCTCATTTGGATTAGCTAAAAATCCATTGGCGCCATGATCTATAAATTGCTGAGCTGCTGCGTAGTCATACGCCAAAACGGCTAAACCACTAGCCATCGCTTCGATCGTTACATTACCAAATGTTTCACTCAGACTAGAAAATAAAAAGATATCTCCGCTAGCATAATGGCTTGCAAGAGCTTCACCCCTCTTCACTCCAGCAAAGATGCTATTTGGGCAACTTAACTTTAAAGCCCCTTTTTCAGGTCCATCGCCAACCCATACCATTTTCAAATTTGGATTAACTTGTAACATTGCTTTAAAAGTCTCTACAGTGACATTTAAATTTTTCTCTGAAGCAAGTCTACCAACACATAAGACCACGTTTTCATGGTCTTTAACCCCCCAATGATTACGCAATTCTTGACAACGCTTTGATGGATTAAATAATTCAGTATCCACTCCTCTAGCCAGTACTCTGAGCCTCTCAAAACCATTGTTGAGCAATTGATTTTTGAGCTCCTGAGTCGGCACCATTGTGAAGTTGCTATGGTTATGAAAATATCGAAGATACCTTTGAATCGGATTTTTTAGGAAGCTCATTCCATAGTGGGTTGAATAAGCATCGAAATTTGTTCGGAAATCTGAACAAATAGGAATATTTAATTTTTTAGCCGCCTCCAGCGCTGACCAGCCGAGAGGACCTTCGGTAACAATATGGACAAGATTAGGTCTATCAGATGCCCATTGCTTTAACAGCATATTTTTTTGAGGAAGCCCCATCCTAAGCGAGCTGTAACCCGGTATAGGCACTCCCAATGTCAGTATTTCTTTGAAATGAGATTCATACTTGGGTATATCTTTTGATCCCTGACGCGGCCGGATGAGTGTAATGTCATGCCCCATTTCAGCTAAACCCTTAATGAATCTAGCGATTGTGCTTGCTACCCCATTAACCTCTGGAGGATATGTTTCCGTAACAATAGCAACCTTAACTGAAACATTCGGCATTAGATTGCTATCTTTTTCCAGGGCATTTGAAGTCATTGCTACCGAGTATTCTCGAAGAAAATAACAGTTTTATGACATTGTGAATTTATTTACATGTCTTAAAATTGTCACAAATAAATTGTAAATATGGGTGAGTTTAATATTTTTGTAATGAAGCACTTTAATATTCAGAGGATCCAAAATTGATTCAATTTTTTGAAACCCTAAAAAAACAGCGCTGGGACGATCATCGTTATTATCACCATAGCCGCATCAATCAATCACTACACCTTGTTAGTGCTCTGAGTTTCTTAACTGCCTATTTTTTATTGTTTACAGATCCCATTGCAGCTTCATTGCTTGCTTGGCTTGTTGCCATGACAACTCGTCAAAGCGGTCATTTCTTTTTTGAGCCAAAGGGTTATGACGAAGTGAATAAAGCCACACATGAGTACAAAGAAGAAATTAAAGTAGGCTACAACCTTAATAGAAAAATTGTTCTTTTATCCATTTGGGCAGCAATCCCAGTATTGGTTTACTTCAACCCCGTATTCTTGCAAAAATTTGTTGCCTTAAATACCTTCACAAATACAGAAGGCTTTATTCGACAAACCGGCCTCCTGTGGCTATGGCTTGGTGTTGGTGGCGTGCTTTTCCGCACTTTCCATCTCTTTTTCATTCATGACGTTGAAGCTGCCCTGGCATGGATGACTAAAATTATCACGGACCCATTCCATGATGCAAAAATTTATGCAACTGCGCCCTTGTACTTATTACGTGGACAACTCATCGACCCGATGAACCACCTTGAGCTCAACGAAGAAAACCTAGGTTCAATCAACTCCTAATGCAGGTGCATATTGGTTGTCTTTTCTTCCGAATAGCATCTCTTTGAGGATTTGACGTTTAATCGCTTTATTGCTTAGCCCGCTTCCATTCCACCACCAAGCATCCTGCTTCATAGACTGGGCTGCAGCAATAAAGCGCTCTAGGACGGCCAGCATGTCTGCATCACTATAGTTCAGACTAAAAATAAATCTTCCCGTCCCAATCCAGCTCAGCGCTAGACCTTGTTCCTTCAAATAGTACTGAAACATCCAGTTATAGCGGCTAGGCTCAGTGAAATAGATAGTCCAAATACTAGACATATTGGCAACCCTGACTGGCAAATCTAATGAAATTAATTTTTCATTAAAGAGATTAGCGCGGCGATTCCAAACTTCATCTAAATCTTCATACATTTTTTTGATAGCTGGAGTTTCAAGTTGCTCTAAAAATACTTGCATCGCCCCCATGACATAGGGGTGCGAGTTAAAAGTCCCCCTTGCAAAACAGATGTCGGCAGGCTTTTCTTCTCTAAACCGCTTCATTAGATCACTACGCCCACACACCACCCCAATCGGTAAGCCACCTCCCAAGGTTTTACCGTAAGTCACCATATCTGCCCGGACGCCAAAGTATTCTTGCGCGCCGCCCTGAGCCAAACGAAATCCTACGAATACCTCATCAAAAATGAGAACAATTCCATTTTTTGTACACACTTCTCTTAATTCTTGGAGCCATTTGGTATAGGCGGCGCGGTCATAATGCGCAGTACGCGAGCTGTCTAAGAGAGATGAGTCACCGGGCGCTCCTTTATTCGGATGCATAGCCTGCAATGGATTCACTAATACACAAGCAATATTTTTTCGGTTGCGAAGCACACGCAAGGTATCTTGATCCATCTCCTTTAGTGTGTAGGTTTCCCGGGGAGGGAGTGGATTACCTATGCCAGGCTGAACATCTTCCCACCAACCGTGATAGGCGCCATTAAACCGCACCACATGGCTACGCTTTGTATGGTAACGGGCTAAGCGCACCGCCTGCATTACGGCCTCTGTACCAGACATATGAAAGGATATTTCATCTAATCCCGAAATGGCTGTCAAACGCCTTACGTTGTCCGCAACAATGGGGTTGTAAAACCCTAAGACAGGCCCTAGCTCAGAAACACGTTTGGCCCCATCTTCAATGGCCTTTTTATAAAAATCATATCCGAGTACATTGACGCCATATGACCCAGTTAAGTCATAAAAGACATTGCCATCTAAATCAGTCAAGGTAACCCCAGATGACGACTGCATAAAGCTGCCGGATTTCAAATGCTCGCTAACAAAGGGGCTAAATTGAAAGGGTACTCGATACCTGCCTGTGAATTGCAGATCTGATATGTTTTTAGCAGCCTGATTTGTCAAGGCAACCGATTTTGCAAAACGGCCTTGATAAATATGCGATAAGCGCATAAAACCAGCCTCCCTTAGGGAGGCGATATTTTCTGGCGCACCATCGACTTTAAAAAAGGCCTCTGGATTAAAGGAGTAAAAAGGAATTAAACGGGCTACCCTCTTTGCCATGCGTGAGTGTCCGGCCAGAGATGGATGTTTGGCCTTAGATAGCTGCAATCTTGTATAGACCTTACGAGTAATCCACACTCCAATCCCTGCTCCGAATATACTTAATGCGATCCAACTATTCATAAATACTCCAATTGATCTTTCTTGACACTTTTACTTCATTTGTTTGACAAAATTATGTCAATGAAAAAGACCATCCAAAGCATTCTGTCCCAGGAAGACCTCAATTTTCTTCTGACTAATCGCATCCCCCGCAATACGCTTACTCGTTTTATTGGCTGGTTTAGTCAAATTGAAAACCCTGTGATTGCCTATATCTCTATCCAGGTTTGGAAATTCTTTTCTGCACTTGATTTATCGGAAGCTAAGAGTCAGCACTTTAAAAGTATGCATGCCTGCTTTACGCGTGAACTTAAGCCCAATGCAAGACCAATTAATCAAGACTTGAATAATCTAGTGAGCCCGTGTGATGCACTGATTGGAGCATTCGGAAGAGTGAGCAATGGAGAAATTTTTCAAGCCAAGGGCTTTCCTTACGACATAGAAGACCTAATTCCCAACAAGAGCTTAGCCAAGAGTTATGAGGGATGTGAATACGTAACCTTACGACTCACTTCAAGCATGTACCACCGATTTCATGCTCCAACGGCAATGCGGATCAGAAAAATCACTTATATCTCTGGTGATACTTGGAATGTAAACCCGATTGCACTAAAGCGGGTTGAACGACTCTTTTGCAAGAATGAAAGAGCCGTAATTGAATGTGAAATAGACCATCCAGATAATAGCGTTGAAAATAAAACTCTGTCTCTAGTGCCTGTAGCAGCCATTCTTGTTGCGAGTATTCGAATGCACTGTATTAATCTCCTCCTCCATCTACAGTACAAAGGCCCCAATGAGATTGACTGTGATGTTGCTGTCACTCGCGGAGAAGAATTAGGCTGGTTTCAGCATGGCTCAACTATTATTGTTTTTGCTCCAAAAAATTA
The DNA here is from genome assembly GCF_018882445.1 of Polynucleobacter sp. 15G-AUS-farblos. Taxonomy (GTDB): domain Bacteria; phylum Pseudomonadota; class Gammaproteobacteria; order Burkholderiales; family Burkholderiaceae; genus Polynucleobacter. The sequence continues at coordinate 60,185 of NZ_JACVOM010000006.1, read as the reverse complement.
TCGCCTGCTACCAAGCTTCAATTTGGGCGACCACGTTCGTATGGGCGAAGCTTTATTTGAATACTCGTTAGAAAGATAGGCTATTTACAGGCCAAACTCAGAGTATCGCGGCTGCGCTCCATCCCCTCAGCCATCATTTCGAAGCCCTTCCGAATATTATTTCTCATGAAATATTCTATTACCCCATTCGGAATGACAGAATCTGGCTCCATGATGCTGGAATATCGTACCAGCACACCCTTCTCATTGGTATGCAGTCGCCATGTACCAGAAAAGGCTTTGTTATCGCCTTTAATCTGTTTAAAGTTCAGACCCTGCTGTGGTAGCTCCGTAAACTCCACTTCATAACGCAGTTGAATAGGGAATAATAAAACCCGCTCCTCAATAAGCCTTTCAACGGTAACCTTATTGCCATTTCTTCTACGTATCTTAGATTCAACAATTCCTGGAGTCGTTTTTACGTCCTCATAATCTGTCAAAAAGGTATAAGCCTCGCACTGGCTAACTGGCGCTAAGTAGCTTGCTTGTACCTTAAAAGCTGCTCCCGCTTTTTCTATAAGTACCTGCAAATCATAAGGGGGTAGCTCTGTGACTGCATAACAAGATTGGCCGCCTATTAGCAAACATAAAAGAAATATTTTCTTCACAGTAGAACTGCTGAGCCAGGATAATGAATTGGCAATGTTCAATATTCTCCCTCAATATTGAGATCAAGCAATACTAGTGACTCAGCATCGGCCAGTTCTGCACACTCTACCCCATTCATTTGATCATCAAAAGAGAGTTGGGCAAAACGTTCAGCAGCTAAGAGATTATTCTTTTGATAATTATCTAAAGCCAATAATTGATTCCATGCTGCTTTTTGAAAATATTCTGCAGCCATTCTTCTTAAATGAATAACCTTGTCATTAGGATTTTGATCTAGCAATTTCTACCCCCTTCAATTTGGCATTGAACTTGACTGTGATCCTCTTCTTTTTATATGACAGCTATATGAATTTTTAAATGTCATTGTCACATTTGAGGTCTTGATATCAAGCCCAAATATGACAATTTCACCTCTTAAAATTTATTAAAAAATATTTCTATCTGAGATAGAAATGTCACACTAAACAGGTCAAACTGAAAGCCTACTTATGGGAGATGAAGAGCAATTCTGCTCCTTTCCGGTCTCCTCAGCTTGCTCTAACAGCCCGTAAGTAACCATTCCTAAATTTTTGGGGGCAATGATGACCACATTTACCACAGAAGACAGAGAAAAAGCGGCGCTAGAACCAATCCCATTTTTCGGGTGGTGCTACTTAACTGATCCAGCGCATGTAGATAAAAGAAAAGCGGTGGCAGCGGCTACTAAAAAACCGGAGCTTAATTACAAGATTGATGAAGGTAGTGAAGACTTAGAAAATTAAGCCTTAAATTCTATTTTGCTTATCTACGCAGCAAGCAAGCTCTATTGATCTTTTAGTGAAATAAGAGATTCATAACTCCCACTGCATAGCCACATATCTGGAATCAAATATTGTTTGAGTGGTAAGCGTACTGGTAAGCGGGAGTATTAAAGAAAAAGCCCCGGTTAGGGGGCTAAGTCTTTGTTGTATATAGCAAAAAGCAGGTAGGTTGCCAAAGTACTTGGCGGAGACGAGAGGATTCGAACCTCCGATCAGAGTTTTAGCCCCGATGCTCCCTTAGCAGGGGAGTGCCTTCGACCAGCTCGGCCACGTCTCCGTACTTGTTACTCTTACAACGACCCACAGTTTAACGGATTACCGTCTGCTGAGGGTTTTACTGCGTTTTTGATGCCTTTTTACTTCTAATTACTTCTGATCCAGCTCAAATGCCTTATGCAAAGCACGTACTGCTAATTCCATATATTTCTCATCAATCACTACTGAAATCTTGATTTCACTGGTGGAGATCATCAAGATGTTGATGCCCTCTTCTGACAAGGTGCGGAACATTTTGCTGGCAACACCAACGTGCGAACGCATACCAACACCCACAACAGAAACCTTAGACACCTTTGGATCACCTGAGATTTCTTTGGCTTCTATCTGAGATTGCACTGTGTTCTTTAATAAGTCCAAGGCCTTTTGATAGTCTGAACGCGGTACGGTAAAAGTAAAGTCAGTCTTACCATCAACAGATTGATTCTGGATGATGATGTCAACATCAATATTGGCATCGGCAATTGGGCCTAGGATTTGATAAGCAATTCCTGGGCGATCAGGTACGCCAAGAACGGTAATCTTTGCTTCATCACGCGCAAAGGCGATACCGGAAATAACGGCGGCTTCCATAGTGCTGTCCTCTTCAAATGTAATCAAGGTGCCCGACTTCATCTCTTGATCAAGGGGGATCAAGGGATCTGTCAAAGAAGACAGAACGCGGGTTTTAACTTTGTACTTACCTGCAAACTCTACAGAACGAATCTGCAATACTTTTGAACCTAAGCTGGCCATCTCCAGCATCTCTTCAAAAGTGATCTTATCTAAACGACGTGCATCTTCACAAACACGTGGGTCTGTGGTGTAAACACCATCAACGTCGGTATAAATTAAGCACTCATCAGCTTTTAGAGCCGCGGCCATTGCGACGGCAGAAGTATCTGAACCACCACGACCTAAGGTAGTGATATTGCCTTCTGGATCAACTCCCTGAAATCCAGTGACAACGACTGCACGTCCAGCATTGAGATCAGCTAAGATTTTTTTATCATCAATACTTTTAATGCGTGCTTTAGTAAAAGCAGAATCCGTATGCACTGTCACTTGCCAACCAGCATAGCTGACTGCATCGATTCCTTCGCGCATTAAAGCCAAGGCCAAAAGACCAGAACTCACTTGTTCGCCTGTCGATGCAATTTGATCTAACTCGCGAGGATGTGCATCTGGATTAATTTCTTTTGCCAAGCCAAGCAAGCGATTGGTTTCTCCAGACATAGCAGAAGGAACCACCACAACCTGGTGACCTGCACGCATCCATTTCGCTACGCGTTTAGCAACATTACCGATGCGCTCTACTGAGCCCATCGAGGTGCCGCCGTACTTATGAACAATAAGAGCCATAAAACCGTCTTTTAAAGAGGAACTGCGTTCCCCAAGGGTCTAAAAAGGCCCTATTTTACAGGGTTTTAAACCTCAAAGCCTGCTTGGCGCCACTCAGGTAATACTCGGGGTCCTGAATGAACTAATTGGGGATAACTTACCCCAACCCCGGCTACCGCAACGAGTTCCTGCTTAATAAAGAGTAATGGAGCCTGCCGCTGCCAAGGAGGGATGTCACCCTCTTGAAACAGATTCTTGAGCGATTTACGAGGGCTGTTAGGCTTAATTTGAATCTTTTCAGCCCCTACCCTAGATCTCACCTCAATCAGCCCATTGTTCAAGGCCTCCTCCACCCATTGCACAGGTAAGCCCGGTTCTTTGCTCTTGGTATTCACCTTTTTAAATACCCATTCACCAGCTTGTTCATCAGCAACTTGCAATAAGTCTCGCCAGAGCCGAATCTTGCGCTCATCATGCAACCACTCCAGCTGCGCATCCCTTTTCCTTTTGGCGCTGGCAAGATCTTTCCACCAAGCGGCCAAACGCTCTTGCGATGGCATCGCCAGATCATGCGTCTTGAGCCAATAGCGCACTACATTATTAGCAGCAGGCAAATCGTTCTCAGCCAGCGTCATGAGTAATGCCACTTTTAAACCTGATTTATCAATGATCAACTTGCCATCTTGCTTAGCCAAGCGATCCAATAATGCCTGAGACTGTCCTAAGATATTGGCACTACGCGCTAAATTAGCAATGGCATCCGGTTGGATTTTTTCTAATCTAGGAATGATGTCTTTCCGAATTGCATTGCGACGATATTGGATATTTTGATTGCTAGGGTCTTCAACCCATTTCAGCTTATTGGTTTTGGCGTACGCCTCTAGCTCGACTTTGCTTTGGGCAATCAGCGGTCGCCATAAGGTGATCGCAATATCCCCATGCTTGAGCTCGCGAGCCTGAGCCATCCCAGCCAGCCCTGCTACACCAGACCCACGTAAGAGCTGTAAGAGTACCGTTTCAGCTTGATCATTTTGGTGGTGTGCCAACAGTAAATCTTGAACTCCATGATCAGCACATAACTCCGCTAGCGCTTCATAGCGTGCAGTCCTTGCTCTCGCTTCAACATTACCTTGTTTGGCATCATCACCCAAATGCAAGAGTCTGAAATCAAATTGAATCTGGTATTTTTTAGCGAGCTTTTCGCAAAAGACAAACCATTCATCAGCCGCCTTTTGCAAACCATGATGAATATGAAAAGCCCAAATTTCTGGAGGATTTTTGTTTGCTAATGCTGATTTGCAAACAGTATCGAGAAGCACTACCGAATCGAGGCCACCACTTAAGGCAACCGCAATTCGTTTTCCTAGCTTAGGACTTGGCTGTGATTTCCTTGAACTTGCCATAACTCATTAAACGCTCATGACGACGCTCTAGTAGCGCATCTTCTTTCATGCCATCGAAAGTCTTTAATGACTCGGCAAGTGCTTTATGCATATTCACCATCATCGTGTCGTAATCACGATGGGCGCCACCAATAGGTTCAGCTACGATCTTGTCAATCAAACCCAGCGCCTTGATACGTTGGGCGGTTAAGCCCAGCTGTTCAGCAGCCTCGGGCGCCTTGTCAGCTGTTTTCCACAAGATCGATGCACATCCTTCAGGAGAAATCACGGAGTACGTTGAGTTCTGCAACATCAACACAACATCGCCCATAGCGATTGCTAACGCACCACCTGATCCACCCTCACCAATGATGGTGGCAATAATGGGTACCGTTAACTCTGCTTGCACATATAAGTTACGGCCAATCGCTTCAGATTGATTGCGCTCTTCCGCATCAATTCCTGGAAATGCCCCAGGGGTGTCAACAAAGGTAAATACTGGGAGCCCAAATTTTTCAGCCAGACGCATCAAGCGCATTGCCTTGCGATAACCCTCTGGACGACTCATGCCAAAGTTTCTGAGAGCGCGCTCTTTTGTATCGCGCCCCTTTTGATGACCAATCACCATACAAGGCTGACCATCAAAACGCGCTAGGCCGCCAATAATCGATTGATCATCTGCAAAAGTACGGTCGCCATGCAACTCATGAAAGTCAGTGAACAAGGCATTCACATAATCTAAGGTGTATGGACGCTGGGGATGACGCGCAACTTGGGAAACTTGCCATGGGGTCAAGTTTGCATAGACATCCTTGGTGAGCTGCATGCTCTTTTCTGTCAGGGTTTTGATCTCGTCAGAAATATCTACCGAGGATTCATCCTGAACAAAACGCAGCTCTTCAATCTTTGATTCTAGTTCGGCGATTGATTGCTCAAAATCTAAGAAAGTCGTTTTCATAGGTCGATTTTAATATTCAACTGGAATGGGGTCGATACTTCTCCACATATACCAGGTGGCAACCGTGCGCCAAGGGGCCCAATTTGCCGCTACCTCACGGGCTTCATGCCGGCTGACAGGCTCTCCGCTGAAGTAATTGAGGGAAATGGCCTTAATTAGGCCCACATCGTCTAAAGGCAAGATATTAGGCCGTACTAGGTTAAAAATCAGGAACATTTCGGCGGTCCAACGCCCAATTCCCCGAATATCACTCAATTCCTTGATGACATCTTCATCTTCCATATCCTTCCATTGGGAGGCATGCAAACGACCTGAATGAAAGTGATCGGCTAAATCCCGGATGTATTCAACCTTGCGTCCGGACAATCCAGCGGCACGCAACTCTTCCACAGACAGAGCCAAGATATTTTTTGGATTCACTTTGTTTTTGGAGGCAAGCAAAACTCTATTCCAAACCGATTGAGCAGCAGCTACAGAAATTTGCTGTCCCACAATGGATCTTGCAAGGGTATTAAATGCATCACCACGGGTGACTAAAAAAACTGAGCCAAACTTCGGAATGAGTTTTTTGAGAATACGATCCTGCTTCATGAGCTCACGACATGCTTGCTCCCAATATTCGGGCGCAGCTTTCTCAATAATAACTTCATCTATAACAGCGGCCACTATGCTCTACGCCATTCTGTAATGCCGCCCGGCTTATCTTCCAAAACAATTCCCTGCTCTAAAAGCGTCTTGCGAATCAAATCGGCTTTTGCAAAATCTTTTGCTTGTTTTGCACTTACCCGCGCTGTGATTTGTTCTTCAATTTGAGCTGGACTCAAACCATCTTCAGCCTGAGTTCCAGACTGCAAAAATTGTGTTGGCTCTCGTTGCAAGAAATGGAGCGCGGCACCTAAACTTTTGAGAGTGTTTGCCAGTCTAGACTTTTCATTATCTTGAGCCCGATTAACTTCACTCGCCAAGTCAAACAAAACTGCGATCGCCTCAGGTGTATTGAAATCATCATTCATGGCAGCGGTAAAACGCTTTACCCATGGGTTTTCAGCATCCAATACTTCAACACCTGCCTCTGAGGCTTGGGCTAGCGCGGTATACAGTCGTACCAGTCCTGAGCGTGCCTCTTCCAATTGGGCATCACTGTAATTAATTGGACTGCGATAGTGTGCTTTGAGCATGAAAAATCGAATCACTTCTGGATCAAAACTTTTTAGGACATCTCGAATGAGGAAAAAATTACCTAGAGACTTAGACATCTTCTCTTCATTGACCCGAATGTGGCCGTTGTGCATCCAATAATTTACAAATGGCGCATCATCCGCAGTACGATTTTTGCCATACAAAGCACCTTCACTTTGTGCAATCTCGTTCTCATGATGAGGAAACTGTAAGTCGGCACCTCCGCCATGAATATCAAAGTGCTCACCTAGTAAATCGCAAGACATAGCAGAGCATTCAATGTGCCAGCCTGGTCGCCCTTCACCCCAAGGCGATTTCCAGCGCGTATCTGCCGGCTCTTCTGGCTTAGCGCTTTTCCACAACACAAAATCCAGTGGGTCACGTTTACCGCCTGTGACTGCTACACGCTCTCCTGCATTAAGTTCATCTAATGATTTCCCAGAGAGGCGACCATAGTCAGGAAGTAAGCGCACTGCAAAATTGACATCCCCATCATCAGCTTGATATGCCAATTCATTTTGGATGAGCTTACCAATCATGCCTTGCATTTGGGTAATGTAATCGGTTGCTCTAGGCTCCAGATCAGGATGCATCAAACCAAGCTGATCTGAGTCGGCATGCATAGCATCAATGAAGCGCTGAGTCAGGGCTGAAATAGGCTCACCATTCTCAATGGCCCGATTAATAATCTTGTCGTCAATATCCGTGATATTGCGCACATAAAGGACTTCGTAACCGCTTGCCCGTAGCCAGCGTACGACCATATCAAACACAATCATGACCCTGGCATGCCCAATATGGCAAAAGTCATACACTGTCATGCCGCAGACATACATTTTCACCTGACCCGGTACGATGGGCTTAAAGACCTGTTTTGATCGACTAAGGGTGTTATAGATTTGCAGCATAGGGCTATAAAGGTTGGGCAAGTAGCGCCAATTTGTTAGACTGAGCGCTGAGTATATCGAATGAGCCCGTTTTAAACCCTTCTCTTATGTCTGTAACCGTCTCCGTACCGCGTCCAGCCCTATTAACAGCCCTGATAGCTGGCTTATCGCTCATCTTATTGGGAGGCTGTACTACCCCCGCCCAAGAGCGCACTCAAGCAGAGCTTTCCGCCCTTAATGCACAAAGGATGAATTCTCCACTGGCTGCTACCCAACCCTATTTGGGAGGTTACAGCCCTTCTGACCCCCCTAGACTATCTGCCGATTCGGGATATGACCCCTTAAACCCAGAGCTCTCAGAAACTGTTGCTATTCCTTTTCTTTCTTTTCTGATTATTGAGCCAGACCCTATTCCTAAAAATGCAGTGCCGCCAGATGTAGAAAGATTAGTCAAGGCACGGCAATTTCAAGATGCAGTCAATCTCATCAACCAACAACTCAAGGCCAATCCACGAAATGTACAAATTCGATTTGTGAAAGCGCGGCTCCAAATCGAGATGCGTAAGTTTGATGATGCCAAGAAAACCTTAGTTGAAATTACGCAACAATTTCCAGAACTACCTGAGCCTTACAACAATTTGGCAGCCATTGCCGCAAACCAAGGCAATTGGATTGAGGCAAGAGACTATTTAGAGCTTGCTTTAAAACTGCGCCCCACTTATGCGATTGCTGCAGCCAACTTAGGTGAGATCTACATTCGTCTTGGCGCTCAGGCCTACGAGAATGCCGCCAAAGGCGCCCAGACTAATCAACGTCAGTACACCCTTCGAGCCAAGGCCTTGTTAGACGTTCTCAAGCCACCAGCTAGACGCCCAGCCGGAAATACTCCAGTTAGGCCGGCTAGCACTAATGACGCAAACCGTAATACAACCTCACCAACTAACCTTCCAGAAAGTAGACCAAACAATGGCGAAAGTACTGTTAAAAACTAATCAGGGTGATATCACCCTCACTCTTGATTCTGCTAAGGCGCCTAAGAGCGTTGCTAATTTTTTGCAGTATGTCAAAAGCGGTCACTACGATGGCACTATTTTCCATCGCGTCATTGATAACTTCATGATTCAAGGCGGCGGCATGACTGCTGGAATGAAACAAAAACCGACTGGTGCTGAAATTGAAAATGAAGCCAACAATGGTTTGAAAAATGAGCGTGGCACAGTTGCTATGGCTCGCACTAGCGATCCCCACTCCGCTACGGCCCAGTTCTTTATCAACGTCAATGACAATGACTTCTTAAACCACACTGCACCAAATGCCCAAGGCTGGGGTTACGCCGTTTTTGGAAAAGTGACTGATGGTCTTGACGTCGTTGACAAAATTCGTAAGGTGAAAACTGGTAGCTCAGGTTTTCATCAAGATGTTCCTGCTGAAGATGTTGTCATTGAGAAGGCTACCGTTCTCGAGGAATGATCCCGCAATACTCGAGCGCCCTGCTCATATCAGACCTGCATCTCACGCCGTCAATGCCACTGACGGCGCAACGTTTTTTTGATTTCTGCGAAAAAGATGGCCCCAAAGTTGAGGCTGTTTTTATTTTGGGAGATCTATTTGAATACTGGGTGGGCGATGATGCAGCAAGCCCATCCCCTTTTCAGCAAGAAGTCAGGCGTGCACTAGCCACCCTCTCAACTAAGGTAGATACTTTTTATATTCATGGAAATCGAGACTTTTTAGTCGGCGCTGATTTTCTAAAAAGGACAGGCATGACTTTATTGCCTGATCCTGCACGAATGGATATTGCTGGCACCCAATACATCCTGAGTCATGGCGATGCACTCTGCACTGCCGATGTGGGCTATCAAGTATTTAGAACATGGGTACGCAAGCCATGGTTGCAAAAGCTATTTTTACGTCTACCGCTGGATTGGCGTCTGTCTATAGCAAAGCAATTGCGTAGCAATAGTCATACACAAAGCGAAAGTGCTGCACGCGTGCCATCACCTGAATATCGCATCAAAATGAATGTGACTCAGGAAGCCTGTGCTGCACTCTTACGCGAGCATACTGAGACACGCTTGATTCATGGACATACCCACCTCACCGCGCATCACCACGAACAATTGGGCGAACAATCCTGGCAACGCTGGGTGCTTTCTGATTGGGATCTAGATCACCCTGAAAGCGTATTGCCTAAGGCTAATGCACTCTATATTGACAGCCTAGGACCGCGATTTATCGATCTCATCAAGCCACAAGAAAACAGCCTTCTTTAGGGCTGTTTTAAGCCTGTTAGCAATTTGAATATTTAGAGAGACATTGCACCATCTGTGCATAAATGCGAGGGTTCGCTGCCATAACCTCACCGCTTTTCAAGAAACCTTCTTCGCCACGGTAGTTACCAACTAGCCCACCTGCTTCAGTAATCAGCAATGCACCAGCAGCCATATCCCATGGCTTGAGATCGCTCTCAAAAAATCCATCGTATCGACCTGCAGCAACATAAGCTAAGTCCAATGAAGCAGCACCAGGACGACGCAATCCCGCACACTGGCGCGACATCTCTGCAAAGATTTTCAAATACTTTTCTAAGTCTTGATCTTCACGATAGGGAAATCCAGTACCGATTAAAGAATTTGCCAAACGATCTTGACTACCGACACGTAAACGACGTCGATCTAAATACGCACCTGCTCCACGTGTTGCAGTGAATAATTCATCGCGAGTAGGGTCATAAACCACTGCCTGCTGCGTAACACCGTTGACCGCCAAAGCGATTGATACTGCGTATTGCGGAAATCCGTGAATAAAATTGGTTGTGCCATCTAATGGATCAATGATCCAAACATTCTCAGCATCGACATTGTGTTCGCCTGTTTCTTCAGCCAAAAATCCATGGCTTGGATAAGCCTCACTGAGTGTTTCAATGATGGCTGCTTCTGCAGCTTTGTCCACCTCGGTTACAAAATCATTATGCTGTTTACGATCAACCTGTAAGCGCTCTAAATTCAATGAAGCGCGATTGATCACGGTTCCAGCACGACGGGCAGCCTTCACGGCCACATTTAACATGGGATGCATAGTATTGATGGACAAATTAAATAAGAACAAGCCTGTAATATTGCCAAGCAAAAGCACAAAACTGCATGACAATACGAAGCTAACAGACTGATTCTAAACGATTTGCATTTATTACCCTAAAGCCATCCCTGCCCAATACGACCATGAATTCCAAACAAGCTCAACTCCTTCGCTGGGTACTGGTAGAGACTAGCCATCCTGGGAATGTTGGATCAGCTGCCCGGGCTTTAAAAACCATGGGTTTTCATGATCTGCGCCTCATTCATCCTCGTATCCCGAATATTGCCCAAGAACCTGAAGCAATTGCCTTAGCTAGCGGGGCAGGCGATGTGCTCTTGAGCTCCCAAGAAAGCGACTCTTTAGAGTCAGCAGTTGAAACATGCTCGCTAGTGCTTGGCTTAACCAGTCGCGACCGAGAGTTTGGGCCACCCTCACTAAATTGGGTAGAGGCTCGCACCCTCATTAGCCAAACGGTTCAGGCTGGGCAAAGAGTGGCTTTGATGTTTGGCCCTGAGCGGACTGGCCTTGATAACCAGCACCTTGCCCTATGCACCCATCGCGTATGGCTTGATGCCAACCCAGAATACCCCTCTCTGAACCTAGCTCAAGCCCTGATGGTTTGCGCTTTCACCCTTAGAGAGACCTTAAATATAGAGTCTGTGGGCGTTACAACAAGCCTAGATCAGATTGACTATGCGGATCCTGCCGCAATCTCCGCCATGCTTGAGCATTGGCGCTCTGGCTTAGAAGCGATTGGCTATCTAGACCCCGCTAATCCCAAGAAATTAATGGCGCGATTACAGGCCTTATTTGCCCGCAGTCGGCTCCAAAAAGAAGAAATTGATCTTTTACGGGGCATTGCAAAGCAGATGCTCCTGAGAAAATAAGCACATCCCGTTAAAATCGAGTTATGTTTAATTCCCTTTTTGACCACGTCGACTCGATCATTGTTCGAGATCCCGCTGCTAGAAATCGACTTGAGGTCATTACTTGCTATCCAGGTTTGCATGCTGTTTGGTTCCACCGTGTCTCCCATTTTTTATGGGGCATAGGTCTCAAGTTGATCGCGCGTCTATTGTCTGTGTTTGCGCGTTTCTTAACCGGCATCGAAATCCATCCGGGCGCCAAGATTGGCCGCCGGGTTTTTTTAGATCATGGCCTTGGGATTGTGATCGGCGAGACTACTGAAATTGGTGATGACTGCACCATTTATCAAGGCGTCACCTTGGGTGGTACTTCTCTATATAAAGGTGTTAAGCGCCACCCTACTTTAGGTAAAGGCGTTGTTGTAAGTGCAGGAGCAAAAGTGCTTGGTGGCTTCACTGTGGGTGATGGCGCTCGCGTAGGTTCAAATGCTGTTGCACTTAAAGAAATTCCAGCAGGCGCTACTGCCGTTGGTATTCCGGCGCGGATCTTGCATCCGGATTTGCCACAAAGCGCAGATAGCAAAACGAAAGAATATTTTTCTGCTTATGGTGTTACACCGAATGTAGATGATCCCGTTTCGATGGCGCTCAAGGGTTTGATCGATGCCACGATTGAACAAGAAGCGAAAATTGCCGCTTTGGAGAAAATGATTGCTAAGCTCAATAACACGCCTGCTGTGCCAGGTGATGCAACAGCTGCAAGTGACACCAAGCGTGACCTAGACGCCATTAAGGAATGGCTTAAAGAGTAATACTGAGCTTGATAATCTGTTTGTTAGTGCAATGTGCGAGGATTAGCTTCCCCTGAACTGAGATTGCTCCCCGGAAATTCCTCTTCATCGTCGCCATCATCATTTGGCATCCCAAATGAGAAGCTTTCACCACCTTCTGGGTGTCGATTTTCGATCTCATCTTCAGTGGCTGCGCGGACATCTTCTACCTGAACCCAAAAACGCAATGCCATTCCTGCTAGTGGATGATTACCATCAAGTACCACTTGATTATCAGCAACGTCGGTCACGGTATAAATTAACGGCTCATCATCAGCATCATCATCGCCAGCTTCAGCAGACTCTTCATCTGCATCGGGTACGCCTTCAAATTGCATGCCGACTTCTAGAGGCTCAGGAAAACGGGTGCGTGGCTCTATTTTGAGCAATTCCGGATCGTATTCCCCAAATGCCTCATTAGGCTCTAACTGAATGGTGGCTTCATAGCCGATGTCTTGACCATCAAGCAAAGTCTCAATTTTAGGAAAAGTGCCCTCGTAGCCACCGTGCAGGTATACCATCGGAGAATCGGGTTCTTCGATGACATTATTTTGCGCATCGGTTAACTTATAACGAAGGGAAACGATGGTATTTTTTTCAATCTTCATGCGGAACTTATCAAACATACGTTTTTAATCAATTTCTATCAAGCTTTTACTTATGTCATTATTTTACTTGAGCAAGCCCTATCAACCTCCAGAGGCTCCAAAAAACCTGCCTTTAAACCAGCCATGGGCATTATTTGGGGGAATTAGCCCCGAGCTATTCATGAAAAGGTATTGGCATAAAAAGCCACTTTTGGTCAGAGGGGCCATCCCTGCTTTTGCACTTGCCAAGAAAAATCAACAAGAATTGAGTAGTCCCATTTCTGAATCCGAGCTCTTTAAGTTAGCCACAGATGAAATGGTGGAGTCTCGCTTAGTTCAGTCCAAGCCCTGGAGTTTTGAATCGGGTCCATTTAAGAAATCATCCATTCCCAAAATAGATCGAAAGGATTGGACCTTGTTACTTCAGGGCATGGAGGCGCACCATCCTGCTGCTGCAACCGTACTGTCCTGGTTTCGCTTTATTCCAGATGCACGTCTAGATGATTTAATGATTAGCATCGCCGGGGTTGGTGGTGGCGTTGGGCCTCATTTTGATTCGTATGATGTGTTTTTACTTCAGATGTCTGGCAGAAGACAATGGCGCATCTCCGCACAAAAAGATTTAAGACTCAATCCAAATCTGCCACTCAAAATATTGCAGCACTTTCAGGTAGAGCAAGAATGGGTTTTAGAGCCTGGAGACATGCTGTATTTGCCACCGCATATTGCACATGACGGCATTGCTCTCGATGCAGGCTGCCAAACTTGGTCTGTTGGATTTCGCTCCCCTAGTTTTAAAGAGCTACTTCAAGAGGGTTTGTGGAGACTAGCCGAATCCTTAGAGGGTATTCCTGAATTAGAAGAAAAATTTGCTGACCCTAAACAAGAGGCAAGCACTAACCCAGAAGAACTGCCAAGGGAACTGATCACACAATTAGAAAAGAAGCTTGCTGGTTTAAAGCTCGATCAAATCAATCAGTTTTTACCTGGGATCACAGCTTATCTCACTGAACCGAAGCAAGAGGCCTTCTTTAAAGGTCCATCCACCCCTCTATCGCCAAGTCAATTTGCTCAAAAAATAAGCTTCCAACCCTTAGTACCCCACCCACAAACCCGAATCCTAAGCCTGCGTCCTCATATTTACTGCAATGGAGAGATGGTTACCCAAGGACAAACCACTCAAATCAAAGGGGCTTGGCGCACTCTTGCTGCCCACAAAGCACTGACTCAGAAAGGGCTTCGATCCCTTGAAACCTCAAGTCTCTATGAGGCCTATTTATCTGGATGGTTAGTTTTCCGATCCGAATAGATAGATGGATATAATAAATACTGGAATATACCTAGGGATAATCCCTTGAATAGTCCGACAACAATTACCGGTAATTGCTGTAATTTTTTTAAGAGGAAACTACAAATGAAGAAGTCACTCGTACTCGCTGCTATGTTAGCAATCGCCTTAGCTGCTTGCGGTAAAAAAGAAGAAGCTAAACCTGCTGCTGCTCCTGCTGCTGCTCCTGCTGCACCTGCTGCTGAAGCTCCTGCTGCTGCTCCTGCTGCACCTGCTGCTCCTGCTGCTGCTCCAGCTGCTGACGCTAAGAAGTAATCTTCTTCATGAAGAGAAAAAGCCGCTGAAAAGCGGCTTTTTTATTTGCATCTTTAAAGTTCTTATCTCGTTAATTGATCTGCAAGCATCGTCAGCAATTGAAATCCTGCCGGAGTATTTTCAGGTTTGCCATCAGCATCTTGCACATAAATACTTGCAGAATTATCACCAGTGCTTTTCACAACAACTTGATATCGCTTAGCCTTTAAACTGGAGTCATCCTTGCTGCTAAACAAGTTAGTGAAGAAACCTTTGGTGTCGCCTAAATCTTTTGGATTGACGTAACGAACATAATAAACACCGCTGGAACGATTGCGGTCTTCAACGGAGAAGTTCGAACGATCAAGCGCTAAACCCACATCACGCCAAGAGCGATCAAACCCTGAACTCATTTCAATATGGGCTGTATTAACGCCATCTTGAACAAATTTCGCTTTCGGTGTTTTTGGACCCAAAGGTGCAGCAACCATTGCTTTAGCCTGTTCTTGAGTCATTCCTAAACGCTCCATAAGTCGCGCTAAGAAGACTGCCTCTAACTCTGGATCGTTAGGTCGTGGGGTCCAGATAGTGGAAAGGCAGGCCTGCGTAACGTCACGCACGCACTCTTCGACTGCGCCACGTTGAGTAATAAAAATCTCGGTTTCACCAGGCTTAGTTGGCTCTAAACGTGTTTTGTATTTATCGCGCTCACCAGTATCAAAAATAGAACCAAGCGCACCGCCAATAGCGGATCGAATAAAGTCTTGTGCAATCTTCGCGCGGTTCTCAGCCCAATCGGTTTCCATAATTCCGGTAGATGGAGAATCAATCACCAATAAGAAGCCGTTTTCCTGCCAGAAATCTTTTACTTGTGGGTAGAGTTCGACTGCAGGCTTCTCCACTACCAACCAGCGACGCTCACCATCACGAGCAATGCGCATGCCCGGAATACCGGTCATGACATTAGTTCTCAATTGTGAAGACTTCTTTACTGCTGCATTGTAGTCAGACATGGTAGCTGTACCGTCTTGCACAATATAACGACGATCCGCTTGAGATGTAATCAAGTCTGGCGGGTATGCTAAGTTAGGGCCGCGAATAGCACCACTACCTTTGTAATCAACGGTGTCATTACTAGTGACAGATTTGCATGAAGTCAAGCTGGCAATCGCCACCATTAACAAAGCAAGAATCGAACAATATCGGCGAAAGTAATACGCAAAATTCATCATAGTAGACCCGCTTGTTTTAATGCTGCCTTTAAGGGCTCGCGCAAAGGCTCACTTAAAGGTGTTAATGGCAGGCGGATGCCAGCAGTAATTTTGCCCATCTGATGCAAGGCCCATTTCACGGGAATTGGGTTAGCTTCGATGAACATCGCTTTGTGCACAGAAATTAATTTGTATTGAATCTCACGAGTCTTTTTGACATCGTCTGACATAGCCGCCACGCAAAGTTCATGCATCAATCGTGGAGCCACATTTGCCGTTACCGAGATATTACCTTTACCACCCATCAGCATGAGCATGGCAGCTGTTAGATCATCGCCAGAAAATACAGAAAAGTCCTCATGACCCGCCCGCTTGAGATCGGCGATTAAAAGCGTACCCCGCTCAAGACTACCTGTCGCATCCTTGATGCCGATAATGCCTGGAACATCTGCTAAACGCACAACCGTGTCGCCTGCTAGATCAGCCACCGTGCGTCCCGGTACGTTATACAAAATCACTGGCAGATCAACTGACTCTGCAATCTTTTTAAAATGGGCATACATGCCCTCTTGAGTTGGCTTGTTGTAGTACGGAACGACTTGCAAGCTCGCGTCTGCGCCAACTTTTTTTGCAAATTGAGTTAACTCAATTGCTTCTAATGTCGAATTACCACCGGTTCCCGCAATCACCGGAATTCGGCCAGCGATATGCTCAACAGTCGCACGAATCAACTCGCAATGTTCTTCTACGGATACTGTTGGAGACTCTCCGCTAGTACCTACAACCACAATGCCATCGGTTCCTTCGGATACATGCCAATCGAGCAATGAACGCAAACTGGCGTAATCCAAGCTACCGTCTTCAAGCATCGGCGTAACAATAGCCGGCATGCTGCCAGAGATGGGCTTTTTATTTCTTGCGGAATGCGCTGTATTTGTCACCGAATGTATACCGATTTTTAGCTGTCTTAACCCTGAAATTGTAACGGAATGCGTACTTTTAGAACGCTTTTACGGCACAGATCCGCTGCATCATAGCTGGCTTGGGCTTATCTTGATAAATATCCTCATAAGCCACGACTTTTAGACCATATCTTAGGGCTAAAGCAAGTAATTCCCCTGTTTTTAAGAGGAAATTAGGATTTGAGGGTTTGCCAAAAGCCTCATTTCCCTGGGCAAAGGTTTCATAAATGAGCACTCCCCCAGCAGCAAGCATCTGGGGCAATTGATCTAAGTGGGGGCGATACAAATAATTGCTCACCACAATGCCATCAAATACTCGGCCCTTTAAAGGCCAAGTATCCAGCTCAAGATCAAGCTCTTGGGTCGTAATTTGAGGAGTGTTATCTGATGCTAATACGGTGATATCGCGGTCAACAGCAGTAACTGAAAACCCCGCGTTAACCAAATAGCGAGAATGTCGCCCTGAACCACAGGCAAGATCTAATACAGCACCTTGTGGTGGAATCAGCGTAGCAAAACGCTTCACCCAGGGTGAGGCTTCTGCTATTGCTTCATGGTTAGGCAAGGACGCTACCTTTAATCGTATGCAAGACCCATAGCTTCACGGACCTCACGCATGGTTTCCTGAGCAACCTTACGCGCCTTGTCACCGCCATCCGCAATGATCGAGCGCAATAAGCTAGGATCATCTAGATACTTTTGTGCCCGCTCAAACATCGGTTGTTGCTCAGCAAGAATGGCATCAATCACCGGCTGCTTACACTCAAGACAACCGATACCAGCAGACTTACAGCCCTTGTCAACCCACTGCTTGGTCTCTTCATTGGAATAGACCGTATGTAGCTGCCATACTGGGCAACGGGCTGGATCGCCAGGATCAGTGCGACGAACCCGAGCTGGGTCAGTTGGCATAGTTCTGACTTTCTTGATCACATCCTCTGGCAACTCACGGATACCGATGGTATTTCCGTAAGACTTAGACATTTTCTGACCGTCAATTCCAGGCATCCGAGAAGCAGCCGTTAGTAAAGCTTGTGGTTCTGGAAGTATGATCTTACGCGAACCCTCCAAGAATCCAAACAATCTTTCACGATCGGCCATAGAAAGACTTTGTGCTTCTTGCAACAAAGCCTTTGCTTGCTCTAATGCTTCATCATTGCCACGCTCCTGAAAAGCAACACGCAATTCTGCATACATCTTGGCGCGTTTACTTCCCAGCTTCTTCACTGCTTCCAGAGCTTTTTCCTCAAAGCCAGGCTCACGTCCATATAAGTAATTAAAGCGCCGCGCTACTTCACGTGTCATCTCAACGTGTGGAACTTGGTCTTCACCAACTGGTACAAATTGCGCGCGATAGATCAAAATATCCGCTGACTGCAATAAGGGATAGCCTAAAAAGCCATAGGTTTGCAAATCTTTTTCTTTTAATTTTTCAATCTGGTCTTTATAGGTAGGCACCCTTTCAAGCCATCCCAATGGGGTTCCCATGGAGAGCAATAAGAAAAGCTCTGCATGCTCAGGCACTTTGCTTTGAATAAATAAGGTTGCTTGATTCGGATCCACGCCAGCAGCTAACCAATCAATCACCATATCCCAGACAGATTGCTCTATGACATCTGGAGTCTCATAGTGAGTTGTTAGAGCATGCCAATCTGCCACAAAGAAGAAGCAAGGATATTCTGACTGCAAGCGCACCCAGTTTTTTAAGACGCCATGATAGTGTCCTAGGTGTAAGTTACCAGTAGGTCGCATGCCAGAGAGAACGCGTTCAGCAAACATCTTATTTTTATCTTTAATTAATTAATGAAACACAGACCAAACAGGGGTAAGGTGTTCGGGCAGCAGCGGTAAAACTCCTAAATCAATATGGCTTTCAGAGGGGTCATGAAAGTCTGATCCACGAGAAGCTAAAAAACCATACTGCTTAGCAATTTTTCCATACTCCTGATACTGATCAGGGCTATGACTTCCTGTAATAACTTCTATTCCAGCTCCACCATGGTCTTTGAAGAATTTGAAAAGCTCATCCCTTTGGATGGCATTGAGTTTATAACGTCCTGGATGGGCAATGACTGCAACGCCCCCGGCTTGCCGAATCCAGTGAATAGCCTGATCTAAGCTAGCCCAACGGTGCGGCACAAACCCAGGCTTATCTTCCACTAAATAGTTTTTAAACACCTGTTCAGTATCTTTGCAAACACCCTGCTCCACTAAAAAACGCGCAAAGTGTGTTCTAGAAATCAAATCATGATTGCCGGCGTAATGCAATGCACCCTCATAAGCACCTGGAATACCAACCTTAAGTAATTGCTCGGCCATTTGTTTAGCGCGATCACCGCGACCTTCGCGCGTACGTTTTAGACCATCCAAGATGCCCGCATCTTGATGGTCAATTCCTAGACCTACGATATGAATGGTTTGCCCCATCCAGGTAACAGAAATCTCTACGCCAGCTAAGTAATCCATTTTTAATGCAGCAGCTGCGGCTTTCGCACGTTCTTGACCACCTAACTCATCATGATCAGTTAAGGACCATAACTGCACTCCATTTGCATGAGCGCGCTGCGCAAGTTCTTCAGGCGTTAAAGTGCCATCAGAGACTACTGAATGACAGTGTAAATCGGCATTAATGGCTGAAAATGAACTCATGACCCTATTTTAGGTCAAGCTGGTATCGATTACACGACGGGGTGCATCTAGGTAGTCGCGGGACTGCATTTCGATCAAACGGGATACGGTGCGTGAAAACTCACTCGTAATTTGGCCTTCTGTATATAAATCAGGCGCCGGAACCTCGGCAGAGAGGATCAGCTTATTTTTATGGTCATATAAAACGTCAATCAGCCAAATAAAACGCCTAGCCTCATTTGTCATTCTGGGGGGCATATAGGGCACTCCCGACAAAATGACGGTATGGAATTGCTTAGCAATTTCCAGATAATCATTTTGAGAGCGTGGGCCACAGCATAGCGTTTGAAAGTCAAACCAGACCACGCCATCCGCCATATGAAGTGGCCGCAATTCTCTCGATTCAATATTAAGTACCGGTTTCCTTACTTCTGGTTGATGGCCAATTAAGCCATGAAACATATCTAGCAAGCGTTGATCTGTCTTCTCATTCAAGGGGGTTAAATAAGCTTCGACTTGCGCCATCTGCACACGGCGATAGTCATTCCCAGCATCCACATTGAGTACCTCCAATTGTTCCTCAAGTAATTTGATTGCAGGTAAGAGGCGATCTCGATGCAATCCATTCGGATAAAGTTGATCGGGACGGTAATTTGAAGTCATCACAAATTGCACACGATCAGCAAATAGTGCACTGAGCAAGCGATACAAA
Source organism: Polynucleobacter sp. 15G-AUS-farblos (assembly GCF_018882445.1). Lineage (GTDB taxonomy): Bacteria > Pseudomonadota > Gammaproteobacteria > Burkholderiales > Burkholderiaceae > Polynucleobacter. The sequence continues at coordinate 40,279 of NZ_JACVOM010000006.1, read as the reverse complement.
ATCATCGCATCAGCGATGTCATTGATATGAAATTCATCAAAACAAATTAAACGATAGCGACTAGCGATACGCTTAGAAAGTTCATCTAATGGATCTGCCAAGCCGGACAGTTCATGCAATTCTCGATGCACTTCACGCATAAATTCATGAAAATGAATGCGAACTTTTTTCTCTAATGGAGATGCCTCATAAAAACAATCCATCAAGAAAGATTTGCCGCGACCTACCCCACCCCAAAGATATAAACCTCGAGGTAGCTTAGGCTTGAAGATTTTCTTTTTTAGGCTATTGCTACGGATTTCTTTATATGCAATCCACTCATCCTCGCACTGCTGTAATCGCTCAACAGCACGAAGCTGCGCGGGATCACTTTGATACCCGCGCGCCTTTAACTCTTGATGGTAAAACTCAATGGTTTTCAATTACATATTTAATGCGCGTTGATCCGTCGCTAATGCTGCTTCGCGCATCACTTCTGACAAGCTTGGATGCGGATGACAGATACGTGCAATATCTTCAGCTGCAGCTTTGAATTCCATTGCAACAGCGGCTTCAGCAATTAAATCTGAAGCATTTGCACCAATAATATGAACGCCAAGAATCTCATCCGTTTTGGCATCAGCCAAGATTTTGATAAAACCATCAGCACGGCCCATACCTAGTGCGCGACCATTAGCTGCGAATGGAAATTGACCAACCTTATAAGCAACGCCAGCTTCTTTAAGTGCTTGCTCTGTTTTGCCAACCCAAGCAATTTCAGGATCGGTGTAGATAACCCAAGGAATACAGTTGTAATCAATGTGGGGCTTTTGACCTGCAATCACCTCAGCAACCAATACGCCTTCATCTTCAGCCTTATGAGCCAACATCGGACCACGTACCACATCACCTACAGCGTAAACGCCAGGCGCAGCAGTAGCGCAAGTATGGTCATCAATTGGAATGAAACCACGTTCATCTACTTTTAAGCCAATCTTGTCTAGGCCCAACTTATCAGTATTGGGAACACGACCAACTGAAACAATTAAGCGATCACATTCCAATTTAACTGCTTTGCCAGCGCTATCAGTGTAGTTAACCACTACACCCTTCTTATCCGCTTTCACATCACCGATTTTCACACCCATATTGATGTTCAAGCCTTGTTTGGAGAAAAGCTTTTGCGCCTCTTTAGCAATACCTTGATCACATGCCGCCAAGAATGTTGGCAATGCTTCAAGTACTGTTACTTCAGATCCAAGACGACGCCATACAGATCCAAGCTCCAAACCAATCACGCCCGCACCAATCACGCCGAGTTTTTTAGGCACTGAATCAAACTTCAGCGCACCCTCGTTATCGCAAATGAGAACGTTATCGACTGTGAGACCTGGTAAATGACGTGCTTTAGAACCAGTGGCAATAATGACGTTTTTAGCTGTTACTGTTTCTTTATCCTTACCATCAATCTTGACTTGATAGCCATCAGCGCCCTTACCTTCAAAAGAAGCGTGGCCCTTTAACAAAGTAATTTTGTTTTTGCGGAATAAATACTGAATACCACCAGTCATTTTGGTAACGATGTCATCCTTACGGGCAACCATCTTCTTGGAGTCAATGCTGACCGAGCCCACTTTGATGCCATGGTCCGCTGCATGATGGCCAATCTTCTCAAACTCTTCAGAAGAAGCTAATAAAGCCTTAGAAGGAATACAGCCTACGTTTAAGCAAGTACCGCCCAAGCGTGGCTCACCTTTAGGATCATCATAGGCATTCGATTCAGCACAGGCAACTTTAAAACCGAGTTGCGCTGCACGAATAGCGGCGATGTAGCCGCCAGGGCCACCACCAATTACGAGAACATCAAAAGCTTGGCTCATGATCTTCCCTTCTTACAAATCAAGGAGGAGACGTGAAGGATCTTCCAAAGCATCCTTCATGGCAACCAAACCAAGCACAGCCTCACGACCGTCAATGATGCGGTGATCATATGACAAAGCAAGGTAATTAATTGGGCGCACAACAACTTGACCGTTCTCAACTACAGCGCGATCCTTGGTGGCATGGATACCCAAAATCGCAGATTGCGGTGGGTTGATGATTGGGGTGGAGAGCATAGAGCCAAACACACCGCCGTTTGAGATGGAGAATGTACCACCAGTGAGCTCCTCAATGGAGAGCTTACCTTCGCGAGCTTTAGTGCCAAACTCAGCAATCTTCTTCTCGATATCAGCCAAGTTCATTTGGTCAACATCGCGCAAGATTGGGACAACCAGGCCACGTGGTGAGCTCACTGCAATACCGATATCAAAGTAACCGTGGTAAACGATGTCATTGCCATCTACAGAAGCATTCAGTAATGGGAATTTCTTGAGCGCATGAGTAGCTGCTTTTACAAAGAAAGACATAAAGCCTAACTTCACACCGTGCACTTTTTCAAACTGGTCTTTATATTTATTACGCAATGCAATCACTGGACCCATATTGACTTCATTAAATGTGGTCAAAATGGCATTGTTTGCTTGTGACTCAAGTAAACGCTCAGCGATACGAGCACGTAAACGGCTCATTGGTACGCGCTCTTCTGGGCGATCACCCATTGGCATTGGTGCGCTTGGTAATGCGGCAGACTTAGTAACGCTAGAGCCTGCATTCAATGCATCACCCTTAGTAATACGACCATCACGTCCAGAACCAGCTACCTGGCCAGCATCAACGTTTTTCTCAGCAAGGATTTTTGCAGCTGAAGGAGAAGCAGCTGCACCAGCGGTCTTTGCTGGGGCTGCAGCTTTTGCAGGTGCTGAAGCAGCAGCAGGTGCGGCAGCCGCAGGAGCAGCAGCGGCAACAGCAGTGCTATCAATCTTGGCGATCAATTGCTCGGCAACAACAGTGCCGCCGTCACCGACGATGATTTCTGTCAATACGCCAGCAGATGGAGCAGGAACTTCTAGCACCACTTTGTCTGTTTCGATTTCGATCAAGATCTCGTCTTGACCGACGGCATCGCCGACTTTCTTTTTCCATTGCAATAAAGTTGCCTCAGCAACAGATTCAGAGAGTTGGGGAACTTTAACTTCAAAAATAGCCATGATTAATCCTAGTGATATGTATGTAGAGTAATGAGAACGATTATTTCGTTATCACGTAACCTTTAAGTTTGGCAAATGCCGCTGTGAGCAATGACTTCTGCTGCTCTTGATGGAGATGGGCATAACCACATGCTGGTGAAGCTGATGCTGGGCGACCTGCATAACCCAACTTCATACCATCAGACATGCCTTCCAAAATATTGTGTTGCACGAAGAACCATGCGCCTTGGTTTTGCGGCTCATCCTGGCACCATACAATTTCTTCTAATTTTGGATATTTCTTGATCTCAGCAGCAAGCGCTTTATGCGGGAATGGATACAACTGCTCTAAACGAATAATTGCAGCATCCTCAATCTTCTTGTCGGCACGGGCTTTTACTAAATCGTAATAGACCTTACCGGAGCACATAATTAAGCGAGTCACCTTCTTCGCATCAATAGAATCATCTCGCTCACCTATTACAGTCTGGAATCCACCTTTAGTGAATTCAGATAAAGGTGAGGCAGCCTCTTTGTTACGCAATAAAGACTTAGGCGTAAACAAGATCAGCGGCTTACGGAACTGACGAATCATCTGACGACGCAAGACATGGAAAATCTGTGCAGCAGTAGTAGGCTGAATCACCTGCATATTGGTATCAGCGCACAACTGCATAAAACGCTCAAGACGCGCAGATGAGTGCTCTGGACCTTGACCTTCGTAGCCGTGCGGCAACATCATGACCAAGCCGTTTGCACGACCCCACTTCACTTCACCAGAAGCGATAAATTGGTCAATTACTACCTGAGCACCATTAGCAAAGTCGCCAAATTGCGCTTCCCAGATCGTGAGTGTGTTTGGCTCTGCTGCAGCATAACCATACTCAAAACCGAGAACCGCTTCCTCAGATAGGATGGAGTCAATCACCACAAACGGGGCTTGATCTTTAGTAACGTGCTGAAGCGGAGTGTAAGTACCAATATCCCACTTCTCACGGTTTTGATCATGCAATACAGAGTGACGATGGGTAAAAGTTCCTCGCCCGCTATCCTCACCAGATAAACGAACTGGATAGCCACTGGCCACCAAAGAAGCGAAAGCCATGTGCTCACCCATACCCCAGTCGATATTCACTTCTCCGCGACCCATGGCAGCACGGTCTTTGTAGACCTTCTCAACCAATGGGTGGGCTTTGAAATTATCTGGAATGGTGGAAATCTTCTCTGCCAAACGCTTCCACTCAGTTAATGGAATAGCAGTATCCGCTTCGTCGGTCCATTTCTTATTTAGGAATGGCGACCAATCAACAGCAAACTTTCCTTTGAAATTACTCAAGACTGGATCAGAGGTTTGTTTGCCCTCATCCATGGCGGCACGGTATTCCTTGACCATCAAGTCACCAGTACCTGCCGGCAGAACCCCTTGGGTTTCTAATTTATCAGCGTAAACCTTACGTGTACCAGGGTGTGCTGCAATGATTTTGTACATCAAAGGCTGAGTCATCGCAGGTGAATCTTGCTCGTTATGACCTAGCTTACGGAAACAAACAATATCAACCGCGACATCTTTATGAAACTTAGTGCGGAACTCAATAGCCAACTTGGTCGCCAAGACAACTGCTTCTGGATCATCACCGTTTACGTGCAATACGGGCGCATCAACAATTTTCATGATGTCGGTGCAATACAAACTTGAGCGTAAATCGCGAGGATCTGATGTGGTGAAACCAATTTGATTATTAATCACAATATGGAAAGTGCCGCCGGTGGAATATCCGCGAACCTCTGACATTGCCAAAGTTTCTTGCATGACACCCTGTCCAGCAATAGCTGCATCACCATGAACCAACACTGGCAATACTTGCTCACCCAATAAATCACCACGACGCTCCATACGAGCACGAGCAGAACCTTCAACAACTGGGTTGACAATCTCTAAATGGGATGGGTTAAATGCCAATGACAAATGGACTGGACCTGCAGGTGTAGAAATATCACTGGAGAAGCCTTGGTGATATTTAACGTCACCTGCTGGCAATGTTTCAGGGCCCTTGTGCTCAAACTCGGCAAACAAATCTTTAGGCATTTTGCCTAAGGTATTAACCAAGACGTTCAGACGACCACGATGTGCCATACCGATCACAATCTCTTGGACGCCTTTGGAGCCTGCTTCACGAATCAACTCATCCATACAGGCAATAAAGCTTTCACCGCCCTCTAATGAGAAGCGTTTTTGTCCAACGTACTTTGCCTGAAGATAACGCTCCAGACCTTCTGCCGCTGTAACGCGATCCAGAATCTGACGCTTCTCATCCACATTAAAACGGGGCGTAGAGCGAATGGACTCTAACTTCTCTTGCCACCATTTCTTAATTTTTTGGTCCGCAATGAACATGAACTCAGCACCAATCGTGCCGCAGTAAGTTTCACGTAAAGCCTGGAGCAAATCGCGCAAAGTCATTTCTGACTTGCCGAAGAAAGTATTACTGGTATTGAAGACGATATCCATATCGCCATCAGTAAAGCCATAGAAAGCAGGATCAAGCTCAGGAATATCCTGGCGCTCCGTACGCTTCAGTGGATCAATATCAGCCCAGCGATTACCGACGTTTCTATACGCGGCAAGTAATTGCTGAACAGCAACGCGTTTACGGCCCATTTCTGAGTCGGCCGAATCAGAAATTGTTCTGATGGGGCCCTGCATCGCGCGCTCAGCAAATGAAGCAACAATAGGTCCGTGTGCAATATCGGTTCTAGATGAACCATCTACTGCAGGAACTTGTTTCACGTTATCAAAATAGTCTCGCCAATGCCCTTCAACAGAAGTCGGATCGTGCAAGTAGGATTCGTAGAGCTCTTCTACATAGGGGGCGTTTCCGCCGAAGAGATAGGAGTTATCTCTTTGGTCCTGCATCATGATGCTCACCTTTCATCGGGTTTCCCGAATAAAAACTGTGGTTATAACCATTCGCTAAGCGGCTAAACCGTTTCACGAATTGCTCTGTGCAAATACATTTACTACCCTCGTAATTTAACACGATTACCCATTGATTTATAAAGGGCTTTCCCTGATTTCCTGTAGATTGGGGGATTTCCCTAGAAATAAGGGATTAATAAGAATTTTCCTACTACCCTTTCAATATTGCCCGACAGATACAAACATATTTGATTCTTATTCTCTAAATCTTCAATTAGATTAATAAAAATAAAGGGAAATATGAAAACAATTACCCCAGATATGGAATATCTCAGTACCAGGCAGAGCGCTAAGGTGCTGCAAGTATCTCTAGGCACTGTCCAAAAAATGGTGGAACTAGGTGAATTAATCGCCTGGAAAACCCGTGGGGGCCATAGGAGAATCTTGGCAAGCTCGCTCGAACAACAGCTTCAGCGTCGAAAACGGGCAATGAGGCAAAAATCAACTCTCAATTGTGTTGCCTTAGGCATATTTAGAAGAGCTGAGAATAGTGAAGAATTATTGGAAGCCTCTCAAGAATGGCAATTAAAGGTGGAAATGGAGGTGGCGATTGATAGTCTTGAGGGTCTAATGAAGGCCGTATCTATCGCCCCAGACCTTATCTTCTTAGATGCCCTCATTCCCCCTATTGAACAGGTGCATCTGATCCATTATCTTAGTAAAAACAAGGACACACAGCGTATACCTATACTAGTAGATGAAGGTTTTATCAGACTCCATCCTGGGATCGTTACCCTTATCGATGAAAATAGTGGTGCTAAGCCACCCTTATCTGAAAACATCAAAATAGAGCTTGAAAAGGGCTTAATTGAGCTTAATCCATTCATTGTTGCCTACCCAGCCACCAATCCGGAACTTGATCCAACATGGTCTCATCGTAGCCGCCATGAATTACTAGAAACGGTATTTGTTGAGGCTCTTGCTAGGAAGTGTCTCTAGTAAAAAAGGCCACTTTAGCAGCGGCCTTTTAATTAATCCTTTACTATCAATAGCTTATATAACAAAGCTACTACGATCTCTACCCTCAATCCACTTAGGAGCCTTTCCACGACCAGTCCATGTTTCACCTGTAGAGGGGTTACGGTACTTAGGAGCCACCTTGCCACCCGCGCTCCGAATCCCCGTTTTGCGGCTAAATAGGTCCGAAGCGGTTAAATGGTACTGCTCAATAATCAGCTTTGCCTTAGCAATGCCGTCTGCCTTCTCGTGTGCAATAGCCTCTTTGATCTGTCTATCTAATTGTTCACGCTGGGCCAAGAGCTCTTTATAAGAAGCCATAAATTCATACTCTCCAAATAATAGTTTATGTCAAATAGCAGTAAATACACTATTTAAAGAATTAATTATATATAAATTAATTAACTTAGCAATATAAAGAATTATATACCTATATTAAATCTCAAATAATCAGGGTAATTAAAATATTATTAATATATTAATTATAAATTCTATGCTTAATAACTAAGCATTCGGCTTTCTTAGGACAAATGTGCCACTCGACTTAGCGGTAATCTCCCCTGCTTCGTTTAATACAACTGCTTCGCAATAATTAATAGACTTTCCAGATTTGAGGACCGTACCCTCAACTGCAATCCGGCCCACAGTGGGACGCAAAAAGCTAATGGTCATGTCGATGGTGATTGCGCCTAAGGGATGATTCATGCTGCTCCGGGCAGCAGCAGCCATAGCAAAATCCAATAAGGTCATGATCACACCACCATGAGCGACACCAAAGCTATTTTCATGCTCTGCTTGCATAGTTAATGTGATGCGCGACTTACCGTTTTCAGCGTATTCAGGCACAACTCCCAAATGATCTAAGAAGGGAATTGTTAAACCAAAATATTGGGTGGGCTTTTGTTTGGCAGTCATAAAAGAAGGAACTAAAAGAGGTCAGAAGAAATGAATTGGTCGGGGCGAGAGGATTTGAACCTCCGACCACTTGCACCCCATGCAAGTACGCTACCAGGCTGCGCTACGCCCCGACGAAGACAAAATTGTATCAGTACTACTTAGAGAGAATATTGAGAACGGCTAGCAATTCATCGCGAAGCTTGAGCTCGCCGCGAGCTTCTTCGAGACGATTTCTAGCGCCGCTAATAGTGAAGCCTTCTTCATAGAGCAGCGCCCTAATCTTTCGAATCAAGACCACTTCATGATGTTGATAATAGCGACGATTGCCTCGACGCTTCTGGGGATTAAGCTGCGAAAACTCCTGCTCCCAATAGCGCAGCACATGCGAACGTACACCACAAAGATCTGCCACCTCACCAATGGTGAAATAACGCTTAGCAGGAATAGGAGGGAGTTGAGAGCTCAGCAGTGCCGAGCTTGCATCAAACTCGGTTTTCTCGAGCATGCGACTCCACTACATCTTTTAGCTTTTGACTTGCATGAAAGGTAACTACGCGTCTCGCTGCAATCGGAATCATTTGACCTGTTTTAGGATTTCGGCCAGGGCGAGCCGATTTATTGCGCAGCTGAAAATTACCAAAACCAGATATCTTTACTTCAACACCTGCCTCGAGAGAATGGCCGATGCGGTCAAAGAATGCATCAATCATATCTTTGGCTTCACGCTTGTTTAACCCAACCTGATCAAAAAGTGCCTCTGAAAGCTCATTCTTGGTAACGGTATCGTTCAGATTTAAGTCGCTCATGCCGATTCTCTTCTAACTTTTTTTTAATATTGATGTAATAGTAAACCTAGCGCAAGCGAGCTGCGCATTTTTTTTCTACTGCGCCTAATAATAGGGTCATTACTGCGTCAATTTGGGCATCTTGTAATGTTTCATTAGGGTTTAACAGGGTGATACGGAAAGCCAAACTCTTTTCATCTTCTGCCATGCTACCTGAACCAGCCTTTGGTTTAAATTCATCAAAGAGCGCAATGGTTTGAACAAAATTTTGTTTGGCGCTCATCATGGCATCTAACAATGATTGCGCAGAAACGGATTGTTTTACAACGAGAGCTAAATCACGCTGCACTGCAGGAAACTTACTTAATTCTTGCGGGATGGGTAAACCCAAATCACGAATGGGCTCTAAGTCCAATTCAAATAGAACCGGTGCTTGTGGCAACTCATAGGCTTGTTGCAAGCCAGGGTGTAATTCCCCAATCCAGCCTACCGCAAGTAAACCGGTGGGGGATTTCAAAAGCACTTGAGCACTACGACCTGGATGCAGCGCTGGATGTTGTGCGGCTTGAGTTACAAAATAGAGCGGATCCAAGACTCGCTCTAGGTCGCCCTTAACGTCAAAGAAATCTACCGCCTTAGTTACGCTACCCCATTGCTCAGGGACTGAACATCCATAAGCTAATCCACCAATCTTCTGTGCTTGATGAAAGCCAGCCACTTTGCCAGCTTCTTCTTGCACATTAGCATCGCGCTTAAATACTCGTCCAGCCTCAAACAGGCGCACACGACCTGCACCGCGATTTAAATTGGCTTTAAGGTTAGCTAACAAGCCACCCCATAAGGTACTGCGCATCACCCCATATTGGCTAGCAATCGGATTAAGGACGGCAATGATGTCTTTTTCAGCGGCACCAGTTAAGCGCTGCTCACTCTCAAGATCAGTGAAACCAAAATTCACTGCCTCTTGATAGCCCTGCAAGGCTAAACGTTGACGCAGCAAATGGATACCCCGTTTTGCTTCAGCCTTGGCACTCATTTTGAGTGTAGCTACTGGTGGAGTATCTGGAATATTTTCAAAGCCGTACATGCGCGCGACTTCTTCTATTAAATCTTCTTCGATTTCAATGTCAAAACGATAGCTTGGGGGCGTCACAATAAATACATCACCCTCTTGCTTGAATTCAAAACCAAGACGCCTGAACACATCCGCAACTATTTCATTAGTCAGCGAAATACCGATGACTTTTTCTGCTCGTGCTAAACGCATTGAAACAGGCTTACATTCAGGTAAATTGAAAATTTGGTCGTCTATAGGACCAGCTCGACCCCCACAAACTTCAAGAATCAAGGCAGTGATGTAATCAAGGGCAGAGACTGTAGCCAGAGGGTCAATACCACGCTCAAAGCGATGTGCCGCCTCACTATTGAAATTGAAATGCCGCGCTCTACCTCTTATGGCTGAGGGGAGCCAGAATGCAGCCTCAACATAAATATTGGTTGTGCTGTCGCTAACAGCGCAATGACGACCACCCATTACACCAGCTAAAGCAGCGGGACCAGATTGATCAGCAACTACAGCAACATTCAGAGTATTGCCAGCAAAATTGGGGGCGGCGGGTTGAACTACTTGTCCGTTCAACAACTCCAGACTTTCGCCTGGACGTGCCCAACGAACCTCTATATCACCTTGTAATTTATCAATATCAAAAACGTGGCTTGGCTGCCCAAGTTCAAGCATGACATAGTTTGACAAATCAACTAAAGCGGAAATACTTCTCTGCCCTGCACGAGATAATCGCTGGACAATCCAATCTGGCGTTTTTGCTTGCGGGTTTACACCACGAATAAGGCGACCCGAGAATCTTCCACATAGATCATCGCTTAGAATATTCGCCTTGTATTTCTCATCAATACTGATAAGAGGCAAGGATGGTTTTGGCAAATGAAGCGGCGCACCAGTAATAGCCGAAACCTCTCTAGCTAGCCCTATTAAAGAGAGGCAATCGGCTTTATTTGGAGTTAGCTTAACTACAAATATTTGATCATCTAGATCAAGGTATTTACGAATATCTTGACCCACTGGAGCATCTTCAGGCAACTCCAAAATGCCTTCGTGGTCATCACCAAGACCAAGCTCACGACCGGAGCACAACATACCTTGGCTTTCTACGCCACGGAGTTTGCCAACTTTGATCATAAATGGCTTGCCACCCGCTTCCGCTGGAGGCAACTCTGCACCTACCAGAGCGCATGGAATTTTGATGCCAGCACGTGCATTGGGTGCACCACAAACAATTTGCAATTCTTGACCAGTACCAACATCTACCTTACATACGCGCAAACGATCTGCATCCGGATGCTGCTCAGCAGACAGAATCTGAGCAACCACAATCTTGGTAAATGCAGGGGCAACTGAATGCTGCTCTTCAACCTCTAAGCCAGCCATTGTCATTGCGTGACCTAATGCATCGCTATCAAGCGAAGGGTTTACATACTGACGAAGCCAAGATTCAGAAAATTGCATAGCGCGATCTAAGATTAAATAATATGGTTATGCAGGGAACTGCGCTAAGAAACGTAAATCATTTTCAAAAAAGAGACGCAAGTCATCAATGCCATAACGCAACATCGATAAGCGCTCTAAACCAGAGCCAAATGCAAATCCGATATAGCGCTCTGGATCAATGCCCATATTGCGCAACACATGAGGATGAACCTGCCCCGCTCCAGAAATTTCTAACCAACGACCAGCCAATTTGCCGCTAGCAAAAGCCATATCAATTTCAGCAGAAGGTTCTGTGAATGGGAAATAGGAAGGACGGAAACGAACTTGCAACTCATTCGTTTCAAAGAAGGTTCTTAAGAAATCGGTATAGACACCCTTGAGATCCGCAAACGAAACGTTCTCTGCAATCCATAAACCCTCTACCTGATGAAACATAGGTGAATGGGTTGCATCGCTATCTACACGATAGGTTCTGCCTGGTGCAATCACCTTAATTGGGGGCATTACATCTGCGTTAGCGTATTTCTTAACATGCTCACTCGCATAACGAACCTGAATCGGACTGGTATGGGTGCGCAATAACAAAGGCTTCCCATTCGAATCTTTGCCATCAATGTAAAAGGTGTCCTGCATTGATCGTGCAGGATGGTTTTCTGGACTATTTAAGGCTGTGAAATTAAACCAATCGGTTTCAATCTCAGGCCCATCAGCAACATCAAAGCCAATAGAGCGAAAGATCTCCTCAACACGTTCCCAGGTTCGCATCACAGGATGCAAACTTCCTACCGCTTGGCCACGGCCAGGCATGGAAACATCGATAGACTCAGCTGCAAGACGCTGCATCAATACCGCATCAGCCAGAGCTTGGCGACGCTCTTGTAATGCAGCCTCTACTTGGGTCTTGATTTGATTAATTTGGGCGCCAGCACTCTTACGCTCCTCAGGCGACATTCCACCAAGCGCTTTTAAACGCTCAGTGAGAACACCTGATTTACCGAGATACTTGGCTTTCGCGTCCTCCAGAGCCGCCGCATCGGCAGCTCCGAGGAAATCACGTTTAGCATCCTCGACAATTTGGTCGAGAGAAACCATTGCAGCTTAGTTTTTAAAAACTAAGAATTAAGCTGCAGCGTTTACTACGGATTTGATCCGAGTAACCAAAGCAGCAAAAGCCGCTTTGTCAGCAATGGCCATATCAGAAAGCACTTTGCGGTCGAGTTCGATCGCAGCTTTCTTCATACCATTCATGAATACGCTATAGGTCATGTCATGTTGACGAACTGCCGCATTGATACGGGCAATCCACAAAGCGCGGAATACACGTTTCTTATTACGACGGTCACGATATGCATATTGACCAGCACGCATAACCGCTTGCTTAGCAATACGGAATACGTTCTTACGACGGCCGCGGTAACCTGTTGCGGCATCGGTGATTTTTTTATGACGGGCTCTTGCTGTAACCCCACGTTTGACTCTTGGCATTTAATTCTCCTAATCTAGTCTGAGGTTAAGCGTAAGGAAGCATGGAGCGAATTGACTTAACGTCTGCCTTCGCAACTTCAGTGGAACCACGTAAATGACGCTTGTTCTTTGTGGTCTTCTTGGTGAGGATGTGGCGTTTGAAAGCCTGACCTCGTTTAATCGTTCCGCCTGCGCGAACCGTGAAGCGCTTTTTAGCGCTACTCTTGCTCTTCATCTTGGGCATAAAGCACCCCTTCTTCTACTTGTGCAACATAGGTGGTAACCGACGGTTACTCTTCCTGTACCCAGAAGCACTTCTAACTGCCAGCACTTTTCAGTGCCTCCCTACATAAGAAAAAGATAATTCCTGCGAATTGCCTTTTTACTTAGCCTTACGAATGGGGGCTAGTACCATCACCATCTGGCGGCCTTCCATTTTTGGAAACTGTTCGACTTGGCCATGCTCTTGCAAATCCAACTTCAAACGTTCCAACATTCTTGCTCCGATTTCTTGGTGGGCCATTTCACGACCCCGAAACCGCAACGTAATCTTTGTCTTATCGCCATCTTCTAAAAAGCGGATTAGATTGCGTAGCTTCACACCGTAGTCACCATCATCAGTGCCGGGACGGAATTTAACTTCCTTCACCTGAATCACTTTTTGCTTCAGCTTTGCTTCATGCATCCGCTTGGCTTCTTGGTACTTGAATTTGCCAAAGTCCATAATCCGGACTACAGGTGGAACAGCGGTAGGAGCAATTTCAACCAGATCGGTCTCTTTCTCTTCTGCTGCAGCCAAGGCTTCACTCAACTTAACTACACCGATGGGCTCTCCATCAATTCCAATCAAACGCACTTCAGGAGCAGTAATTTCCCGGTTAATGCGCTGCAATTTTTCAGTAGCGATCTTCTTAATTCCTTTAAAAAAACAATAAAAACCGTTCTAACCCTAGCTAGGCTCGGGTCCGACTTTTTGGGATATATCCTGCTGGAGTCGGGCAACGAAGGCATCAAGAGGCATTACACCTAAATCCACTCCGCCACGGGCACGAACGGCTACCGTATTACTTTCAGACTCTTTATCACCTACAACTAGCAAAAATGGGATCTTCTGTAATGCGTGCTCGCGTATTTTATACGTAATTTTCTCGTTCCGCAAATCAGATTCGACTCTAAACCCTTGTTTTTTCAGCAATTGCTGCACTTGTTGTGCATATGCAGCAGAATTTCCCGAGATATTTAGGACTACAGCCTGAGTAGGAGCAAGCCAAACGGGCATATTCCCAGCGTGGTTTTCGATCAAAATGCCAATAAAACGCTCTAAAGAGCCCACTATTGCCCTATGGAGCATCACTGGGGTCTTACGGCTGTTGTCTTCAGCTACATATTCAGCGCCTAAACGGGCTGGCATTGAGAAATCAACCTGAATCGTGCCGCACTGCCAAGTACGGCCAATTGAGTCTTTCAGGTGGTATTCGATCTTTGGACCGTAAAAAGCACCCTCTCCTGGCAACTCTTCCCATTCTTGGCCAGAGGCCTTTAATGCTCCACGCAGTGCTTCTTCCGCCTTCTCCCAAATGGCATCGTCGCCAACGCGTTTTGCAGGGCGTAAAGCGAGCTTCACGGCTACTTCGGTAAAGCCAAAGTCCTGATAAACAGCGCGGACCGCTTTATCAAAGGCGGCAACTTCTGACTGAATTTGATCTTCGGTACAAAAAATATGACCATCATCTTGCGTAAAGCCGCGCACGCGCATCAAGCCATGCAAAGCACCCGATGGTTCATTGCGATGACATTGACCAAACTCACCAAAACGTAATGGCAACTCACGATAGCTATGCAAACCGGAGTTATAAATTTGTACATGGCCTGGACAGTTCATCGGCTTTAATGCATAAGCACGGTTCTCCGACTCCGTCGTGAACATATTTTCTTTATAGTTTTCCCAGTGACCAGACTTTTCCCAAAGACCGCGATCCAATATCTGGGGCGCCTTGACTTCTTGATAGCCCTCTTGTTGATACACGCGTCGCATGTACTGCTCAACTTCTTGCCAGATTGACCAGCCTTTTGGATGCCAGAAAATTAAACCGGGCGCTTCTTCTTGGAAATGAAATAAATCGAGTTGCTTTCCTAAGCGACGATGATCTCGCTTCTCAGACTCTTCAAGCATATGCAAATACGCATCTTGATCTTCCTTGCGCAACCATGCAGTTCCGTAAATTCGCTGCAGCATCTCATTTTTACTATCGCCACGCCAGTAAGCACCAGCAAGCTTCATCAGCTTAAAGACTTTTAACTTACCCGTAGAAGGTACGTGCGGACCTCGGCATAAGTCGGTGAACTTGCCTTCTGCATATAGAGATACATCTTCGCCTTGCGGAATACTCGCAATTAATTCTGCTTTGTAATCTTCGCCCTGATCTTTGAAGAACTTGATCGCTTCATCGCGCGGCAATACGCTACGAGTTACTAGCTCATCTTTTTTGGCGAGCTCAGTCATTTTCTTTTCAAGCGCAACTAAGTCATCTGGTGTGAATGGACGATGGTAAGAGAAATCGTAATAAAAACCGTTCTCTACAACTGGACCAATCGTGACCTGCGCTTCAGGAAATAACTCTTTCACAGCGTAAGCCAATAAGTGTGCCGTGGAATGACGCACAATTTCTAAAGCCTCAGGACTCTTATCGGTAATGATCGCCAGCTGACTATCTTTGTCGATCAAAAAGCTGGTATCCACCATCTTGCCGTCAACAATGCCACCTAAGGCAGCTTTTGCAAGCCCACTTCCAATACTTTGAGCAACATCCGCTACACGAACGGGAGCCTCAAACTCACGTTTTGATCCATCGGGCAGAGTAACTACAAGCATGACAACTCCATCTTATTTACCGAACTTCATTTAATACATCGCTCAAGAAAAAGAAAGCGCGGCAGCCGTTGAGCATCCGCGCCTCTTTGGGTCTTATTCGTTGGTAGGCTCGATTGGACTCGAACCAACGACCCCCACCATGTCAAGGTGGTGCTCTAACCAACTGAGCTACGAGCCTAAAGTTATCATTTTACCTTATCTTATCGATAGAGTCAGATGCTTACATAAGATATGGGGATTTAGGGTGCCAAAGACTCGTCAGCCAAATCACTGGGGATTTTAATGGCGCGGTAAATAAGGATGAATCTTGAAAAGATAATTACAATTAAGAGGGAAATTGCAATTTGGTCAAGCATTCCAGCAAAATTTAAACGCCAATTTAAAGAAACTACAGTCACAAGAAAAATATCAAGAGCAATCACCGCTGACTGTATGACGATAAAAAGTCTTTTCCTTGCTAAGCTGGGATTTTGAAATAGCAAGAAAGCTGCAAGAGCAGACGTTAAGAAAACAATAATCGGTTGAAAAAAATCCAGCGGCGGCATGTGAAATGAATAATCATCTGGAGGTATGAAACTGATCCAGTTTATAAATTCAGTCAACAATAGGATACCCACTAAAATTTCGGGAATATGTTTTTTATCTTCCACCATGATGCTAATACTTACGTCCCCATTAATAAGGCTTTTCTGATGTTTATATTAAACCATCATTGGAGTTGCTAGTGAAGATTGATTTTTCGTTAAATTAAAGCAGCGATAGAAATTATTGCTGGTAGCCTCTCCTAAGGCCTCAACAGAAATATTTCTTAAATCCGCAACAAAAGCACCTACATGAGCCACCCAAGCCGGCTCATTCACTTTGCCTCTATAGGGATTCGGGGCCAAAAAAGGAGAGTCAGTTTCGATTAATATCCGATCCAGCGGAAGCTGACGACAGGTTTCTTGTAATGCCTTAGCATTTTTGAATGTCACAATACCTGAAAAAGAAATATAAAATCCCAAGTCCATGGCCTGCTTTGCAAAATCAAAGCTTTCTGTAAAACAATGGATAACTCCACCAGCTTTTTCTGCGCCCTCTTCTTGTAATATTCTGAGCGTATCGTCAGCTGCTTCTCGTACATGAATAATTAAGGGTTTGCCGGTAGCAATAGCAGATCGAATATGTATCCTAAAACGCTCTCTTTGCCACTCAAGGTTACTAGATATCTTTTTTTCAATTTGAAAGTAATCTAACCCAGTTTCACCAATGGCAATAATCTTAGGGTGCTTTGCTTCTTCAATTAAGTATTCCTCAGTTGGCTCTGGTGTATTTTCAAAATCAGGATGAACACCTACAGAACCATAAAGGTGATCATATGTATTAATCAGGTTTTTTATTTGATAAAAGTTAGGGATGTCAACACCAATACAAAGTGCATGGGTAACTTTAGCTTGAGCCATACTCTCCAGTACCGCGGGCATACGCTCACTGAATTCAGGGTAATTAAGGTGGCAATGAGAATCTATAAACATGCCTGTATTCTAAAAACCCAATTTTTATAAAGCTATGCTTTACTAGTTCCTAAGTCAATATTAGATCGAACAAAAAAAACAAACCAAAAATGTAAGGCAGAAAGTGTAATAAGCTCTACACCAATGACAATCCAAGGACTCCAGAGACCAGCCGATGGCCAGTCCAGCAGGATCAAAATACCATTTGCTATGAGCAATAATCCTGTAGCGCAACAAAATGATATAACTCCCTGAATCTTCATCCAATAGGCATCATAGAGCCGAAGAACTCCGGTTAAGATTAAAAAGTAACCGGCAAAAGTTTGCAAATGTTTAAAGACTTCTACGGGATGTGTAAATAGAAAAATTACGAATATTAACTCCACTAATGGAGTAAGTAAGGAGAGGGCAAGATTTTTTGAAACTATAGTTGTAAGCAGATATATTGTTATCCCACGGCAAAAAAAGCCAGCGAAAATAATTGCACTCAAGATGCCATAATCGTTTCTATAATCTTTTTGTTGATCAACATAAAAACAAAGAATTCCTAAAACAGCGAGGAAGAGTGCCTCTATAGCAATATAAGATACGAATGAAACTGGATACAGGACTTGCTGTTGAGAATTTGAATTATTCATGATCAAAATGATTTAATATAAGTTAACCTGCCCAGTGATAATTTTACGTTTACCAATCACTTTAATAGCTCTATACATCAAATCTATAAAAGGCTACTCCATTATGAACGAAACAAGCGTTAAATATAAAGAACTTGTCCATAAATGTTGGGCAGATCCTGAATTTGCCGATCATTTAATGAATAACCCTAAAGAAATACTTAGGCAAGAAGGTATTGAGATTGCTGGCAATATTTCAGTTGCAGTCATACAAAATACTGAGACTCATTTCACCTTAGTGATCCCTGCCAAGCCCAATAAGGTCTCACAGAAAGATCTTGAAAATTTAGTTCAACATGCAAATGACTTACATCCGCATTTTCAAGCACTACCCTAAACTCGTACCCTGATCATTTACTGCACTCGACCCATGCCTTTTATCAAGGCTGGCTCTAGCAATTTCATGGTGCTTGACTCAATTAACGATGCTAAGATTTTTGGGGTTGCATGCTCAAACAATTGATCCATTGGAATACTTGCTCCTGTCTCATCCTTAAAGCGTGCAATTAATTTAATCGCCAATAAGGAGTGCCCTCCTATGTGGAAAAAATCATCATTTACTCCAACATTATCAATTCCAACCAGTTCTCCAAATAATCTACATAAAATCTTTTCAGTTTCATTGATGGGTGCTTCAAAGTCATTTTTGATCTCTCCCAATTGAGGCGCAGGAAGAGCCTTTCTATCAACTTTTCCATGAACCGTCAAAGGCATTGCGTCTAAATATTGAAAATGTGACGGGATCATATAATCAGGCAGAAAATGGGCTAAGGTTTCACGTAATTGCTCAGAATTGGGAAGTGGCAGTGCTGGAACTTCAGCAGCATCAGAAACCAAATAAGCAACTAAGAAAGCTTCATCATTTTCTTTATAAAGCATTACTATCGCTTGGGCAATTTGAGGATAATTTTTTAAGATTTGTGCTTCAATTTCACCGAGCTCAATCCTAAAACCTCTAACTTTTACTTGATGATCTACCCGTCCAACATATTCTAAGTCTCCATTGGTACGGCGCCTTACTAAGTCTCCAGTCCGATACATTCTTTCTCCAAACTCTCCAAATGGACAGGCGAGAAATCGTTCTGCAGTAAGTCCTGGCTTATTAAGATAACCTCTCGTTACCCCTATACCCGTAATATAAAGTTCTCCAACTTTGCCGTTAGGAGTTAATTCTAAATATTGATCTAGAACATAACTTGAAACATTAGCAATGGGCTTACCAATAGATACTGTCCCAAGTTCTTCGCAACCATCTATGCTGGGATCAAGCGCTTGGCTCATCGTTGCATTGACTGTCACTTCTGTAGGTCCGTACGCATTCAGCAGCCTTACTTGGCCTGCTAAACGCCTCACCAAATCAGGCGTACACTCCTCACCTGCAAGCAATAAAGTATCTAATTGTTCTAATGCCTTATCAGGCAATATCTTAACTAAGGCCGGCGGAAGAGTAACATGCGTAACAGAAAATTTATGCAAAAATTCTTCAAGATTGGCTATCGTATTCATTTTCATATTGCCCGCTGAGAGAACCAGGGTTGCTCCGGTAGACAAAGTAGAGAAAATTTCTTGTACGCTTCCATCGAAAGCATGGGAGGCAAATTGCATTACTCGAGAATGGGCAAGAATCTTCAAAGCATCTACCTTAGCCCTCGCAGTGTTAATCACTCCTGCATGAGGAACACTCACACCTTTAGGTTTTCCTGTTGATCCTGAGGTATAAATAACATAAGCAAGATTTTTGGGTAGCAAGGGGCTCATACGCTCACTATCACTAATGCCGATCTCAGAAAAATCACTCAACAATGTTGATTGAAATGTGGCGTCGTCTATTGCAATGAGATTAGGAAGCGTTAGATCTAATTCGCGTGAAAGCGCTTGATATATTGATGAAGTACTAATCACATATTGGGCTTGACTATCTCTCAACATATACTCAATCCGATCAGCGGGGTAATCAGGATCGATGGGTAAGTACGCTGCCCCCGCCTTGAGGGTAGCCAATATGCAAACTAATAAATCTGGAGAGCGGGTTAAGAGAATACCTACAATACACTCTGGGCCAATTTTTTGAGAGATCATAAAACGTGCCATACGATTGGAGCGTTGATCCAGCTCAGCATAAGTTATGGACTGCAGCTCTCCGTCTGCTTCATACAAAATAGCAGGATTGTCTGGATACAGGCGAACGGATTTGGCAAATAATGCTGGAATCGTTAGATCGATAGTTTCGTAATGCAAATCAGGGCCAGTGGCCACGTCGAATAAATCTTTTTTTTCTTGATCTAAAAGAGTCGTGACCATGGCAACAGGGGATTTTGCAAGATCAGGTAATTTTTTAAGTAGCTGGATATATCTCTCGAGATGCTCTTCGGCCTGAACGCGACTATAGCGGGATAAATTAAAATCCATGCGTACATCAATCGGCCCCTGATCCATACGATCAAATATATGGATTTCCATGTCTGCTACAGGCCCTGCTCCTAGCGTCTCTACAATGCCTCTTGCAGCCCCAAATTGAACCACTTGTTCAAGTGGCAAATAATTTATGATTAAAGAAAAAGGTGATTCTAAATTCTCTTTACGACGATTGAGAGTAATTTCGCCGTACGGATATTGGGTGTGACGTAATCCAGAGCGCAATTCACGTGACGCTTTTTTTAATACATCTTCAACCCGATCTTCATCTGCGATTTGAACGCGTAAAGGTGTAGCGTTAGCCAACATCCCGATTAAGTTGCGAGTAAGCTTATTGCGACCCGAATTAGGGGTCCCTATGCAAATATCATGCGAATGAGTAGCTCTCGATAAATAAACAATCCCTGCGGTAGCAAAAGCAATATAAGCACTTCGCCCTTCACTGAGACCCCACTGACAAATTCGCTCATATTCTTTCCGATCTAAACCATAATGGAGAGAACCCGGAGAGGAGAGATCCGTCCGCTTTAGAGGTTGATCAGATAATGACACTGATTTTCCGAGCCCCTTTAAGGCTTCTTTCCAATATTCTTCATCTACATTCCATTGCTCACTATTCTTATAGCGTTGGAAGTCCTCGGCAGCATACATCCATGAAAGAAGCGGCGCATTTTCGGATCTTTCAGGCAGTTGTGTGGGAATGTTCTCAAATAAATTTTCTAAAAGATTGAAAATCTTTGAGCCACCCACTGCATCAATAATTAAATGATGAAAAAAGGTAAAAAAGATCGCTCGATCTTTTCCAAGTTTTACTAAGCCAAATCTGTACAGAGAATCTTGGAGTAAATTAAATGGTCGTAATTCAATATCCTTTAATAACTCCTGTGCCGCAGCTTGCGGATCAGATGAATCACTAAAGTCCCAAACCTTTAAAGGCATTTCTTCATAGGGCGCAATCGATTGATACGGAAGATTATCAAGCTCTGAGAAACGAATGCGCAAACAATCCGTTTCTTTGAGCATTTGGTGGTGTGCTTGAGTAAACCGATCAATATCTAGTTCCCCATGAATATGAAGTAAATTGCCGATGTTATAGGGCGTCTGAGCACTATCAATACGCTGATGGAACCAGAGGAAGGTTTGAATGCCCGTTAAGGGGAGAACTACTTTCAGGGAAGGCTCGCCGCTTGTTTCTGCTATTTCAACTGTATTTGACATCAGTGATTTTCTATTCCAATGCAATTGAGCTAACTTCTTACTTTAACCGTTAAACAATTTAAAGAAACCAGCTATTTAAGAATGTTGATATGGGGAATTGGAGCCAACCATCCTGTTGGTGATCGAGAATTTAAACAATCTTATCGACAGGTTCTAGAATTTCCTATGATTTCCTAAGAGAACTGCCACCTTAAAAAACGGATAACAAATCACAGAATTAGAGAATGAAATATGCTACTGTCCAATAATGTTTATAACCAGTTTTATTGAGGTAATTTTTTAATTTTACAGTTTTTGAGAGAGATAAATGCAAGCAACATCAGAGCTAGGTAAAGAATATCAAGAAAATGGCGTAGTCCTTCTAAAAGACTGCATAGACGAAAAGCTCATTGACAAGGTTCGTGATAAATGGATGGATTTAGACTTAAGGATTACCACCCACATCTCACCTAATGAAAAACCTCGCATTGCCTTGTGGAGGCATGTTAGCGGAGAAGAGCAGCGTTTTTGTGACTTTGATGACTATCCGGAAGCCTGGGAGTTAATTGAAAAGAATATAGCCCCTGTGATTCGAAAACATTTTGCAAGCGATGATGGCGCTCAATTACGTCTTCAATTATTAGAAACCATTGTTTTCAATAAGCCGCCTGAAATAGGAAAATTTCTATCTTGGCATCAAGATGCGTCTTATTATCCAATTACCCCAAATGTTCAAATAGCGACTTGGATTCCATTCGAACCGGTAATTAAAGATTCTGGTGCGCTGGTATATGCATTAAAAACTCATAAAGGCGAGCTTCGTGCAACAGTAGACCTTTATAAAAATACACCCTTTGAAAATGAAACAAGGGAGCTCATTCCAGTAGATCCTGCTGAACATGGCTATGAATTAGTCTGCATGGAGATGGATCAAAAAGACATGATCTTGCATGATGGATATGTATGGCATTATTCAGGCCCAAATGTCACAAAGGATCGTCAACGTAGAGGCTTATCCGTCAGATTTATTGTTGATGAGGCCATATTTTCTCCTCGCCCAAATAGCGCTGGAGAAGAAAAGGCATTCGATGCCCAAATTAGCATTAAACCAGGAGAGCCTTTTCAAGGAAAACCCTTTCCCCTGGTTTAATCGGGCTTAAAAAAAATATAGCGTCCCCAGAGGACGCTATATTTGAAAGCGGTGACTGGATTTTAACTAAGATTAATTAACCAATTCTTCTTGGTCTAAGTATTCTAAATGGTAAGACCCGTTCCCAATTGAGAGGACTTTGTCAGACGCCTTAACTTCCCCTAGTTTGATTTTTTCTTGAGCAAGTAGTTTTGGAAATAGAGAATCAAAGTCGATTTTTGCTATCTCCCGAAGATCAAGAATACTATCTAGAACAAAATAGGTATTTTGTAAATCGTAGATCCAAAAATCAGAAAGCATCACCCTCTCTAAGTCAAAGAGAATTCTGTTCGGAGACTGATCATATAGTGAAAAAGCAACTTCTTTCTCAGATGAATTGATTGCTGCGCCCAAGCAAACGGTCTTACCGTTCTCTCGAACCAAGCCAACTTCAACAATATACCAATACAAGCGAGCGATAAAATCAAGCATCCCTTTTTGATTAGCGGCCACCGCAGCTTTACCACATGCCTGCATAAAGTCAGCCATTTCAGGGAACATTAAAAGCGGTACGTGACCAAAGATATCGTGAAAAACATCAGGGTATTCTTGAAACTCCAACTCATTTGGTTTACGAATAATGCAACCGGAAGGAAAGCGGCGATTGGCCAAATGCTCAAAGAAAACTTCGTCAGGAATTAAACCCGGCACTGCAACTACTTCAAAGTCACTGAACTTCTTTAAGCGATTAGATAATTCAATAAAGTTTGGAATTTGATCGCGCTCAAATTGAAGTTGTTCAAGGCCTTGCATAAATAGGCTGCTGCATTTGCCGTCTAAAACCTTAGTCATCCGATCATACAAAATAGACCAAGTATGATGATCCTCCTTGGTGTAAGCACTCCAATTTTGATCTATCAACCAATCAGCACGGGCAGGAACATAATCATCCGCCTGGGTAGGATGAGGAGGTGGGGCTAGATAAGTTTTGACCATGCTTTATATTATTATGAGCACCGCAAAGCTTTCTATGATTTTCTAAACCTTGCTTTGGGCGCAAAATAGCATCGATGCCATACAATATTATCGCATGCACCAACTTAGTTCCTACAACCAAGATCAAAGCCATGAACATTGGCTAAAGGTGGGCATATCCCAATTAAGCGAAATTTCTCCTTTAGCCAATCACATTAATTGCTTCAAGATTCACTTTAGCGCTGAAAACACATCATTATCAAAGCAATATCTTAGAAAATTAAGCCCTTTTAATCAACAAAAAGTGGCACAATTTAAGCAGGTTTCAGATCAGAATCGATTCTTGGTTTCACGCTTACTTTTGGAGTTTTGGCTAAAGAAATTCGACAGCAGTCCAATTGATTTGAGGCTCAACTCCTCCGGTAAGCCCTTTTTACCAGGAAACTCCCATGAATTTAATCTATCTCATAGCGGAGATATCGTTCTATTCTCAGAAACGGCTGATAGCCCTGTAGGGGTGGATGTAGAAAAAATTCAGTTGATTGATGATTACGAAGCCTTTAAAGGGATTTTTCACCCTCTCGAATCCAGGCAATTTAAATCTATAGCCCAAGAAAAAAATAGTTCAAAACTCATCCAAACTTGGGTACAAAAAGAAGCCATTTTGAAAGCCCTAGGTCTTGGCCTGCAAATGGAAATGAGCGCTATCAAAATAGACGAAAAATATCGCGCAGTCACTCTGCCGGATAAATTTTCTAGAGAATGGAGCTTATTTAATTTGAAGCCATGCGAAAATCACCTTGCTGCAATTGCAAGCCCTAGAATGGGAATGGAGCTCAATGCCTATTCTCTTGAGATCTCCGAGTTTTTATAAAAAGTTATTGATGCATAAGAAATGGTTTAAGCCAATTAGAGTAAATAGCCAAGCAAAAGTGCACCTAGTCTGCTTCCCTTTTGCAGGTTCTGGCGCATCAATTTTTTTTCCCTGGGAAAAATTTCTTCACTCTGACTTCAATATTTACGCCTTTCAAGCTCCAGGTCGAGAGGATCGCATTGGGGAAGATTTAATTGATAATTTGGAACTACTAGTTCAAAAGGGCAGTACAGAATTATTGAAATTGGTTGATAAACCAACAATTTTGTTTGGCCATAGTTTGGGAGCAGTTATTGCTTTTGAAATTACTAAGTTAATAGAGAGGCAAGGCGTAGAACCTAAATGCTTAATAGTTTCTGGTCGTCAACCTCCTCACTTGAGCCTGAAGATGCCTCCAATTTCGGAACTAAGTGATCAAGATTTAGTAAAAGGGCTATTAGATCTAGAGGGTACTGATCGTGAGATCGTAAAACATCCAGAATTACTAGAGATAATTCTGCCAATTATTCGTGCAGACTTTAAGATTGGGGAAAAATATCTTCTTCCCATCAAGGATCAGATTAACTGCCCCATTATCGCAATTGGTGCGAACAATGATCCATGGGTAAATGTGGATGAATTATCTCAGTGGCAAAAATTTACTCGACAAGAATGCCAACTTAAAATAATCTCGGGTGGCCATTTTTATGTAAAGAATGACTTTCAAGAAATCGTTCAACTTCTAAACCAATTAAAAAATTAAGAGATAGATACAAACTTAGCAGATATATCAACAGGAATCAGCACACTAAAAATGATTTCATCTTCTTGCAGAAATGGTGTTACGAGCACACCAATCTGCTCAGCCATTTGGTTCACTAACCATAAGCCAATACCTAGTCCCGCCTTACCACCGGATCCTGGGCCACGATAATATTTTTCGAATATTTTGTGGGTATCAATGCTGTGGGATGAAATTTTGTTTCGTATATTAATTTGGACATGATCCTTATCTTGCACAAAAATATTGATATGAATTATTGACTTCTCTGAACAATACTTCACTGAATTATCAATTATATTTTGTAAGATTGTTGTGAGACAAAATAAGTCGGAGTTTACAAATACTCCATCATCATGTGTAACAGAGAATTGAATTTTTTCAGGCAAGATTTCTACAATACCACTGACTAGATCGGGAAGATTAATATTATTAGTAATCTTCAAATTCTCATCAGAATTAAATTTTGCAAGCCATGTAAAACGATCGGATACTGAATTGATTTGCTGAACTAAAGTTTTTAGCCTTAATAGAGTACTGTCAATAGCTGATGACTTTACTTGTAACAGGCTTTCTAAGCGATCAATTAAAAAATAAATGGCCGTGAGAGGGGTCTTTAGCTCATGAGAGACAACATTATTTAATGCCTCCTGATCCTGCCGCAGTTTCATTTCTTCATGCAATTTACCCATGTATATTAATTCAGATTCTTTCACTGCAATTTCAGCTTGAAGCTTTTCCTGACTATAGAATTTGTAAAGAATATAAAGAAAAGACAAGGTATATAAAACTCGATACCATTCAAATTTATAAAAAGGAATATCTTGAGGTACGTCAATAATATTGGAGAGTACGGCAAAAATGAAGGCTCCAAAAAATAATGATGCGTATACCAGTCCAATACTAAACATATTTCGACTAAGCCTAGTTAACTCCATTGATAAACAACAGATAATTAACAGGAGATTACTAAAGTAATTGAATAAGGAAAACAGCGGAAAACTTAATGCATGATTAAAACTGACTAGAGACAGCGCAATAAAGCAAAGAAGGAAATTAAAAAAAGCGAGTAGTTTAAGTAAGCGACTAGTACTAAATTCGTAAATAAAGTTAAATAAAAATAAACCGAGAGCAGCTCTAATGATATAAATGAGAACCACATATAGATACTCCCTGCTCTCCCTTGGCAGATCTGGGAAATACTCGCTTACTAATTCTAAATTCCTAAAAATTGCATGTAGCAATGAAAAAAAGGTAACAACCCATAATGCAATCAAACAAGATTTTTTATATTGGGTGTAAAAAAATAATATTACCAATAAAAGCAGTCCAAGCATGCCAATATAAAAGCCAGCATGAAACTCTTGATTAGCCATTTCCCTTTTTTTATCAATACCATTCAAAACACTGATTGACATGATTGGTGTAATTTTTCGCGTGATGTGCAAAAAGATTACTGGATTTTTAACGTCGGCTTTTGGAGTAAATTCGAAATAATTATCGTTTAGAGGAAAATGAATTCCCGTAAGTAAATTCTCATTTTTTTCTGTTGCAAGTACATCTTTTGAATAAATGAAGACTGTGTTGCTGGCAAATGAGGGTTGAATTACTGCCGAAAATTTCTCTTTATTATCAAACTTTAAGAGTGTAATTTTTAGAAGATATGAATCTCTCAAAGGTGCCGTGCTAAAGTTATTGCTGATAGTTTTAAAATTGAGATCATTCAATGTTCGAATATCTTGAATACTTAAGTTTGGGTCATCATTCACCGCCAATAAAAAAGTGGGTGAGGAAACATGATCTACCTGATGATTTGATTGTTCAGCCCCCTGAGCAACAAAAGCCACACTAAGGAATATCAAAATAATTCCTGTGTTAGCAATCCATTTGGAAAAAATTGATTTCATGTTCGTAAAAAAAGGGGCTTAAAGCCCCTTTTAATGCTCGATGTAGCTAGAAAATTAAGCAACGGAAGTTTCTGCAGGGGCTGCGGCTGTAGAAGTTATATTCTTCGAAAATAATTTCTTGGCTTTTGTAATCTGTGTTGTATAAATTGACTTGGCATTTTTTAACTGTTCGTTGTATATGACCTTAGCTTTTTCAAATTGCTCATCAAAAACAGCCTTTGTTGATTCTAAGTCAAAGTTTAGCAAGTTACCTTCTTTTTCAAAATGCTCAATAAACAATGAACCAATTGCATAGGTGGTTGCAAAGGAAAGTGCTGGCTGGCTCAAGAAAGATATGACAGAGCCAATGTAAGGGATTTTGCTAACGCCAATGGTTGCCACTTTAGATGCAACAATAGTTGTAATGCTACCACCAAGCGCGGCTCCAACGACGGCTAATACTGCCTCCTTCTTAAATGGAACCTTGTATATTTCACACAAGTCATAAATCATTTTTAACTGCACGCCAGAAATAGTTACAGTATCCAAACCAATCACCGGAATAAATCCTGCAGCAGTCGCCCACTGAGATGCATTCCTTATGGTGTTTTTGGCTAATTGGTGACGATAGTCCACCACTATATTCTCTGCACCTGGAGTAGTTGCGGAACTGGCAATTTCACTAGACAAAATTTGGTCAGCAGATACAACTTTCGGATCTAAATCGTTGCTACTAGTGTTTTCTTGATTTGGCATATTTTTTCTACCTTTAGTGATTAATGTTTTGGGCGGCGTTGATCTTGCTTTTACTGCAATAGCTTTAGCACTCTTTGGAGCTTGAGTCTTTTTTACAGCAAGCTTCTTGGATTTGCTGACACTTGTTTTGGTCACTATTCTATCCAATGGATTAGACTTAATTGTTTTACGAGCGGCTTTTGGTGGCACAATAATCTCCGATGAATGAGCAATTGATTACTTGGTTAAGCTAACATCAAAACACAATCTATAACTAGACTCGCCCCAAGAACTTTTAATAATTTCGCTTGCACCTTCAACATGAGGTCTTATTTTTTTTCGTAAACGACTCATTAAGTTTTCCAACTGCTCACGCGATAAATCTTTGGATTTAGTATTTAAAACCTCTTGAAATTGATATAAGCTCACGTTGTTACTTAGTGCCAATAAACTCAAGGCCAAATACTCTGAATTAGACAGATCTATTATATTGTTCCCTGGGGAAATTAATACCAATTTTTTGGTATCTAAAACCCAGTTTTGTTTTATTGCACCATCTTGATGCAATCTTGCAGCTAAATTTTGAACAGCAAAAATAATCTCTTCAGCCCTGGTGGGTTTTGTAATGTAGGTATCTGCCCCAACTTTATAACCCTCTGTTCTATCAACCCCCCTGATGCGGGCAGAAAGTATGATAATTCCGATACCGGGTAAGACATTTTTAACTCGAGAAATGATGGAAAATCCATCTTCATCAGGTAAGTTGAGGTCAATGATGAGGATATCAATCTTAGAATTGATGAGTATTTTATTTAAAGAATCTCCGCAATCGGCAGAAAAAACCTGATATCCAGCCTGCGTTAGACTCCTAGCCAACTCTTCTCGCAGTATTTCGTGGTCTTCTACAATTGCAATATTTATCACTTGTGATTCGCTTATTCTTTACAGGGTCTAGATAACTCTTATTCAGGTCTAAATTTAAAGCAAATCAGGTGCTTTTTCTATGAAATCCTATTTTTTCACTTCATTGAAATGTAACAGTAATGATGGTAAATTCAAGATGCTTTATCACCCTAATCCCATTTGGAGGCTTTAATGAACACTGCAACAGCTACTGTAGGTGAATCAACCGCTCTAACAAAAGAAGATGTAACTAACAAACTAATCAATTCGGCCTCTACTTGGGCTGCTGCTTCTACTTTGATCCCTGTAAACGGCCTTGATATGGTTGCATTAGCTGCGGTTGAAGCTAATTTGATCATTGACATTTCCTCACTCTATGGTGAGAAGTTACCTAAGTACGCTGTGAGTGGAGTTATCTCTACATTATTGGGTACTTTGTTGCCTGTATATGGCGCTAAACTCACCGTTCCTTTCTTGTTGAAATGGATTCCTTTTGGCAATTTGGTTGGCGCAGCTACTATGGCCGGCTTTGGTGCTGCAGCAACTTATGCCATTGGTAAAGTTTTTGTAAACCATTATGAAAATGGCGGCACATTTGCAACCTTTGATCCAGCTGCTGTTTCAAGCGAATTAAAAGCTGATTTTGCTTCAAAAGTAAAGAGCTAATACTCTAGATCTAATTGATAAAGCTTACAAAGCTTTATCAAACAAAAAAGGGATTTGTTTTTACAAATCCCTTTTTTTATGCTTCATTAAATTATGACAGAAGCATTATTAAGCAATCCACCTACTTACTTCACTAGCACTGCAGGAGAAGGAGGAATGGATCCACTGATTTTATTCAGATTTAGCAATTGCGCCATCATGTTAATAACCAATGGTGTATAGCCATTGTCATTTGATGGAATCGCGTAGGTATTACCGCGATAGGTAATCTGAGCCAATGGATTAGCCACAGATTCATTCTTCTTGATAACAATGATGGGTTGCGGTTTAGCAGTCTGTCCTTTCACTACATAACTAGGATCAACCACCACCTGAATATTTGGATTGCCTGCTTGAATCGTCAATATTTGCCCAAGATACTGATAGATATCACGGTTAGAGCGAATATTGATAGCAATTGAAGTCTTACCTTTTTGCGGATCATTAGTAGCAGAAATACCTTGATGTTTGCTTTGATTGTCTGGAGTAGCAACAGGCTTGGCACAGAAATATTGATCTCCATATTTGTCAATAATCTCCTTTTTATAGGCGCTTTCACCCAAACACAAAGTAGCCATTTGAGTAACTGTGACTAACTGGTAGTAAGATTTTTCTTTCCCTTTAGCAGGGAAATACTTCATTTGCATTTTTCCAAGATCTTTAGAGGTCACCAATGCAGTCATGGCAGTTGCTGCTTGTGCCTCAGTCATCTTCGGACCAGATGGAATTTCAGTATTTGTAATTTGGGTCGTTAAATTGTATTTAACCAATAATTTAGCGATAGATTGGAACTGGGGAAAGGATTCCAATCCCGGAGTATTCATTACCTTTTCAACTTGTCCGTCTGCACTCACCATCTCTATCGAACCTATCATTAAGCTCATAATGAGCTCAGGAGGCATATTGGATGTTTTGAAAAAATTAACAGTTGTAAGTGGAATAACTGAATTAAAGCCTGTTTGAAAAGCCGCATTATCCAGTGATGACTGAGTGTAGTTAAAGGAAGTGCCAACTGAAATGCTTGGATTTAACATGAAAGAGGATGTTGAACCATTAATAATGGAGCCTGATAAATTCCCCGCCGTAAAACTAGAGGTACCAGTTCCAGCTGAGAAATTTCCAGTACCAATGATGCTAGGAATATCCAAAAAACTCAGTGGTAAGTTATCTGATCCCCTGACTATGTTCAGAAGAATGTTATTAAAATTGTATTGCTCTACAGTATTTTGATATTGAGCAGCCATATCATCCATCTTTGGGTTTGGCACCGAACAACCTACAAGTGATGCACAAAGCCCAGCGCTAGCCAGAACCGCTTTCAGTGAAGGACGCTTCATGGGGCGAAATAAAAATGTTTTCATGTGAAAATAACCCTGACAAAAAGAATAATTAGACCAAAAAATAGTAGGACAATTAAAAGCCGAACTAAAAAGTTGGCCCAAAGCAAAACAATAGCGGCAAAACCTTCTTTGCCCGATTTCCTCACACGAAGCCACGAAAAAAACATAATTAGCGCGCCTGCAATCAATGCAAACAAGGTTAATTTAATTGCAGCAGCAGTAAAGGACAGCAAAATCATGAATAACCTTTTTAATGTTTGATAATCTACAAAAAACTTTCTACACTTACTATTAATTCCTATGATTGCTAATGTGTACCACAGAGGATGCCCTCATTTCATAGTCGTGTATGATTTCATATGAATTATCGTCATTTATAGCAAATTTCTTTTGCTATGTCGATGCAACTTTTGGAACGTATGCGCATGAACAAGCCTCAAGATACATCTAATGTGTACCTGATTGCAATTGGGATAGTATCAGTTGTCTTGATTTTGACTCTTCCTGCTTTTAACATATATGAAAGGCTGCATCGTAAAGATCGAAGTGGACCTAAAATTATTACAAGCAGTATTGCTGATGCGGAGAAAAGACAAAACAAGGAAGTAGATTTAAAGAAAACTGATGCTCCTGCAATGGTAAGCGAGGCTACCCCTGCTAAGCAGCAAGACCCCACGAAAAATGGCGATGTTACTGGCGAGAAATTGAGAAGTTTAGTTGAAGATAACGGCTCAAACTCTACTTTAGAGAGCACAGATACATTTAATATTTGCATGATTAATGCAGTAAGTTTTCAGTTTCCCTTTATTGTCTCTACCACCTTTCAAAATCGGCGAGAAAGTAGCTGTGATCTAGAGAGCTTTAATCATATGAATGCCGCTTCTGTAAGGGCACAACTAAATGCCATACTGAACCCATTTCAGGCTGGCAAGGCAGGCCCCTATCGCAGTACTGCAACTAAAAATCTAGGGGGCTCTAGCTATCCCTTTACGTATCTCGGAAATCAGCGATTCGCTATTT
Source organism: Polynucleobacter sp. 15G-AUS-farblos (assembly GCF_018882445.1). GTDB lineage: Bacteria > Pseudomonadota > Gammaproteobacteria > Burkholderiales > Burkholderiaceae > Polynucleobacter. The sequence goes on along the minus strand of NZ_JACVOM010000006.1, from coordinate 8,665 downwards.
CATTCAAAGTAAAGCTAGGCTTATTCGATATTATTAAGCACCCTGAGTTTGCCTTGGGCGGCAGTATTTTTAGCGATGCCACTTATTACCCGTTAAAAGCCCAACAGAATCTGAACTTATTTTGGACAGTAGGTGATCCAGCATATTGCCTTGTTACAAACGATGGCAGGGTTTATTTAATGACTGATTATTCTGCCGCATTATTTCCTAACCTAACTCGGCATAAGCTTGAAGTATTGGATAGATTACTGGTGCTTCCTACAGGCTGGAAATTTGTCAAAGTAACTGTAACAAAGCCGATATGGATTACCGATAATACGGAAAATGGATTTGTTATTGAAAAATTATTCGATAATTTGGGTAATTTTTATGTCAAAGTAAATTTACCTGACTCTTTGGATTATGCGAATGAACTGGGCAAGAGAAGGTGATCACAGAGGATTATTGAACCTCCTTCTTTAGGCTTTGATCCCTATTTGCCCTTTTGAACTACGTTTTTATTATCATCAAAAATCAGCGGCAAGCCGCTAGGTCCAGATCCAAAAACTACTATCTTGGCATTATTGGACTTCGCTAACTCTGAAGACGCCTGAATTCCCACAAAACGAAGATAATTTTCAGTTAGACCACCTTTAATAAGATCTTGGAAATCTCGAATTCCTCCAGCCTCAATAACTTTTCTTTCGGCTTCTCTTTTAGCGCCTTCAACAACGAAGACTAATCCTTCTGCTTTTTGTTGTTCAGTAACTTTTTGTTGAATAGCATCTTCATATTCTTTAGGAAAACTTATCTTTGTAATTTGTACGCTATTAATATTCATCAGATTTAAGCGGGTCAAACCTGCTGGCTGTACTGACTTAAGAATAGCTTGATTACTTTCAGTAGTGATCGCTGCTGAGATGGCGCCTAGGTCTGATGTAAAAGCTTCTTTTGCAGATTTCGCCCCTAAATTTTGACGTATTATTTCCGTAACCTCTGGAATGATGATTTTTTCCTCATAATCAGGGCCAATGTATTTATGTAAATAGCCTAAAGTTTTTGGATCAAGTTCATATTGAAAAGCAACAGTCGTCTTAGTCTTGAGCTGGTCTTCAGTTAATATGTCAATTTCAATCTGTAGCTTCTGAATTCGGATTGAATATTCCGTAAGCGTATTCCAAGGCCAAATAATATGAACGCCCTCACCCAAACTATTCTCGATATCCACACCACCAAATAGTGGTCTATAAATTACCCCCATACTACCTGCAGGAATGACATGGATGACAACTGGCCAAAGAACAATCGCTGCAGCCATTGCAATCGATATGCTCAGTACGATTGCTAAAAGATTGGACCGAAGCCAAGTTTTTACGGCAAGGACATTTTGAGTTAGGTTATCAGTCATTTTATTTATTTCGCGTTTTTCAACACACCTTTACTAATCTCAAAAATACTATCTGACAGATGATAGTATTGGTCATCATGGGTAATAGCGATAATAGTCTTCCCTCTTCTCTGCAACTCTGGCAAGATAAATTGGTAGAAATATTTTCTAAATTCTGGATCTTGATCAGATGCCCACTCATCGAGAACAATCACTTGCCTATCCTCCAATATTGCAGTAATCAAGGCGATGCGTTTCTTTTGACCAGTTGAGAGATGGATATCAGAAATCACTCTATTTTCTATTTTGATCTTATCGCCCATCTCCAGTAAATCGATTGCGGCGTCAACTACTTCATCATCAGCCAAATAAATTCCATATAATTTTTTGAATAGATAGAAATCACTAAAAACTACGGAAAATAGATTCCGATAAGCTAGAGTGGATGGCTGCTTAACTAAATCACCATTGACATAAAGTCCACCAGCACTAGGCTCGTAAAGGCCTATCAAAATTCTAATTAATGTAGATTTTCCAGACCCATTATTTCCCCTAACAAAATAGATCTTTCCAGCTTCAAAAGTGTAACTAATAGGGCCCAGAACAAATGATGCTGCCTGGTTTTTAGCTTCATCGTAATGGTAGATCACATTACGTAATTCAAGCGATTGCATGATTGGAGGATCCTGATCCTCACTCTCATTGCTATCTACTTTGATCTTATTTAATTTTTCTTCAAGCTGAAATAACTCTTCTGCCGATGCATTTGCTTGAGCAATTGCAGGAATATTTTGAACGACTCCCCCTAAGGCACCCACTAAAAACATAATAGAGGTAGTGACTGATTGAACACTTTGAGAATAGTCTTTAATCAAAACAGGCAGAACAAATACTGCTACCGCCACCAAAAGATAAAACAATAGTTGTGGTGTCGTAGAGGTGTTCACCATAGCAAACATGGCCTCAGTTTTCATAAACTTCGTTTTTCTGGACTCCTGAACCATCTCATGGGATATTTCAGAAGCCCTTCTGGAGTTCATCTTAATTTCTTTAAAGCCATCCATGAAATCAGAAAAGATTTGAAAATTTTCACCTTCTTGATGCCATGCACTTTTGAAAGCTTTGTTAGTTTCAGATAGTCTTTTAGACACCAATATAAACATTAAGCATGAGGCGATAAATATCATTACAAAAGCAGGGAATGAAACTATTGCCAGATAAATCATTAAGAAAAAAATGGTTGACCCAGATTGAGCAATTTGCACTAAATTTAAAACTGATTGAGAAACTGTCTGCGTATCTCTTACCAATGTTTGTAAGATCCAGGGCCTACCAATACTATCTATTGTTTTGAGATCTGATTTCAATACCTGAGACATGACGCGCAATTTAAATGCATGCATCAGATTTTGGGTGCTAGCTACGTTCTCTTTATTCGAACGTTTCAGGGCTAACATGTACAAAAATAAAAGAAGTAGAAAGGCAAAGAATTGCCATGTTGCAGATTGTCCTTTTGCCTCTATGCTAGCTGACTGGTTAATTAAAGCCACAAGACCAGTACTTGAAATGCCCCCAAGACCTGATAAAAGAACCAATCTTTTAAGCTGAACTGTGCCCTCTTGTTGTATAAAACGAAATAAAGGAGCATTAAAAATCATAATTATTTAGCAAATTTGTATAGATGAGCAACGTGCTAGTTAGCACGTTGTAATATTTCTTTAGTTAAGGCGCGGTAATCGTTCGCCGCCATGGAGTTTTTGTCGTACTCAATGATACTTTCGCTATAGGACGGAGCCTCGGCTAAGCGAACATTCTCTCGGATAATAGCCTTAAAAACCTGATCTCCAAAACGTTCAGTCAGGCTTTCTAATACTTCTTGAGAATGACGCGTACGCATATCAACACGCGAGGCAATAAATCCTAAAATACTTAAATCAGGATTCAAAATTTCCCGAACATTACTCACGGTATTAATGAGCTGTGCAACCCCGGAAAGTGTCATCACATGCGTAGTCACCGGGATTAATAATTCTTTTGCAGCGGCAAGTGCATTTAAAGTCAACAACCCTAATGTCGGCGGCGTATCGATCAATACAAAATCGTAATTCTCAGAGTTCATTTTTTGAATTCTTCTTTTAAGGATTGTTTCAACAGATAACTCACCCGCAAGAAGTTTTTCAATCTGAGCGAGCTCTTGTGATGCTGGAATTAAGTCAACACCTGCCACTCCACTAGGTTGCACCAGATCCTCTATTTTTTGTTGGGATTTGAAAATTTCAGCAGAACCACCTTTTGATTCCTCAAAACCCAACCATTGACTTGCGTTAGATTGCGGATCTAAGTCAATTACCAGGACCCTCTGATTTAGCTCTGCTAAACAGGCGGCAAAATTTACAACGGTGGTGGTCTTGGCACAGCCACCTTTTTGATTGGCAATCGTAATGAGTCTCATAGACTGGTTATGCAATTTTTAAGTGTTGATTATAGAATCTAAACATAAGACATCTTACACGCTTCATTCAACACTATCGCCCTACCCTCCTTTAAATTCGAGGGCATCATAGAAATTAATAGCTTTAATGAAAGGAAATTTTTAGTATAGGGGGATGTCTAGTGATTTAATGATTTTAAAACCTGATGTAGTAATTGAACCTCTCGTATCGCGCTGGCACGCATGGTCTCATCTTATTTCCCCTGCTACCTCAGCCCTGAATTTACAGTTTCGCCTACTTGCGCAGATGGAATCTTTCGTTAGCGATCCTGCGCTACATGAATTAGCCTTAAAAAATCCAAGTCTTAGAGGCGGCCCCTTTGTTGATCTTCCTGTAGATCAGGCAGATCAAGTAAAAGAACTGGTCCAGATTACCAAAACCAATCAGCAGGATCTCATTTCATTTGGTTTAGCCCTTAAAGAAGCCTTTAATCAGGTAATGAAGCATGGTGATGGCTCAAGTCTTGAGCCCTTATATGCCCAGTTACCTGAAGCGGTTCGTGGTTATGTAGAGCTTTCATATTCTCTAGGTGGGTATCCCGATCTCAGAATCATCGAATCTTTGCTGTATCTGAGCCCCCTGTACGATACAAACAATCAAAGCGCCATGATTTATCGCCAAGCCGGTGATGATCGACCCTTCGTTTTCAGCACACCGAGACTAAGCCACCCCTCTGCGATTGATTTAAATTTGCCGTTTAAGAGTCCTATTTATGACTTCTTAGCAAGCTTGAGAAGTGTTCCGCAAGGTCTTGATTTTATTATAGAAAAATTAGGATTTTCAGGTTCAGATAAAGAATTATTTTTAAGCTTCTTAGAGCCAGCATCCAGCTCAAAAAATGCCTTAGTCAAACCTGAGAAAGATCGAATTCGTTGGCGTTATTTTGGTCACGCTTGCGTTCTGATTGAATCACCAGACGGCTGTAATGTATTAATAGATCCTGTGGTTGCTTACGATGACGCCAATGGAATTGCCCGCTATACCATCCGCGATTTACCTGAAAAGATCGATTACGTGGTGCTTACCCATAATCACTCAGATCACGTTGCTTTAGAAACCCTTTTGGCCTTGAGATGGAAGATTGGAACCATCATTGTTCCTACCTCTGGAGGCAGTCTGGCTGACCCCTCCCTCAAGCTGATGCTTAAAGCGATTGGATTTAAGCAAATTGTGGAGTTAGGCCCAATGGACTCCATTTCCCACTCAGATGTAGAAATTACAGCTATCCCCTTTTTAGGTGAACATGGTGACTTAGACATCCGGTCTAAAGCTGCTTGGTTAGTCAAAATAGCTGATAAAAAATTGTTATTTGCGGCAGATAGTAACAATCTAGACCCGAAATTGTATGATTTCATTCATCGCGCTGTTGGCTCAATTGATACTCTCTTTATTGGCATGGAATGCCAGGGTGCCCCAATGAGTTGGGTTTATGGGCCGCTTTTACCAATGAGCCTGGACCGCAAAAAAGACCAAACTAGACGTTTAAATGGCTCTGATTTCCCCCGGGCGATGAAGGTTGTCGAAAGCCTGCAATGTAAAAAAGTGTTTGTATACGCAATGGGAATGGAACCGTGGATGCAATACATCACCAGCATTGATCCAAGTGAAGATACACCTCCTATGGTTAATTCCACTGCTTTTGTAAAGGCTCTCAAGGAACAAGGTATTCCAGCTTTGCGCCTTTATGGTCAATACGAGTTATACGAAAACTGATAAATAGCAAACAATAGGTTTTGCTATGTGTTTTTCTTAATATCTTAAATAACTTAATCCCCTTGATTTACCTGTTTTTTAGGGGGGTCATCACTTAACGAAATAAATAAAGATAAGATCATGAGCGGACTAACAATTGACGGTGACAGCTTTAAAGTTTTGATCAATGCAGAGGGTCAATATTCACTTTGGCCAGCAAAAAAAACAGCCCCAGAGGGTTGGCAAGAAACCCAATTTACCGGCAGTAAATCTGAATGTACGACTTACGTTGACGAACATTGGCTCGACATGAGACCTCTAAGTTTGCAAAAAGCGATGTCTGACTCCCATTAATCTAATTTTTAATGGCAATCAAACACTTAAAGCTCTTTGAGCAAGCGCAATTTTTTTATATTGAGTTCAGAAAACATTACTGAACGCAACCCAATAAAAGCAGTTGATTTATTGTTCGTTTCAATTAAAAAACGCTCATCAATGATCTGTCTGTATTGAAATTTTATGACCGACACTAAAGTAGTTCTTTCTTATGGCCAGCAACGCCTCTGGACATTAGATCAAGTTGATGGACCATCAGCCGCTTATCACATGCCTACTGCCCTTCGCCTCAAGGGTATTGTCAAGATCGATGCGCTCCAGAAGGCATTGGCAAAATTATTCGATCGACATGAATCTCTACGAACTGTAGTTAGGGCAGATGAACTCACTGGCCTCCCTGCTGGCTATCTTTTGCCAAGTCAAAGCCCTCAAGATGTATTGAAAATAATTGATCTCTCTACGCAATATCAAGAAAATCAAACTGCGACACAGACCCTCGTTGATCAGACAGTTGCACAAGAAATAACCACTCCTTTTGATCTTGGGCAAGATTATTCTTTGCGTGCACTATTAATTCTTCTTAGCCAAGAACAATCTATTTTAGTGCTCACCTTACATCATCAAGCAGGTGATGGCGTCTCGCGCAATATTTTGGCCCAAGAGCTACATGAAGCCTACAGCGCTTACGTCCATGAGCAAGAGCCTACTTGGGAGCCTTTACCGATTCAATATAGTGATTGGGCCGCTTGGCAAAAAGAAAATTTAGAAGAGGATTTAGATGCCAAAATCGCACGGGCTAAAGAACGCCTAGCCAATGCTCCAGAGTTACTGACCTTAGCTCTAGATTACCCTAGAGTCGCAGAGCGTGCGCATCGGGCTGGATATGTTGCAGTTGAACTAGATAGTGAACTGACGCAATCCTTACAAGCCTTGGCTCGTCAAGAACGCACTACCTTATTTACTGTTATCTATGCTGGCTATGGTGCTAGCTTAGCGCGCTTAGCCAATCAAGCAGAAGTGGTGATTGGCTCGCCAGTAGCAGGACGAGATGATCCTGACATACAGCACCTAGTCGGATTTTTACTCAACACCTTAGCCCTGCCCTTATCGATTGCTGGTCAGTGCACTGGTACTGAACTGATTCGTAGAGCAAAAGCAAGTGTAGAGGCTGCTTTAGTCGATCAAGATCTACCGTTTGAGCGCTTATTAGAAGAGTTAGGGGTAGCACGCTCTTTACTACATACACCGGTGTTTCAGGCAATGCTTGCCTTTCAGGCACAAAGTGCACAAGATTTTGCTTTGGGTGATTTGGTCTGTCAGGTTCAAGAAGTTGGTCTGCCTACGGCCAAGTTTGATGTGACCTTGTATCTCAACCTCACCCCTGCAGGCACCCTGACTGGTAGCTTTGAGTATGATGCTGACTTATTTGCGCCAGCGAGTGTGCAAGCTTGGGTCAAGAGCTTTACGCAGTTACTGACGCACTTAGTGGCTAACCCCCAGTTGCCAGTGCACAGCTTGCCACTAACTACCCTTTCTGAACGTACTGCGCTCATTGCCAGTTCTGCTGGTCCAGTAGTTGATCTGGATTTACAAGCACCTGCGCTTTTTAACCTACCCAGCTTATTTGCTGCCCAAGTAGCTAAGAGTCCTAGTGCTACTGCGCTAGTCTATGAGAGTGCTAGTGGCAGTATTGAGCAGCTCACCTATGCTCAGTTAGATGAGCAAGCCAATCAGTTAGCCCGTTATCTCATTAGTAGGCAAATTGGTCCTGATCAGATTGTGGCCATTTTGTTAGAGCGCTCACCCCAGATGATTGTGGCCATGCTAGGGATCTTAAAAGCCGGAGCAGCTTACCTGCCTTTAGATCCAGAGTATCCAAGTGAGCGCCTAGAGTTCATGTTAGCCGATAGCGGTGCTCTAGCCTTAATTAGTGATGAGCTGCAACTAGCTAAGCTCGCATCAAGCCCAGCAGCGATACCTGCGGTGATTGATCTTTTAGCCCAAGCAGCTGAGCTAGCGACTTACTCAGCTGCGCCAATACAAGACAGTGAGTTAGTAGCGCCACTGCTACCACTGAACCTAGCCTACCTGATCTATACCTCTGGGAGTACTGGTAAGCCTAAGGGGGCTGGTAATACACATCATGCAGTAGTCAATCGTTTGGTGTGGATGCAAGATCAGATGAAATTAGATCATTCTGACTGTCTGTTACAAAAAACCGGGATTGGTTTTGATGTGGCAGTGTGGGAATGGTTCCTACCCTTAATGACTGGTGCTCGCTTAGCTGTGAGTAGTGCCCTAGGACATAAGGATCCTGCTTATTTACATGCCATTATAGAAAAGCTAGAAGTTACTGCCCTGCATTTTGTACCATCGATGTTATCGGTCTTTTTAGAACAGATTAGCCAAGGGCAATGTTCCTCTTTAGAGCAAATTGCAACGAGTGGCGAAGCCTTAAGCGGCACTCTACAGGCGCAAACTTTTGAGCGTTTGCCAACCGTTAAGTTATTTAATCTTTACGGCCCCACTGAAGCAGCGATTGATGTCAGCTATTGGCAGTGTCAAGCAAGCGATGGTCATCGTACACCCCCCATTGGCTACCCCATCTGGAACACCCAACTCTATGTTCTAGATGCCAACTTAGAGCCGGTGCCTACTGGCGTGGTGGGTGAGCTTTATATTGCGGGGATGGGTTTAGCAAGGGGTTACTTAGGACGTCCTGGTTTAAGCGCTGAACGCTTTATTGCTTGTCCTTTTGGAGCCCTCGGTAGTCGGATGT
>NZ_JACVOM010000029.1 GCF_018882445.1 Polynucleobacter sp. 15G-AUS-farblos | reverse complement strand
TGATCTAGCCCAGCCTTTTAATTTAGAGCAAGGTCCGCTGATCCGAGCACGCTTAGCCGCCTTAGGCGAGCAAGAGTATGCGCTTCTGATTAGTAATCATCACTTGATCTTAGATGGTTGGTCAACACCCATACTACTTACTGACCTCACTCGCCTCTACCAAGCCCAGCGTACAGGTACGCCTGCCGGACTAGCCCCAGCCTTTGCCTGGCGCGAGCATTTATTGTGGCTTGCTAAACAAGATCGCGCAGCAGCGCAGCAGTATTGGCAAACCCACTTAC
>NZ_JACVOM010000005.1 GCF_018882445.1 Polynucleobacter sp. 15G-AUS-farblos | reverse complement strand
CACAAAACGTAGCTTTTCATCCATCTTCGTACTTTCATTCCACGGCATAGAGTGGTCCCTCCTATGCCAAAAACTGTAAAGTATGTGTCCGGTATAAAGTGTTAACTATGTGTCGAGTCGTACACAAAAGCCCCTTGAGAAATCTTGGGGCTTTTCTTTAGCATGAATGACTACTACAGACCGACTTGAAACTTTGAGATCGATTACTGCAAATAGCCTCTTCTTAACTCAAGGTAAGCCTTCATCCCATGATAAAAAACCTGCCGAAGCAGGTTTGATATCAATCCAATTCAAACAGATTCCTCATTGCAAAACTATTCTCCGAGAATCATACTTAAACAGGATTTAAGTTAGCCAACGCTATCATCTGCCAACCCTTCGATGTTTTACCCCAAACACTTAAACGGGTAGAAGATTTAGTAGAAAGACGCTCGCCATCAATAGTCTCCTCAATAGAAATCCAACATGTAACAACAAGATGGCTATCTGCTTTGGTCACTTTAAAATCATGCAGAGTATATGTGCCCAGGTCAATACCTTTTAAAAGGTCTAATTCAGCAACATGGTCTCTTGCTCCATCAGAGTGAGCTGATTGAAAGCTAGGAGAAATCATGGCTTCAACTGCCGACCAATTTTTGCCAGCTATTGCACTTAAAAACTGGCGATAAAGATTTTCACCTTCTAAATTCAGATCTATTTCTGACATGGCATTCCCTTACATAAAAAAATGTTACATCATTTTTACAGCTATTGCTCTCATATTAGAACAAATTGAAGCTCTCATTTATATGGACTAAGAGAGTGCCCAACTACTCCTAAAACGCATAACCCAAACCAATTAACATTTGATAGGTATTGAGGCTAGCAAAGCTAGCAGTCACAGTTCGAGTACTCGTAGTAGTCACACCGCGAGACGTATCTGTTGCATTAGTAGAGGAAAATGTATAGGAAGGCGAGTTATAGCCCATATAGTTTCCTTCAACAAAACCATACAAGCCATTCGAGATGACTTGTCTATAACCAAGTCCCAATAGGTAACCTCCTTGATTAGAGGACTGGTTTCCACCTGTTGCAGGATAAGTATTTGATACACCATTTGTTGTTCTTGTTGCAGAAGTAGCTCGGTTATATTGAGCAGTTACTTGGCTATAGCCTGCTTTGACATATACCAATTTGTCTTTATCAATCGCATACCCTGGAGTAATAAATAAATTAAAACGATTTGATAACTGCATATTTCCGCCATTAAAAGTCAGGCTTTCACCGGGGGCGATAGAAGTACTGCCCGCAGCGTTAGCGACGGTTACTGGAATCGAGGAGCTGGTTTGCTTTAATGCTGAATAATCTGCGCCTAAACCGATTAACCATTTATCGTTGGCTTGCCAGTAGTAACCAATCCCAAGAATTAATGGTGCACCGCCAAAAGTTTGACTAGGTCCCGTATTGTTAGTGTTAGATTTTGCATACGGGGTTACAGTTGCTGTATCACTTTGACTACCTAACTGATTGCTTTCATAACCAGTCGAGAGCTGTCCATAAAAACCAGCAAACGCATTTTGAGCTTGGGCATCTACTGTCATCAAACTTGCCGCTGTACATCCAGCTAATACCGCAAAAGAATTACGCCATTTCATGAATTAATCTCCAAGGAAATTGATTTAAAAACACCTTGCGATATTAAAACTCTCTTCTTCTATTTTTTGCTCTTTTATTAAAGGCATTGAAAGCCCATATTCACTAGGTCCGGAGGGCAGAGTCAGAGACTGCTCGGTTTTACCTTAAAACAAATTATCTGGCGTGAAATATTCTCTCTCAGCTTGACTCAAGAATTTTCATCCTGAAATTGCGAGGATAGTCAGACATAAGCACCATCCTTGAACTAATCAGGATGGAGATCTTCATCATGTCATATTGCAGTGGCTTGGATAATGTTAGACTTTGCGCGATGAAGTATTGACTTGCATATGATCTTAGCAGTCAGCCTTTCAAGAAAACTAGGCACTTGTTTTATTTTCAATCTCAGGGAGCTGCACAATGTCTCAAGGCATAGATAAAAAAACGGTTGCTGCAGGTGCAATTGGAAATGTTCTTGAGTGGTATGACTTTGCCGTTTATGGTTATTTTGCAACCTCAATCGGGAGAGTCTTCTTCCCAAAAGAAGATCCTATTGCCCAACTTCTTTTTGCCTTTGGAGTTTTTGCAATCGGCTATTTAATGCGCCCCTTAGGCGGAATGCTGATTGGGAATATTGGTGATCGACTTGGCAGAAAGCAGGCTTTATCAGTTTCAGTTGCTGCAATGGCCATTCCTACTTTTATAGTTGGAATTCTGCCTGGGTATGACAGTATTGGACTAGCTGCCCCAATTCTTTTAACACTATGTCGAATGCTGCAAGGATTATCCGTTGGCGGTGAATACACCACTTCGATAGTATTTATGGTTGAAAATGCGCCATCTAATAGGAGAGGCCTAGCGGGAGCTCTTGCTGGCTGTGGAGCGGTATTAGGTATATTGCTTGGCTCAGCCACCGGCACAGCCCTCACAGCGTTAATACCTCCTGAAAGTCTTAGTTCATGGGGCTGGCGAATTCCATTTTTACTTGGATTGGTAATCGGATTTGTGGGCCTATTGCTACGAAGAAATATTGAAGTGAAAAATGAAGTTGTGGTTGAAAAAAAACAACCCATCATAGAAACACTAGAACATTACCGGCCACTAATTGCTCAGCTTGCGGGACTATCCATCTTCAATGCAGTGACATTTTATTTAATTTTTGTTTACTTAGTTAGCTGGTTACAGCTGGAAGATAAGATGCGGCAAGAAGTTTCTCTTGAAATTAATACAATCAGCATGGTTATAGTGATCCCTATCATGATTGCTGCAGGCGCTATATCTGACCGTATTGGTCGAAAGCCTTTATTAATAGGGACTGTCATTGCCGCAATCTTCCTTGCTTACCCACTATTTAATGGAATGTATCTCCAGAGTCAGGCACTTGTCCAGTTGTGCCAACTTGGTTTTGCTTTGCTTATTGGAATATATATTGGCTCTTCTCCTGCTTTTATGGTTGAAACAGCCCCAACACATATTCGCACTACTTCAGTGGCCCTAGGCTACAACTTAACCGTTGGAATAGTTGGTGGACTTACGCCCTTAACTGCTACTTGGCTGGTTCATCAGACACATAGTGCTATTGCGCCCGCATTTATGATTATTGCTGCTGCCCTTATATCATTTACTGCCCTCTTATTCATGAAAGAAACTTACAAACAAAAATTATGATTAGCGGTTGTAGTGAGTCACCTAATCGATATTAGAGGTGGCTGCAAACAAATACATATTGAGTAATTCCGCGTAACTCTGAGTCCGTCAGCGTCTAACTAAACCATTTAATCCGTTAGTCACGAGTTTGAATACGAAGTTTCGACGAAGTCAATCTCGCCCGATCCACCAAGTGTTACCAGGTATCGTTCTGCAGGGCTTAGTCAATTATCCGGGGTCGATTGTTGATTAATGCAACACATCAGATAGCTCTCATGGGTAATATTTTTAGCTGGGAGGCGAAAAAATCAACTTGAGCTTATTTTTAACTCCGGGAGTCTCAATCACTTTATGTATCAACTCACGCCATACTCTAAAGACCACTTCAAAAGGGTTACGTGAATGATTAGGATGAGTTAGTCCATAAATAATTTCTATCCCAGACTCTTCCTTGGCATAGGTGCCAAAAAGACGGTCAAATAAAATCAAAATTCCACCGTAGTTTTTATCCAGATACATCGGATTACTAGCATGATGAACTCGATGTGATGATGGGGTATTGAGAATGCCCTCTAAAAAACCCAATTGACCGATAAGTTTTGTATGGAGCCAGAACTGATACATCAAGTTTATCGATAGCATCGTAAAGACAGCAACCGGAGAAAATCCAATCAGTACCAGTGGTAGAAAGAATACCCAGCTAAAAGATAAAAAAGGCATCCAACCTAAGCGATATGCGGCTGATAAAGTCATTTCATTAGGGGAGTGATGGGTGCTATGAGTAGCCCACATTAAAAAGACTTCATGTGAAGCACGGTGATACCAGTAGTAACAAAACTCCAGACCAATAAACAATGCGAGATATACCCACCAGGCGTTTGGCATAGTGTAAATACGATATTGCCAAACAAAACTAGCCATCAAACCTTGGATTAAGAGGCGATTTACGATCCCAGTTAATTGATGACCAAAACCCACGCCCAATGAAGTAGCACTCTCGCGCCATGGATAAGATTTTTTATACTGTTTTTTATAGTAATAAGACTCAACAAGAATAGCTATTGCAACAAGCGGCAAGAAAAAGATCAGTTGATGGTTAGTGAAAAACTGTTCCATATCAATAATGAAGGGTCTTTTAGTAATTTACTTAATTTTAGTAGAAAAATTAGTAACTTTTAATCCGTTAGTCGCGAGTTTGAATACGAAGTTTCGACGAATTCAATCACGCGCGACCCACTAAGTGTTACTACGCCTCTCTCTGTGAGGCTTAATTATTATCAAAGCTAAATTTGAAAAAGCCTCGTTGTTTGATTAACAGTGAATTTATTATGGCACTGTTATTTTGCCTTCAAGGCTAAATATTCTGTCGGAAGGAATTGGGGCTAGCCTGATATGAAGGATGCCGGCACCTTTCATTCCTTTAAACGAGCCAGTGCCGCTAACCACTTCCCAGAACCCGTTGTCATTCATTTGCGGTATGCCATCTTTACCTGTTAAGTAAATCGTTCTTACCGTCCACTTGATATAGGCTACGTTACCCTCACCCTTGCCGAAGACAAGATAACCGCTAGGATTTCCGTTAAGGCCCGGAGTAACGTCATGTCTGCCATACTCAGTAACCGATGCTCCAGCCAATAAACCACTACCAGTGGATTGACCCTCCCGTTTGACCATCAAAACATAATGGCCAGTGCCGTCATTAATATCCAACATGATTTGTTCTTTAGGCGTCATTACTGCTGAAATACTTAAACTACTTAGATTATCTGCAAGAACTAAATTAGCCTGAAGCAAGATAAATGCCATTAATAATTTAACTAAATTCTTCATAGAAATCCCTTAAATTTTCAACCATTCAGTAGGTGCTAAAAACCAGATCTATTGAATCTTTAACTCACGTTCCACTTCCTCAATCGGAAGATAGCTTTTCGCAGCAACATAACCTGCAATTCCAGCGGGACTTTTAGCTGTAGCATCCAATTTGATTGCGAGCAGCGCATTAGTTACTCGCTTAATTGTTTGTGGCGATACCTTTTCAGTTGCCACAATTGGCCATTCTGGGTAAAGCCGTGTCGATAGGGCAACAGGGAAACTAGCGCCCGGCTGAGAATTAATAATTTTGAAACTGGATAATTTAATTTGCCCTCTTTTTTCCATTCCCTCCAGAACTCCAGTTCTAACAAAACCTACATCTGCTTTGCTATTTAATACATCCATGACCACTAAGTCATGCTTCTCCTTGAAGACTATTCTTTTAGGTATAGGCAGACCTGCTTTTAGCAACTCGAATGCTTGTGACTGGTAACCTCCTAATGATCGAAGATCAGGAGAAGCAATTTGCGTATTAACGATGTCTGGCAGACCCTTGATATCAGTCCGATCAGCTTTGGCAAAAATGACGCCGCCCATCATTGCAGTCGGCTGCCCTTTTTCAAAAACCTCCTGCGTTACCAGCGGGCCAATAAATTTATAGGTTTTTTTAAGTTTGATGTAATGACTTGGATTGGTTAGTAATAAATCCAATTCCTTACGATTAAGCGCATTCTCAATTTCATTCTTATCATAAGATAGTGGTACTAGTTTGACATTGACATCCCCAAGCGATTTATTAAGACGATCAACGATAGGCTGATACCGCTCTACAATTTCTGATTTAGGCAAATAAGCAAGTACGCCTAATGTAAGTGTCTCAGCTGCGCTAGATGTGCCCGCACCCAATAGGGAGGCTGCAATAAGAAAGGGGGTTATAAGCCGAGATGCTCGTAATTTCATTGGTAGTCCTTAACAGTCAAAAGAACGCTTAATGCGTGCGAAGCAAATCCTAACATTCCCTTTTTGTAATTAACGCTCTTTTATTGAATCCATGAGAAGCCCTAATTGATTGGGTTTTAAGGCAATTAAATGATTCGCTCGGTTTTTCTGAAAGATAAGGTCTTAGGCAGAAGTCTGTCACTATTCACGCTTTCAGCCCTTCTTGAAAACTCAGTTAAATTATTAGCTCATGCACAAGTTTCTCTTTCTATATCTTCTTTGTCTCTCATGCCACTCCTTTTCGCAATCTAGAAATACCTCACCTCTAGAAAATAAAAGTGATGCCAATCTTGCCTATGAATTAACTAATCCATTATCAGATTTGCAGATTGTTTCTTTACAGTGGGACCACAATCGAGGGTTAGGAACCAATCAAGCGGGAACAAGTCAAAATCTTCAGATTGGTCCTCGCTTTAAAATTGATGTATCAGAAAATTGGAATGCGATTTCTCGCGTCTACATTAATGGAGATAAGGTCCAAAATGTGAATGGAGTAAATAACGCTGGGATGGGGCCAACCCAGATTGAAACTTTCTTTACACAAAAATCTGACAATAAAACCATTTGGGGAGCTGGACCTTATTTACAAGTGCCAGGTGGCCAAAGTGGCGAGTTTGGAAGTAAGCAATGGGGCGCTGGAATACGAGCTGTATTTCTGACCAAGCCAAAACCATGGACTCTTGGAATAAAAACTTTTCAGTCCTGGAACGTGGGTGGTCCAGCTGGCGCTGGGACTATTAATAGTCCAGGCACCGGCACTACCAACACCTTTTCTGCATGGCCTTTTATGGCCTATGTAACCGAAAATGCATGGGTATATTCATTTGACAGTGAATCTAGCTATAACTACGATGCTCGAAGAACATTTAATCCTGTTAACGCTGGTATTGGTAAGGTCCTTCGCGTTGGAGGTGTTCCCGTTGATATTTCTGTAGGCGCAAGATATGTTGTCAGCGGCTATCCAAGTACATTGCAATATCCCGGTACTCCGAGGGGTTGGGGAGCAAGAGCGCAACTCACCTTCATTATTCAATAAGCACCTTAAGCTGGCCTTTTAATCCGTTGGTCGCGAGTTTGAATACGAAGTTTCGACGAAGTCAATCTCGCCCGACCCACCAGTTATACAAAGGGATCATAGCAATGCGGTCCCTTTTCTTTTGACCAAGTGGAATACTTTGGTGATCGTTAGTGATATTTCAATATCTTATAAGATGTTATGGGTAGGCATGAGAGAAGCTGGGCCGGGACTGACGCATTAGCAGCTGACAATCAAAGTAAATGCCTGAATAGTTCTACTAATAAACACCAGGAATTAATTTTTTGACCCGAGCCTGATAGGCCTTATAGTCTGGGAAACGCTCTACCAACCAAACCTCTTCACGCCTAGCTTTGATATCAAACAATACAAATAAGAAGATTGAATAAACTAATACATAGAGACCAGGGAAGATGAGTATCCAGGCAAGAGCCGCCAAGAGAACACCAAAATAGATTGGATGCCGAACATATTGGTATAAACCAGTCTGAATCAGAACAGCATTATCTTTAGGACAAGGTAAGGGGGTAAGATTTTTACCCAGATTAATAGCGGCAATCACCATAATTACACAAGCTAGCAAACCAACGGCAATACCGCAGGATTGCAGGATGGTGACGAGCGGCTCTGATTGAATGAGAGGGGATCCTTGGGGCCCGAATAAGATCAGGCCAATGAGAATTCCCTGAACCACCACATACCATGCACCTCTCTTGAATATAGATTTATTAGGTGATGAATTCATATGATGGCCTTATGGAGGTAAGTCTATAGTCTATCCCTTAGCAGCTAAAGGCATGAGTAAAGCGCTCCAAGCATCCCTTTATAGTGCGGTTGATAGAAATTGTCATCTAGATCGACCTAAAGGCAAATAAAAAACCACCCGAAGGTGGCTTTGCTGATTCTTGGTAGTGCAGCAGGAAAAATTAACTTCCGTGACCCTTAATATAGGTTTCTAGAAACTTAATCTGGTCTCCTTGAAGCGCCATAATCGTTTTAACCGTATCCCCGACAGAGATAATTCCAACTGCCTTCCCTGCTTCAATTACAGGTAAATGTCTAATATGTTTATGAACCATGATTGCCATACACTCTTCTAATGAATTAGATAGAGTCACAGTCAGAGGATTCGCTGTCATAATTTTTGAGACGGGAACTTGTTTTGGATTCTGATTGGGCAACAATACTTTGATGGCGCAATCCCCTTGAGACACAATCCCCTTTAAATTGCCTTCATCAATAACTAAAATTGCTCTGACTCGATGATCGCGCATCAATATCAATACTTTTTCTACAGAGTCGGATGAACTAACAGAATAGATCGTGTTGTCTTTCTGTGAAATCACTTGCTTTACTGTTGTCATTTTTACCCCTCTATAGATCAATACAATTTTGAGATTATTAGTCTTTTCTATAGTATTTCAATGCTATAGAAAAGATGAAATTACATGTGGTGCAAAGATTAAAATGACTATATCAGGTTGTAGTCATTTATTCCTCACTTTTGTATTTCTGGAGCGATCCCGGCAGACACCCCATTTACTTATATTGATGGGGAGCTTGTAGCCTATACAAGTGCAGCATAGCCCTCCTCCCAAGGTCAGCCCCTCAAAATCTCATCTAAACCGTCAAACCATAGCGCATGAGAAATCAGACTTAATTTGATAGAGTTAAGATAGCATTCAAGCAATGGCTGCGCTGGTAGCCCATTATTCTGCATATGTTGCAGTCAAAAATAACGAAAGTAACGTGATTACAGTTAAACACGAATCAGATGTCTACGAATTTGAAACTCTTGATCAAGCAATGGCTTGGGCAAAAGAGCTAGGTGAGTTTGTGACCATTCAATTTAATGGCACTGAAGTTGTGGGGAAGTTCGGGGCTGATGGCATCTCGGATGGTAGGTTTCCAAATGGCGAGCTTTACACCTGGAAAAAACGCAGAAGGCAGTAAAAAATAAACTGATTGAGCGTTGTTCCCTACTCACCCCTTATTCAAATTTGTAGGCAACTCTTAGAGCTTGTTATGACTGCCGTCACAAAATGCACCCTTAGCACTATGCTTACATCCGCACAGATAAACAGTCTCTGTTTTTTCTGCAGTAATCGCTACTGGCGTAAATGAAGTGGGTTTGTGACTACCATCACAAAATGGTTGATTCTTACTGAGGCCGCAAGAACACCAGTAGTAGGTCTTACCGGCAGTTACTTCTACAGCATATGGTGCTTTTTGTGCAATATGTGGATTCATAATTCTTCCTTTAACGATTAAAAATGAATCTAAGGATATTGAGAGACTCTTCAATTTCCTTCACTTCCTGTTATTCAAAATCGGAACGCCGCTGATGCCATGCTGGGCGTTCCTTAATCTATTTAACCCCCCTCTGTCACTTTTCTACCATTAAGCGGCATTACAGGTCTTGCATTCATTGGGAAAATTTTCTTGAACTGTGCCAATTGGGCGGCTGACATTTCTACTGGGGTTTTGAGGATATAAAAAGTAACGCCCTCATTACAACCTGGGGTAGTTAAAGATCCTGAATAACTGTAGTAAGCCATGGACTTCGGAAGGAGCTTAGAAACATCAAACTTCTGCTTCATTACCACCTTACCAACCTTCGCTGGCATAACCTCAAAAATAGGTTTTAATGCGGCGTTTTCCTTACCCTCTTGGAAGAAAATACCAATCACCGCCAATTTACCTCTTTCGGTATCGCTCTCGCTATCGCCCGGATTAATGTGGACTAAGTGAGCATTAAATGGATAGCTCTTGCCATCAACTGTTTCTTCACCAGGAGCATGCATATGAAATTGCAAAATATTAAAATCATCATCTGACAAACTTGCATAACCGCCATCGGGAAGATCAACCTGAATAGTGTGACCGTTATTGACTACCGTCGCTTTTGATGAATGATAAAAAGTTTTAACTGGGGTGGTCGCTTTTCCAAGGCCTTTAGAAGAAATATCAATCGGCGCTTGTACTTTTCCATTTTTACACATAGCAAATTCGGGACTGAGATCACCCCAGTTAGCGGGACCGATATTTCCTTCGTAACCCCACTTCACCTTACCGTCAGCAATTGCTGATCCAGCCAGAAATATCAGACCACAGGTAATGGCAATTTTCTTAATAATCATCATGTCTCCTTGATAGTAAAAATACTAGATTTAAGGAATCTAACAGATTTTGAAATTATTGCCATAGACCTAGCACTTTTGAAGTGCAGTGCACCATAAATGCCACCGGTGGCTAAAGTCAGCTACAGCTTGAATATCATTTCAACAATGATGAATCGCTGAATCGACCATACAGATTCAGAGTCAAATGGAAAAGGGGTCTTTCAAACTAAGGAAGTGTACTGAGATATCCAGCTACGGCCTTGATATCTTCATAAGATAGATTTTGCTCTTCGTTCATCATCAGTGTGCCGTGAGGTCTTGCAAATTGAATTGTTCGCGGCGCCCAAGTATTGCCGCCCACCTCCATAAATTCTTTTTTTACGGGCTGCTTCCACACATTCAGTTGCTCAATTAAATAATACGTATGCTGACCAGCAATTCTGGGAAAGGTCGCCATGCCCTCCCCTTTGGGGCCATGGCATGAATTGCATTGAATAACGCCTTTTGCAGGAATTCCATTCTCGAAAATTTCTTTTCCTCGCGCAAATGTAGATGGATTACCTGAGACTATGGCAGCAGACTTAGGCACTTGCTTTGAGAAATAATCTGCTAGCTCTTGTATTTGCTTATCTGTTAATGATCCAGCCATGCCCCACATAAACTGCACGGCGTATTTATTACTTCTAGTGCGATCTCGATAGTCTTGCAACTGATTCACAATATATTGTCTTTGCTGTCCGGCAAGATTTGGAACCATAGGTGACTGGGTTTGGCCATTAACACCATGACAAGCGGCACATACTTGAACCGCCAGTACGTTACCTGCAACCTCATAGTCGCCAAGAGTCCTGCTTCTCGTGGGATTTTCGAGGGTGCTTACTGGAGGAATGTTATTGAAGTAGGTGCAGCCACCCAATACCAATATGAACAGAAATCCGCCAACTGAGGCAATCCGTCTGGCGGCTTTACTTAGGCGCAATGGAGTATTCATCACATTGCCACCCATAGATAAAGCCAGCTTGCATTATTCGCACTCGCGTTCGTTCCCAAACCGTTGTAATTGGTAGTGCCACCGTTATATTTTGTGAATGCAGTGTATTGATAAGTAAGTCTTACATTTTGCAAAGGCTGATACCAAATAGAGGGGATCCATGCTGCAGAATTCGGATTTAAAGCAGCCCCCGTTACTGCATTGGTTCCATAGAATGTATCAGCTGTGCCAGTAATATTCTGAAATGCTACTGCCGCCCCATAAGTCGCGTTGTAAACATAACTAATCTTGGTCATAAACGAATTGGTTTTATTGTTTGCATTGCTATACAAAATGCCATTCGGGTCGGAAATAGTTTCTTTGGTATAGCGAGCTTGCGCAGTGACAGTATGCGGGTCTACCAAATATTGATATTGACCATCCACTGCTCTATCTTGATATTGCACGGTACCAGAGCTCAAGGCTGGTGAATTGATAGCCCCGCAACTTGGAACAGATCCTGTATAAGAACCGCTATTGGCAATCGTCGTACAACTTGAATACTGATTAATATTTGCCCCCAAGACTCCCACCATCCAGTTGTGACCAGCACGCTCGTCACTTTGGTAGGCCAATCTAATATAGGGATTAACTCCCTGTAAGTACACCGGGGCATTATTAGGGTTACTGTTAGTAGCTGGATAAGTCATCCAAGAAAGTGCGCCTGAGCCACCTGATTGATACAAGTCAGCCTCAAAATAGAAATTACGATTGATATAGGCATAGACTCCAACCCCTGGGTTGTGCATGGAGTAGGCAGATAGCCTGGTATTAAAGGGTAAGCCATATGTTGAGTAATTTCTGGTGGATCCCATATAGGGATACATCCACATAGGAGAGGAGTTCCATACATCGGTAACACCTGCATAGTTATTTAAAGACGCCCCCCAGATGATATCTTTAACAACATCCGTACCATCACCTACATAACGATCGGCATAGCGCCAGTCTTGAACATCTGCGGCAAACTGATTTTGATTTGGAATGCTTCCATTGCCACTCACTTGCTCATTAAACGCGTAATACCATTGACTGAATGCGCCAAAATTGTCAGTTATTTTTCCGCCAACATTCAGAAATGCGTAATTTGCTTCAAGCTTTCCGCTTTGATTAACTTGGCCAGTGCCATTATTTCCATTAGTACTGGTAGCAGCGCCACCAACAAACTGAACGGAAACTGGAACGTTGGTCCGCTTACCCAATGTGTAACCAGTTAATTTGAAATAACGCCCATAAGGAGTTAATTCAGGGTACTGACCTCCAGCATGACAAGCGACACAGTTTTGCTCTGTCTGCCGAGAAAACAATGGCAGCGCCTCCGCATAATTCAAGCCAATACAATAGAGCAGGACTCCAAATAAGAGTGCAGTAAACGCTCTAAATTTTTTCATGATGGACAATTTAACATTCAGAATATTGAAAAGCTTAGAAAATACGTTCACATTTATGGTCGCGGAGAGCCCATCTTTTGCATGCTTGGATAGTATACAAAAATATCTAGTACTTGTAGCCCACACCAATCAGAGTCTGATAAGTACTTAAGCTTGGGCTATTAGTGACTGTGTAAGTAAGTCCATTCACAGAGGAAAAACTGGGTTTGCCATAGCTCATATAGTTGGCTTCAGCAAAACCATAAAATCCATTTGCAATCATTTGCTTATAACCAAGGCCAAGCACATAACCATTAACTGTAGCACTAGGGCTTGTACTCCATGCGGTGAGCGCAGTTGTACCAGTAGACTTGGTAATCGTAGTGGGATAGGTTTCTTTCATTGAAGCAGAGCTATATCCCGCCTTTAAGTAAACCAACTTCTCTTTATCAATCACGTATCCTGGGGTTATAAAGATATTCACTCGATTTGAGACCTGCAATTGAAAGCCATTAATGGTGGCAGGAACATTATTCACACCACCTGTTGGGCTATATGAACTATAAGTAGAAGTTTGTTGGCTGATAGCTGAATAATCTGCGCCAATGCCCACTAACCACTTAGGAGAGACTGCAAAGTTATAACCCAAACCAATAATGAGTGGTGCGCCACTGGAGCTTTGATTACCTGTTGTCCAAGTATCAGGGACTGCCTGGCTTGTGTTGGAACCTGTACCGCTTAAATTGGAGTAAGTATTATTTTCATAGCCAGTAGCTAATTGACCATAAGTACCCTCAAATGCCGATTGAGCCATAGTAGTTGATGCAATGAGCCCAAAGGAGGCTATTGCCAATAATTGTTTTTTCATTTTGCTGCCTTAATAGATGAGTGAACAAACGTAAAACCAAGAACAATTTGCAAATCCTAGCATCAACTTTTTTACAGGCACCGCTCTTTTATCCGCTCGATTAAAGGCCTATATTTATTAGGTCTAGAGCTTAAAGCAAAATCTTGCTCGGTTTTACCTATAAATCATTCCCACCTAAGCTACCAGGATGCAAAAGCCATTTTCGGATGATTTTTAGAGGATTTGATTAATCATTTTGTCACAAAGCTTCCGCAGAATAAGGTTTCCAACCTAATACTGACATATCTATCATGAAAAATACTCCTGTTATTGAGCGTCGCTCATTCATCAAAACGATGATGGGGGCTCCGATGCTTCCTCTTGGCGGAACTGGTATAGCTGCCTTAATGAGTTCCGAGTCTGTGCTTGCCGCCCAAGCTAATAGTCCGTTTAAGTCGGCTGAATTTACCGCAATGGCTGCGCCATCCTTAATGAATCCTGAGGCCATGGCAACAACCTCCGTTGGATCCTTTTTAGAAATTACAAGCCAAAACAATCTCAAGAAAACTTATCAGCTAGCTTATGAGCCTTTTTTCATGACAGGTGATATGGTTCCAGATGGAAAGGGTGGGAAAGTTTTAGCCGGGGGTTATGTCGATATTCATAACAGACCGATCATGGATTCATCCGTAGCCGGAAAAGAAAGGCAGTTCTTCTCTGATTGTCCAGATGGCATGTCTTTACTAAAGCTAGCGAAACCTAGTGCAAAAGGTGTATCCGGTAACACCGTATTTGCAGTTGTTCAATTTGAATACACCAATAGCAATCAAAACGGTGACAAGATGTATGCGCAACTGCCCTCCCAAATTGCAGTGCTGACATTAAATCAGAACCCAAGGAACGGAAAGCTTTCCTTGGTTAAATACTCTCCCGTCAATACCTCAAATGCCCAAGGGCTATGGATCACTTGTGGATCCAGCCTATCCCCATGGAATACACACTTATCAAGCGAAGAGTATGAGCCGGATGCGCCATTTGCTCATGAGAATGCGAGATTTAAGAGTTTTAGTAAAAATCTCTACGGTAACGAAACTAGCGCCAATCCTTATAACTATGGCCACCTCCCCGAAGTCACTGTGAATGCCGATGGCACTGGAACATTAGTAAAGCACTATTGCCTTGGAAGGATTTCACACGAATTAGTTGAGGTGATGCCCGATAGAAGAACAGTATTAATGGGTGATGATTACACCAATAGCGGTCTGTTTCTTTTTATTGCAGATAAAGAAGCAGATCTCTCCTCTGGCACTTTATACGTTGCAAAGTTAGGTGATGGGTTTTCAATAGACCCTAAAGATGCAGGTGCAAAACTGAGTTGGATCAAGCTAGGTCACGCTACTAGCGATGAAATTAAGAAACTAGCGAATTCTTTAAAGCCGTCTGACATCATGACTGTTTTAAAGAAGGATCCAAACGATCCTTCATTTACCAAGATCTTCTACGATGGAACAGCCAATTGGGTAAAGCTCAATCCTGGCATGGAAAAGGCAGCAGCGTTTCTAGAAACACACCGCTACGCCTATTTGATGGGTGGCAGCATGGGCTTTAGCAAAATGGAAGGCACAACTGCCAATACGAAAGATAAGGTTGCTTACTTTGCTTTGCAAAATATTCAAGACTCCATGATTAAAACTGGCAAAGGTTGGAATGCGCAAAGTAATATTGAGCTATCCAAGCCACTCATTGCAGGTGCAGTGATGACTAGTAAACTAGAGGGCATGCAGAAAGATCAATTCGGCGATACCTTAAATAGCGAATGGATACCCACTTCACTATCAGCCCTATTGGTTGGTGAGGATATCGAGCCAGATAACTTAGGTAATCTAGCCAACCCTAATATGATTTCAAATCCAGATAACTTAAAGTTTTCAGAAAAGCTAAGAACCCTCTTTATTGGCGAAGATAGCAGTACTCATGTGAATAACTTTATTTGGGCTTACAACATTGATACGAAGAAGCTGAGTCGCATCGCTTCCATGCCATCTGGCGCTGAAGCAACTGGACTAGGGATAATCGATGACCTCAATGGCTGGATGTATATCACAGCAAACATTCAACACCCAGGAGACTGGTTAGGGAAACTGCACAATACCGTCAAACCTACCCTTGATCCACTAATCAAGAAGAATTACAAAGATCGCTTTAGCGCGGCAGTCGGCTATATCACTGCCGTTCCTGTTGGAATAAAAATAAGCTAAAGAATTTGTTGTATTCAACTTTTACCACTTGATACAAAAAAAGGGTCATAGCGATATGGCCCTTTTTCTTTTGGATAAGAATGTTTATTCTTTCATTAGCCGAGCAAATGTCCGGTCTTTACAAAGATCGTGCAACCTTCCTTACTGAAAGGTTGGTGCAGACTCATATGCGGACTTCTAATCCATGAACCAGTTGGGTAACGTCCATGCTCATCCTCAAACACACCATCGACTACAAAAATCTCTTCGCCGCCGTAATGCTTGTGGGGGTTGAAATAGGTCTGAGGCGCCCAACGAACTAGGGTTGATCCACTGCCCTGCTGCATGAGTGGCATTACATGAAGACCGGGAACCATTCCTTGATGCCATTGTGCCGTTTTGGTATCAATGACCTCACGTACTACTTGATCTGGGCCAAGATGACGTAACTTCACAAAGAGCGTGCAGCCCGTTTTACTAAAAGGGGCATGTGAAGATCCGGGTGGATTCATGAGGTATGTACCAGCTGGATAGTCACCCGTTTCATCGCTGAATACTCCCTCCAGAACCAAGATCTCTTCACCCAAGTCATGGTTATGTTGCTTAAATTGGGTTCCGGGCGCATAACGAACGATCGATGTTGCTTTTGCTACTTCTTCACCCATGCGCTCAAGCATGCGTCTGTCGACTCCAGATTCAGGACTTGGAGTCCATGGCAAATCCTGGTGATTAATCACTACCCGTTGAGTGTAGTCGGCATTAATGTTCATTTATCATATTTATAGATAGATTAGTCAGACGATGGATGGTAAGAAAGTGGGTGTGAGCATGGCTAGACTCACCATTCACCCAATTACTGAGTCGCTTTTTTCATCCTAAGAATAAATAGTGCGATAAGGCCCAAGAGCATGACATACATGGATATGTAAACGGCCCCTTTGCTGTGTGCATAAGCAAAGCTTGAGTAACTCAAATATGCGCAAGATAAACAAAATAGCAGGGGCGTTAATGGATACAGAGGAATGCTAAATTCTCTCTTCGCTCCATGATGTTTATGACGCAGAATAAAAACCGCCACCCCTATTAAGAATAGAAAGAACCAGAATACTGGGGCTGTAAATTCCACCATGGCATCAAAGCCATCAGCCTGAAAGGCTCCAAAGACTACTAAGGCTAGGCAGATAACTGATTGAACTAAGAGTGCAAAATGCGGAGAGCCACGAGCACCCTGCCAGCGCCCCATAAAGCGCAAACTATCCCAATCTTCCCCCATGGCGTAGTTAGTCCGCGCCCCAACAATCATGGTTGCATTAATACTAGTTAAAGCCGCAATCGCAACAAATAGACCGAGTAATTTTTCACCTAATGGTCCAAAAGCTAAAGCCAAGAGATCGGCGGGCGCCGCCTTACTACTGGCTAATTTATCCATACCTAAGCCGGCAATCAGAGCCCAGTTCACCAGTAGATAAATAATGGTGATCAGCACAATACTCAAAACAATAATCGAGGCTATCGTTCTACTACCCCCTTTTACCTCTGCAGAAATATAAGCAGACTCGTTCCACCCACCAAAGGTCAGCAAAACAAATACCAGAGCTAATCCCAAAAGACCTGTTGAAGGAGTGCTTGAAAAAAGAGGAGCATGTTCCACTGGCGGCAAGGGCTCCCCAATCAAACCAAAACCTACGGCAACAATGACTACCAAGCCCGTTACCTCAAACAGTGTTAATAAGGTTTGAATACTGGCGCTAAAGTGAATGCCAACTAAATTCACTATCGTCAGGACGATGATGATCATGAATGCCCAAATGACGCTGGAGTAAATGCCAAGAGATAACACCTTCGTCATGTAATCACCGAAAACAAACGCAAGTAAGGCGATTGACCCGGTATTAATCACAGCAGCCTTGGCCCACCCATATAAAAATGCAATATTTTTTCCGTAGGCCTGGTTGAGAAAGTGATAATCTCCGCCTGCATGGGGATAGGAGGTAGCCAGCTCTGCATAACAAAGGGCTCCTGCCAAAGAAACAATAGAACCCACAACCCAGATCGCCATCATCCATCCGATATCACCCGTAATACCGGCGACCATGGATGGCGTCTTAAAGATTCCGGCACCGATGACAATACCAACAATAATGGCAACTGCACCAGAACGCGATAAGAGACGCTCAGGAATATTTTGAGCGTGTGTGTTCATTGCTTAATTGAAAAGCGCTTTGCGAGGGATGCTTTAACGCCTAAAACCAGAGAATTCTCTAACCATATAAGTAGAGTTTTCTTCACCTTTGGCTTTAGCATCATCAAATTTTAGGCGAACTGATCGCAAGTTATTGTCGTTATCGGTATAAGAAAAGAGCAAAGTATCGCCCATCAGCTTAGGATTGAGTATGGGCTGAGTCTTTTTACCCAAGGTGATGTTGCCTCCTACGTATTGAAACTTTTGAGACAGATTTAATACAGTAGCGCCTTGTGAGTCGAAGCTATTGAGGACCCATTCTCCAGCTACATTGGCTGGGACCACCCAAAAATATCCCCTAGCAGGAGTATCAATCTCAGCGTCAGGCTGCCAGTCGCCCATATCAAATGCATGAGAGACAACTCGTGTACCGGGCTTCATCTTGAGAATTGTTGGCCTCAGTTGAAAATTGAGCTCGGGTAGTAAATAGAGAGTGACCACTGTTGCCATAGAGAAATCTTCTTTAAAAATATCTCCTTGAATAATTTTGACTCTATTTGCTACGCCTGCTCGTTCAGCATTTCTTTGTCCTAGCGCGGCCATATCCGCGTTGTACTCAATTCCAACAGCTCGAGCACCAAAATCTTTTGCTGCAGCGATGGCAATCTTTCCATCGCCAGCACCTAAGTCATACACAAGATCGGCTGGGCCAACATTGGCAGTTTTGAGCATCTGTGTAACCAGCTCATTACCCGTAGGAATCCAAATGACATCCTTGCCGCTTTGTCCCATATTTGGCCTGTACTTCTCATCGCCAAAATTGTAAGAAGGTTGAGCAATCGCATTGCCAAGCGCCAAAAAGAACAAGAAAAAACTGATTTTTTTAATCATATAAATGAAAGAAGAGTAAGCCCAGAGAGAATATAACCCGAATTGACTATTCATGAATTAAGTCCTCAGAATAGCAATTCAGCCCGCCAATGATTGAAAGGCCAGGCTGAAGCGTCTTTTTGTTTTATCCCACACATGGCATCATATAACCATGCATAGCGAACTATATAAGTCATTTACGAGTCAAAATCCCAGCCCTCAGGAACGGCATGAGCTTGGGAAATCATTTCGCAAGGAAGTCAGCAGAACCGCATTGGGGGAATTCAAGGTAACGGAGAGTCGCCAATCCCCTATTGAGATCTTACTTTCTCAAGCTAAAACACGAATTCCAGAATATATTCCGATTCGCCATGCCAGAATGGCAGCTGATCCATTTGCCTTTTTTCGGGGTGGAGCCGCCATCATGGCTCAGGACTTAGCTAAGATACCCAGCCCCTCTATAAAGGTTCAATTATGCGGCGATATGCATGTCAGCAACTTTGGATTTTTTTCTACAACCGAGCGTCAATTGGTTTTTGGAATCAATGATTTTGATGAAACCCTTCCCGGAAATTTTGATTGGGATTTAAAACGCCTGACTGCTAGCGCAATGATTGCTGCAAAAGCATTGGGCCAAGACCATATTTATGGCGAGGAGCTGGTACGTAATATCTGCAGATCCTATCGCATTAATCTTCAGCGATATGCCTCGATACCCTATATTGATCTCAAGCGAACTTATATTGATGAAAAGTCTTTAGTTAACATTGCCGCTAAATATGCAAACCCAGCTAGCCAAAAATACCTAAAGGGGATAGTAGAAAAGGCCAGAAAGAATAATTCTCAAGGCCTCATCGGTAAGTTAACAGAAGTCACTTCCGATGGAATACGATTAATTAATAACCCACCATTCATCGAACACCCCAAGTTTTCTCGAAAGGGATTAAACATTGCAGACTTGAATGATGAAGGCCTCAACTCCTATATCAAAAGCTTAGCTCCGGATCGAAAGAACTTGTTATTACGCTATAAGTGGATTGATTCTGCACGCAAAGTTGTTGGTGTTGGTAGCGTAGGTACTGCTTGCTGGGTAATCTATTTTGAGGGGCTTGATGCAAATGACCCCTTATTTCTACAAACAAAACAAGCTCAAAAATCTGTTTTAGCCTCTTACTTTCCCGACACTGAGTTTGAGTCTGAAGGGGAGCGTGTAGTCCATGGACAATGTTTAATTCAAGGAGCGCCAGATCTCTTTCTGGGTTTTGGCAAGTCTGCAGAAATTGAATTTTATATACGCCAACTACGAGATATGAAGGGTGGTATCTCGATTGGTGATGATGGAATCAATGCCAAAATATTTCCGGATTTTGCCAAGCTGTTTGGATGGGCCTTAGCTAATGCACACGCTCGCTCTGGAGATGCAGCCATTCTTGCTGGATACTGCGGTAAAAGCGAAGCCTTAGATGATGCTCTGGTTAAGTTCTCAATAGCCTATAGCCAACAAAATGAGATTGACTATGAGGCATTCTTGCAAGCCATCAAGTCAGGCCAAGTCTCGTGTGCTACTGAGCACTTTTAGACTGCAGTACAAATCCAACCAAATCCAACTTCACTCTAGCCCTCACTAGTCACCAAGTTAGATAGCAGTCTCACTTCATGCTTATAGGGTCCAGAAAGTGCCTTTTTAATAATCTTGTAAATATCAAGGTCAAACTCCACCTCACCAGAGGAGGCTAATTCACTGAGCTCATCTTCATTGATGGCGCTACCTAGATAGCACCATTTATCTATTACCAACATCGCATCCCCTTCGCGAATAGCGATAGGCCCCCTATAAGGCCACACCTGGACACGATAGGACTCAAAAACGGATTTCAATTGCAGGTTATGAAGTTCTATGGGGCTTGCCCCAATACAAGATCCAGTGCAGTTCTTCACCTGATAGCCAAAACAGGATTTGCCCTCAATACGCTTTTCGAGTCCAAGTAAAGCTTCACATAGTCGGTATTTTTTTGCTACTGCCTTTAGGTAGGATTGGGCTTCACGTTTACTGTAAAACAGACCATAAAGATTCTCTTGCAAGCCAGGCGATAAATTTTTGCGCCCTACTAGGGTAGGCACAAGCACTCCAGCCTCATCCATCTCAAGACTCCAAGCACATAAGTCCTTGGAGCGACGGAGTTTGATATTCATGCTGGGCATACGCTCTTTGATAAGCTGTGACTCTAGCAATAAGGCGCTTAACTCTCCAGCGGTATCAATCCAATCAATATCTCTCACCTGCAAAGAAAGCTTCATTTCCTTGCGTTGCGTTAGTGCCCCCTGAAAGTGCCCCATGACCCTACTGCGCAGAGAAATACTTTTGCCAATATACAGAGGCACTTTATTTTCTCCATAGAAAATATAGCAACCCGGACCATCTGGAATGGAGTCAATTAATGCTTGATCAATATTCGGCGGCAGGCTTGCATTACCAATCAGTTGATTTACCGCTTGGAGTAAACGCTCTGACCCTACTCGTTTTTCACAGACATTCCAAAACTGCAGTAACAAATCGGCATCACCTAATGCACGGTGTCTAGCGCTAATCTGCAGACCATGGACATTAATAATGGTGTCCAAGTTGTGTCTTGATTGATCCGGAAAGAGTAAGCGGGACAGTTTTACTGTGCAAAGTACCTTTGGCCGAAAATCCATTCCCATACGCTTAAATGCAGCTTTAATAAAGCCATAGTCAAAGCGAGCATTGTGCGCGACAAATATCTTTGCTTCGAGCTCGGCCTTCAGCTCTCTAGCAATCTCCTCAAAGCTCGGTTGATCAGCAACCATGCTGGGACTGATGCCCGTGAGCTTTTGAATATTTTGAGGTATATAAGTTTGTGGGTTGACTAAGCTTTCCCAAACCGTAAGCTCACCGCCAACTAAGGACTTAACCCCAATCTCCGTAATACGATCACGATCAAAGTGAGAGCCCGTCGTTTCAATATCAACAAATGCTAAGGGTGGATATTCCTGATCAAGCTTGCTCATCTTTCGGTACTAGTTAAGATGACTTGTTATCAAGATAGCTTGCAAAGTTAAAAATAGAGTTTGGGCCCAAAGCGACTTCCTCGACTTTTTTGAACTGCGCCTTAACTACCTTCTGCGCTTCACCTTTGAGCGGCTTCCGTTTAGGCTCAACAATGGATGTGTACGGCCTCCGCTCAGGCGCGCTGGTAGCATCACTAAAACGGGGGATGTAATCCCTGATTGCAGGTGATAGCGAGGCATTAGAGAGATATGTCTTCATATAAACCTCTAGAGATTGATATAACTCCTTTGCCAAATCAGAAACCTCAATCTTGCGTTTTTTAATGTGGTTCATGGCAAGCACAATATCTTTGATCAACAATTCCTGAGGATCTTGATTCAGGAGATATCCACCATGACGACCTTTGGTACCCCTCACAATGCCTGCTCTTCGCAATGCGCTCAAAAGAAGCTCTATGCGACTAATCGATAATTTTTGTCTTTTGGCCAACTCGGGCACAGGTACAGGATGCCCATTGCTTGAATAGCGGGCAATATCTACTAAGGCATTTAAAGCAGCTTTGGCTGCAATCGTTATTTCCATGATGGGGAGAATCAATCTCTGAAATCAATACTTTGGGAAGGGCAAGACTTACTTCATGTCTTTACGTTTTTGAGCTTGTGCAAGCTGATCGGCGCTTCTCTGCTGAAAATCAACCATGCTGTGATAACCCATTTGATAACAGGGACAATGCTTCCCAAGAATCCAGCGTGCTAGCTTGATGCGTAATGTTTGTATCATTTTTTATCTCCAATATTTATCTATCAAATGTAAATGAGAATTTGATTCTTTGCTTGGCATCATATTTGGAGAGCTTTTGCCGTCATACATAGTCAGCAAGCAAAAAATTCTGAATTCCTTTACATTGGGATCATGTCTTCCAAATCACTCTCCACTCTTCAAATTCCACTTTTCCCGCTGGGCACCGTTCTGTTTCCAGATGGTGTGATTGCCCTCAAAATATTCGAGGCGCGCTATTTGGATATGATCAAACGCTGCTTACGCGAAGAAAAGCCATTTGGTGTGATCAGCATCATGAAGGGCTCTGAAATCCAGTCTGATCAAGATCCAGTAACTTCTTTTGCCAATATCGGCACTCTGGCGCATATCGAGGATTTTGACCCGATTCAGCCTGCGCTCTATATGACCAAGTCTTTTGGCACTCAACGCTTCAAGTTGATCGAGGCAAAGCAGGCAGAAGATGGACTATGGTTAGGTGAAGTAGAGCTGATTGAGAACGACCCCCTCATCCCAATACCACAAGAACATACAAAAGTGGTCAAACTCTTAAATGAGATTATTTCCGTTATCGAGAGTGAAGACCTGCTTGGTCAAACACCTTTTAAAGCGCCGCATAAGCTCGATGATTGCGGCTGGGTCTCCAACCGACTTGCTGAACTACTACCGCTTTCGATTGCCCAAAAGAATCATCTACTTGCACAGAGTAATCCCCGTATTCGTTTAGACCTCATTACTGAAATCATCGATGACGATAGTCTTCGTAACACCAGTATTCACTGAGTCATTCACTAAGTGAATCAATACGTGAATCAATAAGTAAATGCTGGATGAATTTATACGCAAGGGAATTCGAGAAATGGTGGGAGGCGGAGGCCCGCCAGTTGCATTCTTGACGCCTGCAGGCGACCGCGGGCTCTTCGGCCCAGAATCCATAGCCTGGAAAGTTCATGCTGACTTTATTTCCATGATGATTGGTGGCATTAGTTCACTGATCATGCAAGCACTTCATCCTCAA
Source organism: Polynucleobacter sp. 15G-AUS-farblos (assembly GCF_018882445.1). Taxonomy (GTDB): domain Bacteria; phylum Pseudomonadota; class Gammaproteobacteria; order Burkholderiales; family Burkholderiaceae; genus Polynucleobacter. Next base: position 195,040 of record NZ_JACVOM010000005.1, on the reverse strand, counting down.
GCACTCGCTGGCGTATGGGATCACTCAAGCTTTCGGGAAGATCTCAAAGGCAGACTCGGTAGAACGGCATTTTTTATTGCTGCCACTACCTATGGCTCACAAGAAATGGCTTTAAATATCATTGAGAAGGTCAATCGCATTCATACCAAAATTAACGGGGTTGATGAGTTTGGCAAACCCTATCAAGCGAGCGACCCACATCTATTGGCCTGGGTTCATCTCACTGAAACGAGAAGCTTTATGAGTGCATTTGAATCTCATCGCGTAGAATTGCTAAGCTTAAGCGCCAAAGATCAGTACTTTGCAGAAATGAAGGGTTTGGGCGAACGTATGGGGGCGATTGATTTGCCTGCAAGCTATGCTCAAACCAATCAAGCAATTGAAAGCTACATACCCGAATTGCATTACGGTGAGCGAGCCAAAAGCATCATTCAATTACTCGAATACTTTCCCAGTAATTTAGCTGCCAAACCCTTTGTCAAACTCATTAGTCGCGCCGGGTTTCTGAATTTACCCGATTGGGTACATCCCATCTTAGGCAGGCCTAAACCTAGCACCCTAGAAAGAATTGCCGTAAACCGAAGTATTGATTTAGTAGCCATTCCTGTTCGCGAAGCCCTGAAAGATGGTGTAGCGGCACACTCTCTTCGTAGGGTGTATGGATAGCCCCTTATAGAAAGCCATCATGATTACCAACTATCTTCTCTCCGCCATGATTGGCATCATGTTATTTTTTACTGTTGTGGTCGCCCCTACAGTATTCAAGGTTTTGCCTGTTGAGTACTCCAGCAAGTACGTCAGGAACTTTTTTCCAAAGTATTACGCCACGCTAGGATTAATCACGATTATCAGTGCCTTTACAGCCCCTGATGGAAGCAGCCAGCTTCTGCTAGCTATCTGCGCAGCACTCTTTGCCTTCACCCTCTTCTTTCTGACTGGAAAAATTAACCTCGCGAAAGATGAAGGGAAAAGTCGACAGTTCCACATCCTTCATGGACTCAGTGTAGTCATCAACCTATTTCAATTGCTCGTATTCATCTATTTAGTAGTTGCTAATTGAGCATTTGAGGTTGTTGATGCAAATATCACTCATAGACTCCTTAGGTAGCAAAGAAATAACCAATCTATTACCAAAAGATGGTTGCGTACAGTATTACCCGCAGATTTGGAATGAAACTCAATGCGCTGCCATGTTCGATGCATTGCTTCAATCACTGCATTGGGAGACTGATCAGCTAGTCATGTTCGGAGAAGTCATTACAACCAAGCGAAAAGTAGTCTGGGTAGGCGATGAAGGTCGTTCCTACACCTACTCTGGCGTCAAAAAGCATCCGCACCCTTGGACAGCAGAACTGCTTGCCATTAAGGCAAACTTAGAAGAACTTGCTCAGTGGAAATTTAACTCCTGCCTCCTCAATCTGTATCACAACGGGAGTGAAGGTATGGGCTGGCATAGTGATAATGAGCCTGAATTAAATCCCAAGGCCCCAATAGCTTCTCTTAGCCTAGGAGAAATTCGTAAATTTGCTTTTAGGCATAAGATCGATAAAACAGTCTCGTCTGTATTTTTAGAAAATGGTAGTGTGTTAATGATGCATGCACCAACACAAGAATATTGGCAGCACAGCTTACTAAAGACATCAAAACCGCTGGGGCCCAGAATCAATTTAACCTTTAGAGACATTCGATAAATGATGCCAAAGCCAACACAGAAAAAGGTAGCGGTCATTGGTGCCGGTATTGCAGGACTCAGTTGCGCAATACAGCTTCAGAAAATGGGATTTGGTGTAGAGCTATTTGAAAAGAGTCGCGGCCCTAGTGGACGCATGAGTACTAGGCAAGGGAAAGACTGGGTGGCAGACCACGGTGCACAGTATTTCACGGCAAGAGATCCGATTTTGATTGCTGAGATGAGCGCTTGGATTGCCACTGGCATTGTGAGTCTTTGGAATCCCAAGATTGGCATCTACGAGGGCGGGCAGTGGACAGAATCTACTTCTCATGAAAAACGCTTTATTGCTAACCCGGGCATGAATGCCCTCGGAAAGTATTTAGCAAAGGACCTTCACCTACACTTTAATCAAACCATTGATCAAATAAGCCCTATCAGAAATGGATGGCAGCTGAGCAGCAAAGAGTCAGGCCTCATCAATACGCTTTTTGACTTTCTGATCATCGCCATTCCTGCACCGCAAGCAGCGCAACTTACAAAAAGCTTATCCAAAGAGATCCAATCCATTTTTAACTCAGTACAAATGGATGGATGCTGGACCGTGATGGCGAACTTGGATCAAAAATCATCCCTAGCCTTTGATGCCGCTTTTATCAATGGTGAAATCATCTCCTGGATCTGCAGAAATCAATCAAAACCGCATCGCAATAGTAATAGCAATGGCAAGGACAACGAGACGTGGACTATTCATGCAAGCCCCAGCTGGAGCCAAGACAATATAGAGCTTGAAGCTACTGAGGCAAGCGCAAAACTCATAGAGTGCGCCAAGAAACTTGGATTAGATTGCACTCACGCTGAAATCTCAACACATCGCTGGCGCTATGCCAGCGGATCTGCCAAACCGAGTCCTGAATGCATTTTGATTCTTACGCAAAATCTTGGATTCTGTGGTGACTGGCTTAATGGCGGCAGAGTAGAAGGTGCGTGGCTTAGTGGATATAAGTTAGCCTCCCAAATTGAACAGACTCAGAATCAAACCCCAACCTAAAGATCACTATGACAACAACTGCGCGCATTGAATTAAAAGACCTAGAGATCCAGACGCAAATCGGAACCTATGCTCCAGGGGCGGTCATTCCTAAGCAGCATCTCTTGGACTTAACGCTTTGGATTGAGCCACAGCTGGTTTTAATCTCTGAAGATGTGATGGAGAATGTTTTTGATTACGATCCTTTGATGGTCGAGATTGATCAGCTAGCAGCTGACGGTCATTATGAAACGCAGGAAAGACTCATGTCCCGAATTATTCAGGCCTGCACCAAGTATCCTGAAATTGAGTCACTAGAAATAGGTTTGAGAAAGTTACCAGTGCGCGCAGGCACCGGCTCACTTGGTGTTCGACTCTTTGTAAATCAGGAAACCCTAGCAAGCTTGCGAGCCTCTAGCGCTTTATCGTAAATTATTGCGTTTCGCTAATAGCACTTCTAAAGGCATCGATCATTTGATCAATTTGAGCTCGGGTAGTAATAAATGGTGGCGCCAATACGAGCGTATCTCCAGGAGCGCGTGTTAATACACCCTTCTCAAATGCGAGAGCCTGAGCCTGAAAGCCCCGTTGCCCAATTGCACCTGATTTAGCCCTTAATTCAACTCCAGCTGCTAATCCATAGTTACGAATACTGACGACATGCTCAAGATCCGCCAAAGAATGTACGGCCTCTTCAAAATAAGGCGATAAGGCATTGACTTGGTCAATGAGACCCTCTTCCTCGATGACATCGATCATGGCAAGCGCTGCTGCGCATGACAAAGGGTGTCCTGAACAAGTGTAGCCATGCATTAATTCTGCTAAATGAGGAGGGCCCTGCATTAAGGCATCATGAATTGAACGTTTCACAATCACGCCACCTAGCGGAGCTGCTCCGTTAGTAACGGTTTTCGCAAACAGAATCATGTCCGGCACAACATCAAAACTGGTCGACGCAAACATATTTCCAGTACGGCCAAAACCAGTAATCACTTCATCAAAAATCAGCAGAAGCTGATGACGATCGCAAATTTCTCGAAGACGCTTTAGATAGCCTTTGGGTGGCACCAAGACTCCTGTCGAACAAGCAATAGGTTCAACAATGACTGCTGCAATATTACTAGCGCCATGTAGGGCAATGATTCTGGTTTCAAGCTCATCGGCCATCTCAATCCCAAGATCTGGCTGACCTTTTATAAAGGCTTGATTTTCAGGATCCCAGGTAGAACGCAAATGGTCAGCGCGGAGCAAAGAGGTTCCGAAAGCATTGCGATTATTGACCATGCCTCCTACTGAAATTCCGCCAAAACCAACACCATGAAAACCGCGCTCACGACCAATGAATAAATTACGCTGACCCTGACCATTTACACGCCAATAAGCCAGGGCGAGTTTCATTGCTGTATCGCAAGCTTCAGAACCACTATTCACTAGAAAGACTCTATCTAGACCCGGCGGCGCAATGGAGGCAATGCGGTCAGCGAGCTTGAAGGCACCAGGATGGCCAACCTGAAAACTAGAAGCGAAATCCAGTACATCAATTTGGGATTTCATGGCTTCGGATATCTTCGGATGACGATGTCCTGCCCCAACACACCATAAGCCCGAAGTGCCATCTAAGATCGACCTACCATCCTCGGTCTGATAAGTAACTCCTAAAGCTGAACTGACTAAGCGAGGTGCAGTCTTGAACTCTCGGTTAGGAGTGAATGGCATCCAAAAGCTATCTAGAGAATTCATATCCATTTAATTTGAACGCATTGGTGAGTGATTAAAAGCTAGCTTGCATCAGCATACCCGAAAGGCGCCCTAGTGCTGATAACGTTTACGACCGAAGCGAATTAGATGCAGTGCAATAGGCATCTTTGCAGCACATGCTATTCACAAAAACCCGTCAACAGAAGGCTACCTGAAAAGAACCCAAAAGGCTTTTTTGCCCCCTTCACAAATTCATCCACGTTTAAGTAATCAAGAAAAACTCCATTTTTACCAGAGGCTTTTTGAGTCCAAATGACTTTGTATGAATTTTTCTCGCTACCCAAGGCAAGTACTTTAGGATTTTTCATTGGATCCATGACATCCCCAATGATTTCGCCCGTTTTTTTAATCACTGAAAATGATTGATCCACTCTAGAGCTATCTTTTACTATATCGAGAGCTCCATCGGGCTTAATACTGGCATCGCTTACCACCTGGCATCGATAAATCTCAGGAGCAGCGTAAGAAACTAATGGGGTGAATGTCATCACAACAGAAAAGGCGAATAAGAAATACTTCATAGTAGATAAGAAACCCTTAATTAAATCCATTTATGTATTTGGAATACGTTTCACAACACTCAAATTAAGTGTATCTTAAAGTGATAGCTTAAAGTATTCGCTCAAATTTTAGACTCAAGCTATTGGTGATTATTCCTCCCAGGGAAATCTCTCACGAGACAGAGCTTCCATCATTTCTCGCTTACTCAAGGCAGCCTTTCTTGAAGCATTTGCACCGTATTTGGCTCTGAACTCACTATCAGACAGAATCTCTGATGACTCATTCCTTTCACCACCCTCTTGAGGGGGTAACTTTTCAAGCTTTGAGTTGGGATTAGTAGTCATAAGGCAGCAATTCTTCTAGTGCAAGTTGCCATTCTTCTCTACTCTGAAAAGGGGCCAAGCAGCATAGAAAGCACATCAAAAATATAGGATAGATTTTGATACCTAAAAATAATAGTACTAATTTAGCATCTTTTAATTGGCTTGATAGTGAAGTTAGAAAGCCACCCGGAGGTGGCGTTATTTGCTTGTTCAGCTAAGAGAATGTTATGGAGCGACCCACTGCTTGTTAAGTACTCGCCTCACCATTGGGTCAAATGTTGATAAAGGTTCACTTTTGTAATTAGGATCAAAAGAGATCTCATCATATTTAGCGCAAAATTCGACTGTTTGATCATAAGCAGGATCAGACTTGTACTGATCGCGTGCATTAGGGTCTAAACCCAACTTATCACCATAAAAATACGTTTGGAATAAGCCATGCTGAACTAACATCCAGTAATTATTTCTAGATATAAAAGGATGCAAGATCGATGCAATGACCTCACCATGATTAAACGGCCCTAATGGTTCGGCAATATCATGAAAGAGTGCAACGACAATATATTCTTCATCTTTGCCATCACGTAAGGCTCTAGTAGCCGTTTGTAAACAATGCTCCTTACGCGTGATGTTGTAAGCCGTATCCTTGGAAAGATTTTCCAGAAGCGCATAAAGCTGGTCCGGTAGAGCTGCCAATGTATGCTCATGAACTTTTTTTAAAGTCTCAAAATCAGCAACAGTTCCCTGATCCATTCTGGTGAAATGCATTTTTTCCATATCAAGCCTCTGAAAATAAATAGGATAGTTTTATTGTCTTGTAACTTCATGACAATCTGCTACTGGTCCAGCAGACTGATCGTAACGGTCGGTAGTTGTAGAAGCAAAATTGACTGACATCACATTTGGGCCAGTCATCTTAAAAGTATACGTGCCGTCTTTATCCGCCATCGTGCCGCTTACTAGATCACTACTAAATGAGCCAACGATTTGGACGGTATGTCCCTCAATCGTAAATATCCCTGCAAACGCACGATTTGACTGCTTATTAAATTGATACGTTACCGTTAGACCAAGAAAGCGCACTTCTCCTGGCTCGCCATCTGGGTAGTGGCTTCCACCACCAATAACAGCATCATTCGTTTTGCCTACCCATGTACCGATGACATTGGGAGCTTGTTTATTTGAATCTGACATACTGATCAACCTTTCAATTAGAGAAATTACTGCCTGGCATTTGCTTTTGCTACGTGACTACCCCACTCAGCTAACTGCCTAGAGCAATCATCGCGATCAAGTGGGCACTCTATTAATACTGGACCCCCTTGATGTGCAATTGCTTGGCTAATTGCAGCAGATAAATCACCCGCCGTCTTAACCTTAATTCCAAGACCTTTTCCATCGTCCGCATTAAATACATTCATTAAACCTGCGTAATCCCAGTTTTTGATCTTGTTATAAGGACCATCATGTAACTCTACTTCAATAGTGTAGCCACCATTATTCATCAAGAAAATAATGGGATTGACTTGATAGCGAATCATGGTTGACAACTCTTGTGCGGTCATCTGAAAAGAACCATCACCTATCAAAGCAATGACTCTCGTTTTTGACTCGCTTGCTAAGGCTACACCCAAGGTTGCCCCAACGGACCAACCAATAGAACCATACTGCATTTGTACGTGGTAGCTCGCACCCTTTGGTAAATGCATATCTTGGCCGTTGAACCAAGAATCGCCTGTGTCCACAAGTAGACTCGTCTCTGAGTTAATCATGCCCTGAATTTGCCTTCTTAACTCTCTCAAATTCAACACATCATTTGCAGCTGCAACCGGTACCGGAGCAATTGGCTCCTTGTAACGCAGGAACTCTTGCATTGAAGCCTCTTTTTTAGATACTTTAGCCGCTAAAGCATTTAAAAAATCAGACATATACACCTGAGTGAAAACACCCTCAGGCATGCTGACTTGATCAACCCCAATATTGATCGCACTACCCATCTTATATAGTGCTGTCCATCCAGTCGTTGTGTAATCGGTTTGCTGCACCCCCACTAATAGCTGGCAATCACTTGACTCAATGATCTCTGAGCAATTGGGGCTGCTGACTTCAGACCAATAGGTACCCAAGAAATTAGGATGGTCTTCTGGAAAAATTCCTTTTGCATCTGGCGTAGTAGCAATTGCGCAAGCCATTGCATTTACTACGCCTACAACCGCATCAGCTGACTGTGCGGGTCTAATTTTTTCTCCTACTACTATTACCGGCTTAACAGCAGCATTAATGCGTTTGTTGGCAGCATCCACTGCAGCCGCTAATGTACTTGGGTCGCTCTTAAAAGCAGGCAATGGAAATTGCATGGGGGTAGGCGCTGGGATGTTTAGCCCTGTCAAATTACAAGCAATCTCAAGGTAAACAGGCTTTCTCTTGGTCAAGCAAGTGACGATTGCTTCATCGATCATTCTTGCTGCATCTTCCAAATGGCGAATATTAAATACTGCTGCAACTACAGGGGCATAGCATCGCTCAGCTTGATAAAGATCTAACTCACCAATCGTATGGTGAATTCTGTGATGATCGTGAGCGTCATTTGAATTGGGCCCACCTGAAATAGCCAATAAAGATAAATCATCACCATAAGCACCTGCCACAGCATTGATTAAGCTTAAGCCGCCAACAGTGTAGGTAACTACGGCTGCTGAAAATCCTGCAGTACGTGCATAGCCATCTGCCGCATATCCAGCATTGAGCTCATTACAGCAACTGACCATGCGCAAACCAGGCGTTGCCAATAATTGATCTAGTAAGACTAAAGTAAAGTCACCGGGAACGGTAAAGAAGTCCCGTAAGCCAGCCTGTACTAAACGTATACCCAAATAAGAGCCAACGGTGACCTGCTTAATATCATTCATATGAGATGCTTTCGATGTCTGAAAAAAATACTATAAGCGAAATTGAAATGATTGAACGCTAATTACTGAGGTGGCCCAAAAAAAACATTGAGACGCGCCTTCCAGCTTGGAGCATTTATGAGGCCTTTGGCTATCTTCCGATATTGCCCAAAAGCAATATCGAACACATTGGAGGGCCTAGGCAGCGCAGGAATTAATCCAAATTGAGCTTTGTTATCGGCAAGCTCAGCTTGATATGTGCCGAAGATATGATCCCAAATCATCAAAATTCCACCGAAATTCTTATTGATATAAATATCATTAGTACCATGATGCACTCGGTGATTTGACGGCGTGTCAATAATATATTCAAGCCACCCTAAACGTGGAACCAATTCTGTATGGACAGAAAATTGATAGGCTAAAGATGCACTTACCATTCCATAGACCCATTGGGGCGTAAAGCCTAGCCATACGAGTGGTAAATAGAATAGAAAAACACCCGATATCAAGGGAGTCCATGTCAATCTGATAGATGCCAAAACAATCATTCTTTGGGCGGAATGATGAACTGCGTGAGAGCCCCACAGAAAATTTACAGAGTGACTAGCCCGATGCATTACATAATAGGCAAAATCACATAGTACAAATAGAAGTACTCCCATATACCAATGATTCATATCTACTGTTAATGTAAATAATCGATAGTGGTATACGCCAAAAGCAATAATTCCAAAGACGATTCCATGAACTGCGGCGCCAGCAAGCAAGTGCCCCGACATCAGTGCCACACTAACACCAGCCTCTTCCCAGGGGTAAGCTTTTTTTTGAATTCTATAGGCAATAACTTCAGTGAGCATGGCGAAAATGATTAATGCAAAAGCCACTCTACCGGCTGCATACCCCTCATTGAAAACTAACTTATACCAATCCTCTGTGCTTAAAAACCATTCCATCCTGTATTACCTCTGAATTAGTGAGTGTTTGTTTGAACAACTTATAGACTAGCTTGCTTGCTTACCTGCTTGCTATAGCTATTATTTTCTGCTGATCTCGTGACAATCCGCTACAGGACCGGCATTCTTATTTGCAGGATCAATAGTGGTAGTTGTAAAGCAGAGGGCAATCTTATTAGGGTCAATAATCTTAAATGACGTTGTTCCTTGCTTGGTCGCAATTGCACCGCTTGAGAGATCTCCAGACAAAGATCCAACAAATGTAATACTGCTGCCTTTAATGGTAGCGGCACCTGAAAAAGTTCGACCCTCTTGCTTATCGACTTTATAGCTAATTTTTTCTTTCAAAAATCGAATTTGACCTGGACTACCGCCAGGATAAATACGACCCTCACCAATCGTAGCGTCATTAGTTTCACCATTCCAGGTACCGATTAAATTAGGTGTTTGTTGCGCAAATGCGCTTACTGAAAAACCAATACCAGCTAGGAGAGTTACGAGTAGTTTCATGTTGGAGCGTACTTTCATTAAGTTTGGATTGAAGAACTTTCAGCCCATTAGGACAGCGGGCAAATACTAAAGAACAAGGTATGTATTAGCTCATCAGCAATTCATGTGAAAAAAGAAAATAACATGATCTATTTAAAGATCTTGCTCTTTTATCTACCCCCTAATAGCCCTTAATTAGCCTGGTTTAGATGGTTATCTGGAATTCTGCTCGGTTTTTGATGCGCCTTATTTTCTTAGCTTAAAATTCCGAATACTTTTAGGAAAGTGCATTCAATGCCGAATAATTACGATTCTTACTTTAATAAGCCCTCGAAGCAAAAACGAGGCGAGGAGCGGGTTGAGAAAATCTTAGAATCTATCGAGCTAGCATTAGAAGAAAATCCAAATTGGAATTTGAATACTCGAACTATCGCCAAGAATGCGAAGATATCATCTGGGGCGATTTATCATCACTTTCCTTCGGTTGGAAGCCTCTTTGCTAGTTTATTTATTCGCAAAGTTAAAAAAACGCATTCTGTCACTATCGACTTGGTCAATTCATTGGGCCCCGACGTTACTCTAGATGATATTTGCAATATCTTGGTCGATCATGCATTTGAAGTGTGGGGCAAAGGAAATATACAAATCAAAAAAATAATGATTGACTACTTTTATCGAAATGCAAAAGAACCCGAGCTTCTGTATTCTTTTATAGACCCTTTAGTTCCCCACTTTCAAGCTTTTGTAGCGCGCAATACTACTAACACCATTAGAGAGATTGCTGAAGAAGAATGGCCTATGATTTTACGAACTACACAAACAGCCATTTCTAGTCCTTTTATTGAAAGACAAGCAATTGCTGGCACTGATCAACATAGACGATTTGCCAAAGATTGCTTTAGACGCTTGCTATCTAAGTGATCTATGCGATCTCTTGATCAGTAATATTCGCAATAAATACATGATGACCAGGATGCTGACACATAAAGAAATGAATGTGATCCAATTAAATCCGCTCATCAAACTCCAAGAAAAGAAGGTTACAGCAATAAGGCCGGTAAAGACTGCAAGCCATTCAGCCCAACTTTGATCAAACCAAATTCCCACTGCCTCACTAAAACGAACAATGGAAACAAGCAAGGCTAAGACAGATAATCCAAGGGCATTGAATTCAGAAAAGCTGGATAGCCAGGCAGGAGTAATGCCAGCCATTCCGATGATTCTATTGATATAGGGCTTATTCAATAAACCCTCTCCGGCGAGAGATAAGTCCTGCTGGGATAACCAGAATAAACAGGCCGCCAAAGCTAGCGCACCAATACCGCGTATTGTTTTGAAGACGGCGATGAGCTTTAATCCGTTTGGCATGGCGCCATTATCGATCATGCTGTGAAAATGAGTTCTCAGTCCACCCATACAGGGTATTTATTCATCACAGAGCTAAAGAGCTCAGACTCCAACAATTGATTTAGCCACTGCTTTGTTTTCGGATAGGGCAATGCATTGAACTTTTGCAGATCCACCATCGAAAACTGTCTTATAAATGGAAAGATGGCGATATCAACCCATGAAAGCTTACTGCCCAATAGGTAGGGGTTTGAATGCAAAGCAGTCTCTATAGGCTTCAGCATGAGTTTGCATACAGAACTGAGAACTTCTGTTTGCTCAAGCTCTGGGAAACGATTGGGATATTTATATTGATCTAAGAGAAGCTTAAATGGGCCATCATTTTTTTCAATCCACTCTTGAGCGAGACTGTGATCCACACTCAACCATCCATCGGGATCTGATTGCTCTAGCGCCCAATGCATGATGTCAATGCTTTGGTCGAGTACTAGCTCATTTACACATAAAACAGGAACAGTTCCTTTGGGTGATGCGAGCAACATGGATGAGGGCTTATTACGCAACTCAATTTCTCGCTGCTCAAGCTCAATGCCTGCATACTTCAATGCCATACGCGCCCGCATGGCATAGGGGCATCTTCGGTAGGAGTACATAATAGGCATCATCGATCCATTATCGCTGGAGAGACAATTGCTCAGCACCTCAACCCAAGTGGGCCCGAACTGAGGAAATTAAGGGCAGCTGTTGCTCTTGCCTCAAGAACTGGCCGAGTTCAACCCGCTGATCTGATTGACTAATGACAAATACTTTTTGACCCTGCACAGGTGGCTCAATCTTGGCCCACTGCGTATTGAACTCATAAGTAGTTTCTTTATAGCCAATAAATTTGCGGACGATGAGGCGTCGATTAACGATTTCAATCGACTCATAATCTAATGCATGCCGGCAATAAATCAGGAATCCAATAGTGACTGCCGTTAACTCTAAGCCAGTAAAAATAGGGATAACCCAAACACCTGCCAAGAGAAATCCAATAGCAACAGTAATCGATAGGCAGACTAGAGCAATATAGAACTTTAGCAACTGCTTCGGTGATAGCGCACAGTTGCGTTTCATCTGCCAAGTTTTGGTTTGGTAATTTTGCATTGCCGTTACAAAAACAGTGGATACGCCTAAGACTCGGGGCCTAAATCCTTAGGGGTCTGCTTTGGCTTGAGTGGGCTAGGAGATTTAGTAATCAAACTAGGGTGAGCCATTTTTTCACCATCCCACACCTGACCACACCAACATTCTCCATCGGCATTAATAATGCACACACCAGATCCACAACAACGTTTATCAGTTTTAACCATTCTCAAAATACCTTTGACTCATATCCATTTATAGACCCTTAGCGGGCAAATCTAGCCATATTGTTTGCTTAGTGTGGCACAAATTGGGCGCTGATGCATTTGACTTTAGAGGGAAATAACCAGCCTCAGCAAATAATGAGAATCTTGAATAAACTTAATAAATTCAAATGATTGCCTATATGAAACCCTCCAAACTGATTCCCCTGCTTTTTTTCACTCTTCTAAGCACGATTGCCTCCACTCAGGCTTTTGCCAATTTAGCCCAAGATTTAAGTGATGGTCGACATGTTCTGCTGATGCGCCATGCGGATGCTCCAGGCTATGGAGACCCCAAGGGTTATCAGCTGGATCAATGCGCTACCCAGCGCAATCTTGGAGAGGTAGGAAAAAAACAATCCCAAATCATTGGCCAATGGCTCAAAAGTCAGGGCATTAATAATGCACGGGTCTTCAGTAGCCCCTGGTGTCGTTGTATTGATACTGCGAAGTTACTGAATTTAGGGCCAGTCACTATTGCACCAGAGTTAGGCTCATTTTTTGATGATATGAGTCTGGAAAAAGAGCAAACCCGTAATCTAGAAAAACTGATTAAAGCACAACTGAGTTCAAAAGTTAAAACGCCGATCATTATGGTGACACATCATGTCAATATTCAGGCGTTCACAGATAAAGTGGTAAACGTGGGAGATATGGTTTTAGTTAAGGTAGATCAAAATGGCCGTTATGTCTCGCACCAGCACTACCCTAGTCCAAAGTTTTAATCGAACTAGATTGAGCCAGTAGACTTTGCAATGAAATAGCCCTTGGGTACTGGAGTGCACCAAACTACACCATCACCAACCTGCCCTGTCTGACATACTTTAACGATCTTATCCATTAAGACATCAGCAACATCGGCACTGCAAACAATCTCAATCCTGATCTTTGCCGAATAATCCGTGAGCTCATCCTTAATAGTTGATTTATTGGTTTTAGAGGGCGCACTACAACCCTCAACCTTAAATACTGTCATCCCAGGAAACTCTGGCATCTCCAGCAAGGCTGTCCTTAATGTAGCTAATTTATTAGGGCGTATAACCGCCTTGACCTCCATCATGCTTCTATCTCCTTATCCTCAAACCATCTATACAAGACTGGCAATACCAACAATGTTAATGCGGTAGACGTAACCAAACCAGCAATCACAACCGCTGCTAATGGGCGGGTGACCTCAGAGCCAGGACCGCCGGAGAACAACATAGGCACCAAAGCCAACATCGCCACAGAAGCAGTCATCATGACCGGCCTAAATCGATGGCCACATCCGTGCAACAAAGCATCTTCCATACTGTAACCATCTTCACGTAATTGCTTGATAAACGATATTAAGACCACGCCATTGAGAACGGCAATTCCCCATAAGTTAATAAAGCCCACTGCAGCAGGAACCGACAAATACTCACCAGTAATAAAGAGACCGAATACTCCGCCAATAGAGGCAAATGGCAATACCAAAATAATCAAACTGGCTAGGCGAAGCGACTTAAACAGCATGAATAGCAAAAAGAAAATAGCCAAGATCGTGAGCGGAATAATAATCATGAGACGCGCCATCGCTCTTTGCATATTCTCGAACTGGCCGCCCCACTGCAATGTATAGCCTTGAGGAAGCTCGACATTTTTAGCAATGAGCTCTTGGGCCTCTTTAACAAAGCCTCCCAAATCGCGACCCTCGACGTTGACACCAACCACTAGGCGGCGCTTACCAGACTCGCGAGATATTTGTGCTGGACCCTCCACCAAGGAAATTTCAGCTAAGTCACGCATTAAGACTTGCGCTCCATCTGGTGAATGCAAAATAATATTTTCAATCGCATCAATCTTGTTTCTATAAGATGTGGGATAACGCAATACCAATGGGAAACGTCTCTCCCCCTCATAAACAGTACTTGCTTGTTTACCACCAATAGCCGTTTCTATCACTTCATTGACATCAGAAACATTAATACCGTAGCGTGCGATCGCATCACGATCAATTTTGATATTCAAATAGTTTTGGCCAGATGCTTGCTCAATACGCAAATCATTACTGCCCTTCATTTTGATCAGGGTTTGGCCGATCTGCGAGCCTAGTTTTTGTAATACAGCGAGATCTTCACCAAAAATCTTCACCGCCACCTGTGAACGCACACCTGAAACCATCTCATCTACACGAGCAGCAATCGGTTGAGAAATTGCCAACTCAATACCAGGCAAAGTTTTCAATTTCTCTCGTATCTGTTGTGCAATCTCTTCTTGGCTATGGTCTCGATCACCTAAAGGCTTAAGAGTCACAATCGGATCTGATTCATTTGGCTGACCAGGATCAGCTGGTGACTCACCCTTACCTAAGCGTGACACAGCCATCTCTACACCAGGAATGGTCATGATGCGTTTGATTGCCTCAAACTCTAATTTAATGGACTCATCTAGAGAGATATTGGGGGCGCGGACAATAACAGGGGTAATTGATCCCTCCTGCATAACCGGAATAAATGCCTTACCCAGTAATACAAAGCCAACAAGACTTAGGCCTAAAGCAATGAAAGATCGTTTAACAACTAATTTAGGATTAGCAAGACTCCAGTGCAGCCAACGCTCATAGGGTGCACGCATTTTTTTAACGATCTTAGTGTCATCTTCACTTCCACCTTTAAGGATGTATGAACATAAGACAGGGGATAGCGTGAATGATAAGAGCAGTGAGATTGCCAAAGCGATGGCGATGGTAATAGCCATCGGAGCAAACATCTTGCCCTCCATACCCTCTAGCGAGAGTAAAGGCATAAATACCAGAATGATGATGCCAACACCGAACAAGACTGGTTTACCAACCTCAGTAGCTGCTTCCAAAATAATACGGTTTTTAGACTCACCCGCTTTTAAGCGTTCGCCCAATTTAGCAAAGGTATTCTCAACGACAACGACGGAGCCATCGACCATAATACCGATCGCAATTGCAAGGCCGCCTAATGACATTAAGTTCGCTGAAATACCATAGCGATTCATTACCAAGAAGGTTAGTAGCGGGGTCAGTATTAGCGTTGCAACCACAATCAAGGAAGACCTAACGTCACCCAAGAATAAGAACAGCAAGATAATGACGAGAATGACGCCCTCAATCAACACTTTGGCCACGTTAAACATGGCTGCATTAACTAGATCTGTACGGTCATAGAACGGGACGATCTGTAATCCATCCGGCAATAATTTGCCCTCATTGATTTCGGCAACCTTTAGCTTGATACGATTCACTACTTCTCTAGCATTACCGCCACGAATCATTTGCACAATACCGGCGACACTTTCGGTATAGCCATTCTTAATAGCAGCACCCTGTCTTATCTCGCTTCCGATTGTTACTTCAGCGACGTTCTTAACGTAAACAGGGATTCCCTTAACTTCTTTAAGAATAATTTTGCCAATATCCTCAGGCTTGGTAATCAGACCAAGACCGCGGATCAAGTAGCGCTCTGCATAACTTGGTAGCTGCCCACCGCCCGAGTTCGCATTGTTACGAGCGAGAGCTTGATAGACATCTTGCAAGCTAATTTGATAATGGCGTAAGCGTTCAGGATTAACGAGTACTTGATACTCCCTCGCATAACCACCTTGAGTATTAATCTCTGCAACACCTGGAATAGATCGCAGCATCGGGCGAACAATCCAATCCTGAACAGCTCGGCGATCTGATAACTCATCCACACTCAACTCACGATGTCTATCCGAGGGATGATCTAAGGTGTATTGATACACCTCACCCAATCCGGTAGAGGGTGGCGCAAGCACTGGAGTAATGCCTTCTGGCATCTTGGATGCAACTTCAATCAAGCGCTCGGTCACCAATTGACGTGCAAAATAGATGTCCGTTTTTTCGGTAAAGACCAGGGTAATGATGGAGATACCATTGCGATTTAATGAGCGCATCTCGGTGAGGCCCGGCAGACCCGTCATACCCAACTCAATCGGGATTGTTACAAAACGCTCGATTTCTTCAGGTGACTTACCAGGTGCTTCAGCAGCAACTTGTACTTGCACATTGGTTACATCTGGAAATGCGTCGACCGATAGTCGCTTAGTTGCTAATAAACCCGCAACAAACAATACGACAGCAATGATGACAACTAGTAAACGCTGTTGAAGCGATAGCCGGACAAGTCTTTCAATCATGTGTTAACCGCCACTCAGCTGACGCTTACGCTCAGTATTGAGATGGTAAGCACCATCAATCACGATTTCCTGGCCTTCCTTCAAACCAGAAATCACAGGTCTAAACCCTCTACCTTCCGGTCCAAGCTTGACTGGCACCATGCGATATAAATCGTCATCTACACGAACGTAGACGTGATCATGATTGTCTTCACGAATCACAGCAGCAACTGGAACAACCAACTTATCAATAGGCTGGCTCTCAATCAGCATCGTTGCCAGCATTCCAGGCTTAATTTGCCCTTCTTTATTTGGTAGCTCCATTCGAACCACAACTGTTCTAGTCTGTGGATTAACGATAGAGTCAACATGCGCAACCGTACCCTCAATCTCTTGATTGCGTAAAGCTGGAATGATTAAAGAAGCCTTTTGACCCTTGCGAATTAAGTAGGAGTTGCTTTCTGGTACTTCAGAAATAGCCCAGAGGGTTGATAAATCGGCTACTGTAAATAAAGCATCCGCTGGCTGCACAACCTGCCCCTTATTAATCTTGCGCTCCACAATCTCACCGGGGATGGTGGCGATCACATTGTTAATAGACTCAATCAGGCCTGATTTAGCTAAACGATCAATATTGATCTGGTTCATGCCTTGGACTCGCAACTGATCATTGGCTGCACGATATTCAGCTTTAGCACTACTAGACTCTGCCTCACGCTTTTGTAATTCTGCCAATGCAATCACGTCTTCTTTAAAGAGAATTCGGGCACGATCAGCAGCTTGGTCAGCCAATTGACTTGCGCTCTTTGCTTTTAGAAATGCCAATTGCGATTGGGTTAATTCAGTAGAGGTAATTTTTGCCAATACATCACCCTGCTTTACGATCTGCCCAGGCACAGCCAAAATCTCTGAAACCCTTCCGGTGACGTTGGCACCAATACGAGATAGATTAAGCTCATTGAAATCGATGCGTCCTGAAGCTCTAAGCTCCTCAACAAAAGGCGCAATCTGTGCCTTGCCATCGGTAACCATTTTTCGCAAATCTTCATTCACCACAACAACGTTGGGATCCTGTACTGATTTGATAGCAGGACTACGGTCAAATACGTTGAAATAATTCAGCACAATCAAAAAAGCGAGCAACCAAGGCAAATAGAAAAAGCTCCGCTTTAGCCACTGCGGGGATCGATCGTAGCGCTGTGTAGCTGCTGGCAGCTTATTGGCAAGCCACTGATGGGCTGTTGCATACAACTGTGTTTGATATGTCGCAACCTGATTCAGCCAGTCTTTGCCATAGAAGAGCGCTTGATTAATACCCGTGCTAATCCATTGCTTGGCTTTGGAGAACATTGTGATGATTTCTTGCTTCATTACTTGCCACCCTCTATCTTGGCTAACCACTCTGGATTTGCTCTTAATCGTTGAATCTCGGTTACGACCGATGCCAAATCAAATCTCGCTTTAATTAAATCGTTACGCGCAGCACGAAAGGTTCTTTGCGCATCTAAATATTCCAACATGCCACGTTCACCATAACGATAGGAGACTTCTGCAATTCGTCTTGCACTAAAGGCTAGCTCTACGACCTCTTGATCCAAAACCTTCACTTGATAACTTGCCATCTGATACAGCTTGTACGCAGTTTCAAGCTGCTGCTCCAGATTTTGACTTTGTGCATTTAATTGATTCTTCGCTTTTGATGCATTGGCTTCTGCTTCGGCAACTTGTCCACTCTTAAAATCCCAAATCGGAATACTGACTACCAAACCATAAAGTCGATCAGTAAAGTTTGGATCGTTGTACTGTGATGCCTTAAATGAGAGACGTGGCAATCGCGAGTTCTTCTCAAAACTCAATTTAGATTCGCTTGCCTCTACTTCAGCTTTTGCTTTTTGCAAGTCAGGACTCTGTGATTGAATTTCCGCCATTAAGATATTCAGAGGTGGTAATAATTCGATCTGAGGCTGCTCTGCGATCACCTTAAAATCGGCTGGTAAGACATGACCAACCACCTGCCTTAACTGGCTGCGCGCTTGATCGACCCTAAGGCGACTCGATTCCTGGGCAATTTGGGCATTCAGAAATTCTGTTTGAGCACGAATCAACTCAAAGCGAGCCGTATCTCCCACGTCATACCGAACCTGCATGCGATCGCGGATTTGTTTTGTTAGGTTAAAGTCCTCATCAGCGGCTCTAGACTCTGCCTCACGACGCATGAGCTCATAAAAACGTTGCTGAACCCGAGAAATGGTTTCAATTTCAAATGCCACTCTAGTTGCTTCAGCAGCTCGCAGATTCGCCTCTGCAGCATTGACCCTCGGGAAACGGGTGTAAGGCATATCTAATGGCTGTGTTACTGCCCAAGATGAGACATTGCCGACAGTTAACGGGCTAGTAACCGATCGCTGCTGTCCCGTGCTTACCTCAAATTCCGGATTAGGAATGGCGCGTGCAATCGATACCTGACCCCGAATTGCTTTTGATTGATCTCTTGCTGCCAATACCTGAGGGCTAGACTCAAGCGCAATTCCAATTAATTCATTTAGTGGAAATGCTTTTTGTGATTGAGCAAAAGCCGATCCAGAGGACCATACGAGTAAACACAAAACTGTGCCAGCAAATAAGTATCTTACAGAAAACATATGAGATAAAAAAGTAGAGTTCAAAATTTAGCCATTTATTCAAAAGTAAATGGTCTTGCCCTAACTTAATACCCATATACCGGACTGGTTGGTCGTATTGACGATATATGGGACCCATTGCTGGGCAGGCTACTCCCCGCTTAATAAGCTATTAGATCATATAAAGCACTTTTATGATAATTGTTCTATGCATAAGCATTTTTAGAGAGGCGCCCATACTTCTGTGCTTTATTAATCGCCTTTTGAAGGTGCTTGTAGGCCTTCTTTAGCCCCATCTCTAGGGCCGTGCGACGGTCTCTAGCAGTGACGCTTACCTCAATTTGACGATGATCAAAAGTTTGTAATTCAATCAAGCAATTTTGATTAAATGCGGTGCTTGAAAGTTTGACAGCTGAGTACTTCACCTTGATTTTTCTTACTAGCCAAATAAGGCGCTTTAAGGAAAATTTCACACGGTTTTCAGTGAAAACTTTCAATTCAGGCTCTAAGACTTCTTTATTCTCCAAAACTACGTCCATCGCATTTCTCCTATAGGGACAACAGATCCGCAATTTAGCGGTAATAACCCTTTTAACGAAGCGGAAAATCTAGGCTCAATCGCTCCATTTCCACCCCTCAATCCCAGCCAATCCAGAATGTCATGGGTTTCCATGGGAGTAATTTAGAGTAATCTTAATTAAGATAAAAGCAGATATATATTGATTATAATTTCGTAAATAACTGAATGTTTAGATATGAACTATAACTACCGGCATCTTTATTATTTTTGGGTTGTAGCTAAGGCAGGCAGCATGTCTAAGGCTGCTGAACGGCTTGGTATGGCTATACAGACTATTAGCACTCAAGTTCATGAGCTCGAAAAATCTTTAGGTTATTTACTTTTTAAACCTGCCGGAAGAGGCATTGCTTTAACAGAATCTGGCTTTGCTGCCCTGAAGGTAGCCGATGAAATATTCTCACTGGGTGAGAAATTGCCTGAACTAGTCAGAGATGCTGCCAAGGCCCCCAAAAGTAAAATTGCTGTTGGGGTATCTGATGGTCTACCCAAGTTAGTAACCAAGCAATTATTAGAGCCCATACTCAAACATAAAGATGTACTACTGATTGCGCACGAAGGTGAATTCGATGATCTCTTAGCTCAGCTTGCTCTTCATAAGCTCGATATCGTTTTAGCAGATCGCCCAGCACCAAATAATAAAAACCTAAATGTGTACAGTGAGCAACTCACCAAATCGCCTATGGCCTGGTATATCCCTAAAATATTGATTAAGGACAATAAGAAAGTGTTTCCAGAATGCCTAAATCATTTACCTATCCTATTACCAACAACTCACTCTACTGTTCGCGCTTTACTCGATCAGTGGTTTACTAAAAATAACGTTGTCCCCAATGTTGTGGGTGAGTTCGAAGATAGCGCCCTCCTAAAAACCTTTGCTGCAAGCGGACTTGGCGTCTTCCCAGCTGGAAGGTTAATTCAAAAGGACCTCAAGGATACTTATGAAATTGAACTACTGGGATCGTGTGATGATATCTATGAATACTTTTATGCCATTCGATCAGAAAAGAAGATTCATCACCCCCTAGTAGAAGCGATTATTAAGCGTTAGGTGCTATTTGGCCAATTACTAAACAAGGGATTATTTATCTCTTAAGTTATTTGCTAGCATCGCAATTTTATTTTTTAGTATTGATATCTTTTAAGGGCTCTTGAAGACTTTCGCTTGGCCTACCAAAGTACCATCCCTGGAAATAGCCACACCCTTTTTGGTACAGAATCTCATATTGCTCTCGTGTTTCGACGCCTTCTGCAATAACTTTCATTTGAAGGCCCCTAGCAAGATCCAAGATAGCATCTACGATCACCTCGTTGGCTTTGATCTCTCCTAATCCTGCAATAAATCGCTTATCAATCTTCAGATATTGAAATGGAAGATCTGCAAGATACTTAAGAGAGGCATAGCCTGTTCCAAAATCATCCAAGGCAAATTGGATGCCATGTTTCTGCAGATGAAGCATGACTTCTCTGGCTAAAGTCACATCAGATAAAAAGACATTTTCAGTTAATTCAAGATTCAGACGATGCATTGGCACATCATGCGCTTCACACATACCAATCAACTGATCAGCAAAGCCTGGATTGAGTAATTGATGTGCACTGACATTCACCATGATGGAATGGTCGCCGGATTTGACCCAGATTTCACGATGACTCAAGATGTATTTGAAGATGGCATTACCAATCTGAACAATTTGCCCGCCCTCCTTTGCGAAGGGTATAAAGTCATCCGGCATGACTATGCCTCGCTCTGGGTGACTCCATCTAGCCAAAGCCTCATATGCTAGGCACTGACCATCTCGACCAACAATGGGTTGATACACCGCGAAAAACTGCTCCTTATCCGAAGCATCACTAAGTTCATCGACCAAACTAATCGACCGATCAAAATCAGCCTGCATATGATCGTCAAAGAATCGATAACTTACCCCATGATCCTTCTTAGCAGAGTACATTGCCAGATCTGCAAACTTGAGAATGTCATCAAATTGAGCGACTTCTTCACCAAAAATGACTACGCCACTACTCACTTTAATATTGACATGAATACCACCTCCCAGATGTATGGGCTCTAGTAGACTCGCTTCTATCCGCTCAATAATTTGTTCGAGCATAGTTGTGGCATCTGATTTTGTCGCACTCACCTGCTCTAACAGGATTAAAAACTCGTCCCCTCCAATTCTGGCAACAATATCTTTTGGTCTGATAGCGTGCTGGATTCGTTTACCAAACTCAGACAACAGTATATCCCCGGTGTAATGACCATATCGATCATTTACATTCTTAAAATCATCCAAATCAAGATAAATCAAGCCTGAGTAAGTCTTAGTTCGGGTCGATTCACTGATTGCTCTGTAGATACGATCTTTGATGTAATTTCGATTCGGCAACTTAGTCAATTGATCAAAGAATGCAAGTTCATTAATTTGATCCTGATCTTTCTTACGATTGCTAATATCCGTGATTGCCCCAATCATTCTTAGCGGCTCGCCACTTGCTTTTCTTTCAACCACTCGACCGCGATCCTGTACCCAAATAATATGGCCATCCTCACGCACCATACGGTACTGCACTTGATAGGGTGCATTATTAAGTAAGGTAATCTCGAGGTGATTTAATACCATACCTAAATCATCGGGATGTATATGCATCTTGAAATCATTGTGGGTCATTACTCTTTCGCCAGAACTGTGTCCGACAATGTCATGCCAGCGTTCGTTATGTTTAACTTCGCCAGTGGCAATATCCCAATCCCAAATACCATCGCCCGTAATATCCAATACATAGCGTAGCTGCTGCTCTGATTTGGCGATCTTTTGATCAGCTAAATCTAATTTCAATTGATTTAACTCTTCAGCAATGCTGATTCTTTTAATCTCTAATAATTCAATTGCCAGACCACCAAAAATCATAAACCTTAAAATCGATACAATTAAGAGGGTCACAAAAATTACACTATTGATCGCACCACCTTCAAACGCAAATCCAGCTTTAAGCTGAACCACGACAATAAAGCGGATGAACCAAACTAAAGCGGATATTAAGAATGTAATACTGAGGGCTGCGGCAAGACCCAGTTGATTCTTTCTATAAAACCTTAGAGCCAGTAAGAATCCATGAAAATTCACAGCGGCTAAAAATACAGCTACCACTGCCGGTTGATAGTTTGGGCCAATATATTCACGTACAAACCATAAGCAGGCGAGTAATATGGCTGTAGTAATCACATAATAAATAATCAAGCGCTTAAAAGGACGCTCGCACTGAAGCAGAATGGATATCGAATGATTAAATAGGAGTGATGCTACGAAAGCACAGATCACACTAGCTTGATATGCGAGAGCCTGATTCAAATATGGAATGGATGCAGTAATTAATCCGCCTATACCCATTAATACGCTTGCAGCTATCCAATACATCACGTATTTACGCTGGTCTTTCATGTGATAGAGACTTAATAAAGCAGCACTAAAAAATGAAAAAAGGCTAAAGAAAACTAAGATGGTTTGGGATAGATTGGTATACACAATGATTAATCCAATAAAGGGCTTTTCTCTATATTATTTTGGATTGCTGAAATCAATCAAATAATTGAGAGCAAAAAATAGTCTATCCCCATTACAAGGCGCCTTTTGCTGCAATGCCTTGTTCATTTCAGAGGCGCTAAGGGGCTTGGCTGCGAACTCACGATCAGCCTGAGTCTGAATAAATATTTCATATATGAGGCCTGACGCAGCATAGGCTGAGCAATTCGCAATTGCATCCAAATATAGATCTCGCTCTGCTTGGATTAATTTATTGGTACCACTGCCATTTTGCACCCAAAAACGGGCCTTAGATTGCGCCTGAATATTCTCTAGCATGACTGCATAACGCTCAGGCGTCATGTTCCCTGAAAAGAAGCTGGAGATATAAACAGGGATGGGAAGAATATCGCCTAACTCACTAACTTGACGCTTTAAGTAGTGCGTTAACTCTGCGCGTGCAGACATATCCCTCCATTGCCGATCATCCACCTCTAAGGGTAGATACCATCCTATGATGGAATTTTTTGGAATCACTTTTGCCCATTGCTGAGCCAAATTCAAATTCAACTCATTGAGCTTTCGGAAATAACTTCCCACAATGGGTGCTGGCTGCTTTAAACGCTCAAATGTATCCGGGTCACTACTAAGACCGATGACCAGCTTAAGATTTGCTCCCGCTGCTTCTAACATACGGTCTTGCAACCACTTCTGATTTTGAGGAGATGCAAATACATTGTCAAAGCGAGTCCATTGAATCACAAGCGTATTAAATCCGCGCGCTTTAGCAAGCGTAAAGATCTTTGGCCAGTTTTCTGAAGGAATACTAAGATCAGCTTCTCGTGGCTGAAAGATAATGCCGTCTATCTCACCTGCATGGTTTAGGCTAGATAAAAAACAGAACAGAAGTGCAATCAGAATGCGCATCACCAACGACCCCCTAGGCTCAATAAAACAGCGCTCTTATCATTCAAGTAGGTCTTGAAGGCGTATTGATATTCCAATCCCACTAAAATTTTGCTTGGATAGGCATTGTATTTGGTTTGACCCTGCCAGATATTCCAACGAGCCCCCACCCCAACACGTTCGTCCACTCCATTCGCTTGATTTAGACTAGTCCACTGCATATGCACATAGGGCTCAATCGTTTGACCCTCTTCAATCTTGTGGTGATAACTAACACGATAATCTGAGACTAGAGATGAAACTGATGTAGAAAGATAGTAAGCGGCATCTAGATATAAATTTTGTGCAAACCAACCAAGGCCATTAGGATGCCAATCATCACTGTATTTACCAGAATTCAGAAACGAAGCACTAGCACGCAGCATCATCGATGTCTGAGTATATTGACCTCGATCTAAAGGGGTTTGCTCTTCGACCGCCAAATTAATAACATAGTCAGATAGAGGCTTCCAACGCAAACCACCCGCAATCATGGGGGCATAGATAGGGGCTGCTGAGTTATTGAGCCCTCCCCCAGCAAAAATACGGGCATAAGCAGATAGTGTTTTGCCATTATCTACAGCAGGATCGCCCAGACGATAAGCAGCCTCTGCTTGCGAGTAACTACGATAATTGCTACCAGGCTGCCCCACATTGGGCGCTGCAGTTACTTGGTTACCACTCATGGCATCAGCGGTAAAAGACCAGCGACGCTCTAGATCCTCATGCATCCTCCTCATGCCAAATTGCTGACTATTAATCTCTGCAGTCTTCTCTGTCGGACTGTAGCGATTAAAACTATCGATTGCCTCTTCGGCATATCGAATGGCTTGTTGATTGTTTCCTAGCTTTTGATTTGTATAGGCTAGCTGCTTGACCAATTCTTCATCATCGGGTCGTGTTTTAAGAGAAGCTGTCAGAAACTGCTTCGCACGTTGATACTTACCCTGCCGATAATAGGCGTACCCTAGAGATGCTTGGGTCACGCTGTCATAGGGATTAAGTAATAGGGCTTTGTCAAAATATTTGATGGCTTCGTCAACCTTACCCTGCTCCATTAATACTGAGGCAATCTGGGAATAGTAAGTCACTGATGGCTGAAGACTTGCAGCGCGGTGCAAATCCTCAAGAGCTGCTTTTGGATCTGACTTCAATTTCGTTTGCGCCGATAGCCACCAGTAGCGGTCAGTTTTTAGACCTTTTTTGTCAACATAAATTTGCAGCCACTTATTTAACTCTCCAAGATCTCCGAGTGATTGCGCAGTAGTCGCAGCGCTAAGAGCATCGGTATCAGTAATTGAAGCCAGTGGTATGGAATTCCAGGCAGTGATTGCCCGCAGATAATTCTTAGCAGTAAACGATTGATACGCTACTGCTCGCTCTTTATCAGGTCCTGGCGCAAGTTCCTCGGCCCGCTCAAATGCATATAACCCCAAGCCCGGAACCTTATCGCCATAACAATATCCAAGACGAGACCAATCTTCAGATTTATAAAAAGCTGAGTGATCCCCCAGTACCTTACGAATATCTGGGCAATCCTTCAAAATCGACAACAAGCGAACCTGAAGTGATCGCAATGCCGGCGTATCAAGTGGCACGCTAAACTTTACCGGGATACCATTGATTGCATCATTGTGACGCTCTACCAGCGTTATCAAGCGATTCATTAACTCTATCTTTAGGGATTCATTAGCGCCTCTAAATGGGAAGCTATCCACCAGCAATTCAACTGCCTGGTGTTCACCATTCTCATTGAGTAATTGATAACTTAAATGATCTATAAAGATAGGGTTGTGCTTAATAGCACTTGGTAAACGCCCTATATAGGCATCAGCCTCTGCTTGACGTCCGGACATGAGCAACTTTTGCAATACCTTTTCGGCTTGATAGATCCGGTTGGATTCAAACTCCGGCTGATAGCTCAGGAGTAATTCAGGCTGCTTTACAAAATCCGTGATTAAAAGATTAATCCAATTTCTCTCATCAAAAGCGTTTTCAAAGCGATATCTCTTTTCCTTTAGCCCTTCTAAAAATTGAGCCGGATCTTCCTCTTGAAGTACCTTTAAGCGCTGCACCTCTTCATTGGCAAGCTCTTGGTTCACAAACTTGAGCTTTTCTTTGGCAATGAGATTATTTGCGTTAACACGAAGCTCTTCTTGAAGCGATTGTGCGGCGGCTAAATAGTCTTTTTCCAAAATCAAGGTGTTAGATAGCCTAATACGAATCTGCCGATTCTCTGGGGTCATGGCTAACTGCTGCTCTAGAATATCTTTAGCCTTGGGGAAATCGTCATCCTGAATATAGGCATTGGCGAGATATAGGGCCGTGACTGGACTCTTAGGCGCTTTTTTGCGAGCCCATAAGAACTCATCAATCGCCTTACTCATATTCCCGCTCTCTAGAAAACTTAAGCCTTTATCGATATGGGGATAAATCAGAAATTTTTGATAGGAAGTGACGCCCGGGCCGAAATCAATCTGATTAGGCTTCTGTGCGTAGACCTGATTAATACAAAAGAAGAGGCTTAATACCCAAATCCATCTCATGATCTTGCATCCTGCAGTGGAATACCAGATGCAATTAATTGCGACATATCAGGTTGAAGCTTACGTTGGAGCTCAAGCGCCTTTTCTAGAGTCTCTCTCGAGATAATATTTTTATCTACTAAAAAATCACCCAAATATAAGTTTGTAACGGAATGTTGCAGTAGTAGGGCTCTTAAAGCAGCTTCATTAATGTGGCCTAGAGATTGCAAGATCTCCGCTAACAAGAGCTGCCTTGATACATAAAATCGCCAAATCTCTTCTGCTTGATTGGGCTTTATTTTTCCTGAACTTAAGGCATCGTCTAGCGCTTGACGAGGGTCAGCCGACTTATTGCGGGCGTACCATTTTCTCAGGCCAATAGTGACCTGCCCCTTAGGCACAATGACGTACAAGATTTGACGGTGTAATTTTCGACTAATGGCTGCAAGCGATATAGGGTCTAAGGCAGACTCACTAGCAACAACCAATCCAGAGTCTTCTAATCGAAAAGGCAATATCGCGTAATGCAAGGCAATTGCAGGGGGAATCATCTCTATCAGATCTTTGGAAATGGCATAAGGATCAATCGATTCAGCAGAGACACCCGCCTGGATTGCAAGAGCATCCGCTAATTCACTTGAAGTCAAAATACCTTCATGTACTAATGCACTGCCAATCTTCATACCAGTCTGCTTGTGCATCAATACGGTATTCAGTTGATCACCAGTAATCACACCGCGATCCATCAAAATCTGTCCTAATTTCTTACGCTCAGCATTCTCTAGGCCAATAGTTGGAAAGTCATGCGTGGTCTTATCCCAGGCAATACGGCGGACATCCCCATGTGCAATAACCTGCTTCACAGCTTTCCAATTAGCCATGAAATTGATGTAGTTACCCCAAAACAATCGAGGAACTGAAAGTAAACCCTCAAATAATCCGTAATAAGACGTCACAAAAAATATTCGCTGGGCAATACGATTCATCATCAAAAAGAAGTTCAACCACAGAAAGCCCATCAACCATTCACTTGATTCAAAAATGGATAGGAAATGATACGCACCAGGCCATAGATTTTGATATAGCCAAAGCAAAATCAATTGCATCAAAATGATGGTGGCAATAAAGCTAATGAAATTGGTGATCGCCCCTTTTCGATCTCGCCATAAAAAGTAATTCAAGATTGGATTACTTGTCCAGTGATGGGTTTTATATCCCTGAAAAACAATGCCTGTAATCCATCGTGATTTTTGTCGAATGGCAGTAGTGATGGTATCTGGAAAATATTCTCGAACACAGATCACGTTCGACTCTCGAATACTTTGTCCGACCAGGAGCTTTTTTC
The DNA here is from genome assembly GCF_018882445.1 of Polynucleobacter sp. 15G-AUS-farblos. Lineage (GTDB taxonomy): Bacteria > Pseudomonadota > Gammaproteobacteria > Burkholderiales > Burkholderiaceae > Polynucleobacter. Next base: position 167,023 of record NZ_JACVOM010000005.1, on the reverse strand, counting down.
TAGCCGCCGCTGAATCATCCAGGATGACCGGAAAGCGAACAAAGATTTCATTTAGACCTTTGGCTTTCAAGCGAAAGCCAATGTCATAGTCTTCCGTCAAGCTTTGTGCATCAAATGCAATACCATCACCATCCTCTAGTAACGCCAGTACTGCCTTACGGCTAAAACAAGTGCCTACTCCTGCGCTTGGTACCTGCCCTGCTAAGGCCTCTCTTACCACTACGTCTTTGCCATGCAACTCTGCAAATTCATCTAGGTAGTGCATACAAGTAAAGTTTTTCCAGCTTCTTTCAAATGGGTAGACCGGAATTTGAATCAAATCCTTCTTCGGCAGGAGATAGTTAAATAGGCGAAGCTCCAATGGGGAAAGCACATCTTCGGAGTCATGCAAAATAAAGCCAGAGAACTCTAAGCTCGCTTGCAATTCAAACTGCAGAATGGCATCTAATACATTATTTAAGCAATCCGCCTTGCTGGTAGGCCCTGGTCGCGCGCACACCACCTTATGCACATTAGGAAATACCGCACAGACTTTATCCACATCCAATTGCGTATCTGGATCGTTTGGGTAGGTACCCACAAAGATATGGTAATTCTCATAATCTAAGGTGATGGCTGCTAACTCAGCCATCTTGCCAATGACGCCAGTCTCATGCCACGCCGGCACCATAATTGCGAGAGGTTTTTCTGGAACATCGAATAAAGCGGAGTACAGCATACGAGGATGCTGACGGTAGATTGTTAGCGCACGAATCAGGCGACGACCCCAATATACACAGTCAATTATTAAGTCGTCGATACTACTAATGGAAATGATGATAGCAACTGCAATAGCAACGTATTTCAGTATAAAAAGATAGCTCGCTACTATATCAACCCAATACATAAAATTAACTTAGGTGTGCCTCAAGAGTTTGTGCAATACGCTCGCTTGCACGACCATCCCCAAAGGGATTACTGAGTGGTTTCATAGCCTCATACAGAGATGTATTACTCAAGAGAGACTCAACTTCATGAATAATCGCCTCGCCGCTCGTTCCAATAATCTTAGCGCAGCCGGCCTCAACTGCTTCAGGCCTTTCAGTTTCCTTTCTCAACACTAATACCGGCACTTGGAAGGTTGGCGCCTCTTCCTGTATGCCGCCAGAATCCGTCAGGATGAGCCATGCATTTGCGATGGCTTGCTGCATCTCTAGGTAACCCAAGGGATTTACTAGAGACACATTAGGTAGACCACCTAGGATGGGGTCGACTGATTTCTTCACTACTGGATTCAGGTGCACTGGAAAAAGTACATGGAGATTAGGATGTCTCTTGGCAAGGCTTGCAATCGCTGTGCAAGCCTCCTCAATATCACTACCCCAGTTCTCACGCCGATGCATGGTGACAAGGATATTTTTGTACTGGGACTCTTCCTTATGGATTTGATATTTCTCTATCACCCATTTTTGCGCATCAACTACAGTATTCCCTGTAATGACAATATTTTTCTCCGGAATAGCTTCACGGATTAAAGCAAGTCGTCCACCCTCGGTGGGTGGAAAATGGAATTGGGTAATACGCGATAGCATTTGACGTAGACCTTCCTCAGGGAAAGGTCTCGTTAAGTCATACGTTCTCAACCCTGCCTCAACATGCGCTACAGGAATACGCTGATAGAAAGCCGATAAACCACCCAGAAAAGCGCTTTCAGTATCCCCCTGAACAATGACAGTGCTCCATTTTGAGGATTCCATCACCGCATCCAATTGCTGACGACATCCAATACTAAATTCTGAAAGCGAGCTTCCAGCCCTCGTCAAAACAATGTCGGGGACAATATCAAAGCACTCTAAAATTTGCTCAGCCATTTCTTGATGCTGGCCGGTATGCAACCATGTCACCTCGCACCAATTTTGGGTGCGTAGAAAATGGTAAACCGGAGCTAATTTAATGATCTCGGGGCGAGTCCCACAGACAATTAATATCTTCATTGGGATCAACGACATACTTGCCTTGTAAAGAAAATTGTTACTAATAACAAATCTCAAACAAAACACCTAAATAGTTAGGCCCAAAGCTTTGAATTGTCATCCTTATTGTAATGATTATTGACTTTATGGCTAATAAAGCAGCCTATTCAGTAAGGACCTACAACTCTTGTGGTTTCTCTTAAAAGCCTCTTTTTGGTGCAAGAAGTGAAGGCGGCTCTGAGCTTCAACTTGCGCTAGATGGCCCTAGCAAATTCATACCCTACCAATGTAGGGCCTAAGGTCTGATGCATGAAAGCAAACTTCTCAAGTTCAATCCAAAAAAGGACTGGGTTACCAATTACTGATCTTCAGGAGTGGTTGAATCAATTACTCTTCTCTATTCGATACTCATTGCAAGCGGTTTTCTCACCAGTATGCTTCAGTAATCAATATATATAGCAGTAAATTCACACGTATAGAGACTTACTAGCGCTTGATAAATCATGGGAATATCAATTGCCTATTTAATTTAAAATGGGTGCATTGCTGTATTAATCAACCTCCAAAGGAATATGAATGAGTCTCGTAGATAAATTACAGTGGCGCTACGCTACTAAAAAGATGGATTCAAGCAAAGTAGTCCCCGAAGCAAAGCTAAAAAATATTCTGGAAGCCATTCGATTGAGTGCCAGCTCAAGTGGGCTTCAACCTTATGAGATCCTTGTTATTAGTAATAAAGCCATCCGTGAAAAAATCCGCGCTATAGCCTCGGATCAATCTCAAATAACGGATTGCAGTTATTTACTTGTCTTTGCCGCCTGGGATAACTACACGGCTCAGCGCATCAATGACGCATTTGATATGACGGAGGAAATGCGTAAGCTTAAGAGTGAAGCCGGGACAGCATATCGCCAAAACCTCCTGAAAAATTACACCGCAAAAGACGCTGAAGTGAACTTCAACCATGCTGCCAAGCAGGCCTATATTGCATTAGGCACGGCCTTGATTGCGGCAGCGTTCGAAGAAGTCGATTCCACACCGATGGAAGGATTCAATCCGGCTGCACTGGATGAGATCCTCAATCTGAAGGAAAAAGGACTGCGCAGCGTAGCCCTACTCCCTTTAGGCTATCGAAAGGCAGATGAGGACTGGTTAGTAAATCTGAAAAAAGTAAGACGTCCTATGGATCAACTGATTAGCAAGATTGAATAAAAAATGAGAGCGGGCAATGCATCAGCACTGCCCGCTCTAGCTTATTTGCTTACTACTTAATCAAGCTGAATATTATTGTCCTTAATAACCTTTGCCCATTTAGCGGATTCTTGATTTAGAAATACGCCAAACTGGGCTGGTGAACTAGCAACAACCTCATTCCCCTGCTCAGCCATACGAGCTTGAACGGAAGGATTTTTCAAAGCTTGTGCAAAGGCATTATTGATCTTGTCAATAATAGGTGCCGGTGTTCCTGCAGGAACCAATACACCAACCCAAGAGCTCACATCAAAGTTACTTAGACCTTGCTCACTTGCTGTAGGCACTTGAGGCAAAGCAGGTGTCCGCTTCTTGCCTAGCACTGCCAAGGCTTTTAAGTTACCGCCCTTAATTTGAGGCACTGTAATCACGGCACCCAAAATCGTTATATCAGTCTCACCACCAATTGTCGCAGTCATTGCAGGGCCACCTCCCTTGTATGGAATGTGGGTCATCTCAATACCTAAATTGGTTTTGAGTAATTCAGCTGCGAGGTGTCCCGAGCTACCCGCACCACCACTAGAAAAGGTAATCCCATTGCTTCTGGATTTCGCTAAGTCAGCAAGCTCACGTAAATTATTGGCTGGCAACTTATTTCCCGCTACCACTACTAATGGAATTTTCACTAACTCAGTGACTGGAGCCAAATCTTTAAATGAATCAAAGGGGAGATTCTTATAAACGTGGGGATTCACAGCGAAGGTGTCATACACCATCAAAATGGTGTAGCCATCAGCTGGAGACTTAGCAACAAAGTTTGCGCCAATCGTGCCACCAGCGCCGGGCTTGCTTTCAATCACAATTGGCTGACCCAAGATTTCTTGTAAGGTAGGCGCCAACATACGTGCCATCGTGTCAACTGCACCACCAGCTGCTAATGGATTAATAATTCGAATCGGCTTATTAGGGTAAGAAGCTACATCCCTGTTTTGCGCATTCACTAAGCCAATGGCACAAAATTGAATTAAGCCTGCTACTACTACTTTTTGAAGTGTGTTTTTCATATTAGTCCGCCTTTATATTGCCATTTTTAACAATCTTGCTTAATCGCTGCATTTCTTTTTGAAAATATGCGTTGCTCTCTGCTGGTGTGGAGATATTCATCACCTCACCACCATCATTTACCAACTTCTCTTTAAATGCAGCAGAAGCAACTACTTGCTCAAGAGCTTTACTTAACTTACTCACGATTGGTGCTGGCACACCGGCTGGCGCCCAAACAGCATAGACAATTGACATCTCATAAGCTTTTAAGTTGCCAGCCTCCTCAATCGTCGGTACATCCGGTAAAAGCTTTGCTCTAGTAGGTCCTGTAGTCCCTAAAGCAATGAGCTTGCCACTTTTGACATGTGGCAAAGCCACACCAAATGCAGAAAAACTCATTGGGACTTGACCACTTAAGGTATCCGTAATTGCAGGAGCCCCGCCTTTATAGGGGATATGAGTCATTTTGATACCCGCTTGGTTTGTAAATAGCTCGCCAGCTAAGTGACTTGCACTGCCATTACCAAAGCTCGCATAGGAAAGTTCATCCGGTTTCTTTTTTGCCAATGCAATGAGCTCTGCGATATTTTTAGCTGGCAAATTGGGATTAGCCACCAATAACATCGGCACTGAGGCCACTACTGCCAATGGAACAATATCCTTCTCTGTTGAGTAAGGAGTCTTGCCATACATGGTTGGATTAATCGCATGCGATGTGACCGATTGAAACATTAAGGTATATCCATCTGGCGCTGCTTTGGCAACTGCATCAGCACCTATCATGCCGTTAGCGCCACCCCGGTTTTCTACTACGATTTGTTGACCCAGAATAGGCCCGAGTTGATTGGCGACAGCACGTCCGAGCGTATCTGCAAAACCACCCACTGGCCAGGTAATGACCAACTTAATCGGTCGATTGGGGTAACTATCTGCTTGCGCATGCACTGCCGTCTGAAATACGCCGATTGAAGCAAGGCCAATCAGTAAGCTTGTTACTTTTTTACTTAGGACAGATTTCATTTTGTCTCCTCCGATCCCTGTATTTGGGACTTATTGAATTACTTTTTTATTTTTTAATTCCTTTAATTCACCTGCGCTTAATCCAAGGTAATGCTGTAATACTTTATCTGTATGTTCCCCAAGCAGCGGGGGAGCATGATTCTTGTTATTCACTGTTCCATGCATTGTGAGTGGTGACGCCAATGATTTGAACTTACCTACTTTTGAGTGCGCAATCTCAAGCACCATATTTTTAGCAGCAGTCTGCTCTGATGAAAGCGCTTGCTTAACGGTATTTACCCTACCAATTGGAATGCCGTTGGCTCTAAATAAATCAATCAATTCATTGCTAGGAAATAATTTCAACTGTTCTGCAACGAGACCGTCAATCAGCTCCCTGTTTTGTACCCGTGCAGCATTGGTTTTGAAACGATCGTCTTCCGCCCACTCGGCATGACCTAAGAGTTGCGATAACTTCACAAATTGCTTGTCATTGCCTACCGCAAGCGCAACCATGCCATCAAGGCAATGGAAAGTTGTATAGGGAACAATCGTAGGGTGACCATTGCCATAGCGTCCAGAATCTTTTGCCGTAGCTAGATGACTATTACCTACATTAGCAAGCAAGGCAATGGATGTATCAAATAGGGACACCTCAACCGCCTGCCCTTTGCCCGTTCTATATCGAGCCAATAAAGCAGCCTGAATTGCATTCGCTGCCATCATGCCTGTAGCAAGATCCACAATCGCAACTCCATACTTCGTTGGCTCTCCATCTACTGCCCCAGCAATACTCATCAAGCCAGATTCAGCCTGCAAAATAAAGTCATACCCCGGTAATGCCGAATGCGCTCCACGACTGCCATAGCCAGTGATAGAGCAACGCACTACTTTGGGTGCATTTTCTTCAAACCAAGCCGAATCAAATCCCCATTTATCTAAAGTACCACTTTTGAAGTTTTCAATCAGAACATCAAATTGAGGGATTAACTCTGCTAATAATTTTTTTCCTTCTGGACCTGAGAAATCAATCGCCACGCCTTGCTTGTTCCGATTGCAACCCAGAAAGTAGGCAGACTCACCCTCCAAAAAAGGAGGGCCCCAGGTACGTGTGTCATCACCACCAGCAGGTGACTCAACCTTGACTACTTCCGCACCCAAGTCACCTAACAACTGACCACACCAGGGCCCAGCTAGCACACGACTCAGGTCGAGCACTTTAAATCCTGCTAAAGCGCCTTCCTGGATCATTGCACTGGCCTGAGCTTCTGATTTCATATGCTGGACTAATCGCGCATATCTGGAGGTGCGTTCAAATTCTTTCTAAAGCCATCCATGTAATCCTCTAGAGCAGCTTTATTTTTTAATCTAAATTGCTGGAAGTCTGGTTTACGTCCCTCCAGGAAGGCATTCATACCCTCAAGACTTTCTTCTGATCCCCATACATAGGCAAGCAATTCCATACCATGCTGCCATGATGCATATAACTGATCTGATTCAAAGTTCAAACTCTTCTTAGTCATGCGAATTGTTTGCGAGCTATTGCTCTTAATGTTTTCACACCAAGCCAATGTTTCCGTGAGGAGATCTGCCTCAGGCACGCACTTATTGATCAGACCAATTCGCTCGGCTTCCTTAGCGTCAAATCGTTTGGCCAAGAAAATCATCTCGCGTGCAATACGTTCACCAACAATACGTGGCAGATATTGGGTTGCACCCACCGTTGGGCAGGCACCTACTTTTGCTCCTGTTTGACCAAAAACAGATTTTTCAGAGCCAATGACCAAATCACACCACAGGGCGAGCTCATGACCGCCGCCAACACACCAACCGTTCACCATCGCAATCGCTGGAATCGGAACACCACGGATAGCCATTGCTAAGCCGAGCATTCGATCATTCCACATAGAGCCGTTAGTAAAGGTAAGACGCTTCATGGCATAAAAATCACCGCCTGCAGAAAAGGCTTTATCACCTGCGCCTGTAAACACAATGCATGCAATCGATGGATCTTCTCTGGTGAGTTTGACTGCATCAATCATTTCATCAAGCGTTTGCTCTCTGAAAGCATTTAACACTCTTGGGCGATTAATGGTGATCCACGCTACCTGATCTTTGACTTCAAAGAGAATATCCTTGTACGGTTTTTCTGGCTTAATGCTCATCATGTCTCCGATATATTTGTTGTGGATTTTCTGAAGTAAATATAAAGATATTTACACGTTGAGTAAATAATACCCAAAAAAATCTGATTTGTGATGAATCAAATATACGGATAAGTTTGGCCTTCAGGCCTTACCAATTGGGCTAACTGGCGTTACTCAAGCCTACTGTCATTCCGCCGCAAACATAGAGCGTTTGCCCTGTTACAAAACTAGCGCGCTCATCCATTAAGTAGGATGCTGCATGCGCAATATCTTCAGGTTGCCCCATGCGCTTGACAGGAATACTTTCAATGATCTTGATCGTTTTAGGCGCTCCCGGTGGATTCCCCGAGGTAAATAGCTCTGTGGCAATGGGGCCTGGACCAATCGCATTCACCGTGATGCCAAACTGGGCCAACTCTAGAGCCCAGGTTCTAGTCATGCCCTGCACGCCAGCCTTGGTAGCAGAATAGGCAGTGCGCTCCTCCTTACCCAAGGCAGCACGGCTTGCAATATTCACAATTCTTCCAAAATTTGCCTTGCGCATCTGTGGCAGCAAGCATTGAGCAAGCACCATAGGCGCCTTGAGGTTTAGGGCGTAGACCGCATCAAAATCGTTTTCTACGACATCCTCAAGCGCCCCTGGTTTAATCATGCCCGCATTATTTACCAAACGAATCACCTCAGTACGACTCGTGATTTCTTGAATCAAGCTTTTCACTGCATCGCTATCCGTAATATCAATACAGTGAAATTCTTCACCAGCCAACAAACTAGTCGGGGCAGACTTATCAAAATTAATAATTTGATAACCCTCTTCGGTTAAGCGCGTAGCAGTTGCCCTTCCTATTCCACGACTAGCGCCAGTGACGAGTACTTTTTTCATATCAAGGCTTTTCTTTCAGAATTATTTTTCAAGGCCCGGCTAATGTCTTAGTCAACCGTAGCACCAGAAGTTTTCACTACCTTCTCCCATTTTTGGGTCTCATTAGAAATGAGTTTGCCAAAGTCTTCTGGAGTACCTGGAATTGGAGTGCCTCCCAAGTCTGCCAAGCGCTTCTGAATTTTTGGGTCTACTAGCAACTGATTAATAGCCACATTGAGTTTTTCAACGACATCACGTGGAGTTCCCTTAGGAGCACTAACACCAAACCAAGCGCTAGCCTCATATCCAGGCACAGTCTCGCCAACAGTTGGCACATTTGGCAAGGAGGCTTCACGAGTAGCTGTGGTTACTGCCAATGCACGAATACGACCATCCTTAATAAAACCCGCTGAAGATGGCAAGTTATCAAACATCACTTGCACTTGTCCTGCAATTAAGTCATTTAATGCAGGGCCTGCGCCTTTATATGGGATGTGCGCCATCTTGCATCCAGTCATGATCTTAAATAATTCGCCAGATAAATGAATGGAGGAACCACTACCGGAAGAAGCCATGTTGACTTTAGTCGGATTGGCTTTGCAATAAGCGATAAATTCTTCAACGTTTTTGACTGGCAATGAGGGGGTGACCACCATCACATTCGGAGTCCGAATAATGCCAGCTACCGGAACAGTGTCATTAATAAAGTTGAATGGCAAATTTTTATACAAAGTAGCATTAATTGCATTTGCAGGATTTGTCATATTGAGGGTGTAGCCATCTGGCGCTGAGCGAATCAGAAATTCCGTACCAATATTATTTCCGCCACCAGGCCTGTTTTCTACAAGCACTGTCTGACCCAATTTTTCTGTCAAACCTTGGGCCATGATCCGCGCGAGGATATCGGTTGTTCCCCCTGGAGACCAAGACACAATCAATTTGACCGGCTTTTCTGGATAAGGGGCAGCCATTGCAGGACCGGAAGTCATTGCTAAAGCACTGAATAACATCACCATGTAACGGGAGAATTTCAACATTTTTTAATGCTCCTTTGTTTGACAATCAATTGATGCAGTTGTGTTTATAAAATATATTTACTAAATTTACTTACTATGTCCACTTACTAAGTGATGCACATCGGCGGCTTCCTTTGAGCAAAGTGAGTCAATTGCTCAAAGGCGTAAGCCAACTGCAAAATTCCAAAATCATCTCGGTGGCGACCCACAATCTGAATACCAACAGGCAAATTGGTATTGGTAAATCCGGCTGGAACTGAAATTGCAGGATTACCTAATGCGCTAATGTGATAGGCCGACTTTTGCCAGTCAATATAAGTCTTCATTTTTACTCCGTTGATTTCTTGTGGATACTCTTGATCAATCGGGAACGGAGCAACTTGAGAAACAGGTAGGACTAAAAATTCATACTTATTAAAAAACTCGCGCATCCGGTGATAGAGCTCAGTGCGTTTAGCTTCAGCTCGAACCAATTGAGGCCCAGTAATTGATAATCCTTGTTCAGCATTCCAAATTACCGTATCTTTTAGTAATGCACGATGATCTTTGAGTAGCGGAGTAATGCGTAACTCCGTTCTCCAGGCACGCCAAAGCATAAAGATCTCATCAGCCTCAGAGATATCAGGTTCATCATTAATCACTTCGCAACCTAATTCCTGAAAAACAGCCCTAGTTGACTCGACTACTTTCGCCACTTCAGGCTCAACAGGTAAGCCACCAAGGTTGGCACTAAATGCAATCTTGCAACCTTTAAATGATCTTGCCAAAGGATTTAAAAAGATTTCGCCAGGCGCTTCTAATGCAATTGGGGATCGATCATCCGGCCCTGACATCGCCGCCATTGCTAAAGCGACATCTTGTACGGTGCGAGCCATGGGGCCGGGAACACTAAATGGATACCAACCTAAGGATTCTGGCCAAGATGGTACCCTTCCTACTGAAGGTCGTATGCCAACCAAATTACAAAAGCTAGCGGGATTACGTAAAGAACCGCCGAGATCAGTACCATCGGCGATAGCAACCATGCCACTCGCTAGGGCAACTGCACCACCACCAGAAGAACCACCACAAGTCTTCGTCAAATCATAGGGATTAGGAGTTGAACCAAAAACGGCATTAAAGGTTTGACTGCCGGCCCCAAATTCAGGGGTATTTGTTTTGCCCAAACTAATACCGCCTGCCTTTTTAAGACGCTCCACAGGCAAGGAATTCATATCAGGTACAAAATCTTTGTATGCGAGCGAGCCAAAAGTAGTACGAACGCCTTTTGTTAAAAATAAGTCTTTGTGTGCAACGGGTAGTCCATGTAGCACTCCCAACTTATCACCCTTCTCTTGGGCTTTATCTGCGGCATGTGCTTCGGCCATTGCAGAGTCCGCCGTTAAGGTGACGATCGCATTGAGAACGGGATTGTATTTTTCGATTTGATCTAAATGCGCACGAATCAGCTCTTGTGCTGAAATCGATTTTGCGCGAATGAGTTTTGACTGCTCAGTCGCAGATAAAAAACACAACTCTTCATTAAGCATTTTTGACTTTGTCTCAGGGAACTACTTTTTTATTTATTTTTATAGTATAGGTGAGACTATTTCATCTGCTAGAGATAATTATGGTGCAATACAGCAATCTAGAAAGATCAACTGATTGCACCAAGAGACAGCTAACAACCCTTTTGCTTCAGAACAGCATCAATCCATTTGTCGTTATAGCTTCCATCTTGAATCGATTTCAAGGTAGCCTGTTCTTGGGCCACTTTTTCTTTGCCTAATTTGGCAATTTCCAAGGCTTGCTTTGGTGAAAAAGCGACCACGCCATCCGAGTCACCTAAGACAATATCGCCTGGGTTAATCAACATGCCGCCGACAGTAACAGGTACATTCAATGAGCCAGGACCCTCTTTGTATGGCCCTCTTAAGTTAACCCCTTTGGCCCAACACGGAAATTTAGCTTCCTCAAAAGCATCCACATCCCGAATGGCGCCATTAATGACGGCGGCTAGTGCACCTTTTGATTTAGCAACGCTCATCATAATTTCTCCAAAGAGCGCACGAGAGAGATCACCCTCTGCATCTACGACCAAGACATCCCCAGGCTGAAGCACTCTCAGTGCAAGATGAATCATGAGATTATCGCCAGAGCGTACTTTGACCGTCACTGCATTGCCACAGGCTGTAACTGGACTCCGGTTCACAGGATGCAATCCTTCCGCACCAACCATGCGCCCCGTCACATCACATACGATGGATGTTGGGAGCCCAGTGAGAGCCTTAATACCTTCAACTGATGGCGCTACGCGATCTTTAATTTCAAATCCATTCAACATATACATTCCTTAATACTGAAGTTTTTTATTTCTACACTTGGGCACCATGGCCCAACACTTTATTTCGGAATATATTTGGTATAGAGCACTTGAGTACCATCACGCGCGCACCCTTTAGCAACCAAATCATCATATAAACGTTTTGCCAGTGATACCGCAGGCATATCCAACTGAATCTTGCCTGCTTCATCAAGCGCAATACCCAAGTCTTTCAAAAAGTGTTCAACATAAAAGCCTGGAGCAAAATCTCCAGCGATCATCTTCGTTCCTAAATTGAGTAGCTGGAAGCCAGATGCCGCGCCACCACCAATAGACTCCATCACCTTGTTAGCATCAAGGCCTGCCTGCTTGGCATAAGCCAGTCCTTCACTCACACCCATGATGGTTCCAGCGATGACAATCTGATTACACATCTTGGTATGTTGCCCAGCGCCTGGACCACCTTGCAAGACGATATTGCTGCCCATGATTTTCAAAATCGGTAGTACAGCATCAAAGTCTGCTTGCTTACCACCAACCATGATTGAGAGTTTGGCATTACGTGCGCCAATGTCGCCACCTGATACTGGCGCGTCTAGAGAATGACAACCCCTTTTCTCGGCCTCTTGTGCAATACGCGCTGCCAATGAGGGACTAGACGTAGTCATATCAATAAAGTAAGCATTGCTTGCTCTGTCTAAAATCTTGCCAGTACCAAAGTAGATCTCTTCCACATCGGTTGGATAACCCACCATCGTGATGATCACATTAGAATTTGCAGCGAGGTCGCCTACGGTGTCATACCACTTAGCGCCTTTTTCTACTAAAGCATTGGTTTTGTCTTTTGAGCGGTTATATACATTGACCGGATAGCCAGCAGCGAGCAAATGCCCTGCCATGCTGGAACCCATAATTCCGAGTCCAATAAATCCAATGGTTGGTTTCTGATTTGAGTCCAAGCTAATCCCCTATTTACTAGTCATATTGACCATCTATAGTAATGGTAAGTAAGCCTTCTTACTTAAGCCAGCTTGTGAACTCATCCACTTTGGCGCGAGGCGTCTGAAAAGTATTGACCTTATCCGCTTGGTCGGCATAACCCAGCGCCATACCGCAGACCAACATCTCCTCTGAAGTGGCGCCAATAGCGGGGAGGATGATTTTGCTAAATTTATTCCATGCCGCCTGAGGACAACTGGCTAAACCATGGCTTTGAGCTGAGACCATGATGTTTTGCAGGAACATGCCGTAATCCAAAATTGAGCCTGTACCCAAATCCCGATGAATCGTAAAAAAGAGTCCCACTGGTGCATCAAAGAATCGAAAATTACGCTGGTGCTGCAAAAACATTTTCTCTTTCTCGCCTTTTTCAATACCTAGCAAGCCATACAGACTCCAGCCATTTTCACGTCGACGATCAATGTAGGGGCTAAACCATTTCTCTGGATAGTAGCTATAAGCTTCTTTATATTGATCTGCCAATTCGGGATTATTGGATATTGCCTCATAGGCATCACAGACTTTGTCACAAAGCTCAGCAAGAATATTTCCCTCTAATACATAAACCTTCCAAGGTTGAGTATTCGTGCCGGATGGTGCCCTACTGGCCACTTGCAATATATGTTGAATCAATTCGCGAGAGGGCGCCTCGGATGTAAATGCTCGCGCAGACATACGCGCTTGAATCACATCATCTACTGTGGAATTGCTCATCTTCAAATCCTATATTGATCTGCTGGATAAAAACTCTACTTTAGCTTTAGGAGATATCCTGGCTCGATCTTGCCATATTCTGCTGCGCTGCCACATGCAACTTCGAAAGTTATCCGCACTAGTTTGGCTCACGCTATAGCAATGCTACAAAGGACGCCAAAATTAACTTGGACTAAAAATGATGTTGATCCATTAGCCGATGAGTGAAGATATACGCTGAGAGAATATCGCTTGCTCATCAGGCAATACCCTTACACACTAGTGTGGTTATTACGGCCAAAGAATGCTTAAATAGTTGCTTGAATTAAAAAAATATTAAGCAGTTACTCATAGAGAGATAGGAGGCGTTTACATGAAGCAGATTAATGAGCCAATGATGAAGAGATTTTTCCCGGTTGCAGCCATATTATTAGTGTCTTCCGCTATTGGCCTACAGGGTTGCTCAAGCACCAATGAAACCCCTAAAGCAGCGCCTGCAACGCCTGCAGCTAAACCCGCAGCCGCTGCCCCAGCTCCGGCATGGAAGCAAGGCATGGGTGCAGATATGTCTACCTCCAAGTTAGCTCCTTTAGCAGGCAAGATGACTGCAACTCCAGCTAACGAAATTCCATTAAATAATTTAAAACTTCCACCAGGCTTCAAAATTGAAATCTATGCAACTGGCATGCCAGGTGCTCGCGAAATGGCCATGGGTGACGATGGCAAGATTTATATCGGCACACGTGGCATCGGTCGTGTTTATGAAGTTTCTGACAATGGCAAAACTAGCCGAGTAGTAGTTGATAAATTGGTTCAACCTTCTGGCGTGGCATATAAAAACGGCTCACTCTATGTCATGGCAATTAATAAAGTTTTACGCTATGACGGAATCGCTAAAAATCCAAACGTTGCACCAGTGGATCTCACAGCGAAATTTAATTTACCTCCAGAGCAACACCATAACTGGAAGTACCTTGCCTTTGGACCGGATGGCAAGTTGTATGTACCATTTGGTGCGCCATGCAATATTTGCGAACTACCTTCTCCAGAGTATGCGCAGATCCGTCGCTACAACCCAGATGGCTCTGGCATGGAAGTGCTAGCTACTGGCGTTCGTAATACACAAGGTTTTGACTGGCATCCCGTTACCAAACAACTTTGGTTCACAAACCACGGTCGCGACTGGATGGGTGATGATAAGCCGAATGACACACTGAATATTTTGAGCAAAAAAGGTGCGAACTATGGCTTCCCATACTGTCATGAAGGCAACATGCCGGATGATCAGATCAAAAAGGCAAATCCATGCGAAGGTGTAACACCCCCAATCGCACTCATGGGTCCTCATTCAGCTGTAATGGGTATCAAGTTTTACACCGGCAATATGTTCCCAGCGGAATACAAGAATGTGGCATTTGTTGCACGTAAGGGTTCATGGAATCGCAATACCAAGATTGGTTATGACGTTGTAACGGTTAAGTCCGATGCTAATGGCAAGAATGCCAAGGTCACTCCTTTCCTTACTGGCTTCATGAACTCTGGTGATCAGTCCTTCTGGGGTCGTCCAACATTCTTTATGCAAATGCCTGATGGCTCTATGTTGCTCACTGATGAGCAGTTAGGTGCTATCTACAGAATTACTTACAGCAAGAAGTAAGAAGTCGTTTTGACAGCATTAAAAGTAGCGGCGTTACTGTCGGGGGTTTATCTCTCGATAGTTGCGCCGCTTTCTTTTGCGCAAGATGTCAGCGCTAAGCTTATGGTGTGCGGCGCTTGCCATGGTGCTGACGGTAATTCCACAATGACTGGCTCCCCATCGCTGGCAGGCCAACCTAAGATTTTTTTAGAAAATAATCTCATCATGATTCGCGAAGGAATTCGAGAAATTCCTGTGATGAAAGGCCAATTAGATGGTCTGAGTGATCCTCAAATCATTGCCTTAGCCAAGTTTTACTCTAGCCAGACCCTAAAGCCAGAACCAGGTAAACGGGATGATGGGCTGTATGAGCGCGGGCAACTGCTCTCAAAGCAAGCCTTATGCGGCACATGCCATTTACCAAACTATGTGGGTAGAGAGCAAATGCCGAGGTTAGCTGGGCAACGTGAAGACTATCTATTGCACTCGATGCGTCAATTTACTAGTAATAATGCGAAGGGTCGCGACACCATCATGGCGGCATCCCTATACGGTATGAACGATGATGATCTCAAAGCTATAGCGCATTACTTATCCCAAGCAAAGTAAGTCTGAATTCATAAAGCAATAAGGCCACCCTTGGGTGGCCTTATTTTTAACCTACTTTATTAGTACGTTTTATAGGACAAATACTTTCCAGACAACACCACCTGAACACGATCTCCTTTAGGATCTGGTTCACGCTGTATATCCATTGAGAAATCGATTGCACTCATAATGCCATCGCCAAACTCTTCATGAATCAACTCTTTAATGGTTGTTCCATAAACACTCACAATTTCATACCAGCGATAGATCAATGGATCTGTAGGTACAGCAGTAGGCAGGGAACCTTTATAAGGAACGATTTGCAACCAAGCCATCTCCTCATCGGTTAATTCAAATAACTTACCTGCAGCCTCGGCTTGAGCCTTGGTGAAGGTCATTTGACCGAGGCAACCAGCGGTTACCCACTCCTTTGATTCGCCAATGGCCTTAGCGATATCACTCCACTTCATGCCTTTACGCACTTTAGCTTCGATAATTTTTTGTGTAACTACTGAACGGTCCATCATTTTTTTCTCCTTATTTGAAGTTTTAACTTATTGGGTAATTGGTGTATCAACACCGGGTCGAACAACTGTTGGCTGATATCCATCTAGCTCTCCAGCCGATCCTTTGACTTGCAAATCTTTTGAGCGATTCACTAAAAAATCTACTAGATGGTTGCGCATGGGGTAATACATTGGATCATGATGCAAGCTTGCACGTTTGCGATCTTTTGGCAGAGTATTGACAACAATTTCAGCAATCCTTGCATTTGGGCCATTACTCATCAACATAATTTTGTCTGCCAATAAGACAGCTTCATCTACGTCATGCGTAATCATGAAAACAGTTTGCTGAGTTTCGCCACAGATCTTCAACAACTCATCTTGAATGACGCCACGAGTTAAGGCATCAAGAGCTCCAAATGGTTCATCAAGCAATAACATCTTTGGCTCAATTGCAAATGCTCTCGCAATACCTACCCTTTGTTTCATACCACCCGAGAGCTCTGACGGCTTTTTATTTTCCGCATTCACTAAGCCAACCATTGCGAGGTATTTTTTAGAGTGCTCTGCAATCTTTTGCTTTGACCAATCAGGAAATTTAGACTTCACAGCAAAGGCAACGTTCTGCAAGGTAGTCATCCATGGCATTAAGGCGTGTCCTTGGAATACCACTCCCCGATCAAGACTAGGCCCCTTAATTTCGCGCCCCGTCATATAGGCGTATCCGCCAGTCGCATCCTCCAAACCTGCCAGGACATTCAGAATGGTAGTTTTGCCACATCCAGAATGGCCAATGATGCAAATGAACTCACCGCGCTCAATTTCAAAATTGATTCCCTCAAATACTGGGGGTGCATCAAGCTTGTAAGACTTGCTGAGATTCTCAACTTTTAAGAAAGTATTTTCAGTCTGCATAGGACACCATTTTTTGTAATCTTGCAAAGGCTAAATCTAATAGCATCCCCACTACACCAATCATGACAATCGCAAAGATCACGCTTGATAACGATAAGTTATTCCACTCATTCCACAAGAAGTAACCAATTCCTGTACCGCCAACGAGCATCTCTGCTGCCACGATAACCAACCAAGCAATGCCCATGGAGATGCGCATCCCGGTAAGAATTGTTGGCGCTGCAGCAGGCAAGATCACCAAGAAAGCCTTGCGTAATGGAGAAACTTCTAAAGTTTTAGTGACATTCAATAACTCCTTACGAACATTGGCAACACCAAATGCAGTATTGAGTAGCATTGGCCAAACAGAACAGATGAAGATCACAAATATTCCAGAGATTGAAGAGTCCTTGATGGTGTAAAGAGCGATTGGCATCCAAGCCAAGGGTGAGATTGGTTTGAGAATTTGAATAAACGGATTAAAAGCCTCGTACGCTAAGGGCGACATCCCAATTAAAAATCCAAATGGAATGGCTACCAACATGGCCAATAAAAATCCTAGCGCAACACGCCCTAGTGAATAGGCCAGTTGAATACCAATCCCCTTGTCATTAGGACCATTGTCATAAAAGGGATGCGAGAGTTGCTTGTAAAATGTTTCTCCCATTTGGGTCAAGCTTGGAAAGCCAGACTTTTCTACAGTTGCTCCCCCGCTTCCTTGACCCATTAGCGCCTGGTACTCGCTGGACCCAGAAGCAGTAACCGGATTAACAACTACTTTTGGAACAGTAGCCATATGCCAGATGAGTAAAGCGACGATCAAGATCAGCAGCGAAAGGATTGCGCCTTTCGCTTTTATGGATAACTTTTTCATGAATAACCTTGCTTATCCCTTGCTTCCAGGAAATGACTTGAGGTAAGCCACTGGCTGAGCTGGGTCAAACTCCTTGCCCATGATCTTATCTTTCTTGTAGCCCGCTTTAGCCAAAGGTGGAACAGCAATACCTGTCTCACCCATATACTTCTTAGCATCGGTCAATAGAAATACTTTCTCAGAAATATCCTTATAGTTAACATCGCCTTTGACATAACCCCAACGTTGCATTTGGGTCAACATCCAAGTAGCCATTGAATACCAAGGGATTGGATTGAAATCAATACGATCTGGCACATTCTGAACATTACCCAAGCCATCTGCATACTTACCAGTGAGTACTTGCATTACTACAGTCTCAGGCTGATTGAGGTAATTCGGAGCAGAAATCACTTTTGCAATTAATGGTCTGTTGGCTGGATCGCGCGCCATGGTTGAGGCATTTAATACTGCGCGATATAAGGCTGCAAAGGTATTTGGGTTCTTCTTAATAAATTCCTCAGAAGTTCCAAAGGCGCAGCAAGGATGTCCATCCCAAATTTGTTTTGTCAGGATATGAATAAAGCCAACTTCATCATAAACAGCACGCTGATTAAATGGATCAGGCCCAAGGAAACCATCAATATTGCCGGCGCGCAAGTTCGCAACCATTTCTGGTGGAGGTGTTACACGGATTTGGATATCCTTATCAGGATCCAAACCTGCTTGAGCTACGTAATAGCGCAATAAGAAGTTGTGCATTGAGTATTCAAATGGCACAGCAAACTTCATACCCTTCCAGTTCTTGGGATCGCGATTATCTTTATGTTTATTGGCTAAGGTAATAGCCTGACCATTCACGTTTTGAATAGTTGCTACACGCATTTGACTTGGATCTGATCCCAAGCCCATAGACATTGATAGCGGCATTGGTGAAAGGAAGTGTGAAGCGTCATGCTCCTTATTGAGCATCTTGTCGCGAATCAAAGCCCAGCCTGCAGTCTTATTCAAGGTGACGTTCAAGCCTTGCTTCTTATAGAAACCCAATGGGTCAGACATAATTAAAGGTGTAGCACAGGTAATCGCAATAAAGCCAATCTTTAAATCAGGTTTCTCGAGTGGCGCCTTTTCTTGTGCCATCGCTTGCAAAGAACCTACTGGCAAGAATCCAGATAAGGCGCTCATCGCACCTCCCGCGCCGACCGCCTTCAAAAAGGCACGTCTACGATCTTCTTGTGGAAACAAGGCTTTGACTAGGCTAGCCTCCACAAAATCAGCGCTGACCTTTTCTTCATCAATCTTCGCTGATAAATCCAGCGCATGATCAGCATCAGATGCGTGACGGCCGCAACTACAGCGGCTACTAAACAAAGGCCTATCAGGATCAAAGGGGCGATATGAATTCATTTGCATCTCCAAGTAGTTTTATTAAGACGATTTAAATATCAAAATCTATGCATCATTGTTAACAATGGGTCATCGCATGAAGATGCCCATATGCACCAAACAATTTCGGATCACCAATACATGCACCAAAAAAGTGAGTAGCTATTTGAGAGTCAAAAAAACGGGGTTACTCGACTTAGCCCTTCAAATTGAGGCATCAGGGCTATTTATAGGCGCCAAATTACGCCCCAAATCAGTGCTTTATCTGGAATGGGGGTACCAAATAAGATTTCATAAATCACTAAGCTAATGACTTCATTACTTATAGATAAGAAAGAGCGGGTCCAATAATGGAACAAAAATTGCCACTACCCCCATTTACCAAAGAGACAGCAATACAAAAAATTCGAATGGCTGAAGATGCATGGAATACGCGCGACCCAGAGAAAGTCTCGCTGGTTTATACCGAGGACACCATTTGGCGTAATCGCTCTGAATTTCCAAGAGGTAGAGAGCAAGTGAAAGAATTTCTACGCCGTAAATGGGCAAAAGAATTGGACTACAGACTAATTAAAGAGCTTTGGGCATTTACAGACAATCGCATCGCCGTGCGGTTTGCTTATGAATGTCATGACGACTCTGGAAACTGGACTCGTAGCTTTGGAAATGAAAATTGGGAATTTAATGAAAATGGTTTCATGATGCGTCGCTTTGCTAGCATCAATGATTTACCCATTAAAGAATCTGATCGTAAATTCTTTTGGCCTCTTGGCAGAAGACCTGATGATCACCCATCACTCAGCGACTTTGGTTTTTAATCAACTTAATGGAACTACGTATTCACTATTGATCCCAAAGACTCCAATTTAAAGATGGGGGTGATGCTTGAGTCCAAGATACCGGATATTTTCTTGAGCCCACTCCCAGTCGACTCCAAATATAGGCCACTACGAAAATAATCAATACGCCTGTTAGTACGGTAATACCGAGGTGTATAAAACTCGCATGCGCTTGAATCATAATCAGTGGGTTGGCACCTGCCGGAGGATGAACACATCTAGTGATTAACAAGACGCCAATGGTTACTACTAACGCGGCGACATACACCCAAAACCCATCACCAAATAATTGATAAGCAATGATGCCAATCAAGGCTCCAATCAAGTGGGCACCAAACACTGCCCTTGGTTGGGCAGCAGGAGCGGTAGTTAATACAAATAAAAACAAAGTAGTTCCACCCAGAGAAGCTAATAAGAGCGGAGAGTTTGCTTTAGTAGCCCACAAAGCCAAGCTGATTGCAACCGTTGACCCAAGCAATACCCAAAGCAAACGTAGGATGAGTAGCTTCATTCTTTACTGCGGCAACTCATCTTCCTCTACGACTGCCCAAGTACTATCGCCCAGCTTTTTAACGGCCATCGAGTAGACCCACCCATCCGGAATTCCGCAGCTCCAATTCTGAGGGCCGTTTTGAATCAAGATATTCGTTTGGTTGCGCTCATCGTAATAGAGGAAATAAATCTTGCCATGGATTGGGTTAAAGCTAAATTTGGCGCAGTGAACCATTTCGGTTGCATCTAGTCGGGCTTGCAAGGCTTTCGCTTGCTTCATCAGTACTTCTGCCTGCTCCATAATGCGGTCGTACTCTAACTTGGCATTCTGGCGCGCGACATTCACTGCCTTATCTTTCTCCTCTACTACCTTAATCGGTGCAAAGACAGGAGCGCTTACCTCCATCGGGTATTCAATGCCAGCATGTCTTGCTGGATCGGTATCTTCTATTCTCACATTGACTCCTTATTTCTTAATTAAGCACGCTATCTTTTAGCTTTGCGCTTTTGATAATCTGGATTTCACCAACCAAAGGGCGCCCGGTCCAAGCACTCTGGAAATCGCATGCCGATTTTTTGCAAAGAATCGATATCCTATTTGTAAAACAGGTTGCACTGTCTTTCTAGAAAATAACCAAGCTAAGCTTGGTAAATTAGCTCTTCTATAGGCTTCCTGAAAAACTGCAGGTCCATTAATGAGAGAGCCATCTGCGTATTGACCATACATAGAATCCAAAGCCTCCTCACATGAAACACCCACCTTCAGAGGATCATATCCATCAGAATTGATATCGATAAATTCCAATAAATTGGCTTGATTACGACCAGATAAAAAGAGGATCTCTGCCTGACACAAAGGGCAAGCACCATCAAAAAAGAGGGTTAATTTAGGCAGATTAGCGGGCATTAGGTAAGTTTAAGACTTATTCAATAAACTAGCTGAAGACCCTTCACTACCCAAAAGAGCTTATGGCATTGCTTTCTCAACCCTATCGCGCACTCATTATTGGCTCTACCGGCACCATTGGCTCTGCTTTTATGGAGCTACTTCAAGATAAACCAACCTGCTCAGCGGTCTTAGGATTGAGTCGTCAATCGCCTCACCCCATTGATTATCAAAATCCAGACTCTATCGAATTGGCAGCCAAATCTCTGGTCGATACAGGGCCCTTTCAGCTCATTATCAATACCATAGGGGTGCTCCATACGGATCACTGGATGCCAGAAAAACGCTTGGATGAGCTCAATTCTGATCAACTGATGGAGCTCATGAAAATCAATGCCATCGGTCCTGCATTAACTATTCGGCATTTCTCTAAGCTCTTAGATCCAAGCAATAGCGTCATGGTCACCCTCTCTGCAAAGGTAGGCAGCATTGAAGATAACCGTCTTGGAGGTTGGTATAGCTATCGAGCATCCAAGGCGGCACTCAATATGCTCATCAAAACTGCTTCTATTGAACTCGCTAGAAGCAAACCCAATACTGCCCTGATTGCACTTCATCCTGGCACCGTCAATTCTAGACTCTCGAAACCATTTCGTGGCGAGCAAATTGGTAGACCGCCACTAGATGCAGCGAGCGATATGCTTCAGGTCATAGAGAGTCTTAATAAGGAAGACTCAGGTAGTTTTATTAGCTACTCAGGTGAGCGCCTACCTTGGTGAATTCACATCTTCCTAAGATTTAATCTTCGGAGCATTCTTTCTGCAGGCATCAGAACAGTATTTAACAGACTCCCAATTTTTTTCCCAAGACTTTCTCCAAGTCATTTCTTTTTTGCAAATCACACAGAGTTTGCTAGGCAAATAACTTTTATTACCCTTAAAAGTAGATTGCGAACTACCCATTAAAGATCATCCAAGTGATTGAGGATATTCTTGGCATGCGCCTGAATGGCAGCCTGATCACTATCACTAATTTTCTTTAGGTTTGCCGTCATTAAGCGTGTACGGGGACTGGCATCAAACTGATCGCGATGATTGATCAAGAAATTCCAATACAGATTAGTTACGGGGCAGGCAGATTCCCCATAACGCACCTCAGGCTGATATTTGCAGTCACTACAGTAATTACTCATGCGCTTGATATAAGCCCCGCTAGCAATATAGGGCTTACTCGTGAAGCGTCCGCCGTTGGCAAATAAAGCCATACCTGCGGTATTGGGCAGCTCTACCCATTCAATTGCATCAACATAGACCGCTAAATACCAATCACATACTGCGCTTGGAAGGATTTCTGCTAATAAGGCAAAGTTACCCGTCACCATCAACCGTTGAATATGGTGCGCATACCCATATTCCATGGTTTGGCCGATGGTATCTTTCATACAAGCCATTCCCGTTTGCCCAGTCCAATACCATTTAGGTAAAGCACGCTGATGATCATAAAAATTATCTTGCGCCATTTGAGGCATATCGAGGTAATACATGCCCCGCACAAACTCCCTCCAGCCCAGAATTTGACGAATAAAGCCCTCGATACTAGATAGCTCTAAAGAATATTTTTTCCAAGCCTGGAGAACTGATGCGATTACCTCTCGTGGATTTAGCAACTTCAGATTGAGGGAGCTCGACAAAATCGAATGCCAGCCAAACGGCGTCTCCGTCCACATGGCATCTTGATAAACCCCAAAGTTTCGCAAGCGATATTCTACAAAGTACTCAAGTCCTTCTAAAGCCTGCTCTCTCGTAACGGGCCAGTTAAAGTGAGCCAGGGAGCCAGGATGGTCAGGGTAAGTTTGTTCAACATAAGCTAAAACGTCTTGGGTAATGGCGTCTACTGCGAATGCAGCAGGCGCATCAATTAGTCCTGGACCTTTCTTGGGATAGGGCTTGCGATTATCTTGGTCAAAATTCCATTGACCACCTTCAGGATTACCATCACCATCCACTAAGACTTGATTTGTCTTGCGCATCAAGCGATAAAAGTATTCTAGTCTGAGCTCTTTTTTATCAGCTACCCATGCCTTAAATTCTTGAGGTGTGCAGTAGAAATGAGTGTCATCCCGAATCTCTAGCTGAATATTGAGTTCCAAAGTCAATGCTTCCAAAGCTTTTCTGATTCGCCATTCTCCTGGCTCAATACAAACCAAATGCGTTACCTTCTTACGAAGAATCTCTTGCTTTAAAACCTCGACAATCGTCAGGGGTGATTCTTGAATATAGGTCAGTGGATAGCTGTGCTCTCTTAATACCTGAGCAAAGTGACGCATTGCCGACAGAAATAAGGCGATCTTGACTTTATGAGACCACACATACTGAGCCTCATTAGAAGACTCCACCATAATGATTTCATCTGTTTGTGGATCAAAGTCTCGCAGAGCAGCACTCTGAATATCGAGTTGATCACCCAAAATCAAAATGAAACGCGCCTGCTTCTTTGCCACTTTCATTTGCTTTTGTATTGCGTGGGGCAATAGGCCCGCTGAACTTCTTTACTGCGAAGCGCGCTATGTTTGGTTGCTCTGCCCGTGACCCGCTTACGCCATAACTCAAAGGAGCTACGTTTTAATTGACTGCGCATGAGTTCAATCACCTGGGATTCAGATAGACCAAAGGATTTCTCAATAGCATCAAAAGGGGTGCGATCTTCCCAGGCCATCTCAATAAGACGGGAGGTATCGGACTCCGAAAGGGATTTAGCAAGTGATTTTGGCACCCAGCAAGTTTAAGGCTTATTTACTAAACTAGCAGAGCCCTGATTCTCATTGGCGACCAGATCAAAACCTGGCGCTTGCTACGGAACCCTTTTGCATGATTGGAAAAATTCGACAGAAATTAATCTCGCTTGAGCCGACTTTGGTCAAGAGCGATGCCATTTTGCTCTGCCCAATATGCGATCGAGCCATTCCAGACTCGCAAAAAGATGCGCACCATCTCATTCCTAAATCCAAAGGCGGTAAAGCTACAGAATTCCTGCACCGTATCTGCCATAAACAAATACACGCCCTCTTTACCGAAACAGAATTAGCAAATCAACTCAATCACGCAGCCATATTGAGAGAGCACCCCGATATGCAAAAGTTTATTCAGTGGGTTAAAGGCAAGCCTGATAGCTTTTATGAAAAAACTCGCAAGAGTGCTCGGATCAAAAGCAGCTGAGATTACTTCTGATCGTAATCCTGGCTTTGCAAGAAGTGATACTTTTGCAGTTTTCTAGCTTCATCCATGCGCATACCCTCTCGGATACTCTTTCTCACTTTATTTTCTCTTGTAACAATTTCTTCAGCATAAGTGAATACTTGTTCTTGCATAGTGCTTGGAACCACAACCACTCCATCTGGATCTCCGCAGACTAGATCGCCAGGGTTGACGCTCACGCCCCCTATTGTTACAGGGACTTGCAAGCCAACCAACTGAATTCTTCCCTTACCAGTTCGCATCCAGTAGCCGCTGCTATAAATTGGGTAATTAAGATCACGGCATAAAGAAACGTCGCGATTAATGCCATCAATAACTGTCCCAGCAATTTTTCTTTGGTGTGCCATTTCAGTCAAGATATTGCCCCAAGTGGTCATCTCATCACGACCTTGATTGTCGATCACGATGACATTACCAGGAGGGACATCATCGATATATTCACCGACATTCCCCTCCTCGCCTGGAACGGCCAAGCGATATAGCACAGTATAAGCATGCCCTACCATCCGAAACTTCGGGTCACAAGCAGCAATTTTGTAGCATTGACCAACAATTCCAGAACGATCAAGCGCATCACTAATAGCAGCACAATCCAGTTTCTTGGCTCGCTCAATCCATTGAGTAGAGGTATTCATATCATTCATTTATTTTAATCCGACTTAATTTAATCTACAGTGATATTGGCAGTCTTGATCACCTTAGACCAGTACTGAATATCTTTACGAATGGTGGCGTCAAACTGAGTTGGATTCATATAACGCAACTCCACACCAGATTTTTCTAGAGCTGCTTTCACTTGTGGGTTATTTAGTGTTGTTCTAGCGGCATCATTGAGAGTGGCAACAATAGCGGGCGGTGTACCTGCTGGAGCCAGGATTCCAATCCATGCCTCTAACTCAAAACCAGGAAATCCTGCCTCAGCAGAAGTTGGCACATCCGGCATTTGTGGAATGCGCTTCTTAGCGGCAACAGCTAATGCCTTCATTTTTCCCTGCTGTACAAACTGCATTAAAGAAGGTGGTGTTGCTACTGTCATTTGCACATTACCCGCAATCACATCCAGCATTGCAGGACCAGCACCACGATATGGTACGTGCGTAATATTGAGTTGATTTTGTTGTTTGAAGAGCTCCACCCCTATGTGGGGTACGGAACCATTACCTGAAGTGGCATAGTTGAGTTTTCCAGGATTGGCTTTGGCATAACTTACCAATTCTTGTAAAGAATTCACCGGTACAGATGGATTAACAGCCAATACATGTGGTGATACAACCAACATGCTCACTGGAGCAAAGTCTCTGATCGGATCCCAAGCCAAGTTTGCATACATTGAGGGATTGCCTACATGGAACATCGAATAACCCAAGAGCAGGGTATATCCATCGGGAGCAGATTTAGCAACTGCCGTAGCTGCAATATTTCCACCGGCACCTGTTTTATTCTCAACCACAATTGGCTGGCCCAATATTTTGGACATCTCTGGTGTAATCATGCGCGCTACCGCATCCAAGATTCCACCCGGAGGAACGGGTACAACTAGTGTGATGGGTTTATCAGGATAAGCTGCCGAAGCACTAATGGAAAAAGCGCTTAGCACTAGGAGTAATAGTTTTTTCATCTTCATTTTTTATCTCGTTTTAGTTTTTAGCTCGATTTAATTACTGTTAATCTACAGTGACTTCAGCGCTCTTCACTAGCTTGATCCAAAATTTCTCATCTTCAGCCAAAAATCTTACGAATTGAGCGGGTGAAGTAGATAAAGAAACATCTGTACCCTCTCGTTCCAATGCGGCTTTGACATTAGGCTGCTTTAAAGCAGTTTGTGCAGCATCAAATATCTTTTGCACGATTGCTGGTGGCGTGCCCACTGGAACAAATAAACCATACCAAAATTCAATAGCATAGTCTGGAAGTCCTGCTTCTCTCATACCAGGTAAGCTTGGCGCAAGAGGCGAACGCTCTTTTGCTGAAATCGCAAGGCCCTTTAGACGACCCGCCTGAATCATTGGGAGCACAGAAGGTGGCGTTCCAAAGGTGAGTTGAGTATCTCCAGCTATCACCGACTGAATTGCCAAGGATCCACCACGAAATGGAATATGCGTCATCTTCACATCCGCTTCTTGGCTAAATAATGCCGCTGCTAAATGGGGAGCAGAGCCATTACCTGAAGTAGCGTAGTTCAGTGCACCAGGATTCTGCTTCGCTTTAGTAATCAATTCCTTTATAGAATTAATACCTGTATTAGGGTTGACCGCGATGACTACAGGGGAGCTGGTGATCTTAGTAATAGGCTGGAAGTCGCTTGGCTTATATCCCAGCTTAGGACTTAAGGCTGGATTAACTGAAATACTGCTGGGGCTCGCTATTAAGATGGTGTAGCCATCTGGTGCTGACTTAGCAACCTGCTCAGCAGCAATGCTAGAGCCCGCGCCTGGTTTATTTTCAATCACAATCGACTGACCCAAGGCTTGACCTAAAGGAATGCTGATATTGCGAGCGACATAATCTGCAGCGCCGCCAGGTGCAAACCCGACAACCAACTTAATGGGTTTATTGGGATAGGCTTGCGCATATACAGTTGATGAACATATTCCCAATACAACTGCGAAAAGTAATGTAGTTCGATTCATGATGATTTCTCCTGTGTTCCAGCTAAGATAATTTTTCCAAGATGTTGATTTGTATCCATGATGACCTTTGCTTCAAGTAGTTGCTCAAAAGCCAGGGTTTTATAAATCACGGGCACGATTTTTCCAGAATCTACGAGCGGCAGAATGAGTTTCTTGAAATCCGGCATTGCCGCAGCGCGTTGTTCTGCAGTACGTAACTTATTTGACACTCCAAACAACTTCAAACGTTTCGCATGTAA
Source organism: Polynucleobacter sp. 15G-AUS-farblos (assembly GCF_018882445.1). Taxonomy (GTDB): domain Bacteria; phylum Pseudomonadota; class Gammaproteobacteria; order Burkholderiales; family Burkholderiaceae; genus Polynucleobacter. Next base: position 139,615 of record NZ_JACVOM010000005.1, on the reverse strand, counting down.
AGCTTCAATATCCATTTCTGCTTTTAACACGCCATCTACATAACCTACGGTTGCCAGGCGTCCCTGAAATGCCATCGCACGAATACACTCAGCAAATACTGATCCACCAACGGTATTTACAACTAAATCCACTCCCTTGCCGTCTGTCGCCTTCATTAAGGCATCATAAAAGTTTGGCTCTCTCGTGCAAATACCCAGATCCAAGCCCAGCACTTTAAGTTGATCTAATTTTTCTTGAGAGCCTGAAGTACCAATGACTTTTGCACCCAATGCTTTTGCCATCGTGAGCGCAGAAACACCCACTCCTGAGGTAACCCCGGTGACAAATACCCATTCGCCCGGCTTTAAATTACCCTGCACCACCAACATATCAAATACTACCAATGATGTCAGTGGCAATGCCGCTGCTTGCTCCCAATTGAGTGATGCTGGCATCGCCATAGTTTCTGGCTCTGACATCAAAGCATATTCTGCAAAGGCTCCGGGGCAGCGGCCCATCACTCGATCTCCTGGCTTAAAACCAGTCACTCCAGGACCGCAGCTGATTACTTCACCAGCCGCCTCCATACCAATCTGCTTTGCAGTACCCGCCTTATGTAAGCCATGGCTCAGAATAAATTCTCCTCGATTTAAACCCGCAGCCCGTACCCTCACCAATAACTGACCAGGACCAGGGGTGGGTATATCTACATTACGTAACTCGATATCCGCATTGACGCCATCGCTTTGCATCCAATATGACTTCATCTTTTACTTTCTAATATTTTTTATTTGCCGCGGAATACCGGTTTGCGCTTTTCCATAAATGCGCGACGACCTTCTGAGTAATCTTCGCTCTCGAAACAATCCTTAATTAACTGACGGCACTTATCGTGATCAATCTCAGGTGAGGCTTTTAGGATCTCAGCAATGATGGCCTTACCTGCACGCACTGTAATTGGGGCATTCTCTGCCAAGGCTTTTTTGTATTCCGCCTGCACAGCCGGCAGCTCACTAGTCTCACATACGCGTGTAATCAGGCCAATATTGCGTGCCTCATTGGCATCAATCCGCCTAGCAGTGAAAAACAGATCCTTTGCCATGGCAGGACCAACTAGATCCACTAAGTTTTTCAAAGCTGAATAGCGATAACCCAAACCCAGGCGAGCTGCTGGAATAGCAAATACCCCATCGCTACTGGCAATCCGAATATCGCAACTCATTGCCACATTAACGCCGCCACCAATACAGTAACCCTTAATGCAAGCGAGTGTGGGTTTACTAAAGTTATAAATACCCATTAGAGCTTGTTCTGCCATTAACTCATAGCGAGCTACTGCTTCTTGAGCTGCACGCAGATCTTCAAACTGAGTAATGTCAGCACCCGATACGAATGCTTTCTCACCCGCTCCACTAAATACCACCAAACGAATTCGGTCATCGCTCTCAGCGGTGCTAAGAAGAGGCACGACTGCTTCCCACATATCTACTGAAAGCGCATTATGGCGATCAGGATTATTAAATTGAATTTGTAAAGTACTGCCATCTTCATCTAACCAAACTTTGACTCGCTCAGTAATAGATTGGTAAGTAACTGCGCTCATTAATAAACTCCCTTTGCTTTCAGATTCGAGAGTTCAGCCGCTTCTAGACCGATCTCTTTCAAAATTTCTTCACTATGCTCACCACGTTTTGGAGCAGAACGCGCGACAGTACTAGGTGTGCGCGTGAGCTGCATTGGCTGGCCAACCATTTTTTGAGGACCATGATGAATCGATACAACATCTTTCACGATTCCGAGATGCTGCACTTGAGCCTCTTCGAAAACCCCTTTGACATCGTTAATCAAACCGCAGGCAACACCACCCTCATTAAAACGCTCAACCCAATATGCGCAGTCTTGGGCAGCTAGGCGACGATTAATTTCTGCATTAATTGAATCTCGATTTATCGATCTACCTTGCTTATCTTTATAGCGCTCATCAGCAACCCATTCAGGTGCACCGAGAATATCGCAGAAACGCTCCCAAATCTTTGATCCAAATACAGCGATATTCATATAACCATCTTTGGCTTTATAAACCCCAGTCGGAATACTGGTTGGGTGATAGTTGCCAGCTTGAGTGGGGATATCTCCATCGATCAGCCAACGAGAGTTCTGGAAATCCATCATGTAAATCATGGATTCCAATAAAGAGGTGTGCAACCACTGTCCTTTACCTGAAGCATCACGCTCCAATAAGGCCACTAAGATTCCTTGGGCAGCAAAAATGCCTGCGCATAAATCGGCAATGGGGATGCCCACTCGCATAGGGCCATCTCCTGCCTTACCAGTTACGGACATTAAGCCACTCATCCCCTGAGCAATTTGATCAAAGCCCGGACGTTGAGATAGCGGGCCGCTTTGTCCAAATCCAGAAATACTGGCGTAGATCAAACCGGGATGATCTTTGCTCAAAGTTTCGTAATCAATCCCTAAGCGAAACTTCACATCGGGGCGAAAGTTTTCCACGACAACATCAGCGCTGGCAATTAGACGCTTTAGGATTGCAATCCCCTCTGGCTCCTTCAGATTGAGGGTAATGGAACGCTTGTTGCGATGGGTATATTGATAATCCGAACCATCTTGACCCCCGAGGGTGTCATCACCACGCATGTGATCAGGCATCTGCACTTGAATGACATCAGCACCCCAGTCCGCTAGTTGACGACAAGCAGTAGGGCCAGCGCGTACCTGAGTTAAATCAATCACGCGAAAACGGGATAAAGCAGTAGAAGCGGGCATGTGAGGCATCAGAATTACTCGATTAATAAAGGGATGGATTAGAGGATGGCATTAAGCCGCTATTTGATTTTTTAATACTTGACCATGGGCAAACAAACGCAGATTTTCAACAAATAATTCTAAAACGCGTGCCTCGTTTCCTGCTGAATGGCCGGCAGAATGGGGGGTCACAATGACCTTATCCATACCCCATAGAGGTGACTGAACATCTAAAGGCTCAGAGGTAAATACGTCGAGATAGGCACCAGCTAACTTCTCACTTTGTAATGCGGAAATGAGATCAGCTTCACAAATAATTTCACCCCGAGCAATATTGATGATGCGAGCGCCATCTGGCAATAAATCGATTGCGGATTGATCGATCAGATTACGAGTCTCATTACTTAAGGGGCAAGCGAGTACAAGCCATTGGGCTTGCGGCAGTACTTGTTTTAATTGAGAAATATGCACTATCTTAGAAGAAGCCAATTCAGAGAGAGCTTGATCTTTTAACGCAGCATTAAATCCTACGGAAATTGTATTGACCCCTAATACCTGCAAGACCTTCGCAATGCCATCCCCTATGGGGCCACGGCCAACAATGACAGCAGTCTGTCCAGCCAAGTCTGGCGGCAATGGATAGTTAATTAATGGATCCCAACGACGCTCTGCTTGGGCCTTGAGCATTCTTGGAAATTGCCTAGCCAACATCAGTATTCCGGCTATGGCATTTTGCATCACGATCGGCGCATTAACTCCCGAGGATCCCGAAATCGTCACGCCGCGCTTCATCAGATCTAAGTAAATTTGGCGATCGGCACCAGCTGAATGAATCTGAACCCACTTTAAGTCAGGTGAATTAAGCAATAAATCATAAAAGGACTGTGTAGAAGGAATAACTTTTTGTTTAGTCGATGTTGCCGTGACATCTCTTGATATCAGAGCAGCATCAAATTGCACACCTGGTGTTTGCTCATCACTATTCAGAAACTCCACATCTAAATCAGATGAATTTTTGACAAGCTTTTGCAAATCAGGCAATGCTTTCGGGCTAACTAAGATACGCATCGCTTACTCAGAGCTTTGGAAAATCGTAAAGGCGCGCTGGATTGCTAACCAAAACACGCTCAAGGTCTTGCGGCTTATCAATCCAGCGTGATAACAAATTCACCAGATTGCCATCATCAGGAACTAAGGCTGGGTCAAAGTAATTAATATGTGGCCAGTCAGTTCCCCAGACTACATTCTCAGGGTTAGCTTCTAAAAGTGCTTTTGCAAATGGGTCAACGTCTTGATAACCCTGCTTCACATTGCCAATTCGATCAGCCCCAGAAATTTTTACCCAGCCTTTTCCTTCGGCAAGTAATTTGTACAAAAACTGAAAGCCTGGATTATTTAATCCATGACTAGTATTCATGCGGCCCATATGATCAATGACTAATGGCAATCCCAAGGAAAGCAGTTGTGGGGCCAGCTCTGGCAAATCAGGTGCATGCGCCCAGATCTGGGCATGCCAACCACGCTCAGCAAACTTCGGTGCCAATTTTTTCAAGACCTCTAAACCGACTCCATTGCGATACATCGGCTTGCCGTCAATCTGCAACAGATTGAAGCGAGCACCTCGCACACCCAAGGCATGCCATTGATCTAACTCTCGATCGCTGACGTTGATGTCCGGCACGACTACTCCTCTAAGGCGGTCTGGGTACTGCTCCAAGCCCTGCAATAAAGAACCATTATTCGTGCCACAAACACTGGCGGTCACCAAGACCCCTCTTGTAAAACCAATATGATCTAGATGGGCAATAAATTGATCGGGAGAAAATTCCTGAGGGGTATAGCTGCGATCCTCCGCCAAAGGAAAGCGTGCAAAAGGTCCAAAAATATGGACGTGGCTATCGCAAGCCCCAGCAGGAACGGAAAAGTTAATCGCTGTGTACTCGGCCTGGGGAGGCAAACAAATCCTAGTCATCTAATTTATTCAGCCTTAATTTTTCCAGCTTGTACTAAAGCTTGAGAATTTAATGACTCTTGATTTAGCATGGCTGCCCACTCTTGAGGAGTAGAAGATTGTGCAGTACTACCCAAAACCCTTAAGCGCCCACGCACGCCGCTATCGTCAATCGCTTTTCTGAGTGAAGCATTCAAGGACTTCACCACGCTTGGCGGAGTACCTAAAGGCGCCAAGATACCGGCAGTGGTACTGGCATCTAAATCAACCCCCATTGCTTCACGTAAGGTAGGCGAATCTGGCAGGGCTGGATCACGGTCTTTAGAAAGTACCGCCAAGATACGCAGGCTTCCAGAATCTACAAAGGGTTTTGAGCTCGTTATTTGATCTACAACAAAATCAATTTGACCACCCATTAAATCCGTAAGAGCTGGTGCAGATCCCTTGTAAGGAATGACATTAAAGCTAGCCTTAGTCGCATCTTCCATACGCAAGATAGCAATATGATTCGATGTACCCTGACCAGCGTGTCCAACCGACACTGAACCAGGCGTGCCTTTTGCTGCCTGCAATAGTGCTTTTGCATTTGGAAAGCGCTTGTCATCTTTGCGGACCACTAATACCAAGGGGGTGACTGCTGCGAGACTAACTGGCTCAAAACCATCTGGCTTATATGGTGGAGTCTTGAGCATATAAGGCAATACTGAAATCGTATTCGTCGTTGCCACCAACAAAGTGTGCCCATCCGGCTCCGCTCTAGCAACATAAGTTGAACCAATGGCACCACCGGCCCCAGCTTTGTTTTCAACCACCACAGTTTGACCAGTTGCTTTAGCCAATGAGGGTGCAATTGATCGAGCAACTACGTCGATATTGCCGCCTGGCGCAAAAGGAACTATTAAAGTAATCGTCTTATTCGGATAAGTCTGTGCACTAGCCCAAAAAGAGCAGCAGAGCACGAGAGCCCCAAAGGTCCATCTTTGGAAAAAAGTTTTCTGCATATTTGTCTCCAGCTATTAGCGATGATGCTTTTATATTTTTATTGTTACTACTTGGCTTGCTGCCACTTACTAGAGATCGGATTAAGAAACTCCAGTAGTGATGCTACATCAAATTGGCTACTCTTGACTTAGTCCTTAAAACTGGGATCCATGCGCTCAACCATACGCAACAAACCAGGCCACTCCATCAAACCATAAGGCCTGCGAGTTTGCGGTTGGTAGTTCATATAAGTCTCCTCCAATATCGCAGGGGAAACTTCTTGGAGAGGTGTATTACAGGCCATTGCCGCTAACTGAGCACGGCAGGAGCTTTCAAGGCGATGCATCCAGTTAAAAGCTTCGCCGACTGTTCTACCCACAGTTAATAAACCGTGGTTACGCAAAATCATCGCCTCAGCATTACCTAAATCACGAACCAATACTTCTTGTTCGGCCATATCTAACACCACGCCCATATAGTCGTGGTAGCTAATTTTTAGGAAGCGCATCGCTGTTTGATTGATGGGGAGCAAGCCACACTTGAGAGAAGAGATCGCCATACCTGCAGGTGTGTGCGTATGAATGACGCAATCTACTTCAGGGCGTGCTTTATGAACGGCGCTATGCAAAATATACCCTGGCTTATTAAAGCCATAGTTCAAGTCACCAAAGTCAGGTTTAAATAAAACCTCTCCCTCATGATTGATTTTCAGAAAACAAGATGCCGTCATTTCTTCATACATCATGCCGTAGGGATTCGTTAAAAAAGCACCCTCTTCACCAGGCACACGAATCGTGATGTGATTGGCCATCATGTCCGACATACCGTAATGCGCTATCAAGCGATAACAAGCGGCCAAATCGACCCGAGCTTTCCACTCTTCTGGCGTCACTTGATCTTTCAGTGAAGGTAGTTTTAAGCGTCCTAAAGTCATGATATTTACCTGATGATTTACTAAGATTATTTTAGTTATTTAAATGGTCAATAACTCATTTTTGACCATAATTTAGTTAAATCTCGCACTGACAAACCAGATCCCCCGAGCAGCTCACCCGAGAGGGTTTGAGCTACTTGTAGGCCAACCCTTGGCTCTGCCAATTCGTGAAATTTATCCACTAACTCCTGATCCGTTAAAGGCTCGTCTGGATCTCCATGGCGAGTATGTTGATGGTGCGCATAGATCGAACCATCATTCATTTCAATCTCCACCTTCGCTGATCGGTGAAGCGGAAATTTTGCAGCGCATTCAGGATCAATACTCAACTCAATCTTCTCTTCCATGGACCGAATCTTCGGATTAGCTAGCGCTGTTTCTAAGAATGCGCGCTCTCGTACTCGCCCGAGAATAATCCGAGCGGATACGGTATAGGTCAAACTAAACTTAGCCTCGAATGGTGTTTGAGGATGAACATAGCGACATACTTCTGTAGTGGCCTTATAGCCACCCACCCGAATTTTCTGAATTTGCTCTGGATCAATTTGGTGTTCATTAAGCAAGTGCGATACAGCATCAATCGCAGGAAAATTATGTCCACAACATCCATGATTCTTAAAGGTCATTTGCTCGATGTTCCAGCTTGAACCGAGATCGATAAACAACTCATTCCATCTCGGATTTTCACAAAGAGCAGCACCAAAACCAGCATCACCTTCAAGTAAATCGGGAGTGCCCGTCATGCCAGCTTGAGCCAGTAAAGCTGCGTTCAAGCCCACCTCAGCTGCATGGCCTGGGTGCATAGGCTTAGTCATGGAGTCAGAACGAAACGCCTGCTGCAGGCCGCTGGCAAAGGTTCCAGCTGTAGCCAGAGCATCACACGCCTGAGAAGCATTTAATCTCAGTAGATGAGCACAAGCTGCAGCGGCACCAAATACGCCTACAGTCCCAGTCGTATGAAAATATTGATAGTGACTTGGTTGAATGACCTTACTAATCCGTGTAGAGACTTCATAGCCAATAATGATGGCAGCTAAAAGATCCTCAACCGAATCATTACGTGACTCTGCTAAAGCAAACACTGCAGAAATAGTTGGGCATGCAGGATGGTAAGCACCATCTCTAAAGATGTCATCAAATTCTGCAATATGCGAGATGGTGCCGTTCATAAATGCAGCTGCTCTCGCAAATACCTTTTTTTGACTGCCCGCAACTGAACAATGCCCCACACCAAACTCATCCCCATACGCCTCTCTTAATCGAGAAGCGGCTTCGGTATCGGCACCTGCAATGAGGGCGCCGTGCCAGTCCAACAAAGCACGGCGAGCACTATGGAGCGTTGCAGCAGAGAAGCTAGTTTGGTAACTAGCTTCTATAAAACGCCCAAATTCTTGTAAAAGGGTCATGGTCTATTCAGGTTTAGCCCCAGATGCCTTCACGATTGGCGCCCATAAAGCAAAGTCATTTTGGACAAACTTGGTAAATTCCTGAACATTCATGGGCACCGGATCAGCACCCAATCCAAGCAACTTCTGCTTAATGGCAGGCTCTTCCAAAATGCTCAAGGTGGTTTCATTCAACTTCTTAATGATGGCTGGATTAGTGCCTGCTGGCGCAAAGAAACCAAACCAAGCACCAGTAGCAATATCCACCCCCAACTCATTTAAGGTAGGCAAATCAGGAAGCGCACTAATTCTCTTCTTGGTGGACACGGCAATAGCATTGAGCTGTCCTGCTTTAATCAAGGGAACTACAGATGGTGCTGTTGCAAACATAAACTGCAAACGACCTGCTACTAAATCACGTGTTGCCTCAGCGCCCTTGTAAGGAATATGTAAGGCCTCCACACTTAATTTTTGAGCAAACAAATAACTAATTAAATGAGCAGTAGTACCAATTCCGGTAGAGCCATAATTAATTGCACCTGGATTTGCCTTTAAATAAGCCGTAAATTCTTTCCAGTTTTTAATACCGCTAGTAGCAGGTACGACCAAAATATTCGGAACGTCACCCAAGAGTGCTACTGGTTGTAAGGCTTTCTGAGGATTAACGGGCAAATTTCCGAACAGAGTTGGGTTGATTGAGATTGGCCCAATTGAACTAGCGAGCAAGGTGTAACCGTCTGGAGCAGCGCGGCCAACAATCTCTGTGCCCAAGTTACCAGCAGCGCCAGGTTTATTTTCCACAACTACAGGAACTTTCCAACGAATGCTCATTTGATTACCAACCTCACGAGCCAAAATATCCGTTGTTCCCCCAGCAGTGAAGGAAACAATAATTTTGATTGGCTTATCAGGATAGGTACCCGCTCCCTGAGAGAACGCGTTGGATACTAAAACCAAAGCGCAACCGAAAGATATTGCTATTTGCTTGATCAATTTCATATGAATGTCTCTTTAATTTTTTAAATTTTTTTAATAAATTACTGCGACTACTTTGCTCGTTGATTAAAACGTCTATCAAATACTTCTTCTGCAATTCTATTCTTCAAAATCTCGATCGATCCGCCAGCAATCATCCAGCCGCGGGTACGTCTTACGCAATACTCTACTAGGGTCTCCTGACTATAACCAGTTGCCCCCATAATTTGTAGGGCTTCATTGGCCACTTCAAAGCCGGTATTGTTACAAATGAGCTTAGCTGCTGTAGTTTCATAGGCTGAAGGGAGACCTTCTTCGGCATTCACAGCCGCCCTATAGAGCATGAGCTGGGCCGCATCCAATTTAACGGCCATATCTGCAAACTTCCACTGAATTCCCTGAAATTCACAAATTTGCTTACCAAATTGCTCGCGGACAGAAGCATATTCTTTCGCCTTATTAAATGCGTAGCGCCCCAAGGCAAGTGCTCTAGATGCATTACCAATTCGCTCCACATTAAATCCGCTAATTTGCTTTTTAAATCCACCAGGTCCGAGCAAAAGGCCATCATCAGAAATAAAACAGTCTTCAAAATACAACTGCGACCACTCTTCACCACTCATAAAGCTATTCGGTTGGCCGACTGTTAAACCAGGTGCATCGCGATCAACTAAGACAGAACCGATACCATCTAAGCCAGGACCAAAACGAACGTATACCAAGAACACGCCAGCCTCAGGACTATGCGTAGAAAATACTTTTGAGCCATTAATTAAATAGCCCCCATCTACTTTCTTTGCAGATGTAGCCAATTCAGTAACCGCCGATCCGGCACCCGGCTCACTCATACCCAAGCCTAGAATTTTTTTACCTGCCAATAAATCGGGGAGGTATTTTTCTTTTTGTGACTCACTGGCGTACTCAACAAAGGTGCGAATCGCGCCAAAATTACCTGCTTGAACAACGTCAGCTGATTTTGGGCAATGCAATGCAACCTCCTGAATGGCAATCACAGCATCCATTAGCGTGCCGCCCATACCACCATCTTTTTCAGCAAAAGCAATTCCAAGCAAGCCTTGGCCACTGATCTTCTGGGCAATTGCCCAAGGGTATTCAGGGCTATGAGCACGCTCTAGAGCACCAGGAGCCAATTCCTTTTCAGCAAACTTAGATACTGCATCTGCAAACGCTCTTTGCTCACTGGTTAAATGAAAATCCATTTTTAACTTTCTCTAATAAATAGGGTGATTACTGAGTTGCATTAGTTCACACAGTTTTGCGGTGAACCCGCTACGTAGGAATTAATATTGTCAAAGGCAATCCCAAAGTACGCCTCATAGTTATCTCTTTCAACAAAACCAATATGAGGAGTACACAAACAATTTGGTAGGTGCAAGAGTGGATCGTTAGCGCCCAGCACAGGCTCTGACTCATAGGTATCAACCGCTGCATAAGCAGGACGCCCCTTCTTAAGCGCAGCTACCAATGCTCCAGGCGCTATCAATTCAGCGCGACTTGCATTAACTAGTAGCGAGCTTGGTTTCATGAGAGCCAAATCTTGAGCCGTAACAATGTAGCGCGTATCCTCATTCAGTCTCAGCTGTAAACAGACAATATCGCTCTCAGAGAAGAACTGCGCTTTACTGCTTGCCACAGCGAATCCTTCTTGCTGGGCTTTTTGTAAGCTGCTCTCACGACCCCATACCAGTGGGCGTGCACCAAAGGCTTTCCCCAAATGGCAAACTTGCTTACCAATTCGACCAAAGCCATAGACACCCAAAACTTTGCCCGATAACTGATCACCCAAGTAGCCCTGCCACTGCCCACCTTGTAATCTAGTAACCTCTTCTACGAGTCTACGGAGTGCAGCCAAGATCAGCAGCATATTGAGTTCAGCCGTTGCAGCGCCTGAACCTCGTCCATCCATCACAACAATACCCTTAGCTTTACAAGCTTCTAGATCAACATGGGATGCCATTTTTCCTGTTTGAGATATGACTTTTAATTTTGGCAAACGATCCAGTAATTCTTTTGTAATGACTGTACGCTCACGAATCAGAACAATAGCTTCAGCATCTTGAAAGCGCTCGACAAGAGCCTCTAACTCAGTCACGCTATTGTTATGAATGCGAACAGTGTGATCTTTGAGCTTATCAAAACAAGCAAGATCGCGAATACAGTCTTGATGGTCATCAGAAATCACAATATGCATTTGATGCTTTCCTTATTCCGAACCGTCTGACTCAAATAAACCACTAAGCTCAGCCTTAACAAAGCCAGGACCACTCACCTTGGCCAAGGTTTCTAGCTCAGCACTCAGCTTTTCTTTACCCATCTCATGCGCAATAAATACAGGACCACCACACCAGCGTGGAAATCCATAGCCATTTACAAGCGCTATGTCGCAGTCCGTCACATCGCCCACCACTTTTTCAGATGCCAAATGGGCGATTTCATTCATCATCGCCAATAAAACCCGCTGAACAATTTCTTGTGATGTAAAGGCGCGACGCGTGATTCCTTTAGCTGCGCTAGCCTCATCAATCACACTCTTAACTACAGGATCGACCACGCCGGATTTTGTCCCTGGTAGGTATTGGTAATAACCTGAGCCCGTTTTACGTCCAAAGCGTCCTGCCAAGCACAAAGTATCTGGAATACTCACGTAGCGGTGATCTGGATTCCGAGTGGCCGCTAAACTTTTGCGCATTGCCCAGGCAATATCCAAACCAGACATATCTGCCACTGCAAAAGGGCCCATAGCAAAACCATACTCTTCTAGCGCTTGATCAATTTGTTCTGGATACGCCCCTTCTTCGAGCATAAATTCACATTGACGCCGATATGCAGCATAAATCCGGTTGCCAATAAATCCAAAAGCATTCGCACTAATTACTGGAGTTTTACCTAAGCGTTTTGCAAACTGCAAACCAGCGGCGATCGCACTGGGATCAGTTGCTTGACAACGCACGATTTCAATTAACTTCATCACTTGGGCTGGACTAAAGAAATGTAATCCAAATACACGGGATGGATTTTGAGTTTTCGCTGCAATGGCATCAATATCTAAATAGGATGTATTGGAGGCTAACAATGCTTGTGGATTCGCGTTTGCATCTATTTGTTCAAATACCGCATGCTTTACTTGCATATCCTCAAATACTGCCTCAATCACTAAATCTGCGACAGCAATATCAGCCCATTGTGTAGAAAATGTAAAGCGCTTAAGTAATGCTGCTGCCTTATCAGCAGCCAACTTACCACCAGCTACACGAGCATCATAAAAATCTCTTATTTTCTTGATGCCATTTTGAAGAGCAGCTTCATTTTGATCTAACATCAGCACGGAGTAACCAGCCGATAAACAGGCCATCGCAATTCCGGAGCCCATAGTGCCTGCACCAATGACTGCAATGCTCTGAAAATCCTTGGGCTTAGATTCTTTTCCGCCAAGCGCTTTGAATAACTTACGTTCTGCAAAAAATTGATATCTCAGGGCTTTCGCCTCTGTGCCCACCCTTAGCTTCTGAAATACTTCACGCTCAGTAGCAAGACCCAAATCGATTGGCATACTCATCGTATTAGTGATCATCTGTATTGCCTGATGAACATTAGGACGATTCTTGGCTAACTTCAGAGCCTTTTGTGAGGCTACAAGGACGCTCTCAGCTTCTGCCTGCGGTGCTACTAAATCACGTATACGGGATTTTTTACCAATCAGTGATCTCGCATAAGCAATGGCATTGCCTAATAAATCCTCTGCAACCAATTTATCGATGATGCCCAGCTTGAGTGCCTCTGCCGCCTTAATACGAATACCACCGCAAATCAGTTCAATTGACTTCTCAATCCCGATCAATCTTGGCAGTCGCTGCGAGCCGCCAGCTCCAGGAATAATCCCTAGGGTGACTTCTGGCAAACCAACTACCGCTCCCTCTAAAGCAATGCGAGCATCACAACCCAAAGCCAACTCAAAGCCACCACCCAAAGCGGCGCCATGCAAAGCGCACACCACCACTTTAGGACAATCTTCAATGGCAGCAATCACGCTTGGTAAATGAGGCTCTGCTAGAGGTTGAGAAAATTCCTTAATGTCTGAGCCAGCAATAAAAGTGCTGCCACCTCCAATAATGACGGCAGCAGCTAGATTAGGATCGCTTTGGAAAAGATGAATTGCATCTAGCAAGCCTTTACGAACCTCAGTTGACCCCGCATTGATTGGCGGATTATTCACGGTAATCACCATGACATCTGCATCGTGATGAATTTGGATTTTGCTTGTCATATTCTTATGCCGACTCAAACCATTGAATCAATGTAGTGTTAATTTGATCCGATTTTTCATACTGAACCCAATGACCAGAGTCAACAACAAGCTCTTTTGACCTATTGGGTCGTCCAGTGACGAGTGTTTCAATTAAATATTCTGGTGTACAAGTAATATCATGCTCACCCCATATCAGCAATACGGGGCCAGTATATTTCTCTAGTTGCTCTGCTAAACCACCTGGTCTTGCAATAGGCTTACTTTTAAAACGTGTCGCCACACAAGCGTCTTGATGAATGCGGATAGCCTGCGCATCTATCCTGTCATAGCTGCTAATCATTTGCAAAAAGAGATTCTCTCGCATGACCTGACTAAGTTGAGCCGTATCCCCGCTTGCATAAATCTCCTTCCAAGCTAAGAGCTCACCTCTTGGGCGACGAGGACCTCCATGGCCAGCGCTACCTAGCAGTGCAAGCTTAGCAATGCCCTGACGCTGATTGGCCATATGCGCAGCAACAAAACCGCCAAACGAGAAGCCTGCAATATCCACTTCCTGATGCTCACCAAGCAAGGTATTCATGGTGGCAATCATGGGGTTGATGATTCCTGGCTGAAATTGACTATCAATAAATGATGACTCACCAAAGCCCGGCATATCTGGTACAAACACATGAAAGTGCTGTGACAAAGTATCAATATTGCGGGCCCAATGCTCCCAGCTACCATGACCACCATGCAATAAAACCAATGGCTTACGATGTGGTATCGGTTCGCCAAACTCATGCCAAGCTACACTTCCCTCTTGGTAAGGGATATGTTGGGTTCTAATCGCTAGGTCCTGAGTCATTTCAATGAATGGGCTTTATTTAGTTCAAAACAGCAATGCCATCTGCAGCCTTTACCCCATGACCTGCAGGAAATACAAAGATAGGATTGATTTCACATTCAATCAAGCGATCACCCATAGCAGCAACCATGGTTGAAAATTGAACAATCGCGTTGACTAAAGCATCGACATCACACCTGGGTCTGCCGCGATAGCCATCTAGCAAGGGCCATGTTTTTAACTCTTGTAGCATCTCCAATACCTCTGCTGAGCTCAATGCTTTTCCAGGAGAAATCAAACGCATATTGGTATCTTTAAAAAGTTCTGCCGTAACCCCACCCATACCAACCAAAATAGCTGTGCCCAGAGGATCACGGTGCATTCCCACCATGAACTCCATTCCACCTGAAGCCATTTCTTGAACGAGAAACTGCTCTATGTCCGCGCCAGACTTTATTTTCACTTCCGCCGCCATGGCATGAAGCTTTTCTGCAATTTCTGCAATAGGTATATTTAACGCAACGCCACCCACTTCAGTTTTATGCGTAATCTCATTTGACAAAATTTTGAGAACGCATTTTTCACCTAAATCATTCACGGCGTCTAAATTCGGCTGCTGCGCATTGACTACGGTTTCACGAACTCCCGGAATACCAAAAGCCGCAAAGAGATTCCTTGCCTGATGCTCATTCAAGGATCCATGCAACAGTGAAGCATCAAGAGCCTTAGGAATAGTAGATTGCGAACCCGTAGCAGTAATACCGCCACGCAGACTACTAGCATGCAACATGCTCGATAAGGCCACACTACAACTTTCAGGCTGTGAGAATGCAGGTACACCCAACTTCGTCATGAGCGCTCCGGCAATAGGCGCATGGGGGCTGACATAAGCAATGACAGGCTTCTCACTAGTTTGCATGCAATCACGCACTGCCCCCGCCATCAAGTCGGGCATCGATAGACTCGAAGAACCTAAGATCAAGATCAAAGCATCGTAGCTTGGACTGTCCAGCAATGCGCTGATAGCGCCACGCAGCAAATCGGGTTGCAAACCAGCTAGGGTGACATCAATCGGATTGCGGTCTAACACTGCTTGATCACCCGGCTGCAAGGCGCGTAGTCTTGCAGCCGTTTTTTCATCGGGTACTGGTGTTTCAAAACCCCACTCACCTAGACTATCAGCAACTAAGGTTCCCGCTCCACCAGTAGAGGTCAAAATGGCAACCCGCTTACCCTTGAGAACCCTTCCAGAAGAAAGCGCTGCTGGTATATCCAAAAAATCAGAGAATTTATTGGCGCGAATAATTCCAGTTTGCTTAAATAAGGCGTCATACATTTTGTCAGTGCCAGCTAAGGCACCAGTATGAGAAACCGCTGCTTTAATACCCGCTTCGGATTTGCCAACCTTATAAACCACAATCGGCTTGCCGGCCTGCCTAGCTCTTAAAGCTGCTGCACGAAATCGCTCTGGATGTCTAATACTCTCGATATACAGCACGATTACTTTAGTACTAGCATCGTCAACTAAATAATTAACAAAATCAGCCATACCTAAGTCAGCTTCATTGCTAGTGGAAACCAATTTTGAAAGTCCTAAGCCTGAAGCTGCCGCACGTGATAGCAGCGACCCCAAAATGCCACCACTTTGTGAGATCACGCTAACACCACCCTTTGGAAATTCATCCATCTCTAAGGCGCTACTTGGAGACAAAGGTATGTCATCAGTTACATTGACCATGCCAATCGTATTAGGCCCCAGGATGCGCATTGCGCCAGCAGCAGCAATCAACTCTTCTTGTTTTTTTAAACCTTCTGGTCCGTGCTCTGCAAAGCCACTGGTTAAAACAATCGCTGCAGGTGTACCGCGTTGAGATAACTCCTGAACTGCACTCAGCGCCTTATCTGTTCCCACCATGATGATGGCAACATCGGGGGTCTCAGGTAGAGATCCAATATCTGGGTAGCACTTCAAACCTGCAATCTCTTCTACCCTAGGATTGACAGGATAAATTTTTCCTTTGAAGTGGTGTTTCTGCAAATAAGCTATAGGCCTTCCTGCAGTTTTTTTCGGATCAGTTGATGCGCCAATAACCGCAATACTGCGAGGCTCCATCAATTTTTGAATTGCATTACTCATCTATTAACCTTATTTATTTCTTAGCAGCGGCGGCTTTTTCCAGAAAGGCCATGACAGACTCACGATGCTCAGTGCTGGTATAGCAAATACCTTGAGCCTGACTTCCTTGTGCAAAGACTTGGGCAGCAGTGGTTTCAAAGGTTTGATTCAAGATCGTCTTACCTAATGCAAGCGCAGTAGCAGAACCTTTACTTAACTCTTTCGCCCAAGCTTGTGCATCAGCTACCAATGCCTCTGACTTACTAACCCTATCGACGATGCCGATTTGGGCAGCCTCTTCAAGATCTACCTTCCTGCCCGAGAAAATGAGTTCTTTAGCCTTCACTAGGCCCACACGTCTTGGCAAAAAGTACATACCACCTCCGTCAGGAATAATCCCGCGGTTGATGTATGACCAGGTGAAATTCGCACCTTCAGAAGCAATGATGAAGTCGCATGCTAATGCTGTGTCCGCGCCCAAACCAGATGCTGGCCCATTCACAGCTGCAATGGTTGGTTTTGGCATGGTGTGCAAAAGAGAAACTGCATGATGAACGCGTTGCTGACGATGCCAGCCGTTATAGGCAAGCTCTCCAGCTGGTGCCTGCATACGCTTCTCCATGCCAGAGATATCGCCGCCTGCGCAAAAACCTTTGCCGTTGCCAGTTAAGACCAACGCACGAATGGATTTATCTGCCGTAATCATCTCTAAAGCTTCAATCAATTCAGAGCGCATATCGTCACTCATCGCATTCCGTTTTTCAGGACGATTGAGGCGCAAGGTAGCAATACCTTGCTCAACTGAAAGTTCAATTAATTGGTATGTCATTTTTTTCCTAGCGAGTATTTTTAATCTGGGCTGATGTTGGCGTCTTTGATAACGGTACGCCAACGCAACTCTTCAGCCTTAACAAACTTTCCAAATTCTTCAGGACTTCCAGCTCTGACCACTAGACCCTCCCCTTCAACGCGCGCCTTAAAGGCTGGAGACTGTGATGCTTTTTTAATGGATGCATTTAACTTATTAATCACATCGGGCGGAGTCCCAGCAGGAGCAAAGTAACCATACCAACTTCCAGCGGAATATCCTGGCACGCCACTCTCTGCAACCGTTGGCAACATCGATAATTGCGGCGAGGGTGAGCGTGCTGGGGTTGTAACAGCAAGCGCCCGCAATTTGCCGCCATCCACCAAACTACCCACCGCTGATGCAGTTGCAAACATCACATCAACTTGACCGCCAATAACATCTGTTAATGCAGGACCAGCACCCTTGTAAGGCACATGAGTCAATTTTGTATTAGCCAGTGAATTGAATAGCTCTCCAGCTAGATGTGCTGAAGTGCCGCCACCTTGCGATGCATACGATAACTTTCCAGGGTTGGCTTTTGCAGCCGCAAGAAATTCTGGAAAGGTTTTGTAAGGACTATTCGCCGATACCACCACTACATTTGGAGAGACGCCAACCAAAATCACTGGAGCGAAATCTTTATCTTGTGAATAAGGCAGCTTTGCTTTTAAACTGGGATTAACTGCATGCGCCAGAGTTGCAACCACTAGCGTGTAACCATCAGCAGGACTCTTTGCAAGTGCTTCAGTGCCAATCATGGTGCTGCCACCAGGCTTATTTTCAATCACGATAGGCTGACGCAAATCTTCGGCCATCGATATACCCAAAGTTCTGGCAACGAGATCAGTTCCGCCTCCCGGGGCAAAGGGCACGATCACCTTAATAGGCTTATCTGGGTATGCAGCTTTTGCATGCGAGTGAATGAATAGAGCCGTTAAGCTAAATAAAGCTCCGGCAACGAGGTTTAAATGTTTTGAACTTGCGGCCTTAGAAAGCACATTAGTCTCCACTGGTATTGGTTTGATTATGGTTAAAGCAGTATGGCTGAAATCTATCCCCAATTTATGGTTTAATTCCACCAGATGGAATTAGCTAAGCCAAACTCCAAAACAAACCGCTCCCTGATTAGGGGGATAGAAATCCTGCGCTGCTTCAAGCCTGGCATGGGCCTGTTGGGCAATAGCGAAATCGCGGAACGGACCGGTTTACCCCCCTCCACCATTAGTCGCCTTACCCAAACCTTGGTTCTGTCCGGGTTTTTAGAGCATGACTCAGCTCGACAGGCCTACCGCTTAGCACCAACGGTCCTTTGCCTTGGTCATGCCTTCAAAACAGGTTCAACTGAGATCAAGCTGGCTGAACCACTCATGCGTAAGGCCTCTGAAAAGTTAAAACTCAATGTTGGCCTTGCGGTGGCTGATCGACTCGAAATGGTCTATCTAGAATCGATACGCTACACCAAGAATGTTGCTTTGAGAACAGTGGCGGCCGGCCAAAGGGTGCCAATTGAGCGAACCTCTTTAGGGAGGGCATGGATCGCAAAGCTTGATCCCCATAGTAGAAAGCAGCTACTTCTCGAATTGAAAAATCAGAAAATTAAAAACTGGACGCAAATAGAAAAAGAAATTCAAGAGGCCATAGAATCAATGTCAAATAAAGGGTATTGTGTTGCTACATGGCTCCCTGAAATTTCAGCAATCTCTACTTCAGTTCAGCTACTCAATGGCAGTTATGCATCACTTAATCTAAGCACTCCTGCAGAAAGTAAATTAAACGAACTTTTGGAAAGCTATGCTCCTGCACTTTTTGAATTAAAAGATAAGATTGAGCTTGAGCTCAAAAAATCAAACTAGGCTAATTAATAATCATGAACACTGTATATATCTGTGATGCAATCAGAACCCCCATCGGCCGCTATGGTGGATCATTATCTGGCGTTCGCGCTGATGATTTGGGCGCCGTCCCAATCAAAGCATTAATGCAGCGCAATCCTCAGGTGAAATGGGATGAAGTAGATGAGGTCATCTATGGGTGCGCCAATCAAGCAGGCGAAGATAATCGCAATGTCGCCCGCATGAGTGCGCTGCTAGCCGGCATATCCCCGAACGTACCGGGCGCAACAATCAATCGCTTATGCGGATCCGGCATGGATGCAGTGGGTACCGCCGCTAGAGCGATTGCTGCTGGTGAAATTGAACTCGCCATTGCAGGAGGCGTAGAAAGCATGAGCCGCGCACCCTATGTGATGGGTAAAGCGGATTCTGCGTTTTCTAGAAACCATTCTATTCAAGACACCACTATTGGTTGGCGTTTTATCAACCCGCTCATGAAAAGTGCTCATGGCGTAGATTCCATGCCTGAGACTGCTGAAAATGTTGCGGATGACTACAAGATCAATCGGGCAGACCAAGATCAGATGGCACTCAGAAGCCAAAACAAAGCTGCTGCAGCTCAAGCTAGTGGACGACTTGCAAAAGAAATTACTCCGGTTGTTATTCCTCAGAAAAAAGGAGAGCCGCTAGTCGTTTCTCAAGACGAACATCCGCGTGCTACCACGATTGATGTACTAAGCAAACTCAAACCGATTGTGCGCCCCGATGGCACAGTCACTGCTGGCAATGCCTCTGGCGTCAATGATGGTGCATGCGCCCTCCTGCTCGCTAGTGAAGAAGCTGTTCAAAAATATGGCCTTAAACCCAGAGCAAAAATAGTGGGGATGGCTACTGCGGGAGTACCGCCACGCATTATGGGTATTGGGCCCGCACCAGCCTCCCAAAAACTACTCAAACGCTTAGGAATGACTATTGATCAGATCGATGTGATTGAGCTGAATGAAGCTTTTGCTGCGCAAGGTCTTGCTACGCTTCGAGAATTGGGCGTAGCCGATGATGATGCGCGTGTTAACCCGAATGGGGGTGCCATCGCTTTAGGGCATCCCTTAGGCATGAGCGGTGCGCGCCTCATTACTACTGCTCTTGTCGAACTAGAAGAACAGCAAAAACGATATGCCTTATGCACCATGTGTATTGGTGTAGGTCAAGGTATCGCCATGGTCATTGAACGCGTCTAAGATCAGACCATGAAGCAACTGCAAGTCCAACCCTTAATCTCCGAGGGATGGCTTGCGCCACTGAGGCATACGGTATTTCGTAACCTATGGTTAACCTGGTTAACAGCCAGTATCTGCATGTGGATGAACGATGTGGCAGCGGCATGGACTATGACATCGTTAACGACATCGGCAACCCTCATTGCACTAGTACAAACGGCCTCAAGCTTGCCCGTTTTACTATTGGGTGTACCAAGCGGCGCACTTGCTGACATCATTAACCGCAAACACTATTTTGTTTTTGCACAGATTTGGTTAGCAATCAATGCAACTGTTCTGATGCTGTCTTTGGTCTTTGGCGTACTCAATCCTTACTTATTGCTTCTTCTCACTTTTACCAACGGCATTGGCCTGGCGATGCGCTGGCCCATCTTTGCTGCCATTGTTCCAGAGATCGTCCCGAGAGAATCTCTTTCCTCCGCGCTAGCACTCAATGCGATTGCCATGAATACTTCACGCATTGTGGGTCCACTTACTGCTGGCGCCATCATTGCATTAGCAGGCAGTACCTATGTATTTGCCTTGAACATGATTTTATGTGTGATCACAACCGTGGTAATCATGCGCTGGAGATATCAGAGCTACGTCAGCACATTGCCAGGAGAGCGATTTGTGGGTGCTATGCGTGTAGGCATGCAGTACGCATGGCAGTCCAATCGGATGCGCAATATTATTTTTCGTGCGTTCTTATTTTTCTTTCAATCAACCGGACTAATTGCACTTCTGCCAGTAATTGCTAAGACGCACTTTGATGGTGATGCTCATACCTTCACCCTTTTGCTTGCCTGCTTAGGCTTGGGCGCCATCATCGCGGGATCCCAATTACCTCGCTTAAGAAAATACATCAAATCAACCGATCTGATTAGTTACGGTCTATTTGTTCTTGCGTTTACTTCAGTTGGCGTAGTCCTTGCGCCCAATATTTGGCTGGGTGCATTTTTCATGCTGATCTGCGGTGCGGCCTGGATTAGTATTGCCAACTCATTAACCACTTCAGCTCAACTCACTCTTCCTGGATGGGTCAGAGCAAGAGGAATGTCAATCTACCAAATGGGTTTAATGGGAGGAAGCGCAGCAGGTGCTGCAGTTTGGGGTAGGCTGGCTGATGAGTTTGATGTTGTTATCAGCATTGTGCTGAGTTCAATTTTTGGATTAATCGTATTATTTTTTCTACGCAAATACAGAATCGATCAACATCCATTGGAAGATTTCACACCAGTCTGTCCAATTGAACGTCCTCATGCTGGAGCGGATATCGATTTACATGCTGGGCCCATCATGATCTCCATTGAGTATCAGACTTTGCCAGAAAAAGCGGAAGAATTTAAGAAGCTCATGGCCAAAACAAGGAAGTCTCGCTTAAAACAAGGCGCACTTTCCTGGAGCTTGTTTGAAGATGCAGAGCATCCAGGTCGATTTGTAGAAGACTTTGTCTTTGAAACTTGGGCTGATTACTTAAGAAGATTTGATCGATTCACCACCGAAGATCTCATGATGCAAGAGGAGCGCCATGATTTTCATATCGATGCGCACCCGCCAAAAATTACCAGACGAGTTGCATCCACCATTCAGGACTAGGCAACTACACCATCAGATGAGAGCTTCTGCATTTGATCTGCACTGTAACCAAGTTCACCCAAGATATCGTTTGTTTGCTCCCCTGCTTTCGGTGGATTTAAACGTACTCCCAGTCTTTTTCCATTCATCATCAATGGCATCAATGGTGTTGTTGTTTGACTGCCAGCTCTAGGGCCATCCGTCAAAGTAATGGGTGCTAAACCACCCGTTGCCATCAGATGGGGGTCATCAAATAATTGCTCAGGTCTTGTAATGGGTGCAAAAGGGAGTCCATTTGTTTCAAAAATAGCCGTTATCTCTTTTGCCGTAAAGCCCGCTAAGCGTTTTTTGATCTCCGGAATCAAAGTGGGTCTTGCCTGAACACGTTGATTATTGAGTTTGAGATTAGGGTCGGCATATAAATCTACAAAACCAAAGACATCACAGAAAATTTTCCACTGAGTATCCGTAACAACGGCTAAAAATATTTTTTCGCCCTCTGCTACTTCAAAAACATCATAGATAGCCCAAGCAGAAATACGACTTGGCATCGGTTTAGCAGCATTACCCGTCACGGCGTATTGCATCATGTGCTGACCCACTAGGAAGACATTATTTTCAAACAGAGAGCTCTGAATTTCTTGTCCTTCACCAGTCAATTCTCGTTGTCTTAATGCCGCCATCACACCAATGGCACCAAAGACGCCTCCCATAATGTCATTGACAGAGGATCCCGCTCTCAATGGCCTGTCTTCGGGACCGGTCATATAGGCCAAACCACCCATCATTTGGACCACTTCATCTAAAGCAGTGCGATGATCATATGGACCCGGTAAAAATCCTTTGTGTGAAACATAAATCAATTGGGAATTGGTTGTTTTTAAGGTTTCGTAATCTAAACCCAACTTTGCCATGGTGCCCGGCTTAAAGTTTTCACTAATGACATCTGCAGTAGCCACTAGTTTTCTAACCAACTCTAGTCCAGCTGGTGTTTTCATATCAACTGCAATGCTTTTTTTATTGCGATTGAACATGGGGAAAAAACCTGCTCCAGAACCTAATAAATTTCTGGTCTTATCACCATCAATTGGCTCCACTTTAATAACCTCAGCTCCTAGGTCAGCCAAAATCATTCCGCAGGTTGGGCCCATCACCATATGGGTAAATTCCACTACGCGAATCCCTTCATAAGGGAGATGATTCTTATCGCTCATGAAAAGCTCCCTTGGCTCGCTGGGACAAATCCCTTTGGGGTTCCCGCCTCAGGCACCATGCCGTAAATCATTTCATCTGGGACACCTGCCTGCAAAGGCTTGCGTGCTTCAAATAGCAAATCCAAGTTAATGCCTGTCTTAATACCCATTGCCTCAAACATAAAGACCAGATCCTCAGTGACAACATTTCCAGAAGCCCCAGGTGCATAAGGACAGCCGCCTAAGCCACCCATTGAGGAATCGAATGAGGTAACACCCTCTTCGAAAGCAGCCAAACAATTTGCGAGACCTAAGCCCCGGGTATTGTGAAGATGCGCTGCACCAGCTTTATTTCCGATGGCAGCTTTGAGGCGTTTAAATAATCGTTTGATTTGCGCTGGATTGGCATAGCCTGTAGTGTCTGATAAGCCGGACTCATCTGCACCAGCGGCAATGACCTGCTCAGCCATCCAGATGACATCATCTTCTGCAACCAATCCTTGGAGGGTGCAACCGAACGCAGTGGCAATGCCAGCCTCTACCTTGATATGTGGAGCGTATTGATTGCGATAGTCAACAATTTTTCTGACTTCTTCAACCATCTCCTCCCGTGTTTTACGAACATTAGCAAGAGAGTGCGCAGCGCTAGCGGAAACAGGAATGGTTAATTTATGTACACCAGCCTCAATGGCAGTTTGAGCGCCCCTCAAATTCGGCACCAAGGCCATCACCGTCAAACCAGGAAGTGTTTTGGCATGTTGTACGACCTCAGTGGCATCTGCCATTTGCGGTAATAGCTTAGCCGGTACAAAGGAAGCCACCTCGATCTCACGCAGACCAGCCCGATACAAAGCATCGATCCATAGATTCTTTTGAGCAGTTGGCATGATGGACTTAATCGACTGCAAACCATCGCGAGGGCCTACTTCGCTAATCAAAACATCAGTTGACGCAGAATGCATTGTGTTCTATCCTATGGAATATAGTTCTATTATTAAAACAGATTTAACCCATACTGTCCATGCCAAGAAAATCCAGCAAGCAAAGCGAAGAAAAAATTGCTCTAGCCGAGTCTGGGGTAGCCTCTGTTGATAAAGCGCTGACCATCTTGCGTCTTTTTTCATCGCAGAATATCGAGCTTTCTTTAAATCAGATAGCAGAAGCTACAGGTTTATACAAAAGTACTGCGCTTAGAATGCTTGCTTCACTCAGCAACGCCCTTTTAGTAATGAAGCGCTCTGATGGAATGTATGTGCTGGGTCCTGCCATTGCCACACTCAATGCCGCCTATCAGCAGCAGCAATCATTGGAAACGGTGGTCATTCCTATTTTGGAACAGCTGATGAAATCAACTCAAGAAAGTGCTGCCTTTCATGTAAGGCAAGGTGAAGAGCGTCTTTGTCTTTATCGAGTGGATTCTAAGCAAGCTCTACGAGACCATATCAAAGTGGGTGATCTATTGCCTATCGACAAAGGCGCAGGCGGAAAGGTATTGCGCGCTTTTGAAGGCGCGCCAGGTAAAGCAAATGCCCAAATACGAGAGGCCATGGTGCTGGCTGTTGCTGGCGATAGAGTGAAAGAAATCTCTGGCATCTCATCACCCGTATTTAATGCTGAAGGATTGATCGGAGTGATTACGCTCACTATGCCAACCTATCGCTTTAATGCTAAGCAGGCATCTATGGTTAAAGCCAGTGCACAAAAGCTCACAGAGTTATTGGGTGGAAAATTTCAGTAGGAACCCTCGTATATGATCTTTTTTATTTACAAGCGATATACACATCATGATTAATATCAATCGACCAAGACGCTCAGTGCTGTATATGCCTGGCGCAAATACCCGAGCACTTGAAAAAGCCAAATCTCTTGCTGCCGACTCTCTCATACTCGATCTGGAAGATGCAGTCGCTCCAGATTCGAAAGTCGTAGCACGCGCTAATATTCATGCCGCTCTAGAGTCTGGATTTGGTCATCGAGAGACAGTAGTCAGAATCAATGGATTAAATACCCCATGGGGTTTGGATGATTTAAAAGCATTTGCCCACAGTAAGGCTGATGCCATCCTATTGCCCAAAGTGGAGTCCGCTGCCCAAATCCAAGCTGCTGCAGAACATCTCAAACAGCTCAACCCATCAAATCAACTCACGATTTGGGCCATGATTGAAACACCGATGGCAATTTTTAAATTATCGGAAATCTGTAGTGCACATCCAGCACTTGAGGCGCTGGTGCTGGGCACATCTGATTTAGTGAAAGATTTACATGCACGCCACACACCTGGCCGCGTAGAAACGCTGACGGCACTTTCTCTGTCGGTTTTGGCTGCACGAGCCCATCAACTATGTGTATTAGATGGTGTTCACCTCTCCCTTGATGATGAATCAGGCTTAAGGACTTCATGCATTCAAGGGCGAGATATGGGCTTTGATGGCAAAACCCTCATCCACCCCAGCCAAATAGCCTTAGCCAATGACATCTTTGGGCCATCTCCCGCAGAAATCGAAGAGGCCCAACAAAGAATTACCGCCTATGAAGCGGCAATCCAATCGGGGGCTGGTATTGCCGTTCTGAATGGAAAATTGATTGAAGAGCTCCATATACAGGATGCAAAGCGCATTCTTGCTCTTGCACAGGCCATCAACTCATTTAATCGCTAAAACTCATAAAATAGGCGAATAATGAAAACACCAGAACTTCTCGCCCCAGCCGGTAGCATCAATATGCTACAAACCGCCTTTCATTATGGGGCGGATGCAATCTATGCAGGACAGCCTCGCTACTCACTGCGAGTTCGCAACAATGACTTTGGCAAGATGGAAGTCTTGAAAGAGGGTATTGATACCGCCCATAGTCTTGGCAAGAAATTTTATTTAGTCTCCAATGTATTGCCGCATGGTGGAAAGACCCGTACCTATATCAAGGATATGTCTTCGGTTGTTGACTTAAAACCAGATGCTTTGATCATGTCAGATCCAGGTCTCATCATGATGGCCAGAGAAGCATGGCCTGATATGCCTATTCATTTATCAGTTCAAGCAAATACCGTGAATGGTGCTGCTGCTAAGTTTTGGCGATCTGTTGGTATCAGCCGAGTGATTCTCTCGCGCGAACTCTCATTTGATGAGATCGAAGAGGTAAGGCAAGATTGTCCAGAAATGGAGTTAGAAGTTTTTGTACATGGTGCTTTATGTATGGCCTACTCTGGACGCTGCTTGTTATCTGGTTATATGTCCCATCGCGATCCCAATCAAGGCGCCTGCACTAATGCCTGTCGTTGGGACTATAAAGTCCTACCGGCAGAAGAAGCGGCCAGTGGTGACGTCTTCCTATTAGAGGAGAGCGGCAATCCTGGTGAGCTGATGCCAATCGAAGAAGATGAGCATGGTACTTACATCATGAACTCCAAAGATCTACGAGCTATTGAACATATTGAACGACTTACCAAGATGGGGGTCGATTCTTTCAAAATTGAGGGGCGCACTAAGTCACCCTACTACGTTGCTCGCACAAGCCAATCTTATCGCGCTGCAATTGATGATGCCGTTGCAGGACGCCCTTTAAATCCAGCACTCCTCGGAAGTCTAGAAGGTTTGGCTAATCGCGGCTATACCGATGGCTTTTATGAGCGTCACCACGATAAGGAATACCAACTCTATATGAGAGGTCACTCCCTATCTGGTCGCAGCATGTATGTTGGTGAAGTAATTGAAGTGGATCAAGCTACAGGGCGAGTCAAGATTGATGTCAAAAATCGATTTGCTGTAGGCGATAAATTAGAGATCATCGAACCTGCTGGCAATCACGACATCACATTAGAAAAAATGTGGAATAGCAAAAATGAAGCCATTGATGTTGCTCCCGGCTCAGGCCATTTTGTTTGGATTGAACTCAAACCCAAGGGCGATAAAGTATTTATTGCGCGCTACGTCTGATTCAGCATTCATCCGGCTTAAAAACTCAACTTCTGGTTTAGCTAGAATAATTTGCACCATAAAAGTGCGAAAAAGTGAGCTTCTTAAAGCTAGCCCCTCATAGATCAATAGCAGTTGGGCTCTAGGGTGCTGAGGCCCTACTCACACTATGGTGCACGCTGTATTTGAATTGTGCACTTAGGCAATTCATATTCATTTTTAGAATCTAAGATAGGCCATGCTTATCAAAATCACACAAAGTCAGACGCTTCTCACCCAAGCAACGGACTCAAAAAATAGCCTGGAGACCCTATTTCCTGCTGGCGAGTATTTTGCCAATCCTACCCCCGAAGGCAAAATAGAAGTCTCCTTGAGTGCACAGATAAAAGCCCTATTTTCTTTCTCTCAATTTAGAGAAAAAGTTTCCCGCGGTGATTTCGTGGTTTTAGAAAACTAAGTCCAGCCCTGAGATTGGCCAGCGCAATCCGCTGGAATCAAAACACTACAATGATCATTCCTTATTCATTGAGATGATCGTGCCATGCTTCCTTGTATAGAACTAGAAACTTCACCCAACCCAACTTGCGCAGTCATTTGGCTTCATGGACTTGGTGCAGATGGTAATGACTTTGTCCCTATCATTCCTGAGCTACGCCTGCCATCCAATCCCGCCATTCGCTTTATATTCCCAAGCGCACCAAGCATGCCCGTAACCGTCAATGGTGGCTACGTGATGCCCGCTTGGTATGACATCATCGGCAGAAATCTCATGGATCAAGAAGATGCTGATGGCATTAAGCAATCTGCTGCATCGATCATTGAATTAATTGAACGTGAAGTGCAACGCGGAATTGATTACCAGCACATAGTGCTTGCTGGTTTTTCACAAGGCTGTGCAATGGCACTCTATATCGGCTTACGCTTACCTCATCAACTCGCTGGCATTATTGCCTTGTCTGGCTATCTGCCATTAGCGCTATCTTTAAATATCGAGAAGCATATTGCCAATCAAAGCACCCTTATTTTTATGGCGCATGGCACTTATGATCCAGTGGTTGTTTTGGATCGAGCCCAAGCCTCTCATGCCCTCCTAGAAAAGCTAGGCTATCCAGTAGATTGGAATGAATATCCAATGGAACACTCTGTTAATCATGAAGAGCTCGCTGATATCTCTCGCTTCTTGCAAGAAGTATTACCAAAATCCTAATGTCTAACTGAATGTCGTTTTGCTATGTGCGTTCAATATCTCACGACCGTAAATACAGATTGGGTCAAATCTCACTTTGATCTTGTGCTTCCCCAATCTAGCGCTCATGATGTATTTCCGACCTATCCTGGGCCGATTGTTCTTAAGAGTCACAAGACTGAACGAACTGCCATTGGATTGGCCCGCTTTGGCCTGATCCCCTCTTGGGCGAAGGATGATGATTTTGGTAGGAAAACCTATAACGCTAGAACTGAAACCGTAGTGGACAAGCCCTCATATAAACATGCCTGGACTCAGCGTCATTACGCTTTGGCTTTAGCAGATGCATTTTATGAGCCTAGTTATGAATCCGGTAAAGCGGTTCGAACACCGATTAAACAATCTAATGGTCAGCCGATGGCTATTGCCTCTATTTGGGATACTTGGACCGAGCCTGAAACAGGCGAGTTGATCGTGTCATTTTCAATGCTGACCATTAACGCAGATAGCCATCCTGTCATGAATCGTCTTCATAAGCCAGAGGATGAGAAGCGGACTGTCGTCCCCTTAAGACCAGAGCTATTTCAAGAATGGCTCAATGCCACCCCCGAGACTGCGAAAGATATTCTCAATCTTTCATCTATTCCAGAACTCATGATTGAAGCTTGAAGATCTACTCCAGAGATCAAGAGCAGCCTTATTTGAAGAGCTGCTTCACTTTCGGAATTCTGAAGGCCAATAAGAGCAAGATAAGCAGCCCATAAATACTGACAGTTCCAAGATCATTCTTACCTGCTTTATGCCACCAGTAATGGGCTATCGCTGTGAAGGCAATGATGTATACCAATTTATGCAATAAGCTCCAATTCTTACCAAGCGAGCGCAGCGACCATTGATTTGATGTCAATGCCAAAGGAATTAAAAAAACAAAGCTTATAAAACCCATGGTAATAAATGGCCGATCTATCACATCCTTGATCATGGCAGATACATCAAAATTTTGATCAAGCCAAATCCAAATCAGGAAATGAAGCAAGGCATAAAAAAAACAGAATAGCCCAAACATCCGGCGCATCTTAATCCACATCGCTGTACCAGTTAGCAAACGTAGTGGTGTCATGGCCAAAGTAATACACAAGAAAACCAAGGCCCAAGTTCCTGTAGAGCGTGTAATAAACTCCACTGGATTAGCACCCAGGTCGTCATGCATCCCAAGCCATATCAGCCGAATGAGTGGCAATAAGGAAAGGATAAAGAAGCTAGCCTTTAGAAGATGCATAAGACATATTAGACGACATATTTTTAGAATGGTAGAGATGAAAAAGCCACCTTGCGGTGGCCTTTTCTGGATTACTGATCTTACTAGGCTAAGCTCAAACCTTCCTTATAAAGCGGGAAGTTACGAACTGGCCTACCAATTGCTGCAGAAATAGCATTGGCTACAGCGGGGCCCACCACACAGATCGTAGGCTCACCAACCCCACCCCAGAAGTCATAGGTAGGTACCAATACCGTTTCAATGCGAGGCGTAGAAGAAAGCTTAATCAATGGATAAGAATCCAAGTTTTGCTCCTTGATACGACCATTCTCCACAGTAATCTCGGGAGTAAAGATCGCACCTAAGGCCATTGCTACTGAACCCTCGATCTGCTCGCGAGTCAGGTATGGATTGACTACGTGCCCTGAGTCCAAAGCAAATACCAAGCGGTTGATTTTTACAATATTGTTTTGGACTGAGACTTCGGCAACACAAGCAGAGTAACTGGCATAACCCATAAACTGCGCAATGCCTCTAAAGTTTCCTGGGGGCAAAGGCTTATCCCAATTTGCTTTTTTTGCAGCTGCATTTAATACACCCAAATGCTTTGGATGGCTTTGCATGAGAACCTGTCTAAATTGCACAGGATCTTTTCCAGCAGCCTTTGCGCACTCATCCATAAAGCACTCCATGAATAGACCATTTTGGTTGGTATTCACACCACGCCATGGTCCTACTGGAACATGGGTGTTCTTCATGACATATTCAGTGAGCAAGGTTGGGAAGGTATACCCTAGCTGTGCATCAGGACCTTTCTCATAAAAGCCTTGGAGTTGCCGTGTATCTTTGCCATCTTTAATATTTTGCGGAGCCAGAGTCGCATTAATAGACTGGCCTGCTACCTTAATGTGCATACCGGTCATATTTCCGGAGCCATCAAGGCCTGCAGTCATCTTTGCCATGGCAATCGGATGATAAAAATCATGCGTCATATCTTCTTCGCGACTCCAAAGCACCTTCACAGGAACACCCGGAAACTTTTGCGCAACTTTTGCGGCATAGTTAGTAAAGTCTTGAATAGATCCACGGCGACCCAAGCCACAACCAGAGTCTAATTTGTAGACTTCGCACTTATCTAATGGGAACCCAGTTGCCTCGGATAAGGCCGCAAGCGAACCTTCACCATTCTGAGTTGGAACCCAGGCTTCTGCACGGTCACCTGAAATCTTCACAGTTGCATTCATGGGCTCCATCGTGACGTGCGCACGGAAAGGTGTGAAATAGATTGCCTCAACCTTTTTATTTGAACCAGAAATTGCAGCAGGAGCATCACCCACTTTGCGCTGCCAAAAATCACCTTGCTCATCAAGACCAGCGCGCATCATTTGATTAATACTATCTTGTGAGACATTGGCAGCCTTACCTTCATCCCATACGATAGGAAGAGAGCCTAGCGCTTTATTGGCACGCCACCAGGTATCGGCTACAACTGCAACCGTACTGTCATTAATCTTGACAACACCTTTGATGCCACGCATACCCATAATCTTGGCTTCATCATAGCTGACCAATTTTCCGCCAAAGACAGGGCAAGATTTAACTGAAGCACACAACATGCCAGGCAGCTGTAAATCTGCTCCGTATACCTTGGTGCCATTGACTTTATCTGCCGTATCGAGGCGAGCATATGGCTGACCTGCTACTTTCCAAGTTCTTGGATCTTTGAGCGTAATACTCTTTGGATCAGGCGGTGTCAAAGTAGATGCGAGCTCTGCAACTTTGCCATATGTTGTCTTGCGTCCAGTTGGTACATGGGTAATAACACCCTTATCCACTTTGAGCTCGCTCACAGGGACATTCCATTGATTCGCTGCCGCTTGAACCAACATGATTCGTGCAGCTGCTGCGCCACGACGGACATAGTCTTCAGAGATACGAATACCTCGGCTACCGCCAGTACCATGCTCACCCCATACCCGTTTACGAGCTAAGCTTTGACCCGGCGTTGCAGATTGGGTTTTCACCTTCTTCCAATTACACTCTAACTCTTCAGTGACCAGTTGCGCCAATCCAGTACGGGTACCTTGCCCCATCTCCGAGCGAGCAATACGGATATACACAGTGTCATCCGGCATGATGCTGACCCATGCATTAACCTCTGCATCGCCATACTTCGTTGGGGTATTAGGATCATATTTGCTATTTGCCTGGGCGAAAGCTAAATCTGGAATAGCTCCAACCCCTAACATCAAACCACCACCTAATATGGTGCCTTTGATAATAAATTCGCGACGTGAGTTATTTTCTAATGTCATGTCTATCCCCCTTAACCACGTGTCGCTAGAGACGCGTCATACTGCGCCAAGACATCTGCTAATTTTTTCTGACCAGACGCCACATGGATACCATCTCGAATTTTTTGGTATGTACCGCAACGGCACAGATTGGACATTGCATTATCAATATCTGCATCTGTTGGCTTAGGAATTCTTTTGAGTAAAGCAGCTGCAGCCATTACTTGACCGGATTGGCAATATCCACACTGCGGAACGTCTAGCGCAATCCAGGCTTTTTGCACAGGATGTGAATTATCTTTAGAGAGAGCCTCGATCGTAGTGATCTTGGCACTACCAACTGCTGAAACCGGAATCGAGCAAGAACGCACAGGCTCACCGTTCATATAGACAGTGCAAGCTCCGCATTGCGCAACACCACATCCATATTTAGTACCAGTGAGACCTACAGCCTCGCGAATAGCCCAAAGTAAGGGCATATTTGGTTCAACATCAATATTGAACATTTGACCATTAACACTTAGCTGCATGTTGCCTCCATTTGTGATTTTATTTTTAGAACACTATAAATCAATATGGAACTTTTGCAGTGCATATAAACCCGATGTCCGGACATGTTGCCTCAAACGGAAAGGTGAAGCTATGGACTCTTATTAAGAGCCCTATCTCTAGGTTCTACTATCGAATTCCTGCTGAATTTGCTATTCTGAAGACTCAACCAAGGATAACCATGACAAACGAAGACCAAACCCAGAACGACGAAGACTTTGACTATGGTTGCGAGTGCGCCATGGCCCTACTCAATGAACCCACTGAAGACCGCCTAAACGACCTGATTGACGAGCTGGATGAAGACGGAATGATTGCCACCGAAGTGGTTTATGGCTTATTAGCCACCATTCTCATGAGCATCAACGAAGAGGATCATGAGGGGGATGAGCACTAAGTTGTAGTGCCAGGGTATCCATTTTTTGGGCAAACTTAAGGTCCAACGGGGTTAAACCTCCAGCCGAGTGGGTCGTCAAGTGAACCACGACCTTATTCCATGAATTAGACCAATCTGGATGATGGTCAATCTCATTTGCGTATTGAGCACATTGACTCATGAATTCAAATGCTTGAACAAAATCCACAAATACAAATGTACGAGAGATGATTTGCTGCTGAGGGTCTAATGCCCATAATGGTAAAGTCTGATGAATATCGCTAGGTAACATGGTAACCTCTTATTGAATACTCTGTGATAGTTGCTTTAAATCATTCGGATATAGCCAGCGCCACTCTCCTTGGGCCAAATCCGCTGGCATGCAATAAGCGCCAATTTGACTCCGATGTAAATGCTCAACATGATTGCCTACTGCAGCCATCATTCGCTTAACTTGGTGATAGCGACCTTCAACGATGGTCATTGCCAAGCTATTCTCCGATAACTTTTCGCATGCGGTCGCAAAACAAGGCTTTGGATCATCATCCAATACTACACCCTTGATTAAATGATCCATTTGCTTTTCAGTAATGGGATCAGGAGTAGTAATGCGATAAACTTTTCCAATATTTTTCTTTGGGGTTGTCATTTTGTGTATGAATTGACCATCATCTGAAATCAATAACAAACCAGTGGTGTCATAGTCTAGTCGCCCTACACACTGCAAGCCACGCTCAACAAATGGGCTGGGTAATAGGCTATACACACTGGGATGATGCGTGGTTTTATGGGAGCATTCATAGTTAGGCGGCTTGTTAAAGGCGATATAAGCTTTCTCATGGTATTCCCAATCCTTACCCTCTACATTGAGCATCAAGCCATCCGTTGCAATGCGCTCTTCCGGATCATCCGCCAACACCCCATTGACCTTCACAAGATCCGCATAGACCAAGTCAGCACAATATCTGCGCGTGCCAAATCCCTGGCTAAAAAGTATTTTTTCGAGTGAGATGGGTTTTGCCATATATGCATCAAAGCATACTACAGAGCGCTTACTTTGATCCTTACGCAGATAGTATTTCAGCGGTGATTTAGCCAATTCATTATCATCACTAGCATTCCCTAGAAATGCGATGACCTACCATGCTCAGTAGCCCAAAACCACGCCGCCCCTTACATTCACGTGAGATCAGTTTTAATGGATTTGCCCGAGAAGATGGGCTCTGGGACATTGAAGCGCATTTAAAAGATACTAAATCCCACCCCTTTACCACTGGAAGCAGAACCTGGACTCCGGGTGAAGCAATTCATGACATGTGGATTCGGGTAAGTGTCAATGAGCAGCTGGTCATTCAAGATATTGAAGTGTCGATGGACGCTCATCCGCATCCAGAGTGCCCAGCTGTTGTTCCGCCAATGGATGCGCTCATTGGGGCACGACTTGGAAAAGGTTGGCGCAAAACAATTGAAACACATCTAGGTGGTATTCAGGGATGCACTCATTTACGCGATCTTCTCAATAACTTAGCTACTGCAGCCTTTCAATCTATTCCAGGCGCACTGTTTGATCCCGATGAGAAAAAGCCGCCGCTCTACTTGGGCAAATGCAAATCTTGGGATTTTGATGGTCCAGTAGTGATGCGAGTTTATCCCCAGTTTTATCAATGGAAACATGGGGAAGCAAAACCTTAAAGCTCGCCGCGATGCATATTGAATGGGTTGAAAGATTGCTGTATAGGCATGACCTCCAGTACATTGATATTCATATGTGCCGGCAATGTAGCTGACCAGTAGACCGCCTCAGCAATATCGTCAGCACTGAGAAATTGCACCCCACTATAGACTTTTTTTACCTTTTCTTCATCGCCCTTAAAGCGCACATTAGAAAATTCAGTGCCGCCACACATGCCCGGTTCAATACAACTCACTCTAATAGGCGTGCCAATGAGATCAGCCCGCATATTTAAACTGAATTGCTGCACAAAGGCTTTGGTACCGCCATATACATTCCCGCCAGGATAAGGATAATTTGCTGCAACAGATCCGATATTAATCACATGGCCACGCTTGCGCTCAACCATGCCAGGCAAAAATGCGCGGCTCATGTGCACTAAGCCTTTGATATTGGTATCAATCATCCGATCCCAATCTTCTAGGAATGCTTTATGCGCAGGCTCCAAACCTAAAGCTAGTCCAGCATTATTGACTAGGATAGTCACCCTAGAAAATTCAGCTGGAAGCTTTGATGGCAAAGCATCTACCATCGCACTATCGCAAACATCGAGCGCTATCGTCAATAGTTTGTTTTGCTGCTCTACAGGAAGCGATGCTTTTAATGCGTCTAGACGCTCCACTCTTCTCCCAGTCGCTATCACTTGATGACCATTAGCCAAGAATCGACGCGCAATCGCTGCACCAAACCCAGAGGTAGCACCAGTAACTAAAAGTGTATGTTCCATATCGATGATTTTCCTTATGAAAAATTTATCCGTGATCAATTAAATATGCGCCATCCACTTTGGCTGCGCCTGATTTCACCAAAGCTTGTACTAGCCATTGAGAAAATGCATTCATATCCAAATGCAAGTGCTTCGCGGCATCCTTTAGAGCCGGAGTATTAAAGATCCACTCATTTACCAATGCGATCTCTTTGCTCTGCCACTCTAGTAGTTTGTATTTCAGCAGGACTTTTGCCCCGTGCCTCGAATTGCGGTCAGGACTAGAAGCTAAATAGTCTAGGCGAGATCGCGCAGCCTCAATCGACTTTGCAAGATCGGTAAAAGGCCTGCCATGCCCAGGAATAACTAAGGAAACAGGTAGGCTCTCAATGAGATCTAAAGTTTGTGCAAGCTCTTCAAAACCAGACTCACCCCATAGTTCCGGAAAAATAACACCAAAGCCATCCTCCCACAATGCATCTGCAGAAATCAGAATGCGGTGTTCAGCTTGATACAAAATGACCGAATGAGGATCATGGCCTGGAGCTGCCAATATTTTCCAAAGATATCGTCCTAACAATATCTCCTGCCCAGGAAGCAAGACCCCATGATGACTAAATTGAGGACACTCCTGCCCCAGATTTTCATAACTCAATAGATCTGCGTTCCAGTCGCTGACAGCCAATGCCTCAGCAGCAGGGACATAAACCTCGCAGCCAAAATATGTTTGTAAAGCGGCATTGCCACCACAGTGATCTGAGTGAAGATGGGTGTTAACAATCTTATTTAAGCTCTTGAGCTCATTTTTCTTTAATGCATTGTTCACTAAATCTAAGGTCATCTTGGAATGCGCGTGATAACCCGTATCAACAATAGACACATCACTCTCGCCAAAATGAAAAATATTATTTGCCGAAAGCCATCCTCTTTCGTAAATCTCTATTCCTGGCGGCAGCAATAATGAGCTCATCTAATCAATTAGATTGTGACTTGAAATTGGATTAATTCTTTTGCGGAGTAAGTTCTAGCTTGCGTACATCGAATTGCTGAGCCTCTAAGCGGCCTAACAATTCTTCGTATGCCTTGGGATCTATTTGCGGTGTTCTAGAAAGGATCCAGAGGTACTCACGCCTTGGATCACTCACAGCGGCAAGTTGATACTGGCTATCCAAATCAATCACCCAATAGTTACCCCACACCATCGGCAAGAATGAGAGCCAAGCCGGAGCAAATCGCACCTCTAATTTAGGAGAGTCTTTAGCGCCAATTTGACGAGCGGTGCCTTCTGCTTCGGCAGCATCTCCTTCGGCCGGCTTACAACTGTTCAGAACTCGCAAATTGCCATCAGACTTAATCGAATAGACAGCCTTGGTATTGCTCACACACTTCCTCTGAAACCAGTTAGGGAATTTGGCAATCTCATACCAAGTTCCCAGGTAACGCGGTACATCAAGAGCGGCTATGGTTTTTACTGGCACCTCACTTGTTTGCGCCTGCACCTGAACGTGGAGAAGCGCGAAGGTAATGCTCAATAAAAGAAGATGACTCCTCTTCATCATCTAGTAAAACTTCTTCAAGTCCATACCAGCATACATGCTGGCAACCTGATCGCCGTAACCATTGAACATCTGCGTTTTGATTTTGGGAGCAAAGGCGCCCTTGGCATCACCAATTCTTCTTTCGCTTGCTTGACTCCAGCGAGGATGATCCACCTGCGGATTTACATTGGAGTAAAAACCATACTCACGGGCATCAAACATGCTCCAACTGGTTTTAGGCATCTCTTCTGTAAAACGAATCTTCACAAGCGATTTGGCACTCTTAAATCCATACTTCCAAGGAACTACAATCCGAACAGGCGCACCGTTTTGCTTTGGTAACATCTCGCCATACAACCCAAAGGTCAAGAGTGTTAATGGATTCATTGCCTCATCCATGCGAAGCCCCTCGCGATAGGGCCATTCAATAACATTGCTCTTGAGTCCTGGCATCTGCTTGCGATCGGCAAGAGAAATGAACTCTACAAACTTAGCAGAGCCTAAGGGCTCTACTTTACTAATCAGCTTTGATAATGAATAGCCATCCCATGGGATCACCATCGACCAACCCTCTACGCAACGCATCCGATAGATGCGCTCTTCCATCGGAGCGAGCTTAAGTAAAGCATCAATATCCAAGGTTACGGGTTTTTTAACGAGACCTTCAATAGATACAGTCCATGGACGGGTCTGCAAACTACCTGCATAAGCTGCGGGGTCACTTTTATCTGTACCGAATTCATAAAAGTTGTTGTAACCGGTGACATACTTATATGGCGTTAATTCATCTTTGGCAGCATAGGCAGCATTCAGCGTGGCTGCTAATTTTTCTGGACTTGCAGCTAGGGCCTGCCTTGAAAACCAAGGTGCTAATGCCATGCCAAAACTTCCAGCAGCCGCAGCTTTAATCAAAGTACGACGGTTTTCAAAAACAGCTTGAGGCGTAATATCGCTTGGCAGAATGTGGGGATCAAAATAAGACATATAAATCCTTCATCAAGGGTAATGCCTCTATTGTGCTACTGATCTTGCTTTAATGCTTATTGCTCAAATGAACGCATCTTATTGAGTAATGCCCTACTATGCTTATCCAATCCACCCACCATCTCAGCTAAGGCTGGATAGTCACGTGCGATGGATTCACCGCCGTAAAAGCGAAGTAGCCAGCCAGGAAAGCTACGCTCCGAGATCTCTCGGATTTCTAGTAGCTGAATGCGATGATGGCGCTTATCGTCTTGAATCCGGCGCCATGCATTCATCACATCTGCGCGTTCGCCCTCGATAATCTGCCCAAACTCTTGATTGTCATAGAACAAAATGCCCGTCACGCCATGCTTTTGATTGTAATTGCGTGCCGCTTCTAATAGACGCATCAATCCCAAGAAGGACATGTCTGAGATTGCTTCACTGAGATAACTCAGCTCTATTAGATCTTTTGGTTTTTGCATATTGGCTAGGTGCGATATTCAGTAATGAAAAAGGCAAACCCAGAAGTTTGCCTTTTCAGTACAGATTAGGCTCTATTAAGACCTAAGAGCCTTCAAAGCCGCATTAAAGGTAGCGCTTGGACGCATGACAGCCTTGCACTTCTCTGCATCCGCCACATAGTAACCGCCGATATCTGCCGGCTTACCTTGTACTGCTTTGAGCTCATCCACAATCTTCTGCTCATTCTGAGCGAGTGATTTAGCCAAAGGTGCAAAGTAGGCCTGCAATTCTTTATCTTCAGTTTGAGCGGCTAAAGCTTCGGCCCAGTACATTGCCAAATAGAACTGACTTCCGCGGTTATCTAACTCACCAGTACGTGGAGATGGTGATTTATTGTTATCTAACAATTTGCCGGTTGCTTCATCTAAAGTGCGCGCCAAAATTTTAACTTTTGGATTGCCTGTCTTGTCACCAATATCTTCTAGAGATACTGCCAATGCTAAGAACTCACCTAATGAATCCCAACGCAAATGGTTTTCTTCTACTAACTGCTGAACATGCTTAGGTGCAGAACCACCAGCGCCAGTTTCAAAGAGGCCGCCGCCCGCCATCAAAGGCACGATGGATAACATCTTCGCGCTAGTACCTAATTCCATAATTGGGAACAAGTCAGTGAGGTAGTCACGCAAAATATTTCCAGTTACAGAAATAGTATCTTTGCCACGAATCACGCGCTCGAGGGTATAGCGCATCGCACGGGTCTGAGACATGATCTGAATATCAACACCCTTCAGGTCGTAATCTTTCAGGTAGGTATTCACCTTCTTGATAAGCTCGGCTTCATGTGGGCGGTACTCATCCAACCAAAATACGGCTGGAGTATTAGAGAGGCGCGCACGATTGACGGCCAACTTGACCCAGTCACGAATAGGCGCATCTTTTACCTGACACATGCGCCAGATATCGCCCTCTTCGACATTTTGCTCAAGTAAAACGGTACCATCATCAGCCACGATACGCGCTACACCAGCTTCTGGAATCTCAAAAGTCTTGTCATGTGAGCCATACTCTTCTGCTTGCTGAGCCATCAAACCTACGTTAGGCACAGTACCCATCGTTGTTGGATCAAAGTTACCGTGGGTTTTACAGAAATTAATCATTTCTTGATAGATGCGGGCAAATGTACTTTCTGGAATCACTGCTTTAGTGTCATGCAAGCGACCATCGGCACCCCACATTTTTCCGCCAACACGAATCATGGCAGGCATGGAAGCATCTACAATCACGTCACTTGGAGAATGTAAGTTTGTAATGCCTTTAGCGGAATCCACCATAGCTAAAGCAGGGCGGTGCTCGTGGCAAGCGTGTAAATCTTGAATAATTTCTTCGCGCTTAGATTCAGGCAAAGTCTTAATTTTTTCGTACAAGCTGCTCATACCGTTATTGGCATTGACACCCAGCTCTTCAAAGAGCTTTGCGTGCTTCTCAAACGCGTCTTTATAAAAAATCTTGACTGCGTGACCAAACACGATTGGGTGAGACACCTTCATCATGGTTGCCTTCACATGCAAGGACAACATCATGCCGGTCTTGTAAGCATCTTCGATCTCTTTTTCGTAGAACTCGCACAATGCTTTTTTGCTCATATACATACTGTCGATGATCTCGCCAGCGAGCAATGAGACTTTTGGCTTGAGCACAATCGTCTTACCACTCTTCGTAACCAAGTCCATCTTCACATCGCAGGCCTTGGTCATCGTCATAGACTTCTCGCTTGAGTAGAAGTCTCCACCATGCATATGTGAAACGTGGGTACGTGAAGCCTGGCTCCACTCGCCCATTGAATGGGGGTGCTTGCGAGCAAACTGCTTAACAGCATTTGGCGCACGACGATCTGAGTTACCTTCGCGCAAGACTGGGTTTACTGAGCTGCCCAAGCACTTGGAATAACGAGCGCGAATGGATTTTTCTTCATCATTTTTTGGATCATCTGGGAAATTGGGGATCTTATAACCCTTAGCCTGTAACTCTTTAATCGCGGCTAGCAATTGAGGCACTGAGGCGCTAATGTTAGGCAACTTAATAATGTTGGTATCTGGCATCAAAGTCATCTTGCCAAGCGCAGCCAAATTATCAGGAACTTTTTGCTCTTCAGTTAAATGCTCTGGGAATTCAGCAAGAATACGTGCGGCAACAGAGATGTCGCTTTTTACAATCTCCACTCCTGCAGGAGCAGTAAAAGTGCGAATGACTGGCAGAAATGCGCAAGTTGCCAAAAGTGGCGCCTCATCTGTCAGGGTGTAAATAATCTTTGATTTCTCTGAAGCCATTAATCTTTCCTCGATATTGATAAATTTACAGAGTCAGGTTTTTACCCTGCCACTCTCACGTTCCACATTTTGCAAGCCACTTTTAGTGGCTCTTTGCCAATGAGGCGAGTCCTCTATTTTAAATCATCGGCATCAGCAAAAATGCCATATTTACCCATTAATCCTATGTAAGGTGCCCAATTTAAGGGAATCCACCAAGAGAGCCCCATTCTCAAAAGCGCCGTAAACTCTCACCCATGTCCAGTAAGCACCCCCTACTCAATAAAAACTTGGTGTTACTGATTGTTTGCCAAGGTCTTTTCCTAACTAACAATGTCACTTTTATTGCCATCAATGGCTTAGTTGGCCTAAGCCTTGCTCCGGTGAGCTGGATGGCCACCCTTCCAGTGATGGGCTACGTCGTTGGAGGCGCCTTCTCCACCTCTATAGTGGCTAAATCCCAAAATTATTTTGGGCGAAAGATCTCGTTTCAATTAGGTCTTCTGGTTGCTGTACTCTCCGCGCTTCTTTGCGCCTATGCCGCCATCAGCAAAAACTTTTGGCTCTTAGTAGCAGGAACATTTATCGCGGGCTATTACAGCGCTAACGGACAGCTCTACCGTTTTGCGGCTGCTGAGCTTGCAGATCTGAGCCAGCGCGATAAAGCCGTTTCCTGGGTCTTAGCTGGCGGCATTTTAGGGGCTGTTATCGGACCCAATTTGGCATCCTGGACCAAAAATCTATTTGATACTCCTTTTTTAGGTGCTTACCTCACCCTATCTATCGCAGGCTTTATTGGCATCGGGGTCATGCAATTCATCCACTTCCCCGAAGAACTCAAAACTAAGCATCATTTGTCAGCCGGAAGAAGCCTGAAGGAGATCTTGGCTCAGCCTGTATTTATGGTTGCCGTGATTGGCGCCTCCCTGGGCTATGGCGTCATGAACTTACTCATGGCCGCTACTCCTCTAGCGATGCAAATCTGCGGACTGCCTTTTTCAGATACGGCATTGGTATTGGAATGGCACGTGATTGGCATGTTCGCCCCAGGATTTTTTACTGGCTCATTAATTCAGCGCTTTGGCACGCTGAAAATTATGGGCCTTGGCGTGCTCCTGAATCTCATCTGTATCTCCATTGCGTTAACAGGAGTAGATCTGCATCAGTTTTTAATTGCACTCTTTTTGCTCGGCGTAGGATGGAATTTTTTATTTACCGCCTCTACTTCTCTGGCAATGACAGCGTATAAACCTGAAGAGCGAGATAAGGCTCAGGGAGCTATTAACTTTTTTGTTTTTGGAACAATGGCCTTTACCTCTTTTGGCTCAGGCGCGCTTATTACCTCACAGGGCTGGAACATTCTCAATATCGGCTCCTTGATTCCTGTAGCCGTTACTGCAGGAGCTCTGATTTGGTTAAGCGGCTATTACAAGAAACAAACTATCCCCCAATAAAGCACTAGGATGCCTTTGCTAGAGATGGATTCAATAATAGATTTTGAGGGTTTAAGCTTAGAGCTACTCGAATATACTAGTGAGACATTTTTTTAGATGAAACAGGAAAACCATCATGAGCGAACTCCAAAAAATTGATACGGTAGTAGGTGAAGGCAAAGAAGCTACCGCAGGTAATCATGTCGATGTGCACTACACAGGCTGGCTTTTTGACGACAAAGCAGCTGACCATAAAGGCCAAAAGTTTGATAGCTCTCTAGATCGCGGACAACTATTTAGTTTCCCCTTGGGCGCTGGTCATGTTATTAAAGGCTGGGATGAAGGTGTTGCTGGAATGAAAGTCGGCGGCAAACGTACCTTAATCATCCCTTCAGAAATGGGATACGGAGCACGTGGCGCTGGCGGCGTTATTCCACCCAATGCAACGCTAGTATTTGATGTCGAACTTCATGGCGTAAATTAAGCAGTGCTT
Organism: Polynucleobacter sp. 15G-AUS-farblos; assembly: GCF_018882445.1. Taxonomy (GTDB): domain Bacteria; phylum Pseudomonadota; class Gammaproteobacteria; order Burkholderiales; family Burkholderiaceae; genus Polynucleobacter. Next base: position 97,515 of record NZ_JACVOM010000005.1, on the reverse strand, counting down.
TGAGCTTGCTAAGATTTTCAAGCTAATAAAAAGGCCACCTCAGGGTGGCCTTTGTTTTGCTCATGCAATTCTTATGAGCGAATATTTTTTTCATTCGAGGTCAAGCGATTACCAGGGCGGTCTTGACACAAAGCGATCAGACGATTTCTCTCAGCCAACACTTTGTCACCGTAACCGCCATCATCTTCTGCATTGGCAGCGCCAACATAAAACTTCAAGCCATTACGCAAAGAGCCTGATGTCGCAATCAAATACTTCAAGATATAAGCGCCAACACGAATATTCACTTCAGGCTTCACAGCATCGGAGATGCCGCCAAAGTGCGCATACTTTTCTTTGTGAACAGAGGTCATCACTTGCATTAGACCTTCAGCACCAGCATGACTCTTTCTGTTGGGATTAAAGTTAGATTCAATAGAAATCACTGCTAGTAATAACACTGGATCAATATTGACTTCTTTAGCAATGAGCACGGTATTCGAAACATACTCTTCTATCTTGCTGCGATCTAAGTTGTATTTCTTTTCAAAGAAATCAGCAACAGCACGTTGATTTTGGATCGATCCCATCAAGTTGCTATCTAAAGCTTGCGGATCAATCTTGGAGCTCGGAATACGATCAGACAGATGGGAGATGGACTTCACCTGCACTTGAGCGACCGAAGGCATCAACAAGGCTATCGTTTGCTGTTTAGCGCTAGCTAGACCAGGGTGTCTTGCAGTGGATGGTGCGCCGGCAGACTTGTAGAGCACAGCCGCAATCCCGGCATCACTCGCAACGGCATCAGCTGCAACAGGGGATTCTTTATATGAATCAAGCATGCCAAAGCCATTGTTCCAAACCATATGGCGTGCTTCATCCGGAACTAAGACACGAGCTAAATCAAAAGGCCCTGCATTTGTTCCATTACCGGAGAGCCAAAGACCGATGATCATAAATACAGACATAACCAGGATGCCATTGATCACCCTAAAGACCGGGGCCATAGCGTGGGCAAGCAGGTCTTTCGCGGCCAATGTCATTGGCTTTGAATCCTGCATCTCACTCGAATTGTTAGATAAACATTTACTCATTCATTTTTTGCTTTGCTTGATAAACCCAGTTACTTTGTTTATGTTGCAACGCAATATGTAAAAAACATGGGTCATCCTAAAAAGGTTCTTATATCAAGTCAAGAATAAAGAAAGTAATTTTCATTACTTTTTGATCTTGAAATACGGGAGATCCCGAATATGAACTCAATCAGTGATATTTAATCTAATTAAATCAATTACTTAAGGAAGTTAGGAAGCGCTAATTTCATACTATAAAAAAGTAGGGAAATTCGGACTTTTTTACTATTTGGAATGAAAATTCTTCGTTCAAAACCATACATCTAGTGATAGCAGACTTTTTCATTTCTACTGGTAGTGGGTAGCACCGCCGTTTGGCTTCGCATCATTTTCTCTCACATAGTGAGTTCTTCAGACCAAGCTTTCAAGGAAATGGCGGCGCGCCCACCCTCGGTTTTGACTAGCCCTGCAGCTAATTCTATCTATGGCAAAGCATGTAAGAGTTTTCTAGGGGCTGTGTAAGCCCTAAACTAATACGCTATGAAAGCCATTCGTAAAGCCCTGCTTTTTGCCCTGCTGCTGACCCACTTCAGTGCGTTTGCCATATTCGATCAATGCAAGGACCTCTTTCCCAACCAACAAATCCCAAGCAGCTCCCAGGCTGGGCGTGATCTTTGTTTTGATGGATTTGCCATTTACTACTCGCCGCAAGATAAGAAACCCATCTACACAGTTGAGAAGTTGCACCATAAACAGTTTTTAGCGCATCATCCCAGAAGGACTAACCAGTTCTATGAAGAGGCCAGGCTTCCTTTTGCAGAACGGGCCCAGCTCTCTGACTACCGCGGGAGCGGCTATGACCGGGGACATAATGCCCCTGCAGGGGATATGCACACTGACCAATCCATGGCTCAGTCCTTCTCCCTAGCCAATATGATGCCGCAGGCAAGACAGAACAATCAGGGTATCTGGTCAAAGAATGTGGAAGAGCCCACAAGGCAGTACATCAAACGCGCTAGCGGGGATGTTTATGTTTACACCGGGTCTGTTGGCAAATCTGGAAGTATTGGTAGTGGACAAGTCACGGTTCCAAGTCATCTCTTCAAATTGGTTTACGACCCCAGTAAAAATTCTGCTTGGGCCTATTGGGTGGAAAACACCAATGAAGCAAACATGAACCCTCCCATTTCTTACGAAGAATTGGTTCAAAAAACTGGAATTGACTTTAACCTTCCCTTAAAGCCTCAAGCTAAACCAATTGGGGCTTGGTACCCGATCTTCTTTGATGGTGAATCCCCCCAGAAGATGAGTGAGCTCACTACCCAAATAAAAGAAGGCAAGGTTGCGAGCGTACAAATTCAATATGATCGTAATCGCGAGCTCGCACAGAAGCTAGCAAATCAGATTCAATCTCAAACACAGATACAGGCAGAGTTAATTCAAAGCAGCCCACCAGAATCTCCCGGTGTTCAATATGAGCGCGCTCGGGTTACGGCGATCGTCCGCTCAAAGTAATTTCGACTTTTGCGCTAGACCATGCGCCCGCTGTATAGGCGCAAGCAAATCGCGTAGACCATTATGGTCAAGGGTATGCATCAATTCCAATAGTTGACCAAGCTCGCTCTTTGGAAATCCTTCACGAGCAAACCAAGCTAAATAATTCCCAGGCAAATCAGCCAGCGCTCGACCAGCATATTTACCAAAAGGCATTTTCATTAAAACGAGTTTCTCTAGGGCTTGTGCATCCATTGAAGATAAATCTTACAAGCAAACGTTAAAGCCCCTACATAGGCAGCCATTTTATTAATAATGGTCATTTTCTCAATTGAGAATCATTCTTATTTGCTATGTTATATTGAGAACCATTCTCATTTATATTTTTCAACCACCTCACTTAAAACATGACCTTTACTTTTAAAAAGCCCCTTGCCACCAGTCTTTGTATTGCCACTCTTTTATCAAGCCCCATCGCCCATGCTGGCGAGGGTGTCTTTGGCTGGATCTATACCTTAGATCTTCAGCCCAAAGGAAGCCTTGAATTTGAGCAACGTTTGCAACTCAATCAACAACAAGCCTCAGGTACCTTTGAAGCGTGGACGGCAAGAACTGAGTTGGAATATGGCCTTACCAATGACTTACAAATTGCGGGCTATATCAATTCTTACTACACCAACGCCAATCAAAACTACACCAATCCTGAAGCTTGCGATGACATGGCCACTTGCACTGGTGGATACGGCGTCCCTGAAAGTCATGATCCAAGCACCGCCTATAGAAAAAGTGGCATTGAGGGCGGCTCATTAGAGGCGATTTATAGAATCACTAATCCAGTAACTTCTCCAGTAGGTGTGGGGCTATATCTTGAACCCACCTTAGGTAGAAATAAGAATGAGATTGAAGCTCGCTTGCTACTGCAGTCGAACTTTATTGATGATCGACTAATCTTAGCTGGGAACGTCGTCGTTGCTAACGAACAATTAAAGTTTGTCGGCAATGGCAATGTTCCTGAATCGATGCTCGACATTTTACTGGGAGCAAGCTATCGATTTGCACCAAAGTGGTCGGCAGGTGTGGAGGCGCGCTTGCACAATGATTACTCCAGTTACAACCTTCAGAACCAAGTTCAAAAAGCGACCTTTATCGGACCCAATGTCCATTACGCAACAAAGGACTGGTGGGTCACTGGCGCTTGGCGCTATCAGCTCAAAGGCAATACCTGCATGGGTGAAGGCACTGCAGAGTGTTCAAATGCCCGGGTTTGGGATAGTCATTCTGTAAATGAATTCATCCTCAAAGTGGGATTCCCTTTAAGTTAAGCAAAAGAACATTGACGATGAACTGGAAACCTTACCCACTAGCTATAGCAGGCTTAGCTATGATCAGTCTACCGATAATTGCTCAGGCCAAAATTTACCTTTCTATAGAGCAAGCACAAAAAATTCTGTTGCCTAATAAGCAGCTCAATAAGATGCCCATGATTATTTCTGAAGACCTTCAGGAAAAGATGCGGACTGCTTCAAGCATTCGACATCCCTTTCAAGGAGATCGGATTTGGAAATCCAGTGACGGGGGCTGGTTCATCGTCGATGAAGTGGTAGGTAAACATGAAATGATTACCTACGCCGTAGGGCTCAGTCCTAGCGGCAATATCACTGGAATTGAAATCCTAGAGTATGTTGAATCTTACGGATATGAAGTGGCAGAAGCCCAGTGGCGCAAACAATTTGTCGGCAAAAATGCCAATGACCCAATCAAGCTAAATCAAGATATTCAAAATATTGGGGGCGCCACACTATCTTGCAAACATATTACTGATGGCGTGAAGAGAGTTTCGGTTTTATATGAACTAAGCCTCAAACATCCCCAGATTCAAATTAAAAAATGAGGCGTTGCCAGCCCCTTTTGGGAACTTTTGTTGAAATATCTATAGCAGATCAGAATGCTCATCATGCCATCCAAAGTGCTTTTGAGCAGATTAAAAAAGTAGAGCAGCTCATGAGCTTTCATAATGCTGATAGCGAGCTATCGATCATTAATGCGCAAGTGCATTGCAAGTCAATACGAGTTCACCCATGGACTGCTCAGATACTCAGAATTGCTCAGGATCTCAATGTCCACTCTGGCGGCTTGTTTAATTGCGGTATTGGTCATCGCCTGATCACAGCTGGTTTATTGCCTAAACATATTGACTTCGCGAACCATGGCATTGGTGGAATTGAGGATCTTTACTTTATCGACCACGATAGAATTTGTTCATTGCGACCCCTCTGCCTTGATCTAGGCGGTATTGCTAAAGGCTTTGCTGTAGATGAAGCCGTTAAAGCACTCATTAAAGAAGGTGTCAGCTCAGGCATAGTCAATGCAGGTGGTGATTTAAGAGTATTTGGAAATGAGCCCCAAACAATTTATCTTCGCAACCCGCAATTACCACAGCACTTGATTGAGTTAGGCGCCCTATCTAATGGGGCAATTGCAACGAGCGCTTTGTATTTTGCTAAAAGAGATCAGCAACACAGCCACATCATCAATCCTTTATCAAAAATAGACTTCGATATCCATGAGCAGTTTTCTGGATCTTATTCGGTCTTGGCTAAAGAGTGCGTCTATGCTGATGCGCTTACAAAGGTATTAGCCCTCTCAAGACAGGGACATCATCCCTGCTTTGCGCGTTATAGCGCCCAAGCAATCCAAATTGCCTTATGAGACAACTAGGAAAAATGCCGGGATGGCAACGGGCATTTGTGATGACAGGTATGTTGGCCTGCTCAGTCACTGGAAGCGCTTATCTATTGGGCCATGAATTTCAGATTGAGCGGGCCTTATTGGGCAATCATTTGGTTTTGGCAGGTCATGGACTCACGGCGATGCTTGCCTGTATTGCACTAGGATCAGTATTGCCCTTTCACCTCAAGGCTGGGTATCAATCTAAAAGAAAGCGGTTTAGCGGATTTACCCAGCTTGGTTTTCTATTGATCCTACTCATCTCTGGAGGGATGCTGTATTACGGTCCAGCAGAGCTTCGTGAAATCACTATCCAGTTGCATTGGCTTACTGGCCTGGTCTTTTTTGTAATCTTTATTTTTCACAGCCTTGCGAAATGGCCTCGCACCTCTTCCAAGATTTAGATCCCCCAAGAGATAGGCGATAAAGAAAGAGGTGCAACTTTCGATACACCTTTTTCTATATTGCCGACCACCAGATTAACGCTTGTTTGCTGCAGATCCTTTGTCAGCACTTGGGCAAGAAGTCATTCCTAGCAATGGGTAGGCTGGACAAAAGCGAAAAAGTCCAGTTGCTAATGGAATGAGCCCCAGCCAGCCCCACCAACCGACTACATTACTGGCTGCCAAAGCGACTAATAGCGCCCCAACAGCAATTCTCAAGATCCGATCAATACCGCCAACGTTACATTTCATCATGTACTCCTTTTATCAAACTGTAATTCCGTTTATTTCAAGCATCATTTCTTGCAATAGTGCTTATAGAGCAAGCCCATTACTGCAACTGCAACCTGACTAGAAAGCGTGTAATAGATTTGCTTGCCTTCTCTGCGGGTCTTTACTAATTTTTCTTTACGCAATACTGTCAATTGCTGTGAAAGCGTAGGTTGATGCAAGTCCAAAGCAGCTTCCAGCTCGCCAACACACTTTTCGCTTTGGGCGATTTCACATAAGAGCATCATTCGATCTCGATTCGAGAGCACTTTCATTAACTTACAAGCATCTTCTGCTGATGCCTGCATTTTTTTCAACTCAGATTTTGAAATCGTCATATTCATATCAAAGCGCATTCAATGGAATTTTGAGATAAGACTTGCCATTACTATCTGGCTCTGGAAAATGGCCTGCACGAATGTTGACCTGAATCGACGGCAATATTAAGTTAGGCATATCTAAGGTGTCATCACGCTTAGTGCGCATTTGTACAAATTGCTCTTCAGTGATGCCATCGTGAACATGAATATTGCTGGCCTTTTCTGCACCTACAGTGGTGCAGTGCTCAGGTGAGCGGCCATTAGGAGGGTAGTCATGACACATATACAGTTTAGTTTCCTTGGGATAAGCCAAGAGCTTCTGGATCGATTGATAGAGTGCTCTAGCGTCCCCACCAGGAAAATCACATCGAGCAGTGCCAACATCAGGCATAAATAAAGTGTCACCTACAAATAAGGCATCACCAATTTCATAAGCCATACAAGCTGGAGTATGTCCAGGCACAAATAAAGCCTTTAATGACAGATCACCAAATGCCAAGGATTCACCTTCTTTCAATAGGCGATCAAATTGTGAGCCATCTGTTGCGAAGCCTGAGTCTAAATTGAAGACACCTTTAAAGACATTCTGCACATTCACAATGTGATCTCCGATGACCAGCTTACCACCCAATTTTTCTTGTAAATAAGGCGCAGCAGTTAAATGATCTGCATGGGCATGGGTTTCTAAAATCCACTCAAGCTTTAATTGCTTCGATTGAATATATTCAATAACCTGATCTGCTGAACGCGTTGCGGTCCTCCCTGACTTGGGGTCATAGTTCAGTACTGAGTCAATCACAACACAGGGACTTCCTTTGCCGGCCGACACAACATAAGTAAAGGTCCAAGTCTCAGGATCAAAGAAGGATTCAATTTCTGCAGCTTTTTTAGTGTTCACAATGGCCTTTCAGAGCGATTGATGGTGGATCAAATAATATATATATTTATATATTATCTTAATATAAAATAAAATGCAATGGACCACTTAATCTTGACCACTTTAGCCTTGGGCATCTTTGTCGGCATCCTCATGGGCCTGACAGGTGCTGGCGGCGGTATTTTGTCGGTACCGCTCTTGGTATTCTTCCTGCACCTCGGAGTAGCTGAGGCAGCCCCTATTGCACTGACAGCCATTGCGATATCAGCAGGGGTTGGCGCTCTATTGGGCCTTAAGAGCAAACTATTGCGCTATAAGGCAGCGGGATTTATGGCGATGATTGGTTTAATACTCTCGCCAGTAGGTCTTTGGCTGGCGCAGAAAATTCCCAATCAACCACTCCTGATTCTATTTAGCTGCACTTTATTCTTTGTTTCTACCCGCTTATATTTAGAGGCACGTAGGGAAATTTTAGGCATCAAGATGCCACCTAAAAAACCGCCTCCATGCCTTATCAATCCTGAGCATGGAAAACTGACTTGGAATCTGCCTTGCGCTAGAGCGCTTTTATTTTCAGGTGGTTTAGCAGGCTTCTTATCTGGCCTTCTTGGAGTTGGTGGTGGCTTCATCATTGTGCCGGCCTTGAAGCGCTTTACTAATCTTCCAGTTCAATCAATAGTTGCTACTTCCTTGGGAGTATTGGCCATCATCTCTAGTGGCAGCTCACTTGTATCTGCCGCTACCGGTAATCTTGCTCTGAATATTGCCATTCCTTTTTCATTAGGGGCCTTAGGCGGCTTGCTAATGGGGAGAGGCTTAGGCAAAAAACTGAGCGGTCCTAGATTGCAACAAATCTTTGCCATTCTCACCTTTGGCGTTGCCGTTAGCTTAATGTTTAAGGGCTTCTCAAGTTAATGACATTGAGGGCATCAATAAAAAAGGCCCTGATAGACAGGGCCTTTTCATTAGCAACTCTTAGAAGAGTTTAGTGACCACCTGCACCGCCAAGATAAGCTGCTCTCACCGCAGGATCATCCTTGAGTTTGGCTGCCGGTCCATGAGTCGCAATTTTGCCGTTCTCTAATACATAACCATAGTCAGCCACGTTAAGTGCCGCAGCAGCAAATTGCTCGACTAATAACATCGTGACACCCTGAGATTTGAGGTTAGAGATGATCTTAAAGACTTCTTCAACCAAGATTGGCGCAAGACCCATTGAAGGCTCATCCAAGAGAATGATTTCTGGGTTAAGCATCACAGCACGCGCCATTGCCAACATTTGCTGCTCACCACCAGACAGCGTTCCTGCTAATTGATTGCGACGCTCCTTTAAGCGTGGGAACATTTCCAAAGATTTTTCTAAATCATGGTTAATGTCGCCCTTTGGACGGCTACCTGTAAAGCGTGGAAATGCGCCCAGCAATAAATTGTCGGTCACTGACATGGTTGTGAACACGCGACGACCTTCAGGACTGTGCGCCAAACCAAGGCGGGCAATCTTATGCGAGTCGTAACCATCAATTTTTTCACCGCCCAAAGTGACTTCACCACCCGTTGGTTTAATCATGCCCGTAATGGCGCGCATGGTAGTGGTTTTGCCAGCACCGTTTGAGCCAATCAAGGTAATGACTTGTCCCTTAGGAACATCAATATTGATGCCATGGAGGACTTTAACTTTGCCGTAGCCTGCTTCAAGATTCTTAATAGATAACATGGTATTTACCGATTCAATATAGTTCTAGTGATTAAGTACCCAAGTAGGCATGAATCACCTTCTCGTCTGCCTGAACTTCAGCGGGCTTACCTTCTGCAATCTTTTGACCGAAGTCGAGGACTGATACGGTATCGCAAACTGACATGACCACGTCCATATGATGTTCAATCAAGATGAAGGTAATGCCGCTATCGCGGATCTTACGAATGATGCGCAAGAGCTCTTTAATGTCTGGTGCAGTCAATCCAGCTGCTGGCTCGTCTAATAAGAGCAATTCTGGATCAAGCGCCAAGGCACGAGCAATTTCAAGTAAACGTTGCTTACCGTAAGGCAAGTTACGCGCCTCTTCGTTAGCTAAGTCATCTAAACCAACGAACTTCAGGAGCGCCATCGCACGAGCATGGGCTTCAGCTTCTTCCTTCTTGTAGCGTGGAAGATTTAATGCAATCTCAGCCATGTTTGACTTAAAGGTGTGATGCAAGCCAACCAAAATATTTTGGATCGCAGTCATTTCACCAAAAAGCTGAACGTTTTGGAATGTACGGGCGATACCTGATAAAGCAATATCAGAAGAAGTCTTACCGACAACGCTTTCGCCAGCATAGAGCACGCTACCAGCTGTAGGTATGTAAATACCTGTCAGTACGTTCATCATGGTGCTCTTACCGGAGCCGTTAGGACCAATTAAGCCATGAATCGTGCCACGCTTAACGCTGAGGTCGACATTATTCAAAGCCTTCAAACCGCCGAACTGCATTAATAATGAGTCTACCTTCAGAAGTTCTGCGCCAGCATTCTGCTTACCAACCGCGCTAATGAAGCTGATGGAATCATCCACCTCTTCAGCCTGCTCACCACGAGTGGTTTTTGCTTTGCCAACAATCGATTGGTAGAAGCTCTTTGCAAAACCAACAATACCGTTTTGCAAGTAATACACCACCAGCAAAATCATGAAGCCGAAGATACTCAAACGCCAATCAGAGATGGTATTGAGCCAGAATGAGAATGCTGCCAAACCTACAACACCAGCAATCGGAATTGCGACTCTTCTTGGGGTAGTGACCTTTTTAGACAAAGCCAATCCAGCACCTACCACCACAATGATGGCAATGGTTGAGGCAACGATACGGAACAAATTGATATCGTCCAAGAGCTTTGGCAGTAGCACAATAATCGCAGCACCAATCAAAGCACCAAGGCGAGACTTACGTCCACCCATGATGATGCCCAACAAGAACAAAACTGCTAGCTCATTGTTATAGGTATTTGGTGAAATGTATTGCTCAGAGTAAGCGTATAAGCAACCTGCCAAACCAGCAAAGGCTGCACTAATCACAAATGCGATTACCTTGAAGCGGTATACGGATACACCCATACAGTCGCAAGCAATTGGGCTATCACGCAATGCCTCAAATGCACGGCCCACTTGTGACTTCACAAAACGATCGACGACGATCATAGAGAGAATCAAGATAATGCCAACCATCCAGAAGTACTCTGCCTTGGTCATTGGTACACCCATTAAGTCAGGCTTAGGAATCTTGATTCCCAAAGGACCTTCAGTCAACCAAGTCATCTCGTTGATCAAGATCTGGGCAATCGTTCCAAAGGCTAAGGTCACCATCGCTAGGTATGGCCCGATGACCTTCAAAGCTGGTAAAGCCAAGATGCCGCCGAAGATGGAGGTCACCACAATAGATGCGGGTAGTGTTCCCCAAATTGTCCAACCGAAGTGGAAATATAAAACACCAGCGGTGTACGAACCGATACCAAATAAAGCTGCGTGACCTAAGGAAACCTGACCTACATAACCCACCACGATATCCAATCCATATAACAAGATGGTATAGATGAGGATAGTTTCAACTAAGTGAATGTAATACGGGTTGTGAACAAATAACGGCAGCGCAAAGAGTGCCGCAATTGCAATTAATAGAGGTAATAGAGACTTCAATTTCATCATTAAACTTTCTTAATTGCAGATTTGCCGAAGAGACCAGATGGTTTGAATGCAAGCACCAATAAGAGCAAGATCAAACCTGGCACATCTTTATAGCCAGTAGAAATATAAAAACCAGTTGCCGTTTCCACAATTCCGAGAATCAAGCCACCCACAATAATTCCCATTCCGCTAGACAAGCCGCCAATAATCGCGACAGCGAATGCTTTTAAACCGAGAGCGCCACCCATGGTTGCGCCAGTCAAAGTTAAAGGCGCAATCAATACACCAGCAAAGGCTGCAGTCAAAGAGGAGAGAGCATAGGAGAAGGTAATCACCATGCTGGTGTTGATGCCCATGAGGCCAGCCGCATCGCGGTCGTTTGCAGTAGCAACTACCGCTTTACCGTAAATAGTTTTGCGATTGAAGAACTCAACCAACAACATCATGGCTAAAGCACCAAAAACAACCAAGATTTCCATTGGCAAAATGTTGGCACCTAAGAAGCTCATTGGCTCCATTGGCAATGGTGATGGGAATGGCAATGCATCGCGACCCCAAATATTTTCAGCAACGTTCTTGAAAATAATACCGAGCGCAATCGTGGACATAATCCAACCAAACTCAGATTTAATTTTGATTGCGGGGCGCACACCAATCAACTCTACAAAGCTACCCTGGATCATGCCGAATAGACAAACGACTGGAATCATGAGCCAGTAGTTCATGCCAAAGGCGTCCACACAAGTGAGACCTACAAGAGCGCCTAACATCAAAGCCTCACCCTGACCGAAGTTCAAGGTGCCTGATGTGGCAAAAGTGAGCTGGAAGCCGAAAGCGATGACCGCGTAGATCATCCCCACCGCTATACCGCTCGAAAGGATTTGTGCAAGCATTTCCATGGTGTTGGCCTAAATATACTTAAAACTGTTTTATTGACGAATCCGACATTGTAAGCAAAACGCCGCCTTTTGGGCGGCGCTTTACTTTAACTTATGTTGCAGTGCGGAATAAATGTCCCTACTGCCCAACTAGAAGGGATTACTTCTTCTTAGCTGTTGCATCCTCAGCATTCAAGAACTCAACGCGGCCGTTCTCAACTACACCCATCACTACGTCTTTCATCTTGATGGCATCGTGATCAGTTGCAGAGAATGGTTTGTTGTAAGTAATAACAACGCCATCAACAGGGGTCTTCAGATCTTGCAATGCTGCGATGATCTTTGGACCTTCAGTGCTTTTTGCTTGCTTGATCGCTGCAGCCAAGAGGTATACAGAGTCGTAACCTTGAGCGGCAGAAACTGGGGAAGCGATGTTGTTATTTTTTGGCTTGAACTCTTTTAAGTAAGCCTCTTGGAAGGACTTACGCTTAGGGGTTGTTGATGGAGTTTGAATATAGGTTTGTGGCATTGTTGCGCCGTCACCGTTCTTACCCGCTGTATCAATAAAGCTGGCCATAGATAATGTCCAGCTACCGATCATTGGTTTTTTCCAACCCAACTTGGTCATACCATTAGCAATTTGCGCCAACTCTGGTCCAATTGCATAAGTCAAAATCACATCTGCGCCAGCATTTTTTGCTTTGAGCAATTGTGAAGTCATATCAACGTCACCAATGTTGAATTTCTCAACCGCTACTGGTGTTACGCCATAAGTCTTGAGGGCCTTCTCTAAGTCTTCACGACCCAACTGGCCATAGTTTGTAGAGTCAGCCAAAATCGCTACTCTCTTCAAGCCACGCTTCTCAACCGCCTCTTTAGCGATCAATGGTGCTTGAATATTGTCAGGAGCAGCATTGCGGAAAATATAGTTCTCTGGTGCGTTAGGGAATTGCTTAGTCAAGATAGAACCAGTAGCAACGTTATTCATTACTGGAATCTTGGCATCTTGATAAAAACGCTGTGAAGCCAATGCAACACCAGTATTGATGTAACCAAGAGTAGCAACTACTTTCTCGTTGTTGATCAACTCTTGTGCAATTTGCACGCCACGCTCATTTTTTGCTTCATCGTCGCGCTCAACCAAAACGATTTTATCGCCGTTGATACCACCGGCAGCGTTGATTTCTTTGGCAGCTAAACGCACGCCATCACGCATACTCACGCCCATTGAAGATGAACCACCAGTAAATGGGCCAGATAAACCAAGTTTGATATCGGCAGCATAAGCACCAGATGCAAACAACGCAGTAGCAGCTACTGCAAAAATGTGACGACGAATATTCATAAAGTCTCCATGACTAAAAATAACTAATTAAATAAAAACTTTTTTATTGATACTTCTGATAACGAATTGCTATCTTACTGTTAATGCTAGGGCAAAAAAAGGGCTGGATATTAGGGTTTTACATTAGCCCAGAGGCTATTTTGTTAAACCGCATTTCGCCCGAATTTAGCGACTAGCGTAGGCCAAAATAAATTAATTACTAAACCGATCATTACAAAGCCCGCTGCGTAGAGTTTCCATGTTGGCAGGGGCTCACTTAAAAAATAAGCAGATGCCCCTATCCCGAAGATGGGTACCAATAATGGGGCAGGAGCTACCAAGGCGGCTGAATGCTTTGATAACAACCATGCCCAAGCGGCATAGCCAAAAAGGGTGTTGCCCCAGGCCTGCCATAGGACACCAAGCCAGGCCCCTATTGGCGCACTAGCGATTGCAAGACTCATACCGCCCCACCCACCCTCGAACACAAAAGAGATCAGAAGCAATGGTGGAATCGCAAAAGCGCTCGCCCAAACCACATAGGACAACATATTGATGGAGCCGGCACGACGGCTGACAGTATTAGCCACCCCCCAAGAGAGCCCAGAAAACACTACTAGCGCTAAACCCAAGAATGTTGTTGTGGAATCTGTGTGCAGCGCAATAATTAATAAACCGATGAGGGCTATAGCAACGGCCATCGCTTGGTATAGCTTCAATCTTTCGTTTGCGAAAAACATGGCAAAGCCGATAGTAAAAAATACCTGGGTTTGAATAACCAAAGAGGCCAAGCCCGGAGAAATTCGGCCATCAATGGCGAAATACATCACGCCAAACTGACAAACCCCAACTGCTACTCCATAAACACAGAGATTCCACCAGGGAACCTTTGGCTTCGCGAAAAAGAAAACCAACGGTAATAAGGCAAAAATGTAGCGCAATGCAGCAAATAAGAATGGAGGAAAAGCCTCAAGCGAGACTTTAATCACCACAAAATTAGTGCCCCACACTGCCACAATGGCTAAGGCCAGTAGCAGGTGGCTTACAGGGAGACGATCAGTCCGATAGAGATTTTGAATGGGGGCACTATTCACGCGTGAGCAATTCTGCAACACGCTGAGCAATCATCATCGTTGGCGCCGCAGTATTACCAGAGGTAATCGTCGGCATCGCTGAGGCATCGACTACGCGCAGATGATGAATTCCTCTCACACGCAATTCAGAATCTAAGACCGCCATTGGGTCATCTGCACGCCCCATCTTGCATGTACCCACGGGATGAAAAATCGTCGTACCAATATCTCCTGCCGCTTTCACCAATTCTTCATCAGTTTGATATTGCATACCGGGCTTATATTCCTCTGGAGCAAAAGGTTTTAATGCTGGACTTTGCACAATCTGACGAGTGAGTCGCAATGAATCAGCCGCGACCTTTCTATCCTCATCGGTGGATAAGTAATTCGGATGAATGAGGGGTGGCGCTTCTGGATCAGTGGAGTTGATATGAACGCTACCACGCGAAGTAGGTCTTACGTTACACACACTCGCAGTGAATGCATTAAAAGAATGTAGGTCATCACCAAACTTTTCTAGCGATAAAGGTTGCACGTGATATTCCACGTTTGCACTCACTTGCTCTGGCGAGCTATAAGCAAAAGCACCTAGCTGAGAAGGAGCCATAGACATTGGCCCTGAGCGCTTGAACAAATACTCTAGACCAATCATCATCTTGCCCCACAAAGTATTGGCTTTGGTATTTAGGGTTTTAATGCCACTGACTTTATAGACCATGCGCAATTGCAAATGGTCTTGTAGATTTTCTCCAACCCCAGGCAAGTCTTGAATCACAGGAATGCCTAATGAATCTAAATGCGCTGCTGCGCCTACGCCTGAGCGCTCCAATATTTGCACGCTACCAATTGCACCAGCACATAAGAGTACTTCTCCACCCTGCTCAATTGCGCAATGGGCTTCTACAGTGGTGCCATCCTTGATGTATTCCACTCCGGTGCAATTTTTACTGCTTGCATCAATCTTGAGTTTGCTCACCATTGCCTCAGTAATCACAGTGAGATTGGAGCGCATAGCTGCATCCCGTAAAAATGCTTTTGAAGTATTGAGTCGCCAACCCGCGCGTTGACTCACATCAAAATATCCAACGCCAAAGTTATCGCCCCGATTAAAGTCATCTGATGCCGGAATACCGGCTTCTACAGCTGCCTCTTTAAATTTATCCATGATGGGCCAGCGTAAGCGCTGCTTCGATACAGTCCACTCACCGCCTTTGCCGTGCCATTCATTTGCATTGCTGTGGTAATCCTCAAACTGTTTATAGCGTATCAGGGCATTTTCCCAAGACCATGCATCATCGCCTGTAGCTTGTACCCAAGATTCATAATCGCCAACCTGACCACGCATGTAAATCATGCCGTTGATTGAAGAACACCCGCCTAGCACCCTACCGCGTGGATACAAGAGTGAGCGCCCATTCAGACCCTTTTCATTCACTGTCTTAAAACGCCAGTCTGCTCTTGGGTTATCTATGCAATACAAATAACCCACTGGAATATGAATCCAAATGTAGTTGTCATTTTTCCCAGCCTCAATCAGCAATACCCGCTTGGCAGGATTTTCAGAGAGGCGTTTAGCCAGCATGCAGCCAGCGCTACCCGCTCCAATAATGATGTAGTCGTAAGTATTTGCAGAAGTCATGTCTTAAGGTCAAAAAGCAAGATTTGTCTATTATTTACCAAAGTCCGAAATCCAGGTTCTGAATCAATCATTTCAATACCCGTCTAAAATGACGCAATGCATATTAATGAGAAAAACCGCACGCCTAAGCTTGCTGAGCCAGATGAGGGCCCTAGTAAGTCCGAGCTAAAGCGTCAAATGACCGAACGTCAGAAATTGGCGGAAGTTCTGGCGGCACTCAGTAGTGATGCACTAAAAACCATTCCGTTGGATGAGGCAATCAAAACGGCTATTGCTGAGACCAACAAAATAAAAAGCTTCGAAGCCATTCGCCGCCACAAACAGTATCTTGGCAAATTGATGCGTTTCTTGGATGACGAAGAACTGGATGCCATACAAAAACGTTTGGATGCTATTCAGGGTGTAAGCAAAGCTGAAACCGCTAAGCTGCATTTTTTAGAAAGCTATCGTGATCGCTTAATTGCGAATGACGAGACATTTACGAAGATGATTGAGCAATATCCTGATATGGATATTCAAAATATGCGTACCTTAATTCGGAATGCGCGCAAAGAAAGAGAGCAGAATAAGCCTCCAAAGGCTTATCGAGAAATATTCCGCGTCCTCAAAGACATGGGGCTCTAGACCTTCAGCTTCAGCGAGGGCACTTCAACCCATCGATATAAATAATTCGCAGCTACCGTGCTGCAAACCACCACCCCCAACATCAGAGTCAATGCCAGTGCACCGCTCTCGTGAGTATGCATTCCGGTTTCAATATACAAAGTATTAGCCAATAAGATAAAAGCAAAGTGGATCAAGAATGCACTATAGGAGCGTAGGCTTCCCCAGGAAATAGCCTGCAGATAAACAGAGTTGCCCTGATGCGATATCGGATACGGCTTATCTCCCCAGAACATGAGAGCTATAGCGACAAACCAAGCTAGGAAGTTTCTTAACCAAACCTGCTGTAAAGAAGAAATGGTAATAATGCATCCAATCACAATCAAGGCTGTTTTAGCTAAACGATTGACATTCGAGTTTTCAAAACACTTGGCTAGATAAGCCAAGACACCAAGCCCGTATGAGCCAATGAAATAAATGAAATAGGCCTCATAGGTTCCGGAGCGATTAAAAAATAATAGCGAGCTCACGGCCAGTATGCTGATGACCCAAATGACTGCTTGGTAGCTAGGAAAAGAAATTAGCAAGATCGCTAAAACCGAATAGAGCTGCCAATCAATTGCGATGTACCAAGCACCAGCAGAAATAGAATCTAAGCCTAAGATGCCTTGAATAAAAAAGAGGTGGGCCAAGAATTGCCCTAATGTCTCGGATTCACCTACAAACTCATCGTTGATCCAATGTCGTGCAATGTAAGCGCAGAAGACCGTAAAAATCAGTGCGGCAGCATAGGGACTAAACAGGCGCAGATATCGATTCAAGATGACTTTAAGCAATCCTTGCGAACTAAATCTCTTACTTGCAAAGCGACTAAGGGATTGTGCTGCGAGGTACCCTGCCATCACTAAAAAGATTTGTACGGCATAACGACCATACTCAAATAACCAAGTCATCAGCCCCGGCAAAACAGCGCGTGCATCCTCCGCTATTTGCCCGTAACTGGAAAGATGATGAAGAATGATTAATAGAGCCGCCACCACCTTCAATAAATCAATTAAGAAAAGAGATTGGGGCTGTGATGGTGTTTGCGAGGGTGTGAGTTTCATTACACCAAGAATTTTAGAAATTAATCCGCGCGCCAACGGTAATTGCTTGGGGCATGCCTGCTTGATACGCTGTTGCCTGCGAAGCAATATTAAAAGTCACATATTGACGATTCAATAAGTTCACAATCGAAGCATATACAGAGGCTTGAGAATTAATTTGATAGTTGGCCTTTAAGCCAACGACTGCATAAGCTGGCACGGGCAATGAACCTGTAGACATCCAGGAATTGCCGACATAACGCACGTTGGTAGTGATGCTGGCTTGAGGCACAGGGTAATAGGTCACACCGGCGGTTGCCATATTTTTGGGTACGCCACCAACTTGGGTGTTGGTAGGGTCACTGGTGGCGCTCCAGGTCAAAACAGTTCGGGTATAGCTATAACCACCATCAAGAGCCCAGCGAGAATTCACATCATGATGATATTGAATTTCAATACCACGGCTTAAGAGGTTCTGTTGGTTGGTGTAATAGTTGACGTTTGTAAATCCACTACCACCAACGTTAGGTACACAACCAGTAATTCCTGAAGCGCTACACAGGCTATTCGCAAAGGCTGCATTTGCACTCGTAATCTTGTAGCTCGTAATCGCGTTATTAATATAGTTATTAAATGCGGTAAATTGCGCAAAGCCGCCACGCCAGCGATAGTCAGTACCCACCTCGTAACCCGTCATAGTTTCAGGCGTTAGGTTTGGGTTAGCTAAATACCAACCCCCCACAGCAGACCCATAACTTCTCAAGGTGTTATTCATACTGGGGGCATGAAAGGCCTGATAAGCAGCACCACGCAGATCCCAGTCTCTATTCGCCTTGTATAAAAGGCCGAGAGAGGGGCTGAGTTGCGTCTTACTTTTATTAGGAATAGCTTGATAGGTAGCCGCACTACCCGTGTTTTGGTTGTAGTAAGTAGGCGTTTGACTATTCCAAACATCTACCCTGGCGCCCAAGGTTGCTTCCACAGGAAGCGCATTCGATTTTGATTTGAGCTGCCCAAGCAAGCCGTAAAAGTTTTGCTGTCCTTGTGCATAGTTGACTGAAGTCACAGCACTAGACGGAGCCAAATTATTGGTTTGATTGGATGCGGAAATATTTCTGGCATCTAATCCCAATATATATTGATCGATGCCAGCCGCTTTCAGGTCATGCGTGTACTGTGCAGAAGCGCCTAAGGTTGTATAGGGATCAGTGTAGTTAGCGTTGATGTATGGCTTATTGGGTGCAGTGCTTAAATTATTTGCCGTCTGCTTATAAAAGTTGGTGGACTGGTAATAGACATTCACTTGCGTCTTTTTATCCACATCAAGCTGCGTCGTAGTGCCACCAGCTACATCTGCAGTCTGAATCAAGTTCGGCGCAATGGCATAGTTATTACTGAGATCAGCCATCGTGCTATAGCCCATCCGAAAGAATCCATTGGTATCGGGAGTAGCTTTAAAGTAATTTTGCAAACGGACATTGGTGTTCTTTACCGTATCAGTCCCCATACCATTTTTAATATTGCTAGGTGATCCAGGAGAAATAGTGGCGTAGTTCTGGAATCCTTCGCTCGAGAAGTAATCTGCCGAAAACCGCATTTGCATGGCATCAGAGACGATCAAATCTTTAGAGGCGGATACATTGCCAGTACCAAATGAACCATAACTCGCAGTGACGTCTTGAGAGCTATTTTTGGGAGTTCTGGTATTGACGTTGATCACACCGCCCATGCCATAGTTACCCCACAGACTTGAGACCCCTCCGCGAACAAACTCAACCGACTCAATCGATGACAAAGGCATTTGGTTCCACTGCACAGTACCGTAGAAGGCATCGTTTGCAGGCAAGCCATCAATCAGAACGAGAGTTCGCCCATAACCTAGACCGCGCACGTTAATACTCTGTCCCGTTGGATCTTTTTGATAGTAGGGAACATCATTGAGAAAAACACCAGGCACATTTTTCAAAACCTGATCAATCGTTTGATCAGGTGATGACTCTAATACTTCCTTGGTAAGGATAGTAGTGTTCAGCGGTATTTGATCCAGCGGAGTATCAGAACGCGTTGCGTTTACGATGACGTCACTTAACTTCTGATCGTAGTTTGCAGGTGGCGCAATCTGTGCCGAGGAGAAGAGTGCTTGAGAAGTAATGGCAAATACACAAACTTTTAGACCCAAATGAAAGCGCTGACTCATGATATTGAAATACTCTTGAATCTATTTAGATTTCGGCTTGGCTTTTCCCATCAAGGAAGCCAGCAAGGGATTCGCTTGCGCCAACTCCTTTTTACTTAAGACTTTATCTTCAGCGCTACCGGGTTTCGGTGCTTTGGCCGCATTTTTCATGCGACTAGCAACAGCCAATCCTTTGTTTTTAAAAAGATCTGTTTTTTTCATTGCCATGGCTGTTGCTCTTGAAGTCTATTAATGAGTGGTGTTTATTTGGTGAGTGAGCGAGCAGCAAAGCCCAAGAAGAGCAGCGACCAGCCCTGCAATAACAGCTCAATAGCAATCAAAAGGCCGGGCAACCACAAGCTTGAGGATGGGAAGCTATTCATAATCAGAACACCCATCAAGATAGAAATCGCTGATGAGAGCACCAACCAAAACCATTCAGCAAAAACACGGTGCTGGAAAGCGGAAACCAAACGCAGAAAGCCAGTGACAAAAAAGATTGCTGCAAGCCACAGAGTAATTACTTCAAGCGCTGGAATGGGAAAGGCCCAAGTATAAAAGCCAGCTGCAATGTATAAAACAGAGAGGATGATTTGAATACCAACACTCTTCCAGCCATGCGACTGCATTGCATGCGCACCTTGGAGCACACCACCAAGAATTAAAAAGGCGCCAAGCACATTGATAGAGACAAAGGAGAATAGTGTCTGGCCTGCAACCCCAATCATACCGAGCACGATAAATAAAATTCCTAAACCAATTAAAGCACCTGGTACTTTTGCGGCAGCACCTAGAACTGCGGCACGCATCTGCTTTACTTGATCAATAGTTGGGTCAGCCATTTAATTCTCCTGTTGGGGTACTTCAAAAAAATACTGCAATTACTTATAGGGTGTTATCTACCGAATCAATAAATTCCCGAATCGTCTGATTAAAGACGGCAGGCTGTTCAATATTAGACAAGTGAGCGGCGTCTTCAATTAACACTAGCTTTGATCCGTCAATCATCCGATTCAGAACGATTGCTTGCTCTACTGTACAGGCTGGATCTTGGCGTCCAGTCAAAATCAATGTGGGCGCCTTAATCTTTAAGAGCATGGTGGTTTGCGCCATATCTCTCACTGCACTTGCGCAGCCAATATAACCCTCAACCCCAGTTCCCAAAATCATTTGGCGAACTTTTTCAATATCTTGTGGGGCGCGCTCAATAAAGGGTGCCGTAAACCAACGCTGAATGGTTCCGTCTACTAAGCCAGGAATACCGTCCTTGCGAGCAGTTGCAAATCGATCTTCCCATAAACTTCTTGGAGGCATCTCACTGGCGGTGTCACACAATGACAAGGAGTAGACGCGCTCAGGATAACGAGCACCCATTTGCTGACCAATCATGCCGCCCATCGATAGGCCAATGAAATGGACTTTATCAATCTTTAGGGCATCCATCAGCGCCACTGCATCATCCGCTAATTGAGAAATGGAATATGGCCCCGGAGTAGTTTGACTACCACCATGCCCTCGTTTGTCGTAACGTAATACACGATAGCGATCTGCCAAGGCAGGCACATTCCAGTCCCACATCGAATAGTTTGACATTAAGCTATTGGCCATCAAAACAACATGGCCATCTTCGGGGCCATCAAATCGATAGGCTAGCTCTAGTCCGTTGAGCTGAATTGTCTGGTGTTCTGGCTTCTGAGTCATTTGTCTCCGCTTTCTCTGTATTTTTAGATATTGTTATTTATGTAATCTTGAGAGCATGGTAGATTATCCAATGAAACTATAAAAAATATTGAAGGAGACAAGATGCATACAAATAAACGCCCAGGGCAGTTTGCCCTTAGCTTCCTCAGCCTAACCCTCGGTCTTGGGCTTGCCGTCACCACCAGCATTAGCCAAGCCCAAAGTAAAGCACAGAGCTATCCTGATCGCACAGTCAAAATGGTCGTTCCATTGACCACTGGATCGGGAGCAGACATAGCAGGACGTGTAGTAGCGAAAAGTCTCTCCGAAACCTGGAAGCAATCCGTCATTATTGAAAATCGTCCCGGAGCAGGTGGTCTCATTGGCACAGGCGTTGTCGTGAACTCCGAGCCAGATGGTTACACCTTATTGGTGCAATCAGCATCCTACGCTGCTAATCCAGCCATTTATAAAAAGCTGCCTTACGATCCATTGAAAAGTTTGATTGATGTTGCCATTCTTGGGCAAACACCTTATGTCATGATCACTGCTGCGGATGGCCCTTATCAAAGTATTCGGGATTTAGTGATAGCTGCTAAATCCAAGCCTGGAGAAATTACCTTTGCTTCAGCCGGCGTAGGTAGTTCAACCCACCTTGCTGCAGAGTATTTCAATCAGTTGATGGGTGTGAAACTCATTCACGTTCCGTATAAGGGATCCCCTGAGGCTATCCAGGACACAATGGCTGGACGCACTGCGTTTTATATGGCCCCACTGGATACGGCTAGCGCACAACTCAAAGGTGGCAAAGTCCGTGCCCTGGGTATTACCAGTAAAACTCGCAATGCCGCTGTACCAGATATTCCCACCATTGCTGAACAAGGCTACCCAAACTTTGAGATTGGCTTGTGGTTTGGCGTATGGGCACCTGCAGGTACACCCCCTGCAATCGTGAACAAGATTAATCAAAGTATTAATAAATCCATGCAAGAGCCCGACGTAAAAACGGCTTATGAAACTAAAGGAATCAAAGCAACACCGATGAGCCCTGCAGAATTTAGCAAGTTTGTTCGCGAAGAAATAGCGAAGTATCAGAAGATTGCCAAAGAAGCTGCAATTGAGCCTCAATAGCAATACTGCACCACTCTGCCAAGCACCCGATTCGGAAATTCGATCACCACAGATTCAATTTCCGAAGGGTGCTGTTGATTGCCATGCACACGTTTGCGGTCCAGCTGATCAATTTCCCTACGCACAAGAGCGTATCTACACACCGCCAGATGCCACTTTAGAAAGCTACACGCGTCTACTGCATTCATTAGGCGTAGATCGAGCAGTCCTAGTACAGCCGAGCGTGTATGGCAGCGACAACCGCGCTATGGTGGCTGCCCTCAAAAGCCATCCTGAAAAATTTCATGGGGTTGCTGTCATTGCTGATAATGCAAGCGACGCGGAGTTGGAACAACTTCACTTAGCAGGCGTGCGAGGATTGCGATGCAATATTGTGGATGTTGCTGATAAAAGTGCTGGACTACCCATTCAATATCTCACTAAGCTTGCAAACAGAATTGCATCTTTTGGCTGGCACCTTGAGCTACTGATGCACGTAAATGAATATCCAGATTTAGTAACCGTATTTGAGAACTTTCCAGTTGATGTCGTGTTTGGTCACTTTGGTTATTCTCATGCAAAGCACGGTGTAAGTGAGCCCGGCTTCCAGGGTATGCTTGAACTCATGCGGCAAGGTAAGGCATGGGTCAAAATGACAGGGCCCTATCGGATTTGCGACAGCAATCTGCCTTATCAAGAGATGCGCATATTCAATGATGCGGTGATACAAGCTAACCCTAGGCAGTTAATTTGGGGGAGCGACTGGCCCCACGTTATGGTTAAAAGGCAAATGCCGCATGATGCCGATCTCTGCGACCTCTTTGGGGAATGGGTTAGAGACCCAAATCTACGAAAATCGATCCTGGTCGATAACCCATGTATCCTGTACGACTTTCCGGTACTAAATTAAGTATCTGACTTAGCCATGATTTGCATGAAAGAATATCCATCAATATGAGCAATACTTTGACAATCATTTTGGGCATTGTTGCCATGCTTCTTCCTCTAGTGGTTGGGCGCCTCTATTGGAAGCGTTTTGATCACTATTTTGGCAAAGGGGATGAAGCCTATATGGACACTCTTGAGTACTTCCTCAAGAAGATTGGTTCCACCATATTGATTGCCTTCATCATCCTTTGGATAGGCATGAGCCTAGTATTTAACGGTAGTGCTTCTTAAGCATCATGAACGATCAACTCAAACTCATTCTAAGCAAAGCAAAGTTGAACTTTGCTATCTTGGGAACCATCTTGATCCTTGCCGTGGTGGGTAAATTAATTGATCCAGAACAAACTAATCGTATTTTTGTAACTGCAGATCAATTGGTCTCTGAGTTGTATCTCATTTTTGCCGCCATCACCTTGGGCGCTTTTATTCCCAACTTTAAGTTAGTAGCCTTTGGCTCAATTGGGGCCTTTATTGCCGCAGTGATACTGATTCACTTCGGAGTCTTTACCTACCTAAGTGCTGAATACCTTTTTTCAGTACTCATTGTTGTCTTGGGATTTGCTTCCATCGCCAATCTGTATCGGCACTATCGAGAATTTAGACTTTAAGCAGCGATCTTAAAGACTCTAATCCTCGGCTCTATTACTCTTTGAAGCGTTCGCTTTGCCATTCTCATGTCGTACTCAGATTGAAGATTCATCCAAAACCGTGGGTCCATGGTGAAAAATATACCGAGACGTAGAGCTGTATCCGCAGTAATCGGTCGAGATCCGTGCACAATTTCACTGATTCGACTTGGTGATACGTCAATATCGGCAGCCAATTGACGAGCAGTAATACCCATAGGCTTCATGAAGTCTTCAAGCAATATCTCGCCAGGGTGAATTTCATCTAGTAGTTTCGTCATCATATTTCCTTAGTGGTAATCCACAATTTCTACTTTGTGTGCGCCATCCTCTTTCCAAATAAAGCATATTCTCCATTGGCCATTAATACGAATACTGTGTTGGCCCTTACGCCCTCCCTGCAAACTCTCCAACATATTGCCAGGTGGAACTCGTAAATCCAGCAAATTAGTAGCAGCATGCATTTGCAATAATTTGCGTCGGGCAATTCGTTCAAAATTTTTAAATTTACGAGCGACTTTGCAATTAAATAAGTCTTCAGTTTCTTTGCATGCGAATGAATGAATCATGCGACATTATATTCCGTATTAAAGATTCTGTCAAATAGAATATTTAACTCCATAGCCTTTAATGGCTATAAATAAAAAAGCCCCGAATCATCGGGGCTTTTCTTTTCTAGTGCAAGCTTCAAGAATTTACTTCTCAAGCGCTCCATAAATTACGGAGTTCAATTGCTCGCGGTGGATTTTGCGAATATCTCCAGGCGCAACACCCATCATGACAACGACCATCTGCTCTTTTGGATCAGCCCAGAAAACAGTACCGTAAGCGCCATTCCAGGAATAGTCGCCAACGTTGCCATTGTTTGCTGCAAGTCCGCGCTCCATGCGCACTGCAACTCCCAATCCAAAGCCATATCCGATACGAGCAGGTTCAGTGTTTGCCACATTATTGCGAATATCCTTATTCAAATGATTCGATGTCATGAAAGCAACTGTCTGTGGGCCAAGTACTCTTTTGCCTTCTAGACTTCCACCATTGAGCAACATCTGACCAAAGCGAATGTAGTCTCCAGCAGTTGAGTAAGCGCATGAACCACCGCAGTCAAATTTCACTTTTTTAGTCAGAATATCGACTTTTTGTGGCTTACCAGAAATAGGATCGATTGGAAGCGGCTGTGCCAAGCGAGGACGATTTTTTTCCGCCAGATCAAATGTGGTATCAGGCATACCCACTTTCTTCCAAATACGATCTTGCATTACCGTGCCTAAGGGCTGTCCAACAATTTTCTCTTGAATAATGCCCAAGACATCTAAGCCAAACCCATAATCCCAGACAGTTCCAGGTTCGTACAGTAAGGGTGCACTAGCTAGCTTATCGATAAACTCTTGAGGGGTATATTGAATCGCAGCAACCGCAGAACCTGATGGGTACATTTTATGAACTGGTGTAGCACCCCTACCTCCATAGGTTAAGCCATTCGTATGACGCATCAGATCCTGAATGGTGATGGGATTTTTTGCGGGAACTAAGTTCAGCTTTCCTTCGGCATCTACTTGTCCTACCTTCATCTCTTTAAATTCAGGTAACCAATTTGAGATAGGCGCATTCAGAGGCATCTTGCCTTCTTCATAAATAGTTAAGGCGCTAACGGAGGCCATTACTTTAGTCATCGATGCCAAGTTAAAAATAGCATCGTTCGTCATTGGCTTGTTATTAGCTTTATCCAAATAACCGTATGACTTATAAATACTGAGCTTGCCATTTTTAGCAACGGCCAATACTGCGCCTGGCATCCGATTGTTCGCAATCTCATTTGCAAAGAAGGCATCAATTCGCTTGAGACCTTCCTGAGAAAATCCCTGACCTGCATTCATGGGCAATGGGGTTTTAGGGGCATCAGCCGCAAAAATGGCGGCACTGGCCAGTAATCCTGCAATGAGGCTGGCAACCTGTAGTTTTTTCATCCTATCTCCGTGGTTTTATGGTTCTTATTGAGGAAATACATCCTTAGATGCATTGAAACAGAGTTTTCAAGCTTTGGCCTTGGGGAATATTCCTATATACCCATATTCATATATAGAAAGGACTTTTAATTCGTTTGAGAAATATCTGATCAATATGACAATGGCGCTCTTATGTATAAATATGACGCCATCGACCAAACCCTTGTAGATGAACGGGTTGCCCAGTATCGAGATCAGGTCTCTAGACGCTTAAATGGCACCCTGGCGGAAGAAGAGTTTCGTCCACTGCGTCTTCAAAATGGGCTTTATCACCAGCGACATGCATATATGTTGCGGGTTGCGATTCCCTACGGCTTGTTTAACTCTAAACAATTACGTACTTTGGCATTGATTGCTGAAAAATATGATCGGGGCTATGGCCACTTCACTACCCGTCAAAATATTCAGTACAACTGGGTCACACTAGAAGAGACTCCCGATATTTTGGCTGAATTAGCCAAAGTAGAGATGCATGCGATTCAAACTTCAGGAAACTGTATTCGCAATATCACCAGCGATGCATTTGCTGGAGTTGCTGCAGATGAATATGTTGATCCTCGCCCGATTTGCGAACTACTGCGTCAATGGTCAACCTTACATCCTGAGTTTGCTCACCTCCCTCGCAAATTTAAATTTGCGATCAATGGCGCAAAAGAAGATCGTACGGTATTGCTTTGCCATGACGTAGGCATTGAACTCAAGAAGAATGCTGCCGGTCAATTATTAGCCAACATCTATGCTGGTGGCGGCATGGGTCGGACACCGATATTGGGATCGCTCATTAAAGAAGATTTGCCATGGCAATTACTGCCGAGCTACTTAACTGCTCTACTGCGCATTTACAACCGTTTTGGCCGACGCGACAATCTCTACAAGGCGCGCATCAAGATCCTAGTCAAAGCTCTGGGCCCGCAAGAGTTTGCTCGCCAAGTTGAAGGTGAGTGGGCGCATATTGCTCATGGTGATGACAACTTTACTCAGGCTGAATGGGATCGCGTCGCACAGCATTTCACCAAGCCGACTTATAAAACATTGGGCGCGCTCAGTACTGAGCAACTTATCGCTGGAGTGCCTGAGTCTGAGAAGGCTGCATTTGCCCGCTGGCATGAGCGCAATGTCAGAGCCCATCAAGTACCTGGCTATGCCAGCGTGATTCTTTCTCTAAAACATCATGGCATTGCGCCGGGTGATGCCACTACTGCGCAGATGAATGCCATCGCTGATTTAGCTGATCAATTTAGCTTTGGTGAGCTACGTGCTACGCATGAACAAAATCTCGTGCTAGCCGATGTAGAACAGACTCAACTCCTCGCTTTATGGCAAGAGGCTAAGAAGCAAAAAATTGCCTTGCCTAATATTGGCTTACTAACTGACATCATCGCCTGTCCTGGTGGTGACTTCTGCTCCTTAGCTAATGCCAAGTCATTACCGATTGCAAAGGCGATTCAGGAGCGTTTTGATAACCTCGATTATTTGTATGACCTGGGTGATATCAGTCTCAATATCTCTGGTTGCATTAACTCTTGTGGCCATCATCACGTTGGCAATATTGGGGTACTTGGCGTTGATAAAGATGGTGAAGAGTGGTATCAAATTACCTTAGGCGGCGAACAAGGCAATGATGCTGCTATTGGCAAAGTCATTGGCCCGTCTTTTTATGCCAATGAGATTCCGGATGTCATGACCAGCATTATCAATACCTATGTTGGGCAACGTGACGGTGAAGAATCATTCATCGAAACTTATCGTCGTCTTGGAGTTGCGCCATTTAAAGAGGCAGCATATCTCAATGCAAAAGCAAAGGTGCATAAGCCGAATGCAGAGGGAGCTCTTGCCTCATGACTACTTTAGCCAATATTCAATTTAACCCTCAAGTGATTCGTTTTCCTAAGGGTGGCCAACCCTCTCTCATCCAGAATGAATGGCAGGTATGGAATGGTGAACTAGACGAGGGTGGCATTCCTGATCTAGAGCATGGCGCCCATAAAGTCTTGGTGCCTTTTCATTGGTGGATTACCCATCACAAGAATGCCGACATTATCGAGCGTGCCAGCAAAGGTGAAATCGGCGTCTGGTTTGCCGCTGATGAAGATATTCTGAAACATGCTGACGTCATTGAAGCCGGTAAAAAAGTATGGCCTTTAGTAGCAGCCCATTTCCCCATCTTTAGAGATGGTCGAAGCTTTAGTACCGCCGCCTTATTGCGCGACCGTTTAGGCTGGCAAGGCGAGATTCGGGCAATTGGTGATGTCCTGATTGATCAATTACTTCAAGGCGCACGTGTGGGCTTTGATAGCTTTGAATTACGTCCAGATCAAAGTATTGATGTTGGTTTAAATCAATTTAATTTGTTTACTGTCACCACCCAAAATAGTTGGCGCAATAAACGCTCACAATTAGAGCGCTCACTACTGAATTCTTAAGATGAATACCGCGAACTCTCTCGGCAAAGTGTATCTAGTAGGTGCTGGACCTGGTGCCGCTGACCTCATTACCGTTCGAGGTGCGAAATTACTCGCAGAAGCGGATATTGTTTTTCATGATGCTTTAGTCGAGCCGGAAATGTTAGCGCTATGCCCACAAGCGACTTTAGTACTAGTCGGTAAGCGTTGCGGTAAGTTATCTTCTGCGCAGCACTTCATTAATAAGCGTCTAGTTGATGCGGCGCATAAATATCAAACAGTTGTACGTCTTAAGGGTGGCGACCCCATGCTATTTGGTCGTGCCGATGAGGAGCTCAGCACGCTAAAGGATGCTGGCATAGCTGTTGAAGTAGTCCCAGGCATCACCGCTGCTCTAGCTGGTGCAGCCAGTATTGGTCAATCACTCACCTTGCGCGGCATCTCTCGTAGCGTTGCCTTTGTGACACTGGCCCAAGCCACTGATAATCCTGGATTGGGTGAGCCCCTTGCTAATCCAAGTGCCGACACTTTGGTGTATTACATGGGTCGCAAAGACGCGGCACGCATTGCGCAGCAGCTCATTGAGAAAAGCCCTAATCACGGACTCGATACTCCTGTGCAAATATTAGAAGCAGTCAGCACAGCGCGTGAGCGTCAGTGGTCTAGCACTCTCTCAGAGTTGGCCGCAGGTAAAGCCGATTCATGGTTTGATACAAGCTCGCCCGCACTCATCATGATTGGCGAAGCGCTGAAGCAAAGCGCAAAAAATTTAGAGGGCTCTGGCTCCGAAATCCACAATGGCTTGCAAGACAGCCAAGTCTTCGCCCACAGCAGGCGTAGCGCTTAGTTTGAGATTGGGGTATTGCTTTTGGCATGCCTCAAGTAGTGCTGGAAAGTCATTGCGTAAGTGACCACCTTGCCCAAAAAAGACAGGCACTACTGTTATTTGACTTGTGCCCTTTTCACAAAGAGACTTCACCGCATCTTCTAGTGAGGGCTGCATCATCTCCAAAAAGGCGAGCTCTACTGGTGTACCTGGATGTTGCTCCTGCCATAGTGTTGCCAAGCGATCAAAGGGCTCTCGCCAACGCGCATCCCGCGCCCCGTGCCCAAAGAGAATGATTGCTTTCATAGCTTTTTCAGATTGACTTGTAAATGCTATAAGCTTACCCCTTATTGACTATCCTTGCCCCAACCAGCTGCTATGACAACTTTACTAAATCAAACTTGGGTTATTTTTTTGCTGGGTGCCGCATTGATTGGGGCCGTCCTCTTAGCGGTTCATCATGCTGAAGTCATTGCCCATAAAGTTGGTGAGCCTTTTGGAACTTTAGTGCTTGCACTGAGTGTCACTGTCATCGAGGTGGCTTTAATCGTATCGATGATGCTTACTGGTAATGCGGGTTCAGAATTTATTGCTCGTGATGCCATCTTTGCAACCGTCATGATCATCATGAATGGCGTTATTGGGCTTTGTATTTTTGTCGGCGGCCTCAAACATCACGAGCTCTCTTTCCGCAACGAGGGAACCAACTCTGCACTTGCAGTACTCACTGCATTAGCCACGTTTATTTTGGTAATGCCGATGTTTACAGTGAGCACTCCTGGACCAGACTTTACTAAGAGCCAATTGGCTTTTGCTGGCATTGCCTCTTTTGTACTCTACGCTGCATTTTTATTTTTTCAGACAGTAACCCACCGCGATTACTACCTTCCAAAATCCAAAGCGCAGAAGACCGATAGCAGCGTACATGCCCCTAAACCCAGCAATACGAAAACGCTGATCAGCGCTGGTCTTCTGTTGGTTTCTTTGGTTACCGTAGTTGGCCTAGCGAAAGCACTCAGCCCCGCCATTGAGGCTGGCGTTAAAGCCATTGGCGCTCCTAAGACAGTAGTCGGTATTGCCATTGCGCTGCTCGTTCTATTGCCGGAAAGTTTTGCTGCCGTGCGCGCCTCACGCGCCAATCGACTTCAAAGCAGTCTCAATCTTGCACTGGGCTCAGCTCTAGCGAGTATTGGCTTAACCATTCCGACTGTTGCTGCTATTGCTATCATTTTTGACCTGCAATTAAGTCTGGGCATCAGCTCTCTCAACATGGTCTTGATGTATCTATCCTTCTTTATTGGCGCCCTTACATTGGCTATTGGAAGAACGACCCTCGTACAAGGTGTAGTGCACCTAATCATCTTCTTTGAGTATCTATTTTTGAGTTTGGTGCCCTAGGCATCCTACGTTCAGCAAGCACAGCCTAAATCAGGCCCCCAAGTCCATGAGGCAATATAATCTCGGGATACTGAAGACCAACACAATTGCATGAAAAATAAGCTCAAAAGCCTCATCAAAACCAGCATTCTGAAGCTATATAGGCTTGTCTTTAACTTCCTGAATCGTCACCCACGATTACATGGGAAGATTTTGTACCATCTCCACAAATCAGGACTTCATAAAAAAATTAAAAAGTTTTACTACAAAAGTATTTTAAAGTTAAATGAAGAATACTCAGATCAAATGATTGGCCCCGTAATTGTTGATATTACTTCTGCTGATCTCACTTCCCAAGCAAAACTGATTTATCAGCAATTTCTAGCACAAGCATCATCCGGCAGCAAAGAGAAATAAGCATGCGTATCGTTATTGATCTACAGGGGGCTCAAAGCTCAAGCCGTTTTCGAGGAATTGGTCGCTACTCTCTTTCGCTAGCAAAAGCCATTGCCCAAAATGCAGGGGATCATGAAGTCCTCTTAGTACTAAATGGATTATTTCGAGAAACGATTAAACCCATCAGGGAGGCTTTTTCTGGAATCCTTCCATCAGAAAATATTCACATTTGGTATGCTCCTGGCCCAACGAAAGAATGTAACCCTGGAACTCAGAACCTCAGGGAGTCAGCAGAACTCATTCGCGAAGCCTTTATTGCCAACTTAAATCCTGATGTGCTTCATATCAGCAGTATGTTTGAAGGCTATGGAGATAATGCCATTACAAGCATTGGGCGAGTTGATTATAACTACCCGATTAGCATCTCCTTTTACGACTTAATTCCTTTCCTCAATCCAAAGGAATATCTCGAGCCGAACAAAAACTATGCCAACTACTATCTTCGTAAGTTGAATGATTTAAAAAAGGCAAATTGCTTATTAGCAATATCCGAATTTTCTCGACAAGAAGGTGCAGACCACTTGGGATTTGAAGAAGACTCGATTGTGAATATTTCATCCGCTGTGGACCCATTCTTTCAAGACCACTCCCCACAGACTAATATAGCGGCCTTGAATCAAAAACTGGGAATTTCAAAGCCCTTTATTCTTTATACCGGCGGGGCTGATCCTAGAAAAAACCTAAAGCGTCTTCTCCAGGCCTATGCAAAGCTTGATCCGTCACTGAGGAATCAACATCAATTAGTTCTAGCTGGCAGGATTGATAGTAGCGAAATGCCTGAACTCACTAAGGCAATCGGTAAAAATGGTTTAAGTATTGAAGATATTATCTTTGCTGACTATATTACTGATGATGAATTGCAGACTTTGTACTACACCTGCAAACTATTCATCCTCCCATCTTGGCATGAAGGCTTTGGACTTCCAGCTCTAGAAGCCATGAAATCAGGCGCTGCAGTCATTGGCTCCAATGCCACTAGCATTCCCGAGGTCATTCAGAATCCTCAGGCACTTTTTGACCCTCTTTCCGTCGATTCAATTGCTAATAAGATTCAAGAAGTTTTAACCAATCCCCAGTTATTAGATTCCTTAAAAATCCTAGGCAAAGAGAATGCCAAGCAATTCTCCTGGGATTTTTGTGCTCAACGTGCTATCAAGGCATTTGAATCGATTGCTAAGCCAAATCGCATCTCCAATGCAACAGATCATTGGCCTGAAGTTCTGACCAAAAAGATTATCAATCTGCCATTCATCCCAAGCGAAGAGCAGATGGTTTCATTATCAGCTTGCTTAGCGCAAAATTTCCCCGCACCCAAAAAAGAGAAGCAGCTTCTAATAGACGTATCCGAGCTCAACAAGCGTGATGCCAAAACAGGCATCCAACGCGTTGTTCGTTCACTATTGAGCGAGCTCCTACTCAATCCTCCTGCTGGCTATAGCGTTCAGCCAATTTACGCCAATAATTTTCATCTAGGTTATCGCTACGCCAATCGACTGAAGGCTCGTTACCTGGGTCTACCTGAGGATGATGTTCTTGAAGAGCCTATCACTACCCAGCCAGGCGATGTTTTCCTAGGCTTAGATTTACAGGCTGATGTTGTGCAAGCACAAAAGCAATATCTAGCAGCGCAATACTTGAATGGCCTCAAAGTCTATTTTGTTGTCTATGATTTGCTGCCGATCGCTTTACCATGGGCATTCCCTGATGGCACTGATGAAGTTCACTCCAAGTGGATTCAAGAAATTAGTAAATATGACGGCATCTTCTGCATATCCAAGGCTGTTGCAGATACCTATGTGGAGTGGGCAAAAGATAATATCCCGAACCTTCCATCAAATTTCTTGGTCTCATGGTTTCACCTTGGGGCTGATATTGCTAACTCCGCTCCAAGCACTGGATTACCAGAAAATGCGACAGAAACACTAGAACATATCTCAGCTAAAACAAGCTTTGTATTAATTGGCACGATTGAACCCCGCAAAGGCTATGCGCAAACATTAGAAGCATTTGAAGTACTTTGGTCGCAAGGCGTTGACGTCAATCTAGTCTTCATCGGTAAGCAGGGATGGCTGGTAGAAGAATTAATTCAAAAAATTCAATCCCATCCGGAACTGAATCAGCGTCTATTTTGGCTTGAAAGCATTAGTGATGAGTACCTGGAAAAGCTCTACCATGCCAGCACCTGTTTAATTGCTGGCTCTTTTGGGGAAGGGTTTGGTCTTCCACTCATTGAAGCGGCCAGCAAGAACATTCCCATCATTGCACGTGATATTCCCGTTTTTAGAGAAGTGGCTGGCGATCATGCCTTTTACTACAAAGCAGATAATGCATTTGAGTATGCACAGGCGGTACAGTCCTGGCTTACGCTTTATCAGAATCAGAAGCACCCTACATCAGGCGGGATGACCCATCTGACCTGGAAAGAAAGTACGGACTCCTTGGTAAATAATTTGTTAAGCTCTGTGAATGCTCAGTAACAGCCTGTCTTCCCTTTGGAAATACCGCGCTTTCATAGTTGGAAGTGTTAAGCGAGAATTTCAATCTAAATATCGCAATTCCTTGCTTGGGATAGCTTGGCCGATTATTCAGCCCTTAGCGATGATCCTCGTGTATACGGTGATTTTTTCGCAAATCATGCGGGCTAAGCTACCAGGAATTGATAGTACTTTTGCTTACAGTATTTATCTATGTATCGGCATCATTACTTGGTCCCTATTTTCTGAAATTACGACCAAGGCGCAATCTGTCTTTAT
The DNA here is from genome assembly GCF_018882445.1 of Polynucleobacter sp. 15G-AUS-farblos. GTDB lineage: Bacteria > Pseudomonadota > Gammaproteobacteria > Burkholderiales > Burkholderiaceae > Polynucleobacter. The sequence continues at coordinate 63,714 of NZ_JACVOM010000005.1, read as the reverse complement.
TGATAACGGCAATTTACTGAAGAAGCTCAGCTTCCCGCGAATCTGCCTCCCGGTTATTGTCATCCTCAATGCCTTACTCAACTTTGGCATTATTTTTCTCCTGTTTACGCTCTTTTTAATCATCACTGGTACTTTTCCTGGGATGATCTTTTTTGCCTGTATCCCCCTTCTCATTTTGCAGATTGCATTTGCAATTGGACTGGGCATTACCTTGGGAGTCCTCAATGTCTTCTTTAGAGACATAGGCCAGTTCTACAACATCTTTTTACAATTTTGGTTCTGGCTCACCCCCATTGTTTACTCAGCAAATATTCTTCCTGAATCCATTAGGCCTTTTATGGCACTCAACCCTTTATTCGCCCTGACTGAGTCTTACCAAAACATCTTTACCAAAGGGATTGAGCCTAACTGGTCAAGCCTATGGCCTTTAGTGCTTGTAACCATTATTTTTAATTACCTCGGATTTGCATTATTCCGCAAACACTCCGGTGAAATAGTGGACGAACTCTAAATGGGCACTATCAGCGTTCGCAATCTAGGCAAGGCCTATAAGCGCTACCCAAGCCGCTGGTCACGCCTCATCGAATGGATGACCCCATTTGGTAACCCGCGCCACCAACTCAATTGGGTATTAAAAAATGTTAATTTTGATATCAAAGCTGGTGAGTCTATTGGCATTATTGGAACTAATGGCGCAGGAAAAAGTACGCTACTCAAAATGATTTCAGGAACATCTCATCCCAATAGTGGTGAGATTCAGATCACGGGTCGAGTGGCAGCCTTGCTAGAACTAGGTATGGGTTTTCACCCCGACTTTACTGGTAGACAAAACGTATTCATGGCAGGTCAATTACTGGGCTATGGCGTTAATGAGATTTCACGTCTCATGTCTAAGATTGAAGCCTTTGCTGAGATTGGTGAATATATTGATCAACCAGTACGCTTTTATTCTAGCGGAATGCAAATGCGCCTAGCCTTTAGCGTAGCAACAGCGCATCGCCCTGATATTTTGATTGTGGATGAGGCGCTCTCCGTTGGTGATGCTTATTTCCAACATAAATGCTTTGATCGTATCCGTGAATTTCGGGAACAAGGTACTACCTTACTGATTGTGTCTCATGACAAGATGGCGATTCAGTCCATTTGCGATCGGGCTATCTTGTTAAACGGTGGCGGCATTGCACTAGAGGGTAAGCCAGAAGAAGTCATGGATTACTACAATGCCCTGATCGCTGATCGTGAGAACCAAACGGTTCGTCAAGAAGCCTTGGAGTCAGGCAAAGTTCAAACCATCTCTGGTACTGGGGAGTGCCAGATTGACACTATTGCGCTTGTTGCCAATCAAAATGAGACGGACGTCATTCAAGTAGGCCAAGCCGTCAGCCTGTGCGTCAAGATACGTTGCGAGCAAAATATCAATTCTTTGGTCTTTGGTTACATGATCAAAGACCGCGTAGGACAATCCGTATTTGGAACTAACACCCACCATCTTGGCAAAGAGATGCTCAATCTCAAAGCGGGCGAACAAGTTGAGTTGACTCTTAATTTCACAGCTAATCTAGGTCCTGGGACCTACTCCCTTGCAGCAGCACTGCATGCTCACGATAGCCATTTATCAAAGAATTACGAATGGCGTGACCATGCTTTAGTATTTAGTGTGATCAATACCAATCAAGACCATTTTTTAGGTGTTAACTGGCTCCCTCCTGAAATTGAGATCCGTAGATGAGCGACAACTTCTATAAAGCATTTGAAGATCAGTTTCGTGGCTCACGCGAGCTCATTAAACAGCGTCTGCGCGCTTATCAACCCTTTATAGAGAATCTACCCAAGTTTGATCAGTCTGGTACTGCGCTTGACCTAGGATGTGGTCGTGGAGAATGGTTAGAGATCCTAGGCGAGCAAAAAATCAATGCCAGCGGTATTGATTTGGATGAAGGCATGCTGTCAGATTGTCGCAAGCTTGGCCTCAAGGTTGAGCAAGGCAATGCTTTAACTAAACTGAGTGCTCAAGCAGATAACAGCTTAGTACTCATATCTGGGTTTCATTTGGCAGAGCATTTAAGTAATGCAGACCTACAAACTCTCGTCAAAGAATCTTATAGAGTATTGAAACCCGGCGGATTGCTGATTTTAGAAACGCCCAATACAGAAAATATCTCTGTAGCGACAATCAACTTCTATTTTGACCCAAGTCACCTCCGCCCTATTCCAGCAAAACTTTTGCAATTTCTAACCTTGCATTTTGGTTTTGCGCGAAGCAAGATTATTGGACTACAAGAATCAGTAGAGTTAAGAGACGGTACTCAAACACCTAGCCTTTTTCAGGTTCTCAATGATGTCAGTCCTGACTATGCCGTAGTTGCACAGAAGGCGGCAGATATAAAAACTATGAATCATTTTGATGCTGCTTTTGAAAAACGCTACGGCCTACACCTTGACGAATTAGCAGCGCGCTATGATGCTGACATTCAAGCTAGAATCGCCAAAATAGAAGATCAACATAATCAAATTCGTAAAATCCTTTGGCCAGCAATCTGGCTAAAGAAAAAGTGGTCCTCCTTAACGGGGAAATAGAACCACTGAAACTCAGCTCATTTCTGAACTTAGTAAATTCGTTGATTTTTACTGAGACTTTTCCAAGTACTTGGTCAACAAGTTAGCTCTTGCTTTATGGCCCGCTGGCGATGGATGCTTATCTAGCTCATGAATATAAAACTGTGGATCTAAGTTCTCATTCTTATTAGCCAAGGTCATATCGATAGTGCTGATTCCCATTGCGTTGATCTCAGCCAGAATTTTTTCATTGTTATAGCTACCTACAAACCAATTATCGTCAGCCTTAATAAAGCCAAGTACTAATTTTTGCCCCTTAGCCTGTAATTCAGATTGCATGGTTTTCAGAATACCCAGATAAAGCCGGACCTGATCATCCTGATTCTTGGTAACCAATAGACTATCCTGAACCAAATTAAAAATTTTGGAGAAGGTAATCAAGGCACGTACAGGCTTTGGAGAGTGCTCCACCCATCCAAATGACCTACAGTAGCCATCACGCTCAACTAGGCCATTTGATAACAACTTGTACTTAGGGGAACCCAAAGAAAAAGAGTCTGCACAAGCTGAACGGCTTGCGTGCCAAGGAGCCGTTAAGGCAAAGTGCAAGTCAGCTTGAGTGTTTATTGGACTCTGAATAATGGCCAATGCCTGATGCATTCCCCACCCATGAATACCGTAGTTTTTAACAAATAAAGTGGGTGTAGTGCTTTTATTGCTCAGCTGGGCAAAGTAGTAAGGAAGGGTTTCATTATCCTGAACACCCTCGCCAAAAGTGAATGAATCACCTAAAAAATTAACTCGGTGTTTAGATTTACTTCCATCAATATTTACTTCCGGGGTGTATCCATATATCGGCGTAGCTCGAAAGCCATCAGATCCGATCGTAAAAATGACGTCATAGACAGGCTTATTAGGCGCGGCCATCTTGATTGCCGTGAAAGCGCCCGGTTTTGGTTGAAGCCCAAATGGTCCTAACTGCCAATAGGCAGGTGTGTTGTATGTTTGCGCAGAATCAAAGTAAGCAAAAGGTCCATTACCAGCCTTCTTTTGCAAGTCCTGCATCAAGCCCAAAGCATTTTCAATTAAAGCCAAGGTAGCCGTAATAGAAATCAGAATGAGGAGTGTATTTTTTAAAAAGCGAGAATAAATCGCAATCACTACCAGGATAAAACTAAGGCCCCAAAAGAAACTGCCTACACTGCGATTGCTATATGCATGAAATAAAGCGTAGCCAGCAATGACTGCCAAAAAGAGCGCAGGAATCAATTTTTTCATGCGGCAAAGCCCAATCTAAATAATCAATCTAATTCGTAGGCGTTTTTGTAATCCAACTTTAATGCTGGATCCTGATCTTCCTTGCGCATAATCGAATTGCCAACCACCAAGAACTCAATCTCAGTTCCCATAAGGCAACGGAATGCGTCTTCTGGAGTGCAAACGATCGGCTCACCACGCACGTTAAAGGAGGTATTCACCAGGACAGGACATCCAGTCAACTCCTTAAAGCGGCTAATTAAGGCGTGATACTTGGGATTGGTTTGAGCGTGCACTGTCTGCACCCGCGCAGAATAGTCAACATGGGTAACTGCCGGTATTTGTGATCTCGGAATATTGAGCTTTTCAATTCCAAACAACTGCTGCTGATCATCGGTCATTGCTAGACGCTTGGATTTTTGAACATCCGCAACTAATAGCATGTATGGACTATCCGAATCAATCTCGAACCACTCTGAAACATCTTCACGCAACACGCTGGGTGCAAATGGTCTAAAAGATTCGCGGTATTTAACCTTCAGATTGAGTAATTTCTGCGCAGTTGGTGAGCGAGCATCAGCCAAAATAGAGCGACCACCTAATGAGCGAGGGCCAAATTCCATGCGGCCCTGATGCCAACCAACAGCTTTATCTTCAGCCAGCGCTTGTGCGGTTAGCTGAATAATTTCTGCGTCACTGTGATTGGTAAATACAGCGCCAACAGACTGCAGACGCTTTTCAATATCAGATTGGGAATACTCTGGGCCAAGATAAGAACCCTTCATGCCATCCTGCAATTGCGGATTCACAATGCGAGGCTGTTTGAGCATCAAGTAGTAGGCGCCAAGTGCTGCGCCTACGGCACCGCCTGCATCACCTGCAGCAGGCTGAATCCAAATATTTTCAAAGACATTTTCACGTAGCAACTTACCATTTGCTACGCAATTTAGGGCAACACCACCAGCTAAGCAAAGATTTTTCAATCCAGTCGATTTTGCAATGCCCTTAGCTAGCTTAATGACGACTTCTTCAGTCACGGCCTGGATGGATGCAGCTAAATCCATTTCGCGCTGAGTGAGCGCAGACTCTTCACTACGACGTGGGCCACCAAACAAATCATCAAACTTTTGATTGGTCATGGTCAGACCAGTGCAATAGTTAAAGTAGCTCATATCAAGAGCAAAAGAACCATCTTCCTTAATATCGATTAAATAGTCCTTCATCAACTGCGCATATTTTGGTTCACCATAGGGAGCTAATCCCATCACTTTGTACTCACCAGAGTTAACCTTGAAACCGGTGTAGTAAGTGATTGCCGAGTAGAGCAATCCTAAGGAATGTGGAAAGTGAATTTCTTTCTGCACACTCAAATCTGAACCCTTACCTACAGCAACAGAAGTGGTGGTCCACTCACCTACGCCGTCCATGGTCAATACTGCAGCCTCTTCAAATGGCGACGGAAAGAATGCACTGGCAGCGTGACTGAGGTGGTGCTCTGAAAATAGCAAACGCTCCGACCAATCAACATCCTTGCCCCATAAATCTTTTAAGGCGCCTGCGATCACCGACTTTTGAAAGAGCTTGTCTTTCAACCAAATAGGCAAAGCAGTTGCAAAAGACTTAAACCCAACTGGGGCATAGGCTAAATACGTCTCTAGCAATCGTTCAAACTTTAAGAAAGGCTTGTCATAGAAAACGACATAGTCGATTTCATTAGGAGTGCAGCCCGCTTCAGCCAAGCAATACTCAATGGCTTTACTAGGAAAATCCTGGTCGTGCTTTTTGCGTGTGAAGCGCTCTTCTTGAGCGGCAGCAATGATATCACCATCAACGACTAAGCATGCCGCAGAGTCGTGATAGTAAGCAGAAATTCCCAGGATCTTCATAAATTAAAACAGTGTGTAAATAAATGGGGCAACTACAGAACCTTTAGCGGCCAAAATCAGCAATCCGCCTAAGACAACCATGACAACCACAATCGGTAATAGCCAAAGCTTCTTACGAACGCGCAAAAACTTCCAAAGTTCTTTAATAAATGACATAAATTTACCTTTTAAAATTGTTCTTTAAATGATTCGGGTGCTGGACCATGGGGTTGGCGCTCAACCCAGTAAGAGCTCACTTGACGTTTTTTTAACTTCAGCTCATCACGACCGAATACACGCATGAGGATGGCGATTGGGGTAATGAGAATAAAGAACAAAATCCCCAAAACTATCGGGCTAACTACACGCCCCATCAATAATCCCAATTGGAACCACAGTTTATTTAAAGGGCGTAACAAAGCTGGCGCAAAAAAACCTGCTAACAAGAAAATAAGGCTTAAAACGATGGATATATGAATCCATGAATCAGAAAAATCCTCATACCAAAAATAGGCGGCTGCAATTAAGAAAACCACAAAGAACAATAAACCGAAGCTTCTCTCAGAAGGTAGGGTTGGATTTAAGGATGAATTCTCAGAATGACTCATAGAAATAGCGGGTTTTTTTGTAAGTTACTGATTATAAAGGTCAATAGAAAATTGGCATATTTAGCGTAATCAGAGCTTTTAATTACGTCCAATAGGCAAAACTTGGGCACCAAAAGGCCCGTTAAAGATAAAAATTATCAGTAGAATGCAATTTCTACAAAAATACTCTTAAAAATGAGCTTTTCTCTCATCAAATCCTTGTCTATTAAGGCCCTTTTTCTCATTTTGGGGGTTTATTACTTTGGATTGACCATCAAGCTTCCGAATTGGCGCTGGATGGAGCAAAAGTTAGATCCCCACTTTGGTATGCTTGAAACGGGACTGCCCTTTTTTAGGCCATGGCTTCCAGTTGAACGCTTTGAGTGGTCTCTACATCAATCTAATTGGTATTCAGATAACTTAACCTATGGCCTGCTGGCTGGCTGGATGTTTTACCTCATTTATCGCAATGCTTCATCTATTTTTAGCTTTGTCCTGTTAGCCGCACCCTTAAGTCTGGTTGTTTGGTATACAGCAAACGGCGGTACGCTCTATGACATCACCGCTGCTTTTAGCTTGACGTATTTGCTCGTTATCTTTCGAAATGGCAGCAAATCAGACTCTTACTGGGTACTTGCTGGTATTGGGCTATTGATGGCGATTCTGGATCACTCTAGACCATTTGCTTTTCAAATCTGCGTACTCATGACCCTATATGGCATCTATTTGTATCGCGCTAAATTTTTGGTCGCACTTGCTGTCTTTGCTCTTCTAGTTGCGCCTTTTCATATTAATCAGATGAAGAAATTTGAAACTTTTGAACTCAGCACTTACGGGGGCAATAACCTTGTAGAAGCTTTCCAGGGCGTCATTCCTTTCGCAACCGATTGCTACTACCTTGAGATGTCAAAACGTCTAGGTACTCGAGATGGCGCTATTTGTGCACTGGAAAATAAAAAGAAAATTTTGGGAGAATTGAAGCGCAATCCCAAGTTGATTTTGGGAGTCTTTACACCAGAGCGCATCAAAAAAGTATTTTTTCCTGAACTAGTTTGGCATGCCACAGGCTTAGATCCCAACTCTCCTAAACAAGTGGAGATTAGAGATTGGTTTCATATTTACTTGGCACTCATTTATCTTTTGGCCATCATTACTCTGATTCGCAAAACTGAACGTCCTTATAAATTGCTGATTATTGCTATATATGCGTACATTGTTTTAATAACTTTTATGGCGAATAGACTCTCTGAAACAATTCGCGTTCTAATGCCATCTCTTACTGCGCTCGTGCTCCTTTGCCAGACCTATTTCCCGAAGCCTAAAGACCAATAGACTCACTTATGAACCCCATCCTAACTGTAGTCTTGCCTGCTTATAACGAGCGCAACAATATTGATTTTCTATTGCAGAATTTGGCAAAGGCTGACACCAATCATCAAATTAAGCGCGTAATTTATGTAGATGACGATAGCCCAGATGGCAGTAGCGAATACATCAAGTCACTTGCAAATCCACCCTTCGAAGTGTTGTGTATTCATCGAATTGGTAGACAGGGTTTGAGCTCCGCCGTAGTCGAAGGTGTCATGCTCGCTGATACTGATTACGTTGCCGTAATGGACGCCGATGGCCAACACGAGCCAGATGACCTCATGGGTATGCTCAATCTGGCCCTCGTAGATAAAGCAGATTTTATTGTGGGCTCACGCTTTAAGGCACAAGATAGTCTGGATAACCATACAGGGATGCGTCATTTCATTAGCAAAAAAGGAAATGCACTTTGTAACTTTATTTTGAAGCGCGAACTGACAGATCCCTTAACAGGCTTCTTTCTATTTAAGCGCTCTATCTTTCTGAATGCCGTCAGGGATATGAAGCCAACAGGATTCAAAATCTTGTTGGAGTTTTTATACAGAATTCGCAATAACAATATTGAAGTGGTCGAATACCCGATTCAATTTCGTACTAGACATGAGGGAGAGTCAAAACTCGACTCCAAGGTATTGCTAGAGTTTATTGACCAAATTCTGGGCTTCATCACAAAAGGGCTTTTTCCAGAAAAACTCTTTGGCTTTCTATTAGTAGGAGCAAGTGGCTTAGTAGTTCACCTAGGCCTTCTCTACGCCCTGCTATTTATATTTGGCGTGAGTTTTAACATGGCTCAGAGTTTGGCAACACTGAGCTCCATGATCTCCAATTTCAGCTTAAATAACGTTCTTACTTTTAGAAGGAATCGTTTAGCTGGCTGGAAATGGCTTAAAGGCTTGATTTATTTCATTGCCGTTTGCAGTATTGGCGCTACCGCTAACGTTGGTGCTGCGGCCTATCTCAACGGCGCAGGCGAGTCATGGTGGCTTTCAGGCTTATTAGGGGTCTTGGTAGGAACCATCTTTAATTTCGTCCTATCCCGCTTTTTTATCTGGAAACCGTGACAAGGCAGTAGAAAACCTTAAAATGAAGGGATGTCTGCCCTTTTACTGTCTTTTTTCACATCCTTACTATCCATTCTGCTGATTATTCGTTATCAGCATTTGCATGGGCAATGGTCAGGTGACTCTGACTTATCAGGTCCACAAAAATTTCATAGTGGCAGCATTCCCCGTATTGGAGGTTTAGGTCTTTTTGTGGCACTCCTAGTTACTGGAGTTGTTCAGTATTTGCAATCTGGAAATTACGGTAAAGAGCTTTTTTTATTAATCCTCTCTAGCTCAGTTGCTTTTGTCTTTGGCATTGCTGAGGATATCACTAAAAAAATTGGTGTGATGCCACGACTTCTTGCCACCGGTGTCTCTGCCTATATTGCCGGTATTTTGCTCAATGCTTGGATTACCAAAATTGGTGTTGCTGGAATTGATGATCTGCTGACTATCCAATGGGTGTACATTTTATTTACTTGCTTTGCTGTCGCTGGGCTCGCCAATGCCTACAACATCATCGATGGTTTTAATGGCCTAGCCAGCATGATTGCGATCATTGCACTTCTCGCGATCAGTTACGTCGCATTCCAAGTAGGTGACGCCATGATTATTAAGTTGGCACTCACCATGGTTGGTGCGATTGCTGGATTCTTCATCTGGAACTACCCACGCGGACTGATTTTCTTGGGCGATGGTGGTGCGTATCTGATTGGCTTCTGGGTGGCAACACTCTCAGTTCTAATTGTTTCCAGAAATCCACAAGTTTCCGCTTGGTTTGCCTTATTGGTGAATGCATATCCCATTTTTGAAACGCTCTTTACAATTTGGCGCCGCATGATCCATCAAGGCAAGAACCCGGGTTTGCCAGATGGCGCGCACTTTCATAGCCTGATCTACCGACGCATCGTCAAATGGGCATATGGCCCTACCCCCCTACCACACCAAGTCTACTTAAGTAACTCACGCACAGCGCCCTATCTTTGGGTGATTTCTAGCATTAGCATCATTCCTGCCGTCCTATGGTGGAAGCGTCCATTCGTACTTATGCTCTCATGCCTAGTGTTTATCGCAGTCTATGTTGTTCTGTATAGATCGGTAGTGAGATTTAAAAAACCCAGTTGGTTTAAGTAACTCCTAAGAAAACACTATGGGGATTATTCGTTTTCTACTGGCCTTTTCTGTCGTTGTTGCTCACTTTCAGTATTACTCCACCTTTCGCCTGATTGGCAGTGAGATAGCGGTCGAGGGGTTTTTTATCATCTCAGGCTTTTATATCGCCATGATTTTGGATGGTCGTTACTCTTCCACTCGCAACTTTCTGATTAACCGCTTTCTCAGACTTTACCCAACCTACTTTGTCATTGCCACCATCAATTTCTTAGTCATTTGGTTTGAGCCAGGCACTCTAGTTAATCTTTTTGATTTTCCTAAAGCATTAAGTAGCTTTCTGATTTTTACCAATGGAACTATGCTCTTTCAAGATGTCACGATGTTCTTGGGCCTCCAAGATGGACGACTGCGATTTGTCTCTAATTTTCTACAGTCCGATCCCGTGCTATTTCCCTACCTACTGGTGCCACAGGCATGGACCCTGGGTCTCGAGTTCAGCTTTTATTTACTAGCCCCATTTTTATTTATTAAAAATCGTAAATATATTTACTATATTTTTATTGCTTCATTGCTGATCCGAATCTATCTCTTGCAGCACGGAAAAGTAGAGGACCCCTGGAGCTATCGATTCTTTCCAAGTGAACTTGCCCTCTTTATGTTGGGTGCAATGGCTTACAGTATCTACAAAAAAATTCGCTTTGAATCAAATCCAGAACTTTTTCAAAATGTGGGTGCTATTATGCTTACGTTAGTGGTTGGCTATATTTTCTTTTTCAGAAATATCGCCGCTAATTATGAATTTGATAAAGGCATCTTTTATCTAATGTTGGCGGCATTTATTCCTTTTATCTTTCACATTAGCAAAGACAATAAACTTGATCAATTTATTGGCAACCTGTCTTACCCCATCTATATGCTCTGGGGCTTACGCATTGATTTAACCCCTAAGATCATGTCATTCATCGGATCGAAAAACCCCGATATCGAGGGCCTGGTTCGTTACTCAAGTATTACAGTGATAGCCATAGCAATCTATCTGTTGATAGAAAAGCCAATGGAGCATATTCGCGATCGATTTAAAACCCTCAACCGCCACTCAAGCGTTAGTAATTCATCAAAGCCAAGCCCTTAGCAAGCATTACATGCACAGCAACTACCGCCCTGATATTGACGGACTACGAGCGCTAGCAGTTTTATGTGTCGTACTTTTTCATGCATTTCCAACGGTACTCCCTGGTGGCTTTATTGGGGTAGATTTATTCTTTGTCATTTCAGGCTTTTTAATTTGTACTATTTTGTTTAGTCAATTTGAAGCAGGTACGTTTTCCGTTTGGGATTTTTATGATCGCCGGATCCGCAGAATCTTCCCTGCTTTAATTCTCGTTTTATTCTCTTGCTATGCTTTTGGTTGGCTTACTCTGTTTGCCGATGAGTATATGCAGCTAGGTAAACACATTACTGCAGGCACAGGATTTATCTCTAACTTTGTATTTTGGCAAGAAGCAGGCTACTTTGATAACGTCGCCGATACCAAGCCGCTCCTGCATCTTTGGTCTCTGGGAATTGAAGAGCAGTTTTATATTATCTGGCCCTTAGTCCTTTGGCTGGGGTATCGCTTTAAAGCTAACCTCTTGGTCATTACGATCTTAGTTGCAATTACATCCTTTGTGCTTAATATCCGCGGCATTAACATCAAGCATGATTTAGTAGCTACCTTTTATTCCCCACAAACTCGCTTTTGGGAGCTGCTCCTAGGCGCCATATTGGCTTACGTGACGCTACACCCAATACAAAGACTTAACGGATTTACTGCCAATCCAGAGCAACATCAAAAGATCCAAAGTGCCCAATCAGCCCTAGGACTTGTTCTAGTCGCCCTAGGGGTGGCACTCATTCACAAGCAAAGTCCTTTTCCAGGTTGGTGGGCACTACTACCTACACTTGGAGCGGTGCTTATCATCCATGCCGGACCTAAGGCCGTAATAAATCGCCACCTACTCTCCAATAAGCTGATGGTTTGGATGGGCCTGATTAGTTATCCACTATACCTCTGGCATTGGCCAATCCTCTCCTTTTTGAGAATCATCGAAGGTGAAGTGCCTAAAGTAGAGTTGCGTATTGTAGCAGTAGCACTCTCGCTAATACTATCGACCTTAACCTATCTATTGGTCGAAAGGCCGATACGATTTGGCAAAAAATCTCTTCGCAAAGTAACCACAATAATTTTAGCGCTACTCATGGCAATAGTTGGATATCTTGGATACACAAGTTATCAGCGGCAAGGGTTAAGCGACAGAGATTTGAATGACAACAACTCATATGCAAACTTATTTGCCCCTGAAAAACTCAATACAGAACTCAATCAACATGGCAGGCTAGTTAAGAATTTTATGTTTGATTGCGATTTTTTAAATTTTTCCGACTTCTCCAAAACTATTTTAGAGGTCGATAGCATTACAAACATCCCTCAATACTGTTACAACCGCAATGAGTCAAAAGATCCTGTTGTTTTTCTATGGGGAGATTCGCACGCCCAAATGTTGCACTATGGCCTCACAATGAATTTGCCTAGTAACATTTCTTTAAGTCAAGTTGCTAGAGCAGCATGCAAACCTCAAGCTACTGAAAGCCCAGATATAGCATGCTCAAAAACAAACCAATTCGCCCTAAATGAGATAGCTCGCATTAAGCCTATGGCAGTAATAGTGGCGCAGCGTGATGCTTGGGATCAAAATCATATAGCCAGTATTCATAAGAGGCTGACCGAACTTGGAGCTAAAAAAGTGATATTCGTAGGGAAAAGCCCGGAATGGAAGTCTAGTCTTCCAAAAATTATTTTTCGGCAACACTGGACTAGCATTCCAAATCGGACATTTATACAGCTTGAAGCCATTGACAGCAATTATGAAAATTCATTAAAAAAATTCACTGCAAGCTTATCAAACAGTGCATTTATTAGTTTGACTGATTATTTTTGCAATACTTCTGGATGCTTAGTTTATCTTGGCGACAACCCAAAATTAGGTCTTACTGCATTTGATAGCAACCATCTATCGCCAGCAGCATCTAGTGCAATAGCTAGGGATGTATTCATTCCTGAGATTCTAAAGGCTAATTAATGTATTTAAAGAGCTATCGGGTTCTATTTATTAGTCGCCCTTGAACCAACTCCATAAGCTTCATTGGAATCTTCAAGAGTACTTTTGCTAAGTTGGTATTGATCCCATTAGCTCGGCAAGCCTTGACGATTTCACGATTTAACAGAAAGCTATGACTTAAACCCGAGGTGCTAACGCCACCTGCCCGCATGCGAACAATCGGTTTGGGTAAATACGTGTAGCTAGTACCATTCACAGCCAGCATACGCACTAACAATTCAAAATCAGCAGCTATCTTGTAGTCCAAAGAAAATAAGCCAGCCTTGTCATAGGCAGATTTCTTGGCAAAGAAGGTGGGGTGAGCAGGCATCCAGCCATACTGGAAGAGACTAGGCTTAAATCTAGCGGAGTTGTAATAACGCAAGATCTTATTGGTATTTTCTGGAGCGACATAAATGAGATCGGCATATACACAATCTGCCTTATGAGACTTCATGGCAGCTATCAACTGAGATACTGCTTGTGAGTCGATATACATATCATCAGAATTTAAAAATCCGATGATCTCGCCAGTAATGATCTGAATGCCTTTATTCATCGCATCGTAGATCCCGCGATCAGGCTCAGATATGAGCTTAGCGACACGAGGTCCATACTCTTTGACGATGTCAAGGGTACCATCCGTAGAACCCCCATCAATCACGATGTATTCAATCTGAGGATAGTCTTGTGAGAGTACCGATTCAATCGTATCTCGAATCGTAGTAGCGCTGTTAAAGGCGACGGTAATAATAGAAACCTTCAAACCGCAATACCCAGCACTTTTTGAATCGCTTCGGTTGCGGAGATTTGATTTCTAGCCATATAACGCTCAACCTCAGCTACCTTCATATCTACTAGAGAGCGATACCAGAGTGCTTGTAGATAATGAAATTGTCGTCCCGTTTTTTGATCTAAAAATCCCAATAAAACAATGTAGCGATATAAGAAGTAAGCAGATGCGCGCATGCCACCGGGCAGTTTGGCGTATACACCTTCCTTAATCTTGCGCTTTAAGCCAGCACCCGAGCGAGCCGCATCGCCCTCTAAGCGATCAATCTGCATAAATTGATATTTGAGATTCAGGAGATCCACTGCCTCACGACTAGCATAGTTATTGTGTTTGGCAATCCACCAATCAAGACTATTCAAATTGTCGTCAATCAGGGCGCCATTCAAATTAATGCATGCGCCATCTACCCTGATATGCTCATCCATCCAGCGTGCCTCAGACTTGCCATGACCAAACTTAAACATGCGCAAAACTTGGTTAGACCCCATGCCGCCATGTTTTAGCAAATAACCCTGAAACACCATCTTGCGCTGAAAACGTATAGCAACAATCTCAGAATTAATTTGTACAAGCGCTGCTTTAAGCTCAAGAACCAATTCTGGGGTGAGGATTTCATCAGCATCAATCCGTAAAACCCATTGGGTTTGAGCAGGCAGCTGTGTGAGCGCCCAATTAAATTGAGTGGAGTGATTATTCTCCCAGGCGCGCTCTAAAACCTTAGCCCCATTCTGTTTAGCAATAGCGACAGTGTCATCAGTTGATAAAGAGTCGACCACCACGATATCGTTCGTTAAGGGGCGAACACTATCAATGCAGCGCTGCAAATGCTTTGCTTCATTAAAAGTCAGAATGATGGCGGTGATTGAAGAAGAGTTCATTTATCTTCTATCTTAAAACGAGGCCCAGATAAAGGGATTTAATCCAACAAATGCCAGAGGCAAAAACACTAGGGTAGCCATTACGCACCAAAGCCTGACGGTACTCAGCAAGCACCTGTGATAAGCTCTGATCGCTGCCATAGGGTTCATTAACAACTAGCACATGGTCAATAGTAGCTGTTTTAGTAAGTCCGGGGTAAATGCGCAAGAAGTGCTCAAAATCAGCTGCAAAATGATAAGACTCATCATAGGGTTGGGATAGCAGGATTTTGCGATTCAAGACCATGGCCTGATGTGAGGTTGGCATAGACCAAAAACGCCGCCATACTGGCTTGGGCATTCTGACTTTACCGCGTACTTCAAAGCCGTACATGAGCAGATCTGGCTCAGTTTGTAAATCAGCGTTGATCCGCTCAATTGCTTTAGTGTTGACAAAGACATCGCCACTATTGAGAAATAGGACATGTGAGCCATTGGCCAAACGCGCGCCCTTATTCATGGCGTTATAGATTCCAGTATCAGATTCTGAAATCATTTGATCACCGATGCGAGCAAATGCCTGAGCGAGCTTACAAGAGTCATCTGTGGAATTACCATCTATAAAGACCCATTCAAACTGAGACGAAGACTGTGAACGCAAGGAATCAATAGTGCGCTCTAAACCGGCAGCATTATTCCAATTGATGGTCACAATCGATAGCATTAGGCCAATTTACCTGTTGAAAAATCGTTATTGCTTTGCTGCCCAAGACTTTGTTGATAAGCCAATAAACAAAGCAAGAGCCCCCCAAAGGCTAAGCCATTAGAAAAACCACCGACAGAAAATGCAGCTGTCAGAATCGGGCACATGACAACACACGCCAACAACCAGCCCATCCGACGATATAACTCCCAGAAAAAAGCAAACACAATAAAGACCATGACGTAGATGCCGTATTGGTATAAGCCTCGCGCTAAAAAGGACTGCAGCATGATCGGATCGCAGTTATACATATTGCCCGTTACCCACTCTGCATATTCCTTAAATTGCTCGCAAATGCCCGGTGGGACTTTTTGATAAATTCCAAAACCCAAAGGATGCTTCAAAATCTCAACAAAACTAAAATCATAAACAGCAAAAATACGATAAAAGTTTTGCAAGCGGTCAATGGATTTGAGATTCGAGATATTCAGAGCAGAGCTTCCTCGGATCGCTAATAAATAAATCAGCGCGCAGGCGATCGCCGTTAAGACGACCCACATTTTTTTACGATCCAAAGTAAATACATAAAAAATAGATACTGCCATTAGTCCGCCCAAACCAGATCGGCTTCCTGTCAGCAAGACAGCAATGGCTACCAAGATATAAATACGGATATCTTTATTGTTATAGATAAAAGCAACAATAATGAAACAAAACAATAAAAAGGGAACCTCGAAATTGTTTTCAAAAATAAAATTGGGCCGCGTCATAAAGTAGCCATTGCGCAGCCAAGAAAGAAAAATATTCCAAATGAGCAAAATGGGGTAAATGACAATCCAAGCCATGCTCATTGCCCTGATATTGAGGCCCACCTTACTCGCAGATGCGTAATACAGGATCAATAAGTAAATAAATGGCTTTAATGAAACCAAATATCGATTATCAAACTCAAAATCAAGCGGCGGCGGCGAAAAGCATAAAAAATAGATCAGCAAGCAGCAGGCGACCAATGCAAGCCAAGAGATATCTTGGCGCATATGAATGAGTGCCCAGATGGCAAATAGGCCAATGACCATATCTGGCGCGAAAAAGACTGGCCAGGAGCCATAAAAAATCGCAGTAGACAATATAAGGCACGCTAAAAGCACCCATGCAAAAAGCTTTTTATTTTCAATTTCCGTTTTAATCAGTCGATAGAGCAATAACCCCATCACCACGAAGGTAGCGATCATAAAGCTCGCTAACGCACGGTTATTGAGAAACTTATGGATCAAATTGTCTATAAGATTAAAAGTCATCTCAAATCATTACGTCTTTTGCTTGAATAAAAAACGAATCCAGTCAACCAAAACAGAAAGTAATAGTCCAATTAAGAGGCCAGCAATCAGAATCAATTTTTTTCTTGGTGCAATTGGCCCATCACTTACTAGCATCGTAGGACGTACAAAACCGCTCTCATTTAGCAGGCCTTGAATATTTTTTTCCTGATAGTGCGCCACATAGCGATCTTTAATTGCATTGCTTAAGGAAACCATCTCAGCAGCTAAAGTGCTTGCACACTGCTTGGCATTTTGTTTCCCCTCAAGCCGGACCCGAATTAACATTGTCTTGCCATCGGCATCCGCATCAACCATGCTCACTGCATTGACCAACAGCTTACGATTGGCATTGCTGTCATCCAAGGTACACCCAGCCAACATGGAGGCTGTAATGGAGGCGGGGTTGAGAACCACCCTTCTGGCATCAAAGGATGACGGCACAGTAATCACTTGATTTTTTTGCAATACCCCATCAGAGCTCACTTTATTACTCTGAGGCAAATTCCAATACGTCACCACCTCATATATTGGCGCTGCATTCAAAAGATACAAAATGCTGACAAGCAGCCCAAAGAGCGCAAAAAGGATGAATTGTGCCCTTTTGATCTTGAGATAGGTCAGCACATCCGAAAAGGTGATTTCATGCATAAATGGGGGTGTATTTAGTCAATAAAGTGTTGAACCACTGATAAATGGGCCCTACCGTGGAGGCAGACTGCATATTCAGACTGCTCACCACTAGAGATACTAATCTATTTGCCCTCAAATTGAGGCCAAGACAGCCTAAAATCGTGCAAATAAGCCCAAATTCCAAGCTTACAATGTGGGTAATCTTGTTTTATAGCATTCTATTTTGGCCCGTCTATTTATTTTGAATTGAGCCCGTTTGTGCAGCTAAATCCCACCATCTTTCATTCCCTACAAAATCTTTGGCAACATATTTCGCCACGTAGAAAGATTCAGTTTGGATTTTTATTTTTACTAGTACTCTTTGCCTCGATTGCTGAAATTATCAGTATTGGTGCGGTACTGCCATTTTTAGCCGCCCTCACTGAGCCACAAAGAGTCTTTGGCCTCGCTCTTGCCCAGCCATTCATTCGCATTTTGAACTTGACTGAGCCCTCTCAACTACTGCTACCACTCACGATTGCCTTTGGTTCAGCGGCACTGTTAGCCGGCGTCATGCGCCTATTACTCTTATGGGCAAGCACGAGACTGTCTTTTGCTACTGGCGCCGATTTAAGTTATGACATCTATCAAAAAACGCTATACCAAGATTATGAAGTGCATATTGGTCGCAATAGTAGCCTGATTGTTGATGGTATTTTGAATAAGCCGTCCATCGTGATTTATGAAATCGTCATGCCGGTGCTCAATTTTGTAAGTTCACTCATCATGTTAGTGGTCATTCTCATTGGCCTCATCTTTGTAGACCCCGCAACCGCTCTGATCTCTTTTGCTGGATTTGGCCTAATTTATGTAGTGGTTGTGCTCATTAGCCGTAACCGCCTATTTATTAATAGCCAAGCTATCTCGCGTGAGTCCATTAATGTGATCAAGTCTTTGCAAGAAGGCCTGGGCGGAATTCGCGATGTACTGATTGATGGTAGCCAAAAAACTTATCTCAATATTTTTAAAGGCTCGGACGCTCAGTTACGTCGTGCGCAAGGTGATAATGCCTTCATTACCGCAGGACCGCGCTTTGCTATTGAAGCCTTGGGGATGCTGCTCATTGCCGTTCTAGCGTTCTTGCTCAGTCGTCAGATGGATGGTTTTGCCAAAGCTATCCCTATCTTGGGAGCATTTGCACTGGGTGCCCAACGCCTATTCCCCAATTTACAGCAGGTCTACTCTTCTTGGGCAAAGATTAAAGGCGGTCAAGCCTCTCTAGCTGACGCCTTAGCGCTTCTGAATCAACCCATGCCATCTATTGACCCTACTCTAGCCATTGAGAAGATGCATTTTTCTGATGCTATTCATTTGGATGGAATCTCATTTCGCTACTCCAAAGATGCCCCGTGGGTTTTAAAGAATCTAAACTTCACTATCCCTAAGGGCTCACGTATTGGCTTTGTTGGCACAACAGGTTGCGGTAAAAGTACCTTACTCGATATTGTGATGGGCTTATTAAAACCCATCGAGGGATCCTTGAAGGTCGATGGCACCAAGATTACGATTGCCAATCGTCAGTCTTGGCAGGCCTGTATTGCACATGTGCCTCAAACCATTTTCCTAAGCGATACCACCATTGCTGAAAATATTGCCTTTGGCATCCCCAAAGACCAGATTGACTATGAGCGCGTTAAACAAGCTGCTCAGCAAGCGCAAGTTGCCCATATTATTGAAGCATGGCCAGAGCAATACAACGCATTGGTGGGTGAGCGGGGCGTACGTTTATCTGGCGGCCAACGCCAGCGTATTGGCATTGCAAGGGCGCTCTACAAAGAAGCGGACGTGATTATTTTTGATGAGGCCACCAGTGCCCTAGACAATGAAACTGAAGAAAGTGTTATCCAGGCGATTGAGAGCCTCAAAAAAGACATCACCATCTTGATGATTGCTCATCGCCTAACGACTTTACGTAACTGCACTCAAATTATTGAGTTAGATAATCAAACGATTTCCAAAACGATCACCTACGATCAATTAATGCGTGACCAGTAATTATTTCATTAGCCTTTTCAGTCTGGGTGGGGCGCTCCTTGTTTTATGGTGCAGTCTCACCGGTTGGGGCTACGCCGTTTTTCACATTAGCGGATTTCGCAATGTTAAAGATCTGCAAGTAAGTGCTGCTGGCTGGATTGGCATTACCTGTGTGATGGCAATGACGCAGGTGGCACACCTTTTTTTACCGATTACCTGGCAATTGAGCGCCTTCATTCTTATTCCGGGCCTAATCTTGTGGGGTGCACATTACTGGGGCAATAGCGCTAACCCTGCCAGCAGAAACGGAAAGATGCTTTTCTGGATTATTCAGCACCCTGTTATTACACTTTTGCTCGCACTTGCTAGCATCGCTCTACTCACCAAAGCAATGCAGACTCCTGGTAACTTTGATTCTGGCTTGTACCACTTTGCCAGCATTCGCTGGGCCAATGAATATGCAGTTGTGCCAGGACTGGGCAATTTGCACGGGCGCTTGGCGTTTAATCAAAGTATTTTTGATCTATACGCGCTTCTCAATTTTTTTCCACTATGGAATAAAGGATATGCGCTAGGCTATCTTCTAATGATGTTACTTTGTAGTGCCACTGTATTTGAGTCGCGTCTTGAGCGCAATTCTGGTGGCTGGTGGGCACTAATGATTTGCACTATTGCAATTGCTTCCACAATAAGTTCGCTACCCTCGCCCACGCCGGACCCCATTATTGCGCTTTTGCAAATCAGTATCTTTGTCACTCTATTAGGAGTGCTACTCAACCCAAATCAAAATACCTTAAGCACAACCACTTACCTTTCTACGCTTGTGTGCTTATGTGCCCTCATCTGCACTGTAAAACTAAGCTCAATAGTCTTTGCTCTACTCTGCCTGCTGATCGCAATGCGATACATTTACCAAGCAAAAATATTACCAAAGCATTTGACGCTGTACTGCGCAGCTATTGGCAGCATTCTTGTCGCCAGCCATCTCTTACATGGCATCATGACTTCAGGGGTAGCGTTTTATCCCAGCAGCTTGGGTGCAGGACTGCAACTAGATTGGCTGATTCCACCGGAGAAAATTCAAAATGAACTCAATTGGGTCTATAGTTGGGCACGAAATCCTCACCAAGATCCGGCATTAGTCCTAGGGAACTGGCGCTGGCTCAAAAGTTGGGTGATTTACTTATTGCCGATCGCTGCCTGGTTCTACTTTGGTCTTAGCGCACTCTTATTGGTGTTGCATTCAGTATCTAAAGATAAGCAAGATCAATCCCTAATACGCCAACTTCAGTTACTGTATGTACCGCTAGTGCTATCCATTTTATTTTGGTTTTTTACTGCGCCTGACTGGCGTTTTCTTGGCGCGATTCCGCAAATCTTTTTAGCAGTATCAGGCTGGATCTTTTTGTGCTCAAAAACGGCATTGCCTACAGGCATCCAGGCACAACTATCACGTCCAATATTTTGGCTTGCGCCTAGCGCACTATTAGCGTGCTTCAAACTATTTCCATTAACCCTTGATGGCTGGCAGGTCATTCCTCAAGCAGTTCTAGAGCAGAAAATCACTCACAGTGGTTTATCGGTTTGGGTGCCAGTCAATGGCCAGACTCAATGCTGGGATGGGCCACTGCCATGCACCCCCTACTTTAATGAGAATTTAAGCGCTCGAGATTTAGCAACGCCAGCGCAATCGACATCTTCGCCGCCAACGCTGCAAAATGGATTTATCGACAGCCCAACAAGTAAATAAAAGACAAGGGCTGCTCTACGCGATAAAAATTAAAGGTAGGGATTTTTGGGTAAATGCTTAATTTTCCAGTGAGCCTCACGTAAAGCTGCTTGCACTTGGAGGTTGGGAGTTTCTTTAAATAAAGCAGCAGTGAGTAATTGGGTCTTCATCAGGCCAATCTTGACCATACAATCAAAGATAGCAATCTTGGATTTAATTTTCGAAGCCACTTTTTGATCTGCTGCAGTGACCGGATTCATCGGAATAAGCTCTACACCAGGGATATATGCATCATTGCATCCGGTATAGGCAATCAGATTATGATGCATCCCCAACAAGAACTTCTCAAGCTCTCGCTCTGAAGGGGAGTACACAAAATTACCCACCTCTTCAAATCCGTATTGATCAGGGCTTCGGCCCAACAAGGATTTTAAAAATCGCGCCACAACAGACAAAGGAGCGCGATCGATCATCTGATCACGGGGCTCGCACAAGATCACTGCTTTTTTTGCCACTCGGAACATTTCTGAAAGAGCGACAAAAGGCCTGGGGAAATGATGAAAGGCCTCTTTACAATAAACGTAATCAAAGGCGCCATCAGGAAAATCTAAGAACTCCGCATTTTGGGCTGAGAATTCTTGAATAAATCCAACCTCATTACCAATCTTGAGCAAAGTATCAGAAATATCAGAGCAATGCACACGCTTAGCGCCGGCCGATAAAAGATAGTGCGCATCTGTACCATAACGACCATCACCAATAGTGATCCAGCTAGCATCAGGATCGCCAGCAATAAATGCATTCACCGGTTTGCGCATGCGTAAATGACGCCAATAATCTAGTGTGTCTTCGCGCAACCAGGTGTCACCCATCTTCTTTTGCTCGGGATTTTGCAAAACCGAATCCCACTCTTGCTGAGAGTTATCGTATTTAACAGCAGCATTTTTTTGATTAGGCGAATTCACAGGAGCTTTCGAATATTCTTGGGCGATTATTGACTAGATTGGTCATCTGCAATGACATACAACGGGCGTTGCTTGACTTCATTAAAGATGCGCGCAATGTACTCACCCAAAATACCAATTGAAAATAATTGCACCCCGGAGAAAAACATTAAAGCTACTGTCAATGTTGGCCAGCCACTAACAGAGTTACCCTCTGTGATTGTTAAATAAATAATATATATGCCATACAAAATAGCCATAATGGAGACGATAAATCCAAGCGCAGTCCATATCCGAAGAGGCATCGTACTAAAAGAGGTTAGGCCGGCTAAAGCAAGGCTAATTAAGCGGCTAGGGTTAAAACTTGAAACACCCCCCTTTCTTTCCTCAGGAATAAACTCCAATGCCACTGACTTGAAGCCAACCCAAGAATACAAACCTTTCATGAAGCGGTTTCTTTCTGGCAGGGATCTCAATGCCTGAACTACTTTGCGATCTAGCCAACGAAAATCACCAGCATTCTGAGGAATTGGCACCTCTGAAAAACGCATCAATCCATAAAATAAATTAGTCCCTAATCGCTTAAAAAGGCCCTCCTCTGATCGGTTTACAATGATTCCGTAAATCATATCGTACCCCTGCTGCCAAAGAGAGGCCATTTCGGTAAGTTTTTCCAGGGGGTGCTGAAAATCGGCATCAATTAGCACGACGGCGTCTCCATCAGCATGATCTATCCCAGCCATTAAGGCAGCTTCTTTTCCAAAATTTCGGGAAAATTCAATATATCGAACTTGACCAGCTTCTAACATACCCAAGGCTACAGAGCGCGTATCATCACGACTCCCGTCATTAATCAGCAATATTTCGAATTGAGGCGTAATGGGGGCTACGGTCGCCTTTAGAGCCTTAATAAAATCATTCAAATGTATCGCTTCATTGTGACAAGGGACCACAATGCTCAATTTGAATTGGAGCGGCCGAAAAGAAGCTATTGGAGCTTTATACATAATTGGTGATTATATTAATTTTAATAAGACCAACTTTATACTGACTCCTTAAAATACGAAGAAATAAGTCAATTTGACCAATTTCACCCTTTATGTCCAAAAATAATAGCCCCTTGTCCTTAGTTATTCCCCTGGCAATGGGAATAATGAGTTATTGGCTTGTTATCGGCCCCTTACCTCTAAACCCAAGCAATTTGAGTTGGATTAGGGGTTTAGATCCGCCTACGCACTATCTTGGGTGGGCTTTTTTTAGAAATAGCCCATTCTCGGTACCTTGGGGTTTAAATCCTAACTACGGGCTAGATCTAAGTAACTCGATTGTCTTTAGTGACTCCATACCTTTATTAGCGCTTCTTTTGAAGCCCTTCACAACCTTACTACCCGATCCCTTCCAATACTTCGGCATCTGGACGCTTATCTGCTTTTTGCTGCAAGCCTTATTTGGATGGATGCTGGTATCTTTGATTAGCGCCAATACCCTTATTCGAATCTTTGGATCTGGAATTATTCTGTTTTCCCCGATCTTGTTTTATCGCATCGGAGTACATGCTGCGCTAGAGGCACATTTCATGCTACTTGCTGCTATTTATTTAAATCTGCGCCCAACCAATCCATATTCATTTTGGAATTGGCTTCTATTACTCTTTTTTTCATTACTCACGCATTTTTATATTTTTATCATGGTGTTTGGTTTATGGCTAACCAACACTGTTGTATTTTTATTAAGTACAAATAAGGATGGAAATATTTGGTTCATTAAAAAACTTTGGCTAATCCCAGTAATCTTATTTTTTACTGCATGGATGGCTGGATATTTTTCTACCGAAGGTAGCAGCCTGATTGGCTTGCCCTATGGAACGGGCAGTATGAATTTACTTGCTCCATTTAATGCGGCCGGCTGGTCTTATTTATTAAAACCTATTCCCACTACTTTGCAAACCTACGAAGGGTTTTCATATCTGGGGTTAGGAGCATTACTATCTATTGGAATGGCCCTATATTTGACAATAGTACGTCGCCTTTATAGGCTGCCAATCCCTCGTATTTATATTCCTCTTCTTATTTTTGCTGCATTATCATTGATTTTTTCACTTAGCAATCATGTGCATATCGGAAGATGGTCTTTTTCCTACCCCTTACCTGATTTTTTACTCAATATCGGGGCCACATTAAGACAATCTAGTCGTATTTTTTGGCCCACCCTATATTTGGTACTGCTATTAGCAATTTATTGTGTCGCTCGCTATCTACCCAAAAGAAAAAGTATCTTTACCTTGGGTATTTTTTTTGTAGTGCAACTAATTGATACGAGCGCCGGTTGGTGGCCAAAGCATCAGGAGATCGCAAAAGATTCTGCTCTGCTCGATATTTTTTCACAGCAAATCCAAACACTTAACGATCCTTTTTGGGGAAACGCTGCCCAAAAATACACCAAGCTTATAGTGGTTCCGGCTCAAGATCCGCCAGGCATGATCCCTCTCGATTGGCTGCGCTTTGCAAGCTTTTCAGAAAAATTTGGACTCGCAACCAATTCAGTCTATCTTGCGCGTATCAGCAATCTTAAAATCGAGAATTCCGAAAATAAATTTGATCAACAATCGCTAAATGGCGAATATGACCCAAGTGCTTTATATATTCTTAAGGCCAATAAAGTGATTCCTGTGCTGATGCATTTAAATACTTCCTCAGATTTACTTGCCAACATTAACCAATTATTTGTTCTTGCACCTGGCTGGAAAAAATGTTCTGACTGCCCAGCAGTTCCACAGGCCTCCGAGGTTTCCGGGTTTGTCCCTAACGTTAGTATTCATAAACCTATCACTTTTTCTAATGACAGCGCAGGAAAAATGTTTTTGGTTGGCATTGGTACTAGCAACATTACAGGTGAGGGATGGGCTTATCCAGAATCATTTGGCGCTTGGTCTGAGGGAAATAAGGCCAAACTTGTGCTGCCCTTACCAAAAGACCGGGCTAAATCCCTCACTCTGATTGGGCGAGCTCTGATCAACGAACGCCACCCCACTCAGCAAATGACTATATTAGTCAATGGCAAGCTCAATCAAACCTTAAAATTACAACAGCAAGACGGAAACTCCATCACAATTAAGCTTGACCCCCAAGCAAAAACAAATCGGGACTATATTGAGATTGAACTTCAAATGCCCAACGCAACTACACCCCAAGCAATTGGAATGGGCACCGATATTCGCAAGCTAGGATTCGGATTGATCTCAGCTACTTTTGAATAATTTTCTATGACTCATAGTGATCTTCCCACCATCTCTATTATTATTCCCACCTGCAATCGCCCGGAAGGTGCATTTCGTTCCGTACAATCTGTACTGAGTCAATCCTTTGATGGAGTACTTGAAGTTATTGTGGTTGATGATAGCCCGACCGCAACGGCTCGCACAGCCCTAGAAAATCTTATCCAAAGTGGCCAGATTCAATATGTAGTAAACCAAAAAGTGCACGGTGCAGCTCATGCGCGCAATTTGGGCGTCAAACACTCCCGCGGCACCTACGTTACCTTTTTAGATGACGATGATATTTACCTGCCGGGGCGCCTCAATAGCATGTACCAAGTCATGAAAACCAATCAATATATTCTGGTTTCCTCAACCCGATTCCATGAATTTTTTGATTTTCGTACAATCCGTCCATTGCCTGGCCAAATCAGCGGAGAATTTAGCGTGCAGGACATTCAATATAAAAATGATATTGATATTGGCTTCATGGTTAAACGTGCAGATTTTGATCGCCTCCAAGGATTTGATGTTAAGTTTTTCAATCTTGAAGATTGGGATTTTTTGATACGCCTTCTTCAGCTTGGCAAAGGCTACAAAATAAATCGTCAAGATTACGCCGAAAATGTTAACCCTGATAGAGAGCGACAGTCCAATAATGGTTATATCGGGATAAGTCAAATAGCTGAAAAGCATCGCGCATTTTTTGGTGATCAATGGTATGCAAAAATGCTTTCCCTATCCGCCCAAAGTGAGCTCACATTACATTTGTCAAAAGTACTTTCATACTCCTGTCAATATAAAACACTTGCTCCATTAAAACTGTATTTACGAAATCTCATTAAAAATGAGTCGATTCACAAATAAAAAATCATTCTTATTGGTGACCTCTCATTTACAGCAGAGCTCTGCTTTAAATTATTTTGTGCCCTTAATTCTTGGCATAGCGAGTTTTTATTTAGCTTTAGGACCGCTACCACTTCTACCCAATAATGTACTGTGGCTTAATGGCAGTATTGATCCCACCACACATTACCTTGGGTGGGCATTTTTTAGAGAGGGGCCGTGGCAATTTCCTCTCGGACTGAATCCAAAATATGGCTTAGACATCAGTTCGTCCATCGTTTATAGCGACTCCATTCCGTTTTTTGCAATAATCTTTAAGGGCCTACATACTTGGCTGCCGACCCCATTTCAATATTTTGGAATTTGGTACTTAACTTGTTTTATTGGTCAAGCTTGGTTTAGCTTCAAACTATTAAGCCTCATCACGCCAAAGCTAATATTACGCACGCTAGGTGCGGGTTTATTTTTATTTGCACCAATCATGCTATTTCGGGTTGGCCTGCATGCTGCATTGACAGCTCATTTCCTTATATTGGCTGCTCTATATTTGAACTTATGCCCCGATCAGAAGGTTTCCACTAGGAAATGGGCTTGCCTTCTTGGGTTGACGACTGGGATACATTTTTATTTATTAGTAATGATTTTTGCTTTATGGGCCGCAAGTATTTTTGATCGCATGCTTGCACACTTGATTAAATTGCGCCAAGCAGCTCAAGAGGCTTTCTCGTGCTTGCTATCCATCTTTTTAGTAGCCTGGCTTACAGGATATCTATTGCCCTCATCGGGAGATCTTAAAGCCGAAGGTTATGGCGTCTACAAACTTCACTTAGCCTCTCTATTTGACTCTAATGGCTGGTCTTATCTCTTAAATGATCTACCTAATGGTTTTGATGCAGGGGAAGGATTTGCTTTTCTGGGGCTTGGAGTCTTAGTGCTACTCCCTGCAACTATATTTATATTTTTTCGACACGCGAATCAAATCTCCAATATAGCGAAAAGATTTCCTTTTTTATTACTCACATTAGTAATTCTGTGTCTATTTGCTTTATCTAATTCTATCTCTTTGAGTAATTGGACTTTTCAATATGACTTACCAAATCAAGTCATCTCGCTAGCAAGTATTTTACGATCCTCGGGAAGGATGTTTTGGCCAGTCTTTTACATAATCTACTTTGTCATTTTATTTTTAGTCATACGCTATTTACCTCGATTTGCAATACCGCTAATATGCACTGCTCTTCTCATTCAAATCATCGACACTAGTTCGGGTTGGCTTCCCAATAGAAAAGTCTTGAAAACTGCGAGCTTGCATGCGCCTATTGAAACGCTAAAAAATCCTCTGTGGAAGGATTTGGCAAATTGCTATACACAAGTGTTACGCTACCCCATTGGCAACTCGCTGGCTGATTGGAGCATCATTGCTGACTACGCTCAAAAACATCAATTAGCAACTAATTCTGTATTTATGGCTAGAATTGAAGGGAAAATTCCCAAAGCTAATCAAGCCCTGCTCTTTGCCCTTAAAGAGGGTCGTCTGAACCCCAACGCTTTTTATATCATCGGTGATAAGGAGTTACTCCCCTTATTAGAGATTGCTCAAAATCTCGGCTACCAAATTGGGCGCATTGATGGCTATAACGTATTACTTCCCACTCCAATCACTTGTGCGAACCCCGTTATTTTCCCGCCTGAAATAGTCATATCCGAAAAAACAATAGCCCCACATTTGCGTGAAAAGATCTACTTTTCACGCACCTCACAAGGAGCTTTTAGCTATCTACTGTCTGGGTGGGCTTATCCCGAAGCTTGGGGAACCTGGTCTGAGGGAGGCGTTGCAAAATTGATATTGCCAATGCCAGTCCAAAAAACTACCACCTTACGATTAGAATTTAATACTTTTATTGAATCTGCTCACCCTAGTCAGAAAATAGAAGTGTATTCGGGAAATACATTACTTAAGCAAGATCACTTTAGAAAAGCTGGCATCAATCAAATTAATATTCCCATTCCCGGCGACTTAACAAATCAACACAGACTAGAATTGCTCCTAAAATTTCCTAATAATATTTCTCCTAAAGCATTAGGCATTGGAGATGACACGCGAAATTTAGCAATAGGACTTATCTGGGCAGAGTACTTATAAATGCAAATTTTCCAAGGATCGCCACGTGCATTACTGATCTCCTTGGCGGGGTACGGTCTATTGATTCTTATGACTACAGGCCTGATTCTAGCAACCCTTCTATTTCTCGCTGTAGGCTCTGAGCTTTCCATGCCATTTGTGAGCCAGGGAAGGCTACCCTTAATTGAAAGAGGATTTTATAACTACTCTGAAAAGTTAGGCTGGGTCTTAAAACCCAATCTCGATCTTAGAATCGTAAGTAGAAATAGTAGCGAAAAACCTCAAAACTATTTCTCCACCAATGCTCAAGGGTTTCGCACTACTCCACCCTTTCATGACAATTATTCTACTGGAATTGTATTGGGTGACTCCTTTGCCCAAGGATTCTATCTTAAAGATAATGAAACAATTCCCTGGAAACTCGCAGAGTTAACTAACTCTAACGTAATTAATACTGGGGTTGGAGGCTACTCTACAGACCAAGAATTAATTACCCTACAGCACACTATTTCTCCAAAAGTTAAATGGGTTGTCTTACTATTTTTTGCCAATGACTTGCTGTGGAACGCGGAGAAGTCTAGCTGGGGGCTCGAAAAACCAAGATTTGAGATTCATAATGGGAAAGTTAACTTCTCTAAAATTTATCCTCCAAAAATAACAAGCTATCCGTCAGAAAAAGATGACGCCATTAAGAATAATTCCGTGTTTACTGAGTTATGTTGTATTTTTGATGGTGCGGCGCAATGGCAAGCCATTAAACAAAAGTTTAAGAAGTATTTGCAACTAACGTCAAATCCTCTATCCTTGGCACATCAGATTCGTGAAGACTATAAATGGGTAGCCCCATACTCCTCTCAGTACAGTTACATCATGCCGAAGGAATTTTATGAAAATCCCACCAAGCACAAACTCGAGTGGGATGTTGCATTTCAAATGATTGCGGAGATGAATTCTATTAGCGTCGCTAATCAATCTCGCTTCCTAGTTGTTTACATTCCTGAGATTGCCCAATTATTGAACAATGACGGTGTTAGTACTAAAAATTTACCTCAAGAATATTTCTTGGAGCAGTGTAAAAATTTAAGATTAGATTGCATCGACCCCACTGATCTACTATCTAAAAATGCTATGCGGGTATATGTGCAAGATGATGGACATTTATCACCATTTGGGGCAAATATTTTAGCTAACAAAATTAGTGAAGTAATTGCAAAGGACGCCAAATGAGTATGCGTTCTATCGTGAGGTCCACCCTTACTGCATTATGCATATGTTTAGCGAGTTACTCCCTAATTGCCGCATATGCGCACTTTTGGCTCACAGAACCCAAGATTAAATTAGGCCAAGTTATTAGCTTTAATAATCCTAACGATAAGCTTACCAATGAAATGCTATTTCTAGGTTGGGCAACTCCGGAACCTTGGGGGGTCTGGTCAAATGGAGAAAAGGCAATACTAATTCTTCCCAATCCAAGCCCCAATGCATCAAAACTTATTATTCATGCAAGAGCTTTTGTTAACCCAAAACACGCTGAACAGAATATCGACATTTCAATAAACCAACAGCCACTACCATCGGCAAGACTAGTTAAAGATAGCGACAACACTATCACTATTACATTAGATAAAAATCTTCAATCATCAAAAGTATATGAAATTGACTTTAGATTTCACAATGCTACTAGCCCATTAGCAAGTAACTTAGGAAGTGACACCAGAAATCTGGGGATAGGCATCGAATGGCTACAATTTCAATAACTATAAGCCCTTCCTCATACCCCCTTTAATCAATGGGAAACACCCCTTTTAAGGCATACCTAGTAAGCCAACCCATACCCCAACATAGCGCCTAGTCGGTTAGGGCATTTAAGGCTTTAAAATAAGAGTTTGCTATATACCAAGCCTATTCTCATCCAATATGAATAAATCCCTCATTTCAAATATCTTAGCAAAGTTTCCAAAAATTAGACCCGCTCTACCCAAGGAAATTGAGCTAATACATAATGCCCATTATCACAAAAACCGTGAGGGAGAAACTCCCATTACTTCCATTAGCCAAAAAATGGAGTCTTGGCTCCATAAAAAAGTTGCTGATGATGTCTGCAACCACCAATCACCCTCCTCACCAGAAATCTCAACCCTTGAAATCGGAGCTGGGTCATTAAATCAGCTGCCCTATGAACCCGAAGTTGGACCTTATGACATTATTGAACCATTTACCAATCTATACAAAGATAAATCCAACCTAAGCCGAATAAGAAATAAGTTTTTGGATATCAATGAAATTAACTTGCTACCTCAATACGATAGAGTGACTTCTATTGCAGCACTCGAGCATATTACCAATCTACCTGAAGTGGTAGCAAAATCTGGTCTATTACTCAAGGAAAATGGTCGATTTAGAGCTGCTATTCCGAACGAGGGAACATTCTTATGGACACTTGGATGGAAGCTCACTACTGGAATCGAATTTAAACTTAAGTATGGACTTGACTACTCAAAGCTAATGGCACATGAGCACGTAAATACGTCTTGTGAAATTATTGAAATTGCAAATTATTTTTTTAAAAAAGTCAGAATCAAGTCATTTGGCCTCAATAGAGCCATTGCATTTTATGTTTTTCTAGATTGTCAAGAGCCACGTTTAGATCGCTGTGACTCCTATCTTCAAAGCATCCGATAGCATTTATAAATCATAAGCTAATGAAATTCTCTTTTCACATCTTTAATCAAAAGAAGATAATTGTTCCATTATTCTTTTCTCTATGGATGCTCATTGGAATAGTGGCTCACAATGATTACGGCCTTTCTATGGATGAATCTATAGAAAGGACTACAGGCCTAGTCTCGACCAAGTACTTAGCAAATTCTATCCCATTAAAACCATTAATAGACGATCCAGTAATTTCACAAAAGGAAATTCCAGATCTTCATGATTATGCAGATAAATCATTTGGGCCTTTTTTTGCAATCGTATCGATTTTATTAGAACGTATCTTCAATATTGGCAATGGTATTGACGAAAGAAAAATCTACGAATTCCGCCACTTATTAACTTTTTTATTTTCTTTTTTTGGTGGCGTTGCCATCTATCAACTTGCCGCTCGACGTTTTAAAAACTGGGGCATTGGTTTGCTGGCAGTTCTCCTACTAATCACTAGCCCGCGTTTTTTTGCAGAGTCTTTTTATAACAATAAAGATTTAGTATTTCTATCATTATTTGCGCTAGCTGCTAATGCATCAATTCGCTTTACTCTAAATGTCAATAAATTAAATGCTTTTTGGGCCGCATTATTTACCGCCGCAGCCATAGACACACGAATTGCAGCTATTTTTTTGGTTGGCTTAACATTTTTAGGAATTTCACTTCGCTTACAACAAAGAGAATTGTGTTTCAAAAATATAATCCCCCCTCTACTGTTATACTTTCTAGCCAGTGCTGCATTGGTTGTTTTATTCTGGCCATTGCTCTGGGAGTCACCCATTGCTAACTTTCTGAACACCTTAGGAGGCTTTTCAAGATGGGTACGATCCTCTTTGACCATCCTCTTTATGGGCAAGGAAATTTCATCAACAGCAGTTCCCTGGGAATATATACCCACCTACATTCTAATAACTACGCCACCTCCAATCATCCTCTGCTTTTTAATTGGTGCATATCTCATTCTTAAGAGTCTCTCAACAACAGCCCGTAAAAAAGGGCGACTCTTCTTAAATAGCGATCAAATTCAAGATTTGATTTTCTGTGCAATAGTCTTTATACCCATCCTTAGCGCCATCGCATTAAATTCGGTTGTCTATGATGGTTGGCGCCATCTATATTTTATTTATCCATTTATTCTTTTGGTATCAATATTAGGCATTACTCATTTTTACCAACAAGTTAACATAGCCAGCAAATTAATGAGAAGTGGGTTTTTTATATGTATTTCTCTCTTTATTGCTCATAATATTTTATGGATCAAAAATGCTCACCCATACCAATATTCATATTTTAATTTATTTGCCGGTAAAAATTGGGTTAGTAAATTTGATGTTGACTACTGGGGACTGAGCAACAAAAATGCTCTGCATTATGTACTTAATCGGGATTCAAGAGAGCTCATTAAAATCTATCCTGATTCCTTCATTACCCTTACCGACACACTTCGAATATTTTCGCAGCAGGATCAAAAACGTATTTTAGTAGTTGATAACTTACATGATGCTGACTATATATTTACCAATTATCGCCAAAATGGTAAAACCTCGACTCTACCAGACGCTCAGAAAGAATTTTTAAAAATCTTTGATGTGGTAGTGGATGATGAAATCATCTATTCAGTATTTAAAAAACAAATTCTGATTAATATGCCGCCAGTAACTACAAATAAAAAAATCAACTTTTCCAGAATCGCCATAGTTGAAGCTGCCCATAAAAACATCAAAGAACCTCATCTCTCCGCTACTGGTTGGTCAGAACCGGAAGAATGGGGAGTTTGGTCTAATGAAGAGCATGCCACATTACAAATACCTATTTCTGATGTTAATAATTTACATTCGATATTACTTACTGGTAAGGCTTTTATAACACCCCACACTCCAGAGCAAATAATCCAGATTTATTTAGATAAGAAATTTGTAGCCTCCCAAACTCTCACTCTAGCGAATAGAAACGTAATAAAAATACCAATTGAAAACTTGCCAAAAAATACCAAGACGGTAAATATTGACCTACATTTTCCTAATCGCATCAGCCCTAAATCAATCAATATGGGCCCCGATGAACGGCAATTAGCTTTCGGATTAGAGAGCATCTCCTTTCAATGAGCACCCACATTATGGAAAGTAAATCTGTAAGGCGCCTTCTTTGCATCTTCCCTATATCAATCTTTCTTCTTTTTTTTACCTTAAGTCTATGTGGGCACTATCTTCCATCGATAGACTGGTTCAGGGCAATACCCGGCTATATCGTTGATCCACGTTTAAATAGTGTATTTCTTGAACACCTATATGGCTGGGTTACAGGGCGCTGGCCTGAATTATGGAGCCCTATATTTTATTATCCCTTCCAAAATGTCTTGGGATTTAGTGATAACCATTTTGGCTCTGGAATTATCTATATTCTTTTTCGATTTTTTGATTTAAATCGTGAAATGGCTATGAGCGCCTGGATTCTAGCAGGAGGCATACTGAATTTTTTATGTTGTTTTTGGGTTCTTAAGAAGTTAGATTTTCATATTTTTGCAGCCAGCGCCGGAGCTTTTGTATTTGCATCCGCCCTTCCTGCCCTAAGCGCCCCCGATCATGCTCAGTTGATTTATCGATTTGCCACTCCATTGGCATTTTATTATTTTTGGCAAATTATTAATGATGGGAATATTCAAAAAGTTGGATGGTTTTTCCTATGGATTGCAGAGCAATTTTATTGCTCAATATATCTTGGGGTTTTTCTAATCTATTTATTGATTATTTTTTTCTTTATTTATCGGTTCATTGCACAAAAAAATATTTTAAAACCACTGCTTAATAGTTGGAATTCTTTAAGCATTTCGCACAAAGTCTTAACTATTTCCTTTGTCTTTATTGGCATCTTTTTTACTTGCATCTTGCTTTACAAATACCATGAAATTTCTAGCGCGTATCAACTTCGTTGGTCACGTCAAGAAATTGAAGCCAATTTTCCCCGATTCACAAGTTACTTTTGGTTTGGGCATTCATTCTTAGGCCTTGGATTAATATTCGTTTACATTGTCTCTAGCGTTCTTATTTGGGGCAAGCTAGTTGATAGAGCGCACTTACTTCTTGGTAAGGTAGCCAGCATCTCATTTATAGCGCTATTACTCATGGTTATTAAGATTGGAGATGTATCTTTCTACCATCTTATTCTTAATATCCCCGGCATAAGCGCACTAAGAGGGATGTATCGCATTGTCATTATCGACTTACTTTTAGGGGCTATCTTAGTTTCTATTTTTTGTGAATTCATCTACCTCAGAATTAAAAATTACAATCGTTTTTTCTATCTCCTCTGCATATTGCTTGTAGCTTTTTTATTGGCATGGGAAACAGTAAAAAGTCCATCCTTGAAATATCACTCCTCACATGATTCCTGGCAGAAAAGAATTGCCAGCCTCAAAAGGCTAATGCCAGAATCTCCAGTTGATTCAACAAAAACTCTCAATGTAAATCAACTTTTTTTAACAGAAAATGCATTATCAGAGATTGATGCAATGATCCTCTCGCAAGATTTAGGTATTCCCACTTTAAATGGCTTTTCTGGCCACTCTGTGCCTGGATATATTCACAATCCTTGTTATTCGGCAGAAGATAAATTGGAAGCTTTTGTGAAATATAATCCTGCCTTGCGCCAAAGGGCTGACTCCATTAGGGAAAGCCTCATCCAAATCAACGCCAACGAATTGCTTCCGCCAGAGTCAATCGATCAGAGCATTAAGATTGGTGAATTAATGTCTTTTGCCCAATTCGCAGACAATAAACACATCTACTGGCCGCCGTTAAGCTGCGGATGGTCTACTCCCGAATCTTGGGGCACCTGGTCCAATGGCCAGAAGTCAAAAATAGTTCTGCCCTTGCCAAAGGAAACCCCAAAAATACTGAATCTTCAGATAAACCCGCTTATTAGCAAAATACATCCCAAGCAAGAATTTACCGTCAATATCAATGGAATTGCAGCTGGTCAATTTAAGCTTACAAAACCGGGAATACAGGAACTATCAATATCTATCCCGTCAAAAGCCTTAGTACCTGGATTTATCGAGATTGACTTTTTTTATGATGATGCTATAGCGCCAAACATAATCGGCTTAGGGGCTGATGAGCGAATATTGGCAATTGGACTTATTTCAGCTCAATACAGATAGCGCCGTTACTGAAAGCTTGCAGAGATTAGGCCCAAAGCAATCACTCTTGCATCATTTGATTGGGCATCAATCTTATTGGGGCTAACTGCATTTTGGTATTTAAATTTAACTTTAATTGCTTTTTTCTGCTTGTCGCTATCAGATAGATCTATCGCTAGATGGTAGTCCTGACCCTTGTTTAAATAAAGTGTTGTATACAATCTTTGATTAACAAAAACCTCAATAGTTTGCTCTGGGTTCCGTAAGCTTATAAATGGCTTTATAAAGATATTGAAGGAATGTATTGCATTTACATCTACAGGCAGAGGCACTTCAATTGATGAGCTCGCCCCTCTAGACCATAGCCCCCACATCTCCTGCATTTGCCATGAATCCCTTAGAAAAGCAGTTCCATTGCCATTTAGGCCAAAATTGATCGACTTACCTATAACAGTGGGTGAAAAAGTACGAATGTTTTTTTCTTGCCGAATATCATCGCAGGATGACCCATTTTCAATACGTCTATAGGCATCTGCAATAGGCTCACGCTCGGCCCGTGGTTGCAGTTCAAATGCTTTTTCTGCAAGTTTAGGATAGTACTCAAAGTAATGAATTAAATAAAAAAGGCAAAAAATTGCAGCAGTACCAAATACCGCCCATTCAATTTTTTTACTTTTGAATACATTAAGCCAATAATTAATTGAAATACCAACCAAAAGTGCAAAAAATGGCCATGCAGTAATCGATCTAAGGGCATGTGGAATTCCATCTCGAGTCAAGGCTGCAGGAATCATCCCTGCCAAGATGCCGACTAGCGCAATTTTAAATAGATATTTTTGTGAATCAGTAAGGTTGCCATTATTTAATTTCGCAATAGATACCAAAGGTATAGCTAGTGCACCGAGTATGCCAAGTGCATCATACCAACTCAACATGCCTGAAAAATGAGAAGAGTGTCTTAAATTGATATCTCCAGATGCAAATAGAAAATTGAAGGAAAAATGCTCTAAATATTGATTAAGAAAAAGTTGCCCAAACTCTATCAAAGAATAATGTGCATAAGGATTATCAAAAGCACTACTCCATATGGCAACAGTATTGGCTCGCTCCATAAATTGAGGATTTCTCATATATATTGCCAATGGGATACAAAGCATCACCGTTAAAGAACCCAGCGCAATTTTTCTTTGCAATGAAATTCCCGGTAAAAAAAGTAACACTAGAGGTGCAGCGATCCTTGTAGGGGAATATGAGTACAAGGCCAGTGAAAGCGCTAATGGGCTTAACCAAAATACTTTGGAAATATTTACCATCCATATAAAAGCCACCAAGAAAAAGGCTGCTAATGGAGGATCCCATGCAATACGTGACAACTGAAATGACCACGGCATGATTGCTGCCGATAAGGCTACCCATAGCCCAGCTTTAAGGCCTATCTTAATGCGGGTGAGATCAAACAAGAGACAAATTGTAAGGGCATTAATTACTGCACTAAATGATCTAAATCCAGCAATTGAGTTTCCGACTAGATGGCTCCATAAATATTGGCCATATAAATATACGGGGGTATAAAAACCTGCTTCTTCGAAGGCCGCTGAAAAAAGCGGCCAAGACTGGCCATGAAAATCTTTCCCATCTTGAATTAAGCAAAGAATATTAGAGGCACCTGCAGCCTCATCTAAAAAAAATCCGGGAGGAGATAATTCTAACCCCAAAAAACGGATGACTACTATCAGAAAAATAAATAAAGCAAGAATCCAGCTTGGCATTGGATAAATTCTTAAGTAGCTTACTGAGCTCTGTGGTGAATAGGGCGACGAGGAACAGAGGCAATATCAAATGCCAGAAAAGCCAATATTAATTGGGTGCCGAATAAGACAGCAATTGTGGAAATAACCACCGTACCCACAGGAGTCGTAAGGCCTTGATGACCGTATTGATACCAATTTGATCCACCATATATTAAGCCAAAAAGTAAGGCAACTATACCTATAGGCAGCTCTACAGAAGCCAAAGACATATCACGTAAATAATAGTTATAAAAAATTCTTTTAAAGAAATTTCTGACGTGACATACAAGAAATTCCCCAAAAACTGATGTAATTTTAAGATTACTTACCTCGTCGCCGTATTTAGCATCCATTGGGATATCCACTACCTGAGCTTTCAGGATGTTTAGTCGAAATAACATGTCTGTCTCGAAAAAATATCTTGAGTGGACTTTATTAAAGGCAATTCTTTTCACTAAATCTCGATGAATAGCCGTATATCCATTGGTAGGATCAAAAATATTCCAATAGCCAGAAGAAATTTTATTCATAAAAGAGAGAATTGAATTTCCTATAAGTCTGACTTTGGGCATACGATTTAAATGCTCTAAATCATAAAAACGATTGCCCTTAGTGTAATCAGCTTTTCTTGCAGCAATAGGCTCTACGAACTCACTAATCAGCTTTGGATCCATTTGCCCATCGCCATCAATCTTTACAAAAATTTCCCAGCCGTCAGCTAAGGCTGCAAAGTATCCCTCTTTTACAGCACCGCCCACTCCTTGATTCTCCGAGAGGATAATCACTTTAATACGATCATCCTGAATATTTTCGAGAACAAATATACCAGTCTGCTCTGGGCAAGCATCATCGACTACGTAGATCTGGGAGACCTCATTTCCTATACCACGCAATACGGTAAGTATTTGATTTCGAACCTTATAACAAGGCACTATCACCGCAATTGAACTCATTAATATATCCCTACTTATATCCAAACTGATAAATCATCATTAACAATTTTGCAAAACTTTTTGGCCATAAACCCTCAAATATCAGCAGATCTTCATTAGATCTACGTTGATCAACTATTGCATTTTGAGTTTCAGCAGAATCATGAATGCGATGGACCACTAAAGAAGATGGTATGTATCCAATTTTAACCCCTCTCTTAGCTATAGATAGCCATGCTGCCCAATCTAAATTAACCGAATATTGCCCTGAAAATTCAAAGCCTACCAATCGAGAGCTGTTAAAAATTACAGTAGGGCATGGAATAGAGCACCCAAAACCCAATAGAAATCGATAACGCATCTTAGTGTTCACGGTAGCCGCTCCAAAAAATGCCAACCTTCGAAGCAACTTCTTAACTATTTCTCGCTTGCTATTGAAATGGGTTTTACCTTGAATTAACTCCGCACAATCAGTAAAGACTATACCTACATCAGAATGGGCCCTAAAAAAACTAGTAACTCTCTTCGAGAATTGAGTCTCATATAAATCATCTTGATGAGCAATAACAATCAAATCAAATTTTGCATCTTTTTGCTTTAATGCAAAATTCCAATCATTAGCTATTCCATTTTTATGAGGATTAACATTTATTTTAAGCCCATACTTAAAAGCCAGTTGATCTAAAAATGTGCTTGGTGTAGATGTAGCTATAGATATCTGATCTGCTAGCGCCTGAGATAGAAGTGTTTTAATACACTCTTCTATATAAGGAGAATCCCCATAGGCTGGAATAACAAATTGTATTTTTATAGATTTTTTATTCACAATGAAAATTAGTGATTTTTATGTATGAAACTTAAATAAATTCGGCGCAGAAACTTTACACATGAATAGATTAGCAATAAAGGCAAAATCAAAAAAAATATTGGGCGAATTTTACAAAGAGCAATATAAGTCTTTATTTCCCCCCATTCCATTTTCCATAAATGGGAGCTTAATCCGGATGCCCCAAATGGAGCCTTATAAATACATGCTAACGGGGCTTCAATTCGCGAAATAACTCCCTTATTGGCTGCGATGGTCAACCACATACGGTAATCCTCCATATACCGCTGTGAGGACTCAAATCGGAGGGGGTAATTAGCACGAATCATGACTGATGGGGTAATAAATTGATTTACTACTAGCATTCTTGCCAAGGAAATACCAATTTGCATTACTTCAGAAAATCGTATATCTAGATTCCAGTTTGGTTGGGATTGGGCCACAAAGTATTGATGGCCTGAAATATCCACGCTGGGGTGATCTTGCATATATTGATATTGAAATGCTAATTTGTATGGATGCCATGAATCATCCGCATCAAGAAACGCGATATATTCACCTTTAGCATGATTCCAACCTTGATTTCTTGCTTCCGAGGCGCCCATATTGCTTGATAACTCAATCACTAAAATCTTGAGCAGGGGGAATTTATCCTTGAGGTTTTCTAATAATTTCTGCAATTCACTACCACCGCCATCATTAACAATGATCACCTCACACGGCAATATAGTTTGAGCCGCAACTGAATCAAGCGCCCTACGAAGCTGATTAATATGGCAGTAAAATGGGATGACTACGCTAACTGGGATCATGATTACTCGCAGTAAGCCCTAGATATTTTTGCAAAAAAACTCTAATGAGAATTCTTACGC
The DNA here is from genome assembly GCF_018882445.1 of Polynucleobacter sp. 15G-AUS-farblos. Lineage (GTDB taxonomy): Bacteria > Pseudomonadota > Gammaproteobacteria > Burkholderiales > Burkholderiaceae > Polynucleobacter. The sequence continues at coordinate 24,318 of NZ_JACVOM010000005.1, read as the reverse complement.
CAAACGGTTTGATTAATGTAGTTTGTGTAACTCAAAACAATTCGCAATATCTTAGATGAGACATCAAAAGATTCATAATCTGGTACCTTAGCCAGAACTTCAGAATTTGCATTAGTTACGGCTCGAACCGCCATCAAAACAGAATCAGGCTTCAGTCCTGACATAACTAAAACGCCCGCATCCATTCCCTCAGGCCGCTCATGAACCTCTCTAATTGTCACCGCAGGAAATTTTAGTAGTGAACTTTCTTCGGTAATGGTTCCACTGTCAGAAAGTACACAGAAAGCATTTAATTGCAGTTGAATGTAATCGAAAAAACCAAATGGTTTGGAAAAGTTAATTAAAGGGTCCATCTGAATACCATCAACCATCTCAAGACGCTTACTAGTCCTTGGGTGGGTTGAAACAATGATTGGAAGCTTGTATTTAACCGCTAATAAATTAAGACTTTCCAAGATATTTCTTAAATTATGCTCAGAATCCACATTTTCTTCGCGATGCATACTTACCAAGAAATATTGCTTTGGATTTAGCTCTAAAGTAGTAAGAATTTTTGAGTGTTTAATGTCATCTCCGTAAAACTCAAGCACTTCAGATAGATGAGATCCCGTCTTAATGATAGATTCAGGTGACACCCCTTCGCGCACCAAATATCGGCGCGCATGCTCAGAAAGAACCAGATTTATATCGCTAAGATGATCAACTATTTTGCGATTTAACTCTTCTGGAACGCGCTGATCAAAGCATCGATTGCCAGCCTCCATATGAAATACTGGGATTTTGAGCCTTTTGGCAGAAATCACCGCTAGACAGGAATTTGTATCCCCATATAAAAGCAGGGCATCTGGCTTTTCTTTGCGCATGATGTCATCAGATTTAGTAATGACCTGCCCAATTGTTTCTGCAGCTGTTGAGCCTACTGCATTGAGAAAAAAGTCAGGCTTTCTGATTCTAAGGTCGTTAAAGAAAATTTCATTTAATTCATAATCATAATTTTGTCCAGTATGGACTAAGACATGATTTGTAAACTCATCAAACTTGGCAATGACACGAGACATTTTTATGAGCTCGGGACGAGTGCCTACAATTGTCATAACCTTAAGCATTAAATTGCCCCTGAATATCCTTAAGATTCAATAGCAATCGTTTAACGCCTGAAACATCTAATCTTTCAGCGTTATGGGACGTGTAGTCTTCGGTATTTGAAATTGCGACCTCACCACTGCTAAAAAACTTTGAGTAATTTAAATCACGATTATCAGCAGGAATCCGATAATATCTTCCCAGGTCAATTGCATGAGCCATCTCTTCTCTAGAAATAAGTGATTCATAGAGCTTCTCACCATGTCGAGTACCAATGATATTTACAGGCACATCAACCCGCATCAACTCTTTGAGGGCTGTAGCGAGATCAGCCACAGTCGAAGCAGGCGCCTTTTGCACAAAAATGTCGCCGGGCTCTCCATGCTCAAAGGCATACAACACCAAATCCACCGAGTCCTCTAATGACATTAAAAAACGTGTCATATTTGGATCGGTAACTGTAAGGGCTTGACCGCGCTTTAATTGATCAATAAATAAGGGTATAACGGAACCTCGGGAAGCCATGACATTTCCATACCTAGTAGCACATAATATGGTTTGTCTTTCACCCCTAACTCGAGACTTTGCTACAACCAACTTTTCTGCCATAGCCTTAGAAATACCCATGGCATTAATGGGATAAACAGCTTTATCGGTACTAAGAACAATTACCTTCGACACTTGGTTCAAAATGGCAGCATTTAATACATTTTCAGTGCCAAGAACATTTGTCCTTACGGCCTCCATCGGATAGAATTCACAGGAGGGAACCTGCTTCAAAGCGGCGGCGTGGAATATGTAATCAACGCCCCTGGTTGCATCTTCGATACTTTGGCGTTCTCGAACATCCCCAATGTAAAACTTTACTTTTGGATTATTAATAGCAAGCCGCATTTCCTCTTGCTTCTTCTCATCGCGACTAAAGATTCGGATTTCTTTTACATCAGTTTTCAAAAAACGACTTAAGACAGTATTACCAAAAGATCCGGTCCCTCCAGTAATAAGTAATATTTTATTTTTAAACATATTTTGACTCTATAATCAGTAAGGCAATTAAATATATTTGGTCATTTTACACCCTAAGTTTATTCAAAATCGTGCAATAAACCGATATACATGCAGCCATTTAACCCTAAAGTCACAATCATCATACCCGTATTTAATGGGGCTAACTTTTTACGGGAAGCCATTGATAGCGCCCTTAGTCAAACTTATAAAAATACAGAGATAATTGTCGTCAATGATGGATCAGATGACCACAATCAAACTGAAAATATAGCACTTTCTTATGCAAATAAGATCATATATATTAAAAAGCAGAATGGCGGAGTAGCCTCCGCATTAAATGAGGGCATCAGACAAATGACAGGAGAATACTTCTCCTGGCTAAGTCATGATGATCTTTATAAACAAGAAAAAATCTTGGATCAAGTTAATGCGTTGGTTTCCATGAGCGAATCTCAGCGCAATAAATCAATTATTTATTCTAATTTTTCAGTATTCGATGAGCAGCAATGTAAGGAGATTACCCTCAAAAAAGTTGACTATTCATTTAGGCTTTGGCTGACCTTAGAAAATTCTTTGCACGGCTGTACCCTTTTAATTCCAAAAAAGGCTTTTGAAAAATATGGGAATTTTAATGAGGTTCTAAAAACCACCCAAGACTACGACATGTGGTTTAGGCTGGCCGAGACTTATAATTTTTACCTCGTTCAGGATTCGCTTGTTAAGGCAAGATCACATTCAGAGCAAGGATCTCGAAAGATACCGCTAATAGTACTTGAAGAATGCGATAACCTAATTTCTAATTTTTTATCTCAATTATCAATTGATGATATCAAAAGCAATAAAAATCTGCTTCAATCAGTGGTTTATCTAAAACTTATATCAAGCATGCATCGTCGGAATTTCATCAACTCTCGAAATCTTTCTATCCGCTTATTTATCACATATTTAAGCACCAAGTCCAAAAAAATTATGACAAAAATTTTCCAAAATATTTTAAATATATTTAAACCAAAGAATACAAGCAGTGAGCCTAGTATCGAAAGTGCTAGTTATCAGGATATAAACAATCTTTCTTTACGAGATAAATTTACCAAGGTTTATAAAGAAAATATTTTTGAAGGAAGGCTATCCAAATCAGGGGAGGGTTCAGACTTAATACAAACCTTCAAAATCAGAGAGTCTTTGCCAAAAGTGTTAAGCAGCCTAAACGTTAAAACTATTATTGATGCACCATGTGGAGATTGGTTTTGGATGAAGGAAGTAAATCTTGATATGGTCGATTATATTGGGATTGATATAGTTCCAGATCTAATTGAGAGGAATACTAATCAATTTCAAAAGTCAAATATTCGATTTCAATGCCTAGATATTGCCAACGAAAATCTACCAAGCTCAGATTTAATATTTTGCAGGGACTGCCTTGTTCACCTATCCTATGATGACGCCAAAAAAATTATTTCTAATTTTAAGAAATCTGGTGCAAAGTATCTTTTAACCACTTCATTTGTAGAAAGAAATTCGAACAAGGATCTTGGGTCTGGATTCTGGAGGCCATTAAATCTTGAGCTCAAGCCTTTCAATTTCCCAAAACCAATTTTAAAAATCAATGAGAACTGTACTGAAGCAGCTGGAAAATTTTCCGATAAATCTCTTTGCTTGTGGTCGCTTCAAGATATCTAGCTTTTGTTATCAATCTAGGATTTCATGATATAGAGTTAATACTTTTTTTCGATTTTTTTCTATATCAGCTCTTTCTTGAATAATATTCCAATTGATATCTGCCGCACCACTAACCAGTAGATCATCTTTAATTGCAACCCTCAATTTACTTACAATATCTGGAAAGTCATCCAGAGTCACGCTGAACCCCCCTTTACCGCTCTCAAACCACTCCTCACAACATGATGTATTGGTTTGTATGGGGAAAGCGCCCAAAGCCATTGCTTCTATCATTGATATGCTGATTCCGTCCGAAAGCCCCAATCCCATATATATTCTCGCCCTTCCAAACAACTCAAGGATTTTATCTGGACTACATTTATCGAGTGACCGAATATTAATACAGGTGGTTTTTTGCAAAATTTTTATAAAATCTGTTGTCTCATGGGAGCAAGAGTAAACAACTACCTCATAACCAAGCAACTCTTTCTCACATGCCTGAATTGCCTTCAAAGCGGTAATTGCTTTACCTGTAAAGTTTTCATATCCTTTGATGGCAATAACTCTTCGTTCTGATGTGGGAGTGTATGAACGCTTTACAGAAATAGAGCGCAGGTCAAATCCACCTACATTTGGGATAGCTGGAAAAGTTGGTCCGGAGTAGCCGAGATTTTCTGCAAGCGTAATATCTCGCTTACATTCACAGAGATAATAGTCAATAGAGTTAAGTAATTTTTTTAATATTGGTACATGAGTATTTATCTTTTGATAATAATAAATATCACTCCCCCAATTCGTAGCTGCCCATTTTGGGAAAACTCCATTAAAACTACTTTTTGCATCTAATACAACATAACTGCAATTTTGAAACTCTAAGGAATGTACTAAATCCGGCCTTATCTTAGTAATAATCTTATTTAGACGCTTTTGACCATAATAAACACTCCTATATGAGTATTTAAATCCAAAAAAACTTAACTCAAGGCTATCTATCGCCATCAAAAAGAAATCAATCCCCATCATCAGTAAAACAAATGGCACCCTCAAGAATTTTTTAATCTGCGCTAATTTATTACCTGAAATTCTATCTACTATATTTTGACAGCAGCCTCTAAGATAGTGACATGCTCGTATTAGATTCGATTGGTGAATCCTAATTTTTTTTAATGATTCATGCGGCTTGTATGGACTATTAGGAAAGAGTTCGACCTCATAATCAGATCCCTCAAGTTGATTTATCCATCTCATAGCATGGGGGCTATTCTGCATTGCAACAAAAAGAATCTTTTTCATCACTCAAACAAAATCTTCAATACATGCTTGCTCTGATACAGAGTAAATCATTCCGCAAGGACATTTCACCATTGCCCCCAAATTTAATTTAAGTCCACATTTACACATCCACCCCTGCTGTTTGGCTGGAACTCCGACCATTAGCGCATGAGGCTTAACATCGCGAGTAATAACTGCTCCCGCCCCAATAAATGCGTGCGCGCCAATTACTACGCCACAGACAATTGTTGAGTTTGCCCCTAAAGTAGCGCCATGGCGAACAATCGTCTTGCGGTACTCATTTTTTCTGGGAAAAGCTGATCTTGGATTAAATACGTTTGTAAAAACTGTACTGGGCCCACAAAATACATCATCCTCCAAAATTACTGAGTCGTAGACTGATACATTATTTTGTATTTTTACGTTGTCTCCTATTTTGACATCGTTAGCAATAAATACATTTTGGCCAAGAGAGCAATTCTCTCCAATAACCGCTCCTGAGCAAACATGACTCCAATGCCAAATAGTAGAACCATACCCAATTTGAGCGCCAGTATCAACCAAGGCTGTTTCGTGTATAAAAGTCATATATTAATTATTTAGTGGTAGCGATATTTTCCTGCCATCTCTTGAGGCTAAATAGGTTGCAACTAATAACTCAAGAGACCTCAAACCCTCTCTTCCATCGGTTTGCGGCTCTGATGTACCCCTCAATACCTCTATGACGTTTTTATAGTAAAGAGTATGCCCGTGCCCATAAACGGATGTAGTTTCATAGCTTGCTGATTTGATAAGCTTATCTTCTTCGCTAGAGTCAAGAAAGTCCCAGTGCTCCACCTTATTTACTGCAACACCACCAAGCCTAACGGAGCCCTTTTCACCTAGGATGGTGATACTTCCCTCTAAATTTTTGGGGTAAGTAAGCATGGTGACATTCATTGAACCTATGGCACCAGAACGCCACTTGATGGCCATTACGCCAGTATCCTCAACTTCAATATTTCTTGCCAAAGTTGAGGTATATGACTGCACACTCTCAACCGGGCCAATTAACCAATCTAATAAATCAACATAGTGGCTAGCTTGATTCATAAAAGCGCCCCCATCAAACTCCCAAGTGCCGCGCCATTTTGCGCTATCGTAATACTCTTGCGGGCGAGACCAAAACACATTGGAAACAACCATGTAAATTTTTCCAAATCGATCCGAATCTAATGCATTTTTTAACAATTTTAAGGTTGTATTATTTCTATTCTGCTTGACAACAAAAAGTCTTACGCCAGAATCATCGCAGGCCTTAACCATTTCAACACCATCTATCCAACGTGTAGCCATTGGCTTTTCTGTCACAACATGAAAGCCATGCCTCGCAGCTAAGATTGCTTGTTTAGCATGTATTCCACTTGGGGTCATTAGCACTACAACATCAAATCCTCCAGCCTCCAGCATTTCCTCATAGCTAGAATAGTGCGCCGCTTTTAAACGAGTTCCTACCTTTTCAGAAATTGGCCTATTAATATCACATACTGCTGTAATTTCAGATTCATCTGGATAATTCAATATTGCTTCTATGTGATTATTAGAAATTCTTCCGCAGCCTACTAAAGCAAACCGTATCTTTTTCTCTTGGGGAATTTTTGTGATCACTTTATGCCTTAATTATATGAGGTGCATTTCCTGAAAAGCGACCGCGAGTATCAATTATCAAAGAAGATTCTTTTTCTATAAATTGATAGTCAAACTTATCGTGGTCGGTTGCCAATAAAACACAATCAATCTGATGCAATAAATCAGCCGTTAACTCTTCGCTATTTAGCTGAAAAGTATGTTCACGCATTTTAGGAAAAGATGGTATGTGAGGGTCGCTATAGCAAATTTGAGCCCCCAAGTTGCGTAATTTTTCCATCAGCTCAATTGATGGTGATTCACGCATATCATCAACATTTTTTTTGTAAGCCAAGCCTAATACTAAAATTTTACTGCCCATTACTGATTTTTTTTGCCCGTTTAAGGCAGAAATAAGCTTAGAAATTACATAATCTGGCATTTGAGAATTAACTTCACCAGCAAGCTCAATAAACTTTGTATGAACACCAAATTCTCTTGCCTTCCACGTTAGATAAAATGGGTCAATAGGAATGCAATGTCCACCTAATCCAGGGCCTGGAAAATATGGTACAAATCCAAAAGGCTTTGTAGCCGCAGCACGGATTACCTCATGAATATCAATTCCCATTTTATCGGCAACAATCTTCATTTCATTAACTAAGCCAATATTAACTGCGCGATGAATATTCTCGAGCAACTTAGTTAGCTCAGCCGCACGTGTCGAACTAACGGGAATCATTTTGTCTATCACCCCAGAATATAGCTCTATTCCAACCTCTAGACATGATGGTGTAAAGCCTCCGCAAACTTTTGGTATCGATCGTGTCGAATATTGCTTATTTCCAGGATCTTCTCGTTCAGGCGAATAAACCAGAAAAAAATTATTCCCTACGTCCAGGCCCGCATCTTTTATTCGTGGGAATAATTCTTCATCTGTAGTTCCTGGATAAGTTGTACTCTCGAGTGATAAAACTTGACCAGACCTTAAATATGGCGCTATAGCCTCAATAGTTTTTATAATAAATGAAAGATCAGGCTCTCGATATTTATTTAGAGGTGTTGGTACGCACAAGATAATTGCATCAACCTGATCAATTCTCGAAAAGTCTACCGTGGCTTCAAAAAGAGAGTCAGATCTCACATTCTGAATAAGTGAACTTGGGATATGCTCAATGTAACTCTCTCCCGAATTCAAAATATCAACCTTCTCTGAATCTATATCAAAACCTAATACCTGATACCCGACCTCGCAATAACGAATCATCAATGGCAACCCAACATAGCCAAGCCCTATGATTCCAATCTTGGCTTTCTTGGAATTTATTTTTTCAATTAATTTTTTTTTCATTTTTGAATAGTGTAATTTTTAAATAGTTTTGCCTAATGAGTTTTTTGGCATTAATCAGATCACTCAATTATCGATCAATCTACTTATTTTTTAAAGTTAATCTAATAGTCTTCTCAAGTCCTTGTTTAAGCCTGAATAGCGGAATATAACCAAGCAAACTCTGTATTTTAGAAATATCAGCTTGTGAGTGCCTGATATCGCCAGATCTAAACTCTTTATATTCAGGCAATATAGATATCTCAATCTTTAATTCTTGCGCAAGAATACTTCTAATAAGCTCAAATAATTGATTTAGAGTAGTACGATCGCCAGCTGCTACGTTATAAACTTGATTCAAAGCCAACTCTGAAGATGCAGTTGCAGCTAATAGATTTGCGCTTACCACATTCTCTACGTAGCAAAAATCACGACTTGTTTCGCCGTCACCGTTAATATAAACACTTTTTGAATTCATAATGGCGTCTATCCAACGTGGAATGACTGCAGAGTACGAGCCAGCGGGATCCTGCAAGAACCCAAACACATTAAAATATCTCAAGCCAATACAATCCAGCCCATAGACTTTATTGAATACATCAGCATATAGCTCGTTAACGTATTTAGTAATTGCGTAAGGAGATAATGGCCTACCAATTACATTTTCAATTTTTGGTAAGGCTAAGTGATCGCCGTAAGTTGAGCTAGAGGCTGCATAAATAAATCTTTCAACTCCAGCATCCCGTGCTGCAACTAGCATATTCAAGAAACCATCTATATTGACATGGTTGGTAGCAGCTGGATTCTCAATAGAGCGTGGAACCGACCCCAATGCTGCCTGGTGAAGAACATAACTAACACCCTTACACGCAAGACTGCAATCTACGGGATTGGTTATATCGCCCTCAATAATTGTAAAACGCTTCCACTGCTCACTGGAAACAGTCGATTGAATATAGTCTAAATTTTTTCTGAAGCCAGTTGAGAAATTATCTAACCCAATTACAACTTCGTTATTAGTTAATAACTCTTTCAGAATATTGCTACCAATGAAGCCAGCAACACCTGTTATTAGCCATTTTTTTTCTTTAAGCATAATTGCGATTATTAACTATAATGCCCTTGATAAAATAGCATCTTTAATTTTTTTAATATTATCGGCACTATCAAATTTGTTGGCTACTAATGAAAGATTATATTTGGCAAATCCACTAACAACGCCCTGACCACGAAGAGTTTGAATTATCCTTTCAGCAAGTTGAACTGAATTCTTTGGGTCAACACAGAAACCATTTACACCATCTAGAACCCATTCTTGTATAGAAGGTATACCCCCCATAACAATAGGTACCCCACAAGCCATTGCCTCCATCATGCAATTAGGCAAAGAATCATTTGAAGATATAGATACCATTACATCAGCATCTCTATACATATTGGGCATTAGAGTCCACTCAATTTTAGACATGCCCACTACATTTAACCCAACCCCAAGAGATTCGGCTAATTTTAAGTGCTCATCCCATAACCGATGGGATTCTGCTCCATAAAGAAATATAAATTTGATTTTTGGAAACTCTTTCAGGACGCTTGGTATGGATCGAATAATATTTTCGCTATTCAAGTACTCTCCAATCCCCCGAGGACAAAAAACTACTCTCCCACCATCCTCATAAAACTGAGCAGCTTCTCGAGATTTATTTCCGGGATAAAACTTTTCTCTATCGACCCCTGGATAGCGTATTAGTTCAATTTTTTTCTCGTCAGCTCCATAAGCCATGCAACATCCATATGCCTCAGAAGAGTTAACCGTTATAAGGCTTGCATTTTTAACACCATTTTTAACGATTATCTTCTTAAATGCCCTTTCAAGCCCTGTCCATTTGGCCCACCAAATCACATCCCCATTCCAAAATGTTATTGCCAATGGTATTTTTTTTCTTAAGAAGAGCGCCAAATAATTTGGATAAATTAAAGTCTGAAGGAAAATTATATCGGCACCATAAGAGTTAACATATTTTCTTGCCAAAATTAAGTCATAAATTGAATTTAATACTTCATTGGGCTTGATTTTAAAAAAAATCAAGGGGACTAGTACCAATCCAAATAGAGCTAGAGCAATCAATTTTTCTACAAATAAAAGATAGGTACTATCTAAAAAAAATAACTGAGTATTTTGTATTTGATATCGATAATTAGAAATAATGGCTACATCAAAATTTTTATCTTCTGCAAAAATACTAATTCTTCGAAATGCATGAATTGAGTACCCCCAGGCGAAAAAAAGAATTTTCTTTCTTATCGGCTTCATGTTACAAGCGCTTTTCTGCTATTCGTATTTTTCACATCAAGAACCTCTCGGCACCACAACTCAAGCATCATTAATAGCCACGGCCTTACCCAGCTCATCTGCCCATTTAGGAATGCTGTCTTTAATTTGCTCACCTCATTTACGTTAAGCAAGCCCCTAGCTTTAACGGAACGTTCAGATAATGTATCCTCAAGCACGTCCCTTAAATCCTTTCTAAGCCAAGACTCGAAAGGCATAGAAAAACCTCTTTTTGCTCTAGTTACCATGTTTTCTGAAAAGATTCTAGAGCTGATATCCACCAATATTTTCTTGGCTCCTAGTGCACGATAGCTGCTATCAGTTAAATTTTTCTGCAATGAAGAGCTATCAAGCTTTGCATTCACAGGAAGTGATAACGCAAGGTTTACCAACTCAACATCAAGAAAAGGCACTCTTACTTCAAGTGAATGGGCCATAGATGCTGAATCGATATCACGCAGAAGCTGATTCAATGTATAACCCCTTAAACACAACACTGATGCACGATTAACAGCATCCCCATCTGCCAATCTATCCGCTAAAGAAAAGTCAATGGATGGATCTTGTCCTGTAGAAACTTTTTTTCTAATCTGGGGTGATAAATATTTAATTGAGTCAATTGGTCCAAATATTTGATGAAGTCTTGAAAATTTAGGGAGGTAACCAGATCGAGAACGAAGCACATCAAGCGGCAAAGCCAGTGGACTCTGAATAAGAGGATTAAAGATAACATTTCTAGAAAAATTTGAAATTACTCTCTCAAGGGAAGCTCTCGCCCCAATAGCATTAATCTCCGATTGAATATATTCATTCATTACAGAGAACCAGGGATAACCGCCAAATAACTCATCGCCGCCAGTTCCAGATATAGCGACCTTTACCTCTTTGCTTGCTGCAAGCGATACAAAATATGAATTAACACCGTCTACTGATGGTTGGTCAAGCGCGGATGCAATATGATAAATATGGCTTTTGACATCATTTCCCGTTATCACTACGCGCTGGTGATCTGTTCCTAAAAAATTAGAAGTTGCTGCAGCATCTGTCGTCTCATCTATAAAATTTTCCTCGCCTTCAAATCCTACTGAAAAGGTTTTTATAGGCTTGGTACTATTTTTGGCCATCATCGCAACCATGATGGCAGAATCAATTCCTCCACTTAAAAAAGCGCCAACCGATACATCGCTCACCATTTCTAAACTTACGCTTTTATCAATAGCATCCATCGTTAGATCAACCAATTGATCCTGGGGCAATTCTCCAAGACCGCTTATTTGATTTTCTTGGAATTTCCAATACTCACTCTTAATGACCTTGCCTTGCTCATAAATCAATTTACAACCAGGCATAAGCATATGAACATCTTTTATCATTGTTCTAGGCTGTGTAACTGACCCAAAGGTTAATAAAAGCCTGAGAGACTCAGGATCAATCACGCTTTCAATTTGATTGCTAGCTAAAAGCATTTTGAGCTCTGATCCAAATATTAAAGAGTCTTTTTGCATGCAATAAAGCAATGGCTTTATTCCCAAGGGATCACGTGCTAACAATAGTTTTTCAAAACCAGGGCCTTTTCTTTTGTCGTAAATTGCAAGAGCAAACATTCCGCGCAACCTAAGAAGAAAATCTTCCCCATACTCTTGATACATTAATAGAACTACCTCAGTATCTGAATTTGATCTAAACAAATATCCTTTATTTTCAAGAATTTTTCGCTCAGATAAAAAGTTATATGCTTCGCCGTTATAAACAATCACGATTGAGTCATCGGCATTCTTCATTGGCTGATGCCCATGAGCTGAAATATCCAGAATAGAAAGTCTCACCATACCCAGAGACGTATTTTCATGATGATAAATTCCAAAATCATCAGGCCCCCTATGCCTCATAGCCAGAAGCATGTCTGGAACAAGCTCATCGCCACCTTTCCCAATTACCCCCGCTATTCCACACATAAATTTAATGATTAGCTTTAGATAAGACTATGTAAATGGATTGCCCCGAAAGCAGGCGGGTTGATTTACAACCAATAAGCTTCATAAAGCTGAAACCTAATTTGAATATATTCTTGAAAAGAAACTGAAATAATTTAGCTAGAGCTAAAGGTTTCGTGATTATTTTTTTAGACGCATACTCAGTGTAATAATATCCATCTCTGAGAAAGAGAGGCTCAATTACCACCCTTTCAATATGATAATTTTTGTTCAGTGCAAGAGCCTTAAAAGCTGATAGCCTCCAACGGGAGGCATGGTGGGGTGGCATATTAGAAATACATGGCTCAATGTATTTTATTGGCCCATCCATATTAGGAACTGAGATGGCAACCCGACCTCCAGGTTTTACCCAAGAGAACATTTCTTCAATGAATTCAACGGGTGATTGGACGTGCTCCAATACATGAAAAGAATACGCTATATCAAAAGTACCTTTATCGCAGCAATTCTCCCCAATACCGATTACCGCTAAATCTTTTTTTCGAGCAACCTCCAATGCTAGAGGGTTGTATTCAACACCCAGAACATTTACACCTTGTTTTTTAGCTAACTCAAGAAAATGGCCTGGTCCACACCCTAGTTCAACTATTTTTTGACCGGCCGATAGATCTTTAAGGCCCTCGGTGAAGTCCCACTTTTCATTCGTGTAATACAAATTATCTTGATTTTTTAGTAATGCCAAATAGAAATCAGATGTTCCAATTATCTGGGGGTAGAAAACCTCAAACCCACAACTTAAACATGAAAATAGTTGTGTGAATGCGCTTTGCTCTATATGCTGATCAATCACCTCCTCACTAAAGTCAACTCCGCCCCATAACTTCAAAAGATCACTCAAGAAATACTTAGGGCCACTACTATTAAGCTTTACGCCACAAATGGGGCAGTTGTATTTTTCTAAATTATTCAAGGATTACTCTTTAGCACTCAACAACTGAAAATGCAATACCATTCCATCCAAACGAAAAAAGTGGGGCTAGCTTTATGTTTGGGTTCGCCTTTAACCACTCTCTGCAGGCTAATTGCTCACCGAAATCAGGATGATTACGATAGCATCGCCAATCATCGAAAATCAATACACTTCCAACCGAAATTCTGGGGGTTAGAAAATCTAAAACTGGCACTGTAGATTCGTATAAGTCACAATCAATCCATGCAACCGCTATTTTTTCTATTTTTTGCGACTCAAAACTCTTTGGATCCAAAGTTTTACTGAACCACCCCTTGATAATTTCTACCTTATTGAGGTCAACCTCATTCTTCAAAATATTATTTCTGAAATCATCTTCCGTACAACTAAATTGACGTTCATAAAAATGACTGCTATATCCATCACTGAAATCAATGCCTTTAGGCTTTGGAAGCCCTTCAAAAGAATCAAAAGCAATAAATCTCATTTTAGTAAAAAGGGGTGAAAGCCATTTATAGGCGTGGCTAAAAGTAGTTCCAATATAAACCCCAAACTCACAATAATCACCATCCACCTGTGCACCAACAAGATATTCTGCGCATTGCTCGATTGCATAAAATCGACGATTGAAAGATCTATACTCAAGGCGATCTACCCTTTCATATAAGTCAGGAAATAAATAGCGCCCAACAATTGATGCGATTTTATTTTTAAATTTATGAATCATTAATTACATCACTTAAGTTAAAGCACTTACATCAAACTCACATGAGTAAATGCCGGGAAAAGGGCTTGCATACAAAATATCTTCTCGCCTTGCATCAAGCCTAAAGGATGTTGAATAGCGAATTCCGTCAATGTCTGCCTCATTTAAGCGACCCAACCATAATCCGATTGTATATATATCTGGTTTTAAACGAATATTTTTCGCAATAAATTTAATCTTATAAATTTGGTCTTTGCTTATATCTACAGATACCCCCTTAATTAGGGTATTTAAATCTATTAAGCGACTACCTAAATCATCATAAAATGTTATGGCAGCAGTAATGTTAGCCAAGTCGCACTTGGGGGCAATCGATAAAACTATTTCAAGGTTACACCCAACTATAGGGGAAATCAATTTGTTACCGAACTCGTCATAAGGAGTGATTTCAATAGACGTGAACTCAGCGCGTCCATCTCCATACCTCTCTACTTTGGACAAATTTGATCGCCCAAAAACGTCTTGATTAAAACCGTCTTGGAATCGAGCAACTACCTTATGAGGATCTCCATACTCAACTATTTTTCCTGACTCAAGGAGCATTGCCTTGCTACTTAAATTCAAAATAGTTTGCATATTATGGGAAACAAGAATAACTGTTTTACCTTCTTTTGCAGCTTCACCCATTTTTCCTAAACATTTTTTTTGAAACTGAAGATCTCCAACAGCCAACACCTCATCAATAATTAAGACCTCTGGCTCCAAATGCGCTGCAACTGCAAATGCCAGCCTAACGTACATCCCGCTCGAATACCTTTTTACCGGCGTATCAAGAAACTTTTCAACCTCTGCAAATGCAACAATCTCATCAAATTTACGAGTGATTTCTGCCTTTGTCATCCCCAAAATTGCGCCATTAAGATAAATATTTTCACGCCCAGTTAACTCGGGATGAAAACCAGTTCCAACCTCAAGAAGACTTGCGATTCTTCCTGAGATAGAAATACGTCCCTTGGTTGGCTCAGTTATACGAGAAATAATTTTTAATAAAGTTGACTTTCCGGCGCCATTCCTTCCAATAATTCCCAGTCGATCACCCTGCTGAACATCAAAAGAAACATCATTAAGTGCCCAAAAATCCTCCTTAGAGCAAACTACACCCTGTGAGCCAGGAACTAATTTTTTGGAAACTCCCTTGAGTGCACCTGAAATTGCCTCACGCAACGATATATAAGGAGCATGACCTTGATGATCAAGGATGTATTTTTTTGATAGGCCTTCAACCTTAATGATTGACTTCATAATTCACACCAAATCAGCAAAACTCTTTTCAGTTTTACGAAAATAAAATAGGCCTACGCAAAAAATAAGTATGACCATTATTGAAGATAGTAAAAATCCCTGCCAATAGAATTGCTCAGCACCATCTAGTATTGCCCATCTAAAACCATCAATCACACCAACCATAGGATTGACTGAATAAAGCAAACGAAAATGCTGAGGAACAATAGAGCTTGAAAAACCAACGGGTGATATATAGAGTCCTAATTGCACTACAAAAGGAATGATGTAGCGGAAATCTCTGTACTTTACATTTAATGCGGCTATTAACATCCCAAAGCCCAATGATAGAAATAAAACTAAAAATATAAATATTGGGAGTAATGCAATTCTGAATGTAGGCATAAATTGATACCACACCATTAGGCAGAGCAATATTAAAAAGGATATGGCGAAATCTACAAAACATACGATTACAGAACTCGCGGGCATTACAAGCCTAGGAAAATATATTTTTGAAATAATATTCGAATTCCCAATCAAGCTATCCGCTGCGCTAGTAATAGCACTAGAAAAAAATAGCCACGGCAATAATGCGGAAAATACCAGGATAGGGTATGGAGCTCCATTAGCTGGCAATTTTGCAAGCCCCCCAAAAACCATCGTAAAAACTATCATGGTAATAAGCGGACGCAATAGAGCCCACCCAAACCCAAATATTGTTTGCTTATACCTAACAAGCAAATCACGCCAGGCTAAAAAATAAAAAAGCTCTCTATACCGCCATAGATCACCCCAGTAGTGCTTTTCAGTACTTCCTGCCTCTATTACAAGAGTTTTCATGTTTGCTGTCTTATTAAATTATTAAAGCTAAGATGCGCATCAAACATCTCACGAATCAATACATCCCAATTTGGCGCCTTATATCCTGACGCTTGATTGAATAGAGAAGAATCTAGGGAGCGGTCAATTATTACATCCTGCGAAGGCGTAATTTTCACATCCTGATTATAGGTTGATGCAATGATTTTTAGTAAATCAAATTTGCTTATCCTATCCACTGATAAATGATATATACCATGAAGACTCTTATTGGGAAGAATAAAGGTCTTAAGCACTCTTGCAACTTCGCTTGTTGGTAGGCCAGAAAAATAAGCCCTATCAAAGCCCTTAACTGATCCTTCTTGAGATAAAAACCAATTCAATAAACTATGGGATCCCTCTAACTCATGTCCGATAATTGAAGTTCTCAATGTAACGGCATTATTAGAGTCAAGAATCTCCCCAAGTAACTTAGTTCTTCCATATAAATCATTGCAATCTGGTGTATCAGCCTCAACGTATCTACCTTTGTTGCCTGAAAAAACACAATCAGTACTGAAATGAATAAGCCTAGATCCGCATGACTTGCATAGCGAATTAAGTTGGTGTGGAAATAAAGAATTTATAGCTATTGCCTGAACTGGGTCATTAGCTGCATCTAACTGCTTAACTAGTCCAATGCAATTAATTACTACATCCGGCTTGACCAGATCCAAACAGCGAGCAACGCTTTTTAAGTCGCCCGCGGAAGATTCTAATACCCTAGATTCTGAACCAGAAAAATACTTTTTAAAATGATTTGACCTTATGGTGCCGAAAACATTAAATGTATTTTGATCTTTTAAAAACTCAGTAAAAATAGCATTACCAAGCATTCCGGATATACCAAGCACTAAAATATTCACTTCAACCCTTCAGCTTGACGGAGCATATCATTGATCATTTTCGTAAGGCATACAAAATCTTTTTATAAGTTTCGCGGATGCCGTATTGCTTTATTAACCAAAAAACCCACTTAATGGACAATTTTATATCTCCAAAAGAAGAGGCTATTGATAGCATTCTGCCAAAGTCAAATTTAACTTTATCCGCCACAATACCTGAATTAGACTCAATGTATCTGTCTCTCATTGTGTCAGCATAATTTGCTGCTTCAAGATAAGAAGAAATTGTCAAAAACTCTGATGTTTTAAGCAAAAATCGCTCAACTGAGCCATCAATTTCTATCATCTCCTCTTCCGTCAATTCATCTAAAAAACCAATCCAAAGAGTATTTCCCTCCCTGAGCGCTAATTCCTTACTCGAATTTGACGCTTGCCCTTGGTGAACTCTAGCTAAAACCTCTTGCCCTGGAGACAAATAGACCGGCAAGACCCTAAATAGCTTGAACCACATCTCATAGTCCTGGGTGCATAAAAGTCTCTCATTAAACTGACCATGCTGGTCCAAAAGATTTTTTGGAATTAATAGGGTACAGCCATTAATAAGACCCCTCATTAATGGGGCTAAAGGTGTATTTAATTGTATTTTATTTAAGATAAATGATGGCTTTACTGAATATAGGTATAAACCATTTTCATTTATTACATCATAACCTGAAAATAGTATTGCATTATTATTATCAATACTCCTCAGGAAATTTATTTGAGACGCCAACTTATTTGGCTTATATAAATCATCATGACTTAGCCAAGAAAAGTATTCTCCAGTCATTTTTGATATGCCGAGATTCAGGGCTGAAGCACAACCCCCATTAGGCTTACTAAAATATTTTATTTGCTCTCCATAGGATAGGGCTATTTTTTCAGTCAATCCAGAATCATTTGAGCCGTCATTAATAACTATAATTTCATTATTAGTATAGCTTTGATTTATTGCACTATTAATGGATTCCCTCAAATAGTTACCCGCATTATATGCGGGAATAATAATAGAAACTTTAGGGGACCATTGCTTCATAATATATATCTATTAATTAAAAATATCTTTTGCAATGATTATCATAATCGTCAATTGTAAACCATCTTTACCTGCTAGAATGAGACTATATTTTCATCATTTTCAGTAAATGTCTATTCAATTTATAAATCTTAGAACGCAATATTTAGAGCTTCAAAAAAATATTGGGGATCGTATCAACAAAGTGCTTGAGCATGGCCAATTTATTATGGGGCCCGAGGTATTTGAGCTTGAAGAAAAGCTTGCAGCTTTTATAGGTGCTAAACACTGCATCTCTGCAAGTAATGGAACCGATTCGCTACTAATTGCTTTGATGGCGCTGGGAATTGGCCCCGGGGACGAGGTAATTACCACCCCTTTTTCATTTATTGCTACCGCAGAAATGATAGCAATTTTAGGCGCTAAGCCAGTCTTTGTTGATATAGATCCTCGTACTTACAATATGAATCCTGCCATGGTCGAGGCTGCAATAAACAAAAATACTAAGGCAATCATGCCGGTGAGCCTATATGGTCAATGTGCCGATATGGACTCAATCAACGCTATTGCAGATAAATTTAAGCTCCCGGTAATTGAGGATGGGGCACAATCATTTGGCGCAACATACAAAGGGAAAAGATCTTGCTCATTGACCACAATAGGGTCAACTAGCTTCTTTCCTAGCAAACCCCTGGGGTGCTATGGTGATGGGGGCGCTCTTTTTACCAACGACGACGAATTGGCAAAAAAAATGAAGCAAATAAGACTTCATGGACAAGATCGACGCTATCACCACCCAATCATAGGGATTAATGGGCGTCTTGATACCTTACAAGCTGCTATCTTGCTTGCAAAATTCGAGCGGTTTGAAAAAGAGATAGAAGACAGGCAAACAGTTGCAGCTAATTATGGGTTTTTGTTGCAAGCCCATACGTCTGAGGTTGCCATCCCGTATATAGAGCCACATAACAAAAGTGTCTATGCTCAATACACAATCAAAACAAATACTAGAGAAACCTTAATAGAGCGCCTGAGCTCCCACAGCATACCTTATTCAATACACTACCCTACTCCACTCCATCTTCAGCCAGCTTTTTATAACTCCTCAAGCAAACATACAAATGACCTTGGCATAGCTGAAAATTGTGCCAACTCCGTCCTCAGTTTGCCTATGGGGCCAGACCTCACAAAACAAGAACAAACTACAATTATCAATGCTCTTTTTAATCTAGAAAAATAAGCGCTATCTTTATTAGCAAAAACATATATGGCAATTAAAAATCAAAATATCTTTATAACTGGTGGCGCTGGATTCATTGGCTCAACTCTCGCTGAGCGATTGTCTGCAGATAATAATATTGTTTTATTTGATAATTTAACAAGAAATACTATCCAACACACATCTCTAGAGAAGCATAAAAATATTTCTTTAGTTCATGGTGATATATTGGATTATGAAAACCTTAAATCTGCGATGAATGGTGCAGACATTGTGGTGCATGCTGCCGCAATTGCAGGAATTGACACCGTTATTCGCTCTCCAATATTGACGATGGAAGTTAATATGATTGGAACAGCCAACGTATTGCGGGCAGCCAATCAAAACAAAGTATCCAATCGGATTATAGATTTTTCAACCTCTGAGGTCTTTGGCTCGATGGCATATCGGGTTACTGAAAACATGCAAACAGTGTCAGGATCAGCAGGTGAAGCACGATGGGTGTATGCAGTTAGCAAATTAGCCGGGGAACACCTAGCCCACGCTTACTTTAAAGAATTAAATTTACCAATTGTTACCATTCGCCCTTTTAATGTATACGGCCCAGGGCAAACTGGTGAAGGTGCTATACAAATTTTCATTAAAAAAGCATTAAAAAATGAACCCATATCTATATACGGCGATGGGACTCAGATTCGTGCCTGGTGCTATATAGATGATATGGTTGCTGGATTAATGCATGCGCTTGAGAATAAAAATGCCATTGGCGAATCATTCAATATCGGCAATGCTCGTGCGATCACAACAATTTTCGGATTGGCTGAAACGATTTGTAGGGTTCTGAACTCTAAATCTGAGATTGTTTTTAAACAAGCACTTTCTGCTGATATTGAATTGAGAATTCCAGAGACGCAAAAGGCCCTTGATCTGCTCGGCTTTAAAGCGACTGTTGATTTAGAGGAAGGCATCAAGAGAACCGCAAAATGGTACAAGGAACACAGTCTTTGATTCGCCTTGCCTCGCCAGATCTTCATGACGAAGACCTAGAAAGGGTCCTAAACGTTCTAAAAAGTGGGGAGCTAGTTCAAGGAAAGGCAGTGGAGGAGTTTGAAAACCTTCTTTCTGGGTTTACCCAGATCCCTCATGCTATAGCAGTTTCCTCATGTACAGCCGCTCTTCATCTTGCGCTGATATCCCTTGAAATAGGTGTGGGTGATCGGGTCTTGGTTCCGGCCTTTACCTATCCTGCAACAGCTAATGCTGTGGAAAGATGTGGTGCCAACATAGAGTTATGCGATGTGGACCCACTTTCATATGTCGTCACGCCTGAATCCATTGAACAGTATCTAAAATCCAATATACAGAATCAGTTCAAAGCTCTTATCGTTGTCCATGAATTTGGATTTCCAGCAGATATGAAGGCAATTTCAGAAATAGCAAAACGATATGGAGTCCTTCTTATTGAAGATGCTGCTTGCGCTCTTGGCACTTCTGCCAATGGACACCATCCAGGATTCTATTCAGATGCAGCTTGCCTTTCTTTCCACCCTAGAAAAGCAATTACTACTGGTGAAGGAGGCGCCCTGCTCACTAGTAGCAGCAAGCTTATGGAAAAATTTAAACAGCTTAGAAACCATGGGATTAATAATCATAATGGCGTATTCGACTTTGTCGAAGCAGGCTTAAACTATCGCCTTACAAACTTTCAAGCGGCGCTAGGAATCGGTCAACTCAATAGATTTCAACGAGAATTAGATGCAAGAAAAAAGTTGGCAGCCATCTACATGGAAGAACTTAAATCTTTAACCCAAATTCGCCTGCCAAAATTATCCCCTGGACATTCATTGCAAAGCTTTATGATTACAACTCAACCAGGGCAACGTGATGACATTAAGCGCTCTTTAGCCAACCTTCAAGTTGAATCAAACCTCGGTGCGCAAGCCTTAAATTGCCTCACTTACTATCAAAATAAATACCAATTTACCCGAGAAACATGCCCCAACGCCTCAACGCTTTTTACTGCAGGACTTGTTTTGCCCTTGTATGGAAAACTAACTCCAGATAATATTCGCTATATCTGTGAGTGCCTAACAAAAATCTTGGGTGAGGGCCAATGAAGATTGGCATTAAATAATTACTGTGGGAATACAAAAATTAATCCTCGTTGGTGGTGGCGGAACCTGCTCAGATGTTCTCAGTATTATCGAAGCTATAAATTCTCTGGCCCCCACATATCAATGTATAGGGATACTGGATGATAGTGATGAGATACAAAATAAATCATTATTCAATTTACCAGTACTAGGAAAATTGGACTGCAACAAGCTATGCTGGGAAGATGCTCGATACGTCGACTGCTTAGGAAGCCCTAATAACTTTTTGAGGCGACAACAGACGCTAATTCAATCAGGGTTTAAGTTAACCTCCTTTGAATCTATCATCTCACCACATGCTTGTATTTCAAATACATCGAGAGTTGGTATTGGTAGCATTATTTATCCTGGCAATGTATTGATGAGCAACGTCCAGATTGGGGATCATGTCACCATATTGCCAAATTGCACGTTTAACCACAATATTCAAATTGGAAATTTTTCTATAGTCACAAGCGGCGTAAATTTGTCTGGGGATGTAACCGTAGGTGATGAATGCTACATTGGTACAGGGAGCGCAATTAAACAAGGTGTCAACATTGGAAGCGGCTCTCTGGTTGGCATGGGGAGTGTTGTTATACGGAATATCCCCCCAAATGAAATAGTAGCCGGCAATCCAGCAAAGGCGCTAAAAAAATAAACTGATGCGCATCTTAATAATCTCCGGAATGTACCCGCCCATTAGGACGGGTACCTCTTTTTATACCCAAAACTTAGCTAAAGCCCTTAAAGAGGCTGGTCATACAATCAAAGTCATCACACCAAAAAACAAAGAAACTGAAGTTGATAACGATGAATTAGAAGTTCTGCGCATTCCAGCCCTTAAAGTACCCTTACCTGGATTTTTCAAACACTTTCGCGTCACCTCATTATTTCCCAGAAATTACTCCCTAATAGATGCCGCTGCTAACAATATGAATGCAGATGTCATATTACTGGTTAATCATTACTTAGACATTGCCTTTCCAGCAATATACGCTGCAAAAAAAAGAAAAATTCCACTTTTTTGCTCTATTGGAACTCAGCTTCAATCCTTAAATCCTTATCGCAATAAAATTTTAAAGGTTCTTGATCAAATTATTTGTGGTTACCTTGTATTTCCAAGCTGCAGGAAAATTATTGCTTGGGATAAACAAATTGAGCAGTATTTAATAGATACTCATGGCAATAATATTCTGCAAAAGACTGAAATAGTGAATTATGGGGTAAATGGTAATCCTAATTTTTATCTGAAAAATCAACACGATTATCAAACAAAATTTCAAATTCTAGGCGTTGGCGCTGTAAGCGAACAAAGAAGCTTTATCCCTCTTGTTAAAGCATTTGCCCTAATTGCAACTGATTTTCCAAATCTACATCTTAAGATTATTGGCCACATCTACTACGATGAAGCAGTCAAGGTGGCTGAGAGGCTCAATATATCTGATCGTATTACCTTTGCCGGGGAACTGAGCCACAATGAAGTCCTTACAGAAATGATGAACAGTGATGTTTTTTACTCATCCCTTACAGGCCAATATGTTGGCCTTGGAACGGCCACAATTGAATCAATGCTAGTTGGCCTACCAACAATTGTTAATTGTCCACTTGATATTCTTGGTAACGAAAAATTAAGTGATATGGTTAACATAATTCATTGTCCCGGGCTCGATCCCAAAGTAATTGCTGTCAAGCTTAAAGATATATTAGCGAATCCTGATCTCAGAAAAAAGATTGGGGGAAATGGCAGAGACTTTGTTATTAAAAATATGTCCTGGATAAAGGTATCGCAAGATATGACCAGCTTATTTAAAGCAGAAATCTCACCAATCAATCTCTAATTGCTTTAGGGCTATTCCTAATTTTCGATCATCTTCTCCCATCCGCAGCTCTTTAGGGGATGTTGGTTTGGGGACTATAAACTTAAGCTCATTGACTCGTTGCGGGTTCTTAACCGTAAGAGTCTTCTTTTGAAATTGATCCGTTAGTGTAAAAGTTTGAACGCTATCACCTAGTTGCAAGGAAATGGGTTTTCCAATATTGGGCCCAAATGCTCGTGCCTCAAGAGTCAAGGCAAATTGCTCTGGAAGGGCCTGCATAAATACTAGGCTAACCTCTTTACCAATCGACCAAGTACCCCAAGACTCTGGGGGCAGGTAGAGGCCACCGAAGCTAAACAAAATCTCCTTTTTGGGATGCCAATTAGATCTTTCTAAATTGAGTACGGTGTGTCCACTGGTTGGCTCCGGATGGAGCCAATAGAGGTACAAAGTATCAGGATGGGCTTCATAAACATTGACTAAAACACCCGCTGGCTTCATACCCTCAATATCGCTCCTCTTGTGCGTTACAGGATCGTAAATAATACAATCTACCTGATTATTTAAGGACCATTGAAAAATATTTTCATCTTCATTTGGTCCATTAATGATGTATGAGGCCAATAGTGATGATGGAATAGGCTCAAGCGAGTAGGACAATACTAGGCATTTACTAGCATTGTCCTTGAATCTTTCAATCAACTTTGAGCGATCCCTTAAGGGCACTGACCCTGTATGTCCATTTAGACTAGAAGTTAATGCCAAGGAAAAAATACTTGCAATTGTTGTTAAATATAGCAATGACAAGCACAATAAACTTATAACGCTCCACTTTGCTAAATTGGCAATAGCAGTTTTTTTCTGCTTCCACTCATCAAACCCAAATGCTAATAAGAAAAATGGTGTTATTAATGCAGGTAAAAAATAGCGTGGCGCCATTACTGATGGTCGTAAGCAAGCCCAAATAATGATCCCCATCACGCCTCCTAGAGCCAGATAAAGCGCTTTTTTTCCTTCGCTATTTCTCCAAGGCCGCATCCATAAAGCCGGTAATAGCACTAACCAAATCGGCGATATGCCGCCTACCTGCATTGGGTACAGGCCAAAGGTAAATGCTAAGGGATAAGTCCATAGGATCCAGTGGGTATTTTGAGGACTCATCCAGGCTTGACCCAAAGGAAAACTAGGAGTTGTCGCCTGAAATTGTAAGAAT
>NZ_JACVOM010000028.1 GCF_018882445.1 Polynucleobacter sp. 15G-AUS-farblos | reverse complement strand
CTTTAGCCCGTGCGATTTTGGCTTGTAGGCCTTGAACTGGAGAAGACTTTTGCCAAGCGGCCCAATCACTATATTGAATCGGTAAAGGCTCCCAAGTAGGCTCTTGCTCATGGACGTAAGCGCTGTAAGCTTCATTGAGCTCTCTAATCAAAACACCTATCGACTGCTCATCCCCCGCCTGATGATGCATCGTCAGTAATAGCACTGAATGATCTTGACTAAGCAAAATCAGCTGTGCTCGTAAAGAATAGTCTTGTCCTAGATTGAAAGGTTTTGCTGCCTCAGCTTGGATCAG
>NZ_JACVOM010000004.1 GCF_018882445.1 Polynucleobacter sp. 15G-AUS-farblos | reverse complement strand
GATATGGAGTCTTCGCGGGTACAAGCCCTAGAAAATCCATTTGGTCCCAAAGTATTGGGGATGTGATTGGTAAAGGTGAAAACCATGTGGTCGGTACCGGACGTAAAGCATGTGTCCGGTACGTACCATGGATTCTTGGTGGCCCGGGGCGGAATCGAACCACCGACACAAGGATTTTCAAATATCCTCCGATAGACCGCTTTCGCTTTGATTTCAAGGGCTTGAGTCACCAGTCTCGACTTGTCTAAAAATTGTGCGTCCTTGTGCCGGTCAAATTTAGCAATGAAATCAGAATCTTGCGAGGGGCATTTTTTCTGTGCGTACAGATTGTGTTGCCATACCCCTTCAGTCAACCGCCATAGCACCGAGAATCTCTGACTCTACTTATAGGCCTGATAAACCGAGGGCATACCATTTAGTCCAATCAATAAAACATCGTAAGGATCTTTTCTGCCCTTGTATTCAGGGCCATCCATGCCCGGTGAGCCAATCGGCATAGCAGGAACAGCAAGCCCAATTGCCTTGGGTTTTTCTGCCAAGAGTCGCTTAATTTCTTTAGCGGGCACATGTCCTTCGATTACATAACCATTAATTTGAGCGGTATGGCATGAACCATACTGAACTGGCATTCCTAGCTTTTGACGCATTTCAGTATTACCGATATCAATTGCCTTTACATGAAAGCCATTTTTTTCTAAGTACGCCGCCCAATCTTTACAGCATCCACAAGTTGGACTTTTCCACATCGTAATTAAGGGCTTCTCTGTTACAGCAAAACTTAATGTAGGTAATAAAACCAAGCCAAACGAAATAAGCCTTCTTTGCTGATTTACCGATCTCATATTAACTATCCCTTTCTTAAAATAAAGATTGCCCTTGCGGGCAAACCTTTTATTAATGACTATGGCCTTGCTTATTCATCGGCATGGTTTTTTTCATTTGCTGATGATCCTTCATCATGTCGCGATGCCCATCAGGATGGCAAAACTCATGATCCGAGTTGCCACCCATTTGATGAGGGTTAGCGCTTTTGTATCCCAGAATACTTGGATCAAGCATGCCGGCGATCATGGCGATGTGTCCAAATACCAAGAACAAGGCAACGCATATCGCATGAATCTTTAACTTACCCATTTGATCTAGCGCTCGATTAACTAAACCAAACTCTTGTAGGGCAATCCAGATCAGCGGCAATCCTGCGATGACATAAGTACTAACAGCGATTACATCAATCACTGTTCTCCACTCGCCTGCCTGTGTAATGGGAATAATGGCGTTAGTCACAATGTAGTAAATGATTCCAACAAAATAAACGCCCACAGCAATCCCAGAAAAGCGATTGAGGTAATAAACAGCACCATCGAACTTGCGAGTAAAGAGTAGATATAGCTCAGTGATAGCTAATGTCTCTGCCAAGATGATTGGGATCGCCATAAAAATAATTAAATTCCAAGGCTGATTAACAGCCAACAACTCCATGTAGTGAGTCATGTTCATTGTGTTTCTCCAAAATATAGGCGTGACTGGGTGTCACAAATCAAACTAACTTGTATTTCAAAATTAGCTTAGGCTTTTGGAGGTTTATAGATAAAGTTAATCATTGGCTGAAGAACCAACGATGAGCCGGTTGAATGCGGGGCTTGGGTTGAGGCTACCGAAAGCTCAATACTCAATATTGGAATAACGACTAAACCTAAACAGCACTGATAACTGTCGGCATGGCAAGGTTGATTGGTATTTGTATCGTGAGAGTTGCTCACCAGCTCATCACAATGATGGTCTGAGTTATCAGTAACGGCAACTTGATGCTGAGGCTGATGTGCCGATAAATCAATGGGTATCACTGCCGCATGAATCAAGCTGGCAAACAGACTAAAGCAAAGAGCGGCACATATCCTTCTCACAATTCCATTCTATGCCCATTTGCTAGATTTGTCGTTTTAAACGACATTCCTATAATGGGGCAAGCAAAAAAATTTAAGGCATCTATGGCTTGGATCATCACCAAATATCTACTAACAGCAGGAATGGTTGTATTCATTTCTGAAGTTGCCAAACGAAGTGATAGGTTGGGTGGCTTTATTGCGGCATTACCCTTAATGACTCTTCTAACACTTGTATGGCTGTATGTAGAAAACCAATCCGAAGAAAAGATTGCCAATCACGCCTATTACACCTTTTGGTATGTGATTCCAACGCTGCCTATGTTTCTATTATTTCCATACTTACTTCCAAGACTAGGATTTTGGATGACGATGGGTGCGTGTATAGTGGCAACAGCTATCTGCTTTGGCTTATTTGCTTTGCTGATGAAGGGCTTTGGAATTAATCTTCTGTAAATGAAAAACCACCCGAAGGTGGTTTTGGTGTTTCTTGGTGGCCCGGGGCGGAATCGAACCAAGGCCGAGGATGCCTGACTCTGCTTTAGGCTAATGCCGACTTCATTCGTAGTGAGTCCACATCCTTAAAACACGGATCGTCTTCTCCTTGCGCAAAATTTCATAAACTAGGCGATGTTGAATATTAATTCTGCGTGAGTAAGCCCCCTTTAGATCGCCAACTAACTTCTCATAAGGCGGCGGATTTTGGAGAGGGTCTACTTCTAAAATATCCAATAAAGCCTGGGCTTTACCTTTAAGGCCTGCGGCAGATAGTTTTTTAGCATCTTTAATGGCATATTTGGAATAAGCTAAATTCCAGGTTACCACTTCAATGCCCTTTTACTTTTAGTAATAGGCTCAGCCATAGCGTCTTTAATTGACTCACGCATTCCTGGAATTGCCAATAGATAAAGCGTCTCCTGAATAGCGCTCCAATCTTCTTCGGAAACTAAAACAGCATTTGCTCGCTTACCAGAAATGACTACTGGCTTGTGTGACTCTGCCGCTTGATCAATCAAACGGTAGAGACCTGCTCGAGCTTCACTTGCGGTTAATGTGGTCATGATTTCACTCCTTTTCAATATAGTACGCAAAAGCGTACGCTTTGTCAAGTGACCATCTCATCCACCCGACCAAAAGAAAATGCCCCGCACGAAGCAGGGCATTATTTGAGTTTGGTGGCCCGGGGCGGAATCGAACCACCGACACAAGGATTTTCAATCCTCTGCTCTACCGACTGAGCTACCAGGCCAAGACTGGGAATTATAAATGAAACTGTGTTTTAGCTTGGTAAATGCGGGTGACTGTGCCGACTCGCCTTATTTTGCTGGACTCTCAGGCTAGTGGAGATGGTTGATCCTGTGGGACGGTATGGAAGCGATGGAACAAGTGGAGATTTAACTATCCTCTATCTATAGAGGCCTTTATCACGGCCATCAGAAGCCAAATCTAGTTTTCTGGAATTTGGTGGAATCCATATTTCTTGATAGTACAGAGGTTGATTCTGGCCAATATATGCAAACACTTGCAAAAATTGACACATGATGCCTGTTTTAATTTTTAATCTTTTCTGAATATCTTTAGATGGCAACTTTATTTCAAGATGCTGAATAAGCCTGCCTACTGGTTGATGGGTGTTATTCCATATGATTTCTTTAAAATTTTCACCTGATAACTTTTTAAGTGATAACTTTTTGAACTCCGTAAATTTGTGAACATTAATCCAGAAAGAACTGTAAGCAAAGAATTCATTTCCAATATCAAGAATGCGATCTATCTTGTAGGCATCTTTTTTACCCACATGTTCAGTCCACACTCCTTCACCGTGAGCCAGCTCTCTAGATATCACCGTGGAATAAACAGGTAAATATGAACGGCCAGAGTCGTCAATAAACCTACAATGCAATGGAGCATGCATCCTGCCCAAATCACCACTGGCTAAGAATGATCCCGCCCCCTGGCGACGTAGGATTACGCCATCTTCAACCAACATCCTAAATGCACGCTGAATTGTTCCAAGTGAAATAGGCAACTCTTGGGCCCACCGCGCTTCAGTCATTAGGCGCATTCCAGATGGCCATGCACCACTTGATGCCATATCGATAATAGCATCCCGCAGCGCAATATATTTGGGTACTCCTGGGCGTGAATGCTTATTTAAAACTGCCAAGAACTCTTTTAGATCAGGTGATTTACTCATCAGACTATTTTAGCCATCATTGACTCATTCAACTATTACTATATAGTAATATAGTATTTAATAGGATTTCAACTGGCTAAAGATAGGAGTTGTATGGCAAATAATTTTCTCGTCATCATGTCGGACGAACACAATCCAAAGGTTCTTGGAAATTCTGGCCACCCAATCATACAAACCCCAAATCTAGATGTTCTTGCAAAGACGGGGACCGTTTTTGAGCACACTTACACAACTAGTCCTGTTTGCATACCTGCTCGAGCTGGATTTGCAACTGGAAAATACATCAATCAAATTGGATTTTGGGATAACGCTGATGCTTACGATGGCTCAATTCCCTCCTGGCATCACATTATCAGAGACCAGGGGTTTAACGTAACCTCAATTGGAAAACTACATTTTCGTGAATACGAAGAAGATCATGGCTTTACTGAAGAACAAATTCCTATGCATATTCTCAAGGGAAAAGGGGACTTGCTCGGACTTGTGCGCGACGATCTGCCTAAGCGTGGCGGCTCAAAAAAAATGGCAGCGTTAGCTGGGCCAGGAGAATCACAATACACGTTCTACGACAAAGAAATTTGCTCCAAAGCCCAAATCTGGTTACATGAGCAGGCAACCAAAGAGCGGGCTGTAGATAAGCCCTGGGTTCTTTTTGTTTCGTTTGTAGCGCCACACTTTCCACTAACAGCGCCCCCAGAACATTATTACAAATACTGGGGCAAAGAATTACCAATGCCATTAATGTATGCGCGGGAAGAGCGCCCCCATCATCCTTATTTAGAGGATTACAGGAATTCATTTTGTTATGACGACTACTTTGAAAATGAAGACCAAGTCAAGCGGGCTCTATGCGGCTACTTTGGTTTAGTTTCCTATCTAGATGAGAATGTGGGAAAGATCCTGACTACTTTGCAAGATCTTGGCTTTGCAGACAATACCAACATAATTTACACAAGTGATCACGGAGACAACTTAGGTGCTCGCGGTCTGTGGGGTAAATCAACGATGTTTGAAGAAATTGCAGGCGTGCCCTTAATTATGGCTGGCCCAGATGTTCCAAAAGGGCTTCGTATTGAAACGCCGGTAAGTCACGTAGATTGCTTCCCAACCATTCTTGAAGGGGTTGGAATTAGTTTTAATTCCGTTAAAGATGGTCATCTAGGGGTATCGCTGTTTGATATTGCAAATGGTTACAAGCCCGACAGAACTGTACTTTCCGAATATCACGGTATGGGCTCTACAACTGGGGCCTATGCCATTAGAAATGGTAAATGGAAATATGTGTATTACGCAAAGTACCCAGCTCAATTGTTTGATCTTGAAAGTGATCCAAATGAAACAACGGATCTTGGGCAGAGCCCAGATTACAAACATATTCTTAGTGAGTGTCACTTAAAACTTCTGAGTGTTTGCGATCCTGATGAGACTGACAGAAGGGCCAAAGCAAGACAGGCTGAAAATTTAGCAGCAAATGGCGGGCGAGAGGCTGTGATTGCCCGCGGGGATATTGGATTTACTCCAGCACCTGGCGCTGCAGCAGACTTCCTTTAATACTAAAATTGATTGGAGAAGAGATGCAAATGAATCTGGTATTGAAATACACTACCTCGCTATTGACTAGCTTTTTACTAATTACTCCTGCGTTGGGCGCCCCATGGCCCGAAAGGCCAATAAAAATTATTGTCCCTTATCCTCCTGGAGGCGGAGTGGATGGGGTAGCGAGAACGTATGCACAAAGACTCGGTGAAATTCTCAACACCACTGTCTTAGTAGAAAATAAAGCAGGCGCCTCAGGCGCTATTGGGGCCGATCTAGTTGCTAAAAGTGCGCCTGATGGATATACCCTTTTAATAGCGTCACCTGCAGAAGTTGTGGTTGGACCTAGCGCAGGTCAAAAAGTACCCTATGATCCAAAAGTTGATTTAATTCCTATCTCCTTAATCGGGGAAACACCTCTAGTAATTGCAGCTCACCCAAGCGTTCCCGCCAAAAATCTAAACGAGTTTATTGTTTTAGCAAAAGCTAACCCTGGAAAGTATTCTTATGGAACACCGGGCAATGGCAGTTCAATGCAATTTGCTGGTGAATCATTAAATGCTATTGCTGGAATTGATATTTTGCATATCCCTTACAAAGGGGCTGCTCCAGCAACAGCAGATGTGCTAGGTGGGCAAATTCCAATAGCGATCGTAGGAATGCCGCCAACAATTGCTCACGCAAAAAATGGGAAAATTACAATCCTTGCGGTCACAAGTGAAAAAAGGTCTGCTGCAATGCCTGACGTTCTGACGGTAGCTGAACAGCCCGGTATGAAGGGGTATAGGTTTACCAATTGGATGGGGCTTTTTGTTCCTGCCAAAACGCCTAATGAAATTACAAATAAACTAGCTTCGGCAACCGCTAAGATTGTTAAAGAACCTGCAATTCGGGATAAGTTACTCTCGCAGGGTGTAGAGCCGATTGGCAGCTCGCCCAAAGAATTTTCTGAATTTTTGAAGCAGGAATATACGACCTATTCCAAGATTGCCACCGATCGTAATATCAAGATGAACGAATAAAAATTTATCGGCGTCCCGTATCTAGACGCTGAATTTTATTGTTCTAAATGGAACATAGATTATTGTGCCAACACGACGCTGCGGATGCCAATTCGGGGATATAGGAAACCGCTGGGAGCCATGAGATTCGGTGCCGAGCGGGCAGTGAGTCTTGCTCAGCTAGGACCCAATGAGTAGAGGACTATTAATCCTCTCGCCTACGTTTTCAATCCTCTGCTCTACCGACTGAGCTACCAGGCCAAGACTGGGAATTATAAATGAAACTGCTGGGAGACTCTCTAAATGGGTTTACTGTAGCCGACTCTGGTGAAAGCCTTGTAAATCCTTGCTAGTGGGGATGAGGCATCCTGCTGACGGTGGGCGACTAATAGGCATATATGAATCCTCTGTTTAACGAGGCTTGATGTGGCGAGACTTACGAAGGACTGCTAACGACCCAAAGCAGACTGTGGCGGAGATAACCTCCGCTGGAGGCCTTTTAATCCCTTGGTCTCGAGTTCGGAAACACTATTTTGGTGCAGCCAATCTCTTCCAGCCCATCAGTGTAATAAGTGATAAGTTACACCTCGAATACACTTCAAATAGACATATTCGATAGCTTCCTCTATAAAGTCTAAATGCTCCGTGTTTAACCTCAATTCCTATTGTCATGATTACATTTTTAAAAAGTATTTTTGTCAGCACTACTGTAGCAATAATGTTGATGATGAAAATTGGTGCAGCTCAATCGCAGACCAATTACTCCACCATCATTGCCGGCTCTAATTGGGATGTTCCTGCTGCCAATTTATTAGGCTATGTCGCATCCACTACATCAGGACTGTCAAATGCTACACCTTTGGGAGACCAAACTACATGGGGTTGTCAGCTGGGTGTTAATGGATGCACTACTACATCTACATCAGGGATGAAAGTAACTAGCGTTGTAGGTGGCACAACTTCATTTGTGGGATCAGCGACAGGAGTATTTGCGCTTGGCCCAATTACGTTCATCCCATCCTATGCATCCATATCTGGAACTGTGGCACCGAGCGGGCAAATTTCTATGGTGTTTACACCCACTAATAGTAGTGGAGTAATAACTGGTGCACCAACCACTCTCGGTTTTGGGCAATTCGTAACCTATAACGGTACAAACGCAATACAAATGCAGATGTTTACACCTGTACAGGGCTTGTACGTCACACACTGGGCTAATATGGTTCCCTATGATGGAACGAATGCAACCCAAATTACATCAAACCCGACAACTACTGCCAACCCAGCATACTCATGGACAGCTGGAACAGTTTGGAAAATAGTTGACCCTATTTTATTTGGAAGCACCAAGCCCGGACGCTTCACAATTAATAACTATAGTGGCGGCTATTTCACGGGGACTGGCATTGGGCCAGATGGAAAAACAATTACCTTTTCTCAATTAGGCTCTGTGACTCCTGAGGGTAAGGTACTTTTTGCAACTCTGAAAACAGGAAGTGCAGAAATTGCCACTTCTTATGGCAGTATCACTGGCTCCAATACAAATGCTTCGATGGTATTGGCAGGTTATAACAACGCTACTGCTGCCTATACAGGTTATTACACAATTCTCACAGAAATCACCCCTTATGTCAGCGTCACTGCGGCAGCTAACAATCCAGCAGCAGCTGGTGCAGCTGCATCTTTATATAACCTTGGCGGAACTGCTCTTGGTTTTACTGGTGCTATGGCACCCGTCATCACAGCGATTGACAATCTCTCGGGAACCGCGCAATCAAATGCCATTAGTCAAACTATGCCGGTACTGACTGGAGCAGGCTCACAAGCAACTGCTAGTTCGCAGCGAATGTTTAATCAAAATGTACTTGCTAGACAAAATGCCTTAGCAGGTAAATCAGGTGGTGAAGATATTATTGGGAATAAAGAGGTTTGGGGTAGGATTTACGGCGCTTGGGGCAACCAAGCTACCTACGCTAATGTAGCTGGCTATAACAGTAATACTGGTGGCTTAGTTTTAGGTGCCGATAAGGTAATTTCAAGCGAAATAAGCTTAGGTGCTGTTTTAGGAATATCAACATCATCTATGAGCTCAAATAATTCTGCAGCTCCTAGCAACTTAAACATCAACAGCTACCAATTAGGGGGCTATGGAGATTACAAATTAACTCCAGCTTTAAAATTAAATTATCAGGCTGATATTGCCGTCAATCAAAATTCTGGCTCACGCAATATCAGTTTTTATGGAGTTACTGCAAACTCCAGCTATACAAGCTACACAGGCCACCTTGGAACAGGCGTACAACAAAACTTTGTTCTTAACGATAAAACCTCGATCACCCCAACCTTTCGCGTAGATTACCTCACCGTACAGTCTCAGGCCTATAACGAATCTAATGCTGGCGTATTAAATTTAAATATTAACAATCAAACATGGAATGAGTTATTTACCACTGCTGGATTAAGGGCTGATTATGAGTTCATGCCGAAAGTGAAACTATCCACCAATGTGAGCGCTGGATATAACTCTCTAAATCGTCAAGTTCTCTTGGGAGCTAGCTATGCAGGAGGAGGCAATTCATTTACCACTTACGGACTTCAGTTGTCACCATGGCTTTATAACGCCGGGGCTGGTATTTCTGGAGTGATTACTAAAGATATTGAGCTCAATGTTCGTTATGATCTTCAAACAAGCACATCAGGCTATCTAAATCAAATTGCCTCTGCTAAATTAAAGTTCTACCTATAAAAGTAGTTGAGTATTTCCATGCTACTCTAAATCCGTCAGCGTCTACCTTGCCCTTTTAATCCGTTGGTCGCGAGTTCGAATCTTTCCTGACTGCTTCTGGCCGATAGCAGCCATCAAGCGTCCTGTAACTAGACGCTGAAATTTATTGTTCTAAATGGAATACAAATTTTTGTACCAACTCAAAGCTGCGGATGCCAATTCAGGAATATAGGAAACCGCTGGGAGCCATAAAATTCAGTGCAGATAGGGCAGTGAGTCTTGCTCAGCTAGGACCCAATGAGTAGAGGACTATTAATCCTCTCGCCTACGTTTTCAATCCTCTGCTCTACCGACTGAGCTACCAGGCCAAGACTGGGAATTATAAATGAAACTGTGTTTTAGCCTAAAAAATGTCCTTTACTGCGTCTGATCTGGGGTGAGCCGGTGCTTTCACTCTATCTAAGCAAGCCTTTAGAATCAAGGCATGAAAACACTGCTTCGTTGCCCATGGTGTGAAGGCTTTGATCTATATCGGCAGTATCACGATACTGAATGGGGTGTTCCAATTCATGACAGTAGACAGTTATTTGAATTGCTGATCTTAGAGGGCGCCCAGGCTGGCCTATCTTGGTCTACGGTATTAAAGAAGCGAGAAAGCTATCGCGAAGCATTTAACCAATTCGACCCAAAGAAACTAGCTAAATATGACGATCAGAAGGTTGTCGAGCTGTTGGCAAATCCTGGAATTATTCGTAATCGCCTAAAAGTAGCTGCCACAATTGGTAACGCTAAAGCCTATTTAGCGCTAGAGAAAAGTGGACAACCATTCAATCAATTTCTTTGGTCATTTGTTAAACATAAATCCATTCAAAACAAACGCCATGCCTTAAGCGAAATTCCGGCAAGCTCACCTGAATCAGATGCAATGAGCAAGGCACTACTGAAGGCTGGATTTAAGTTTGTTGGAACAACAATTTGTTATGCATTTATGCAGGCTAGCGGAATGATTAATGATCATCTCGTCTCTTGTCATCGATATTCAGCAGTACAAAAGATCGGGAATACTCAGCGCAACCCTAAATAGTCTCTAGCTCAAGGGCAATATTTAAAGGCGCTCTAGGATAGTTGTATCGCTAATTGCTCTGCTTGTTTGGCAATTGCGCTCGCGGCTATCACATCACCCAGGCTTCCCATGGTTCCGGGCCCAATCATCCACAAACTATTCCAGTGCTCTCCAGATAAATGCATAACCCTAAAGTTTTTATCAACTGCAATCGCATGACCAAGCGGATCTGGAATGGCGAGGCCAACTTCAATTAGCTGCTGTAGCAATTGATCAGATGCAACACCAGTGCAGTTTAAGATTCGATCACCCTCAACTTCAATACCGTTTCCTAAGAGCGCTGTGACATTCATTTCAGAGCATTTAATTTCTTTAGCTCGTCCCATTACAAACTGAATCTGATTTTTCTCTTTTAGTCGCTGATACGCGGCAATAGTTTGGGGCGATGCTCTAAAACGATATAAAGACCAAAGCCAACCCAAACGCTTAAATAAGGACTTTTTTTGATGCGGTGAAAATTGTTGCCAGAGTGCATTCAGGTTTGGCCTTAACTCTTCCCAAGCGCTCTGCCACTCTGCGCTATTTGTGGGCGCAGAAGGCAAATAATTACGCATAAAACGAATGAGTCTCGCAGGACTTACATTCTGAGGCCAGCTGGGCTGCCCTTGTTTTTGCCAGGGAGCTTGTTCGGGAGGAAATAGAGCTCTTGGAGCAATCACATAAACCATCCCCTGATGCTTGCGCCCCTCAAGAGCATTGATAGCATCTAAGGCTGTTAGCCCTCCGCCAAGCAAAATAATATTTTCTTGGGCATCAATACTTTCTAGAAAGTGTCCTGTCCATGGATTCTCAATAAGACGGGGGGTTACTGAAGTAGGTTGTTGTAGGGTAACTTTGCATGGCCAATTAGGCGATGGGTTTCCAGCAGCAATAATGACTTTTTTTGCAATCAGCGTGCTCTGATTATCAAGCTCAAGATGCCAGTTGTTTTCTGCACCAGTTAAGTTCAGTACTTTGGCTTTGATTTGCTCTAGTTGATCCGACTCACACTCTTGGGTGATCAGCTCGCACACATAGCGCCCAAAGTCTTGGCGTCGATAGAAGTAACCTGCCTCTGTTTTTGCCTGTGGATCATTTATATTCTGCTCGGCCCACCTCGCAAAATGCAAGGGGTCTTCAGAAAATACAATCGGCAGATCCTCACGTACATTGAGTCGAAAAAATAGACTAGCGCAGTTATAGGCATTGCCTTTGCCCAAATCTCCCGGACCAATTACCGTGATCGATGATCTCGAAATACCGCGCTGTAAAAGATGCACGACCATCACTGCGGCGGCAAAGCCATCCCCAATGATGACTAACTCTTTTAAATTCGGCATTATTAAATTAGTGCTGGCTTTGGCCTAGCAAAAAACGCTTTGGAAAAATATACGGTGTATTTTTATCGGCCATCCAAATAATCATTTTGTAAACACCAAAGTAATTAAGCGCAATGCCTAAAGCTATTCCAATAAACCAATCTGATGGCCTTGCCAGGTTTTGCGAAATCACTAGATCAAAGAACAAATAAACAATGGGGACAAAAAATAGCCAGCAGGTGATTAAGCCTGGGTTGTAAAACGTCTTGCCCTTAATGTTAAAAATAATAGTGTGCGCAAGAATGTTTCCTGTGGAAACCAAAATGGTTGCAATAGCCAGCCAAATCGCGTGTTGCCAAAGCAAGGCTGCCAATACATAGCCGCCCCAACCCAAGACCACATTAACTAACATTCCGCTATTGGCATTTAATGGATAGCGATCTGGGAGGTCGCTATTAAACATCGCCTTATTTACCATGCCAGGAAAGTAGCCCGGATAGCGCCACTCTTCTACTTGGTGCAAAAAAAGCGAGCCCAAACTAAGCCATAGCAATAAAGTCATCCCCGTTGGCTGAATTAAGAAAAGGGCTAATACGAGTATGGCCGCGAGCATCAATGCAATATCAAACCAGTGGTATCTAAAAAAGTTCATTTATGCCTTAAGGAGTAATGAGAAAGTCTAGCCCGCAGCCCTCGCTCGAGCAGCATGCAATTTTTTATAGCTATCAATCATACGATGGTGCCTATCAAGTCCCTCTAGCTTCATACTGGTTGGAGTAAGCCCATAGAATCGCACACTGCCATCTACGGAGCCTAAGACAGCTTCCATTCTTTCATCGCCAAACATCCGACGAAGATTGATGAGATAGTCCTCAAGCTCCAAGTCATCATCCAGCACAATCTCTAGCACTGCATTGAGGGCTTGATAAAACAATTTACGCTCAACTGTGTTGTCGTTGTATTGAAGAAATGCACCCACTAATTCAAGGGCCTCGTCATAGTGACGCAATGCAAGCTGAATTAATAACTTCAACTCGAGCACCGTCAATTGTCCCCAAGTAGTATTTTCATCAAACTCAATACCAATCAATGTAGCAATATCACCATACTCATCAAGCTCGTTATTTTCTAAGCGCTCGAGCAATGCCTCTAAGCTAGCGTTGTCTAAAGAGGACAGATTCAAAATGTCTTTACGGAACAGTAGCGCCTTATTTGTGTTGTCCCAAACCAAATCCTCAACCGGATAAACCTCCGAATACCCTGGAACCAAGATCCTACATGCTGTTGCACCCAGCTCGTCATATACAGCTATATAAGCTTCTTTGCCCATTGATTTGAGGATGCCAAACAAAGTTGCTGCTTCCTCTGCGTTAGCGTTTTCGCCTTGACTAGAAAAGTCCCACTCAACAAATTCGTAATCTGACTTTGCACTGAAAAAGCGCCACGACACAATGCCGCTTGAATCAATGAAGTGTTCCACAAAATTATTTGGTTCAGTCACCGCTTCGCTTGCGAAAGTAGGCGGAGGCAAATCGTTCAAACCCTCCAAGCTACGGCCTTGAAGTAATTCTGTCAGACTTCGCTCCAGCGCAACCCCTAAGCTTGGATGCGCGCCAAAAGAGGCAAAGACGCCACCCGTGCGTGGATTCATTAAAGTAACGCACATCACAGGATAAGTGCCACCCAGGGAGGCGTCTTTTACTAACACTGGAAAGCCTTGTTCTTCAAGGCCTCGGATACCCGCCAGTATGCTTGGGTACTTCTCAAGCACATGCAGTGGCACATCAGGCAAGGCAATTTCTCCCTCTAAGATTTCACGTTTAACTGCTCGCTCAAAAATCTCAGATAGGCACTGGACCTGGGCCTCAGCCAAGGTATTGCCAGCACTCATGCCATTGCTGACGTATAGATTTTCAACGAGATTGGATGGGAAATACACAAGCTCGCCATCAGATTGGCGGACATAAGGCAAAGAACAAATGCCGCGCTCATGATTGCCAGAATTCGTATCGATTAAATGGGAGCCACGTAATTCACCATCAGAATTAAAAATACTCAGGCAATAGTCATCCAGAATTTCTTTTGGTAGTGCGTCATTTTTACCAGGCTTAAACCACCGCTCATTTGGGTAGTGCACAAAATTCGCATTGCCAATCTCTTCGCCCCAAAATGCTCCGGCATAAAAATGATTGTTACTCAGTCGCTCGATATACTCGCCCAAAGCCGATGCTAGAGCGCTTTCCTTTGTTGATCCCTTGCCGTTGGTAAAACACATTGGTGAGTGCGCATCACGGATATGCAAGGACCATACATTAGGAATAATGTTTCGCCACGAGGCAATTTCAATCTTGATTCCCAGATTAGCCAACACCGCAGACATATTGGCAATGGTTTGCTCAAGCGGTAAATCTTTTCCCACTATGTAAGTACTAGCATCAGCAGCTGGCTTCAAAGCCAGTAAGGCCTGCGCATCTGCATCTAAGTTCTTAACTTCTTCGATGACAAACTCAGGTCCTGCTTGAACCACTTTCTTTACTGTACAGCGCTCGATAGAGCGCAGAATACCCTGACGATCATGTGCAGAAATATCTTCGGGCAACTCAACCTGAATCTTAAAAATCTGCTGATAACGATTTTCAGGATCCACAATATTATTTTGGGAGAGACGAATATTTTCTGTAGAAATATTGCGTGTGTCACAGTACAGCTTTACAAAATAGGCAGCGCATAGCGCTGATGAGGCTAGAAAGTAATCAAACGGCCCCGGCGCAGAGCCATCGCCCTTATATCTGATGGGCTGATCAGCAATTACCGTGAAGTCATCGAACTTGGCTTCGAGGCGCAGCTTGTCAAGAAAATTAACCTTAATTTCCATACGAAATCATTCCGAAAAGGGTATGAGCGCCATTATCCGCCTTAACGCGAATGCGTTGCTGCTTTCAAAAACAATACAACAATGATTGATTGCGGATCCGCGATATTTGCTGAAGTACTTATTGCTCGCCCTTATTGCGCGAAGTATCTATGCCCAGTGCTTTGAGCTTGCGATATAGGTGGGTGCGCTCAAGACCGGTGTAGTCCGAAATCTTGGTCATGCTGCCACCCATCATTTGCATTTGATGTTCAAAATACGCCTTCTCAAACAAATCGCGCGCCTCTCTCAGCGGAAGGTCAAAGTAAGTTTTGGCAATGCCACTGATGTATTCACCCTCAGCAGGTGCTTGGCTAGTTGTTTCAGCAAGGGCTGGCCTTGGGGCTGTACTTGAGGGTACGCTGGACTGTGCTGGCTTCGCATCTTCAGCCTCAACATATTTGGGCGACAGCTCAAGCGCCTTATTCACAGTCTTTAAGAGCTTTTGTAAAGCAATCGGTTTTTCTAAGAAATTTAAAGCGCCGATACGAGTTGCTTCCACTGCTGTATCAATCGTTGCATGACCAGACATCATCACTACTGGCATAGTGAGTTGTCCCGTTTTTGACCACTCTTTTAATAAAGTAATACCGTCGGTATCGGGCATCCAAATGTCAAGCAACACCAAATCGGGTCGCATTTGTTCACGAATAGTACGAGCTTGTATGGCGCTCTCTGCGGCATACACGGTATGACCTTCATCTGTGAGAATCTCATTGAGAAGCTCACGAATTCCCATCTCGTCATCAACAACCAAAATACTAGCCATGTTTAGGCTGCCTCTTTTGCTAGATTCATAAACAACACAGATACTTGTGCCCCAATCACTTCATCTCCCCACATGCGGTTTCGGATTTCAATTTTGGCGGCATGATCTTCAATGATTTTCTTAACAACCGCCAAACCCAATCCAGTCCCTTTACTCTTGGTAGTTACATAAGGCTCAAATGCTCTTGCCAATATCTTAGCTGGAAAACCTGTTCCACCGTCACTTATTGTTAAGCGCACTGCATTTTGTACTTCCCCATTTTGCTCACCATAGGGCACAAGCTCAGTTTTTACTTCAACTGCTTCGTTTTGGTTTTTACCTTCCAAGGTTGCATCTTGAGCATTTTGAAGCAAATTGTGAATAACTTGTCGCAATTGTGTAGGGTCGCCCATGATGTCAGGGCAATTCGGATCTAAATGTGTTTGGATGTGACTGCCCTCATATAAACCCAAAATTTCAGCAGTCAAAGTATTAATCGAAATCGGCTTGAGTTGCGGGGTTGGTGTCTTTGCAAAATCTCTAAAGTCATTAACCATTTCCTTCATTGCCTGCACTTGACCAATAATTGTCTCGGTGCTTCGATTAATCATGTCCTCTTGTTCAGGGCTCAGCTTACCCGCCAACTTATGCTGTAATCGTTCAGCAGACAACTGAATTGGGGTTAATGGATTTTTGATCTCATGCGCTAAACGTCTGGCCACCTCGCTCCAAGCGATAGATCTTTGTGCAGTGACCACATCCGTGATGTCATCAAAAACTACCATGCGAAGATCGCCGGTTAATTCTGTACCACGCACAAATAAGGTAACTCCTAGTTCGTTTTCATATTCATTGGTAGCATGTAATTGAATTTGTTTTTGCCAAACTGGTGCAGATTCTTGCTCTCCGCTAGCTATGCCCTTCATCCCTTCACTGGTCACCGCCAACTTCATCGTGGCGAAGCCTCCTTTGATCGCCTCTTCAAACTCTGCGAGAGTAGGGCTGTGGCTTAATGGTCCGCTTTCTAAATTAGTCAGATCTTGACCAAAAATTCGGTCAGCGCCTGCGTTACTAGACACCAAGTTATATCCTTTATCAAAGATACAAACGCCTGCAGTTAGGCTTCCCAACACTGTTTCCAAAAAGGCTTTGGACTCCTGCAAGGAGGTGCGGGTATCTGCAAGCTGTCTTGTCATCACATTAAATTGGCGGGTCAACATGCCCAGCTCATCGCCGGTATCTAACTCTGGCTTAGGTGATAAATCGCCTTGCGCAACGGCTTGAGTTCCTCTCAGCAACATGAGAAGGGGGCGCGCTAACTGACGGCCGAGCATTAGAGCCAAGGTGATGGCCACAAACACTGCGAAGAAAAGGGTGAGCGTAAGCGTACCCACAAACATTTTTCTAAGGCCAGAGCGACCTAAGGACTTTTCTTGGTAATCGCTGTAAGCAGCCTGAACAGCAAGGGAGTTTTTAGAAATACTCTCGGGCACTGCCTTGGTTAACTGAAGATACCAAAGCTCTTTTTGGTACTGTGTATTAAGTCCAAAACCCCGCGTGCTTACAGTGCTTTCTTTTACCAAAGGGAGAACTACCCGTAATGAGTACGCTTGAGGCCCACTAGCTGAAACAGGCTCATCAATAATGCTGACATGGCCTACCTTGGATGCTTGTACCATCACCTCTGAGCTTGGAGAGGGCGACTGCTTCAGAAGAGCGCCTGAAGCCGCTGTGGCAACTACAGCCTGATGACTATCAAAAATAGTAATTTCTTGAATGCCGAATTGATCTCGCATTCTTGAAAGCAATAGGGTCAATTCCGCAGGGCTTGAATAATTGGGAATGGTGCGGATTTGATCAATCACAATCCGCCCCTCATCTTGTAGCTCTATTAAAGAGCTGCTCAAAGTAGCGCGCCCCAATTCAAGGCCAGCCTCAAGCGCTGATTCAACCTTAACGTCAAACCAGGTTTCAATACTGCGGGATACGAACTGCAGAGACACTCCATACAAAATCAGCCCTGGAACAACGCCCACCAAAGCAAAAATCATGGCCAACTTTGCAACTAGGCGCGTACCAAAATGCCCGCGATACCAGCGCACTGCAATGACAGATACCAATATCAAAATAACAAGTGTGAGGCATATGCCAATCACTACATTGGCTGCATACAACCAAATAAAGTAGTTATCGAAAAACTGTGTATTGGATGATGCAAGAAAAAGCAGAACTAACAAGAGTAATGCGAATGCCCCAATAATCCCGATTGCAACAGGAATTATTTTTCTTCTCCATGAGCCCGATGCAAGAAAGTCGAGCTTAAGTACGCGATCTAGCAATCTCATCGCTTAACTAAATTAGGGCCTGTAGGCGAAAAGGGGAATCGATACCAATCGCTCGATACACTCCAATCGCGATTGTTTAGCGCATTAACCTGAAACGGCTTTGGTAGCTTGCTCAGATCGAGGACCATCCGCAAGGCAGCCATATAGGACTTACCTTGATCAATCTGCGCATTATCAATGACACGCCAGCCCCCAATACTGCCAACCGCCTGCAATGCTTCAGCAATGGTTGGGGCTGAAAAAGTAAACCCTTCTGAGGCAATACGAAATTGTTGCGTTAAGGGTTGATAAGAAAGGCGTATTTGTCGTTGTGCCAAAACCGCTTTTTCTTCAAACCAATACCAACGACCACGAGTGAGCTCAAACTCTGTTTGAAAATATAAGACAACGCCTTTTTGAACGGCATCCTCTAAGCCTGGTGCTAGCTCAATTTGGAATGAGGCATTTAAAAGCCAATCGCCCTCAATCTTCTCGAGCTCAAAGGACTTAATTTTGATTCCTTCTGCGCTGGCGTTTGTCATATGAACGCCTAACAACATCAGACACAAAAAGATAAATTGTTTAATCCTGTGACTCATGGTCCATTTTTCTTAAACAAAGCATAGTAAAAGCCATCATTTACTTCCGTGGGCAAAATCTGCCCTGGAGCGCCTAATCGTACCGCATTGGTATGCTCCGCCGCAAACCACAAGGCCTGCCCTTCACCCTCTTCAGGAAATATTGAGCAAGTAACGTAAAGCAATAGGCCCCCAGGCTTAAGCATCTTCCATGCTTGGCTCAAGATAGCTCGCTGCTTTTGTTGTAAAGATTTAATGTCTGCTTCACGCCTTAAAAAAGGGATATCCGGGTGTCTAGAAACGATTCCGGAAGCAGAGCAAGGGGCATCAAGGAGGATTTTGTCGAACAGGACTCCATCCCACCATCCGCCCTTAGATGCATCGCCACGCAAAATTTTTACATTATCCGAATGCAAATCAAGTCGATCTAAGTTTCCGCCGATTTTGCCTATACGTTCCCCATCTAATTCCAGGGCCGTCATTTTGCAATCAGCCAACTCCAATACATGGGCAGTTTTTCCACCTGGGGCTGCGCAAGCATCTAGCACCAGATCGCCATCTTTGGGGTCCAACAAAAGAGCGGCAAGTTGTGCGCCAGCATCCTGCACGGAAACTGCGCCACTATAAAAACCAGGCAAGTCTCCCACGGGTACGGGGCGATCTAAGATTAAAGCAGAATTCAATGGTATGCCGGCCACTGATTCAATTGGCCTTGAAGCAATGCCTACCTCATTTAATAAAGCTTGGTAGTGTTCACGCGTCTGATGTCGTAGGTTCACGCGCAATATCAAAGGAGCACGTTTTGCTTGTGCAAATAAAATCGCCTGCCAAGATTGGGGGTGATTGCGCTTCAGATTTGCTCGCCACCAAGGCGGAGTAAACACGGGGATGGGATCTGGGGGGTAGCGCGTTTCTCCCTCGGGAGCTCTTACTGCAGAACTTACTTTACGCAGTACGGCATTTACCAATCCCTTGGCATACATAGTCTTGTCATACTCGCCGCAAGCCTTCACCGCCTGATCCACAAGGGTATGCGTGGCATAGTAATTGCCATCCCCGTCTTCTTGCAAAAACAGTGCAATGGCAACACTCAGTAAATGATCGACCTCTGGCGGTGGGGCTTTAGGAATGAATTGCTTGATGAGCTCATGAGAGCGCACCCATTTACGCAATGCTTCAAAACTAAGGCTTTGTACGATTGGCCGCTCATGCACTTCTAGCTCATCTAAAACTTCTGTTAGCGATCTCCCACTCATCACCTCTCCCAGAGCTTGGGCCGCAATAGTAATTGCTTCTGATAATGGAAGGCTGCGTAATTTTTTTTGCTCAGTCAAATGGATTTACTCTGGGTCGGTACCTGAAAACGTAATGGGTTCTCTTGGTCAAGAAAAGATTGCAAACA
This sequence comes from Polynucleobacter sp. 15G-AUS-farblos, assembly GCF_018882445.1. Taxonomy (GTDB): domain Bacteria; phylum Pseudomonadota; class Gammaproteobacteria; order Burkholderiales; family Burkholderiaceae; genus Polynucleobacter. The sequence continues at coordinate 329,930 of NZ_JACVOM010000004.1, read as the reverse complement.
CATTTTTGCACTCATTTTTTTTCCGCCAGGTCTTTGCATTTCTAAAATTTCTATAGCGCCTTTACCGCACTGAATGTAAGCGCCATTCTCACTAAACCCTAACACCTTGCCAGGCTCGCCTGTTTGACCGCCTGTATTCTCAGCCGATAAACGGGAACTCCAGCATTTCAAAGGAACATCATTTACCAGGCCTGTTGCACCCGGGAAAGGATTAAATGCGCGGATACGGCAATCAATCTGCTGTGCACTTAAGCTCCAATCAATTTCTGCTTCGCTCTTTAATATTTTTTCTGCATATGTAACGCCTTCACTTTCTTGTGGCGTAGCTTCTATCGTTTTTTCTTTTTCTAAGGTGCCAAGAGTTTGCACAATGAGTTTGGCACCCAGCACGGCCAAACGGTCGTGCAAAGTAACGCTCGTTTCATCTGCAGTAATTTCTAGGACTTCGATTAAAACAGTATCGCCCGTATCAAGGCCGGCATCCATCTTCATAATACAAACGCCTGTTTGCTGATCGCCCGCCTCAATGGCCCTTTGAATTGGCGCTGCGCCCCGCCACCGTGGTAATAGTGAGGCATGGATATTAAAGCTGCCGTACCTGCCTGGACGCTGGGCAATATCCAAAATCTCTTGGGGCAAAATCAGGCCATAGGCCACAACAACCATGGCATCAAAATTGATTGTTGCTAGCTGTTGATACGCCTCTTGTGCTTCTACTTTATTTTGTGAATCAAGACTATTGCGTCTTAAGCTGAGTGGCTGCAAAACTGGAATCTGGTGTTCTAGTGCAAAGGCTTTTACAGGGCTTGCCTGTAAATGCATTCCTCTACCAGCCCTACGATCGGGCTGCGTCAAGGCCAAAACAATTTCATGACCAGCATCATGAATAGCGCGCATTGCTTGCGCAGCAAACTCCGGAGTTCCAGCAAAAACAATTTTCATGGGGCGCTTAGCGCTCTTCCAATAATTCTTTGGCGCGCTTTTTTAATTTTTGCGAGATGCGGGTACGTTTCAGCAAAGACAAATACTCAACAAATACTTTTCCTTGCAAATGATCTAGTTCATGCTGCAAGCACACCGCCAACAAACCGTCGGCCTCCATTTCAAACTCTTTGCCGTCAAGATCAAGTGCTCTGACCCTAATTTGAGAGGGTCTTTCAACTTCGTCGTAAAAATCTGGCACAGAAAGACAACCCTCTCTCCATGATTTTTTCTCAGGACTAGACCAAATAATTTCTGGATTAATAAACACCCTTAATTCATTCTGCTCATCAGATACGTCAATCACTACGATGCGCTCATGGATGTCCACCTGAGTTGCTGCCAGACCAACTCCTGGGGCTTGATACATCGTGTCAGCCATATCAGCGACTATTTTCTTTATGCGAGCGTCTACTTGCGCCACTGGTTTTGCAACTTTGTGTAGGCGTGGATCTGGATAGCAAAGGACGGTTAATAGGGCCATGTAGGGAATTATCCAACAGAGTAATCAGGCTTTGCTGATTGTGCCAATTTCTTTCAAAGTCAAAATCATTTGATGCTAAACCCCTCCGAACACGCCATCATCAAAATTCAACGGGATAACCCGCTTTACCCCGCTCGGCTAAACCACTTATATGATCCACCAGATTGCCTCTATATAAAAGGGGATATACGCTTACTGGCAATGCCAATGATTGCCGTTGTAGGCTCGCGCCGGGCCAGTAGCGAAGGGCTGAGAAATGCCCGGGCTTTTGCTCAAGGCCTCTCCAAAGCTGGTGCTCTGATCGTATCTGGCCTGGCAAGGGGCATTGATGGGGAGGCACATCAGGCCGCTATCGATCTTGGCAGGCGTCATTACACCCTAGCAGTTTGTGGCACTGGCTTAGACCAAACCTACCCTCGAGAGCACCTTGGTCTCGCTAAAGAGATCAGCCAACAAGGCCTCCTGATCTCTGAGCTCCCATTAGGGGCGGGACCAAAGGCCTTTCACTTCCCAAGGAGAAATCGCTTGATTGCAGCGCTGGCATTGGGTGTTGTCGTCATCGAGGCGGCAGAAAAATCAGGCTCCCTCATTACTGCTCGCATCGCAGCCGACCTGGGAAGGGAGGTTTTTGCACTCCCAGGCCCCATTAGCAGCCCATTTTCATCCGGCTGTCACCGGTTGATCCAGCAGGGGGCAAAGCTTGTAAGTAGCCCAAAAGAAGTTTTGGAAGAGCTCATTTTTTAGAAAAACCCGCTTTAAAGGGTTTTTAAGTGGGTTTTTGAGGTTTTTGCTGGCAAAACCAAAGGGCTCAGAATGGGCAAAATAGGGTGAATTTGGACTTTTCTCAATTTATCGGTTAATAATAAAAAAGGGGTAAAAAGCGGATCAAATACTGAATCGGTATAAATTGATCAGGCTTTTTCCCATTAAAAACATCATTTCAGGCTCAAATTTAGGCAAACGCGTGGCTAAAGCATCTACCAAAAGCAGCTCCAAAACCGTATCAGTGGACCATCCAAAGGCCCTCATCATTGCCGAGAAACCCTCGGTTGCCAATGACATCGCCAAAGCGCTGGGCGGATTTACCAAGCACGAGGATTATTTCGAAAGCGATGACTTTGTCATCTCTTCTGCGGTAGGTCACCTCTTAGAAATTGCCGCCCCTGAAGAGTTTGATGTCAAACGAGGCAAGTGGTCATTTGCCAATCTGCCAGTGGTGCCTCCTTATTTTGATTTGCGCCCTATTGCAAAAACAGAATCGCGTCTAAAAGTTTTACAACGCCTCATTAAACGCAAAGATGTCACTACCTTAATCAATGCTTGTGACGCAGGTCGTGAAGGTGAATTAATTTTCCGCTTGATTGCGCAACACGCTAAAGCATCACAATCGATTCAACGCCTGTGGTTGCAATCGATGACCCCTGCAGCTATTCGTGATGGTTTTGCAAACCTCCGCACTGATGTTGACATGCAACCGCTAGCGGACGCTGCTCGCTGTCGCTCTGAGGCTGACTGGTTAGTGGGAATCAATGGCACTCGCGCCATGACGGCTTTCAATAGTAAAAGTGGCGGCTTCTTTTTAACTACTGTTGGTCGCGTACAAACACCAACGCTCTCCATCGTGGTTGAGCGTGAAGAGCTCATTCGTAAATTTGTATCAAAAGATTATTGGGAAGTTAAAGCGGAATTTATTGCTGCAGCCGGTATTTATGAAGGGCGCTGGTTTGACCCCAAATTTAAGAAAGATGCGACAGAACCTGATGCACGCGAGAATCGCCTTTGGAGCGAGGCTGCGGCACAAAGTATTGTGGCTGCTTGTAGAGATAAAAAAGCTACCGTTACTGAAGAGGCAAAACCAGCCACTCAACTCGCGCCACAACTCTTTGACTTAACCAGCTTGCAACGCGAGGCAAATGCTCGCTTTGGTTTCTCGGCAAAAAATACATTAGGCCTAGCACAGGCGCTCTATGAGCGTCACAAAGTATTAACTTATCCGCGTACCGATGCAAAAGCACTTCCAGAAGATTATTTGGAAACAGTCAAACAGACTATGGAAAACCTTGCTGAGCATTCACAAGAATATCGGCCATTCGCAAAACAAATTCTTCAAGGCGATCCGAAGGAAGCAAAAGGCAAAGGTTATGGTTGGATTAAGCCGAATAAACGCATTTTCGATAACTCAAAGATTTCAGATCACTTTGCGATCATTCCAACACTAGAGACTCCAAAGAATTTAAGTGAGCCTGAGTTCAAGTTGTATGACCTGGTGGTTCGACGCTTTTTAGCTGTCTTCTACCCAGCCGCTGAATTCCGTGTCACTACACGCATCACGGAAGCATCTGGACACCATTTCAAGACCGAAGGGCGAGTGCTCGTCAACCCAGGTTGGCTTACGGTGTATGGCAGATCAAACCAGGCCGAAGATGAATTGGTGGCGGTACAAGAGGGCGAAACCGTTCAGACTGAGTCTATTGCGGCCATACCTCTTAAAACTAAGCCGCCCGCACGCTATACAGAAGCTACCTTGCTGTCTGCAATGGAGAGTGCTGGTAAGTGGGTTGATGATGATGAAATGCGCGAGGCGATGGCTGAAAAAGGCCTGGGAACACCGGCGACAAGAGCTGCAATCATTGAAGGCTTGCTTGCTGAAAAATATATGGTGCGTGAAGCGCGCGAACTCATTCCCACAGCTAAAGCATTTCAATTAATGACTTTATTGCGCGGCTTAGATGTCGAAGAGCTTACCCGCCCAGATCTCACTGGAAGTTGGGAAAACAAACTTTCCTTGATTGAGCAAGGGAAAATGAATCGCGACACTTTCATGCAAGAGATCGCTCAAATGACTCAGCGCATCGTGAAGCGCGCCAAGGAATACGACAGCGATACTATTCCTGGCGACTATGCAACGATGAGCACGCCGTGCCCGCATTGCAAGGGCCCGGTTAAAGAAAACTATCGCCGTTTTGCCTGTGAAAAATGTGGTTTCACGATTAGCAAGACTCCGGGGGGCCGTGCATTTGAATATCCCGAAGTTGAAGAACTACTTCGTGAAAAAACCATCGGCCCACTACAGGGCTTCCGAAGCAAAATGGGGCGCCCCTTCGCTGCCATCATTAAGCTAAGTGAAATTCCAGAGGACGATGCTGACTATCCAAATGCCGGCTTTAAGTTGGAGTTTGACTTTGGAAATGCTCAAGAAGAAGAAACGGAAGCAATCGATTTCACTGGACGACTAGCTTTAGGTGTGTGCCCTAAGTGCTCTGGTGCGGTCTACGAAGATGGTATGCGCTATGTCTGTGAGAACAACACTGGCCCTAATAAATCCTGTGATTTCAAAACGGGTAAGGTCGTCTTACAGCAAGAAATTTCTGCTGAACAAATTCAAAAATTATTGAAAGAAGGTCGAACTGATTTGTTGACCAACTTTAAATCAAACCGTACTGGCCGTGGCTTTAAGGCCTATTTAGTTTTGGGTGCCGATGGAAAAACCGGCTTTGAATTCGAGGCAAAAGCACCTAAAGCGGAAGGGGCCGCCAAGGCGCCCGCGAAGAAACGTGCGGGTGCAAGTGCAGCAACTAAATCTGCTGCAAAACCAAAGCGCGCCAGTAAAGCCAAGTCCTCGTCAAGCACCTGAGCAGTAATTAGCTTTGCTGCAAGGGCTGACCACAAGGCCCCTCTTGAACCTAGGGCGGTAGCCAGGAAAATGCCTGGCCGCTGAGTAAGTGCGCCAATGATAGGCAGTCGATCTCCGGCCACACAACGCACACCCACAAACTCTCCTAGCTTTTTCAGGCCCTCAGTATTTCCTTCCGGATAGTCCACCAAGCCCTTGGCCTGCTCTCGATTAAATTCGTCGCTGCTCTCTCTGGCAGCGAGATCATCTTCGCCCTCATCAAAACTAGAGCCCACGATCCAGCGATAACTGCCGTCCTCAAGACAATCGGCCGGAAGGCAATAGCCATCACCTGAAATGCCAACCCTTGGCAGACGAGACGCCCATGGATCTTGAGGGCCTACAGAAAAAATGCTGAGCTGGCCACGCACAGGCTTGAGAGGTAAGCGGACACCAATGCTATTCATTAATGGCTTAGTTTCCATAGCAGCCGCAATCACTACTTTGTCTGCAGAAAGGATTTCGTTTTGGCTCTCGTCATACAAAATCCATTTTTCGTTTCGATTTTCTAAATGGGTAATACGTGTATTCCAGATACAAGTTAAGCGTTTTTGATCTTGTAATAGATCATGTGTAGTTTCAAATAAATTGAGTGAGGCCGCACGCGGCATCCAAACACCACTCTGTGCAATCCCACAAACTTGCTTTGCCTCTTCGGCACTTAATGGCAAAGCAATAGATTCATCAAGGTCCAAAGCAATTAAATGTTTTGCAACTTCTACACGATTAAATATTTTGTCTTTTTTGCTTGGCTGAAAAATACCATGCGCCCGCCAAGCCAAGCCCCAGCGGGCTTCAGCAAGCAAAAAGGCAATGCGCGTTAGGCGTAATAAGCGGGGTGATCCTTTGCCAATATGAGGATGTGCAATGGCATAAGCATGGCTTGAGCAAGCTGAGGCGGGGGTTGATGCGGCATCAACAACACAAACTGATTTGCCGCGCAGAAGCAACTCATTGGCAATGGTTGCGCCACAAATGCCTGCCCCAATCACCACTATTTCATGGTGTTGGGGGTTGGTCATTTAACTGGGTTTAGGTAAAACGAATGCCGCTAAAACTTAAGCGTTTAATCGTTGTTCGATTTTTGCGCGGGTTTCTTTTAACTCTTTAGGCAGACGATCGCCCAGGTGATCAAACAACTCTGTGTGGAGCTTTAATTCATTCTTCCAGTCATCAACAGCAACATTGATGGCCTTTGTAAATTTCTCAACTGAGTAATCTAAACCGCCCCAATGCATGTCGGTGTATTCAGGAGTAATACCAAATGGCGTTTCTTTGCCGCTCGCTTTACCTTCTGCACGATCCAAGATCCAAGAAAGAACGCGCATGTTTTCACCAAAGCCTGGCCATACAAATTTACCGTTCTCATCCTTGCGGAACCAGTTCACACAGTAGATCTTAGGCAATACAGCGCCTTCGGCCTCGAGCTTCTTGCCGATATTTAACCAATGCTGGAAATAATCACTCATGTTGTAACCAGCAAATGCAATCATCGCAAATGGGTCGCGGCGAACTACGCCAATTTGGCCAGTAATCGCAGCGGTGGTTTCTGAGCCTAGAGTTGCTGCCATGTAAACGCCCTCAACCCAGTCGCGCGCTTCGCTAACTAGCGGAACAGTGTTGGAGCGACGACCGCCGAACAAGAACGCATCAATTGGGACGCCTTCAGGATCATCCCATTTAGGATCTACTGCTGGATTATTTGTAGCTGCTACAGTGAAGCGTGAATTAGGGTGTGCGGCTTTGCGGCCTGCAGCTCCATCAGCTGGAGTCCAATCTTTACCCTGCCAATCGATCAAATGGGCAGGTGGCGTTTCAGTCAAGCCTTCCCACCAAACATCACCATCATCAGTTAAACCAACGTTTGTAAATATGACGTCTTGGTTTAATGAGTCAATACAGTTTTGGTTGGTTTGACGGTTTGTGCCTGGCGCTACGCCGAAGTAACCAGACTCTGGGTTAATCGCAAACAAACGGGTTTTGCCAGTGACGGAGTCTTTGCGTGGCTTGATCCATGCAATGTCATCACCAATGGTGGTTACCTTCCAACCATCAAAGCCTGCTGGAGGAATCATCATAGAGAAATTGGTTTTGCCGCATGCAGATGGGAAGGCAGCTGCAATATGGTATTTCTTACCTTGAGGAGATGTCACACCCAAGATCAACATGTGCTCTGCCAACCAGCCTTGGTCGCGACCCATGTTTGAAGCAATACGCAAAGCAAAGCACTTCTTGCCTAACAAGGCATTACCACCGTAGCCTGAACCGAATGACCAAATTTCACGGGACTCAGGGTAGTGAACGATATATTTGGTTTTGTTATTGGGCCATGCCACGTCTTTTTCGCCAGCAGCCAATGGCTTGCCAACGGTGTGTACACAAGGAACAAATTCGCCATCGGCGCCAAGCTGATCAATCACCGCTTTGCCCATCCGAGTCATGAGGCGCATATTGATTGCAACATATGGGCTATCAGATAGCTCTACGCCGATGTGGGCGATAGGGGAGCCAATTGGTCCCATTGAGAAAGGTACGACATACATTGTTCGCCCACGCATACAGCCATCAAATAATGGATTCAAAGTTGCGCGCATTTCGCTTGGCTCAACCCAGTTATTTGTTGGACCAGCGTCTTCTTTTTTGGCTGAACAAATAAAAGTGCGATCTTCAACACGGGCCACATCCTCTGGGTCGGAAAGGGCCAAGAAAGAATTTTTACGTTTTGCAGGGTTCAGGCGCTTAAATACGCCAGCCTGAACAAGCAACTCGCACAACTCGTCATACTCAGTTTGTGAACCATCACACCAACGAATGTTGTCTGGCTTGGTCAGAGCAGCGATTTCGCTAACCCATTCAATTAAGCGCTTATTTTTTACATAAGCCGGCGCATTGACGTTAATTTGTCCGCTGGTTGCTGTTGTCATGTGTTTTCCTATGAAGAATTAAATTTTTTAATCCGTCGATTTTAACATTTTGGACATATTTGTGCCCTTTCCACCTAGGGGTATAAGCCCTTACTTGCCAATACAAAATTGACTAAAAATTTTGCCCAAAAGGTCATCCGGAAGCAGTTTTCCGGTGATTTGGCCAAGGTGATTTTGAGCTAAAAAGAGCTCTTCTGCGAATAATTCAAGCGAATTGTTGCCATTTGCTGCGAATTTCTCTGATTTTTCAATATGTTCGGCGGCGCGCTCTAAGCAATCAAGGTGGCGCCTGCGGGCTATTATTGCCCCTTCTTGAGGCCCATTCCAGCCAACAGTTTCAAGTATTTTCTGTTTTAGGGCATCAATACCCTGGCCGGTCTTAGCTGAAATCAGCAAAGCGGCCTTATTTGTTGCATTCGAGTCTTGCCCCAATAAATCAGACTTATTAATCAACTCCAAAACCGGGCACTTAGGCGGCAAGGCCTCCAAGATTTGAGCTCTCAGGTCGTTCGCCTCTTTTTCAGCATTTGGGGCGGTTAGGAAAATCACCAAGTCCGCTAGACGAATGGCATCCCAGGTTCGCTCGATTCCTTTGGCCTCAACCTCGTCCGAGGTTTGTCTCAGGCCGGCTGTATCAATAATGTGCATCGGCACACCCTCAATCTGAATACTTTCCTTTACTCGATCACGGGTAGTACCGGCGATTGGGGTCACAATCGCCACCTCTTCTCCCGCAAGGCGGTTCAAAAGGGAGCTTTTGCCCACATTAGGGGCGCCCACCAAAACAAGCTGAATACCATCGCGCAAAATTTTGCCTTGTTTTGCACCAGAACGGAGGGTTTGTAGTTTTGTCTTTACTGCCAACAAACGCTGTCGCGCTTGTGCGTTTTCTAAAAACTCAATTTCTTCTTCGGGGAAGTCAAGGGTGGACTCAACCAAAATACGCAACTGGGTAATCTCTTCAATCAGCGCATTTATATCATCTGAAAACGAGCCCTGCAGAGAGCGGGCTGCACCAAGGACTGCGGCCTCACTTTGGGCATCAATCAAATCAGCAATGGCTTCTGCCTGAGCCAGATCAATCTTGTTATTGAGATAAGCGCGAAGAGAAAACTCGCCCGGCTCTGCAATCACTAAGCCCTCATTTTTACCAAGTTCAAGACAGCGCTTCATCACCAACTCAAGCAATTGCGGGCCGCCATGGCACTGTAGCTCGAGCACATCCTCACCCGTAAAAGATGCGGGTGCAGAAAAATAGATTGCGATGAGTTGATCTATTGCCCGACCGTTAGAGTCACGCAAGGTCAGTAAATTCGCCTGCCTAGGATTCAGGGGTTTTTGAAATAAAGCCTGAATAATGGCTTTTAAGTTTTTTCCACTGATGCGAACTACGCCAACACCAGCCTTGCCTGGTGCGCTTGCTACAGCAATGATGGGCAACTGTCTTGTCATCATTGCTGTGTGCTTTCCATTAAATATTTATGCCATCAACAAACTACTTGGCGTGTTTTTTTCCAAACATCTGATTGATCTGCCATTGCTGGGCAATAGACAACAGGTTATTCACAACCCAATAAAGAACCAAACCTGCAGGGAAGAAAAAGAACATTACCGAGAAGATGATCGGCATATACAACATCACCTTAGCCTGTATCGGGTCTGGTGGGGTGGGGTTTAGTTTGGTTTGCACAAACATCGACACGGCCATGATGAGTGGCAAGATGTAATACGGGTCAGGCACTGATAGATCATGGATCCATAAAACCCAAGGGGCTCCGCGCATTTCCACAGAGGACAATAGCACCCAATAAAGAGAAATAAACACGGGAATTTGAATTACCACGGGCAAGCAACCGCCCAATGGATTGATTTTCTCTTTGCGATACATTTCCATCATCGCTTGATTCAGCTTTTGCGGCTCGCCCTTGTACTGCTCTCTCATTGCCATCAGGCGCGGCTGAACCTCTTTCATACGAGCCATTGATTTATAGCTTGCCGCTGAGAGCGGGAAGAACACCAGCTTAATCAAAATGGTCAAAAGAATAATTGCCCAGCCCCAGTTACCAACATAACCATGAATTTTTTCTAGCAACCAGAAAATTGGTTTGGCCAAAATGGTGAGATAACCATAATCTTTTAACAACTCAAAGCCGGGAGCAATTGTTTCTAATACGCTTTCCTCTTGAGGCCCCACAAACAAACGGGCTTTTTCTACAACAGTCGCTCCTGGTGCGATATCGCCAAGCGGAATTTGCATGCCGATGCGGTACAAACCATTGTCTATTTTTCCAGCATAAATATCACGCGCAAACTTGTCGCCCGGAAGCCATGCGCTAGCAAAATAGTGTTGAACCATCGCGATCCACGCAGGATCTCCAGCAGGAACTTGGGTAGGAATGGTGATTTTATTTTTATCGATCGCCGCGAATTCAAGCTTATTAAATTTTTCTTTATCGGTATATGCCGCTGGGCCAGTAAATGTGCTTGCGGAAAATGCGCCGTCAAATGGTCCAATTTTTTGCTCTTGGCTTCCATCACGCACGATCTCTGTGTAAAGAACCAGGGGTGCGGTGTTCGCTGTAGCTTGCGTTACACGATGGCCAACATCAACCACATAACTTCCTGGGTTGAGAATGAATGTCTTCTCCAGCTTAACGCCGCTGCGTTCGCTAGCTAAAGTGATAAATGGTCTGCCAGAACCATCTTTTCCAGATTGGATTAATTTAAAGCTGCTGGTGTGATTTGGAAGATCGGCATTATTGAGTGAGATCAATCCTGAGCGTGCAAAATATTTATGTGTTGGTGTGTACTGAAATAGTTCGACCGGCTTATTTTCTGCGGTCAAAGACTTTAATAGTTTTGCATCAATGACATTGCCGCCGCTTGAGCTGATCTCCAACACCAAGACGTCGTTTTGCAGCACAAATTTTTCTGCAGACTCAACAACGCCAGTACTAGCTGCGGGGGCCTGACCTGGTGCTGGTGCTGGCGCTGTCGCACCTGACACTTGTTTAGGCACATCGGCCTTGTTTACTACACCCGGCTTTTCTGCCACAGCAGGAGCGCTAGCTGGCACGCCGCCAAAGAAAGATGGTTTTCCCTCGTGAACTTGCCAGTTGTTGTAGAGCATGAGGCCCGACATTGAAAACACGGCCCAAAGAATTGTTTTTTTAAAATCCATTTGTGTTCACTTAAATTATTGAGATGTTTCTTTTACAGCAGGATCATAACCACCATGTGACAGAGGGTTACAACGCAAAATACGCCACACACTCAGGCCAAGGCCTTTGATAAAGCCGTAATGAGAAAAGCAATCGCAGGCATATTGGGAGCAGCTTGGAACATACTTGCAGTGCATCCCTAGATATGGGCTCAATATCACTTGATAGAGCCTAAGCAACTTAATGGCGGCTTGATTTAAGACTCGCACCTTAGATCAGCCCTGCCATTTGTTGGCGTAGCAGATCCTTCTCTTTTTTTCTTAATCTGCCCCGAGTTTCTCGACCAATTGGCTTCTTTAACTTAACCACCACATCACTTTTTAAAGTAGTGGCTTGGGCCGTCCAAACCAATTCACGAATCATTCGCTTCAAGCGATTACGATCTACCGCTCGTTTAGCTAGCTTTTTTGCAACCGCAATTCCTAAATCCGGCTTTTGACTTTCTTCGGCCGATAATAAATACATACCCCAATACAAACTTGTCTTGGGGCGTGTTTTTAATAACTCAGAAATCCTAGTGCTGTTCAACGGCTAAATTAAACGGCCAAACGTTTGCGGCCTTTTGCGCGACGTGCATTTAATACTGCGCGTCCACTCTTTGTTTTCATGCGAATACGAAAACCATGGGTACGTTTGCGGCGTGTTACTGAGGGTTGGTAAGTTCTTTTCATGATAGATCCTGGGGAAAACCAATTATTTTCCTTGTTGCGGGGCAAAAGGTCAATCTATCCTGATGAATATGTAGGTGTTTTTCTCTATTTTTGTAGTGTTTTTCCTTAAAGCCTTAATTTAAATGGTGTTTTTGGCTTTATTCACAAGTTATCCACAGCTTTTCCACGTTTTTCTAGCTTGTGGATAACTTTGTCATCTGGCTACAATGGATCCTCCAAAAATATGAGCAACTTACAAAATCCCCCCACCTTGAATTCAACCAGCCCATTGGGTTTTTGGGATAGCGCTATTGGTGCTTTATCTCGCGAGCTATCGCCCCAACAATTTAAAACTTGGATTCAACCTCTAGTTTTCCTATCATTCGATGATAGTGAGCGTTTACTAACAATAGGGGCTCCCAACCGATTTAAGCTTGATTGGATTAAAAAGACATTTGCGGATCGATTCCAAGAGTTGGCCGCCCAATACTTTGATCAGGCAATTAATATCAATTTTGTACTGGATGTTGAGGGCGCAACTCCTGCGCCCACCAAGCCAGCAGCCTCAATTGAATTGGTAAACCCTGAAAGCGCGCCCGAATTAGAGCTTGAATCAGCCAATTTGGTTGAGGAACAATCCTTTGAAATTGAGGATCACTCTAAATTAAATCCAAACCTTACTTTTGAGACTTTTGTTACAGGTAAGGCAAATCAGCTAGCAAGGGCAGCTTCTATTCAGGTTGCGCATAACCCAGGCACCTCTTATAACCCCATGTTTTTATATGGCGGGGTGGGCTTAGGTAAAACCCACTTGATTCATGCGATTGGCAACCACCTTTTAAAAGAAAAGCCAAACGCCCGAATTCGCTACATACATGCAGAACAGTACGTCTCAGATGTGGTTCGAGCCTATCAACAAAAGGCATTTGATCGATTTAAGCGCTACTACCACTCGCTTGATTTATTGCTAATTGACGATATTCAGTTTTTTAGCGGCAAGTCTCGAACTCAAGAAGAGTTTTTCTATGCTTTTGAGGCCCTTTTAAGCAACAAATCTCAGGTCATTATTACCAGCGACACCTATCCCAAGGAAATGGCGGGAATTGATGACCGACTCATTTCGCGCTTTGATTCTGGCTTAACCGTTGCGATTGAGCCCCCAGAGCTTGAAATGCGGGTCGCTATTTTGATGAAAAAGGCGATTAGTGAAGGCATCCCGATGAGCGAGGATGTGGCATTTTTTGTTGCCAAGCATTTGCGTTCAAATGTACGGGAGCTTGAGGGGGCACTCCGTAAAATCCTTGCCTTTGTTCGCTTTCACGGGCGCGAGGTAACCATTGAGGTTGCCAGAACAGCCTTAAAAGACCTGCTTTCGATCCAAAATCGCCAAATATCTGTGGAAAACATTCAAAAATCCGTCGCAGATTTTTATAGCATTAAGGTTGCCGACATGTATTCCAAAAAGCGTCCGGCCAATATTGCAAGACCGAGACAAATTGCCATGTTTATGGCCAAGGAATTAACCCAAAAAAGCCTTCCTGAAATTGGGGAATTGTTTGGTGGGCGCGATCACACGACCGTTTTGCATGCTGTTCGAAAGATTGCAGAAGAGCGCTCTCACGATAGCCAGCTCAACCATGAAATCCATGTAATTGAGCAAACTCTAAAAGCTTAGTTTTTGCCCTGTGGATAAGCTTGTGGACAACCCTAGGGATAAGTTTGGGGATTGTGTGTGGATAAATTGTGGACAGTAACCAGTTCATGCAAAAATAGGGTGTTGAATAAAAGTTATCCCCGATTTATTCAGCACTTATACAAAGGTTTTCCACAGGTTTTGTGGTCTTTAATAGATTGTTTTATATAAGGTTTTTGACTTATCCACCGAAATTAGAAGCCTTATTACTACTACTAATAAGATATATATAAGGATTTAAAAGCAATGCAACTCGTTAACACTTCTCGCGATAGCCTACTAAAACCCCTTCAGGTTGTTAGTGGGATTGTTGAACGTCGACATACATTGCCAATCTTAGCCAATCTCTTATTTAAAAAGAGTGGTGAAAAGGTTTCGTTTGTATCAACTGATATTGAAATTCAGATTACAACTAATGCCAATTTTGGTGTCGGCACTGAAGATGTCACCACCACAGTTGCAGCAAGAAAATTACTAGATATTTTGAGGGCGCTACCTGAGGGTCCTGTGTCTTTAAATCTCAAAGACAATCGCATGGTTGTGCAGAGTGGCAAAAGCCGCTTTTCTTTACAAACACTTTCTGCAACAGAGTTTCCAGTTATGCAAAGTGTTGGTGAGGTAACTGCGGCCTGGAAGATGTCGCAAAAAAGCTTTCGTCAGCTTATTAGCCAAGTTCACTTTTCTATGGCTCAACAAGATATTCGTTATTACTTAAACGGCATGTTGTTGGTTGTAGAGGGGAAGGAAGTCGTTGCAGTTGCTACTGACGGACACCGCTTGGCTTACTCTCGGGTAGAGTTAGAAGCCGCACCATCAGGCTCAGGCCAAAGACAGGAAATTATTATTCCTCGCAAAACGATTCTAGAGTGCCAACACTTGCTAGAAGATTCTGAAGAGTCTCTAGAGATTAGTTTGACGGCTAACCAAGTGAAATTTAGCTTTGGCGATATTGAGTTGATTTCAAAATTGGTTGAAGGGAAGTTCCCTGATTTCCAAAGAGTAATTCCAAAAGGTCAAAAGAATTCCCTAACAGTGGGCCGCGACTTATTGCAAGCAGCTCTTCAGCGTGCGGCTATTTTGACTACGGATAAATTTAAGGGTGTACGTTTTTCTTTATCTCCCAATCGCATCACCGTTCAATCAACCAATGCGGAGCAGGAAGAAGCGCAAGAGGAAATTGAAGTTGAGTATGGTGGTGATGCAGTAGAGATTGGGTTTAACGTAAGTTACTTACTTGATGTTTTATCAAACTTAAAGAATGACAAAATTCAAATTAGTTTGGGTGATGCAAACAGCAGTGCTGTAATTACTCTGCCTGGCTCAGAGAACTTTAAGTATGTTGTGATGCCAATGCGTATTTAATTTAGAAAAAAATGACTGAAGAAAAAAAAGTAGTAGAGCAGTACGGTGCTGCATCGATTCAAATCTTAGAGGGTCTTGAGGCTGTTCGTAAACGTCCTGGGATGTACATTGGAGATACTTCTGATGGGACTGGCCTCCACCATTTGGTATTTGAGGTTTTAGATAATTCAATCGATGAAGCTTTGGCAGGGTACTGCTCGGAGATTACGGTAGTTATTCACACTGATAACTCAATTTCTATTGTTGATAACGGTCGCGGTGTTCCAACTGGCATTAAGTACGACGACAAACACGAGCCTAAGAGAAGCGCCGCAGAAATTGTGATGACAGAGTTGCATGCTGGTGGAAAGTTTGACCAAAACAGCTACAAAGTCTCAGGTGGTCTCCATGGTGTGGGTGTTAGTTGCGTTAACGCACTATCTAAATGGTTGAAGTTAACTATCCGTCGCGATGGTAAAGCGCATTACATGGAATTTGCGCGTGGCGTTATTCAAAACCGCAATATTCAAGATGAGAATGGCATCATTACATCACCCATTACTGTTACCGGTGATACAGAGCTATCGGGAACAGAAGTTCACTTCTTAGCAGATGAAACTATTTTTGGTAATGTGGAATTTCATTACGAAATTCTAGTAAAGCGTATTCGTGAGCTTTCCTTCTTAAACAACGGCGTGCATATTAAGTTGATTGATCAACGTAGTGGTCAAGAAGAAGATTTCGCATTTTCTGGTGGTGTTAAAGGATTCGTTGAATACATTAACCAAAATAAAAATGTTTTGCACCCAAATATTTTTTATGCCGAGGGTATTCGTCCATCTGATTTGGGTGGCCAAATTACTGCTGAAGTATCCATGCAGTGGAACGACAGTTTTAGTGAACAAGTACTTTGTTTTACTAACAACATTCCTCAACGTGATGGCGGGACCCACCTAACAGGGCTGCGTGCAGCAATGACACGCGTTATTAATAAGTACATTGATGAGAATGAAGTTGCTAAAAAGGCAAAGGTAGAAATTTCCGGTGATGATATGCGTGAAGGTTTGGCATGCGTTTTATCGGTTAAGGTGCCAGAACCAAAATTTTCAAGCCAAACTAAAGATAAATTGGTTTCTAGTGAAGTCCGCGGCCCCGTTGAGGAGATTGTTGCGGAAGCACTGAGTGCCTATTTGCAAGAACGCCCTGCAGACGCAAAAATCCTCTGTGGAAAAATTGTTGATGCTGCTCGTGCGCGAGAGGCTGCTCGCAAAGCGCGTGACATGACAAGGCGTAAAGGTGTTTTAGATGGTTTAGGTTTACCTGGAAAGTTAGCCGATTGCCAAGAGAAAGACCCCACCAAATCTGAATTATTTATTGTCGAGGGTGATTCTGCTGGAGGCTCTGCTAAACAGGGTCGGGACCGCCGCTTTCAAGCAATTCTTCCTTTAAAGGGAAAAATTCTGAATGTGGAAAAGGCGCGCTTCGACAAAATGTTGGCAAGCCAAGAGGTTGTAACCCTGATCACGGTTTTGGGTACCGGTATTGGCATTGAAGAATACAAGGCTGATAAGTTGCGCTATCACCGCATCATCATCATGACTGATGCGGACGTAGACGGTAGCCACATCCGCACCCTGCTATTAACTTTCTTCTATAGACAGATGCCAGAGCTAATTGAGCGCGGCCATATTTATATTGCTCAGCCACCACTTTATAAAGTGAAGTTTGGTAAGAGCGAGAAATATATTAAAGACGATGCAGAGTTAAACCAATTGCTCTTAAAAATTGCTTTAGAGACAGCCTCTCTGCAAACTCCCGGTGGTGAAGTTGTTGAAGGTGAAGCTCTAAATGAGCTAGCCAAACATTATCAGGTGATCCAATCGATCGTTGATCGCCTCTCGAGAACAATCGATGAAGATGCTTTGAGGGCTATTGCATCTGGCACCCAGCTCAACCTGGACACAGAGGCGTCTGCCAACGACTCTGCCGAACGATTGAGAAAGGCCTTGTCAGACTCTTTAAACCCATTGGCCCTCCCACCAGAAATCATTGTTCAAAAAGAGGATCGCACAGAGCGCTTTAGATTGTTGTTATCACGTCGTATTCATGGAAATCTAAAGCTCTCTTCCATTAACTCTGACTTTGTTCACAGCGACGACTATCAAAGCCTTGCTAATGCTGCGGCTGTTTTGTCTGGAAAAGTATTGCCGGGCTCAAAAGTGCGCCGCGGCGATCCTGATAAAAATCAGAAAGAGCAAACCATCAATGACTTTAGGGCTGCCTTTGCTTGGCTTCTATCTGAGGCTGAACGCGTTCTGAGTCGTCAGCGCTATAAGGGTCTTGGAGAGATGAATCCGTCGCAGTTGTGGGAAACCACGATGGATGCAAGTTCGCGCACCTTATTGCAGGTTAAGATTGAAGATGCGATTGCTGCAGATCAAGTCTTTACGACGCTGATGGGGGATGAGGTAGAGCCTCGCCGTGCGTTTATTGAAAAGAACGCGCTCATAGCGCGTAACCTAGACGTTTAATTTATGACATCAAAAAAAACAAAACCACCCAAAGTGGATCGCGCTTCTATTGTTGTTAAGTCTTCACCAATTCATGGCAAAGGTGTTTTTGTTGCCAAACCCATTAAAAAGGGCCAAGCAATTATTGAATACAAAGGTGAGCGCATTAGTTGGAAGTTGGCAGAAAAGCGCCACCCACATGACCCAAAGGACCCGAACCACACCTTCTATTTTTCTTTAGATGATGGTCGTGTAATTGATGCGAAGTATGGCGGCAATGCTGCCCGATGGATTAACCACTCCTGCAAGCCAAGCTGTGAGACCCGCGAAGACAGCTTTAACGGTAAACCACGCGTCTTTATTTATGCCAAGCGAGCGCTGAAGGTTGGGGAAGAGCTGTTTTATGACTATTCACTTGATATTGAAGGCCGCATTACGAAGCAAATGAAGAGGGATTACGAGTGTCGGTGCGGCGCCAAAAAATGTCGCGGCACTATGCTGGCTGTCAAATAAAACAACGCAACTTGATTCAGCATGCTGTACGTCACCATTCAAGAACTTGAAGCTGCCATTAATTATTGGCGCAGTCAGTCTCCAGCCGAAGGGGAGGAGCTGCGCTTGTGTCTAGAGGCATCTGCGCTTGCCAAGCCATATGCACTCATGATTGTTCAAGGCGCCCAACGAGTGCCGCTTGATGTATTGGATGAGGTGGCACGAAGCGCCATCAAACAATTTATTAAAACCAAGCAAACAACTTAGTGAGTTCGGCCCCTTGCATTTAGGGTTATTGCTATAGATAGCGAGCCTATCTTGGGGTATTCTCAATGTCTTGCCCCGATTGGGGGTAGAGGGTATGAGATTGCAAGAAACAATATTAAAAACCATTGACCTAGGGAAATCTTTTAAAGGGTTTTCCGCGGTAACCGATGTGAATCTAGATGTCACCCGGGGAACTATCCACGCTCTCATTGGTCCCAATGGGGCGGGAAAAACAACCTGTTTTAATTTACTAACAAAGTTTTTAGTGCCCACCACGGGTCAGATTCTTTTTAACGGCATAGACATTACTGGTGAGGCTCCGGCTCAAATTGCTAGACGAGGCATTATCAGATCCTTTCAGATTTCAGCTGTTTTCCCACACCTGACGGTGATAGAAAATGTTCGTGTTGCACTGCAGCGAGGATTAGGCACGGAGTTCCATTTCTGGAAGTCAGGCAATTCCTTAAATGTTCTGAATGAGCGCGCAATGGAGCTCTTGCATGAGGTAGGGCTCGAGGGCTTTGCAAATGAAGAAACGCTTAACTTGGCATATGGCCGTAAAAGGGCGCTTGAAATTGCGACAACCTTGGCAATGGAGCCCGAGTTAATGTTGTTGGATGAGCCCACTCAAGGGATGGGGCACGAGGATGTAGAGCGGGTAACCGAGTTAATTGACCGGGTTGCCAAGGGACGCACTATTCTCATGGTTGAGCACAATATGAAGGTGGTCGCATCTATTGCCGATCGCATTACCGTTTTACAAAGAGGATCCGTTTTGGCGGAAGGCTCTTACCATGAGGTTTCCAACAACCCGCTGGTTGTTGAGGCCTATATGGGTAGTCAAGGGAATGACACTCTATGAGCAATATGGCCTTAGAGGTAAAAAATTTAGAGTCTTGGTATGGCGAGTCTCACATTCTCCATGGCGTTAATTTTGCTGTTCGTGATGGCGAGGTTGTCACCTTATTAGGAAGAAATGGCGCCGGACGTAGCACCATCCTAAAAACGATTTTAGGTTTGACTAGCAAAAGAACTGGTTCGGTTCAGGTCTACGGCACAGAGACGATTGAGATGCCTACCTACAAAATAGCTAGGCTTGGCGTGGGTTTTTGCCCAGAAGAGCGAGGCATCTTTGCTAGCTTAAGCGCCGAAGAGAACTTGCTGCTTTTGCCAGAGATAGCTCCAGGCGGCATGGGCTTAGATGAAATATATGAGATGTTTCCGAATTTGTATGAAAGGCGCAATAGCCCTGGCACACGACTGTCTGGGGGCGAGCAACAAATGCTTGCAATGGCGCGCATCTTAAGGACGGGTGCAAAACTTCTATTGCTTGATGAGATTACCGAGGGCTTGGCGCCAGTCATTGTCCAAAAACTAGGCGAAGTGGTCACTAGTCTTCGCAATAAAGGCTTCACAATTGTGTTGGTTGAACAAAACTTTCATTTTGCCGCTCCGCTTGCGGATCGTCATTATGTTGTTGAGCACGGAAATGTAGTTGAAGTTGTGAATCAAAACGAGCTTGCTCAAAAGGCGGCTTTATTAAATGAGTATCTTGGTGTTTAGTAGTTTTCTATAGGAGATAGGAATGAAGTTAAAGCAAATAACCGCTTGTCTGGTTGCGGCGACCATGTTTGGTTCAAACCCAGTGTTTGCACAAAGTGCGCCCAAAGTAAGTGGCGATGTTATTAAGATTGGTGTTTTAACTGACCTTTCTTCAATCTACTCTGACTTGGCTGGACCTGGTGCGGTAATTGCAGCAAAGATGGCGATCGCCGACTTTTCCAAAGATGGCACAGTTATCGGAAAGAAGATCGAGCTAGTTAGTGCTGATCACCAAAACAAGGCCGATATTGCTGCAAATAAAGCACGCGAATGGTATGACAAAGATGGTGTTGATGTCATTGTGGAATTAGTCTCAACCAACGTAGCCCTTGCCGTTATGGAAGTGGCTGAGCAAAAGAACAAGATTACTTTGGTTTCTGGCGCAGCTTCTTTGCCGATCACCAATGAAAAATGTACAGCCAACAACGTTCATTGGACGTATGACACCTATGCGCTCTCGAACGGTACAGCTAAAGCGGTTGTAAAGCAGGGTAAAAAGAATTGGTACTTCCTTACTGCGGACTACGCCTTCGGCGCTGCTTTAGAGAAAGACGCCACCAATGTTCTTACAGCTAACGGCGGTAAAGTATTAGGAACAAGCAAGCACCCATTTCCAAATAGCGATTTTTCATCCTATCTCTTGAAGGCGCAAGCTAGTGGAGCGGATGTGGTTGCCTTGGCAAATGCCGGACAAGACACTATTAACAGTGTTAAGCAAGCTTCCGAGTTCGGTATTAACAAAAAACAAACCGTTGTTCCTTTGTTGATGTTTATTACTGATGTTCACTCTTTGGGTTTGAATGCAGCTCAAGGCATGTACCTTACAGAAGGCTTCTACTGGGACAAGGATGACAAGACTCGTGCTTTTGCAAAACGCTTTATCTTGCAACACAAGCGCATGCCATCTAGCGTTCAGGCAGGCGTTTACTCATCCGTTCTGGCTTACTTAAATGCCGTACAAAAGGCTGGCACTGATGATACTCAGGCAGTGATGAAAGCGTTGAAGTCTACAAACATTGATGACGGTCTCTTCAAAGGCAAGATTCGTGCAGACGGTAAGTTTGAGCACGATATGTATTTGCTTGAAGTGAAAAAACCTTCTGAGTCTACAAGCCCATGGGATTACTACAACATAAAGGCAGTGATTCCTGCTGCTGAAGCAACTCAACCACTTTCATTGTCACGATGCAAGCTGGTTACTAACAAGTAATTGATCTCTATTAAGCATGTTTGAACTTCTTGGAATTACCCCTCAAGCGCTGGTAGCCCAGCTCTTGGTGGGGCTTATTAATGGCTCGTTTTATGCCATATTGAGTTTGGGATTGGCCATTATCTTTGGCCTTCTTAACATCATTAATTTTGCGCATGGTGCTCAGTACACCATGGGCGCTTTTATTGCGTGGATAGGCTTAACTCAAATTAGCCAATGGTTTGGCTTACCCGAACTATCCATTAACTATTGGTTTGCTTTAATTGTTGTGCCCCTAGTGATGGCTGGATTTGGATTGATCTTGGAGCGCACGATGTTGCGCCGGCTGTATCACTTGGACCACTTGTATGGTTTGTTGTTGACCTTTGGTTTGGCTTTAATTATTGAAGGCATGTTCCGTCATTGGTACGGAATTTCTGGCGAGAGCTATTCAGCACCAGAGGCTTTGCAGGGTGCTATTTCTTTAGAGGCAATCGGCATCATTTTGCCGAAGTATCGCGTGTGGGTAGTTGCCATCTCCTTAGTTGTCTGCTTCTCCACTTGGTATGTGATTGAAAGAACTAAGTTGGGTGCTTATTTGCGCGCTGGAACTGAAAACCCAAAATTGTTACAAGCCTTTGGTATTAATGTTCCCTTGATGATTTCTTTGGCTTATGCCTACGGCGTAGGTCTTGCAGGTTTTGCAGGCGTGTTAGCCGCCCCTATTTTCCAGGTTAATCCACTGATGGGCTCGAATCTCATCATTGTTGTTTTTGCCGTAGTGGTGATTGGTGGTATGGGTTCAATTATGGGCGCCATTTTGACTGGTCTCGGCCTGGGCCTTATCGAGGGTTTAACAAAAGTGTTTTACCCAGAAGCATCTGGCGTTGTAATTTTTGTGATTATGGCAATTGTTTTGTTGATTCGTCCTGCCGGGCTGTTTGGGCGAGAGAAATAATCATGAACTCCAAAACAAAATTACTTTATGGCATCTTGGTTCTCATCGCATTGTTGTTGCCTTTCCAAGACTTCATCTATTTAGTTTTTGCAATGAAGGTTTTGTGTTTTGCCCTCTTTGCATGCGCATTTAATTTATTGCTTGGCTTCACAGGGCTCCTGTCTTTTGGACATGCTGCATTCTTTGGAACCTCCGCCTACATTACTGCTTACTTTTGCAAAGAAGCCGGCCTTTCTCCCGAGCTTGGAATCATCCTGGGTGTGTTTGGTTCCGGGATATTGGGATTCTTAATCGGTTCTTTGGCTATTCGTCGACAAGGTATTTACTTTGCGATGGTGACTTTGGCGCTTTCGCAAATGGTATATTTTTTGGCCGTGCAGATGCCTTTTACCGGCGGTGAGGATGGTATACAAGGCGTTCCACGAGGAAATTTGTTTGGCTTCATCGACCTTAAAAATGACGTTGCAATGTATTATTTTGTATTGGTTGTCTTTTTGTTTGGTTTTGCGGTCATCATGCGCGCAGTTCATTCCCCGTTTGGCCAGGTGCTAAAAGCCATTCGTGAAAATGAGCCGCGCGCTATTTCTCTTGGTTACGACGTTGATCGCTTCAAACTTATTTCGTTTGTACTTTCAGCCGCACTCTCTGGCTTGGCTGGATCAATGAAGTCTTTAGTTTTCCAGCTGGCCACATTGACTGATGTTCATTGGCATATGTCAGGCGAAGTGGTCTTGATGACTCTACTTGGTGGCATGGGAACTATTTTAGGACCCGTAGTCGGTGCCGGCATCGTTGTTGGATTACAAAATTACTTGGCCAACATCGGATCATGGAGCACCATTGCAACAGGATTTATTTTTGTAATTTGTGTTTTAGCCTTCCGTCGTGGCGTCGTTGGAGAAATCGCTGCCCACTTCAAAAACAAAAACTAGCCTTTTGTTTTTTCCTTTTATTATTCGGTTTTAGTGTGGCGCAAATTTTTAATTGCGCCACACCCATTTAATTAAAAGAGACTCTCATCGAATTTTCAATTTATATCTGGCCATTGCTTTTAGCGATGGCCTTTTTCGCAGGCCTTGTGGATGCAGTAGCTGGCGGTGGTGGCCTGATTCAGGTTCCCGCTTTATTTGCCGCCTATCCTGACGCGCCTCCGGCAACGCTCCTTGCGACCAACAAGGTTTCGGCTGTTGGTGGCACTATCAATGCTGCCCGAAGATATTTGCGTCACGTATCGCTTCCCTGGGCGGTTGTTGGTCCTGCAATTGTTGCGGGTTTTATTGGTTCGCTTTTAGGTGCCAATGCCGTAAGTAATTTCCCAGCAGAGCCACTGCGCAAGGCTTTGCCGTTTGTTTTACTGTTTCTTGTTCTGTATACCTGGTTTCAGCCATCGCTTGGTGAAACACACGCCCCCAAAGGTGTTAGCCGTTACCAACAAATTAAAGGGGTGATACTGGGCCTCACCATTGGCTTTTACGATGGATTTTTTGGCCCTGGTACAGGCAGCTTTTTGCTGTTTGGGTTTGTGCGGTTTTTTGGTTTCGACTTTTTGCATGCATCCGCAGCAACCAAGCTAGTAAATGTGGCAACGAACTTTGCAGCAATTCTTATGTTGGCAAGCTTGGGTCAAATTAATTGGCCACTTGGCCTTGCCATGATGGTTGCCAATATATTTGGTAGCCAATTCGGTAGTCGACTAGCTATTAAGCATGGAAGCGCTTTTGTAAGAAAAGCCTTCCTTGTAATTGTGTCTGTGCTGATTATGAAGTCAGCTTGGAATGCTTATTTTCTCAATTAAATCAATAAGTTATAGATAAGGCCAATACCAAGGTTTTATTTTGTATCGTTTTTGTTTCACGTGAAACAAACAAAATGCTATGATCATCGCCCTATCTGAGGCAAATCATGCGGTATTCAAAAAACTTCGATGTCATTGTTGTGGGTGGCGGTCACGCTGGGACTGAGGCCGCCCTTGCATCAGCACGCATGGGATGCGATACGCTGTTAATTACCCATAGTATTGAAAGCTTGGGGGCAATGAGCTGCAATCCTTCTATTGGGGGTATTGGCAAGGGCCACCTAGTTAAAGAAATTGATGCCATGGGCGGCGCCATGGCTGCGGCAACCGATGAGGCTGGAATTCAGTTTCGGATACTCAATTCGAGCAAAGGACCGGCCGTTAGGGCGACCCGGGCACAGGGCGACCGCATTCTATATAAAGCAGCCATTCGACGTCGTTTAGAAAATCAAGAAAACCTCACTCTATTTCAGGCGGCAGTGGACGACCTTTTGGTTAGGGGTGACGAAGTCCAGGGGGTTGTTACACAAATGGGCTTGGAGTTTTTGGCTAAAAAAGTCGTTTTGACCGCCGGGACCTTTCTGGACGGAAAAATTCACGTAGGCTTAAATAACTATGCGGGCGGTCGCGCTGGCGACCCCTCCTCAGTGTCTTTATCGGCCCGCTTAAAGGAGCTAAAACTTCCTCAGGGTAGGCTAAAAACAGGAACGCCGCCACGTATTGATGGTCGGACCATTGATTTTTCGGTGATGCTAGAGCAGCCTGGCGACTTAGATCCTGTTCCGGTCTTTTCATATTTGGGCCGGCCAGAGCAGCATCCACGGCAGGTTCCTTGCTGGATATCCCACACTAATGAGAGGACCCATGACATTATTCGGGGTGGTTTAGATCGTTCACCCATGTATACCGGTGTAATTGAAGGGGTTGGCCCACGCTACTGCCCTTCCATTGAGGACAAAATACATCGCTTTGCTTCCCGCAATAGCCATCAGATCTTTTTGGAGCCCGAGGGGCTCACTACAAATGAGTTTTATCCCAACGGCATTTCTACTAGCTTGCCTTTTGATGTGCAGTGGGATTTGGTGCGCAGCATCCGAGGGCTAGAGTCCGCAGTCATTGTTCGGCCTGGCTATGCAATTGAGTACGACTTTTTTGATCCCCGTCAGCTTCGCCATAGCCTTGAAACCAGAGCAATCGGTGGCCTGTATTTTGCTGGCCAGATCAATGGCACCACCGGGTATGAGGAGGCTGCCGCCCAAGGCATGCTTGCTGGCATTAATGCTGGCTTGGCTGCCCAAGGGAAAGCGCCATGGCTACCTAAGCGTAGTGAGTCCTATATAGGGGTTTTGGTCGATGATTTGATTACCCGAGGGGTGCAAGAGCCCTATCGGATGTTTACAAGCCGAGCGGAATACCGCTTAAGCTTGCGCGAAGATAACGCAGATTTGCGATTAACTGCCATTGGGCGTGATTTGGGCTTGGTTGATGATGTTCGCTGGGAAGTATTTTGCAGAAAACAAGAGGCTGTTTCACGTGAAACATCTCGTTTGCAAGATATCTGGGTTGGCCCAAGGCATGAGGCCGCCCCCCTTGTTTCAGAATTGTTAGGCCAAGACCTGTCTCATGAGTGTAGTTTGGCAGAGCTTCTGAGGCGCCCTGGCGTTACTTATGAGTCAATTATTGCTCTGGGCAATGGCCTTTGGGCGCCCGGTGTTTTAGATGATGATCTTGGGCTTGCTGCTCAAATCAGTGATCAAGTTGAAATCTCAGTTAAATACCAGGGGTATATTGACCGCCAGGCTGTAGAAATTGCCCGTCAAGAGCATAACGAAACCTACCCCCTTCCAGAGAGCTTGGATTACACCCAAGTCTTGGGTCTTTCAAAAGAAGTTCAGCAGAAGCTCAACTTACATAAACCGGCAACTTTGGGCCAGGCCAGCAGAATTTCTGGGGTTACTCCGGCAGCGCTTTCCTTGTTATTAGTGCATCTTAAAAAAGGGTTGGGCCGCCCCCAAGAGGCGGCATGACCGATGACTTGCTTGCGCTTGGGATTGAGGGCTTAGGTTTAAATTTAAGCGAAGCGAATATTGCTGATTTAGAGCTATTTTTGCAAGAGATGGGCCGCTGGAACCAGGTACATAATTTGACGGCGATAGAAGATGAGGCGGACTCAGTAAGGCTGCATCTCATTGATTCTATTGCAGTTTTACCAGTTTTAAGGCGGTTTTTAAAAAGCCCCACCCCTCGCATTGCTGACTTAGGGTCTGGCGGCGGCCTGCCTGCCATTCCGATCGCTATTATTCAGGCAGAGTGGCGCCTCACCTTGATAGAGGCCATCAGAAAAAAGACTGCTTTTCTGCAGCATGTGCGTGGCAAATTGAAGTTGAAAAACATTGAAGTCTTAAGTGAGCGAGTTGAGAATGTTGCACTGCAACAACAGGGGCAATTTGATGCCGTTATTTCTCGTGCCTTTACAAACCTTGCGCGTTTCTTAGAGCTTTCACTGCCCCTGTTAAAACCTGATGGACTGGTGTTTGCCATGAAAGCCAAGCGTGCTGATGAAGAAATGGCAGAGGTTTGTAAGGATGATTGGCGCTTATTGGCCGATGAGGCCCTGTTTATCCCCAATTTATCAGTTGAACGCCGACTTTTGGTGTTGAGCCCCATGAGAAAATCTCCCCCTCAATTTTTAGCAAAATAACAAAGCAGCTATGGCAAAAATATTCTGTATTGCAAATCAAAAAGGTGGCGTAGGCAAAACCACTACCGCCGTCAATTTGGCGGCCGGCTTGGCGGGGCTTAAGCAGCGGGTACTGCTTGTTGACTTAGATCCGCAGGGTAATGCGACGATGGGCTCTGGCATCGAGAAGGCAGACTTAAGTGCAAGCATATACCAAGTATTAATTGGACTTGCCACGGTAAAGGAATGTGCACAACGCTGCGAAAGTTCTGCTTACGATGTCTTGCCTGCCAACCGGGATTTGGCCGGAGCAGAAATTGAATTGGTTGATATTGATGCACGTGAATCTCGATTAAAAGATGCGCTCTCACAGGTGGCAAATGATTACGACTTTATTTTGATTGATTGCCCTCCTGCATTGTCTTTATTAACCTTGAATGGATTATGTGCAGCCAATGGTGTGATTGTTCCAATGCAATGTGAGTATTTTGCGTTGGAAGGCTTATCAGATTTAGTCAACACAATTAAACAAGTGCATGCAAATTTAAATCCTGATTTAGTCATCATTGGTTTATTGCGCGTGATGTTCGATGCGCGTATGACTTTGCAACAACAAGTCTCAGATCAGTTGCTGGAGCATTTTGGCGACAAGGTATTTAAGACCATCATCCCTCGCAATGTACGCTTGGCTGAAGCCCCTTCTTATGGGCTTCCCGGGGTTGCCTTTGATAAATCATCTCGGGGGGCCAAGGCGTATTTAGAGTTCGGCGCAGAAATGATTGAACGCATTCAGCAAATGTAATTTTTAGGAAAGTAAAAGTTCATGGTTGCAATTAAGAAAAAAGGTTTGGGCAGAGGCTTAGAGGCGCTGTTAGGTGAAAAGACCCAGAATGAAAATGCCTCAACGGAAATAAACCGTTTGCCTCTGTCAGCATTGCAGGCAGGCAAGTATCAGCCGCGTCAAAAAATGGAAGCCGGTGCTTTACAAGAATTGGCAGAAAGTATTCGCGAACAAGGTGTGATGCAACCTTTACTTGTAAGACTGGTGTCTGCTGGTAAGTACGAAATTATTGCGGGAGAGCGTCGCTTTCGCGCAGCAACAATTGCGGGACTAAAAGAAGTTCCGGTTTTAGTATCTAGCGCTGATGATCAGGCCGCCGCCGCAATGGCCTTGGTCGAAAATATGCAGCGTGAGGACTTAAACCCTCTAGAAGAGTCTCAGGGGTTGGCAAGGCTGATCGAAGAGTTTGGTTTTACTCATGAGCAGGCGGCCAAGGCGGTTGGCAAGTCACGAAGCGCAATCACCAATTTATTACGCCTTGCACAGCTGGCAAAGCCAGTCCAGGCAATGCTGCTGGCTGGGGATATTGATATGGGCCATGCTCGCGCGCTCCTGCCTTTGCCGGGCTCAAGTCAAGTTGCTTTGGCACAAAGAATTGCTGCACAGGGGCTGTCCGTTCGTGAGGCGGAAAGAATGTCTACCGCCTTAGCAATCGCTGGTGGGCAGATTGGCGACAAAAAAGCCAAGCTTGCCAAGCCTGGAGGGGCGGTAGTTCAAGATGCCGATACACGTCGTTTGGCTCAAGAAATGGCAGATTTAATCGGTTTAAGCGTCCAATTTAAGCTTAAAGGCAAGGGTGGCGAGATCCGGATCGGGTTTAGCCAATTTGATGAGCTAGATTCCTTGTTAAAAAAGCTGGGTGTTGAATCTTGAAAAATACTCAAAAAATGTCCCCAAATCCTTTGACATATTGCACTGCACACATTAAACTTTCGTGGCTAAATTGATTCCTCAAAAAAATCAATTTTCCGAGGTGGATGATTGGGATGAACCTAAAGAAGAGACATATCGGGTTCTAACCAAAGCGGAAATGGTTGCACTGCAGCAAAGCAATGCAAAAAGATACCCCGCTCTGTCCCCTTGGAAAATAATATTGGCCCAAGTGCTGGTAACAGTAGTCAGCATGGTGATTTGGTCAGTTTTTGGGGAGCCGGCAGGTGTAAGCGTTTATACTCAGTCGGCCTTTTTAGGTGGTTTAATCAGCGTCTTGCCTTCGGTTTTGTTTCTAACAAGACTGGAAATGGCAAAAAAATCGCAAAGATTGAATCCAGGAAGTTTTTTGGCAGCATTAGTTTCCGGCGAATTTATAAAAATTGTCGTGACAATAATGCTGTTTATTGGGATTGCTTTCCTCATCCCCGGCGTGCTTTGGGTCCCTTTATTGGTGACTTACCTGCTTGCCTTGAAGTGCGTTTGGCTGGCGTGGTTGTGGCCTAAGAAGTAAAAATTGTGATTGAAACAAAGGACTAGTTAAGAGATGTCTAGCGAAGTAAACCAAGCCCACGGGGCAGCCGAGCCGATGACGCCAACAGCGTACATTTCAGAGCATTTACAAAATCTCAACAATAGTGGTGGGCCACAGACATCCATTATTGATTTCAGCATTATTAATTTAGATACTATTTTTTGGGCATCCGCTATGGGCTTGCTCGCTGTATTTATTTTGTTAATCGCAGCACGTCGTGCAACTCCAGGTGTGCCAGGCCGCTTCCAGTGTTTCGTTGAAATGATTGTAGAAATGGCAGAGACACAATCTAAGAGCATTGTTCATGGCGATCGCACCTACATTGCCCCGCTTGCCTTGTTTGTATTTTTTTGGATCATTCTTCTGAATACCCTCGACTTGATACCAGTAGATTGGGTATTGGGCGTAAACCAGTTCATTGAAAGTTTTGGTGTTCACGTTCCGCACCACAAGGTTGTTCCAACGACTGACCTGAATGCAACGATGGGCATGTCCATGTCTGTTTTGCTCTTGGTGTTCTTTTACAGCTTCAAAGTAAAAGGTTTCGGCGGCTTCTTGCATGAACTTGTTTCTGCCCCATTCGGTGCGAAATGGTATTTGGCGCCATTCAACCTTGCTTTGAACATTATTGAATATTTGGCGAAAGGCGTTTCTTTGGGAATGCGACTTTTCGGCAATATGTACGCTGGCGAATTGGTCTTCTTGTTAATCGCTTTGCTTGGTAGCGTATGGACCTTTAATTTAGATTTATCCCTGTTCGGATTGGTGGGCCATGTTATTGCTGGATCAGCTTGGGCCATCTTCCACATTTTGGTTATTTTGTTGCAAGCCTTTATTTTTATGATGTTGACTTTGGTCTATATCGGGCAAGCGCATAGCCATCACTAAGATTTTATTTTTAACCTACCTCTTTTAACTTCAGGAGTCAGTAACATGCAAGCATTTCTCGCAAACATTCAAGGATTCACAGCTATTGCAATCGGCATCATCATCGGCCTCGGCGCGATCGGTGCTTGTTTAGGTATTGCATTGATGGGTGGTAAATACATCGAAGCATGTGCACGTCAACCTGAATTGATGGAACCACTCCAAACCAAAATGTTCCTCTTGGCTGGTTTGATCGACGCTGCGTTCTTGATCGGTGTTGGTGTTGCAATGTTGTTTGCTTTCGCAAACCCACTGCTCGCAGTTATTAAGTAATTGTTTTGGCGTGGATGACCAACAGGTCATCCAATAGTTCTCAACAATACTGAAAGGAATATCGTGAATCTGAACGCGACCCTATTCGCGCAAATGATCGTCTTCTTTGTCTTATGGTGGGTAGTTGCACGTTTTGTGTGGCCACCGCTTGTTAAGGCATTAGATGAGCGTTCAAGCAAAATTGCTGATGGTTTAGCTGCTGCCGAGCGCGGTAAAGAAGCGCTTGCACTGGCCAGCAATGAAGCAGAGCAAGAATTAAATAAAGCACGCCAAGAAGGTGTGCAACGTGTTGCTGAAGCTGAAAAACGTGCACAAATGTCTGCCGATGAAATTCGCGCTAACGCACAAGCTGAAGCTGCTCGAATCATTTCTCAAGCGCAGCAAGACGCAGCTCAACAAGTTACTCGCGCACGTGAAGTATTGCGTGCCGAAGTTGCTCTGCTTGCTGTTAAAGGCGCTGAGCAAATTTTGCGTCGTGAAGTTGATGCAAAAGCGCACGGCCAGTTACTTGACCAACTAAAGGCAGAACTTTGATATGGCTGAATTAGCCACTATTGCACGTCCTTATGCTGAAGCGCTTTTTCAAAGCGCAAAGCCAGCAGAGCTTGCTGGATGCTTGGAGCAGTTAAATGAATTGGCTCAGCTTGCTGCTTTGCCAGAGGTTGCTGCCTTATCCAACAATCCAAAAGTTTCCGCTGATGATTTAAGCAAACTGCTTTCTGGCATGGTCAAGACCAAGCTAGATCCAAAAGTTGCTAGCTTTTTGAATCTTGTAAATCAAAACCACCGCTTGGCAGCCGTTCCAGAAATTGCACAGCAATTTGAAGCAATGAAGAACAAGAGCGAAGGCGCAGCAGAAGTAAACATTACCAGCGCATTCCCTTTAGAGGGTTCTGCGTTAAATGATTTGTTGTCAAGTTTGAAGAAGCGCTTTGGGGGTAAAGAATTGCGCCCAACTATTCAAGTTGATCCAACATTGATTGGCGGAGTTCGCATTCAGGTTGGCGACGAAGTAATGGATAGTTCAGTTAAGGCCCAGTTAGCTCAAATGCAAGCAAGTCTTGGCGCATAAGTGATCCCTATTAAGAACATACGAAATAAGACCCAGGAGTAAGTAATGCAACTCAACCCTTCCGAGATCAGCGAGCTGATCAAAAGCCGAATTAGCGAATTGGGCGTTGACTCCCAAGTTCGCAACGAAGGCACTGTTATTTCAGTGACCGACGGTATTTGCCGCGTACATGGCTTGTCAGGCGTTATGCAGGGCGAAATGTTGGAGTTTCCAAACAACACTATCGGCCTCGCGTTAAACCTTGAGCGTGATTCTGTTGGTGCCGTAGTGTTGGGTGAATACACCCACATTAAAGAAGGCGACCCAGTGAAATGTACTGGCCGCATTTTGGAAGTGCCAGTTGGCCCAGAGTTGCTCGGTCGCGTTGTAAACGCGCTCGGTCAACCGATTGATGGCAAAGGCCCAATCAACACCAAGTTAACTGACTTTATTGAAAAAGTTGCTCCTGGCGTGATCGCACGACAATCTGTTAGCCAGCCAGTACAAACTGGTTTGAAGGCGATTGATGCGATGGTTCCAATTGGTCGTGGTCAGCGTGAGTTGATCATTGGCGACCGCCAAACTGGTAAGACAGCCGTTGCGGTTGACGCGATCATTAACCAAAAAGGTAAAGGCGTTTATTGCGTTTACGTGGCGATCGGTCAAAAAGCTTCTACTATTGCTAACGTTGTTCGCAAGCTCACAGAATTGGGCGCGATGGAGTACACCGTAGTTGTTGCGGCGAGTGCTTCTGAGTCTGCAGCGATGCAGTACCTCTCTGCTTACGCAGGTTGCACCATGGGTGAATACTTCCGTGACCGCGGCGAAGACGCTTTGATTGTTTACGATGACTTGACCAAGCAAGCAGTTGCCTATCGTCAAATCTCCTTGTTGCTCCGCCGCCCTCCAGGCCGCGAAGCTTATCCTGGCGACGTGTTCTACCTCCACTCACGCTTGCTCGAGCGCGCTGCTCGTGTAAATGCCGAGTATGTTGAGAAGTTCACTAACGGCGCAGTAAAAGGCAAAACTGGTTCTTTGACAGCATTGCCAATTATTGAAACTCAAGCTGGTGACGTTTCTGCATTCGTTCCAACCAACGTAATTTCGATTACTGACGGCCAGATCTTCTTAGAAACTGACTTATTTAACGCTGGTGTACGTCCTGCGATTAACGCTGGTATTTCTGTATCCCGCGTTGGTGGTGCAGCCCAGACTAAAGTGATTAAGAAATTGTCCGGCGGTATTCGTACCGACTTGGCGCAGTATCGTGAATTAGCAGCGTTTGCGCAGTTTGCATCTGACCTTGATGATGCAACCCGTAAGCAACTTGAGCGCGGTAAGCGTGTTACAGAGTTATGTAAGCAAGCACAGTACAAGCCTTTGCAGGTTTGGGAAATGGCTGCCTCACTTTATGCAATGAATAATGGCTACTTCGATGACCTTGAGGTGAAGCATGTATTGGCATTTGAAAAAGGCTTGCAAGATCATTTGAAATCTAAATACGCTGACTTAGTTGGCCGTATTGAAGAAACCAAAGATCTGAGCAAAGATGACGAAGCTGCTTTGCGTGCTGCAATTGAGGATTACAAGCGCTCAGCCTCTTTCTAAGAGGGTTCGCATAAATCATGGCAAGCACAAAAGAGATACGATCAAAGATCAAGAGCGTGCAAAACACGCGCAAGATCACGAAGGCAATGGAAATGGTCGCCGCATCCAAGATGCGTCGCGCCCAGGAGCGCATGCGTAATGCGCGCCCATACGCTGAAAAAATTCGTGAGATTGTTGCCAATCTTTCTAAAGCAAATCCTGAGTTCCGCCCTGCCTACATGGCAACTCGGGAGGTGAAGAAGGTTGGCACGATTTTGGTTACGACAGACAAGGGCTTGTGCGGTGGTTTAAATACCAACGTCTTGCGTTTGATTGCTAACCAAGTGCGCGATTTGCAAGAAAATAATATTGAGATTGCGTACACCGCAATTGGTTCAAAAGGCCTGCAGTTTTTGAATCGCTCAAAAGCAAAGTTAATTTCTCAAACGATTCAAATTGGTGATACGCCGCATTTGGACGTTTTGATTGGCGCAATTACTGCTCAGCTAGAAGCATTTGAGCGTGGCGAGATTGATGCTGTTTATTTGGCATTCACCCGCTTTGTAAATGCGATGAAACAAGAGCCTGTTTTAGAAAAACTCTTGCCTTTAGAGTCGGAAGCATTGACACCGGAAGAGCAAACAGGAAATTCTTGGGATTACATATACGAGCCTGACGCCGAGTCGATTTTGAATGGCTTGTTAAAGCGTTATGTTGAAGCAATGATTTATCAGGCTGTTGCCGAAAATATGGCCTCTGAGCAATCTGCACGTATGGTCTCTATGAAGGCCGCTTCAGATAATGCAAAGAACGTCATTGGCGAATTGCAATTGGAATACAACAAGACACGACAGGCTGCAATTACTAAAGAGTTGTCAGAAATTGTTGGCGGAGCGGCTGCAGTTTAAGCGGCCGGCGTTTAGGAATACGAAAGAATTCAGGAATTAAAAGCGGAGAAATGCGATGAGTAACGGAAATATTGTGCAGTGTATCGGTCCAGTGGTGGATATTCAGTTCCCACGCGACAAAATGCCAAACATTTATGATGCATTGACATTGGTTGAGAGCGGCGAAAAATCATTTGCTGAAAAAGGGTTGACCTTTGAGGTTCAGCAACAAATCGGTGACGGCGTAGTTCGCGCTATTGCCATGGGTGCGAGCGATGGCTTGCGTCGTGGCATGGAAGTGAAATCGACTGGCGCACCAATTTCTGTACCTGTTGGCCCAGCAACATTGGGGCGCATCATGGACGTTTTAGGTCGCCCAATTGATGACGCAGGTCCGATTGCTACTGAAGAGCGTCGCGCTATTCACCAGCCAGCACCGAAGTTTGATGAACTGTCACCTTCTGTTGACCTGCTCGAAACCGGTATTAAGGTTATTGACTTAGTTTGCCCATTTGCTAAGGGCGGTAAGGTCGGCTTGTTCGGTGGTGCGGGTGTTGGTAAGACCGTGAACATGATGGAATTGATTAACAACATCGCTAAGCAACACTCAGGTTTGTCAGTGTTTGCTGGTGTTGGTGAGCGTACTCGTGAAGGTAATGACTTCTACCACGAGATGAAAGAATCAAACGTTGTTGATAAAGTGGCTATGGTGTTTGGTCAAATGAACGAGCCTCCTGGTAACCGTTTGCGCGTTGCGTTGACCGGTTTGACAATGGCGGAAGCATTCCGTGACGAAGGCCGTGATATTTTGTTCTTCGTTGACAACATCTATCGTTACACATTGGCCGGTACTGAAGTATCTGCGTTGCTCGGTCGTATGCCTTCTGCCGTGGGTTATCAGCCGACATTGGCTGAAGAGATGGGTAAATTGCAAGAACGTATTACCTCTACTAAGACTGGTTCTGTTACCTCTATTCAGGCCGTTTACGTTCCTGCGGATGACTTGACCGATCCGTCACCAGCTACAACCTTCTTGCACTTAGACTCTACCGTTGTGTTGTCACGTGACATCGCTGCATTAGGTATCTACCCAGCAGTTGATCCGCTGGACTCAACCAGCCGTCAGCTTGACCCACAAGTGGTAGGTCAAGAACACTACGACGTAGCTCGTGAAGTACAGATGACATTGCAGCGTTACAAAGAGTTGCGCGACATTATTGCGATTTTGGGTATGGACGAATTGTCTCCAGAAGACAAATTGGCAGTATCACGTGCTCGTAAGATCCAACGTTTCTTGTCACAGCCTTTCCACGTTGCTGAGGTATTTACTGGTTCACCAGGTAAATACGTTCCATTGAAAGAAACTATCCGCGGCTTCAAGATGATTTGTAGCGGTGAGTTGGATCACTTGCCTGAGCAAGCGTTCTACATGGTGGGTTCAATTGATGAAGCCATCGAGAAAGCTAAGAAGCTTTAATCGAACTCATCTAGGGAAATTATGTCAACCATACGCGTCGATGTAGTAAGTGCTGAGCAGTCTATTTTCAGTGGGGAAGCTAAGTTTGTTGCGCTTCCAGGTGAAAGTGGTGAGCTCGGCATCTTGCGTGGCCACACTCCTTTGATTACACGTATTCGTCCAGGATCAGTTCGCATTGAAAAAGCGGACGGTGACGAAGAGTTTGTTTTCGTAGCAGGTGGCTATTTAGAGGTTCAACCAGATCGCGTTACTGTCTTAGCAGATACTGCTATTCGTGGCCATGATTTGGATGAAGCTAAAGCAATTGAAGCCAAAAAACGCGCAGAAGAAGCGATGCAAAATCGTGGCACTGACTTCGACTTGGCTCTGGCCCAATCTGAGTTTGCGATGGCAGCGGCGCAGTTGGCTGCTATTGCTCGCTTCCGTCGTAAAAAATAAAGAGCGGCGATCCTCTTGCTGTTAAATGATCGGTTTTTAAAGGCCTGCCTGGGCGAAGCGGTTGATCAAACTCCGCTTTGGCTCATGCGTCAAGCCGGTCGATATCTCCCTGAATACAACGCTACGCGCGCCAGAGCTGGTAGCTTTCTAGGACTGGCTAAAAATCCTGCGTATGCCACAGAAGTAACGCTTCAGCCTTTAGACCGCTATCCACTAGATGCGGCAATCTTGTTCTCCGATATTTTGACCATTCCTGATGCTATGGGTTTAGGTTTGAAATTTGCTGCGGGCGAAGGCCCTAGCTTTGATCATCCACTACGGGATGAAGAGGCCGTTAAGAAATTACGTGTTGCAGATATGGACCAGCTCAAATATGTATTTGATGCCGTGTCAGAAATTCGTAAAGCACTTGTGCAGGATGGAAAGCAGCGCGTGCCCTTAATTGGGTTCTCTGGCAGCCCATGGACTTTAGCTTGTTACATGATTGATGGCTCTGGCTCCGATGATTTCCGTCATGCAAAGACCATGATGTTTAATCGCCCAGACCTGCTCGAACACATTCTGGAAATTAATGTCCAATCGGTTGCAAATTACCTGATTGGACAAGTCAAGGCTGGCGCACAAGCACTCATGATTTTTGATACCTGGGGCGGGCTCTTGCCAGATGGCTGGTATCAGCGCATGTCATTAGCGGCTATGCAAAAAGTCATTGCACAGCTACCCCGCGAACACGAAGGCCAAAAAATCCCTGTAATTATGTTTACTAAGGGTGGTGGAATTTGGTTAAACGATATGGCTGGTGCTGGTGCAGATGTCCTGGCGCTCGATTGGACTGTGCCATTGAGCCGTGCTCGTAAGCAGCTCCTAGATCTTGGTAAGCCACTGGCCTTACAAGGCAATTTAGACCCCCTTATTCTGTTTTCTGAGCCCAAGCAAATTGCTGAGCAGGCAAATCTCCTGCTTGAGGATTTAGCAGGCGCTCCAGCCCTAAAACCAGGCCTACATTCTTTAGATGGCCATGTATTCAATTTGGGCCACGGGATTTCCCAATTTACCCCGCCAGAAAGCGTTTCTGTTTTGGCTGAAACAGTTATAAATCGCTCAAAGGCGCTTAGATCCAAGAAGTAGCGCTGAGTATTTGCTAACTTAAACCTGTCCTTGTATAAAAAGTTATGCACAGTTAGCGGCTGAAATCAAAATTCAGTGAGATTGGCAGGGAATATGATCAATAACTTTCGAAATAATCTTTAACTTATTGATTTATATATATTTTTTATAAAAAGCTCGAAAAGAGTGCAAAAATGGATAGCTGGTAAATTAGTCTATAAATCAGAATTATTTGATGATATCCACAGACTTATCCACAAGCAAAAATAGAAAACTGAAGTAGAAAATGCCCTCACCAACGGTGGTCCAAGTAGTTGTTGATAAGCCCTTGGCTCAGGGATTTGACTACCTATGGGATGCCCAAAAACTGGGTGTAGAGCCTGTCATAGGACAGATAGTTGAGGTCCCATTCGGCCGGTCTACTCTCATTGGTGTAGTAATCAAAGTAAGCGCTCACTCTGATTTTGATATCCAGAAATTAAAAGGTGTTTCAGCCTTAGCCCCACTGCCCCCTTTAGACTCAGCCGTGCTTAGGCTGATGAATTTTGCAAGCCAGTACTACATTCATGTTCTTGGGGAAACCATCATTCCTACCATTCCACAGATGTGGAAAAAATCTGCAAATTGGGAAAAGATTCCTAAGAAGCTCCTTGCGGCAGAAAAGAAAAAAGACAAAAAAGACCGCGAAATAAAAAGCGAAGGCTTGATTGTGGAATCGCGGTTAAACAATGAGCAACAATCAGCACTTGTATCTTTGCGTAATACCGCAGCTGAAAAAAAATTTAGAGCAATCCTTTTGCAAGGACAAACAGGAAGCGGAAAGACTGCCGTATTTCTAAGTTGGCTTAGCTCAATTCTTGAAGATGAAGAAGCACAAGTATTAATTTTGGTTCCTGAAATTAATCTGACACCACAATTAGAGCGCAGAGTGCGAGCCTATTTCCCAAATAAGAATATGTCAGTGCTCCATAGTGCAATCCCCGAAAACCAAAGAGGCGTTGCTTGGTATGAGGCAATGACAGGCAAGGCACAAATTATCTTGGGTACGAGGTTGGCTGCTTTAACACCGATGCCAAATTTAAAAGCCATTGTGGTTGATGAAGAGCATGACCCTTCCTATAAACAACAAGACGGCATAAGGTATTCCGCTAGAGATTTAGCAATCTGGCGCGCACATGATGTAAAGGCGCCAATTCTGCTTTCATCTGCAACCCCCTCACTCGAAACTTGGATGGCTGCGAAGGCTGGACGTTATCAATATATCCGTCTTGATCAACGAGCCCAGGGGGCGGGCCTACCCAAGGTGCATTTGATTAATACAAGAGATCCACAAAATCAATTTAGTCCCGGTGATGTTGATAAGCCGATGAGCAAAAGTCCCATTACAAAAACATTAGTACGCGCGATCAGTAAAAATTTAGATAGTAAAAAACAGAGTCTCGTATTGATTAATCGGAGAGGATATGCTCCGGTACTCAGTTGTAATGCGTGTTCTTGGCTATCAAAGTGTCAGCAGTGTAGTTCGTATATGGTGATGCATAAAGCAGGCGCTTTAAATCGAAAAGCAGTTCTCAATTGTCATCATTGTGGTTTAGTAAAGCCGATTCCAGAGCATTGCCCAGATTGCGGAAATGCTGACCTCAAAGGCTTAGGGCAAGGAACCCAAAAGGTGGAGGACTCTATCGAGGAGATATGGCCCAATGCCCGTGTCTTAAGAGTTGATACAGACTCAAGTAAAAAAAGTAAAGGCGCAGAAGAGCTGTTTCAGGAAATTCACTCCGGTAATGTGGATCTCGTTGTTGGCACACAGATGATCGCAAAAGGGCATGATTATCAAAATATTGGTTTGGTGGCGGCATTGGATGCTGACAGCAGATTATTCTCACAAGATTTTCGAGCTGCAGAAAGATTATTTGCGCAATTGGTGCAGGTTGCAGGTCGCGCGGGTAGGTCGGGTGTCGAGGGACAGGCTGGGGGTGATATGTTTATAGAAACTCAATATCCTGAGGCGCCTGTATTCCAGTATTTGCTTCGTCATGATGTAGATGGCTTTTTGTCGTATACCGCTAATGAAAGAGAAGAGGCTAAGCTTCCGCCGTTTTCTTATCAGGGCTTGATTCATGCTGAAGCAAAAAGTCTTGATAAAGCAATTCAATTTTTGAGCTCTCTAAAGGGGCGCCTAAAGGCCAAAGGCCTTATAGCTCATGGGCTTAAGGCCTATGATCCCGTGCCCAAAGCGTTGATGCGAGTAGCAGGAACAGAGCGTGCACAGTTATTGCTAGAGTCTGGAGACCGCAAGCAGTTACAGGAAATCTTAGAAGCAATTGACCAAGATTTGCGAGGCCAATCTCAAGGCCGCATTAGTAAGGGCGAGAATATTCGTTGGTTGATTGAGCGGGACCCAATTTCAATCTAATGCTTATGCACCAGGTCCTGAGGTGTATTTTTCTAAGCTTAAGAGTTGATTCAGTTCAGATGTAAGGCTGTCATCAGAACTCGGTTTGATTTTGAATAACCAAACTGCATAGGGTTTTTCATTTACCAATTCAGGTGCAGTATCAACTTCTTCATTTAAGGCAACAATTTCTCCGCTTACAGGCGCATGGATATCGCTTGCCGCCTTAACGGATTCAATAACGGCAATGGCTTCGCCCTGTTTTACATACTGGCCAATTGTGGGGGCCTTAAAAAACATCACATCACCCAACGCCTCCTGGGCATGATGACTTATACCAACCCAAACCAAGCCATCTTCCTCGATATCGGCCCATTCATGAGTTTCTGCAAATTTAAATGTATCTTGGCTCTTCATTGTTTTATCCTTTAAAAACATTTTATGCTCAGTCTCACAAATCAGTTCCGACAAATCATTCTTTTATTCGCTTATTACGTATGCCCATTAAATTAGGAATTGTTCCCGTTACTCCCTATGAACAAAATTGTTCTATTTTGGTATGTCAGGAAACGGGTGATGCTGCTGTGATTGATCCTGGTGGCGATATCGATAAGATACTGGCTGGTATTGAGCAAATGGGTGGTAATGTGAAAAAGATCTTGCTGACACATGGGCATCTAGACCATTGCGCCGCCGCTAAAGACTTGGCAGATCAATTGGGCGTGCCCATAGAGGGTCCGCAAATAGACGAGCGGTTTTGGATTGATCAATTGCCAGAACAGACTGTACGGTTTGGGTTTGGAGAGGCCAAAGTTTTTGAACCTAATCGCTGGTTAAACGATGGTGACCATGTTCAAGTTGGAAATATAGATCTCGAAGTTTTTCATTGTCCTGGCCATACTCCAGGACATGTAGTGTTTTTTGATAAAGCAGATCGCCTAGCAATTGTTGGCGATGTATTGTTTGCCGGATCAATTGGGAGAACAGATTTTCCTCGTGGCAATCATGCGGATTTGATTCATGCCATTAAGACAAAATTATTGCCGCTAGGTGATGATGTGCAGTTTGTGCCAGGACATGGACCTATGTCTACGTTCGGAGCAGAACGCAAATCGAATCCTTATGTTGGAGATGGCGCGTAAAAAATGCGCTGAAGATTTAAAGCAGCAAAACCGATGGTTTAGGTTTTTGCAGAGCCAGTACGGTGTGTGCGGTTGTATAAACAGCTTGCGCAAATCCAGCGTTGTTTGCGATTGCTCGTCGGAATCCATGTGCCACCCTCTAGTCGTTTTTCGCGACTGCAAGAAGAGCAAAATTTAAGGCTCTGGGAAGTGTCTTGGGTAGCTGCTGGAGTAGAGGTAGTCATGGGCAATCCGGGTAAGGCAAATCTTTATACAGAAGTCTATTTTACCCGTTTTGTCCCACTGGGGCTGGGCTCAGCACAACCCGGACCGATTCCGCGGTCTTATTACCATCAAAATCAAGCCAAGCCTTGTTCTCAAAGTCATAA
This sequence comes from Polynucleobacter sp. 15G-AUS-farblos, assembly GCF_018882445.1. Taxonomy (GTDB): domain Bacteria; phylum Pseudomonadota; class Gammaproteobacteria; order Burkholderiales; family Burkholderiaceae; genus Polynucleobacter. Next base: position 289,512 of record NZ_JACVOM010000004.1, on the reverse strand, counting down.
AGCTTGCATTTGCGGGCTGTATCGAAATACCAGGCCCAAGAGAACTTTTGCACAAAAATACGCTCTGGAAGGATGGTTTCCAGGGTTGTCTGGGCTTCTTGGAGGCGATAAAGGGGCACACTCATATCCACATGATGGGCAGTGTGCTCCATGATGTTGTGCATTAATGAGCCCCAAATCCAGTTAAAGGTCAGATGGACAGTTGTGGATACAAAAGGCTGAGCACGTAACCACTCTGACTTTTTGTCATACCAAGACACATTAGGGTGGGTATGGTGAACATAGACAACAAACCCAATCATGCCGTTCCAAAACAGGAAGGGCAAGGCAAATCCAGCAAGCAAGCCAACCCAAATAGATTGGCCGGTCGCAATAGCACCGGCAATTAAGCAAGCAATCCAAACAATTGCAAACGCAGTAACGAGTAAGTTGTCTTTTAAGAAAATTGGACGATCACCCGGCTTATTTTTAGCGTTTGGAAAATACTCACGTCTCCACCAAATCTCAAGGAGGTAGTAGAAGACGGGGCCCCAGCCGCTTCGGTAAAGGCGCTCTAGAGCCTTACGTCCCGGGGATAGCGCGTCGTACTCTGATTTTGATAAGGGTGCCCAAACGAAATCAAAGCCCTTTAAATTTGTTTGGCCGTGATGGACTACGTTATGACCAACATCCCATAAGCTGTATGGTGTGAGTGAGGGCAAAAATGCGATGCGACCCAACACTTTGTTGAGTTCACGATTTGGTGTGAAGCTTTGATGGCATGCATCGTGCCCCAAAATGAAAATACGGCCAGTAACAAAGCCAGCCACTAATCCAAAGAGAATTTTGAGCAGAATATTTTCAACAAAAATAGTCCCAGCAATACAGCCCAGCCAAAGAGCTGCATCGATTGCAAGCAATGCAATCGCACGCCCAGTTTCTCCTTGTGCCATTGGAATTAACCAGCCCCGAATGATCTTGCGGTGTGGTAATGGCGCCTCAGGAGGCAGTGGATTAGTTAAAGAAGGCTCTGAAAGGGCTGAATTTAGATGTGTAGACACGATAAGAATCAATAAGTTAGATGCAAATGATAGCGGTTTTCATGATTTTTCGCATGACATAGGTCAAAACACCCCACTGTTTTGGCGCGCCCGGCAGGAATCGAACCTGCGACCCTTGGCTTCGGAGGCCAATACTCTATCCACTGAGCTACGGGCGCCAGTATTAAAAACGGATACCTCGCTATTGTAAGTGCCTATACCCCTACTCTCTAGTTATAATCTCGGCAAACCCCTTAAACCTGCTAAACGATAAATTCCTATGAGCAACGAGCACGGAAGTCTAATTAAGAACCCAAAACAACTCATCATCATGGTGTTTGCCAGCTTTTTCGTGCCCCTGATCGTTATATTGTTGTTGATGGTTTTCGTAAATAACGGCAAACGTGGCGATTCTTCTGGGACCACTGAGCAATTAATCAAGCCTGTGGGCCAGCTCAACTTCAAGGACGCTAGCGCCCCGAGCGAGCCTCAAGCAGGTGGGCAAGCAACTAAATAAATAAAGCGCCCGAACCAACAAAATAATTTTTGAATAGATTGCAAAAAGCTGGCTTTATCCCAGCTTTTTTATTTTGCGTTCTTGGCGTCTTTTGCATCGAGCGCAACTTGATAGGCTTCTTTTTTAGGCAAGCCCAGGGCTTGTGAAAGAACGGCCGCGATTTCTTTGCTACCCAAATAAGGGCTTAAGGCGTTTGCCCACTTTAAAAGAGCGGCATGGTCCGGAGCCTCATCAATGCTGGCTTGGCGGCCTGCCACCAAAACCACAAACTCCCCTTTTAAGCTCTCAGCAGCTTCAACCCATTGCGATAATTGAGCTGCCTCAAGCACCACAATTTGCTCAAATTTTTTGGTGAGCTCACGACCGACTAATACTTTACGATCAGCTTCCAAATGGGCCGCTAAAAATAATAAGGTTTCACGAATGTGATGAGGAGATTCAAAAAAAATACTGGTTTTTTTGCTGCTACGAATATCGTGCAAGAGCGCATCTCGCTCTTTGATTTTGTTTGGCCAGAAGCCTAGAAATTGAAAGCGCCCTTCCGAGCTCAACATGGCTGAGCCCGAGGCAGAAACGGCCGCTGCTACAGCGCTTGCGCCGGGTATTGGAATCACTCGATAGCCCGCTTTTTCTACTTCGTTGACGAGTCTGGCCCCTGGGTCTGATACGCCTGGCGTTCCCGCATCTGAAATATAGGCCCAACGCTCGCGATTGGCTAAATGTTGAATGACTGTTTGGGCGCCGGCGATCTCGTTGTGCTCATGTAGCGCCAGACATTTTTTATGAATACCAAATTGCTGTAAGAGTGCTGCGCTATGACGGGTGTCTTCGCACGCAATGCCATCTACAGCATTCAAAATATGCAACGCACGCAAAGTAATGTCCCCTAAATTGCCGATTGGTGTGGCAACCATATACAGGGCGCTAGGGGGCAAATCCTGTTGCTTTAGAAATTCAAATGCTGCGGCGTCCATAAGGGTCTTTTGTATCTAAGGATATTGAATAAGTAAGAGGATACGTTGCTTTTTGCAGATCTCGCTAACATCGATACTTACCCTGCCTTTGGCGCATAATATTGATATGGATAAAAACACGATTGAACGGTTGCGCCTCAGGGCATCCCAACATTTTTTAGACAGCATCGCGGTTAAGCAAGAGGCTGAAAAGGTGCTTCCAGAATCTGTTGCACATGGCGTGGTGGCGATGGTGGAATGTTTACGCGCCGGTGGCAAGATAATGGCTTGTGGTAACGGCGGCTCAGCTGCAGACGCACAGCATTTTGCTGCAGAGCTAATTGGTCGCTTTGAAAGAGAGCGTCAAGAATTGGCGGCAATTGCTTTAACAACCGATACCTCTATTCTGACTGCAGTTGGAAATGATTACAGCTATGACGAAGTATTTAGCAAACAAGTGCGAGGTCTGGGTAAAAAGGGCGATATTCTTTTGGGGATTTCTACATCTGGAAATTCAAAGAATGTTGTAAAGGCCATTGAAGCAGCTAAAAAAATGGGCATCAAAATTATTGCCCTGACTGGTAATGGCGGCGGAAAAATTGCTGGCTTGTTAGACGCGGATGATATTCATCTATGCGCGCCATCTACAAGAACTGCGCGCATACAAGAGACCCATTTAGTTTTGCTCCACGGATTATGTGATGGTGTGGACCATCTTCTGCTCGATTAAATTTTAGAAAGCGTTTACATGCAAATTCAAACCCTGAGTAAATTATTTGTTGCCATCATTGCAGTATCTCAACTCTCTGCCTGTGGTGTGATTGCGGTGGGCGGTGTTGCAGCTTCGGCAACAGTGCTTGCTGATCGACGCACGCCGGGTGTGCAGGCAATTGATAAGGGCATTGAACTTCAAGCAAGTGGTTCGTTTGATAAAACCTTCGGAGATAGCGCACACATTAATGTCACTTCATTCAATCAGAAAGTGTTGTTGACGGGCGAAGTAAAGGATGCCGCCATTAAAGCCGAAGCAGAAAAATATGCAAAGGGCATGAAGAATGTCCGATCAGTATTTAATGAATTAATCATTGGACCCAATAGCACCTATACCATGCGCGCCAACGACACTTATTTGGAGTCTAAGATCAAGACGCAGATGATCTTTACAGAACAGTTGCCATCTAACTCGATGGCTATTGTTGCAGAAGGTAGTAGCATATATTTGATGGGCATTTTGACGCAGGGCGAAGCAGATCTTGCCAAAAAAATTGCGAGCAATACGAATGGTGTAAAAGATGTTTACGCTTACTTTGACATTATTTCTAATGCAGAAAAAGTACGCTTAGAAAAGGCTGGCAAAGCGGATGAATCGCAGCCAACAAGCCCGCCAAAATTTCAATAATCTCTTCTAAAGAAATTGGATGAGTGTGTTGCAACGAATCGTCAAAATATTTTTTTGTTTTTTATATTTTGTTTTTTTTGTGCAAACCACTCATGCCGCAAGTAGCGATCAACAAGCATTGATAGTTGCAAAACAAAATGCGTGTTTAGGCTGTCACGCAGTCAATAAAAAAATTGTTGGTCCAAGTTTTGAGTCAGTCGCACTCAAATATAAAAATGATCCCAACGCACAAATTTTTTTAAAGAATAAAATTTTGAAAGGTGGTGCAGGCTCATGGGGCGTAGTTCCTATGCCTGCAAATGCAAAGCTGAGTGATGCCGATTTATCGCTCTTAGCAAGTTGGATACTACGTGGTGCGCCAAGCGCAAATTAAGGCGCTAAACCAGGGCGACCTAAAAGCCACCACCATGCTTGATTTGTTTTTTTCAGATTGGATTTCATTGCATAGTCCAAGTCTGCCCACTGTTCGTTTGCAGCCTCTTCAACAATCGTTGCAGGACTTGCTGGAGAGAGCTTGAGATAAGCGTCGGCATCTCCATAAGCATGCTCAACACGCATGCCAGCTTTTTGTGCCAAATGCATCATGGCTTTATTGCTTGCTAAGCAATGAACGTAGAGGGTTTCAATCCGCGTATTGCGTGCATGCACTGCAGATCGTTGCAAGAGCGCTGTTCCAAGCCCCTGCGCACGGCCTTCCGGTAGAACAGAGACACCAAATTCCGCAGCGCGTGTTTGGTTTTTAGACTCGGGTAAATAAGCCAGGTGCGCCATGCCAATGAGTTTCAGGTCATCATTAAAGATGCCAAAAACAGTGTCTCTATTGAAGTCTATATGCTCTACGTAGTGAGCTATAACCTCATCCGGCGTTTGAGTTCCAAATCTGAGGTGGCGATCTTCATCATTTAGCTGTAATAAATGATTCAAGATCTCATCTTTGTGGCCAGCATGTAGCTCGCGAACAGGAATCGCTTGCCCTGCCGTATAGGGCTTGCCGGGTAAGTGATTGTTCGCTAATTTATTGTGCATAGCAACATATTAACAGGAAAGCGAAAATATTTCAGGGTTTTCCCTAGTTTGTAGTCAAAAGGCTGCATGCGAGGGGGTAAAAACGAAGACTTTAGTCGGATGACTGGGGGCAAATGCTCCAAAACCCTTAAATTTTTAAAAAAAGTGAAATATTTTTTTGGTTTCTATCTTATTGATTACATTCATTTTATTTTTTTAATCAGAAAAAACTACCTCTATTTGAGGAAAAAGACTACGAAAGGTGTTGACGACCCGAAATAAGTACGCTATAGTCTCACCTCTCAGCTGAATGTTTTTTGAAATACGAAACAAGTCAGCCCTCTTTAAAAATTAGTCAACCGATAATTGTGGGTACTAAGTGAAAGCATCCAGTCCTTCGGGACAGATGTAAATAAATAGTACTCATAGACAGTAAAAAGATTTGGTTTTATTACCAAGTCAATTTCTTGAATGAGTGCGACGATCCGCAAGGATCACAGGAATTAAACTGAAGAGTTTGATCCTGGCTCAGATTGAACGCTGGCGGCATGCCTTACACATGCAAGTCGAACGGCAGCACGGGTGCTTGCACCTGGTGGCGAGTGGCGAACGGGTGAGTAATACATCGGAACGTACCTTATCGTGGGGGATAACGCAGCGAAAGCTGTGCTAATACCGCATACGCCCTGAGGGGGAAAGCGGGGGATCGAAAGACCTCGCGCGATTAGAGCGGCCGATGCCTGATTAGCTTGTTGGTGGGGTAAAAGCCCACCAAGGCGACGATCAGTAGCTGGTCTGAGAGGACGATCAGCCACACTGGGACTGAGACACGGCCCAGACTCCTACGGGAGGCAGCAGTGGGGAATTTTGGACAATGGGGGAAACCCTGATCCAGCAATGCCGCGTGAGTGAAGAAGGCCTTCGGGTTGTAAAGCTCTTTTGTCAGGGAAGAAACACCGGCTCTAACACAGTCCGGGAATGACGGTACCTGAAGAATAAGCACCGGCTAACTACGTGCCAGCAGCCGCGGTAATACGTAGGGTGCGAGCGTTAATCGGAATTACTGGGCGTAAAGCGTGCGCAGGCGGTTATACAAGACAGGCGTGAAATCCCCGGGCTTAACCTGGGAATGGCGCCTGTGACTGTATAGCTAGAGTGTGTCAGAGGGGGGTAGAATTCCACGTGTAGCAGTGAAATGCGTAGATATGTGGAGGAATACCAATGGCGAAGGCAGCCCCCTGGGATAACACTGACGCTCATGCACGAAAGCGTGGGGAGCAAACAGGATTAGATACCCTGGTAGTCCACGCCCTAAACGATGCTGACTAGTTGTTCGGGATTTACATCCTGAGTAACGTAGCTAACGCGTGAAGTCAGCCGCCTGGGGAGTACGGTCGCAAGATTAAAACTCAAAGGAATTGACGGGGACCCGCACAAGCGGTGGATGATGTGGATTAATTCGATGCAACGCGAAAAACCTTACCTACCCTTGACATGTCACTAACGAAGTAGAGATACATTAGGTGCTCGTAAGAGAAAGTGAACACAGGTGCTGCATGGCTGTCGTCAGCTCGTGTCGTGAGATGTTGGGTTAAGTCCCGCAACGAGCGCAACCCTTGTCTTTAGTTGCTACGCAAGAGCACTCTAAAGAGACTGCCGGTGACAAACCGGAGGAAGGTGGGGATGACGTCAAGTCCTCATGGCCCTTATGGGTAGGGCTTCACACGTCATACAATGGTGCATACAGAGGGTTGCCAACCCGCGAGGGGGAGCTAATCTCAGAAAATGCATCGTAGTCCGGATCGTAGTCTGCAACTCGACTACGTGAAGCTGGAATCGCTAGTAATCGCGGATCAGAATGTCGCGGTGAATACGTTCCCGGGTCTTGTACACACCGCCCGTCATACCATGGGAGTGGGTTTTGCCAGAAGCCGTTAGCCTAACCGCAAGGAGGGCGACTGCCACGGCAGGGTTCATGACTGGGGTAAAGTCGTAACAAGGTAGCCGTATCGGAAGGTGCGGCTGGATCACCTCCTTTCTAGAGAAAAGATGCTGGAGCTATAGTGCCCACACTTATCGGTTGACAATAAAAGCCACGGGTCTGTAGCTCAGCTGGTTAGAGCACTGTGTTGATAACGCAGGGGTCGTAGGTTCAAGTCCTACCAGACCCACCACCAGCCAGAAACAAACTTAGTGGGACGTTGGGGGATTAGCTCAGCTGGGAGAGCACCTGCTTTGCAAGCAGGGGGTCGTCGGTTCGATCCCGTCATCCTCCACCATCATCTAAATGTCAAAACTAAGCGAATACTTAATCGTTTAGTTTTGCCATTTATGGCTGTTCTTTAAAAATTTGAGTAAGCAAAGTGTCAAATGTTTCTTTGAGAGGACATTTGACAATGTAATAAGGGTAAAGATTGAATCATCAATCAGTAATATCAAACGAGTTTTACAAAGTTCTTAACAAGTACTTACAGTTTGGATTACGGCAAACATGTCAGAAGTAGAAGTAAAACCTGTAACGGTTACTAGTAATGGTGCTCGTTATAGGATCAAGTGAATAAGTGCACATGATGGATGCCTTGGCGATTACAGGCGACGAAAGACGTTATAACCTGCGATAAGCCCCGGGGAGCTGGTAAATAAGCTTTGATCCGGGGATTTCTGAATGGGGAAACCCACCACTTTTGTGGTATCCATACCTGAATACATAGGGTATGAGAAGCGAACCTTGTGAACTGAAACATCTAAGTAGCAAGAGGAAAAGACATCAACCGAGATTCCCAAAGTAGTGGCGAGCGAAATGGGAAGAGCCTTCTAGTGATATCTCAGTAATTAACAGAATGGAATGGAAAGTCCAACAATAAAGGGTGATAGTCCCGTATGTGAAAATTATTGAGTGGTACTAGGCTAGAGACAAGTAGGGCGGGACACGAGAAATCCTGTCTGAATATGGGGGGACCATCCTCCAAGGCTAAATACTCGTAATCGACCGATAGTGAACAAGTACCGTGAGGGAAAGGCGAAAAGAACCCCGGGAGGGGAGTGAAATAGATCCTGAAATTGTGTGCATACAAACAGTAGGAGCCTCGTAAGGGGTGACTGCGTACCTTTTGTATAATGGGTCAGCGACTTACATTCAGTAGCAAGCTTAACCGAATAGGGAAGGCGTAGCGAAAGCGAGTCCGAATAGGGCGCTAGTTGCTGGGTGTAGACCCGAAACCAGTTGATCTATCCATGGCCAGGTTGAAGGTGCGGTAACACGTACTGGAGGACCGAACCCACTAACGTTGAAAAGTTAGGGGATGAGCTGTGGATAGGGGTGAAAGGCTAAACAAAACTGGAAATAGCTGGTTCTCTCCGAAAACTATTTAGGTAGTGCCTCGTGTATCACTGTAGGGGGTAGAGCACTGTCATGGTAGTGGGGTCCATTGCGGATTACTGCGCCATAGCAAACTCCGAATACCTACAAGTGCAAGCACGGGAGACAGACATCGGGTGCTAACGTCCGGTGTCAAGAGGGAAACAACCCAGACCGCCAGCTAAGGTCCCTAATATATGCTAAGTGGGAAACGAAGTGGGAAGGCTAAAACAGTCAGGAGGTTGGCTTAGAAGCAGCCATCCTTTAAAGAAAGCGTAATAGCTCACTGATCGAGTCGTCCTGCGCGGAAGATGTAACGGGGCTAAGCATATAACCGAAGCTGCGGATCACAGCAATGTGATGGTAGGAGAGCGTTCTGTAAGCCTGTGAAGGTGTCTTGTAAAGGATGCTGGAGGTATCAGAAGTGCGAATGCTGACATGAGTAGCGATAAAGGGGGTGAAAAGCCCCCTCGCCGTAAGCCCAAGGTTTCCTGTTCAACGTTCATCGGAACAGGGTGAGTCGGCCCCTAAGGCGAGGCAGAGATGCGTAGCTGATGGGAACAAGGTTAATATTCCTTGACCATTGTTAGATGCGATGGGGGGACGGATCGCGGAAAGTTGTCCGGGTGTTGGAAGTCCCGGTTCTTGCGTTGGAGATGGCTATTAGGTAAATCCGGTAGCGTAATTCAAGGGCGTGAGACGAGCGAATTTATTCGCGAAGCAATTGGAAGTGGTTCCAAGAAAAGCCTCTAAGCTTCAGTCTAACAAGACCGTACCGCAAACCGACACAGGTGGGCGAGATGAGTATTCTAAGGCGCTTGAGAGAACTCAGGAGAAGGAACTCGGCAAATTTGTACCGTAACTTCGGGATAAGGTACGCCCTGGTAGTTTGACCCTGTACAAGGGGAGGACGAAAGGGTTGCAATAAAAAGGTGGCTGCGACTGTTTAATAAAAACACAGCACTCTGCAAACACGAAAGTGGACGTATAGGGTGTGACGCCTGCCCGGTGCTGGAAGATTAAATGATGGGGTGCAAGCTCTTGATTGAAGTCCCAGTAAACGGCGGCCGTAACTATAACGGTCCTAAGGTAGCGAAATTCCTTGTCGGGTAAGTTCCGACCTGCACGAATGGCGTAACGATGGCCACACTGTCTCCTCCTGAGACTCAGCGAAGTTGAAATGTTTGTGATGATGCAATCTACCCGTGGCTAGACGGAAAGACCCCATGAACCTTTACTGTAGCTTTGCATTGGACTTTGAATCGGTCTGTGTAGGATAGGTGGGAGGCGTTGAAAGCGGAATGCTAGTTTCGCTGGAGCCAACCTTGAAATACCACCCTGATTTATTTGAGGTTCTAACCTTGGCCCGTTATCCGGGTCGGGAACAGTGCATGGTAGGCAGTTTGACTGGGGCGGTCTCCTCCCAAAGTGTAACGGAGGAGTACGAAGGTACGCTTGGTACGGTCGGACATCGTACCTAAAGTGCAATGGCAAAAGCGTGCTTAACTGCGAGACCGACAAGTCGAGCAGGTGCGAAAGCAGGTCATAGTGATCCGGTGGTTCTGTATGGAAGGGCCATCGCTCAACGGATAAAAGGTACTCTGGGGATAACAGGCTGATACCGCCCAAGAGTTCATATCGACGGCGGTGTTTGGCACCTCGATGTCGGCTCATCTCATCCTGGGGCTGTAGCCGGTCCCAAGGGTATGGCTGTTCGCCATTTAAAGAGGTACGTGAGCTGGGTTTAAAACGTCGTGAGACAGTTTGGTCCCTATCTGCCATGGGCGTTGGAGATTTGACGGGGGCTGCTCCTAGTACGAGAGGACCGGAGTGGACATTCCGCTGGTGTACCTGTTGTTTCGCCAGAAGCATCGCAGGGTAGCTATGAATGGAAGAGATAACCGCTGAAAGCATCTAAGCGGGAAACTTGCCTGAAGATGAGATCTCCCGTAGGTTTAACCTACATAAAGGGTCGTTGAAGACCACAACGTTGATAGGTCGGGTGTGGAAGTGCAGTAATGCATTAAGCTAACCGATACTAATTGCCCGTTAGGCTTGATCCTATAACCAGCACTATTGTGTTGGATGTTTGCCAGATTTAATCTGCATCCTTATTACATGCTTACTCAAATAGAGTTGTTGATTTATTCAGCAACTCAACCCTCTACGCCCGGTGACCATAGCGAATTGGAACCACTCCTTCCCATCCCGAACAGGACAGTGAAACGATTCTACGCCGATGATAGTGCGGATTACCCGTGTGAAAGTAGGTAACTGCCGGGCACCAATGCGACGCCCAGACCCTTTTAGGTCTGGGCGTTTTTACTTGTGCAAAGCGTTTAGAGAGATTGACAGAAGCTCCATTTGGAGTCAGAATATTGGGTTCGCGGAGGGGTGTCCGAGCGGCTAAAGGAGGCAGACTGTAAATCTGTTGGCTATGCCTACGTAGGTTCGAATCCTACCCCCTCCACCAGATGTGCGGGATTAGTTTAATGGTAAAACAGCAGATTTCCAATCTTCGGTCAAGAGTTCGATTCTCTTATCCCGCTCCAGAATTGTTGTATTAGATTTAGCCCATGTGGCTCAGTGGTAGAGCACTCCCTTGGTAAGGGAGAGGTCGGCAGTTCGATCCTGCCCATGGGCACCATGTTTGATTTATTAATTGTGTATTTCGTGTTTGGTTTAAGAGTTAACTAAAGGCAGATTAAAAATGGCAAAAGAAAAGTTCGAGCGGACAAAACCGCACGTAAACGTAGGCACCATCGGTCACGTTGACCACGGTAAAACCACACTAACAGCTGCAATTGCAACCGTGCTCTCAAAAGCATTCGGTGGCGAAGCAAAAGCATACGATCAGATCGATGCTGCTCCTGAAGAAAAAGCACGTGGTATTACGATTAATACTGCGCACGTTGAGTATGAGACTGCAAATCGTCACTACGCTCACGTGGATTGCCCAGGACATGCTGACTACGTTAAGAACATGATTACTGGTGCTGCTCAGATGGACGGCGCAATCTTAGTTTGCTCTGCTGCTGACGGCCCAATGCCACAAACGCGTGAGCACATCCTCTTGGCACGCCAAGTTGGTGTTCCTTACATCGTGGTGTTCCTCAACAAGTGCGACATGGTTGATGACGCTGAATTGCTCGAGTTAGTTGAAATGGAAGTTCGTGAACTTCTATCTAAGTATGACTTCCCAGGCGATGACACACCAATCATTCAAGGTTCTGCTAAGTTAGCTCTTGAAGGCGACGAAGGCCCATTGGGTAAAGAAGCCATCATGAAATTGGCTGAAGCATTAGACACCTACATCCCAACTCCAGAGCGTGCGATTGACGGTGCGTTCTTGATGCCAGTAGAAGACGTGTTCTCTATCTCTGGTCGCGGTACTGTAGTGACAGGTCGTATCGAGCGCGGTATCGTTAAGGTTGGCGAAGAGATTGAAATTATCGGTATCAAGCCAACACTCAAGACAACTTGTACTGGTGTTGAAATGTTCCGCAAATTGCTCGACCAAGGTCAAGCAGGCGATAACGTTGGTATCTTATTGCGCGGTACAAAACGTGAAGAAGTTGAGCGTGGCCAAGTATTGGCTAAGCCAGGTTCTATCACTCCACATACTCACTTTACAGCCGAGGTTTACATCTTGGGTAAAGATGAAGGTGGTCGTCATACTCCGTTCTTTAACAACTATCGTCCACAGTTTTACTTCCGTACTACGGACGTAACTGGTTCAATCGAGTTGCCAAAAGACAAAGAGATGGTAATGCCTGGCGATAACGTCACCATTACTGTCAAACTCATCGCGCCAATCGCGATGGAAGAAGGTTTACGTTTTGCGATCCGTGAAGGTGGCCGTACTGTTGGCGCCGGCGTGGTTGCAAAGATTTTGGCTTAAGTAGTTTTTTATAAAGGGGTGTAGCTCAATTGGCAGAGCGTTGGTCTCCAAAACCAAAGGTTGGGGGTTCGATGCCCTCCGCCCCTGCCACGATTTGAACTGAAAGTTATATGTCTCAACAAACAGCAAGTCACTCTGAAGAAAAAAGCAGCTGGGTATCCGTACTCGCTGCTTTAATTGTCGTTGCCGCATTGGTGCTTTATTACACCTTGGCCGACCAATCTTTATTGGTGCGTTTAGCAGTTTTGTTTGGTGGCATTGCAGCTGCAGTTTTCATTGTGGCGATTTCACCTGATGGGCGTCGTTTTATCGCCTACGCAAAAGATTCTTGGTACGAAGTAAAAAAGGTTGTTTGGCCAACTCGTAAAGAGACGACCCAAATGACTCTAGTCGTATTTGGCTTTGTTCTGATCATGTCCTTATTTTTATGGCTTGCAGACAAATTAATTGAATGGCTAGTTTTTTCAGTGCTATTAGGCTGGAAGTGAGTAAGAAAAATGATTGATTCTGAAGTAGCCGTAAATCCACAAGCCACTGGCAATATGCGCTGGTACGTCATCCATGCTTATTCCGGTATGGAAAAGAGCGTGAAAAAAGGCCTGGAAGAGCGCATTGCTCGATCTGGCATGCCTGAGAAATTTGGCCGTATTTTGGTGCCTTCCGAAGAGGTTGTAGAGATCAAATCCGGCACAAAATCAGTGACTGAACGCCGTTTCTTCCCAGGATATGTGCTGATTGAGATGGAAATGACCGATGAGAGCTGGCATTTGGTGAAAAATACCCCAAAAGTAACCGGTTTCGTAGGTGGCGTTCGTAACCGCCCAAGCCCGATTTCGACTGCTGAAGTCGCCAAAATCATGGATCAAATGCAGGCTGGGGTGGATAAACCTAAGCCTAAGACCCTATTTGAGGTGGGTGAGATCGTACGCGTTAAGGAAGGTCCATTTGTTGATTTCAACGGAAATATCGAAGAAGTCAATTATGAGAAGTCAAGATTGCGCGTTTCTGTTACAATATTTGGCCGCGGTACCCCAGTTGAGCTGGAGTTCGGCCAAGTAGAAAAGATGTAAAAACAAGGACTTAGTCCTGTTTTGCAGTGCAGCAGTTTGTAGTTTTGGATGGTTATTTAGTTTTTGTAATTAACCGAGGAGCGGAGCTAGAAAGCCAAAAACTAGCGAAGCGTTTACTCAACGGCGGTCTTTCCTAATGAGGTTAGGCGCGCTTTAAGGAGCACACATGGCAAAGAAGATTATTGGCTTTATCAAACTGCAGATTCCTGCAGGTAAAGCAAATCCATCACCACCCGTAGGTCCAGCATTGGGTCAACGCGGTCTTAATATTATGGAATTCTGTAAGGCGTTTAATGCTCAAACTCAGAGCATGGAACCTGGCCTGCCAATTCCAGTCGTGATTACAGCGTTTGCTGATAAGAGCTTCACATTCATCATGAAGACTCCTCCAGCAACCATCATGATTAAGAAGGCTGCGAAGATCGAAAAAGGATCGCCACGTCCCCATACCGATAAGGTAGGAAAAATTACACGTGCTCAAGCGGAAGAAATCGCTAAAGCAAAAATGCCAGATTTGACAGCAGCCGATATGGACGCAGCTGTTAGAACAATCGCTGGTAGCGCCCGTTCCATGGGCATCACTGTGGAAGGTCTCTAATCATGACTAAGTTATCCAAACGCGTTAAAGCAATTCAATCTAAAGTTGATCGCAACAAATTCTATTCATTAGACGATGCATTGAACCTCGTTAAAGAGTGTGCAACTGCCAAGTTCGATGAGTCTATCGACGTTGCTGTTCAGTTGGGTATTGATGCTAAGAAATCTGACCAAGTTGTGCGTGGCGCAGTAGTGCTCCCAGCTGGTACAGGTAAGCATGTTCGTGTTGCAGTTTTTGCTCAAGGCGAAAAGGCTGAACAAGCTAAAGCCGCTGGTGCAGAAATCGTTGGCATGGAAGATCTTGCTGAACAAATTAAAGGCGGCAAAATTGATTTTGATATTTTGATCGCATCTCCAGACACAATGAAAATTGTTGGTACCTTGGGTCAAGTATTGGGCCCACGTGGTTTGATGCCAAATCCAAAAGTTGGAACGGTTACTCCTGACGTTGCTACTGCAGTTAAAAATGCAAAAGCTGGTCAAGTTCAGTTCCGTGTGGACAAGGCCGGTATCGTGCACGCAAGCATTGGCCGTCGTTCATTCGAGCCAACTGCATTGAAGTCCAACTTGCTCGCATTGCTTGAGGCTTTGAATAAAGCAAAACCTCCTGCATCTAAGGGCATCTATTTAAAGAAGGTTGCCGTAAGCAGCACCATGGGTGCGGGCGTACGTGTTGACCAAGCATCGTTACAGGCGGCAGCTTAATTAGCTTGTAACAAAAAAGAACTTTGGGTCGACTCCTGCTCTTTGAGTGAGAGTCGAACATCAAAGACCGTTGGTGGATTAGTTGCTTGTAAAGAGTTAATTCTTAATCGTTACGAAAGTAATAGCCAGCGCAGATGGCGACCCTGAAAAGATTTTCACAAAAATTTTGTGAACAAATGATCAGACGCTGGTGTGTAACCCCAACTGGAAACAGTTGGTTTTTATGGAGTTAAACCGTGCCTTTGAATGTACAAGACAAAAAAGCGATTGTTGCTGATGTCGGCGCTCAATTGGCTGGAGCCCAAACTGTCGTGCTCGCTGAATACCGTGGTATTCCAGTAGAGCAGTTGACAAAGCTACGTGCTAGCGCACGTGACCAAGGTGTATATCTTCGCGTTTTGAAGAACACATTGGCACGCCGTGCTGCACAAGGCACACAGTTTGAGCCTCTTGCTGATTCGATGGTTGGCCCCTTGATTTACGGCATCTCTGCTGATCCGATTGCTTCGGCAAAAGTATTGCAGAGCTTTGCTAAGACTCAAGATTTGCTAGTCATTAAAGCTGGCTTATATAACGGCAAGTTGTTAGACGTTGCAGGCGTAAAAGCCCTCGCAACAATTCCAAGCCGCGACGAGTTGTTATCTCAGTTGTTGGGTGTGATGTTGGCACCTGTCTCTGCGATGGCTCGCGTATTGGGCGCAGTAGCAGCACAAAAGGCAGCTGGAGCACCTGCTCCGGTAGCAGCACCTGCAGTTGAAGCAGCAGCCCCAGCAGAAGTAGTTGCTGAAGCCGCCGCTCCAGAAGCAGCCGCTCAGCCTGCAGCCGCAGCCCCAGAAGCTGGAACAGAAGCAAACGAAACCCCTGCCGCTGAATAAGCGACAGATTAACTATTTAAGTATTAGGAGCTAAAAATGGCGATTACTAAAGAAGAAATCATTGAAGCAGTAGGTAGCATGTCCGTTATGGATTTGAATGACTTGGTTAAGGCGTTCGAAGAGAAGTTTGGCGTTTCAGCTGCAGCGATGGCTGTTGCTGGTCCTGCTGGTGCAGGCGGTGGCGGTGCAGCTGCTGAAGAGCAAACAGAATTCACTGTTAACTTGCTCGAAGCTGGCGCAAACAAGGTTTCAGTAATTAAGGCAGTTCGCGAAATTACTGGTCTTGGCTTGAAAGAAGCTAAGGACTTGGTTGACGGTGCACCGAAGCCAATCAAAGAAGCTGTTGACAAGAAAACTGCTGAAGAAGCTAAGAAGAAGCTTGAAGAAGCTGGCGCTAAAGCAGAACTCAAGTAACACAAACTTTGCTAGCGCTTCTCAAAAAGGAGCGTTAGCTATGTTGGGTTTGACCATTAGTGGTCAAACCCGATTTCATTTCTGATTGAAATCGGGTTTGCCTTCTGATACGACTGCAGAATGCAAGTTTGGTCGGACACTGGATCTAAACGATTTAGTGTTGTCCGCCAGTGATTGGTAGTGGCCAATCGCCAAATCTTTGTACAGTCGCTGAATTCGGAGATGAAATGAACTATAGCTTCACCGAACGCAAGCGAGTCCGTAAAAGCTTTGCTAAGCGAGTAAATAATCACCAGGTTCCGTACCTGATCGCAACGCAGCTGGAATCCTACGCTAAATTTTTACAGGCTGAGAAGCCGCCATTGTCTCGTCTTACTGAGGGACTTCAGGCTGCCTTTACATCAGCGTTCCCAATTGTGTCTAACAATGGTTATGCGCGTATGGAATACGTGTCTTACCAGTTATCACAGCCACCATTTGACGTTAAAGAATGTCAGCAACGTGGTTACACATACCACTCCGCCTTACGCGCAAAAGTTCGCTTGATTATTTATGATCGCGAAGCGCCTACTAAGGTTAAAGAGGTTAAAGAGAGTGAAGTTTATATGGGTGAAATTCCACTCATGACAGAAAACGGCTCTTTTGTGATCAATGGTACTGAGCGCGTCATCGTGTCTCAGTTGCACCGTTCCCCAGGCGTGTTCTTTGAGCACGATAAGGGCAAGACACATAGCTCTGGTAAGTTGCTGTTCTCAGCACGCATCATTCCTTACCGTGGTTCATGGCTTGATTTCGAGTTTGACCCTAAAGATATTTTGTATTTCCGCGTTGACCGTCGTCGCAAGATGCCTGTCACCATTTTGCTCAAAGCAATTGGTTTAAACAACGAACAGATTCTTGCAAACTTCTTCAACTTTGATCATTTTGCATTGACCGCTAATGGCGCATCAATGGAATTTGTTCCTGAGCGTTTGCGTGGCCAGCTGGCTAACTTTGATGTGCTTGATAAGAATGGCGTTGTCGTCATTCAAAAAGACAAGCGTATCAATGCAAAACACATTCGCGAACTCGAAGCTGCTAAGACCAAAACAATCGCTGTACCAGATGACTACTTGGTTGGTCGTGTGGTTGCACGCAATATTGTTGATCCAGATTCTGGTGAAATCTTGGCTTACGCTAATGACGAAATCACTGAAGAGTTATTGGCTACGTTGCGCGATGCAGGTATCAAGCAATTAGAAACCATCTACACCAATGATTTGGATTCTGGTGCGTATATTTCTCAGACATTGCGTACTGACGAAACTGCGGATCAAACAGCAGCACGTATTGCTATCTATCGCATGATGCGTCCTGGCGAGCCTCCAACAGAAGATGCTGTTGAAGCTTTGTTCCAGCGCTTGTTCTATAGCGAAGACACTTATGATTTATCACGTGTTGGCCGTATGAAGGTTAATAGCCGTTTGAACCGTCCAGAAATGGAAGGTCCAATGGTCCTGTCAAACGAAGATATTCTCGACACGATTAAGTCTCTAGTAGATTTGCGTAACGGTAAAGGCGAAGTAGACGATATTGATCACTTAGGTAATCGTCGTGTACGTTGCGTTGGTGAATTGGCTGAAAACCAATTCCGTGCTGGTTTGTCACGTGTTGAGCGTGCGGTTAAAGAACGTCTCGGCCAAGCCGAAACGGAAAACCTCATGCCGCATGATTTGATTAACAGCAAGCCAATTTCTTCTGCAATTCGTGAGTTCTTCGGTTCTTCACAGTTGTCCCAGTTTATGGACCAAACTAACCCCCTCTCAGAGATCACGCACAAGCGTCGTATTTCTGCATTGGGACCTGGTGGTTTGACCCGCGAGCGCGCAGGCTTCGAAGTGCGCGACGTGCATCCAACCCACTACGGACGTGTTTGCCCAATCGAAACTCCAGAAGGACCAAACATCGGTCTGATCAACTCACTTGCGCTATTTGCACGTTTGAATGAGCATGGTTTCTTAGAGACCCCGTATCGTAAGGTTGCTAATAGCAAGGTAAGCGATGAAGTGGTTTACCTCTCTGCGATTGAAGAAGCGAAATATGTCATTGCTCAGGCAAATGCAACGATCGACAAAAACGGTAAGTTGGCTGACGAGCTAGTTTCTGCTCGTCAAGCTGGTGAAACCATGATGGTTAGCCCAGAGCGCATTGATTTCATCGACGTTGCTCCTAGCCAGATCGTTTCTGCTGCTGCTTCACTCGTTCCATTCTTAGAGCACGATGATGCGAACCGTGCCTTGATGGGTGCGAACATGCAGCGTCAAGCAGTTCCTTGCTTGCGTCCAGACAAGCCATTAGTTGGCACAGGCTTAGAGCGTATTGTTGCGGTTGACTCCGGTACTGTTGTATTGGCTAATCGTGGCGGTATCGTCGATTACGTTGATGCAAACCGTGTTGTGATTCGTGTAAACGATGACGAAACAGCAGCTGGTGAAGTTGGTGTGGATATTTATAACCTCATCAAGTACACCCGTTCAAACCAAAATACCAACATCAATCAACGTCCAATCGTACAGGTTGGCGATCGTGTAGCCCGCGGCGACGTTGTTGCTGACGGCGCATCTACCGATTTGGGTGAGTTGGCTTTGGGTCAAAACATGACTGTGGCATTTATGCCATGGAACGGTTACAACTTCGAAGATTCAATCTTGATCTCTGAGAAGGTTGTTGCTGATGACCGTTACACCTCTATTCATATTGAAGAGTTGTCGGTTGTTGCACGTGACACCAAGCTTGGTTCAGAAGAAATTACTCGCGATATTTCCAATTTGGCAGAGTCACAACTCTCCCGTTTGGATGAAAGCGGTATTGTTTACATCGGCGCTGAAGTTGAGGCTGGTGACGTATTGGTTGGTAAGGTAACTCCAAAGGGCGAGACTACTCTCACTCCTGAAGAGAAGCTCCTCCGTGCGATCTTCGGTGAAAAAGCATCTGATGTTAAAGATACTTCTTTGCGCGTTCCTTCAGGAATGATTGGTACCGTTATTGATGTTCAAGTCTTCACCCGTGAAGGTATTGAGCGTGATGCCCGTGCGCAGTCCATTATTCAAGAAGAGTTACAACGCTATCGTTTGGATTTAAACGACCAGTTGCGTATTGTTGAAGGCGATGCCTTCATGCGTTTAGAAAAACTGTTGGTTGGCAAAGTTGCTAACGGCGGCCCTCAGAAATTAGCTAAAGGCACTAAGATCGACAAGGAATACCTTGCCGGCTTGGATAAATACCATTGGTTTGATGTTCGTCCAGCAGATGATGAAGTTGCCTCACAAGTTGAAGCGATTAAATCTTCTATTGAAGCGAAACGTAAACAGTTTGATGAAGCCTTCGAAGAGAAGCGCACCAAGCTTACCCAGGGTGATGATTTGCAACCTGGCGTAACGAAGATGGTGAAGGTGTACTTGGCTGTTAAGCGTCGCTTGCAACCTGGTGACAAGATGGCTGGTCGTCACGGTAACAAAGGAGTGGTTTCAAAAATTGCTCCTGCCGAAGATATGCCATTTATGGCTGATGGACGTCCTGTAGATATCGTCTTGAACCCATTGGGTGTTCCTTCTCGTATGAACGTTGGTCAAATCTTGGAAACCCACTTAGGTTGGGCTGCTCAAGGTATTGGTAAGCGTATCGATGAGATGGTTCGCGAGCACGCTAAACAAGCTGAACTGCGTACGTTCTTAAAACAGCTTTACAACGAAACCGGCCGCATTGAAGATATCGACAACTTCACTGACGAGCAAATTACAGTATTGGCTGAGAATCTTCGCCAAGGCTTGCCATTTGCAACCCCAGTGTTTGATGGTGCTACAGAAGCAGAAATCGGACGCATGCTCGAGTTGGCTTATCCACAAGATGTTGCGACATCTTTGAAGATGACTCCTTCCCGTCAGCAAATGATTTTGTGCGATGGCCGCACTGGTGATCAGTTTGAGCGTCCAGTAACTGTCGGTGTAATGCATGTCTTGAAACTCCACCATTTGGTCGACGACAAGATGCACGCACGTTCAACCGGACCTTACTCACTAGTAACGCAACAGCCATTGGGCGGTAAAGCTCAGTTTGGTGGTCAGCGCTTTGGTGAGATGGAAGTTTGGGCCCTCGAAGCATACGGCGCCTCATATGTCTTGCAGGAAATGCTGACAGTGAAGTCCGATGACGTCGCAGGCCGTACTAAGGTTTACGAAAACATCGTCAAGGGCGAGCACACGATTGATGCTGGTATGCCTGAATCTTTCAACGTGCTGGTAAAAGAAATCCGTTCGTTGGGTATTGACATTGACATGGAGCGCAACTGATATGAAAGCATTGCTCGATTTATTTAAGCAAACGCAGGGCGAAGAGCAGTTTGATGTCATCAAAATTGGTCTCGCATCTCCTGAGAAAATTCGCTCATGGTCTTTTGGTGAAGTACGTAAACCAGAAACCATCAACTACCGGACTTTTAAGCCCGAGCGTGATGGTCTGTTCTGTGCCAAGATTTTTGGACCAACCAAAGACTACGAGTGCTTATGCGGCAAGTACAAGCGCTTAAAGTTCCGTGGCGTAATTTGCGAAAAGTGCGGCGTTGAAGTCACTCTCGCTAAGGTACGTCGTGAGCGCATGGGCCACATTGAGTTGGCAGCCCCTGTAGCGCACATTTGGTTCTTGAAGTCCCTGCCATCCCGTTTGGGTATGGTTCTCGATATGACATTGCGTGATATCGAGCGCGTTCTTTACTTTGAAGCATATGTAGTTGTTGATCCTGGTATGACTCCTGAAGGCGCAATGAAGCGTGGTCAGATCATGTCTGAAGACGAGTACATTGCCAAAACTGAAGAGTATGGTGACGGTGCGTTTACCGCCATCATGGGCGCCGAGGGTATTCGTGATCTCTTGCGTTCGATTGATATCGATCGTGAAGTAGAGACCATTCGCGCTGAATTAAAAGCCACTGGTAGCGATGCCAAGATCAAGAAATACGCTAAGCGCTTAAAAGTGCTGGAGGCGTTCCAGACTTCAGGTATTAAGCCTGACTGGATGATCATGGAAGTATTGCCAGTATTGCCACCTGAATTGCGCCCACTGGTGCCATTGGATGGCGGTCGCTTTGCTACCTCCGATTTGAACGACCTCTATCGTCGCGTCATCAACCGTAACAACCGTTTGAAGCGTTTGTTAGAGTTGCGCGCACCAGAGATCATCGTTCGTAACGAAAAACGCATGTTGCAAGAAGCGGTTGACTCATTGCTCGACAACGGTCGTCGCGGCAAGGCTATGACTGGCGCTAACAAGCGTCCTCTCAAGTCCTTGGCTGAGATGATTAAAGGTAAGAGCGGTCGTTTCCGTCAAAACTTGTTGGGTAAACGCGTTGACTACTCTGGTCGTTCAGTCATCGTAGTTGGTCCTACATTGAAATTGCATCAGTGCGGCTTACCAAAATTGATGGCCTTGGAATTGTTCAAGCCATTTATTTTCAACAAGCTTGAAACTTTGGGAATTGCAACCACGATTAAGGCTGCGAAGAAAGAAGTTGAAAGCCAGACTCCAATCGTTTGGGACATTCTCGAAGAAGTCATTCGTGAACATCCAATCATGTTGAACCGTGCGCCTACATTGCACCGCCTTGGTATTCAGGCTTTCGAGCCAATGCTGATTGAAGGTAAAGCAATCCAATTGCACCCTTTAGTCTGCGCGGCATTTAACGCCGACTTTGACGGTGACCAAATGGCGGTTCACGTTCCTTTGTCGCTCGAAGCGCAAATGGAAGCACGTACCTTGATGTTGGCTTCGAACAACGTATTGTTCCCAGCTAACGGCGAGCCATCCATCGTTCCTTCACAGGACGTGGTGTTGGGTCTGTACTACGCTACACGTGACAAGATCAACGGCAAAGGCGAAGGCATGGTTTTCGCCAACATTACTGAAGTAGTACGTGCATACGAAGCAGGTCAAGTTGAATTGGCTTCTCGTGTTGCTGTGCGTATTACTGAGTATGAGATCGTGGACAAGAAGGCAGAAGGCGATGCGCGTTTTGCTGAGAAGACCAAGATCTATCAAACATCAGTTGGCCGTGCAATCTTGTCTGAGATTTTGCCTAAAGGCATGTCTTTCGAGGAAATTAACAAGCCTTTGAAGAAAAAAGAAATCTCACGTTTGATTAACACCTCATTCCGCAAGTGCGGTTTGCGTGAAACAGTGATTTTTGCTGACCGTCTCTTGCAGTCTGGTTTCCGCTTGGCGACCAATGCTGGTATTTCAGTTGCGATCGACGATATGTTGATCCCAACTTCTAAAGAGCGCATCATCACCGAAGCTTCTGCCAAGGTTAAAGAGTATGACAAGCAGTTCATGTCAGGCCTCGTAACCAATCAAGAACGTTATAACAACGTGGTTGATATTTGGGGTGCTGCTGGTGACCAAGTTGGTAAGGCGATGATGGATGAGTTGTCACACGTTGACGTACTCGACCGCAACGGTAAGACTGTGCGTCAAGAATCCTTTAACTCCATCTACATGATGGCGGACTCTGGCGCGCGTGGATCTGCAGCGCAGATTCGTCAGTTGGCTGGTATGCGTGGTTTGATGGCTAAGCCTGATGGCTCCATCATTGAAACCCCAATTACTGCGAACTTCCGTGAAGGTTTGAACGTGTTGCAGTACTTCATTTCAACCCACGGTGCTCGTAAGGGTCTGGCTGATACCGCGTTGAAGACAGCGAACTCTGGTTACTTGACACGTCGTTTATGTGACGTTACTCAAGACCTCGTGGTTATTGAAGAAGATTGCGGCGCAACTTCTGGCGTAACAATGAAAGCGCTTGTTGAAGGCGGCGAAATTATCGAAGCATTGCGTGATCGTATTTTGGGTCGTGTATGCATCGGTGACATCGTTCACCCTGACACACAAGAAGTCATCGTTCCTAACGACACCTTGCTCGACGAAGATCATGTTGATCAAATCGTGGCATTGGGTATCGACGAAGTTAAAGTTCGCACAGTATTGTCTTGCTTAACTCGCTTCGGCTTGTGCGCTAAGTGCTACGGACGTGATCTAGGTCGCGGTGGTTTGGTGAACGTTGGTGAAGCGGTAGGTGTTATCGCTGCTCAGTCCATCGGTGAGCCAGGCACACAGTTGACTATGCGTACCTTCCACATTGGTGGTGCAGCGTCACGTGCTTTGGTTGCAAGCAATATTGAAGCCAAATCTAACGGTGCTTTGAAGTTCTCCGGCACGATGCGTGTTGTGAAGAACGCGAAGGGTGAGCAGATCGTGATTTCACGTTCTGGCGAAGCCTTGATCGTTGATGAGAATGGTCGTGAGCGTGAGCGTCATAAAGTTCCTTACGGCGCAACCCTCTTGTTAAAAGAAGATGCAGCAGTTAAGGCTGGCGCAAGCTTAGCAACATGGGATCCATTAACACGTCCGATTATTTCTGAGTACGCTGGTGTCGCTCGCTTCGATAACGTCGAAGAAGGCGTGACTGTTGCTAAGCAGGTTGACGAAGTTACCGGTCTTTCCACTTTGGTGGTAATTGATGGTAAGCGTCGCTCTGCAGCTAGCAAAGGCGTTCGCCCGATGATCAACTTGGTTGATGAAAAGGGTAATGAAGTGATGATCGCCGGTACTGATCACCCAGTAAACATTGGTCTCCAGGTAGGTGCTTTGATTACTGTTAAGGATGGTCAGAAGGTCGAAGTTGGTGAAGTATTGGCACGTATTCCAATCGAATCACAGAAGACTCGCGATATTACTGGTGGTTTGCCGCGCGTTGCAGAACTGTTCGAAGCACGCTCTCCAAAAGATGCAGCAGTATTGGCGAAAGTTACTGGAACAGTTTCCTTCGGTAAAGAAACCAAAGGTAAACAACGTTTGGTCATTACCGATATGGATGGCGAAGCTAATGAATTCTTGATTCCTAAAGAGAAGCAAGTTCTCGTTCATGATGGTCAAGTTGTGAACAAGGGCGAGATGATTGTGGAAGGCCCTGCTGATCCTCATGACATCTTGACACTCAAAGGCATCGAAGAGTTGGCTATCTACATCGTTGACGAAGTTCAAGACGTTTATCGTCTCCAGGGTGTGAAGATTAATGACAAGCACATTGAAGTGATCGTGCGTCAGATGTTGCGTCGTGTTCAGGTAACTGATCCAGGCGATACATCCTTCATCACTGGTGAGCAAGTTGAGCGTTCTAAGTTGTATGACGCTAACGATGCAGTGATCGCCCAAGGTAAGCACCCAGCTCAGTTCGATAACGTGTTGCTAGGTATTACTAAGGCATCCTTGTCGACCGACAGCTTCATTTCAGCGGCTTCTTTCCAAGAAACCACCCGTGTATTGACCGAAGCCGCCATTATGGGCAAGACCGATACACTCCGTGGCCTCAAGGAAAACGTCATTATTGGTCGTCTGATCCCTGCTGGTACTGGCTTGTCTTATCGCCGTGCACGCAAGGTCAGAGAGCAATTCGAGCGTGATCGCGCTCAAATGATTGCCGCCGAAGAGGAAGCAATGGCCAATATGCCTGTAGAAATCGAGGCTGAAGTCGTTGCTCCTACTGGGGAGGCTGATCCAAGCTAATTTGGCAATTCTGGCCAGAAATGGCCAGTTTTTTCCCCATTTGGTTGACGGAAAAGGCTGGCCAAGCTAGAATGCAGAGTTCTACTGATTCAGAAGAGGGTCTTTTTGACCTGGAAATTCTCTAAGTCATTGATTTTCTTGAAGAAAGCAACAAAGAAGTACTAACCGAGCTATTTTATGCCAACAATTAATCAATTAATACGCAAGCCAAGAGCAAAGCTTACCGTTAAAAGCAAGAGCCCTGCGATGCAAAACAGCCCGCAGCGCCGCGGTGTATGTACACGTGTGTACACAACCACTCCTAAAAAGCCTAACTCTGCGCTTCGTAAAGTAGCCAAAGTTCGCTTAACCAATGGTTTTGAAGTCATTTCATACATTGGTGGTGAAGGCCATAACCTCCAGGAGCACTCAGTTGTGTTGATTCGTGGTGGTCGTGTAAAGGATTTGCCAGGTGTTCGTTACCACATCGTTCGTGGCTCACTTGACTTGCAAGGTGTTAAAGACCGTAAGCAATCACGTTCCAAGTACGGTGCGAAGCGCGCTAAGAAAGCTGCTTAATTTTTAAGAATTAAGCGGTAGCAGTTTTTGTATTAAGTCATTGTTTGTCAGACTCAAAAGACAAGTAAGTGGTTGTTCCGTCTAAGAATCTTCTTAGATAGTAGGACAACTGGAGTGGGTGATCCGTGTGGGCCACCCCTAACTGAACTGAAGGAGTAGTTATGCCACGTCGTCGTGAAGTTCCCAAACGGGAAATTTTGCCGGATCCAAAATTCGGCAATGTAGAAGTAGCTAAATTCATGAACGTCCTGATGTTGGACGGCAAGAAATCGGTTGCAGAGCGTATCGTTTA
This sequence comes from Polynucleobacter sp. 15G-AUS-farblos, assembly GCF_018882445.1. GTDB lineage: Bacteria > Pseudomonadota > Gammaproteobacteria > Burkholderiales > Burkholderiaceae > Polynucleobacter. Next base: position 264,257 of record NZ_JACVOM010000004.1, on the reverse strand, counting down.
CGGTGCCTTTGATCACATCGAGAAAAAAGCAAACAAAGAACCACTCGAAGTTTTCTCAACAGCTATGGGCAACGTTAAGCCAATGGTTGAGGTGAAGAGCCGTCGTGTTGGTGGCGCTAACTACCAGGTTCCTGTTGAAGTTCGCCCATCACGCCGTTCAGCTTTGGCAATGCGCTGGGTGCGCGAAGCCGCTAAAAAGCGCGGTGAAAAATCTATGGCTCAACGTTTGGCCAACGAATTATTAGAAGCCGCTGAAGGTCGTGGCGGCGCAATGAAGAAGCGTGAAGAAGTTCACCGTATGGCAGAAGCTAACAAAGCTTTCTCACATTTCCGCTTCTAATCAAATAGTAAAGAAAAGGCACCAACAGTGGCACGTAAAACCCCTATCGACAAATACCGCAATATCGGTATTTCTGCGCACATTGACGCAGGTAAGACAACAACAACAGAACGCGTTTTGTTCTACACCGGTGTTAATCACAAAATTGGTGAAGTACATGATGGCGCAGCAACCATGGACTGGATGGAGCAAGAGCAAGAGCGTGGTATCACGATTACTTCTGCTGCTACTACTACGTTCTGGAAGGGTATGGCTGGTAATTTCCCAGAGCACCGCATCAACATTATTGATACTCCAGGACACGTAGACTTCACTATTGAAGTTGAGCGTTCTATGCGCGTTTTGGATGGCGCTTGCATGGTTTACTGTGCGGTAGGTGGTGTACAGCCACAATCTGAAACTGTTTGGCGTCAAGCTAACAAGTATCAAGTTCCACGTTTAGCATTCGTTAACAAGATGGACCGTACTGGCGCAAACTTCTTCAAGGTCTATGACCAAATGAAGACTCGCCTTAAAGCAAATCCAATCTTGATTCAAATTCCAATCGGTGCTGAAGAAAACTTCAAAGGCGTTGTGGATTTGGTAAAAATGAAAGCGATTTACTGGGATGAGGCTTCACAAGGTACTAAATTTACCTACGAAGACATTCCTGCTGAATTGCAAGCATCTGCAGAAGAGTGGCGCGAGAAGATGCTCGAAGCTGCTGCAGAGAGTTCTGAAGAGCTGATGGAAAAATATCTCGGCGGCGAAGGCTTGACTGAAGATGAAATTAAAGCTGCATTGCGTCAGCGCACTATCGCCAATGAAATCGTTCCAATGTTGTGCGGAACTGCATTTAAAAACAAAGGCGTTCAGGCGATGTTGGATGCTGTAGTTGAATTATTGCCATCACCTTTAGATGTTCCACCAGTTCCTTGTGAATTGGAAGACGGTACACCTGCAACTCGTGAAGCATCTGACAATGCTAAGTTTTCTGCATTGGCATTTAAGATCATGACGGACCCGTTTGTTGGCCAGCTCATCTTCTTCCGTGTTTACTCAGGCGTAATGAAGTCTGGCGACACTATCTACAACCCAATTAAGGGCAAGAAAGAGCGTGTTGGCCGTTTGTTACAGATGCATGCAAATCAACGTGAAGAAATTAAAGAAGTTTATGCGGGTGATATCGCTGCTGCAGTTGGTCTGAAGGACGCTACTACCGGTGAAACCTTATGTGATCCAGATAGCATCGTGATTTTGGAGCGCATGGTATTCCCAGAGCCAGTGATTTCTCAAGCAGTTGAGCCAAAGACAAAAGCTGACCAAGAAAAAATGGGCCTTGCTTTGAATCGCTTGGCACAAGAAGATCCTTCTTTCCGCGTGAAGACTGATGAAGAATCAGGTCAAACGATTATTTCCGGTATGGGCGAGCTCCATTTGGAAATTTTGGTTGACCGTATGAAGCGTGAATTCAGCGTTGAAGCTACTGTTGGTAAGCCACAAGTTGCTTATCGCGAAACCATTCGTAAGGTTTGCGAAGAGATCGAAGGTAAATTCGTTAAGCAGTCTGGCGGTCGTGGTCAGTATGGCCACGTTGTACTCAAGCTTGAACCACAAGCTCCAGGCAAAGGTTTTGAATTCGTTGACGCTATTAAGGGTGGTGTAGTTCCTCGTGAATACATTCCTGCAGTAGAAAAAGGAATAATTGAAACCTTGAATTCCGGTATTTTGGCTGGCTATCCAGTTGTAGATATCAAAGCAACATTGTTCTTCGGTTCATACCATGATGTTGACTCTAACGAAAACGCATTTAAGATGGCGGGCTCGATGGCGTTCAAAGACGGTATGCGCAAAGCGTCTCCAGTATTGCTTGAGCCGATGATGGCTGTTGAAGTTGAAACTCCAGAAGATTTCATGGGTAACGTAATGGGCGACCTCTCATCACGTCGCGGTATTTTGCAAGGTATGGATGACATTCCAGGCGGCGGCAAGATCGTTCGTGCTGAAGTGCCATTGGCAGAGATGTTTGGTTACTCAACTGGCTTGCGCTCGTTGACCCAAGGTCGCGCTACCTACACCATGGAATTTAAGCATTATTCCGAAGCACCTAAGAACGTTGCTGAAGCAGTTATGGCTGCTAAAGCGAAGTAATTTATCCACATTAATTTTGAATATTGACTAGCTAAAGAAAGCAGACAAAAATGGCAAAAGAAAAGTTCGAGCGGACAAAACCGCACGTAAACGTAGGCACCATCGGTCACGTTGACCACGGTAAAACCACACTAACAGCTGCAATTGCAACCGTGCTCTCAAAAGCATTCGGTGGCGAAGCAAAAGCATACGATCAGATCGATGCTGCTCCTGAAGAAAAAGCACGTGGTATTACGATTAATACTGCGCACGTTGAGTATGAGACTGCAAATCGTCACTACGCTCACGTGGATTGCCCAGGACATGCTGACTACGTTAAGAACATGATTACTGGTGCTGCTCAGATGGACGGCGCAATCTTAGTTTGCTCTGCTGCTGACGGCCCAATGCCACAAACGCGTGAGCACATCCTCTTGGCACGCCAAGTTGGTGTTCCTTACATCGTGGTGTTCCTCAACAAGTGCGACATGGTTGATGACGCTGAATTGCTCGAGTTAGTTGAAATGGAAGTTCGTGAACTTCTATCTAAGTATGACTTCCCAGGCGATGACACACCAATCATTCAAGGTTCTGCTAAGTTAGCTCTTGAAGGCGACGAAGGCCCATTGGGTAAAGAAGCCATCATGAAATTGGCTGAAGCATTAGACACCTACATCCCAACTCCAGAGCGTGCGATTGACGGTGCGTTCTTGATGCCAGTAGAAGACGTGTTCTCTATCTCTGGTCGCGGTACTGTAGTGACAGGTCGTATCGAGCGCGGTATCGTTAAGGTTGGCGAAGAGATTGAAATTATCGGTATCAAGCCAACACTCAAGACAACTTGTACTGGTGTTGAAATGTTCCGCAAATTGCTCGACCAAGGTCAAGCAGGCGATAACGTTGGTATCTTATTGCGCGGTACAAAACGTGAAGAAGTTGAGCGTGGCCAAGTATTGGCTAAGCCAGGTTCTATCACTCCACATACTCACTTTACAGCCGAGGTTTACATCTTGGGTAAAGATGAAGGTGGTCGTCATACTCCGTTCTTTAACAACTATCGTCCACAGTTTTACTTCCGTACTACGGACGTAACTGGTTCAATCGAGTTGCCAAAAGACAAAGAGATGGTAATGCCTGGCGATAACGTCACCATTACTGTCAAACTCATCGCGCCAATCGCGATGGAAGAAGGTTTACGTTTTGCGATCCGTGAAGGTGGCCGTACTGTTGGCGCCGGCGTGGTTGCAAAGATTTTGGCTTAAGTAGTAGAAGTAAAAATATTTAGCGGTTTGCTAACCGGTGACATCAGTGCTGCTGATGTCACCGTGCTCTTTAGATGTATAACGTGGCAGCACCACACCGCTCTTTGGAATTAATATGCAAAACCAAAAAATTCGTATTCGCCTTAAAGCATTTGATTACCGTTTAATCGACCAGTCTGCTGCTGAAATCGTAGATACAGCCAAGCGCACTGGTGCAGTTGTTAGAGGTCCAGTACCTTTGCCAACTCGTATTGAGCGTTTTGATATCCTGCGTTCACCACACGTGAACAAGACATCGCGCGATCAATTAGAGATCCGTACCCATCTCCGTTTGATGGATATTGTTGATCCTACAGAGAAAACTGTTGATGCCTTGATGAAATTAGACCTTCCAGCAGGTGTAGACGTCGAAATTAAGTTGCAGTAATTTGTTGTTTCCGGTCTTTTTGCTTGTCAAGACTGGTATTTCGGGATAGAATCTAAGGCTTCGCTCAATTATTTGGGTGAATTCTATGGGTTTATCAGCATTAAAAACGTTGTAAGTTATTGATTTAGAAGTACTTTTACTTGTAAATCACTTAAATTAATTTTGCCGACCAATCGAAGTCGGCGTGGAGCATGAATATGAGCTTAGGCTTAATCGGCCGCAAGGTCGGCATGACCCGTCTATTTACGGACGAAGGGGATTCAATCCCTGTAACCGTAATTGACGTGAGCGATAACAGAATCGCTCAAATCAAGACCCAGGCAACTGATGGCTATGATGCTATCCAGTTAGCACATGGCACACGTAGAGCTACTCGCGTTACCAAAGCAATGGCCGGTCACTTCGCCAAAGCAGGTGTAATGGCTGGTAATGGTCTCAACGAATTCAGAATAGACGCAGCAAAAATCGCAGAAATGACACCAGGACAAGTTATTCCTGCTGAAACTGCTTTTACAGCTGGTCAAAAGGTGGACGTTCAAGGCGTATCGATTGGTAAAGGTTACGCCGGTACCATTAAGCGGTATCACTTCGCTTCTGGTCGCGCATCCCACGGTAACTCACGATCACATAACGTACCAGGCTCTATCGGTATGGCGCAAGATCCAGGTCGTGTTTTCCCTGGTAAGCGCATGACTGGTCACTTGGGTGACGTTACCAAAACAGTTCAAAATTTAGTCATCGCACGCATTGATGCAGAACGTAATCTCATCATGGTTAAAGGCGCTATTCCAGGTGCCCCAGGCGGTAAAGTTATTGTTACTCCAGCGGTGAAGACACCGTTGAAGAAGAAATAAGGAGAGCGAATATGGAACTTAAGCTTCTCCAAGACAACGGTACTTTAGGTGCAGGCGTACAAGCTTCACCAGAAGTATTCGAGCGCGAATATAACGAAGCATTGGTACACCAAGTTGTGGTGGCTTACCAAGCAAATGCACGCAGCGGTAACCGTGCACAAAAAGACCGTGAGCAAGTTAATCACACAACCAAGAAACCTTGGCGTCAAAAAGGTACTGGTCGTGCACGTGCTGGTATGAGCTCTTCCCCGCTGTGGCGTGGAGGTGGTCGTATATTCCCGAATTCTCCAGAAGAGAATTTCAGCCAAAAAGTAAACAAGAAAATGTACCGCGCTGGTATGAGATCAATTTTGTCTCAGTTGGCACGCGAAGGTCGTTTGAATGTAGTTGATCAATTTTCTCTTGACGCTCCAAAGACTAAAGTTTTGGCTGACAAAGTTAAAGCGATGGGCTTGGATTCAGTCTTGATCATTGTTGATCAGGTTAGCGAGAATTTGTATTTGGCGTCACGTAACTTGCATAAGGTTGCTGTATGTGAGCCACAGCACGCTGATCCATTGGCTTTGGTTCAATACAAAAAGGTATTGGTAAGCAAAGCTGCGATCGCAAAAATTGAGGAGTTGCTGAAATGAGCCAAGTCCGTAAAAACGATCACAACCTGATGAAGGTTCTGCTTGGGCCGGTTATCTCTGAAAAAGCCACTATGGTTGCAGAGAAAAACGAACAAGTAGTTTTCCAAGTTGCTCGCGATGCTAACAAGCTCGATGTAAAACAAGCAGTTGAATTGCTCTTCAAAGTGCAAGTTGACTCTGTTCAAATCGTGAATCAAAAAGGTAAGCCTAAGCGCTATGGCCGTTTTGAGGGTCGTCGTGACCATACTAAGAAGGCCTATGTGAATTTGAAGCCAGGTCAAGAAATTAACTTTGAAGCGGAGGCGAATTAATCATGCCTTTGATGAAAACAAAACCGACCTCACCAGGTCGTCGCTCAATGGTCAAGGTGGTCAATCCTGACCTCCATAAAGGCAAGCCTTTTGCACCATTGCTCGAGCCACAATTTCAAAAAGCAGGCCGTAACAACAACGGTCACATCACTACCCGTCATAAAGGTGGTGGTCATAAGCATCACTATCGTGTTGTTGACTTTAAACGCAACGATAAAGATGGTATTCCAGCAAAAGTAGAACGCTTGGAATACGATCCAAACCGCAGTGCAAATATTGCATTGATTGTGTTTGCTGATGGTGAGCGTCGCTATATTCCTGCTGCTAAAGGTATGACTGTTGGCCAATCTCTGATGAGCGGTTCAGAAGCGCCGATCAAGTCTGGTAACAACTTACCAATTCGCAACATTCCAGTTGGTAGCACAATTCACTGCGTAGAAATCATGCCAGGCAAAGGTGCGCAAGTTGCACGTTCTGCTGGTGGTTCAGCAGTATTGTTGGCTCGTGAAGGCGTATACGCTCAAGTGCGTTTGCGCTCAGGTGAAGTTCGCCGTGTTCTGATTGAGTGCCGTGCCACTATTGGTGAAGTTGGTAATGAAGAGCACAGCTTGCGTGTGATTGGTAAAGCAGGTGCAAATCGCTGGCGTGGTATTCGCCCAACCGTTCGCGGTGTGGCAATGAACCCAGTAGATCACCCACATGGTGGTGGTGAAGGTAAAACTGGCGAAGGCCGTGTACCAGTATCTCCATGGGGTACTCCAACCAAAGGTTATCGTACACGTCGTAACAAGCGTACAACATCGATGATCGTTCAACGCCGTCAAAAGCGCTAAGCGATTAAGGAAAAATAGATATGACACGTTCAGCTAAAAAAGGCCCATTTTGCGAAGCCAGCTTGGTAAACAAGGTTGAAGTCGCACAAGCCAACAAAGACAAGAAGCCGATTAAAACTTGGTCACGCCGTTCAACAATTCTTCCAGACTTTATTGGTCTGACAATTGCTGTTCATAACGGTCGTCAGCACGTTCCGGTTTATGTATCAGAAAACATGGTGGGTCATAAGTTAGGCGAATTTGCCTTGACCCGTACTTTCAAAGGTCACGCTGCTGACAAGAAAGTAACGAAGAAGTAAGGGGATGATGATGGAAGTTAAAGCTATTCACAAGGGTGCCCGCATTTCTGCACAAAAGACACGTTTGGTCGCTGATCAAATTCGTGGCTTGCCGATTGCTCGCGCACTAAATATTTTGCAATTCAGCCCTAAGAAAGCTGCTTTTATTGTGAAGAAAGTAGTTGAATCAGCGATTGCAAATGCTGAACACAATAAAGGTGCTGACATTGATGAGCTTAAGGTATCAGCGGTAATCGTTGATAAAGGTACTTCCTTGAAGCGCTTCACTGCACGCGCTAAGGGTCGTGGCAATCAAATCGAAAAACAAACTTGTCACATTAGCGTGACCTTGAGTAACTAAGGAAAGATATGGGCCAAAAGATTAACCCCACCGGATTCCGACTCGCGGTAACGAAGAATTGGACATCACGTTGGTATGCAAACAATACTGACTTCGCAAAGATGCTGAAAGAGGACGTTGATGTCCGTAGCTATTTGAAGAAGAAGTTAAAGAATGCATCTGTAAGTAAAGTTGTGATCGAGCGTCCTGCTAAGAATGCACGTATTACTATTTACAGCTCACGTCCAGGCGTTGTAATTGGTAAAAAAGGCGAAGACATTGAAGTTCTCCGTCGTGAATTACAAAAGCGTATGGGTGTTCCAGTTCACGTAAACATCGAAGAAATTCGTAAGCCAGAAGTTGATGCGCAATTAATCGCTGACTCTATTACTCAACAGTTAGAGAAGCGCATTATGTTCCGTCGCGCTATGAAGCGTGCAATGCAAAGCGCAATGCGTCTTGGCGCACAAGGCATCAAAATTATGTCTTCAGGTCGTTTGAATGGTGCAGAGATTGCTCGTCGCGAGTGGTACCGTGAAGGTCGTGTTCCACTTCATACATTGAAGGCTGACATTGATTACGCTACATCTGAAGCAGAAACAACATACGGCATCATCGGTGTAAAAGTTTGGGTTTACAAAGGCGATACATTAGGCCGTGGTGCAGAAGCTCAAGTGGCTGCTCCAAGTGCTGAACCAGCTGCCGAAGAAAAGAAAACTCGTCGTGCTCCAAGCAAAACAGCTGCTCGTAAACCAGCCGCTGCTACCGACAAGCCATTAGTTGCTGCTAAGCCAGCAGTAAAGCGTGTGCGCAAGGTTGAAGCACCTGCCGCAGATACGCAGAAGTCAGGAGAGTAAGCATGCTACAACCAAAGCGTCGCAAGTATCGTAAGGAACAAAAGGGCCGTAACACTGGCGTGGCAACACGCGGTAGTTCTGTTGCCTTTGGTGACTTTGGATTGAAGGCCGTTGGCCGCGGTCGTTTAACTGCTCGTCAAATCGAGTCAGCACGTCGCGCAATGACCCGTCACATTAAACGTGGTGGCCGTATTTGGATTCGTATTTTCCCAGATAAGCCAATTTCACAAAAACCTGCTGAAGTACGTATGGGTAACGGTAAAGGTAATCCAGAGTACTACGTAGCTGAAATTCAACCAGGCAAAGTACTTTACGAGATGGATGGTGTGGATGAGACTTTGGCGCGCGAAGCTTTCAAGCTTGCTGCCGCTAAGTTGCCTTTGCAGACTACATTCGTGATTCGCCACTTAGGTTGATCGGGATAGAGATTATGAAAAATAAAGAATTAGCAGCTAAAGATCTGACTGGCTTAAATGCAGAATTGACAGAGCTCTTAAAGACAAACTTTAAGCTCCGTATGCAAAAGGGCACTCAGCAACTCACAAATACCAGCCAATTGGGTAAAACTAAGCGCGACATCGCTCGTGTGAAGACTTTTATTGCCCAAAAGACTGCACAGAAATAAGGAAAAAGGGATATGACAGAATTATCTAAACCCTTGCGCCGCACCCTCGTGGGCCGTGTTGTTAGCGACAAAATGCAAAAAACTGTGACGGTCTTAGTTGAGCGTCAAGTGAAGCATCCTGTGATTGGTAAGTATGTTGGCCAGTCCAAAAAGTACCACGCTCATGACGAAGCTGGCACATACAAGATGGGCGATACCGTTGAAATTGCTGAATCTAAGCCAATTTCACGTACTAAATCTTGGGTTGTGACCCGTTTAGTAGAGGCTTCAAAGGGTATTTAAGGCATTTTTAGGGGATTTTGGCGAAGTTTCTTCCCAAATCCCTGTTTTACGTAGTAGAATAGAAGGCTTCTCTGGTTTTATTGGAGAAGCAGTGTTTTTCATTAATTCCGGGTTTTAGCTTTCGTTAAAACCCATAGACGGAACCAAGACTGTTTGCCTTTGGCCAATAAGTTGGGGATTAGAAATGATACAAACCGAAAGTAGATTACAGGTCGCCGATAACACAGGCGCCAGTGAAGTTTTGTGCATCAAGGTATTGGGCGGCTCTAAGCGTCGTTACGCCAGTATCGGTGATGTCATCAAAGTCAGCGTTAAGTCAGCTGCTCCACGTGGCCGTGTAAAAAAAGGTGATATTTATAATGCTGTTGTTGTAAGAACAGCTAAGGGTGTTCGCCGTCCAGACGGTTCATTGATTAAGTTCGATGCAAACGCTGCGGTATTGCTCAACGCTAAGTTAGAGCCAATTGGCACACGTATCTTCGGACCAGTTACACGCGAATTGCGTACTGAGAAGTTCATGAAGATCGTTTCTCTCGCCCCCGAAGTGATTTAAGAGGCTGATATGAAAAAAATTCGTAAAGGTGATTCCGTAGTTCTGTTGACTGGCCGCGATAAGGGCAAGCAAGGAACAGTTACGGCCGTTCTCGAGAACAAGTTAGTGATCGAAGGCGTAAATATTTATAAAAAGAGCGTTAAGCCAAACCCAGCTGCTGGTGTAACCGGCGGCATGATTGACAAGACGATGCCTGTTCACATTTCTAATGTGGCTGTGGTTGACGGTAACGGCAAACCATCACGTGTTGGTATCAAACTCGTTGACGGTAAAAAACAGCGTTTCCTCAAAACCACTGGCGCAACATTAAGCGCATAAGGGGCACGGAGAAATTATGAGCACACGTTTTCAAGAACACTATCAAGCTAAAGTTGTTGCAGATTTGATCGCCAAGTTTGGTTACAAATCTGTAATGGAAGTTCCACGTATCACCAAGGTAACCCTGAACATGGGCTTGGGTGATGCAGTGAACGACAAGAAGATTATCGAAAATGCAGTTGGTGATTTAACTAAAGTTGCCGGTCAAAAGCCAGTGGTAACTAAAGCTAAAAAAGCGATTGCTGGTTTCAAGATTCGTCAAGGTTACCCAATTGGTGCCATGGTGACATTGCGTGGTGCACGCATGTACGAATTCTTGGACCGTTTCGTTACTGTTGCATTGCCACGCGTACGCGACTTCCGCGGCATTTCTGGTAAGGCATTTGACGGCCGTGGTAATTACAACATCGGCGTTAAAGAACAGATCATTTTCCCTGAAATCGAATACGACAAGATTGATGCCCTCCGTGGTCTCAATATCAGTATTACGACGACTGCTAAAACCGACGAAGAAGCAAAAGCTTTGTTGGCAGCATTCAAATTCCCTTTCCGCAATTAAGAGGCTAACGTGGCAAAACTATCCCTGATTGAGCGCGAGAATAAGCGCGCAAAAACTGTAGAGAAGTACGCTGTTAAGCGTGCCGAACTCAAAGCGATCATTGCTGATCAATCACGCAGCGATGAAGAGCGCTATGAAGCTCGCTTGAAGCTACAGGCACTTCCACGTAACGCAAGCCCGATTCGTCAAAGAAATCGTTGTTCATTAACCGGTCGCCCACGTGGCACATTCCGTAAATTCGGTTTGGCTCGTAGCAAGATTCGTGAAATCGCCTTCCGTGGCGAAATCCCCGGTTTAACCAAGGCCAGCTGGTAAGCGGCGAAAGAATTAGGAGAACTCATGAGTATCAGCGATCCAATCGCCGACATGTTGACAAGGATCCGCAATGCGCAAGCAGTGCAGAAACCCGTAGTCTTGATGCCGTCGTCAAAAGTTAAAGTAGCCATCGCAAAAGTTTTGCAAGACGAAGGCTATATCGAAAGTTTCGAAATCAAAGGTGAAGCAGCTAAGCCAGTGCTCCACATTGATCTCAAATACTATGCAGGCCGTCCTGTTATTGAGCGTATCGACCGTGTTTCAACACCAAGTCTACGTATCTATAAAGGTCGTCATGACATCCCAGAAGTAATGAATGGCTTGGGCATTGCAATTATTTCAACCCCTCAAGGCGTAATGACAGACCGTAAAGCACGTGCAACAGGCGTGGGCGGCGAAGTTATTTGCTACGTAGCCTAAGGAGAGAAAGATGTCCCGCGTAGGTAAATCACCAATTCCAGTTCCTAAGGGAGCTGAGATCAGCATCAACGGTGCAAACATTACTGTTAAAGGTCCATTAGGTACTTTGACACACAACTTGCACCCTTCTGTTGGTTTGAAACAAGAAGATGGCGTATTGACAGTTGTTGTAAACAACGACTCACCAGAGGCTGGTGCTCAGTCAGGTACAGCCCGTGCTTTGGTTAACAACATGGTTGTTGGCGTAACTGCTGGCTTTGAGCGCAAGCTCAGCTTGGTAGGCGTTGGTTACCGTGCTGCTGCTCAAGGTGACACATTGAAATTGCAGTTAGGTTTCTCACATGACATTATTTACAACCTGCCAAAAGGTGTAAAAGCTGAGACTCCAACACAGACTGAAATCATTATTAAAGGCTCCAACAAGCAACAAGTTGGCCAGGTCGCAGCTGAAGTTCGCGCATACCGTTCACCAGAGCCATATAAAGGCAAGGGCGTTCGCTACGTTGACGAAGTTGTGCATCTGAAAGAAACCAAGAAGAAGTAAGCGAGATTAGAAAATGAATAAAGACGAATCCAGACAAAGACGTGCTCGGCAGACTCGTATTCGCATTGCCGAAGCATTGGCAAATCGCTTAACAGTTATCCGTAGCAATACACATATTTCTGCTCAGGTTTATAGCCCATGCGGAACCAAGGTTGTAGCAGCTGCTTCAACAATGGAGAAAGATTTGCGCCAAGCGATCAAAAACGGCGGCAACGCTGAAGCGGCAAAACAAATCGGCAAGTTAGTTGCTGAGCGTGCTGTTAAGGCAGGCATTGTTGATGTTGCTTTTGATCGTTCCGGTCATCGTTACCACGGCCGTATTAAGGCCTTAGCTGAAGCTGCGCGTGAAGCCGGCCTGAAGTTCTAAAAGGGTTTAGGAAAAAACATGGCAAAAATGCAAACTAAGATGCAAAACGAAGAGCGTGATGATGGTCTTCGCGAGAAGATGATCGCGGTTAATCGCGTAACTAAAGTGGTTAAGGGTGGTCGTATTCTCGGCTTCGCCGCACTCACTGTAGTTGGCGATGGCGATGGTCGTATCGGTATGGGTAAAGGTAAATCCAAAGAAGTTCCAGTTGCTGTTCAAAAAGCAATGGATGAGGCCCGTCGCAAGATGATTAAAGTTTCCTTGCGTAAGGGTACTTTGCAACACACGGTTACTGGCCAACATGGCGCATCACGCGTTCTGATTTCTCCAGCTAAAGACGGTACTGGAATTATTGCTGGCGGCCCAATGCGCGCAATTTTCGACGTAATGGGTGTAACTAACGTAGTTGCTAAATCACTCGGTTCTACAAACCCTTATAACTTGGTTCGTGCAACGATTGATGGTTTGAGCAAGATGAGTACTCCTGCTGAGATTGCTGCCAAGCGCGGTAAGTCAGTTGAAGAGATTCTCGGCTAAGACCAAAAGATTAGGAATCTATAAATGACAACATCTAACTCTAAAGTCAAACTGCAATTAGTACGCAGCTTGATCGGCACACGCGAAAGCCATCGTGCAACTGTACGTGGCTTAGGCCTTGGTCGTATCAATTCAGTTTCTGAATTGGAAGATACACCAGCTGTTCGCGGCATGATTAATAAAGTTTCTTATCTAGTTAAAGTCATTGGCTAATAACTAGCAAGTAAATAGGCGAAGAATATGCAACTTAATACACTCAAACCCGCAGAGGGCTCCAAGAAAAACCGTCGTCGCGTAGGTCGCGGCATTGGTTCCGGTCTTGGTAAAACTGCTGGCCGTGGTCACAAAGGTCAAAAATCCCGTTCCGGTGGTTTCCACAAGGTTGGATTCGAGGGCGGTCAAATGCCTATGTACCGTCGTTTGCCAAAACGTGGTTTCGTGTCTATGACACGTCGTCACGTTGGTCAAATTACTTTGAACGATTTAGCAAAAATCAACTTGCCAGAAGTAGATCTCTTGGTATTGAAGGCCCATGGCTTTGCTGGCGAGCAAATTAATGCAGTCAAAGTGATCAAAACTGGTGAACTCAAGATTGCTGTGACCCTCAAAGGCATTACAGCGACTGCCGGTGCAAAAGCAGCTATTGAAGCAGCTGGTGGCAAATTAGTTGAGTTGGCTTAATAAGTCTAACTAGTCAATATGGCATTAGCACCTACCACTAACGGAAGCACTGCAGCAGCAGGAGGCAAGTTTGGCGAATTACGCCAACGCTTGATTTTCCTGGTGTTGGCTTTGATCGTGTTCCGTTTGGGTGCGCATATCCCTGTTCCTGGTATCGACCCTGATCAATTAGCACAGTTATTTGCTGGGCAAAAAGACGGTATCTTGGGAATGTTTAACTTGTTCTCTGGCGGTGCACTTTCACGCTTTACCGTTTTTGCCTTGGGAATCATGCCTTATATTTCTGCATCGATCATCATGCAGTTGATGACGATTGTGGTTCCTTCTTTAGAGTCTTTGAAGAAAGAAGGCCAGGCCGGGCAACGCAAGATTACTCAGTACACCCGTTACGGCACAGTATTTTTGGCAACTTTCCAAGCATTGGGTATTTCCGTTGCACTGCAAGCTCAGCCAGGTTTGGTGATTAACCCAGGCTTAATGTTCGAGTTGAGCTCTGTAGTAACTTTAGTTACTGGGACAATGTTCTTGATGTGGTTAGGTGAGCAAATTACTGAGCGTGGTTTGGGTAATGGCATCTCTATCATTATTTTCGGCGGCATTGTTTCTGGATTACCAAGCGCATTAGCAAGCTTGTTGGAGTTGGTGCGTACTGGCTCAATGAATATTATTTCTGCAATGCTCATCGTAGTCATTTGCGTGGCAGTAACTTATTTTGTGGTGTTTGTAGAGCGCGGCCAACGTCGTATCTTGGTGAACTACGCAAAACGTCAGGTTGGTAACAAGGTATATGGCGGCCAGTCTTCTTACTTCCCATTGAAGTTAAACATGGCAGGCGTAATTCCTCCAATCTTTGCTTCTTCAATTATTTTGTTCCCTGCAACGATTGCTGGCTGGTTTACTTCAGGTGAGCCGACCAATATGTTCAGCAAATTTATTAAAGACTTGGCTGCCACTTTAGCCCCAGGTCAGCCTGTGTACACCATTTTGTATGCTGCAGCGATCATTTTCTTCTGTTTCTTCTATACCGCATTGGTATTTAATAGCCGTGAGACTGCAGATAACTTAAAGAAGAGCGGCGCTTTTGTTCCTGGTATTCGTCCTGGAGATCAAACAGCACGTTACATCGATAAGATCTTGGTGCGTTTGACCTTGGCAGGTTCTATTTATATGGTTTTGGTTTGCTTGTTACCAGAATTTTTAGTCTTGAAGTACAACGTGCCGTTTTATTTCGGCGGTACTTCATTGTTGATTATTGTTGTTGTTGCAATGGATTTCATGGCTCAAGTTCAGTCATTTGTCATGCAGCAGCAATACGGCTCTTTGATGAAAAAAGCTAACTTTAAGATGGGCGCTTAACTGAATGTCTAAAGACGATGTAATTCAGATGGCGGGAGAAGTTGTAGAGAATTTGCCGAACGCGATGTTTCGCGTGAAGCTGGAAAACGGACATGTAGTTCTTGGCCATATTTCTGGAAAGATGCGGATGCATTACATCCGAATCTTGCCGGGAGACAAGGTAACGGTGGAGATGACTCCTTACGACCTGACAAGAGCCAGAATTATTTTCCGCGCGAAGTAAAGATTAAGTAGTACCTATTTTTAAGAGGTGAGTTATGAAAGTTTTAGCATCCGTTAAGTGTATTTGCAGAAATTGCAAGATCATTAAGCGCAAACGTGTTGTGCGTGTGATCTGTTCTTCAGATGCACGTCATAAGCAGCGTCAAGGCTGATCTGGTTAATTAAGAGGAAATCTCATGGCACGTATCGCTGGGGTAAATATCCCAAATCATCAACACACTGTCATCGGTTTGACAGCGATTTTTGGCATTGGCACAACTCGTGCTAACAAAATTTGCAAAACCACAGGTGTTGCTATCGACAAAAAAGTAAAAGATCTTACTGACGCTGACTTGGAAAAGTTGCGTGATGAAGTAGGTAAGTTCATCACCGAAGGTGACCTTCGTCGTGAAGTAACTATGAGCATCAAGCGTTTGATGGACTTAGGTTGCTACCGTGGCGTACGTCATCGTAAGGGCTTGCCTGTACGTGGTCAACGTACCAAGACTAACGCGCGCACCCGCAAGGGCCCACGTAAGTCTGGTGTGCAACTCAAGAAATAATCAAGAAAGTTTATTGACATGGCAAAACAACAATCCGCTTCTGCCGCTTCACAGCGCGCACGTAAGAAGGTTAAGAAGAACGTTGCTGACGGTATTGCACACGTTCACGCTTCTTTTAACAACACCATTATTACGATCACTGATCGTCAAGGAAATGCGCTTTCATGGGCAACTTCTGGCGGCCAGGGTTTCAAAGGTTCACGCAAATCAACACCTTTTGCTGCTCAGGTAGCTGCAGAAGTTGCTGGTAAAGCTGCCGTTGAATGCGGTATCAAGAACTTGGAAGTTCAGATCAAAGGCCCAGGCCCAGGTCGTGAGTCCGCTGTACGTGCATTGAATTCATTGGGCATCAAGATCACTGAGATTCAAGACGTTACTCCAGTTCCACACAATGGTTGCCGTCCTCCTAAGCGTCGTCGTATCTAAGCTAGGAAGTAGGTATTACAAGTTTTAGTAGTTTTTTATTAAAGCCCACTGTTCACCTGATTTAAAGGGTGAACTCACCGCCGGTCGTAAGACTGCGGCAAAGAAAGGAAAGCATCGTGGCACGTTACTTAGGGCCTAAGGCCAAATTAGCACGTCGGGAAGGTACCGACTTATTTTTAAAGAGCGCACGTCGCGCCCTGTCAGACAAGTGCAAGTTAGATACTAAGCCTGGTCAACATGGTCGTACATCTGGCTCAAGAACATCTGATTACGGTAATCAATTGCGTGAAAAGCAAAAGGTTAAGCGTATCTATGGCGTTTTAGAGCGTCAATTCCGTCGTTACTTCGCAGAAGCTGAGCGTCGTAAGGGCAATACCGGTGAAACATTGCTCCAGTTGCTTGAGTCACGTCTCGACAACGTGGTTTATCGCATGGGCTTTGGTTCAACACGCGCTGAAGCACGTCAGCTGGTTTCTCATTGCGCAATTTTGCTCAATGGTAGCCCAGTTAATATTCCATCTATTCAGGTTAAGCCTGGTGACGTTGTTGCGATTCGTGAAAAAGCGAAAAAGCAAGCCCGTATTACCGAATCACTTAACTTGGTTGGGCAAATGGCAGCTGTTACTTGGGTTTCAGTTGACGCAGCTAAGCTTGAAGGAACATTTAAGCAAGTGCCTGACCGCGAAGATATTAGCGGTGAAATTAATGAAAGTTTGATCGTCGAATTGTATTCACGCTAATTAGGCACTCTCAAGGAAAAAATATGCAAACAAATTTGCTCAAGCCAAAGATTATTTCTGTTGAAGCGCTTACCGCCAACCAAGCTAAGGTTGTTATGGAGCCGTTCGAGCGTGGCTATGGCCACACACTCGGAAACGCATTACGTCGTGTACTTTTGTCCTCGATGGTTGGTTATGCGCCAACTGAAGTAGCAATTGCAGGTGTAGTTCATGAGTACTCCACATTGGATGGAGTTCAAGAGGACGTAGTTAACCTCTTGTTGAATCTCAAAGGTATCGTATTTAAGTTGCAGTCACGTGATGAAGTCACTATCAATTTGCGTAAAGAAGGCCCTGGTGTTGTTACAGCAAAAGATATCGATTTGCCACATGATGTAGAAATCATTAACCCTGATCACGTGATCGCTCACTTGTCTGCTGGTGGCAAGTTAGATATGCAGATCAAGGTTGAAAAAGGACGTGGCTATGTTCCAGGTAACGTTCGTCAATACAACGACGAAACGACCAAGATCATTGGCCGCATCGTATTGGATGCCTCATTCAGTCCAGTAAGCCGTGTTAGCTATGCAGTTGAGTCTGCTCGTGTTGAGCAACGTACCGACTTAGATCGTTTGGTAATGACGATTGAAACGAATGGTGTGTTGTCTCCTGAAGAGGCGATTCGTCAAGCAGCTAGCATCTTGGTTGACCAGTTAGTAGTATTCGCAGCCCTCGAAAGCAGCGAAGTTTCTGGCGATCTTGCACCAAGCCGCTCTTCAATGGTTGATCCAATGTTGATGCGTCCGGTTGATGATCTCGAGCTCACAGTTCGCTCTGCAAACTGCTTGAAGGCTGAGAACATTTACTACATTGGTGACTTGATTCAACGTACAGAGAATGAATTGTTGAAGACGCCTAATTTGGGTCGTAAGTCTTTGAATGAAATCAAAGATGTATTGGCTGCTCGTGGCTTGAGTCTTGGCATGAAACTCGAAAGCTGGCCTCCAGCTAACCTCGAGAAATAATTAGAAAGGAAGCATCATGCGTCACGGAAACGGCTTACGCAAACTAAATAGAACATCTTCACATCGCTTGGCGATGCTGCGCAACATGTCCAATTCTCTTTTGGAGCACGAAGTGATTAAAACCACTTTGCCAAAAGCTAAAGAATTGCGCATGGTTGTTGAGCCTTTGATTACCCTGGGTAAAAAAGATAACTTAGCAAACCGTCGCTTGGCATTCAATCGCACTCGTGATCGTGATATCGTGACCAAACTCTTTACAGAGCTGGGCCCACGTTATGCAACTCGTCCAGGTGGCTACCTTCGTATTTTGAAGTTTGGCTTCCGTCATGGCGATAACGCGCCAATGGCCTTGGTAGAGTTGCTTGATCGTCCAGAAGTTGAAGAAACAGCAGCTGTAGCTGAAGAGGCTTAAATCTCTTAGCAATTTAAAAAGCCAGGCTTCGGTCTGGCTTTTTTCATTTATCAGGTTATAAATACAGAATGTCTCAAAACCACTCGGTTACCACTACCATCAATCCCAGCAAGCTTTTGGTGGTGGTGACCAGTTTTCCGAATGTCGAGACCGCTCAAGCCTTGGCTCGAGCCTTAGTGGAGAAGAATTTAGCAGCTTGTGTGCAGCTTATGGGCGGCATTCAATCGATTTATCGCTGGGAAGGAAAGATTTGCGAAGAGCAAGAGGTCTTGTTATCGGCAAAGACAACAGATTCGCAGTGGCCAGAGATTTCTGCATTTCTTCAAAGTGCTCATCCTTATGCCTTACCGGAAATTTTAGCTTTTTCTCCAGAGCAATATGAAAAGCAATACGGCAAGTGGGTGGAGTCTGAGGTAAATTCGAAGTCATGAGAATGCAATCATTTCTGAAAAAGATTTTGCTGGTGCTGGCACTGTTATCGGTGTCAGTATTTGCGGCGCCTGATTTTCTTCCGCCAGAAAAAGCGTTTCGAGTAGAGGCGACTTGGCTTGAAAATTCTAATGAAATTGAAATCGAATTTCAGCCGGCAAAGGGTTACTACATATATCAAGAGTCTCTTAAATTTCAGGCGGGAAGCGAAGCCGGGAAGTTAGGTAGTATCAAGCCTTCATTGCCATTGGGCATTGAGAAATTTGATGAAACTTTTCAGAAGAAACTGCAGGTTTATAAAGCCCCTTTTATGGTGCTTCTTGGGGTTAAGCCTCAGGCCGGTAGCCCAATGCATATAGAGGTCACTTTGCAGGGTTGTGCAGAAGCAGGTATTTGTTATCCGCCAATGACCTTGCCATTTTTATTAACTGGCCCTGGTGTAAAAGCAGCACCTATACCAGAGGTATTGGAGGGATCTCCTGCAATATCTAAGCAAGCAGAATTTAGTCTGACTGATTTATGGCGTGAGCGCGATGATGTCAATGCCATCAGCCGCTTTTTAGAAAACACTTCTACCACCTATTTATTTTTAGCCTTCTTTATTTTGGGTCTTGCTTTGGCCTTTACGCCTTGCGTATTGCCTATGCTTCCGATCTTATCGAGCGTCATCTTTGGTGCCCAAGGCGGTAAAGCTGTTTCTAAGGGGCGAGCTAGTGTTTTAGCCCTTGCATATGTCTTGGGTATGGCCTTGGTCTATGCCTTGGCCGGCGTGCTCATGGCAGCCCTTGGAGGCAGTGTTCAAAGAGCCCTACAAAGCCCATTTGCTCTTGCTGCCTTTGCATTATTGCTAATAGCCCTCTCAGGCAGCTTATTCGGCTTGTATGACCTTAGATTGCCTCAATCATGGCACCAGCATGTTGATCGCCTAGCGGGGCGCCATCAGGGCGGAAACCTGTTTGGAGCATTTGCCTTAGGGGGTATCTCTACTTTGGTAGCCAGCCCCTGTATTACTGCCCCATTGGCTGGGGTTTTAGCGTTTATTGCCCAAACTGGTTCAATGAGCTTGGGCGCCGGTTTACTTTTCGTGATGGCGCTGGGTATGGGCTTGCCATTGTTATTAATTGCAGTGGAGGCCCGCATTTTGATTCCCTCAACTGGCATCTGGATGGTTTGGTTACAACGGACCCTGGGTGTTTTGCTGGTGGCAACGGCAGCTTGGATTGCGTCTCCCCTGCTACAAAAAAATGAGGGCGTAAGTTCTACAAAAGCAGCCAACGGGCAGGGCGTGCATCAGGTAGGCGATCTTAGTTTTATCGTGATTCAGTCACCTGCACAGCTAGATGCACAATTAATAAAGGCCAAGGAAGAGAAAAAATTAGTACTCTTAGATTTTTATGCGGACTGGTGTATCAGTTGCAAAGAAATGGAAGTCAGTACTTTTGCAAATCCTGAGGTAAGTAAACAATTAAAGCAATTTGTATTAATACAAGCAGATGTGACTAAAAATAGCGCCGATAATCAGGCATTATTAAAGCGCTTTGGATTATTTGGGCCACCTGGTATCTTGATCTTTAACTTAGATTCACAAGAGCAGAAAGATCAACGGGTAATTGGCTTTATGCCGCCACAACGTTTTATGGAGCGACTCAAAAAGATTTCTGAGTCGCAATGAAACTTATTTAGTTGCCTTGAGTAAGCGCGCAGCTTCTAGTGCAAAGTAAGTGAGAATGCCATTAGCACCAGCACGTTTAAAGGCCATGAGAGATTCCATCATGACTGCATCGTGATCTAACCAACCATTTTGCGCAGCAGCTTTTAGCATGGCATATTCACCGCTCACTTGATAGGCGTAAGTAGGGTAATTGAACTCTTCTTTTACGCGACGAACAACATCTAAATAGGGCATGCCTGGCTTGACCATCACCATATCAGCACCTTCGCTAATATCTAAACCTACCTCCCGCAAAGCCTCGTCAGTATTGGCGTAGTCCATTTGATAGGTCTTTTTATCTGCCTTACCCAGATTCTTGGCTGAACCTACTGCATCTCTGAATGGACCATAAAATGCGGATGCATATTTAGCTGAATAAGCCATGATGCGCGTGTGAATAAGTTTCTTTTGCTCAAGCGCTTCACGAATTTTTCCGATACGACCATCCATCATGTCTGATGGTGCAACAATATCAACACCAGCCTCTGCTTGAGCTACAGCTTGCTGTACCAAAATCGCTGTGGTCTCATCATTCAGAATCCGACCCTGATCATCGAGAACACCATCTTGACCGTGGCTTGTATATGGGTCAAGCGCCACATCAGTCATGATGCCTAAAGTGGGAAAATGTTTTTTAAGTTCACGTACAGCTGTAGGAATCAGGCCATTGGGATTAAAAGCTTCTTTGCCATCTGGGGTTTTTAACGCAGCATCAATTACGGGGAATAGCGCTAGCACTGGAATGCCAAGATCAACACATTCTTGAGCAACAGGCAAAAGAAGATCTAGTGAAACGCGACTCAGGCCTGGCATTGATGCCACCGCCTGTGATTGTCCTGTACCCTCGAGCAAAAATACGGGATAAATTAAATCACCAGCCGAGAGGTGGTTTTCTTGCATTAAGCGACGTGACCAATCGTCTCGGCGCATGCGACGAGGGCGGTGTGCTGGAAAGTGCAACAAAGAATTAGTTGGTGATTTCATCTTCATGAGTTTCTGCTTCAAATAACCACTTAATAATTAAATTATCAGCCTCTTCAAGACCAATGCGTTTGGTGCTTGAGAATAATTGTGCCGTAAGTTGCTTAGAGTCTCCAGTTCCGTCAGGGAGCGCTGGATCATATTGCTGAAGTTGCTTTCTGACATCCTCCAGGGCATGTTTGCACTCGCTTTTGTTCAGTTTGTCACATTTGCTGAGCAATATATGGATGGGCTTGCCCGTAGGCACAAACCATTCAATCATTTGTTCATCTAGGTCGGTGATGCCCCGCCTAGCATCCACAATGAGCACCATTCCAACCAGCTGCTCCCGCTCTTGTAAATAATCGCTTAGGAGGGCATTCCAGTGGTATTTGGTCTCATGGTTGACTGCAGCATAGCCATAGCCTGGTAAGTCGACCAAATAAGCCAGAAGGTCATCTTTGGCAAAAAGACCGAAATAGTTGATATGTTGGGTCCGACCAGGGGTCTTACTAGCAAAAGCGAGCCTTTTTTGATTGCAAAGGACGTTAATGGCGCTGGATTTGCCGGCATTGGAGCGGCCAGCAAAAGCCACCTCACGAAGGGGGGTGGCAGGCAGGCAATGGGTGTCATTGACTGTGGTTGCGAATCGGGCTTGAAAGAGTTTAGACATGTCGAGAAGCTATTGTAAAATCACGCAAAATCATGAAATATCTCATGGTGTTGGGTAAAAGGTTGTAAATGTAGGGCCCAAACACTTTTAGGAATTTTTGCCAAGGTAAACATAATGCGTCAAAGCTCCCAAATCTCCAAATTAACTAGCCTGCGTGCTGGTTTTGCGGTTATCTCCATTTTCGCTCTAACAAGCATTTCTGGTCTTGCATTTGCGGCTGATCCTGCCCCGGCAGCTCCAATGGCTGATGCCAAAGCAGCCGTGCCAGGTAAGCCAAAGGTAGACCTAGCTGCAGGTGAAGCACTGTATTCCAATGGGGATGCTAGTCGCGGCGTAACTGCTTGTCTTACATGCCATGGCCCTAAAGGCCAGAGCGCAGTAAGCACATGGCCAAAATTATCAGCACAGCATGCTGCATATACAGCTAAGCAATTAAAGAACTTTAAAGAGGGCAGTCGTGCAAACCCAGTCATGATGGGTATGTCTGCTACTTTGACTGAGCAAGACATGAACAATATTTCTGCTTACTTGGCTGCTCAACCAGCTTCTTTAGGTGTTGCTCAAAATAAAGACAGTATCCAGTTGGGTCAAAGTATTTATCGCGGCGGTATTGCTGCTAAGGGCGTTCCAGCTTGTGCTGCTTGCCATAGCCCTACTGGCGCTGGTATTCCAAATCAATATCCTTTGTTAAGCGGTCAATGGGCTGACTACTCTAGCGCCCAGCTAATGGCTTTCCGTGAAGGTACACGCAAAAATAGTAGTCAAATGTCAATGATTGCTGCCAAGCTTTCAGATCAAGAGATGAAGGCAGTGGCAGATTACATGGCTGGTCTGCGTTAATCTAAAAAAATAAAAAGATAAAAAAACCCCGCTGGTTTAGCGGGGTTTTTTCTTGGGCTATTCAATACATTATTTTGGTAACACTGTCTCGCTTGCAAACAAGTCTTTGGTATTTTCACGTTTGCGAATGACGTAAACATTTTTTCCGTCCACCATAATTTCAGCTGGCTTAGGACGTGTGTTGTAGTTTGATGCCATCACAAATCCATAAGCACCCGCTGACAGAATCGCCAAGAGATCCCCTTCTTCAACTGCCAATGAACGATCTCTTCCAAGCCAGTCGCCGGATTCGCAAACTGGACCAACGACATCGTAAGTACTTGCTTTGCCTGGCTTAGCTTGTACGGGCACGATCCCATGATGCGCTTCATATAAGGCTGGGCGCATGAGCTCAGTCATAGCGGCATCCACAATACAAAAGTTTTTTTCAACGCCGGGTTTGAGGTATTCCACTCTAGTGAGGAGAACGCCAGCATTACCCACCAGGGATCTTCCAGGCTCTAGCACAACATCAAGATGTCCAAAGCCTCTCTCGGCTACACGATTTAATAAAGTATTCGTGAACTCAGTAATATCTGGCGGCGTTTCATCACTGTACGCAATGCCTAGGCCGCCACCTAAATCAAGATGGTGAATCACAATGCCTTCTTTTTTTAAATGCTCAACTAAATCTAAGACTTTATCGAGAGCATCCAAATAAGGCGCAGTAGTGGTGATTTGTGAACCAATATGACAATCGATGCCAACCACATCTATTTGCGATAGTTGTGCAGCCTCTCGATATGTCTTTAATACTTCGTGATATCCAATACCAAATTTATTTCCTTTAAGACCAGTGGAAATATAGGGATGGGTTTGTGCGTCTACGTCGGGATTAACACGTAAGGAAATCGGTGCACGGCAATTGAGCTTCGTAGCTACGCGATTGATCTGATGAAGTTCGGCGATCGATTCGACATTGATGCATTTGACGCCAGCTTCTAATGCTTGAGCAATTTCTGTAGCCGATTTTCCAACGCCTGCAAAGACAAGACTTTTTGGGTCGGCTCCGACTGCTAAGGCACGAGCTAATTCGCCGCCGCTGACTAAGTCAAAGCCAGCCCCCAATTTTTTAAAGCAATCGATTACAGCTAAGTTACTGTTGGCTTTCATGGCGTAATGAACGCGAGCTCGGCGCTTGCCGCTTGCATCAAGACATGCGCGATCATAAGCTTGATAGGCCTCAGTTAATGCTTTTCGACTATAAACATAGAGAGGGGTACCAAATTCGTTTGCCAAGTCTGCTAAAGGAACTTCTTCGGCGTACCAGTTACCGTTGCGCTCTGTAAATCCAGATAATTTAGGAAGAGGAAGGACTTTACTTGTCATTGCTTGCCGGAGTTTGTGCGGCTTCAGGAGCCTGAGGTGGATAGAGTATCCCTTTGGGTTCAGGCGCAGTAGGCGCTGGAGGAACCGGGGGGATAATTGGCAAAATCAGAGGTCCCCTAACCCCACATCCAGCAAGGGATATTAGAAGGCTAATGCCAAGGACTCTATTAATAATCGCTATCATGAATGTCTCTAAAACGAATAATTGAATATAGCATGCAGGGCGCGGATATGAATCCAAATAATTTGAGTATTGAAACTATCGACGATAAGCAATTTCATGAGCAGGGCAGTCATTTATTGCAATCAATTGAATTGGCCTTGGAGGCTGCTGATGATGAGCTCGATCTCGATTTAGACGTTGAGCGCCAAGGCGGTAATGTCATCAATATTCGTTTTCGTGACAAAAGCGTCATTGTGGTCAATACGCAGCCGCCTTTGCATGAGATTTGGGTTGCGGCTAAATCAGGCGGCTATCACTATCGCTGGGCAGGCACCATGGCTCAACCATTATGGCTTGACACTAAAACGGGCCGTGAGCTGCTGAATGATTTATCTCAATTTGCTACTGCCCAAGCAGGCAAAGCAATCACTATAGAGTTGAAGAAAAAATAAGTCGCTGAATTAGGCGGCACCAGTAGCGATTAAGGTTTCTAACACTTGTGCATCAGGCACGCTCTTAATCTGGGCTTTGCCAATTTTTTCAAGAAGCACATAACGAATTTGGCCGCCTTCAGTTTTTTTATCTACCTGCATGAGCTCCATATAGCGAGCTGCTCCAAATTTTGGCGGCACTATTGGTAAGTTCATTGACTGGATGATTTTAGTCAAGCGCTCCGCTTCTGCTTTGCTGATGTGATTTAGGCGACAAGATAGATCGGCACCCATGACCATGCCACAACCTACTGCTTCACCATGTAGCCATTCACCATAACCCATGCCTGCTTCAATGGCGTGGCCAAAAGTATGACCAAAGTTCAGAGTTGCACGAATGCCGCCTTCTCTTTCGTCTGCAGAGACAACGGCAGATTTAATTTCGCAAGAACGTAAGACGGCATGTGCCATAGCATCGGTATCGCATGCCAATAAACCAGCTGAATTAGATTCAATCCAGTCCAAAAATGCAGCATCTGCAATAGCGCCATGTTTTACTACTTCCGCTAAACCTGCAGACAGTTCGCGTGCGGGCAGAGTCTTTAAAGTATTTAAATCGGCAACCACTGCCACCGGTTGATGAAATGCCCCGATCATATTTTTTCCAAGCGGATGATTGATGCCGGTCTTGCCACCAACCGAAGAATCTACTTGAGAGAGCAGGGTTGTGGGTACCTGAATAAACCGTACACCTCGCATAAAACTTGCTGCAGCAAACCCAGTCATATCCCCAATGACGCCACCGCCCAAAGCGATGAGCATCGTTTGACGATCGGCTCCAAATTTCAGAAGATCATCAAAAATGAGCTGTAGATTTTTCCAATCCTTGTATGACTCGCCATCTGGTAACACAATGGTTCTGATGGGTTTGCCAAAGCTGCTTAAGGTTTTACTAAGGCGCTCTGCATAGAGTGGGGCAACCGTGGTGTTGGTGACAATATAAATAGAGGTCGCTTTTTCACATGCGCTAAATAAAGCAGGCTGATCAATCAGGTTGGCGCCAATATAGATTGGATAGCTGCGACTACCGAGATCAACTTCAAGTGTTTTCATCGTCATTTTAGGAGGCAAGTTCAAGTTGCATGATTAAGGTGTTGACCAATTGATTGACGCTGGGCTTGCCAGTTTCAATGATGTGATCAGCGATTTCGCGATACAGAGGATCACGAAGGGAATATAAATTTTCTAGAATTTTTTTTGGATCACCACTTCTCAGCAGGGGCCGTCCTTCACCACCTTTAGTGCGATGCCATAGTTCAATAGGGTTAGCATGGAGATAAATGACAGTGCCACGCTCACTGAGTGCTTTGCGATTTTCTGGCAACAGGACTGCGCCACCACCAGTTGCTAGGATGATATTTTCTTCGGCAGTGACATCTCGAATTGTTTGCGCTTCACGTTTTCGAAAACCTTCTTCACCTTCCATTTCGAAGATGACGGGTATCTTGACCCCACAACGCTCTTCGATGACATGGTCTGCATCTAAAAACCGACGACCTAATTTTTTGGCCAATACTTTTCCTACGGTTGACTTACCCGCGCCCATAAGGCCGATGAGGAAAATATTCTTGGTTGAAGAGTTCACCCCTCGATTTTATTAGGGTTTGTCTAGAACGGTGGGTGTTAGAAAGACAAGTAGCTCTGTTTTGTCTTGTAATTTGGATTTATGACGAAATAAGTGGCCAAGAAGAGGGATATCACCCAACAAAGGAATTTTCACCTCATCTTCCCTTTCGGTAGTTTGAAAAATTCCACCAATAATGGCTGTACCACCGTTTTCAACGGTTACCTCGGAGCTCAAGCTTTTAGTGTCAATGGCATAGCCCTGCTCTGTTTTCATGCCTATAGTGTCTTTATTGATCCCAACCAACATCGAAATTTTTCCATCTGGATGAATTTTGGGAAGAACCTCTAAGCGTAAATTAGCCTTTCTAAATTGGAGCTTGCTGCCATTTTGGGAGGTGGTTTGATAGGGAAGCTCAGTTCCTTGTTCAATGGTTGCTTTCACTTGGTCGCCAGTCATGATGCGAGGATTAGACAAAATTTTCCCTTGACCCTCTGTTTCAAGTGCTGAGAGCTCTATCTGCAAGAGCCGCTGTGCATTTTTGGAGACTAGGGTTGCTGCTATGGTTGCGGGGCTAAACCCATTGAGGCCGGTGCCTGCCAAATCGAGGTTGCTCACCAAAGTTTGCTCTGGATTGCCGCCTATAGTATTGGCTTGTGAGCCTAGCTTTACGCCAAGCTCACGTGCAAAGCGCTCATCTGCCTCAACAATGCGGGCTTCAATTAAGATTTGCCGCGGGCTATTCACATGATCGCCACCAAAAGGAAGTGCCGCATCTTCACGCCGATATTTTTGAAACGCCTGGATTTCTGCATGAGGACCAATCCAATAGATATCGCCATTCCGAACCAGGCGAAGACCCCTGCTAGCCATAATCGAGTGAAGGGCTGTTTGCCAAGGGGTGTTATTTAAGCTGACAGTAATCTTTCCTTTAATCGACTCGCTGAGTAAAAAATTGGTTTTCCCCATCTTTGCTAAAAGCTGCAAAAGCTCGGAAACCTCAATCTCAGAAAAGTGAAGACTTACTGGTTCTTGAGCAAGATTTTTGCTTGGGGTATTGCCAAGGGAGGGGCTGACAAAAAAGGGTGCTAATAGGACAAGAGAAAGGAAGAATGAAGAGAGTTTTTTATGGGCTTGTTTCATTCGCTTTTCACCGGTTTAAGCACAATCGTTTTGCCTTGTGGATGACTCAGAATGGCGGCATCCTTTTCAATATGAGAAAGGCGCCATTCACCCAATACCAATGCTTCTTTTGCAAATTGGGTATGAGATTTACCAAGATGAAACAGTGCTTGTTGGATCCCCCCAATTTGGCTGCTGCCTAAATAACGCCACCGACGGATTTCTTGTTCATGTGGAGTGGTCGTAGGCCTTGCAAGCGCCTTGATATTGGGCTTGATCTCCTTTAATGAGTGAATACTCACTTCTAATTTATCCATTTCTTCATATAGGATATCCACTTCCTCATTCAGTTCTTTTCGTATTAAGCCCACTTCCTTTTGCAGGGCTGATATGCGGTGCTGAGATTCTTCTAAATCTGTATTTCCATCCTCTTGAATGAATTTATAGGTGATCAATCCGCCCATGAGGAGGGCTAGTAAAAGTACCCCTAAGCTTAGAAAAAGACCTAATTTTTTCGCTTGAGAAAGTAAATCTATTTGTCCCGGGAGTCCAAAAATAGGCTGAGGATTACTTTGGCTAGGAGCCGGTGGAGCGACATTTTTTGGGGCGCTTGATTTACGTATCCCATGGGGGTCTGGGATTGCTGGATCATCACCCAGATCACTCAAGATTTGGTCAAATGATTGGGGGGAAATTTGGCGTGCTGGCATGCCCATATTCTTCAAGCCTTCAGAATGAATGACTATCAGGTTTGGCTTAATTTGGCATCAGAACGCACTTTCCAGAATTTAAAGAATGTGGGTTTTATTGCTTTTAGGACAATTGACTAAGCGCCCTATAATTTGGTCATATGGCTCTCCCCCCAAAAGACAAGCCGCCGATTAATCAGCGAACTTCCCGTCAGCCTGACAGGCGTCCTCGTCAATATGGGGGCCAATCTCATTTGGCACGAAACTCTTCAAGCAATCCTTTAATTAAGGCTTTGCTCATCATGGGAGTGGTCTTTGCTTTTGTGGTGGCGCTTTTGATGGGATATGCATTTTTAATCGCCAAGCCTAATCTACCCAAAATATCTGCATTAACCGATTACAACCCGAAGACACCTCTGCGTATTTATACGGCTGATAAGGTCTTGATCGGTGAGTTTGGTGAGGAGCGTCGCAAAGTTATTCCCTTGAATGAAATTCCACAAAGCATGCGTAATGCAGTGTTAGCGATTGAGGATGATCGCTTTTACTCTCATGGTGGCGTTGATTATGTCGGCATCTTGAGGGCTGCTTTGACAAATTTACGTGGCAATCTCTCTCAAGGGGCCTCCACAATCACTATGCAGGTGGCGCGCAATTTCTTTTTAAGCAATGAAAAAACATTTAGCCGCAAGATTTATGAAGTCCTCTTGTCTTGGGAAATTGAGTCACAACTGACCAAGGATAAGATTCTTGAGATCTATATGAATCAGATTTTCTTGGGACAAAGAGCCTACGGATTTTCAAGTGCTGCGCAGATTTATTTTGGTAAAGAGTTAAAAGACATCACGATTGCAGAGTCAGCCATGTTGGCAGGCTTACCTAAGGCGCCTTCAGCATACAACCCGGTAAGTAATTTCAGGCGCGCCAAAATTCGTCAAGAATACATTTTGCAGCGCATGCGTGATTTGTCTTATATCTCGCAAGAGGATTATCAAAAGGCAATGGCAGAGGAGTTGCGCATTCGCGGCTTAGGCAATGAATTTAGTGTACGGGCAGATTTCCCTGCGGAGATGGTTCGTCAATTGCTCTTTACTCAGTATGGTGAAGCAATCTACTCACAGGGTATTGATGTTTACACCACGATTTTGAAGACCGACCAAGAGGCCGCCTACAAAGCCGTGCGACGTGGCATATTTGAATATGACTTGCGACATGCTTATCGGGGACCAGAGGGTTTCATAACCTTGCCTGAGGATCCTCTTAAGATGCAGCGTGCAATTGATGAAGCTTTATTGGCTTATCCACAATTAGACGATTTGCAGTCTGGTGTGGTGCTGGATGTAAAGCCTAAAGAGATGCAGGTGATGACATCAACTGGCGATGTGATTGCCATTAAAGGTGATGGTCTGAAATTAGCATCAGCGTCATTAACTGATAGCGCGCAACCTAAAAAACGTTTACGTCCTGGTGCGATTGTGAGATTGCTATCAGATGGTGGCATTTGGAAGTTGGCGCAACTGCCTCAGGTAGAGGCAGCTTTTGTTTCCATGAATGCCGAAACGGGCGCGATTCTTTCCTTGGTTGGTGGTTTTGATTTCCGCCGTAATCAGTTCAACCATGTCACCCAAGCATTGCGTCAACCGGGCTCATCATTCAAGCCTTTTATCTACGCTGCTGCAATCGAAAAAGGTTTCTCTCCTAGCACTGCAGTAAATGATGCGCCTTTATCGATTGGCAGCATGGAAACAGGCAGTCAGGCTTGGGAGCCAAAGAACTACGATGGCAAATATGACGGCATGATGCGTTTACGTAATGCCTTAGCAAAATCGAAGAATTTGGTTTCGGTTCGAATCATTCGTGCAATTGGTCCATCCTATGCCCAAGAATATATTCAACGCTTTGGATTTGAGCCTGAAAAGCATCCGCCATACTTGACTATGGCACTGGGTGCGGGATCAGTGACTCCTCTGCAAATGGCTTCGGCTTATAGTGTGTTTGCTAATGGCGGTTATCGAGTCGACCCATTCCTCATTGACAAAATGGTGGACTCTAAAGGGGCGGTTTTATTTGAGGCAAAACCAACTCGCGCACGCGAGGACGCCACTAGAGTCTTGGATGCCCGAACAGCTTTTGTGATGGACAGCATGTTGCAAGAAGTGACTAAGAGCGGTACTGCTGCATCGGCAAGAGCCAAGTTAGGTCGTAACGATATTGCCGGTAAAACTGGCACAACTAATGAATCCCATGATGCATGGTTCGCCGGTTATAACCCTAAAGTGGTTGCAGTTGCATGGATTGGTTTTGATAAGCCCGCTAGCTTAGGTGACCGAGAGACAGGTGGTGGTCTTGCATTGCCAATGTGGATTTCTTACATGGGCACTGCCTTAAGAGATGTCCCTCAGGAAAGTCGTGAAGTCCCTAGCGGTGTAACTCAGGTTGATGGAGATTGGTTTATTCCTGAATTCTCTAACGCTGGCGGCGTAAGCGAACTTCAATAACTCGATCACATCATGGCTCGGCAAGCGCGCACTGTAATACCTGGTCAGGTAATGCATGTCATGGTGCGTGGTAATAATCGTGAAGTTCTCTTTTTTAGTGAAGAGGATCGTCGCATTTACTTGCAATGGTTAAGAGAGGCTGCCAAACAATTTGGATGCGCAGTTCATGCATTCGCATTAATGCCCAATCATGTTCATCTCTTGCTAACGCCAAAGGATGAAGATTCGCTGGCCAAAACGATGCAGTCTTTAGGTAGGCGTTATGCCCAGTACTTCAATCAACAACACAAACGGTCGGGGACTATTTGGGAGGGGCGTTATCGCTCTTCTTTGATTGACCCAGATTATTTCTTGCGCTGTCAGCGCTATATTGAGCTTAATCCAGTCAGGGCAGGTTTTGAATCGAGCCCTCAAGATTCAGCCTGGACTAGTTTCGCAACGCATATCGGCGGAAACTCCGATCCATGGCTAGTAGATCATCAGAACTTTTGGCGATTGGGTAATACCCCTTTTGAGCGACAAATGGGTTGGGCTGCTTATGTCAAAGAGGGTGCGCCGCATTGGGAGGACAGGCAAATCACGGAATCTTTGCTCCGCTCCAAGCCTTGGGTAAGTGATATTTACGCCAAAAAGCTCTTTAAAGACCGCCCAGAACTTGCTCAAATACGACATCGTGGCCGCCCAAGAAAAATAATTTCATTAAATTCAGCACCTTAGCTTCATTGATGACTTGGGGAGTCTCAACAAAAGAGTTCAAAGTCAATGACTCTGTCCCTATTTAGCTAATTCATTTTGGTGCGGTATAGAAATAAACGGGACAGAGTCATTTTATTTCTATTGCATCAGCATGGGTATTCCCCTATATTTGATCCTCCAAAAGTAATCAGGCCTTTGTCGCCCCTCGGAAATATTATGACTACACAAACGAATATCAATCTTCGCCCAATCGCTCATGGTCTATATGACCCACAAAATGAGCATGACGCCTGCGGCGTAGGATTTGTCGCACACATCAAGGGTAAGAAATCCCACGAGATCGTTTCTCAAGGTTTGCAGATCCTTGAAAACTTAGATCATCGTGGTGCGGTTGGCGCAGATCCATTGATGGGTGACGGTGCTGGTATTTTGATTCAGATTCCAGATACCTTGTATCGCGAAGAAATGGCAAAGCAAGGTATTACCTTACCTCCATTAGGTGAATATGGTGTGGGCATGATTTTTCTTCCAAAGGAACATGCATCACGCTTAGCTTGCGAACAAGAATTAGAACGCACAGTGCGTTTAGAAGGTCAGGTTGTTTTAGGTTGGAGAGATGTTCCGGTAGATGTGAAATTGCCAATGTCACCAACAGTACGAATGACAGAGCCATTCATTCGTCAAATTTTTATTGGTCGTGGTCGTGACATCATGACAACCGATGCGCTTGAACGGAAGTTGTATGTCATTCGCAAAACAGCAAGTCATGCAATTCAAGATTTACATTTGAAGCATGGCAAAGAATATTTCGTAGCTTCTATGTCTGCGCGAACCATTGTCTATAAAGGTTTGCTGCTGGCAAATCAGGTGGGCGCTTACTACCAAGATCTCCAAGATCCACGTACTGTGTCAGCTTTAGCCTTAGTGCATCAGCGTTTCTCAACCAATACTTTCCCTGCTTGGGAGTTGGCTCACCCCTATCGCATGATTGCGCATAACGGCGAAATCAATACCGTTAAAGGAAATGTGAACTGGGTTAACGCACGTGAAGGCGCGATTAGCTCCCCAGTGTTGGGTGATGATTTGAAAAAATTATGGCCTTTGATTTATCCAGGTCAGTCAGATACTGCATGCTTTGATAACTGCTTAGAGTTATTGGTCATGTCCGGTTATCCGTTGGCACAAGCCATGATGATGATGATTCCAGAGGCATGGGAGCAGCATGCATTAATGGATGACAACCGTCGTGCTTTCTATGAATATCATGCTTCCATGATGGAGCCATGGGATGGCCCTGCTGCGATGGCATTTACAGATGGCCGTCAAATTGGCGCAACACTCGATCGCAATGGCTTGCGTCCAGCTCGATATTACGTCACTGATGATGACTTAGTCATCATG
This sequence comes from Polynucleobacter sp. 15G-AUS-farblos, assembly GCF_018882445.1. GTDB lineage: Bacteria > Pseudomonadota > Gammaproteobacteria > Burkholderiales > Burkholderiaceae > Polynucleobacter. The sequence continues at coordinate 231,506 of NZ_JACVOM010000004.1, read as the reverse complement.
GGTTCTGAAGCAGGTGTATTGCCAATTCCTGAAAGCAAAATTGTCCAAAAATGGCGTTTGCAACCAGGCAAGATGTTCATGATTGATATGGAGCAAGGACGCATCATTGATGACGTAGAGCTGAAGAATGCAGTTTCTAAAGCGAAGCCATACAAAAGCTGGATTGATGCTGTCCGCGTTAAATTAGATGAAGTTGATGCAACTAAGGCGGATTTGGTAGATGAAAAAACCACTATTCGTCCTGCGGCAAAATTATTAGACCGTCAACAAGCCTTTGGTTACACCCAAGAGGACATCAAGTACCTCATGGCGCCTATGGCCATGAATGGTGAAGAGGCAATCGGGTCCATGGGTAACGATAGCCCGTTGGCAGTTCTCTCAAATAAAAATAAGCCGCTCTATAACTACTTTAAGCAATTGTTTGCGCAGGTGACCAATCCTCCGATTGACTCCATTCGCGAAAACATGGTGATGTCATTGGTGTCTTTCATTGGACCAAAACCCAATTTATTGGATACCAACAACATTAATCCTCCAATGCGCTTAGAAGTAAGCCAGCCTATTTTGGATTTTGAGGACATCACTAAGATTCGCCATATTGGTCATTACACCAACGGTAAATTCCGCTCTTACGAGTTAGATATTTGCTACCCAGCATCATGGGGTAAGGCCGGTATTGAAGCGCGTCTCGCTTCCTTATGCGCTGAAGCAGCCGATGCTGTGCGTTCTGGTTACAACATCTTGATCGTGAGCGATCGTCAAGTTGATGAGAAGCATGTGGCCATTCCAGCTTTACTGGCGACTTCGGCAATTCATCAACATCTAGTACAAAAAGGCTTGCGTACTAGCGTTGGTTTGGTGGTTGAAACTGGTAGTGCCCGTGAGACACATCACTTTGCGCTCTTGGCTGGATATGGTGCAGAAGCAGTTCATCCTTATCTTGCAATGGAAACATTGGCTGAGATGGCTAAAGGTTTGTCAGGCGATTTATCTCCTGAGAAGGCGGTGAAGAATTTTGTTAAAGCAGTCGGCAAGGGCTTGCAAAAAGTGATGTCCAAAATGGGTATCTCTACATACATGTCCTACACCGGCTCACAGATTTTTGAGGCCATTGGTTTAAATCACGACATCATTGATCAGTACTTCAAAGGCACCCCGTCTAATGTTGGCGGTATCGGCGTATTTGAAGTGGCCGAGGAAGCGTTGCGCATGCACACTGCAGCCTTTGGCAACGATCCTGTTTTGACGAATATGTTGGATGCAGGCGGTGAATATGCTTTCCGTATTCGTGGTGAAAATCACATGTGGACGCCAGATACGATTGCGAAGTTACAGCACTCCACTCGTATTGGTGCAGAGAAGGGCTATCAGACTTACAAAGAGTACGCCAACATCATTAATGATCAAACCAAGCGTCAAATGACATTGCGCGGTTTGTTTGAGTTCAAAATTGATCCTGCAAAAGCGATTCCATTAGATGAAGTGGAGTCAGCAAAAGAAATCGTTAAACGTTTTGCAACGGGCGCGATGTCTTTGGGCTCTATTTCGACTGAAGCGCATGCCACATTGGCGATTGCAATGAACCGTATCGGTGGTAAGTCCAATACGGGTGAGGGTGGTGAAGATCCAAATCGTTACATTAATGAGCTCAAAGGCATTCCAATTAAGAAGGGCGAAACCCTTTCCAGTATTTTGGGTAGCGATGTTGTTGAAGCCAACATCCCATTGCTCGATGGTGATTCATTGCGCTCCAAGATTAAACAAGTAGCTTCTGGTCGTTTCGGCGTTACTACAGAGTATTTGCGTTCTGCCGATCAGATTCAGATCAAGATGGCGCAAGGTGCTAAACCTGGTGAGGGTGGTCAACTGCCAGGTGGAAAAGTTTCTGACTACATTGGGAAATTACGTTTCTCAGTACCAGGAGTGGGTTTGATTTCTCCCCCTCCACATCATGATATTTATTCGATTGAAGACATTGCTCAGTTGATTCATGACTTAAAGAACGTCAATCCAAAAGCAGACGTTTCCGTCAAGTTAGTTTCTGAAGTAGGTGTGGGTACGGTTGCTGCCGGCGTTGCCAAGGCTAAAGCAGATCACGTGGTGATTGCTGGTCATGACGGTGGAACTGGCGCATCACCACTTTCTTCTATTAAGCACGCTGGCTCGCCATGGGAGCTGGGTCTTGCTGAAACACAGCAAACTTTGGTTCTCAATGGTTTGCGTAGTCGTATTCGAGTCCAAGCTGACGGGCAAATGAAGACTGGTCGTGACGTCGTTATTGGTGCTTTACTGGGCGCTGATGAATTTGGATTTGCGACTGCTCCATTAGTCGTTGAGGGTTGCATCATGATGCGTAAGTGTCATCTGAATACCTGCCCTGTAGGCGTAGCAACTCAAGATCCAGAATTACGTAAAAAGTTCTCCGGTAAGCCAGAGCACGTTGTGAATTTCTTCTTCTTTATTGCAGAAGAGGCACGCGAGATCATGGCGCAATTAGGTATTCGTAAATTTGACGACTTAATTGGTCGCGTAGATTTATTAGATACTCGCAAAGGTATCGATAACTGGAAAGTCCACGGCTTAGATTTCAGCAAGATCTTTGCTGAGCCGCAAGTTGCAGGCGATGTTCCACGTTACCAAGTGCTCACGCAGGATCATGGCTTAGACAATGCGCTCGACAATATCTTGATCGAGAAGAGCGAGCCTGCTCTTGAGCGTGGCGAGAAGGTTTCCTTCATTGTTCCCGTGAAGAACGTTAACCGTACTGTTGGTGCAATGCTCTCCGGTGAAGTTGCTCAGCGCTATGGTCATGCAGGTTTGCCTGATGACACCATCCATATTCAACTAAATGGTACGGCTGGACAAAGCTTTGCCGCCTTCTTGGCGCATGGCATCACCCTAGATTTAGTGGGCGATGGCAATGACTACGTTGGAAAGGGTATCTCTGGCGGCCGTGTCATTGTGCGTGCTCCACATGAGTTCCGTGGCGATACTGCAAAAAATATTATTGTTGGTAATACCGTTCTTTACGGTGCTATTGCTGGTGAAGCCTTCTTTAATGGTGTAGCTGGCGAGCGTTTTGCAGTTCGTAACTCTGGTGCTACTACCGTTGTAGAAGGTACTGGTGACCATGGTTGTGAATATATGACTGGTGGCACTGTAGTTGTGCTGGGTACAACAGGTCGAAACTTTGCTGCTGGTATGAGTGGTGGTATCGCTTATGTATATGACGAAGATGGCATGTTTGATAAGCGTTGCAATACGAGTATGGCCACTTTAGAAAAAGTACTGCCTTCTGCAGAACAGATCGCAAAGATTCCACAGTCTGATTGGCATGCGCCAGTCGATGTCAAAGACGGTGGCGAGCGTTTAACAGATGAGCAAATTTTGAAGGGTTTAATTGAGCGTCACTTCCGCCATACCGGTTCAGAGCGTGCTAAAGCGCTATTGGCCGATTGGGAAAATGCCCGCGGTCGTTTTGTCAAGGTGCTTCCAACTGAGTACAAGCGCGCCTTGGGTGAGCTGTGGGAAAAAGCTCAGAAGAAAACAGTTGCTGCTTAATTAATACGGACATTAAGAAAAGATATTAAGGATTAGATATGGGTAAGGTCACTGGATTTATGGAGTTCGAGCGCGTTGATGAAACATACGAAGCGCCCGTTAAACGACTCCACCACTATAAAGAATTTGTAGCCGCTTTAACCGATGAAGAAGCTAAGATTCAGGGTGCGCGTTGTATGGATTGCGGTATTCCGTTTTGCAATAGCGGCTGCCCAGTTAACAACATCATTCCTGACTTTAATGATTTAGTTTTTCATAATGATTGGAAGAATGCATTAGACGTTTTGCAATCTACCAATAACTTCCCTGAGTTCACGGGTCGTATTTGCCCGGCTCCTTGTGAAGCAGCTTGCACTCTAGGTATTAATCGTGCACCGGTTGGTATTAAGTCAATTGAGCATGCCATTATTGATAAGGGCTGGGATAGCGGCTGGGTTAAACCGCAACCATCTAAAACCAAGACCGGTAAAAAGATTGCGATTGTGGGTGGCGGACCTGCTGGTATGGCAGCTGCTCAGCAGTTAGCGCGGGTTGGTCACGATGTTACCGTCTTTGAAAAGAATGATCGGGTTGGTGGACTTTTGCGTTACGGCATTCCTGATTTTAAAATGGAAAAGTGGCTGATTGACCGTCGGGTTGAGCAGATGCAGGCTGAAGGCGTTAAATTTGAAACAGGTGTTTTTGTTGGCAAAGAAGCAATAAGTGCTGAAGTTAAGAACTACTCCACCAAGACAGTTTCTCCTGAGCAGTTGATGAAGGATTACGATGCAGTAGTGATCACTGGTGGTGCTGAGCAGCCGCGTGATTTACCTGTGCCAGGACGCGAATTGGCTGGCGTGCACTATGCATTAGAGTTTTTGATTCCTCAAAACAAAGAAAATGCTGGCGATTTAAAAAACGAAATTCGTGCAACCGATAAACATGTTGTTGTTATCGGCGGTGGTGATACGGGTTCAGATTGTGTTGGTACATCGAATCGACATGGCGCTAAACAAATTACTCAGTTTGAATTATTGCCACAACCACCAGAAGTAGAAAACAAGCCTTTGGTATGGCCTTATTGGCCAACCAAATTACGCACTTCTTCTTCTCATGAGGAGGGTTGTGAGCGCGATTGGTCAGTGGGAACTAAGCGTTTTGAAGGTAAAAATGGCAAAGTCGAGAAGCTCATTGGTGTACGTTTGGAGTGGAAAGACGGAAAAATGTCAGAAGTTCCGAACTCTGAATTTGAGATCAAGGCTGACCTCGTTCTCTTGGCAATGGGCTTTGTATCACCAGTGCAGCAGGTGTTAAATGCATTTGGTGTTGAGAAAGACGCTCGAGGCAATGCTAAAGCCAATGTCGAAGGGCAAAATGCCTATCAAACGAACGTCCCTAAGGTATTTGCAGCGGGTGATATGCGCCGTGGCCAGTCTCTAGTGGTTTGGGCTATTCGTGAAGGTCGTCAATGCGCTCAGGCAGTAGACCAATATTTAATGGGGTCATCTGTTTTACCCCGATAATAAGGGGATATGAACATTAGTCATTTGCCTCCTTTGGATGTAGACAAAAAAGTCACTGGCGAAGTCGTCGTTGAAATCAAGGACGTCGACTTTGCCTACGCTCCTGATGGCCGTCAAATTCTGTCAGGACTCAATATGGAGTTTCGTCGTGGCCAAGTCGTTGCAGTCATGGGCGGATCTGGTTGCGGTAAGACAACGATATTGCGCTTGATTGGTGGTCAATATACCGCTCAATCAGGACAGGTTTTGTTTGAAGGTCATGACATCGGCAAAATGAATGCAGTCGAGCTCATGGCAGCTCGTCGTCGCATGGGTATGTTATTTCAATTTGGCGCACTATTTACAGATCTGAGTGTGTTTGAGAATGTCGCATTCCCGCTTCGAGAACATACCAACTTGAGTGAAGAATTATTGCGCTCATTGGTTCTCATGAAATTAAATGCAGTGGGTTTGCGTGGTGCTCGTGATTTGATGCCGTCCCAAATTTCTGGGGGTATGGCAAGACGAGTAGCACTTGCAAGAGCCATCGCACTCGATCCTCCGCTCATCATGTATGACGAGCCCTTTGCTGGTTTAGATCCTATTTCGCTGGGCATAACTGCGCGCTTAATTCGCGATTTGAATAATGCCCTGGGAGCCACGAGTTTATTGGTTACACACGATGTTGAAGAAACATTTGAAATCGCTGATTATGTGTACTTTATTGCCAATGGTCGCATTGGTGCACAGGGTACGCCAGAGGAATTAAGTCGCTCTACAGATCCTTTTGTACGACAATTTTTGGATGCCGCGCCAGATGGTCCAGTGCCATTTCACTATCCAGGTGAAAGCCTAGCTGAAGATTTTGGAGTGAAGATCTAATGTCAGCTCTCCATAAATTAATTGATCTATTGGGTGACCTAGGATTTTTTATTCGTCGCAATATTAGTAATCTTGGGCATGCTGCGCGTTTATTTGTTGCAGTGATTTTTCGTTCAGGATTTTTACTGAGAAGACCCCGTTTAGTTATTGATCAAATTTTATTTGTTGGTAATCATTCCTTTGTCATCATCGCCGTCTCTGGATTATTTGTTGGCTTTGTTTTGGGCTTGCAGGGTTATTACACGCTAAATCGCTATGGCTCTGAGCAGGCTTTAGGTTTATTAGTTGCTTTGTCATTGACCCGTGAATTAGGTCCCGTCATTACTGCCTTATTATTTGCAGGGCGTGCAGGCACCTCCTTGACTGCTGAAATTGGTCTCATGAAAGCAGGTGAGCAATTAAGTGCGATGGAGATGATGGCGGTTGATCCTTTGGCGCGTGTTATTGCCCCTCGCTTATGGGCTGGGATTATTTCGATGCCAATTTTGGCAACCATTTTCACGGCCGTAGGCGTTATCGGTGGTTACTTTGTGGGCGTTCCTTTGATTGGGGTCGACTCTGGGGCATTTTGGTCTCAGATGCAGGGTGGTGTAGACCTGTTCTCAGATATTGGAAATGGCCTCATTAAAAGTATTGTGTTTGGTGTGGCGGTGACATTCATCGCGCTTTACCAAGGGTATGAAGCTCGTCCTACGCCAGAGGGCGTTTCACAAGCAACAACCCGTACGGTAGTGATTTCATCTTTAGCGGTTTTGGCATTGGATTTCTTGCTCACCGCAATGATGTTCTCAAATTAGAAAGAATAAACTGAGGTTCTTATGAGAAAAAGTGCAATTGATGTTTGGGTCGGAATATTTGTTGTCATTGGTTTGTTGGCAGCATTTTTCTTAGCCTTAAAAGTGGGTAATATGAACGCCGTCTCTTTTGCCCCGACTTATAAAATTTCTGCCCGCTTTGACAATATTGGGGGTCTAAAGCCGCGCGCCCCAGTGAAGAGTGCTGGCGTAGTTGTCGGGCGCATTGCTAACATTTCTTTTGATGACAAAACCTATCAAGCTACTGTGGTGATGACCATCGAGGACTCTTATAAGTTTCCTAAAGATTCTGCTGCCAAGATCTTGACCTCTGGTTTATTGGGTGAGCAATACATTGGCTTAGAAGCTGGTGGATCAGATGATATGTTGGCCGAAGGTGGAAAGATTTCTCAAACGCAGTCAGCAGTTGTATTGGAAAACTTAATCAGTCAGTTTTTGTACAACAAAGCAGCTGATGGCGGTCAAGAAAAGGGCGCAGCAAAATGATTGTGTGGGCAGGCAGATTGAAGCGCTTGGTGTTGCTAAGCGTAACCTGCTTTTTCGTGGGGTGTGCCTCTATTCCTGCTGGGGTGGAGCCATCGCCCCGAGATCCTTGGGAGTCATTCAATCGCTCCGTATTTGAATTCAATGAAGGTTTAGACACTTATCTTCTAAAGCCTGTAGTTGCTGCTTACCGTTTTATCCTGCCTGAGATTGTGCGTGAGGGCATTTATAACTTTTTTAGTAATTACAGTGACATTTATACGGCTTTGCAAAACCTATTACAGGGCAAGCCGGATTATGCGTTTAATGATTTGATGCGGGTTGCTGTTAATACAATTTTTGGATTAGGCGGTTTGATGGATGTGGCAACTCCTGGCGGACTCGAAAAACACAAAGAGGATTGGGGTCAAACATTTGGGGTATGGGGAATTCCTTCGGGTCCTTATGTCGTGTTGCCGTTTTTTGGCCCTAGTACCGTTCGAGACACATTTGGAACGGCAGCGGACCTAGAGACAGATTACCTATTTAAGTACATCCCCGATGTTGGCCTCAGGAATAGCATTACAGGATTGCGTGTTGTGAATGCTCGCAATACCTACTATGAGGCAGGCGATCTATTGGATGGTGCGGCGATTGATAAATATAGTTTTCTGCGAGATGCTTATCTACAGCGACGTGAATATCAGATTAATGAGGGGCGTAATGATGAAGAGCCTCTCATGCCCGTTTATGAAAATCCTTACGAATAAGCAAAATCGTTTAAAGAGCTAAAATTAGCTCTAACTAATTGAGAGTGGATGGGACCAGGCATATGAAAGCAAACAACATCATTTCGGCATCGATTGCTACAGTCTTGCTTCTGCTGTCTGGCACGATCTTCGCCCAGACACCCGATCAAAATACCCCTCCTGATGCATTAATTAAGATGGTAGTAACTGATGTCATGACTTCGGTTAAGGCTGACCCAGACATTCAAAAGGGCAATATTCCAAAAGTAATGGAATTGGTTGAAAAGAAGATCGTCCCATTTACTGATATGCGCCGTACAACTGAAATGGCAATGGGTCCCAATTGGAAGAAAGCGACCCCAGAGCAGCAAGCCATTTTGACCTCAGAATTTAAAACGCTATTGATGAGAACCTATTCGGGCGCCTTAAGTCAGCTGCGTGATCAGACTGTGCAATTTAAGGCATTAAGAGCGGCGCCAGATGATAAAGAGGTCGTTGTTAAGACGGTTGTTATTGGTCGCGGCGACCCTATCTCCCTAGATTACCGCTTAGAAAAGGGCAGCAATGGGTGGAAGGTCTATGACATGAATATTATGGGCGCTTGGTTAGTAGAGGCCTATCGCAATCAATTTGCTAATCAAATTAGTCAAAATGGGATTGATGGTTTGGTGAAGTTTTTGCAAGACCGTAATAAGCAATTAGCTGCAACTAAGTAAGCCCATCTAAATAGAAATCAAAAAATAATGCCCTTTTGTTTACCTCAAGTAGTGACGCAGGAAAATGTCTTGCAGCTTCAACAAGAGGGCCTATCCAATCTTTCTGAATTAAGTAGAGTAGATTGTTCTGCGCTAAAAGATTTTGATTCAACCGTGCTGACAGTGCTATTAGCCTGGCAAAAAACCTTGCAGGCGAATAGCCAGTCTCTAGTGGTAGAGCATGCCCCTGAAAAATTAAAAGTATTGGCTGGTGTGTATGGCGTCTCTGCTTTGCTAGGTTTGTAAGCGCATGCATCAAGCGATATCGATTAAAAATATCACCAAAAATTATGGAGCCTTAACAGCGCTTGATGATGTTACCTTGGGGATTGAGCCGGGGGAATTTTTTGGTTTACTGGGCCCTAATGGCGCCGGTAAAACCACCTTAATTTCTATTTTGGCTGGCTTGGTAAGGCCTGATCGCGGGCATGCAGCCATTATGGGGGCTGACGTTCAAAAGGGCTTTCGTGATGCGCGAAGGATGCTTGGCGTTGTTCCACAAGAATTGGTTTTTGATCCTTTCTTTACAGTACGTGAGACCTTGCGTTTTCAGTCAGGTTATTTTGGGATTCGCAATAACGATGCATGGATTGATGAAATCATGGCCAATCTTGATCTCACTAATAAAGCGGATAGCAATATGCGCTCCTTGTCAGGCGGCATGAAGCGTCGTGTATTGGTGGCTCAAGCCTTAGTACATCGGCCACCCGTCATTATTCTGGATGAGCCCACTGCTGGTGTTGATGTGGAGCTTCGTCAATCCCTATGGCAATTCATTAGCAGACTAAATCAAGATGGCCATACGATTGTGTTGACTACGCATTACTTAGAAGAAGCCGAAGCATTGTGTCAACGCATTGCCATGCTAAAGCAAGGCAAGATCGTCGCGTTGGATACCACAGCAAATTTATTGACTCGCTATGGTTCGGTTAAAAAAGATGGAGAAGGTAAGACGGATTTAGAAGATGTCTTTGTCAATATTATGTCGGGCGGTGCTTTATGAAAAATGCCCTGAATAAACCTATCTTGGAATACGGCAGCGGTTTTCCAACGCTACTACGTAAAGAGATTAAGCGTTTTTATAAGGTGGCCTTCCAAACTGTAGCAGCACCAGTGCTTACTGCTATTTTGTACCTGATGATTTTTGGTCACGTGCTTGAAGGCAAGGAAATTTATGGCCGCCTTAGTTACACCGCCTTTTTAATTCCCGGCCTAGTCATGATGACAGTGCTGCAAAACGCTTTTGCCAATACTTCATCTTCGTTAATTCAATCAAAGGTGACAGGTAACTTGGTGTTTGTGTTGCTGGCCCCATTGAGTCACTTTGAGTTTTATGCGGCATATATATTGGCTGCCGTATTTCGGGGTATTGTTGTGGGCCTCGGTGTCTTTTTAATCACCGCCTGGTATGGATTGCCCAGTATTGAATACCCCCTGTGGATTTTGACTTTTGCCTTTTTAGGCGCCGCTATTTTAGGAAGCCTAGGTTTGATCGCTGGTATCTGGGCTGACAAATATGACCAGCTTGCCGCATTTCAGAACTTTTTTATCATGCCAGCAACCATGCTGTCTGGAGTGTTCTATTCCATTCACTCTTTGCCACCAGCATGGCAAGTGGTGTCGCATTTCAATCCCTTTTTCTACATGATTGATGGATTTCGTTTTGGCTTTTTTGGGGTATCAGATATTTCCCCATGGACTAGCCTAGCAATCGTGGGCTCATTCTTTATCGTAGTCTCAGTGATTGCCTTAAGAATGCTGCAAAAGGGCTATAAGCTCAGACATTAAAGGAGAATTCAATGTTTCCAACCCCAGAACAGATCGAGGGCTACATCAAACAGGGAATTGACTGCACCCATATCCAGGTAGAAGGTGATGGACAGCATTTTTTTGCAACGATAGTCAGTCCACAGTTTGAAGGCAAGCGCTTGATACAGCGTCATCAATTGGTGTACGGCGCAATGGGTGATCGCATGAAAGCCGAAGTTCATGCTTTATCAATTAAGGCCTTTACCCCAGAAGAGTTTGCTCAGAATCCTGCCGCATAAAATACGCTTACTCTTTATTACAAAAAAGTTTTTACTGGAATCGTTTCATGGATAAATTAAGAATGGTTGGCGGAACACCGCTAAATGGTGAGGTGGTCATTGCCGGCGCAAAGAACGCAGCCTTACCCATTCTGTGTGCTTGTCTATTAACGGATCAGCCGATTGTCTTACGCAATGTTCCTGATTTGCAGGATGTTCGTACGATGCTCAAACTTCTCCAAGAAATTGGAGTGACTGTGAGCTTTCCGGATGCAGGTGATCGCAGTCATCTTGTTTTAAATGCTGCTGATATCAAGAGTTCAGAGGCGACATATGAGATGGTGAAAACCATGCGTGCTTCCATTTTGGTATTGGGCCCATTGCTGGCCAGAATGCATAGTGCAAAAGTTTCATTGCCTGGTGGCTGCGCTATTGGCGCACGTCCTGTCGATCAGCATATTAAAGGCTTGAAAGCTATGGGCGCGACCATCAAGATTAAAAGTGGTTACATACAAGCAGAAACGAAACCACCGCTAGAGCGTTTAAAAGGCGCATCGATTTTGACAGACATGATTACCGTAACCGGTACTGAGAATTTGCTAATGGCTGCCACACTAGCTTCAGGTACAACTATTCTCGAAAATGCTGCGCGCGAACCAGAGGTCGGTGATCTTGCTGAGCTATTAGTGAAGATGGGTGCAAAAATTACGGGGATTGGTAGCGATCGATTGGTCATTGAAGGCGTAGAAAAACTCCATGGTGCAGAGCATGCGGTTATTCCTGATCGTATTGAGGCAGGCACTTTCTTATGCGCTGTTGCTGCGGCTGGCGGAGAGATATTAGTTAAACATTGCCGTCCTGATACTTTGGATGCTGTCATCGTTAAACTCAAGGATGCGGGTTTAAAAATGGAAGTGGGTCCTGATTGGATTAAGGCCTCGATGCAAGCTAGACCTAAGGCAGTAAGCTTTCGCACTTCTGAATACCCAGCGTTTCCAACCGATATGCAGGCCCAGTTAATGGCAGTCAATGCCATTGCAAGTGGCGCCTCTACTATTACTGAGACTATTTTTGAGAATCGTTTTATGCACGTTCAAGAGCTCAATCGCTTGGGTGCAGATATTGCGATTGAGGGCAATACAGCCATAGTTCAAGGTGAAGAGAAGCTCTCAGGAGCGATTGTGATGGCTACTGATTTACGAGCTTCGGCCAGCTTGGTCATCGCCGGTTTAGCGGCCCAAGGTGAAACTCAGGTGGATCGGATTTATCACTTAGACCGTGGATATGACCGCATGGAGCAAAAGTTGACCCTCCTAGGGGCCAATATTCAGCGCATAAAGTAAGCCTGGTGGATAATTAGTCCATGAAATTGACTCTGGCCCTATCTAAAGGGCGCATCTTTGAAGAAACGGCGCAGATCTTATCCAAGGTCGGAATTGTGCCGCTTGAGGATCCAGAAAAGTCACGCAAACTCATTATTGAAACCTCTAACTCTGATGTGCGTTTAATTATTGTGCGCGCCTCAGATGTGCCTACTTATGTGCAATTTGGTGGCGCTGACTTTGGGGTTGCGGGCCTAGACGTTCTGATGGAAAAAGGTACGGATGGCTTATATGTTCCTTTCGACTTAGATATAGCCAAATGCCGTATGTCAGTCGCAGTGCGCGAAGGATTTGATTACGAAGCCGCAGTCAAACAAGGCTCCCGATTAAAGGTGGCTACCAAGTATGTCAATTGTGCAAGAGAGCACTTTGCTAATAAAGGCGTACACATTGACACCATTCAACTCTATGGTTCGATGGAGCTGGCACCATTAGTTGGCTTGGCGGATGCCATTGTTGATCTCGTCTCTACCGGCAATACTTTGCGTGCCAATGGATTGATTGAGGTTGAGCCGATTGCGGATATCAGCGCGCGCTTAGTAGTTAACCAAGCTTCTTATAAACGCAAGCGTGCGCAACTTCAGCCTATTTTTGAATTACTGAAGTAAGCCTTATTCAAATGTCTTTTGCACCCATTAAAGTAAAGCGCCTCAATAGTCTGGATGCAGGCTTTAAAGATACTTTGTTATCTAGCCTTTCATTACCCATGGCCGATGATGAGGCGATTGATGCAGCTGTACAGAAGATTCTGGCAGCAGTGAAGTCTCAGGGCGACGCAGCGGTGTTGAACTTCACTAAACAGTTTGACCGCTTAAATGTTGCTAGCGTTTCTGAATTAGAAATTGCCCGCAGTGAATTAGAGCAAGCTTACAAAGCTTTACCAGTAGAGCAAAAAAATGCTTTGGATGTCGCCGCTCAAAGGGTGCGGGCTTATCACGAGAAGCAAAAGATTGAAGCGGGGTGTCATTCTTGGGAATATGAAGAAGCGGACGGCACGCGTTTAGGTCAAAAAGTGACTCCGCTCGACCGTGTGGGAATTTATGTTCCTGGCGGCAAAGCAGCCTACCCATCCTCTGTTTTGATGAATGCGATTCCAGCAAAGGTTGCGGGAGTCCAAGAGGTGGTGATGGTGGTGCCTACTCCAGACGGCGCTCGTAATTCATTGGTATTGGCGGCTGCTCACTTAGCAGGCGTTGATCGCGTTTTCACGATTGGTGGCGCACAAGCAGTGGGTGCTTTAGCCTTTGGTACTAAGACAATTCCTTCGGTCGATAAGATCGTGGGGCCAGGCAATGCTTACGTAGCTGCAGCGAAGCGTAGGGTATTTGGCATCGTTGGTATTGACATGATTGCTGGTCCATCAGAGATTCTGGTGCTGTGTGATGGAACGACTGATCCAGATTGGGTTGCAATGGATTTGTTCTCGCAAGCAGAACATGATGAACAGGCTCAATCCATTTTGCTTTGCCCTGATGCTGGCTATATTGAGAATGTGCAAGCCAGTATTGATCGACTCTTGCCGGAGATGCCGAGATCTAAGGTAATAGAAGTCTCTTTAAGAAATCGCGCATTATTGATTCAAGTAAAAGATATGAGCGAGGCTTGCGAGATTGCTAATGCCATTGCCGCCGAACATCTAGAAATCTGTGCTGCTGAGCCTCGCAAATGGGCTGATCAGATTCGTCATGCAGGCGCTATTTTCATGGGTAACTACACCAGTGAATCACTAGGTGATTATTGTGCCGGCCCAAATCACGTTCTACCTACTGCGCGAACTGCACGCTTCTCATCCCCTTTGGGTGTCTATGACTTTATTAAGCGCTCGAGCATGATTGAGGTGAGTGAGGCAGGGGCTCAAACTTTAGGCCAGGTTGCTAGCACTCTCGCGCACGGTGAAGGCTTGCAAGCGCACGCTCGTGCTGCTGAGATGCGCCTCAAAAAATAAATTAGATTTTTCTTAAGAAAGAATTTCTTGTAGGGCTGTAACGAGCTCATTGCTTTGCTCGTCGGTACCAATGGTAATCCGCAAGAATTCTTCAACACGTGGTGACTTGAAGTGGCGCACAATAATTCCGCGATCTCTCAATGCTTGATAAAGTTTTGCACCAGTATGCTGAGGATGACGAGTAAAAATAAAGTTTGCTGTTGATGGCAGGGTTTCAAAACCCAAGGCTTTCAATTGAGAAACCAACTTTTCTCGGGTTTGAATTACCTTCTGAGAGCTAGCCTCTAAATGTGCTTGATCTTCAATCGCTGCGACCGCCCCAGCTTGTGCCAAGCGGCCCAGGGGGTAAGAGTTAAAACTATTTTTGACTCGCTCCAAGCCTTCAATCAGTGAAGGATGTCCAAGGGCAAATCCAACACGGAGCCCAGCAAGCGCTCTTGATTTAGAAAGCGTGTGGACTACCAAAAGATTCTCTGGGCATTTGTCGCCCCGTAAAAGAGGAATGCAAGATTCAGTGCCATAGTCTACGTAAGCTTCATCTATAACGAGGACCGAGTCTGTATTGCGGGCAAGTAGTTTTTCAATATCTGCACGAGTAATAGATCTGCCAGTGGGCGCATTCGGATTTGGAAAAATAATTCCACCGTTGGGTAGTTTGTAAGTAGATGGATCAATTTCAAACTCGGATCCTAAGGGGACGGTTTGATAGTCGATACCAAATAGCTTGCAGTAGACCGGGTAAAAGCTATAGGTGATATCAGGAAACTGAATAGGTCTATTTTGTTTTAGTAGGCCCGCAAAAACATGGGCTAACACTTCATCTGAGCCATTGCCTAAAAAAACTTGGTTTGGATTTAGGTCATGGAGTGTGGCAATCGCTTTTTTAAGTGCAACACCCTCTGGATCTGGGTATAGGCGCAAATCCTCATTATTCAGACTATTGATTGCGGCGAGCGCTTTGGGAGAGGGTCCATATGGACTCTCATTTGTATTGAGCTTCACTAAGCGCTGCATTTGCGGCTGCTCCCCTGGGATATAGGGGGTTAAAGTTTGAACGACGGGGCTCCAAAAACGGCTCATTAGGGTACTCGGGTCAATAGTCAGAAAGAAAGTTGGGCAATATCTGCATTTATAAGTCTTCTAGGAATGATATTATGAGGCTTCAATCAACACTTCGCCTCGCGGCGCAATGAAGCATGCGGCAAGCCGACGTTACCCGAAACACTTCGGAAACCAAAATTCAAATTGCTATCAATTTAGATGGCACTGGAAAGGCTGAACTAGCCTCAGGGGTCCCCTTTTTAGACCATATGCTCGATCAGATAGCCCGTCACGGCATGATTGACCTTAAGGTTGTGGCAAAGGGTGATACCCATATTGATGATCACCATACTGTTGAGGATGTCGGCATTACTCTGGGCCAAGCTTTTGCTAAGGCTGTCGGGGATAAGGCTGGGATTACTCGCTATGGCCACTCTTATGTGCCTTTGGATGAAACACTATCTCGTGTAGTGATCGATTTTTCAGGTCGCCCTGGCTTGGAATTTAATGTGCCATTCACGCGTTCACGCGTAGGTGATTTCGATGTGGATCTCAGTATTGAGTTCTTTCGCGGCTTTGTAAATCATGCTGGCGTGACATTGCATATTGATAATTTGCGCGGTATTAATGCGCACCATCAGATTGAAACCGTGTTCAAGGCATTCGGCCGTGCATTACGTATGGCGCTTGAGATTGATCCACGCGCATCCGGTGTTGTTCCCTCAACCAAAGGCAGTCTCTAATTTAGACACCTCTTAGTTGCCCAGTAGACAACAGCAGACAATAGGCTAACTTTGGCGCAAACAATTGCGATCGTCGATTACGGAATGGGAAATTTACGTTCTGTTTATCAAGCATTTCATCATGTAGCTCCCGATGACAATGTGCTGATAGCGCACCAGCCAGAAGAAATTCGCTCTGCAGATCGAGTGGTCTTACCTGGCCAGGGTGCCATGCCAGATTGCATGAAGCATCTTGAAGAGTCGGGTTTACTAGACGCCTTACTCGAGGCATCTAAAACTAAGCCACTACTTGGCGTCTGTGTTGGCGAGCAAATGCTCTTTGATAAAAGTGCTGAAGTTCGCTCTAATCAAGAGCAATGGACTGCATGCTTAGGCTTAATTCCGGGTGAAGTGCGCCGTTTTGAACTAGCCGGCCAAAAGCAAGCGGATGGATCGGCTTACAAAGTCCCTCATATGGGCTGGAATCAGGTTCGCCAAGATGTGAAGCACGCTCTTTGGGCCGGAATTCCTGATTTAACGAGCTTTTACTTTGTACACAGCTACTATGTTGTGCCGCAGCGCAAGGAAGACTGTGCGGGTTCTACCGAATATGGGGATTGGTTTACTTCTGCAGTGGCGCGAGATAATATTTTTGCTACACAGTTTCATCCTGAAAAAAGTGCAGAATACGGATTAAAGCTTTATAAAAATTTTGTTTCTTGGCAACCTTAATATTTCTAACCATTTGCTATGCTGCTGATTCCCGCAATTGACCTTAAAGACGGCCACTGTGTTCGACTAGAACAAGGTGATATGGATAAAGCCACGGTTTTTTCTGAGGACCCCGGTGCAATGGCTAGCCATTGGATTAGTAAGGGCGCGCGTCGTTTACATCTAGTGGATCTAAATGGTGCGTTTGCAGGCAAACTCAAAAATGAGTCTGCAATTAAATCGATTCTGAAAGCTGTTGGCGACGAAATTCCGGTGCAGCTGGGTGGCGGGATTCGTGATCTAGAAACGATTGAACGTTTATTGGATGACGGTATCAGCACTGTCATTATTGGAACTGCTGCAGTAAAAAATCCGGGTTTTGTTCAGGATGCTTGCACAGCATTCCCAGGCCATGTCATGGTTGGCTTGGATGCGCGCGATGGCAAAGTGGCAACAGACGGCTGGAGCAAGATAACCGGTCATGAAGTTATCGATCTGGCCAAGAAATTTGAAGACTGGGGTGTTGAGGCCATTATCTATACTGATATTGGGCGCGATGGCATGCTCAAGGGCGTCAACATCGAAGCGACAATGAAGTTGGCTCAAGCAATTCGCATTCCTGTGATTGCCAGTGGCGGTCTCTCTAATAATCAGGATATTGAAGCATTATGCAAGGCTGAGGAAGAGGGTGTGATGGGTGTGATTGCCGGCCGTTCCATTTATGCTGGCGATCTTGATTTAGCTGCCGCTCAAAAATACGCTGATGAGTTAACACTCAAATACGCAAAGAAAATTATCTAGTGCTCACCAAAAGAATTATTCCTTGCCTTGATGTTACTGCAGGGCGTGTGGTGAAAGGTGTGAACTTTGTTGGCTTGCGTGATGCAGGCGATCCAGTAGAAATTGCTCGTCGCTATGATGGTCAAGGCGCTGATGAGTTGACCTTCTTGGATATCACTGCGACTTCAGATGGTCGCGATCTGATTCTGCACATGATTGAAAATGTTGCTTCTCAAGTATTTATTCCCCTAACCGTTGGTGGTGGTGTGCGTGCAGTGGCAGATGTGCGCCGTTTACTCAACGCAGGTGCAGATAAAGTGAGCATGAATTCTTCCGCGGTAGCTAATCCCGATTTAGTTTCAGATGCGGCTGCCTACTATGGCTCTCAATGCATTGTGGTTGCAATTGATGCTAAGCAAACAGATGCTGGTCATTGGGAGGTATTTACTCATGGAGGCCGAACATCTTCTGGCAGAGACGTGGTCGAGTGGGCCAAAGAAGTAGCTCAACGAGGTGCTGGTGAGATCTTGTTAACGAGTATGAATCGCGATGGAAGTAAGGATGGTTTTGATCTCTCTTTGACTGCAGCAGTAAGCGATGCTGTAAGTGTTCCGGTCATTGCTTCTGGGGGCGTTGGCAATCTACAGCATTTAGTTGATGGAATTACCAAAGGTCATGCAGATGCAGTATTAGCGGCCAGCATCTTTCACTATGGTGAATATACAGTTCAAGAAGCAAAAGAATATATGGCCTCTCAAGGAATTCCAGTCCGTATTTAAGATTCAATGTACAGTTGATCTATGAGCGCATTTACCCCTATTGAAAGTTTACAACCGGGTCCTTGGTTGGATGCGGTGACATGGAATGAGCAAGGACTTGTTCCTGTGATTGCCCAAGAGGTCGGTAGCAAAGATATCTTAATGATGGCTTGGATGAATCGTGATGCCTTGCTTGCTACTTTGCGTTTAGGTGAAGCGGTTTACTGGACTCGCTCAAGGCAGAAGCTTTGGCATAAAGGTGAAGAGTCTGGCCATACCCAAAAGATTAAAGAAATTCACTTAGATTGCGATGGCGATACGATTTTATTAATGGTTGAGCAAAAAGATGGCATTGCTTGTCATACGGGTGAGCACAGCTGTTTCTTCATGCGTTGGGATTGTGCAAGTACGAGTTGGGTAGACGAATCTAAGGGTAAGAAGTAAAACTTGCCTCAATAAAAGACATAAAATGTACTGATGACTAGCTCTACAAATAAACCCTCTAATTTGGATTCTGCATTCGCACATTTGGCTGATGTCGTTGATCAGCGTCGTGACGCATTCAAAGCAGGTCAGGCCGATCCTAAAACTTCCTATACTGCACTGCTTTTTTCTAAGGGCGACGATGGGATATTAAAAAAGATTGGCGAAGAGGCGACTGAGGCAGTCATGGCTGCCAAAGATGTGCGCAGCTCTAATATGGCTCCTGAGCAGAAAAAGCTATTGGTTGGCGAAATGGCTGATCTGTGGTTTCACTGTTTGATAGCCCTATCCCAGTTCAATTTACGTCCTGAGGACGTCATTGAGGAATTAGATCGTCGTTTGGGCACCTCAGGTATTGAGGAAAAGGCTGCTAGAAAAGCCTCCGGTAAGGAATAAGCCATGTCTCACGATCCTAATTGCTTGTTTTGTAAGATTTCTCAAGGTCTGATCCCATCCCAAAAGGTGTATGAGGACGAGGGAATCTATGCGTTTAAAGATATCAACCCGGCAGCCCCGGTGCATTTTTTGATGATTCCTAAAAAACATATCCCCATGTTGGAGTCAGCAGAAAGCATAGATGCACCTTTGCTAGGTAGAATGATGGAATTAGCACCCCGTCTTGCCAAAGAACAGGGTTGCCGTCCCGGTAAAGATGGCGGCTTTAGATTGATGGTGAACAATGGTGCAGATGGAGGGCAGGAGGTTTATCACTTGCATTTACATGTGATGGGCGGTCCGCGCCCTTGGAAAAAATAATCCAAGGAGATTAAAAATGGGTTCATTTAGTATTTGGCATTGGTTAATTGTGTTGGTCATCGTGATGTTGGTATTTGGTACCAAGAAATTGCGCAATATTGGCCAAGACCTCGGCGGTGCAGTCAAAGGCTTTAAAGATGGCATGAAGACCTCTGAAGAGTCTAAAGATCAAACAACTGAGCAAATTCAACAAAGTGCTGCAACTACTCCAGATAAAACTGTTGATGTTCACGCTAAAGACGTAAATAAATAATTGCTACAGCGCAGATAGAAATTCATGCGGTTCATAAATGATTGATCTTGGAGTTTCAAAACTTGCGCTCATTGCAGTCGTGGCATTAGTAGTAGTTGGACCAGAGCGATTACCTAAAGTTGCTCGAATGGTCGGCAATCTTTTTGGACGCGCTCAGCGCTACATGGCCGATGTTAAGTCTGAGGTCAATCGCCAAATGGAGATTGAGGAATTTAAAAAACTCCGAGCAGAAAGTGTTTCTGCTTTTAAAGACGTTGAGAACACCATTAACTCAACCGTTCAAGAAGCAGGTACGCATCTGAGCGACCAAGCTGATATTTTTGAAACCAGCTTTGAGAAGCCTCCGCTAGATGAGCAAGAGGTTTTGCGTAAATCTAAGCGACAAGGCCGCAGTAGTTGGGGTGTGCGACGCGCTGCTAGGCCAGTTTGGTTTAAACGCTCTGCTGGTATCCGTACTCGTGTGCAATCTGGAGCAGCCAGAATGAAACGCTTTCATCACACTGCAGGTAAATAATTAATTAATGACACAAGAAACATCTAACGAAGATTCTGGTTTACAAGAATCCTTTCTTTCGCATCTATTTGAGTTGCGCGATCGCGTCATTAAATCTGCATTGGCAATTATTGTTGTCTTTGTTTGTTTGGTGTATTGGGCGCCAGATATCTTTCATTTATTTGCACAGCCATTATTAAAAGCATTGCCTGCTGGTGGCAAGATGATTGTGACTGATGTCACAGGCTCTTTCTTTGTGCCCATGAAAGTCACTATGTTGGTTGCTTTTTTGATTGCGCTCCCAGTAGTGATGTATCAAATCTGGGCTTTCATTGCTCCAGGTTTGTATACGCATGAACGTAAATTGATCTTACCCTTAGTGGTGAGTAGCTACTCTTTATTTATTATTGGCATGGCATTTGCTTACTTCTTGGTATTCCCAACGGTGTTCCAGTTTATGGCTAGTTACAACGCACCTTTGGGCGCGGAAATGTCTACTGACATTGATAAGTACCTGGGTTTTGCAATGACCACCTTTTTGGCTTTTGGTATTACTTTTGAGGTTCCTGTAGTTGTGGTGGTTTTGGTCCATATGAAAATTGTGACATTGGCCAAACTCAAAGAGATTCGACCTTACGTCATCGTAGGCGCATTTGTAATCTCTGCAATTGTGACCCCGCCAGATGTGCTCTCTCAGCTACTCTTAGCCATACCGATGACCTTACTCTACGAATTAGGTTTACTGATTGCACGGTTTTATGTGCCTAAAGCATCGCCTGAGGATGAGTCAGATAATCAAGCGAGTTCAGCGTCGGTTTGATTCTTTGAGGTTTTCGAGAAGGTATTCGTGAGCCACTCAGTGACGCGATCAAAGCGATAGCGTCTTTGACGCAAATTGCCTTCAATGTCCAGTTCAGATCCGGCAAAGATTTTGCCAGCCGCCAACAGTGCGCGACGTTGTTGAATGGTTTCAATTTGGATCAGTCTGGGTAAAATCTTTGGCAGTTCCCAGCGTATATCTACCACTACGCAATGCTCATGCTGTAGTTGGCCAATATCTGAGAGTAACAATTCTGCTTTACTAAAATTAAATTGGTTGGCGATGATGAGACGGTGGCACATCAAGATCCAATCGTGATCCAGTTTATATTCTGCATGATGGCTGAGGGCTTGCTCACCGCACACTGCTAACTCATACCATTCATTCTTTTTTGGATTTGGACAACTCTCCAAAATTTTAGAGAGTAATTCTTTTGCCTCAGCAACACCTTGTTGATGTGCTTGCCATACCCAATAGGAAGCTTGTAGGCCGCGCACTTTTTCATCTAATTTCTCACGCTTACGCCAGAGGTTAGCGGCCTTACGAAATTGTGCTTGTGGATGACCAAGATCAGCAGCGCGATCAAAACAGCGATCACTTTCAGCTGCGTTGTAACCAGAAAATTGTGGGCGACGATAAATTTCTCCAAGCGCGTACCAAGCATTCAGGTCGCCATCTTTTGCTGCTAGCTCTAGCCAGTAGGCTGCCTTTTTCAATGATGCATTGGACTTAGATAATTTTTCATCTCCAAGAGATTCGCTGCGCTCATCCAGTTGTGCAAGGCGCAATCCCAGTGTGAGTCGTGCGTCAGTGAGACCTAATTCAGCCGCTTGTGCGAGAGATTCTTCATTTTGAGTTTCAATCCAAGCACTCCAAAGGGAGGAGAGCGCTTCATTTTTTGGTTGTAACTTTATTAAGAGTTCTTTTGCAGCAACTGAATGGATTGATTCATTTTCTGCAAGTTCTTGCAAATATTGTTTGGCCAGTTTTTGTAGGCCGGCAAAATCTAAATGAGATATATGGTTGACTGTGGCGACAGTTTGTTTTTTAAGCCAATCCACTAGTTCGGATTGAGTTGCACTAAATTCAGGGTTAATCAGTAGATTGGCTAACTGCCATTTAGCTGCCAGTTGCGCTTCAGAAGACGCTTGATTGCTGGATAAATTCCAAAAAGCCTCCCAGCCAAACCGAAATGCAGGGGAACTGAAGGTCTCAACCAGGGGAATGTGGGCAATTTGATTCCAAAACTCATGAATTTGATCTTTATTTGAGGTGTTATCTTTAAGTTCTTGATTTTGAATAGAAATATAGGATTTTTCTAACCAAATTAAGGCATTAGACGGCTGTATCGGAGTTTTAAACTCACCCGTTAGGTAGGCTGAGGCTAGTTTTTGTTGCGCGGATACATCACCCATTCGGGCTGAACTAAGGATTTTTAAGAATTCACGGCTTGCCATATGACAATTTTGGCATCTATAGCCTTAAAAAGACAGAAAACAGGGCCCTTGTTGCCGTGATACAACGAAGAAAGCCAAAAAACTACCTTTTGACAAGCAAAAAGCGCTCCTAATTGCCCTGACCCTGAGATTAGCTGGGCAAAACGAGCAAAATTCACAGGTCCCAGTTTTTTTTGGGCATTACTTTCAATTTATGGAGATTTACAGAATGAAAAAATCGCTATTAGCAGTTGCAGCGTTGTCAGCTATTGCTGGCGCAGCACAAGCACAATCCAGCGTAACAATCTATGGTGTATTGGATGCTGGTTACGTTAACCAAAAATCTGACGGTGCTGGATCAAATTCACGTTCAAATGCATCAAACAGCCTAATCGCTTCTTCTGCTGAGCAGACTAGCCGTTTGGGTTTCAAAGGCACTGAAGATTTGGGCGGCGGTACGTCTGCAATCTTCACTGTTGAGACTGGTCTTCAAGTAACTAACGCAACAGCGTCTGCTTGGAATAACCGTCAATCTTTTGTTGGTTTGAAAAAGAACGGTACAGGTCAGTTCACATTAGGTACTCAGTACACACCAGCTTTCCAAGCTTTGTCAGCAACTGACGTTGGTCAGACTAACAACATGGTTGGTTCTGCTGTTTACCCACAAGAAGTTCCTACTGGTAACGGTAACACTGGCGTAGCTAGCTACCGTGGTTCAGATGGTACTTCTGGTACATCTAACGCAATCACCGTTCGTACAACAAGCACTATCCAGGCTCAGTCTGACAAGTTTGCTGGTTTCTCTTTAGGCGCTTCTTACACACAAAACGGCTCAACAGTTACCAACACAAATACATCAGCTGTAAGTAATAACTGGACTGGTTGGGGCTTAAAAGCTGACTACACATGGAACAAGTTGTATGTTGTAGCTGCTGCAAACCGTTTGAAGTCTAGCAACACAGGCCCAGTTGCTAACAACAACCCAGCAGCTGCTACTGCCTGGACTGGTGCTGGCGGTGGTTTGCAATCTCAAGACAATCAATTTTATGCTGCTGCTACGTATGACTTTGGTATCTTGAAGGCTTACTTACAGTACATCAACAAGAAAGTTTCTTCTACTGTTAACGCTAACTACTACGCACAGCGTAATGCACAACAGATCGGTGTTCGTTCTTACATTACTCCAACAATCGAAGGTTGGGCTAATATCGGTAACGGTAGCACAAGAACTTTTGGCGTTGGTTCAGTTGTACCAAAAGCAAACTTTGTAGCATGGCAAGCTGGTTTGAACTACTATTTATCTAAGCGTACAAACGTTTATGGTATCTACGGTACAAACAACATGAGCTCTGCTCAGCCTGTAAACCCAGCTTTGAATGTGTCTGCATTCGCAGTTGGCGTACGTCACACTTTCTAATTTAACGCTAGCGTAAGCTAGCTAAGAATTAGAGAAGCAACAATTAACCCGCGGTGGAAACACCGCGGGTTTTTTCTTTAGACCAAGCTATTATGAAAAATACTCTGAATAATGGATTAGATGAAATGATGAACAAAACAAAACTGATGGCCTTATTGGCTTTTGCTGCTTTAGGTTTAAGCGGTTGCTTGGCGAGCAGTACCTCGACTAAAGGCGTGAACTGCGTTCAGGGCACACCATTCGCAGATCTGCCAGTTGCTTGTATTGGTGGGAATTAATTGATTTTGATGTGTTCAGGAGGGAGTCCCTCCTGAAAGCGCTGATGCATTGCTTGATAAGCCTTTTCTATATCCTTGACTATCAGGTTTGCATTAAATAAAGGTGAGCTCAGAAGGTTTTTATTGAGCTTAGCTTTGATTGCTTGAAGCATTTCTGGATTGGTAGCTAATTCATGCGCAAGAGCTTCATATTGACTGGCGTTGCTGGTAATGAGCTCTGGCATATCTAATGCGGTCAACATGCTGGTGGCTACTCTGCCGGCAAAAGCAGTTCCAGTACAAGTTAAGACTGGTAGCCCTGCCCAAAGTGCATCACTAGCGGTGGTGTGCGCATTGTAGGGAAGAGTATCTAAAAATAGATCCGCATATTGATGTCTTGCTAAATGCTCAGGCAGAGGAATACGTTTTGCAAAAATGATTCTTGTAGGACTAATGCCTCTAGCTTGCGCTGCGCTTTGAAGATGACGCCTGGCATCTGGGCTATCTTCAATCAACCATAGGACGCTTCCTTGTACAGCGTGAAGCAATCTCATCCAGAGATCAAATAGCTGTGGATGAATTTTGTAGCTATTGTTAAAGCAACAAAAGACAAAGCCCTCTTGGGGTAGCCCTAACTCCCCTATACTAAATTGCTTGCCATCTATTAGTCTTGTTGAATCATTGGGCTGATAGCAATGCGGAAGTTGCACAATCTTTTCCGAATAAAACTGCTGGCTCTCATTTGGAATAACAATCCTGTCAGCAATCAGATAGTCCATATAGCTAGCGCCGATCGTTCCCGGAAAGCCTAAGTAGTTCACTTGGATAGGGGCTGGCTTTTTGGCAAAGATGCCTTGTCTAGGTTTGCCAAAGAAGCCATTCAAGTTCAGCAAAATATCAATTTCTTTATTAAATATGACTGTTGATGCTTGTTCATCTGACATCCTTGAAATATCAATGACTTCATCAAATGCCGCTTCAATCCTTTTACGCCTGAGACTGTTGTCATCCCAGCCATTATCAAAAGCGACTATTTCAAACTGAGATTTGTCGTGGAGTTCCCACAACTCAGTCATCAGCATTGCAGTGGCTTGCTCCCTAAACTCCCCACATAAGTAGCCAATACGGATTTTTTGACCACTTCTTTTGAGATGCTCAAAGTTGAATTGAGGGTCGGACGGAAATTTGTCATTGGAAAAGATTTCCGCGCATTGCTGCAAAAGACTCTCATCATCACAGATGCCCTGAAATCCAAATGGATCAGCTGACTTTTTACGCTCCCGAATATCTTGGCAAATTGAGCGATACAGCCCATCCAGTCCTTTCCAATCGCAGGCTGACATTTTGTCGTGCAACAGGGCGCCTTTTCCAAAGGCAAAGTTAGGATTGAGATTGAGAACTCGTTCAAAGCACTGGGAGGCGGCCTCATAACGCTTGAGTTCAGCGCAGATCACTCCTTTATTGGCCCAAGCTTCAAGGTATTGGG
Source organism: Polynucleobacter sp. 15G-AUS-farblos (assembly GCF_018882445.1). Lineage (GTDB taxonomy): Bacteria > Pseudomonadota > Gammaproteobacteria > Burkholderiales > Burkholderiaceae > Polynucleobacter. Next base: position 206,034 of record NZ_JACVOM010000004.1, on the reverse strand, counting down.
GGTTGATCTCAAGCGCCTTATCGTAGTGCGCTAGGGCTTCCTCATGGCGCTTTAGTTCTGCAAGAGTAACCCCCTTATTTGACCAAGCTTCAACGTATTGGGGGTTAAGCTCAAGCGCCTTATCGTAGTGCGCTAAGGCGTCCTCATAGCGCTTTAGCTCATTCAGGGCGGTGCCCTTATTAGACCAAGCCTCAGCAATATTAGGATTGAGAGCAACAGCCTGATTTAAGGACTGTATTGCCTCTTCATATTGTTTGAGCTCATTGAAAGTAGCTCCCTGATTGATATAAATAGCGGGATCCAGTGGATCTAACTTCAGTGCCTCACCATAATATTTCAGGGCCTCTCGAGGCTCTTTCAGCAGGGAGTAAATAAAGCCCAAGTTATACAAAATAGCAGCATCCCCTTTTTTCGTTAGGGAAAGCTCACTAAAAATCAAAACTGCCTGCGCTAGCCTATTATTTTGGGCACATTCGATCCCAATATTGAAGAGGATGTCTATATTCTCTGCTTTTTCAGCTGTCGCTTCCCGAATCAGCTCCTGAGGCAGGGCGTGAATATTTTCACGGAGCAATTCTAGAATTTGAAGGATTGGCGAAGACATCTCGCTATTGTCCATAAATTACGACTATGAATGCTGCGCCCATTTTCGGCTCATTTTCCCCTAGGGGTGACAGCCATTGTCACGAGGTGTAGATAATGCTAAATTGACCTCTGAATGTCATTTATGATTGCTTATTAAATTTTGCAATAAAAAGCACATAAAAGCGTTTAGTTCACTACCCACATGATTGGAAGAGCATCTTATGAAAATGAAACAAATTAGCCAAATATTAGCTGTCACAGCCCTTGTTGCTATCTCTGGTGCTGCAGTTGCTGCAAGCGCAACGATGGATAAAATTAAATCATCAGGCGCAGTGACTATGGGCGTTCGTGAGTCATCCATTCCAATGTCATATACCACAGGCGATAGCCGCTTTGATGGTTACCATGTCGAAGTCTGCCGTATGATTTTGAATGACATCAAAGACAAGTTGGGGATGAGCACCTTGCGCATCAACTACCAACCAGTTACTTCACAAAATCGCGTGCCTTTAGTACAAAACGGCACCGTAGATATTGAGTGCGGCACAACCACTAATAATGCAAATCGTGCAAAAGATGTAGGCTTTGCTAACACCCTCTATGTTGAGGAAGTACGTATTGCAGTGAAAGCCAATTCAGGTATTAACTCTATTGCACAATTGGCAGGTAAAAAGGTAGCAACCACTACTGGCACTACATCAGTTCAGCTATTGCGTAAACATGAGAAAGCGAACGGCGTGAACTTTGATGAAGTCTTCGGTAAAGACCATGCTGACAGCTTCTTGCTCTTAGAGTCTGGCCGTGCCGATGCATTTGTAATGGATGGTTCGATTTTGGCCGGCAATATTGCTAACTCCAAAAATCCAAAAGACTACAAAATTGTTGGTGAGGTTTTGAGTACAGAGCCAATTGCGATTATGGTTCCAAAAAATGATCCAGAATTCAAGGCCGCTGTAAACGCTGCGATTGCGAAGATTGTCGCTGACAACAAAATGCCAGCGCTTTGGGACAAGTGGTTTTTGAAGCCAATTCCACCAAAAAATATTGTTGTTGGTCTTGAGCTATCTCCTGCAACTAAAAATGCTTGGGCTAACTTAAACGACAAGCCAGCAGAAGATTATGCGCAGAAAAAATAATTTATGGCTTTAGATTTAGGTGTTTTTTGTAAAAGCACCTTAGACGGAGAAGTAGTTGACCACTGCTTCTCCTCCTTATTTGGGCTGGGCCAAAATGCTGATCCAAGTTATTTAGATTGGCTAATGACGGCATGGGGCTGGACCTTGGCAGTTGCGGGTCTGGGTCTCACTATTGCCTTAATCGTTGGTGCCGTGATGGGTACCTTGCGTACGCTCCCAGATACCGGAAGAGGTAGCAGGATGCTGGTGCGTTTCGCAACTGCTTGGGTAGAGTTATTTAGAAATATCCCAGTGTTGGTCCAGGTATTCCTTTGGTATCACGTTATTCCTGCATTTATTGTGCCTTTAAAGCTTTTGCCCTCTTATTGGCTAGTGAGTATTGCTTTGGGTTTTTACACCTCAGCACGTATCGCTGAGCAAGTACGGGCAGGTATTCAGTCATTACCTAGCGGTCAGCGCGCAGCAGCGACGGCCTTGGGTTTAACCACCACCCAAACGTATCGCTACATTATCTTGCCAATGGCTCTGCGCATTGTGATTCCACCGTTGACCTCAGAAAGCATGAACGCTGTTAAGAATTCTTCTGTAGCGTTCGCAGTTTCTGTCCCGGAGCTCACTTTATTTGCCATGCAGGCCCAAGAAGAAACATCGCATGGGGTTGAGATCTATTTGGCAGTAACAGCGCTATATGCACTCTCTGCTTTTGGTGTCAATCGCGTGATGGCATTGATTGAAAAGCGTAGCCGCATACCGGGCTTTATTGTGTCTAACGATGCTGCAGCTCATTAAACGGATCTGATATGTTTAGTCTAGATCTAAGTTTTTATAACTGGGAATTATTTACCAACTACATCCTCAAGGGATTGGTCTTTAGTATTCAGTTAACCGTGATTGCTACGATTGGCGGCATCGTAGTGGGAACCTTCTTGGCATTAATGCGTTTATCAGGACGCCCAGCCTTAGTCTACCCAGCCACGATATACATCAACACCATGCGTTCGATTCCTTTGGTCATGGTGATCCTCTGGTTCTTCTTACTGATTCCAATGTTGATTGGTAAGCCAATTGGCGCAGACCTATCGGCCACCATTACCTTTATTGCTTTTGAGGCTGCATTCTTCGCTGAGATTGTGCGAGCGGGTATTCAGTCTGTTCCTAAGGGGCAAGCCTATGCTGGTGAGGCATTAGGCATGACTTATGGTCAGAACATGCGCTTGATTGTGTTGCCCCAGGCATTTCGTAACATGATTCCTGTTTTCATGACCCAAACCATTATTTTGTTTCAAGATACTTCCTTGGTTTACGCCATTGGCGCGTATGACTTGCTTAAAGGATTTGAGATTGCTGGAAAGAACTATGGCAGGCCGATTGAGACCTATATCTTGGCAGCTGCAACCTATTTTGTGATTTGCTTTTCACTTTCTAAAGTGGTTCGTAAGATTCAAGCCAAAGTCGCGATCATTCGCTAATTTTTATATTGTTACTACCTATTAAATAGACCATCATGATTGAACTTCAAAACGTTTCTAAATGGTATGGATCCTTTCAGGTTCTAACGGATTGCAGTACCTCAATCAATAAGGGTGAGGTCGTTGTGATTTGCGGTCCCTCTGGCTCAGGTAAGTCAACGCTGATTAAAACAATTAATGCTTTAGAGCCATTTCAGAAGGGTGAGATTACCGTTGATGGCATTGCTTTGCATGATCCCAAAACGAATTTACCTAAGTTACGCGCCCGTGTTGGTATGGTGTTTCAGCATTTTGAATTATTTCCTCATCTCAGTATTACTGAAAACTTAACTCTTGCACAAATTAAAGTATTGGGACGCTCCGCTGACGAAGCAAAAACACATGGTTTGAAATATCTTGAGCGTGTTGGTTTGATTGCTCAAAAGGATAAATTTCCAGGACAGCTTTCTGGTGGTCAACAACAGCGTGTCGCCATTGCCCGTGCATTGAGTATGGATCCGATTGTGATGCTCTTTGATGAGCCGACCTCTGCTCTAGATCCAGAGATGGTTGGTGAAGTCTTAGATGTCATGGTGAAGCTGGCAAATGAGGGAATGACGATGTGCTGCGTAACTCATGAGATGGGCTTTGCCCGCAAAGTCAGCAACCGAGTCATCTTTATGGATCAAGGCAGAATTATTGAAGATTGCACTCGGGATGAATTCTTTGGTAACCCAGATGCGCGCTCACCGAGAGCAAAAGATTTCTTATCGAAGATTTTGCCAGGCTAAATAACAGTTACTACTTCGCTTGACCATGTATCGTTGGCTTGGGACGCTTGCCAATTTTGAGGGTGAGCTCAAGCGATTTTCCTTTACGCAATACCTTAATCGTGGCCTCGTTACCCGGCCCTAATTGCGCTATTTGATTGAGTAGCTGACGAACGTCTTTGGTTGATTGGTTATTGACGCCAACGAGAACATCACCAGGTTTGGCTCCTCCGCGGTCCGCAGGCCCACCCTCAAGGACTCCAGAGAGTAAAACACCCTCGGTAGACCCTGCTAGACCAAGCGATTCAGCGAGCTCTTTGGAGAGATTTTGAGGTTCAACGCCAATCCAGCCACGGGTCACAGATCCATTGCTCACAATGGACTCCATCACTTGTTTAGCCAGGTTTACGGGAATGGCAAATCCAATTCCCATTGAGCCACCGTTATTAGAATAGATCGCCGTGTTAATTCCGATGAGATTGCCGCGTGTATCAATCAGCGCACCACCTGAGTTGCCGGGATTAATTGCTGCATCAGTCTGAATAAAATTTTCAAATGTATTGATGCCAACATGATCGCGACCTAAGGCAGAAACAATTCCTGAAGTAACTGTTTGACCAACGCCAAATGGATTGCCAATGGCAAGCACTACATCTCCAACATGAACAGATTCTATTTTTCCAAGCGTAATTGGCGTAGGTAAATTTTTAGCATCAATTTTTAAAACTGCAATGTCTGTCTCTGGATCGCTACCAATGACTTGAGCTTTTAGTTTGCGACCATCAGCTAAAGCAATATCAATTTCAGCAGCATCACTAATGACGTGATGGTTAGTTAGGATGATGCCTTCCGGACTAACGATCACCCCAGAGCCCAAGCTGGAGCTAGGTTCCTCATCCGGAGGCTGACCCCCAAAAAAGAATTTAAATAAAGGATCGCTTGAGTTACTGCCTTTTCGCGATTTGGATTTTGTAGATGCCTTGCTGGTAAAAATATTGACTACTGCAGGCATCGATTTTTTAACCGCCTCATGATATGAGCCCGGACTAAGATGGCCGCTATCGTAAGAACCCTCTTTTAAAGTAATGCTTTCTACAAGTGAAGTACTTTGAATGCCATTAAGCCAACTTGGCTTTAGGATCATCGTGATAAACCACGCCGCTAAAAAAATGGTGACGACTTGTGCAAACAGCAGCCAAAGACGATTCAACATTTTTTGAATTAGCCTAAAGAATTATTTTTGAAGACTATCGCGAATTTCACGGAGTAAAACAATGTCTTCTGGAGTGGGTGGTGGAGGAGGGGCATCTATGATGCGAATTTTGTTCACAATTTTGACCATTTGAAAAATAACAAAGGCCAAAATGAGGAAATTGATCGAAATAGTGATGAAATTGCCGTAGGCAAAGAGGGGTACCCCTGCTTTTTTAAGGGCGTCATAAGTTTTTGGGACACCCTCTGGAATGCGGCCCAAAACGATAAAAAGGTTGGTGAAGTCAATATGACCCCCAAAAAGGGTCGAAATCACTGGCATCACGATGTCATTCACCAAGGAATCAACAATTTTGCCGAAAGCTCCGCCAATAATGACGCCGACAGCTAAATCGATGACATTGCCCCTGACCGCAAAGTCCCGAAATTCCTTTAAAACGCTCATATTTGCCTTCCTTTTTGCTTGAATACAGATTAACCCGAGATTAACCCCATAACTTTCTTCCTCACCCCACTTTTTACTTTAAAATCTTACCTTTAAGCAATTTCCACCCATAAATACCCTTTCTAGGAATTTTGTAAATGAGTGACAAGCCCTCTATGGACAAGGATCGCCGTAACTGGTTGATCGCCACTTCGGCGGTTGGTGGTGCAGGTGCAGCCGCAGCCCTTTACCCTTTTGTTGACAGTTTTCAGCCTTCAGAGCGCGCTAAGGCCGCCGGCGCTGCTGTTGAAATTGATATTTCAGACATGAAGCCTGATGAGATGAGAACTGCGGAATGGCGCGGTAAGCCAGTTTGGGTTGTGCGCCGCACACCAGAGCAAATTGCAGAATTATCCAAAATTGATGGTGAGTTGGCTGATCCTAATTCTTTGCGCGATCCAGCTCAATACACTCCTGCATACGCCCAAAATCAATGGCGCTCAATCAAGCCTGAGTATTTTGTAGTGGTAGGTATTTGCACACACTTGGGCTGCTCCCCAACGCCTAAATTTGAATCCGGTGCACAGCCTTCATTGCCGAATTCTTGGCCAGGCGGTTATCTTTGCCCGTGCCATGGCTCTACTTTTGATATGGCAGGCCGTGTCTATAAAAACAAACCAGCTCCAGATAATCTTGAGGTGCCGCCACATATGTATTTGAGCGATACCAAGATTCTGATTGGCGAAGATAAGAAAGCCTAAGGAGAAATAAATGGCATTTCAAGAAAAAGAAGTCCCTGCAGACGCTTCTGGGGCCCAAAAGTTAATGGCCTGGGTTGACTCCAGGCTGCCAGTTACTGAAGCCTTCAAGAGGCATATGAGCGAGTACTACGCTCCCAAAAATTTGAATTTTTTCTATATTTTTGGTGCGTTAGCAATTGTTGTTTTGGCAATTCAGATCATCACTGGGATTTTTCTAGTAATGAACTACAAGCCTGATGCGGCAAAAGCATTTGAGTCAGTTGAATACATCATGCGAGAGGTTCCTTTCGGCTGGTTGATTCGTTATATGCATTCCACTGGTGCTTCGATGTTCTTCGTGGTTGTTTACATGCACATGTTCCGAGGCTTGATCTATGGTTCATATCGCAAACCGCGTGAGCTGATTTGGATTTTTGGTTGTGCCATTTTCTTGTGCTTGATGGGTGAGGCCTTCTTTGGTTACTTGCTCCCCTGGGGACAGATGTCCTATTGGGGCGCACAAGTGATCGTGAACTTGTTCTCTGCAATTCCATTCATTGGCCCAGATCTTTCTTTGTGGTTGCGTGGTGACTATGTGGTGGGCGACGCTACATTAAATCGTTTCTTCGCATTCCATGTGATTGCCATTCCGTTGGTTTTGATTGGCCTGGTAGCAGCACATATCCTTGCCTTGCATGAAGTGGGTTCCAATAATCCTGACGGTGTTGAGATTAAAAACACCTTGGATGCACAGGGTCATCCTGTAGATGGCATTCCATTCCACCCTTATTACAGCGTTCATGACGTGATGTATTTAGGTGGTTTCTTGATTATTTTTGCTGCAATCGTGTTCTTTGCTCCTGAAATGGGAGGCTATTTCTTAGAGGCGAATAACTTCATTCCAGCAAATCCATTTGTTACACCATCACACATTGCGCCAGTTTGGTATTTCACGCCGTTCTACTCGATGTTGCGTGCAACAACCACCAACTTCTTGCTGCCATTGTGGATTTTCTTGGCTGTGATTTTGGGCATGTTTGCTCTCAACACAAAAGATATGAAGGTGAAGGGCGCATGCGCTGCAATCGCCTTAGCACTAGCTGTTGGCTTCTATCTATTTGATGCGAAGTTCTGGGGCGTTGTGATTATGGGTGGCTCTGTAGTGATTCTATTTTTCTTGCCATGGCTTGATCACTCGCCAGTTAAATCGATTCGCTATCGTCCTCAGTTCCATAAATATATTTATGGAATCTTCGTTGTTGCTTTCATCATCCTGGGTTATTTAGGTATTCAGCCACCATCCCCAGTGTTTGAAAAGATTTCTCAGATATGCACGATTTATTATCTGGGCTTTTTCTTGGCAATGCCGTTCTGGAGCAAGCTTGGTACATTTAAGCCAGTTCCAACCCGCGTTACTTTTGAGGCTCATTAATTCACGCCTGAGATAATGGTAAAGAGAAATTAGGAACTAGTATGAAACGAATTTTGCAAACTTTAATGGGCGTCTGCCAAGTAACTGTATTGGTTGCTGCCCTGGGTTTTGGCCTAACTGCCAATGCAAGCGAAGGTGAATTTCCTTTAGATAAAGCCCCAGATCGCGTAAATAGCAATGCATCTTTGCAAAATGGTGCAAAGATATTTGTGAACTATTGCTTGAACTGCCATTCAGCGGTTAGCATGCGTTACAACCGCTTGCGCGATATTGGTTTGACCGATGAGCAAATTAAAGATAACTTGATTTTTACTGATGCAAAAGTCGGTGATTTGATGACCATTGCCATGACGCCTAAAGAAGGCAAGGCTTGGTTTGGTAAGACTCCTCCAGATTTATCAGTTGAAGCTCGAGCACGTGGAACCGATTGGCTCTACACCTACTTCCGTACCTTTTACAAAGACGATACAACCCAAACAGGTTGGAATAACTTGGTATATCCAAACGTAGGTATGCCTCACGTGCTGTGGCAGTTGCAAGGTATCCGTGCTGCTAACTTTGAAGAGCGTAAAGATCCGCACGATGAGAGCAGAACAGAAAAAGTATTCGTGGGTTTCGAGCAATTGACTCCGGGCACAATGAAGTCACAAGAATATGATGACAACATTGCCGACCTAGTTGCATTTATGTCTTGGATGGCAGAGCCTGTTCAACTTGAGCGTAAGCGCCTTGGCGTTGTAGTGCTCTTGTTCTTGGCGATCTTCACGCTCCTGGCATGGCGCTTGAATAAAGCTTATTGGAAAGATATTCACTAAATTGTTTTACGGGCGTCGATATGGGCGCCCATTAGTGAGGATGTATAAAGCCGCTGTTTGTTGTGCGTTTGTTGTATTGAAGTAGAAATTTAAGGAAATAAATTTATGATGGTGTTGTACTCGGGCACTAACTGCCCATTCTCGCAACGCTGCCGTTTGGTGCTTTTCGAAAAAGGCATGGATTTTGAAATCCGCGATGTCGACTTGTTTAACAAGCCTGAAGATATCTCGGTCATGAACCCATATGGCCAAGTTCCTATTTTGGTTGAACGCGATTTAATTTTGTATGAATCAAACATCATCAATGAATATATTGATGAGCGTTTCCCTCATCCACAGTTAATGCCGCCTGATCCAGTGGCTCGCGCACGTGCACGCCTCTTCCTCTTTAACTTTGAGAAAGAGTTATTTGTGCATGTAGCAGCACTAGAAAATGAAAAAGGCAAAGCTGCTGAAAAGACTCACGAAAAAGCACGTCTTGCGATTCGCGATCGTTTAACTCAGCTTGCGCCGATTTTTGTTAAGAACAAATACATGTTGGGCGACGAGTTTTCAATGTTGGACGTGGCGATTGCACCATTGTTATGGCGTCTTGAGCACTATGGCATTGATCTGTCTCGTAATGCGGCTGCTCTCTTAAAGTACGCAGAGCGTATTTTTAGCAGACCTGCTTACATTGAAGCTCTAACTCCTTCTGAAAAGGTTATGCGCCGCTAATTTGGTTAAGCGGTTCATAACAGGTCAGCATGTCTGACGTTCCAAGCAATAAACCCTACCTAATCCGTGCCCTCCATCAGTGGTGCACGGATTTTGGTTTTACACCCTTCATCGCAGTTTTTGTGGATGCACGGGTTGAAGTGCCCATGGAGTTTGTAAAGAACGACGAAATCGTTTTGAATCTATCTCTTGAGGCTTGCCATCAATTGCAATTGGAAAACGACTGGATCAGTTTTCAAGCGAGATTTGGTGGTATCCCGAGAAAAATTATGGTGCCTGTAAGCCACGTTTTGGCGATCTATGCCCGGGAAAATGGCCAAGGTATGTCATTCCCCTTTGATGCTAGCCAGCACCGTGATTTACACCTGGCGGATTCAAGCGATAAGGCCCCAGAAAAGCCAGCAACCGGCAGGCCGTCCTTGAAGATTGTGAAATAGGCTAAAATATTGTCATTGCCCCTTTAGCTCATCTGGTAGAGCAACTGATTTGTAATCAGTAGGTGGTCTGTTCGAGTCGGACAAGGGGCACCAAAATCAAAAGGCTTCTAGGTTAATTAACTTAGAAGCCTTTTTTCTTTAGGGCTTTTGAGTTATTTCAGAGGGTGCTTTGAGGGAAAAGATGCGTACAGCATTTTTATGGGCAACTTTTTCAATTGTTTCGGGCTTGAGATAGGGCAAGACGCTAGTTCTTAACTCGCTAATAATTTCAGAATAAGATGCATCAATTCCACAGCAGGGATCTGAACCTAGCATCACTTGATCTGGGTAGGCTTCAATAAACTTTATCCAATTGCTATAGAGGCCGCCAGAATCATAAGCATGTGGTGATCTTGGAATATTGAGTCGATTCACATGAACAGCACCCAAACTGGATAACTCGCATACGATATTTTTTTGTTTACTAAGTATTCTGGCAACTTGATCTGCATTCTTTGTACTAAGGCAGTGTGATAGAACTGTGGTCGTATTTGGATAATCTGCTGATAAATTCAAAATATCTTTCTCAAAGTCGCCATCAAACTCCGCATGTATTTGAATAAAGCCGCTATATCGATTGGCTATCTCATAAAACTTCCGCATTGCAGGATTATCTGTTCTGATGCTGCGCCGAATTCTTGGGGGCCCACTTGAGTGATTATCAGTATGAAATTCCCCAAAACCCTTGATTTTCCCCTCTGCAAATAGCTTTTCTGAGCGAAGGTATAAATCTTTAAAGGTTTCATTTTCAGGATTGCTTAATCCACTTCTACCATCCTTAAAAAATACCTTAAAGAACTCAGGTTGACCAACTGCGGGAATATATCTATCGCCTAGCTCCGCCTGTACGTCCTCTCGGTAATCGCCAACTGCTCCACCCCATTGAACTCCATTGGCATCCATCATTTCGCGCCACCAAGTTGCAGATCGTGGATTTTGTTGATAGGTGTGCATATGAACATCGGCAATGGGCACTACCTTAGCCAATTCAATTGATTGAGAATTAGCTTGTGCATAACCCCAGCTTGAAAAAATAAGCAGACATAGGAAAAGAGCATGTTTAGCCATGATTTATTTTAGTGATGCAAATTTGTTTTATGTGTTTCTGGTAAATAGAGCAGGGCAATGATCGCGCCACTGGCTAAGAAGATGGTTGGATACCAGAGGCCAGCGACATCACTCTCCCATTTTTGGTTCAGCCAGGTCACGATTAGTGGCAATAAACCACCTATCCATCCAGCAGCTAAATTATGTGGAAAAGTTGCCGCAGAGTTTCTGGTCTTCGCTGGGAAGAGTTCAGCCAGTAGCGCCGTTTGAGGTCCAACCACCAAAGCAAGGGCAAGCGAGAGAATGGTTAGCAGTAGGGCAATCATGCCCACATTGTTTGCTTGTCCATATTGTTGAAGCAATTGATAGGCGGGATGAATACATATTGCACCCAGAAAAAGCCCGCTTACTACAACAGGCTTGCGCCCAATCTTGTCAGATAGCCAGCCTGCAAAAAGTGTCAGTGGAAATAAGGCTAGGGTTGCATAGATGCTGAGTTGATCAACTAATTGTGGCGCTAGTTTGACTGAGGTTTTTAGAAAGATTGCCGTATATACCTGGACAGAAAAGAAGAGTACTGCGCCACCTGCAGAAATACAAAAGAAGAGTAAGAACATGCGCTTGCGTGTATGAGCGTCCTTGAAATTGCTTCGCAAAGGATTTTTAACTTTGACGCTGCTCTTATTGAGTTCCAGAAATACGGGAGTTTCTTCTAGCGCCATCCGTGCCTTAAAGGCGATCAGCAAAAGAATAATAGAAACCCAAAACGGCACACGCCATCCCCAGGAGAGAAATTCTTCATTGGTGAGGTAATAGCGCAAGATAGCAATTTGCAAAGTGGAAAATAAAATACCAAGCGGCCCCATCAGTTGTAAGAAGCTGGTTTTGAAGCCCCGATATTGATCCCCAGCATGCTCAGTTAAATAGACGGCGCTTCCGCCGATTTCGCCGCCAGCGGATAGCCCTTGCATTAAACGTAGCCCCACCAAGAGGATGGGAGCCCAAATACCAATTTGTGCATAGCTGGGTAAAAAGCCGACGCTAAAAGTTGCTATACCCATCAAAGCGATTGTGATCATGAAGACGGGCTTACGGCCGATACGGTCGCCCATAGAGCCAAAAATAGCCGCTCCAATAGGCCTTACTACCATTCCAACGCCGAATGTCGCTAAGCTCGCCAGAAGGCCGGCATTAGGGTCGCTTGAGGGGAAGAATAGTGGTCCAAAAATAACCGCCAAGGTGGCAAAGGTGAGAAAGTCATACCACTCCAAAAAAGTACCAAAACAGGCTGCAGTAGCTACTTTTCGGTAAGATTGGGTAGAATTATTAGATTCTAAGTTATTGATTTTATTCAATTTAATACTTCTTCAGTAAATATTTGTTGCATAGCAGCAAAAAGTTCTTGCTTTGTCATATTGCTTCAGTTAAAGTTTCATGGTGCAGTGCAATATTTAAGGTAAATGAATTCTCCTTAAATGCACTTAATTGACTAGTTGTACCACTTAATTACTGGAGAAATACATGAACCAAGAACAAATCACCGCTAAATTGTCCCAAATTAACAGCAAGGGCCTCGAGACTTCATTTTCTTTGAGCGAAGCTGCTTTGGAAAATGCTCAGAAATTGGCTGAGTTGAACTACGCTGCTTCTAAAGATGCATTGGTAAATGCTCAAGACGGTATTCAACAAGTTTTGACTGCTAAAGACCTAAAACAAGTTACTGAAATGTTGAGCGCTGACACATTGCAAGCTGCTGGTAACCAAGCTGCTGCTTATCAAAAGAAAGTAACTAAGGTTTTACGTGATGGCAATAAGGAATTTGCAAATGTAGTTGATGCAAGCATTGACCAATTGCAAGATGGTTTCCAAGATTGGATCAACACTGTTGCCGCTAATGCACCTGCTGGTTCAGACGTATTTGTGTCTTCTTTTAAAACTGTATACGGTAGCGCATTGCAAGGTTTCGAGCAGTTCCGTGCTGCTAGCAAAGAAGCTTTTGCAACTGCAGAAAAAACTGCTGATCAAGCAATCGACGCTGTTCAAGGTCAGATTGCTCAAGTTAAGAAAGCTGCTACACCTGCATCACGTAGCCGTAAATCTGCTTAATTAACTTTGATAAGTTAGTTGTAGTTTCGTAATACGATTTAAAGAAAACCCCGCATAGTGAAAGCTAAGCGGGGTTTTTATTTACCTTAAAAAGTAGAGGACTTACTCAGGGTCTGCAGCAGATTCAATTAAGGGCGCAGCCAGATTTTTACTAGGCTTGACCCCAAGCTCCCGAACCTTCTCAGCGGAGCGAATGAGATTACCCTTACCGCTTTTTAGTTTATTGAATGCATCGTGGTAACTAGTTTGCGCTTGATCTAAGCGTTGCCCCAGTTTCTCTAGATCATCTACAAAGCCAACAAACTTATCGTAGAGGTTGCCGCATTGTTTTGCAATTTCCAAAGCATTACGATTCTGATGATCTTGTCTCCATAAGTGCGCAACTGTTCTTAAAGTAGCCATTAAGGTGCTTGGACAAACCAGCACAATATTTTTTGCTAGTGCTTCTTGATAGAGATTGGGTGCTGTTTTGAGTGCCAATAAAAAGGCAGGCTCAATTGGTACGAACATCAACACAAAATCGACTGAACCAATGCCATATAAGGAGCTGTAGTTCTTGCCAGAAAGACCTTGAATATGTTGGCGTAATGACTGGATATGCGCCGCCAGCTCTAGCTCAGCCGCCGCTGGATCAGTAGCCTCAGCATGCCGTGCATAAGCGGTAATGGATACTTTGCTGTCCACCACCAGACTTCTGCCCTCTGGTAGTTTGACCACTACGTCAGGCTGCAAACGCGAGCCATCAATTTGGGTGTGGCTGTCTTGAACTAAATACTCTTCACCTTTACGCAGCCCTGAAGACTCCAAAATAGACTCAAGGACCAATTCACCCCAATTACCTTGAACTTTGGAATCCCCTTTTAAGGCTTGCGTCAAAGAACGAGTCTCATCTGACATCTTCAAGTTCAAATTGGCTAAACGTTCAATTTCACTTCTTAGGGCAAAGCGTTCACGAGCTTCATTGCCATAAGAGGTGTTCACCTGCTCTTTGAACTCAGTGAGTTTGGTTTGGAGTGGTTTGAGGATGGCATCTAAGCTGGCGGCATTTTGTTCGGTGAAACGCTTGGATTTATCTTCCAGAATCTCATTAGCTAGATTCTTGAATTGATTTGTTAAAGCTTCTTTAGCTTCATTCAGCGATTCGATTCTGCCCAAACCTTGCTTGCGCTCGGAATCCAACTCTGCTTCTAAGCGAATGGCATTTTGTAATGCCTGATCGCGCTCGGTGCGCAGGGTGATGGCTAGTGAAGCTTCTGTTTGGGCTTGTAATTCAGTACGAGCTAAGGCTGAACGTAAATTCAACACATAAACTAAAAGGCCTACACATAAAGCAAATGGTAGGCCAAAAAGTACTAGAGAACTTAAATCAAAAGTCACGAAAGCAATACGAAATTAGGCTTGTACGATCTTTTGCAATTCACCAGATTGAAACATTTCAGTCATGATGTCAGAGCCACCAATAAATTCACCGTTGATATAGAGCTGAGGAATCGTTGGCCAATTTGAAAACTGTTTGATGCCTTGACGAATGCCTTCATCTTCTAATACGTTCACGGTATGCAACTTCTCAACACCGCTTGCACGCAGGATATTGATGGCGTTTCCTGAAAATCCACACTGTGGAAACTGAGCAGTACCTTTCATAAACAAGACCACGGGATGGCTTGTCACGATTTCTTTAATTTGAGCTTGTGTATCCATAAATTCTTTCTAGAAGAGCGGTGTTTCTGTAAATGCGCCTGTGAAAATCTACGCTTGCTTAATTTTAAGACTTTATCCCAAAAAGGGTTATTCAAATACCTTATTTTCTACCAGAGGCTACCCGGCGGTGGCCCGCCAGATCCAGGTGGGTTTGAATATCCTCCAGGCCTGCAGACTTCATCAGTGCGACTACGGCATCTGACTGATCGAATCCGTGTTCGACTGCAATCAGCCCTTTTGGATTTAAGTGCAGTTTGGCCTTGGAGATGATGGCAGCTAAACAACTTAGGCCATTCGCTTGATCAGTTAGCGCATGGATTGGTTCAAAGCGTAGGTCACCTTGTTGTAGGTGGGGATCCCCTTTTTCTATATAAGGGGGATTACTCAAAATGAGATCAAAAGTAGCCTCTCTCTCAATGGCCTCATACCAACTACCTTGTACAAACTGTACTTGGCGCTCTAGCTTTAAATATTGCGCATTGGATCTAGCTATTGCTAATGCTTCTGGAGCTTGATCAGTTGCAACAACCTGAGAGTCTGGTGCTGCGCTCGCAATAGCAAGGGCAATTGCGCCAGAGCCAGTGCCCAAATCTAGTATCTGGGCTTTGCCGCCTAAGCGAGAGATCTCTAAAAGCCCAATCTCAACCAGGAGCTCAGTTTCTGGGCGGGGAATTAATACCCCTGGCGCCACTTGTAATTCAATATTGTGAAATCCCTTTTTACCCACGAGATAGGCAATCGGTTCACCATTAAGGCGTTTAGTTTCTAGTAGCTTCCAGTCTGCGAGGGCAATTGGGCTGAGCTCCATATCATCCCGAGATAGTAGGGCTGACCGAGGAAGCTGATAGTGCTTATCTAGAACATGGGCTAGTAATAAGCGCGTATCGCTTTGAGGAAGGGTAGAACTGCGCAACAAGTCACGCAATGACAAATTAGCACCCATTTTTTATTAGCTATCGCCCAGGGCAGCGAGTAATTCAGCCTGATGTTCGGAAGCCAGAGCGTTGCAAAGATCATCAATATCACCATCCATCATGGCATCAATTTTGTAGAGCGTAAGATTAATGCGGTGATCTGTGATGCGTCCCTGCGGAAAGTTATAAGTCCGAATACGGTCGCTACGATCACCAGAGCCAATTAATGATTTACGAGTTTGTGCTTCAAGCTGATGCTTTTCACGCTCACGCGCATCCATGATGCGAGACACTAAGACCTTCATTGCCTGTTCGCGATTACGGTGCTGACTTCTATCATCCTGACATTCCACAACCGTACCGGTAGGTAGATGTGTGATACGTACTGCAGAGTCCGTTTTATTGATGTGCTGGCCACCTGCACCAGAGGCGCGGAAGGTATCAATCCGCAATTCAGCTGGATTGATTTTGACAGCCTCTAATTCATCTGCTTCAGGCATGACAGCCACGGTACAGGCCGATGTGTGGATGCGACCTTGAGTCTCCGTTTGGGGAACCCGTTGCACACGATGTCCACCAGACTCAAATTTGAGTCGAGAATATACTGCCTGCCCAACCAGGCGGAGTACAACTTCTTTATAACCACCTAAGTCAGATTCAGCGGCACTAACGACTTCTACTTTCCAGCCTTGGCGTTCAGCAAAGCGGGTGTACATGCGGAGTAAGTCACCAGCAAATAGGGCGCTCTCATCACCACCAGTACCAGCACGAATTTCTAAGAACACATTCCGCTCATCGTTTACATCTTTGGGTAGCAGGAGCTTTTGTAAGGCCCCCTCCAGCTCTTCCATCGTCGCTTGCGCTTGCTTTTGCTCCTCATCGGCAAAGTCCTTCATCTCAGGGTCTTTGCGCATTTCCTCTGCGGCTTGAGCATCTGCTTCAGCCTGCTTGTATAAGCCAAATTGCTCTACAACAGTGGCGATATCAGAATGCTCGCGCGTGAGCTTCCGATAAGCATCCATATCTTTGGTTGCTTCTTCAGAAGTTAAAAGAGAGTTGAGTTCGGCTAAGCGCGTGTCTAGATGATCTAGCTTAGCCCGCATGCTGGGCTTCATCTAATGGTCTTCTGGTTTGGAATGCGAGGCAAATAATTTAGGCAGTAACTTCACTAGGGCATCACGCTCTGCGCCGTTAGAGTGCTGGAGTGCATGAAGAGACCCATGCAAGAATTTATTAGTCAGACCTTGAGCCATAGCATTGAGAACTTCTTGAGGATCATCGCCGCGCATCAGGCGCTTCATGGCGCGTTCAAGCTCAAGTTGTCTTAAGCGTTCACCTTGTTGTTGAATGTCTTGAATGATGGGCACTGCATTGCGGCCATGCATCCAGTGCATAAAGTTACCAACGCGATCTTCGATAATCGCCTCAGCTTGACTTACTGCAGCTTGACGTAAATTGGCACCCGTTTGAATCATGACGCCAAGGTCGTCGACGGTGTAGAGGTAGACGTCATCTAATCTAGCAATTTCCGGCTCAATGTCGCGAGGAACCGCTAGGTCAATCATGACCATAGGCTTATGGCGCCGTTGTTTTAAGGCGCTTTCAACCATGCCTAGACCAATAATCGGTAAAGAAGAGGCAGTACTGGAAACGATGATGTCAAATTCATGAAGACGTCCAGGAAGCTCGGATAGCCTGAAAGAATCAGCCTGAACATCTTGTGCAGAGATAGAGTCTGCTAATTCTTGGCCGCGTTCAATTGTGCGATTAGCAATAGATACATTTTTTGGTTTACGCGAAACAAAATGCGTTGCACACAGGGTAATCATGTCACCTGCACCAATGAATAAAATCCGCTGATCAGAAATCTTTTCAAAGATACGCTCCGATAAGCGCACTGAAGCAGCTGCCATCGAAATAGAATGCGCGCCAATTTCAGTAGAGCCACGTACTTCTTTTGCAACAGCAAATGTCTTCTGAAAGAGTTGATTGAGGTAAGTGCCAAGTACACCCGCATCATTAGCGGTGCGAACGGCATCTTTCATTTGCCCTAAGATTTGGGTTTCACCAATCACCATCGAGTCTAATCCGCACGCCACTCTAAAGGCGTGACGTACTGCATCTGATTGGGGAAGGGAATAAATGTGGGGTTGCAGGCTGCTTGGTGCAAGTTGTTGGGTTTTAGCGAGCCAATCAAAAGTGGCTTCATGCAAAAGGCCAGCAGCACTCGCATCATTCGCAGCGCAGTAGACTTCAGTGCGGTTGCAGGTTGACAAAATCGTAGCCTCAGGCAGCCCAGCCTGATTCGCGCCAACTAAGTGTTGGCGAAGATCGTGCAACGCTTCTTGAAGAAATTCAGGATCAAAGGCAACTTTTTCCCGAATGGCGACCGGCGCTGTGTGATGATTGATGCCGAGTGTCAACAACTTCATAATGGGGATTATAGATTTGATGACGCTATTAATGGGGGTAACAATGGGGTTTTTGGCTTTTCTGCTAATTGGCGGGGTATCAGGGGCTTCAGCCTGGATTTTTTACCCTGGGAAATCTAGTGGTTCAAAACCCATAAAGCTCCTCTTAGCCGTCTTTCTGGGCTTTATTGCAGCAATTGCTAGCTCATATTTAGGCCAATACACAGGCTTTTTTCAATCGGGACAGATGCTGGAGTGGCTCAGTGCGATTGTTACCTCTTGTTTAGTAGGCTGCACCTACACCGCTTTAGCTAAATAAGTCCGGACTCGCCTGACCTATCCACTGAATCGGGGGTATTTGGTGGGTCTTTAGCCATTCATTAGTCTTGCTAAAGTGGCCACAACTCCTTTGACCTCCTGGCTCTAAAAAAGGTCGATCCGTTTTATAGACTCCCAATCCCGATGGATGTGAGGATTGAAGAATAAGTTGGCTTTGAGAGTTTTGTATGAGGGCTAACTTAGATTGCGCATGTCCTCCCCACAACATCCAAACTAAATTGGGCTTATGAAGGGCGAGCGCATGGATTAAGCGATCAATCAGACTTTTCCATCCTAGATTGGCATGGCTTGCGGCCTCACCTAATCTCACGCTAAGTGCGGTATTGAGCAGCAATACGCCCTGCTTAGCCCAATCATGCAAGTCACCATGAGGTAGATGACCAAAACCATCTAAAGCTAAAGCTTTGCTGATGTTGCGAAGCGAGCTTGGAAACGCTCGCGAGTTTGTTGGAATATTTTCGGGAATAGAAAAGGCGAGCCCTTGTGCAAGCCCAGGTGAGTGATAAGGATCTTGACCGAGAATGACTATCTTGACTGAATCAACCGGAGTTAACTGTAAGGCTTTAAAAAAATCTTTAGGCGCTGGTCGGATGAGGTCTGACCCTTGATCTAATGCTGACTGCAAGTTATTTTTTAATGCGAGCCATTCATTGGACTCAAAATAATCACCCAAAAGTTTCTGCCAGTCCTGCGGAATATCTGCTTCAGAAAAAGAGCGCATTAAAAGAGTAATTAATGTTTTGTAGTGCTGAGCTCATACTGAGGAGGAGTTGCCGCCGTGACTTGGGCTAAACGCTCATGCATAAAGTCGTCTCGATAAAAACAGACATGGATACTTTGACCCTCTGTTAGTCCGCCCAATACTTTATCCCAGCGTGAGCTAGTGATACGCTGACCATTAATGCTGGCTAATAAATCGCCGGATGCTAGACCAATCGCTTGGGCTATCCCGCCATCTAGGACGTGGGTTACTTTGAGCCATCCATTACTGTCGGCATGGCGCATACCAAATTGCAACTTTAATTTTTCCAGTTTCGATTCAGATTTCGGTTTCACTGAAATTAATCTTGAGCTAATCCATTTCTGAATCGGAATATCTTCAGTACCAAAGACATACTTGGACTTCATTTCCTTCCAAGTTTTGGTAAAGCCGTCTCCCAGGAGCTCGTAGAGTAAATCATCCATGCCTTCCTCGGCAATGCCATCCATCGTGATGCCATGCTTTCTCCATAAGAGGCGCATGAGATCGTCTAGAGAAAATTTATTTTTAGAGAATGCTCGGATTTGTAGATCTAGGCCCAGTGCCAATAGGGCGCCCTTTCCGTAGTAGCTCACAACAGCATTCGGCGTATTTTCGTCTGCTTGGTAATACTTAGTCCATGCATCAAATGAGCTATCGGCAAGACTTTGCTTCTGTCTTCCGGGGCCGCGCAAAATTCCATTCCAGTTATCCGAGACTAATTTCAAATAGGTTTTGAGATCAATGCGCTTGCTGCGCAATAGTTGTAAATCATCGTAGTAGCTGGTGAAGCCCTCAAACAACCAGAGCAAGCGAGTGTGATTTCTGCGATCGAGTTGATAAGGTTGAAAGACTTTAGGTTGAATGCGCTTAACTAACCATGCATGAAAATATTCATGACTACATAGACCTAAAAACTCTCGGTAAGCATTTTCTTCATAGAGCACTTGATCTTGAGGAATTTGATCCCGACGACATAGCAAGGCAGTGCTATTACGGTGCTCAAGACCGCCATAGCCATTCAATACGGCATTGACTAAAAAGAGGTAGCTCTTAAAGGGCGCTCGATGAGATTTGGGTTCAAACAAATCAATCGTAGAGCTGCAAATTGCCTTGAGGTCATCCGCTAGGCGGGCAGTATCTATAGGGTGAGCGCATCCTTGTATCGCCATGCGATGGGGCGTGCCATGCGCTTGCCATTGGACTATCTGAAACTCACCCATAGCAACCGGATGATCTAATAAGTCATCATAGTTTTGCGCAAGATAAAAACCAAAGCCCCGTGAGTCTGTCTTCGCTGCCGCCATACTAGTTTGAACAGACCATTGATCTGCACATGCGTCTTCAGGCGCCAAGATGGCTAGTGAGCATGGTACGTGCTCTTGTCCTGTTACTGCTAAACATAAGCTACTGGCATTAAAGAAAGCACGTTCAGTATCTAAATATGCAGCGCGTACAGAAGAATCAAAGGCATATACCGTAGTCATGATGTCAACTGCCGAACAATTTTTTGGTAGACGCCACTGATCGTTATCAATGCGCTCTAAGTGAAGCGTCTTACTATCGCCACCAGCTGACTTTGCTGCTATGGCTTCGATATTTTTACTGAAATCACGAATGAGATAGCTGCCTGGTATCCAAGCAGGCATTGCAATGACCTGTCCCTCTGGATCAGGATTGGCAATATGTAACTTGATCCGATAGCGATGACCGTGGAGATCGGCTGGCCATACGGTGTATTGAATTTGAGGAAGATCGGTATAACTCATAGGATTTACTTGAGAGAGCTAAATTTCTTTTCAATATCGGTAATCTGAACTGCGCCAGGGAAGCGGCTGCCATCAGTAAAGAAGAGGGTGGGTGTGCCAGTGACGCCATACGACTTTGCAAAAGCCATGTTTTTATCTAAAGGTGTTGCGCAATCACTTTTGCCGCTCGGAGCGGAACCGCCGATCATCCAATCCATATAGGCTTTATAGGGATCAGCTGCGCACCAGATCTGCTTTGACTTCTGAAGTGAGTCGGGACCTAAGACCGGAAGGAGATAGGTATACACAGTCACGTTATCGAGCTGCTGTAAAGATTTTTCAAGCCGCTTGCAGTAGCCGCAATTGGGATCAGAAAAAACAGCCAACTGTCGGCTTCCATTGCCGCGTACTGTTTTGATCGCATTGGCTGGTACAAGATCGGCCCATTTAATTCGGTTTAAATCAGCCTGTCTTTGTTCAGTAATATTTTTACCGCTTGCCAGCTCAATGATTTCTCCCTGGATTAAATATTTTCCAGAGCTATCGGTATAAAAGACGTCATTCCCAACCAGCACTTCATATAAGCCGCTTACTGGGGCGGGTGAGACACTGCGTACTTTGGCATTCGTGCCTAATTTTTTTTGTAAATCCGTTTTCAGTTGTTGCTCGGTTTGGCCATTGGCAACTCCAATGCAAAGTAGTGCACCTAAGATCGCTAAGCCGCTAGATAAAAGTTTATTCAAAATCAATTTCCCCTAATGCGCGCTCGATGAGGCGCTGTTTAATAAAGTGACTTTTATTTACCAAGCCAAGACCCCAGTTACGGAGTTGACGCTCTGCGTTACTGCTGGATGAGAATAATTTTTTCAGTTTGTCAGTGACCCACAATAAGGCAGTGGTATCCCCTTGTCGTTGGCGTTCATAGCGACGTAACAGAACGGGGTCGCTTGGTGTTCGGAAAGATTCACGCTTACCCAGGATGTTAAGAAGGACAGCAACATCGCGAAGGCCTAAATTGAGACCTTGGCCTGCGAGTGGATGCATGACGTGGGCAGCATCGCCAATCAGCACGATCTTTGGCGCTTCGGCAGGTCCAATAAAGCGACTTGCCCGTATTTTTCGTAATGGAAAGGCTGCGGGTGTCGAGTTCAGCGTGAGTTCACCAAGTTGTTTGCTGATGGCGCCATTCGCAAGAGAGCTCAATAGATTAGACCACCCATTTTGATCAAGCTCTAGCAGTGCTGATGCATTTTCTGGAGTAGTTGACCACACCATCGACACTTGTTTATTTGGTAAGGGCAGCATCGCAACAATGTCACCGCCTGGCAAAAACCATTGAAAGGCTGTCTCAAGATGTGGATAAGTACATATCCAGTTTGCAACAACTGCACTTTGTGTATAACTCTCTTCCGTTGTACTAATGCCGAGTTCAGAGCGAATAGGTGAATTTGCGCCATCAGCGGCGATCACGAGTTGTGCGCGAATGGGCCCACCATTTTTCAAATGGAGCGTGACGCCATCTGCATCAGTTTCCATTTTTTCTACATGATCAGTAATGCGTTCTAATTTATTTTGGAAACGAGATGCTTGGTCAAGGGTGTTTTCTATTAAATTGGATTCACCAATCCAGGCCAACTGAGGTGTGCCTGCTTCAAATGCGGACAGATGCAGATGATCATTTTTTTCACCGCGATCTCCATAAATCTGCATATCTCTGACAACTTGTAGGCGAGCATGATCGATGGCATCCCAAATTTGCAAATGGGCCAACAATTTTTGCGTGCTTGGTGAAAAGGCGTATATCCGTTGACCCCATTGCTCACCCTGCGGGCTTGGCACTATTTGATCTAAATCGGGTGCAATCTCAACCGTGACTAGGCCAAGTTGTGCTAAACCTAGTGCGCATGCTTTGCCGGCTATGCCGCCACCCACCACAGCAACCTCTACTACGCGAGTTGGCTGGGAATGAGCGGGGTGTTTGGAGGGGGTTTTTTGATGAACTTCTGACATAACTCGATGATATCGAAACAAGCCCCTTTACAATACGGCTATGTCTTTGAAATGTGGCATCGTCGGCCTGCCTAACGTCGGCAAATCTACCCTCTTTAATGCGCTTACCAAGGCTGGAATCGCAGCGGAAAACTATCCTTTCTGCACGATCGAGCCTAATGTGGGCGTGGTTGAGGTTCCTGACCCCCGTTTAGCCGCTCTGGCTGAAATTGTGAAGCCCGAGCGTATTCTGCCGGCCGCAGTCGAGTTCGTCGATATTGCTGGCCTGGTGGCAGGCGCCTCTAAGGGCGAAGGTCTGGGCAATCAATTTCTAGCCAATATTCGTGAAACTGATGCCATTACGCATGTGGTCCGCTGTTTTGAGGATGCTAATGTGATCCACGTGGCTGGAAAAATCGACCCGATCTCCGATATTGCAGTGATTGATACCGAATTAGCGCTTTCGGATTTAACGACCGTTGAAAAAACACTGCAGCGCTCAAGTAAGGCAGCAAAGTCGGGTAATGACAAAGAAGCGGCAGCATTGGTGGCTGTACTGACCAAGGTACAAGCCCATCTTGATCAGGCTCAGCCAGTGCGTAGCATGAAGTTAAGCGAAGAAGAACTAGTGCTGTTAAAGCCGCTTTGTTTAATTACTGCGAAACCAGCCATGTACATTGCCAATGTCAAAGAAGGTGGCTTTGCCAATAACCCCCACTTAGAAGCTGTGATTCAGCATGCTGCTAAAGAAGGCTCACCAGTAGTAGCGGTATGTGCCGCAATCGAAGCAGAGATCGCAGATTTAGATGATGCTGATAAGCTTGAGTTTTTGGCAGACCTTGGTATGGAAGAGTCTGGATTAGACCGCGTCATTCGCGCAGGTTATTCCTTATTGGGCTTGCAGACTTACTTTACTGCTGGCGTTAAAGAAGTGCGTGCATGGACTATTCATCAAGGTGATACAGCGCCCCAGGCAGCTGGCGTGATTCATACTGATTTTGAGCGCGGCTTCATCCGTGCGCAAACCATTGCTTATGATGACTTTATTCAGTTCAAGGGTGAAGCGGGTGCTAAAGAGGCTGGCAAGATGCGCGCTGAAGGAAAAGAGTATGTTGTTAAAGACGGAGATGTATTGAACTTCTTGTTTAACGTTTAAAGCCTTATTCAGATCTTCGCTAATAAAAAAGCCCTTTTTAAAAGGGCTTTTTTATTACTTGCTGTATATACAGCCTAAGTCAAATCATGCTTAACTTGATTTAGTTGCCTTCTCTAAGCATTTCGAAATTTCTTCATAACGCTTAAGTGCCATCTTGGTTGGGACAACTTCTTTTTTACGGCCATCCACATTGGCGGCCATCTTGATGTAGCCCATGGCGTTCAGATTTTTTAGGCGACCATGAAGCGTGGCTTGCGAGCCCAATTCAGAAAGTGAAATTAAGTCACCTACCAAAACAGAATCTTTGGCATATGAGGCCAAGACAATCTTGTCTAGCAAACTCTCTTCAATGCAGTCTAATTTTTTCCCAGGATTAATGCGATCAAGCGCATCCATCAAGTTGAGAAAGCGAAGGTAAGAAGTTTTATTAACTGTCATTAAGGGCTTTAAGTAGGTGTTTGCGTGGTGTAAACACCTAGAGTATATCCCTTAAGCTAGCTACAAACTGATTTGTAACTTGTACGCACATTTGAAAAATAAACCATACTGTTATTAATGTCAAAAGTATTCTCATCTACTTCCGCTTGGTTTTTTCAATTGCTTTTAAGTGCGCTGACCTATAGCATTCTGTTTTATTGCAATGCGGCGGTGGCAAGTTCCCTCACCTTTGGGGTGGGAGTGAACTGGGTTTATTTGCCTGCAGGACTGCGCCTATTTCTTACCCTCATCTTTGGTCTATCCGGCGCTATCGGAATTGCTATAGCCTCATTTCTAATTAGCTATTACGGCGATTTTCCACACGATTTAACTCTATGTATTGGGATTGGCTTGATTTCAGGTTTTGCGCCTTATTTTGCCCGCGTCTTCATTTTGAAGAACATTCAACTGGAGTCTGACCTTAGTAATCTCAATATCTATAAGCTAGGCATCTGCATACTGGTCTACGCCTTTTTGAGTGCCGGCCTGCATCAGTGGTGGTTTTCTACTATGGGGCTAAATGAAGCTGGAACTCTGGATCACTTTGCGGTGATGGTGTTTGGAGACGTCCTGGGATCACTGCTGCTCATAGCGGTAGTGAAGTCAGGAATGGACTTGCTAAAGCGATTTAAGCAAACAGCTCGCTAAGAGCAACCCCTGGGTTGTTAGCGCGCATAAAAGCTTCGCCGACTAAAAATGCATTGATCTGGTTATCGCGCATGAGTTGAACATCTGCTCGATTAAGAATGCCTGATTCAGTAACCAAGGTTTTATTTTTAGGAACCATAGACATCAGGGATAGGGTTGTCTGTAAAGTCACCTCGAATGTCTTGAGGTTGCGATTATTGATGCCTAGTAAAGGTGTTTTTAATTCAAGAGCTTGTTCTAGTTCGGGTGCGTTGTGCACTTCGACCAAAACATCCAAACCTAGTTCGTGGGCGCAAGCTTCTAGCTCTTTCATTTGATTGAGTTCTAAGCAGGCAACGATCAAGAGAATTGCATCCGCGCCAATGGCTCGTGCTTCATAGACCTGATAGGGGTCAATCGTGAAATCTTTTCTAAGTACTGGAATGCTACAGGCTGCACGTGCTTCCTGAAGGTAGGCATTACATCCTTGAAAGTAATCAAGATCCGTTAGAACGGATAAACAAGCTGCACCATGCTGCTCATAAGTACGGGCGATTTCTGCTGGTATAAAGTTTTCTCGGAGAACACCTTTACTTGGGCTTGCTTTTTTAATTTCCGTAATCACACCTGCTTTACCAGCTGCAATTTTTTGATTGATTGAGGCAATGAAACCACGTGGCTTTAAAAGTGGACTCTGGTTATTCTCTACAGCAATCTCACGTTGGGTGCTTAAAGAAATTTGCTTTGAGATATCCGTAATTTCACGCTTCTTGGTCGCAACAATTTTTTCTAGAATATCGCTCATGAAGTTGACTTCGCTTGAGTTGCTGCAACAAAGGCATTCAGTTTTTGGCGAGCAGCGCCTGAGGCAATAGATGCTTTGGCCATGTTGATACCGCTCGCAATATCGGGTGCAACCCCTGCCACATAGAGCGTAGCACCAGCATTGAGGCAGACAATATCGCTAGCTGCCCCAGGTTTGTTATTAATGACATCTAAAACAATTTGCTTGGATTCTTCTGCATTAGCCACCTTAAAGCCATTGGTAGGCGCAGTACTGAGACCAAAATCCTGTGGATGAATTTCATATTCACGCACTATGCCATCTTTTAGTTCGCCAACGAGTGTGGGTCCTTCAAGAGAAATCTCATCTAAACCATCACGCCCATAAACCACTAAAGCATGTTCCATGCCTAAGGCTTGTAATACCCGAGCTTGGATACCTACTAGGTCTGCATGAAACACACCCATCAAAATTCGCTTGGCATCAGCAGGGTTGGTGAGGGGGCCTAGGATGTTAAAAATAGTACGCACACCCAATTGCTTACGAATAGGCACCACATTTTTCATGGCAGGATGGTGGTTTGGAGCGAACATAAAGCCTGCCCCAACACTTGAGATGCACTGTGCAACCTGCTCGGCGGAAAGGGCGAGATTCACTCCCAGTGCCTCTAGTACGTCAGCGCTCCCAGATTTGCTGCTCACACTACGATTTCCATGCTTGGCGATCTTGGCGCCAGCGCCAGCTGCAACAAACATGGCTGCGGTAGAGATATTAAAAGTATGTGCACCATCGCCACCAGTTCCAACTACATCCACTAGATACGTACGATCTTCTACGTGTACCGAGGTAGCAAATTCACGCATGACTTGCGCTGCTGCTGCAATCTCTCCAACAGTTTCTTTTTTGGTGCGTAATGCTACGAGTAGTCCAGCCACCAACTCGGGGGACATCTCGCCGCTCATGATGAGACGCATCATGGCAGTCATCTCATCGTGAAATAGTTCGCGATGTTCGATGCAGCGTTGGAGGGCTTCTTGAGGAGTTATCGACATATTGCTAATAGTTATTTACTTTGCAAAAAATTCTTGAGAAGTGCATGTCCATGCTCAGACAAAATAGACTCTGGATGAAATTGCACGCCTTCCACTAAAAGGTCTTTATGGCGTACGCCCATAATCTCCCCATCCGAGGAGGTAGCAGTGACTTCAAGTACCGCAGGTAGCGTACTTTTCTCAATGGCGAGAGAATGGTAGCGCGTAACCTTGAAAGGATTTGGTAGGTTTCTAAAAACTCCAACCCCCGTATGGTGAATATCATCGGTTTTGCCATGCATCACTTTTTGGGCGCGAATAATATTTCCACCAAAGGCTTCACCAATAGCCTGGTGACCAAGGCAAACACCCAAAATAGGAATTTGTCCGGCATAGCGCTTGATGGTCTCTACTGAGATACCGGCTTCTGCAGGACTACAAGGTCCTGGAGAGATGCAAATGCGTGCCGGATTAATTTTTGCAATTTCTTCAACTGCAATTTCATCATTACGAAACACTTTTACTTCTTCACCTAGCTCTGCAAAATATTGCACTAAGTTATAAGTAAAGGAATCGTAGTTATCAATCATGAGGAGCATCGAGTCCTCCTTGAACTAAATCTGCTGCTGTTAGAACGGCGCGTGCTTTTGCTTCGGTTTCTTTCCATTCGGCAGTGGGGTCAGAGTCAGCTACTACGCCAGCACCTGCTTGGGAATGCAACACGCCATCACGGATAACCCCGGTACGAATCGCAATTGCGACATCCATATCGCCTGAGAAAGAGAGATACCCAACTGCACCACCATAGACGCCGCGTTTCACAATTTCCATTTCATCAATGATTTCCATGGCACGAATCTTAGGGGCCCCTGAGAGAGTCCCTGCCGGGAAAGTGGCCCGTAATACATCCATATTGCTCATATTGTCCAAAAGATGCCCTTCTACTGAGCTCACAATATGTTGAACATGCGAGTACTTTTCAATCGACATGGAGTCTGTCAATTTGACCGAGCCTGTTTTGGCAATGCGACCTACGTCATTGCGCGCCAAATCAATCAGCATCACATGCTCAGCAATTTCTTTAGGATCAGCTAAAAGCTCTTTTGCAAGGCGCTCATCTTCTTCGGGGTTATCACCGCGGGGACGAGTGCCTGCAAGCGGACGAATTGTCACAATTTTTTCTGCGGCACGTTGCTCTTGACGCACCAAAATTTCTGGTGAGGATCCTACAATTTGCATGTCACCAAAATCATAGAAATACATATAGGGCGATGGATTGAGCGAACGCAATGCTCTGTATAGCGCTAATGGTGAATCAGTAAATGGCTTACTAATCCGTTGACCAATAACGACTTGCATACAGTCACCAGCCAAAATATATTCTTTAGTTCTAAGCACAGCTTTTTCAAAAGCATCCGCTTTAAAGTTCCGGATTAATTCAGTCTTGGTACTTGGTAATGAAGCAGGCATGCTCACAGGCTTACTTAGACAAGCCAATAAATCTTTTAAGCGAGCTTGAGTGCTGTCAAAACTATCAGGCTTGCTTGGATCCGCATACACAATTAAATAAATTTTGCCGGCAACGTTATCAATGACAGCAAGTTCTTCAGTCAACATCAGTTGAATATCTGGAACACCTAATTCATCTGGAAGAGAGTGCTTGGCTAGACGTGATTCAATATATCGAACAGTGTCATAACCAAAGTAACCAGCAAGGCCACCACAAAAACGTGGCAAGCCCGGTGGCAGAGCTACATTAAAACGTTTGAAGTAAGCATCAATAAAGTCGAGCGGGTTATCGGTATTGGTTTCTACAAGCTTCCCATCGGTGACTACTTCATTGATAGGTGAGGTGGGTGAGCCCACAGTCTTAATAATAGTCTTGGCAGGCAGGCCAATAAAGGAAAAGCGGCCAAAACGTTCGCCGCCTAAAACAGACTCAAGCAGATAGGTATTGGTCTTACCAAAGGCCTGTGTCAGCTTAACGTAGAGGGAGAGCGGCGTCTCAAGATCCGCAAGCACTTCCTTTACTAAAGGAATGCGATTGAAGCCCTGTTTACCGAGAGCAATAAATTCTTCACGCAGCATTAGGCTTTACTCGACTTTCCTAACTCTGTGCGCATCGCTTCAATGACAGAGGCGTAATTTTCTTTTCCAAAAATAGCCGAGCCTGCTACAAATGTGTCTGCACCTGCATTGGCAACTTGCGCAATGTTATCGACCTTGATGCCGCCATCTACTTCTAAACGAATGTGTCGACCCGTTTCAGCTTGGTATCGATCGAGACGTGCACGTACCTGGGCAATCTTATTGAGCGTGCTTGGAATAAATGATTGACCTCCAAACCCAGGGTTGACGGACATCAGCAAGACTAAGTCGAGTAATTCCAAGGTGTGGTCGAGGTGATCTAAGGGAGTTGCAGGATTAAAAACCAAGCCCGCTTGACAACCTTGATCTCGAATTAAGTTCAGTGTGCGATTGACATGGGGGCTTGCCTCAGGATGAAAGCTAATAAGGTTGGCACCCGCCTTAGCAAAATCCGGAACAATGCGATCAACGGGTTCAATCATGAGATGCACATCAATCACTGCCGGTTTGCCATTTTTCATGGCATGAGGGCGAATAGCCTCACAAACCAGAGGGCCAATGGTGAGGTTGGGCACATAGTGGTTATCCATCACATCAAAGTGAATCCAATCAGCGCCTGCAAGCAAAACATCTTGGACTTCTTTGCCTAAACAGGCAAAGTCAGCCGACAAAATCGACGGGGCAATGAGAAATTGGCTTTGAGAAGAAGTTTTTTGGCTTTCCATCCCTAGATTCTAGCTTGCAGTTGGCCTTAGGATGGAGCAGAATTCGTGCATGAACCCCCACGAAATCAGCATTACAGTCAAAGCCCAGTATCTTCCAGAGCAATCTGACCCAGATAATCGCCAATTTGCCTTTGCCTACACGGTCACCATCAGGAATACCGGTACGGCTAGCATCCAATTAATAGCCCGCCATTGGTTTATTACGGACGGGGATAACGAAGTCCAAGAAGTCCGTGGTTTGGGGGTTGTAGGCCAACAACCCTTATTGCGCACCGGAGAGCAGTTTGAATACACCAGCTGGGCTACTTTGCCCACGCCTGCAGGCACAATGCGCGGCGAGTACTTTTGCGTCACGGAGGAAGCTCAGTTTTTCCAGGCACCTATTCCAGAATTTGTTCTGGTGATGCCACGAACACTGCACTAAAAGCTATTTTTTGCCTTTACCAGTCCAAAGGACAATAAATAGCAACAGCCCTAAAGCAATAACCCCCTCAGCTACAAAGAGCAGCATGGGGTATTCATCGAGTAAATTGGCAATCATGTTTTCAATATTGAATTTAAAAGATCCTGTCTTCAAGCTGACATTTGTAAGAAGTGTATTCCTTATCCTGATTACTAGTTTGATCAGTGCTTGTTCTACGCCGCCAACACGTGGAACTGGCTATCGATCGCCATCGAGTGCTGCACCTGCTAATTACAGCTCTCCCATTGCCAGCTTTAATGCAGTCTCTTGGCAATCATTGCCAGGTTGGCAAGAAGATGACTTATCGCAAGCATGGCCTGCTTGGTTAAAGAGCTGTGAGGCATTGCGTAAGCGAAGTAGTGAGATCAATTGGCGCTCAGTATGTTCACAAGCCAGCAGCGTTTCAGCACGCGACTCACAGGCGATACGGCGTTACTTCGAGAGTAATTTTCAAGCCTACGAAATCCGCAACAGTGCGGGTAGTGAAACAGGCCTGATCACCGGCTATTACGAGCCAGTGATGAATGGCTCACAAACTCGAACCAATGTATTCAATGTGCCTCTCTATGCTTATCCGAATGCCTGGCGCCAAAGCAGGCCTAATCCTGGCCCAAGCCGTGCTGAATTAATAAGTTCAGGCATATTAAAAGGATCTGAAATTGCTTGGGTTCAG
This sequence comes from Polynucleobacter sp. 15G-AUS-farblos, assembly GCF_018882445.1. GTDB lineage: Bacteria > Pseudomonadota > Gammaproteobacteria > Burkholderiales > Burkholderiaceae > Polynucleobacter. Next base: position 175,261 of record NZ_JACVOM010000004.1, on the reverse strand, counting down.
GATCCTGTAGCTGCAGCATCGATGCAAATCCAGGGCTCTGGAAAAATTCGCTTACAAGATGGGCGCATCATGCGCCTGGGTTATGCAGGGACAAATGAGCAGCCATTCAAATCATCTGCACAATGGTTACTCGACAAAAAAGAAATTACTCGCAGCGAAGCAACCATGCAGGGTATTTCACTATGGGCTAAACGCAATCCCGATCGTGTTAATGAAATGCTAAATGCCAATCCACGTTTTGTCTTTTTTAAAGAATTACCGGGAAACGTGAGTGCTGATATGGGGCCGATTGGCGCTTTAAATGTTCCGCTCACTTCGGAGCGAAGTATTGCGATTGATTTACAGGCGATGCCTTTGGGCGCACCCGTTTTTTTGGCTACAACCCGGCCGCTTAGCGATCAAGTTTTACAAAAACTCGTCATGGCACAAGATACTGGCAAGGCAATTGTCGGAGGGGTCAGAGCAGACTACTATTGGGGTTCAGGGGACTCCGCCGGGGAGTTGGCAGGACGTATGAAGCAAAATGGCAAGATGTGGGTATTGCTGCCGCGCTAATTGAATACATTTTAGAAAGAAATTGATGAGCTATAAAACGATTTTGACTGAAGTAGACGGAAAAGTTGCCACCATCACCTTGAACCGTCCTGAGGTGCTCAATGCACTCAATGACCAGCTAATGAACGAGTTAGGCGCTGCTTTGTTGGGTTTTGATGCTGATGACAATATTGGTTGCATCATCGTGACCGGAAGCGAGAAAGCATTTGCTGCTGGTGCAGATATCGCATCAATGGCTAAATACGGTTTTAAGGATGTCTATCGCGAAGACTTTATTACTCGTAATTGGGAGGAAATAAAGAAAGTACGCAAGCCAGTAATCGCAGCAGTTTCTGGTTATGCCCTTGGTGGGGGTTGTGAGTTGGCGATGATGTGCGACACCATCATGGCTGCAGACAATGCCAAATTTGCTCAACCAGAAGTGAAGTTGGGAATTATTCCAGGCGCCGGTGGTACGCAGCGTTTACCGCGTGCAGTATCAAAGGCAAAGGCAATGGATTTGGCCTTAACAGGGCGCATGATGGATGCAGCAGAGGCAGAGCGTGCAGGCTTAGTTGCTCGTGTATTTCCGCAGGCCGACTTATTGAAAGAAGTAAAAGCGATAGCTAAGGGAATTGCCGATATGCCTTTACTCACAGCCATGATGGTTAAGGAGGCGATCAATACTGCCTATGAAACTACTTTGTCTGAAGGCATTCATTTTGAGCGTCGCTTATTTCATGCTTGCTTTGCAACGAACGATCAAAAAGAAGGTATGGCAGCGTTTATGGAAAAACGCCCAGCCAAATTTACTAACTCTTAATTTTTCTCTAGATAGCGCTGAGCTAGTTTGACCCAATAGCTCACGCCAACTGGAATCAAGGCGTCATTGAAATCATAAGATGGGTTGTGTAAATGGCATGGCCCCATGCCATGACCTACCGAGCGATGATCGCCATCACCATTTCCTAAGAAGACGTAGCAGCCAGGCTTTTCAAGCAATAGAAAAGCAAAGTCTTCAGCGCCCATCGTAGGATCAATTGAAGTATTGACGTTTTGTGCCCCAACTACTTCACTCATGACTTCCGCAGCAAATGCTACTTCTTTGTCATGATTGATTAGTGGTGGGTAACTTCTTCTAAACTCAACTTCTGCTTGGCAATCAAATGCGCTTGCAACGGCATGAGAAATTTCACGAAGACGCTCTTCAATTAAATCTAAGACTTCTAGGGTAAAAGTTCTTACCGTACCGCCGATAAAGGCACTGTTCGGAATGACGTTACTGGTTTCGCCTGCGTGAAACTGGGTAATTGATAAGACCGCTGCATCAACTGGGCGTTTATTGCGAGTGATGATGCTTTGTAGGGCTTGTACCAACTGCACACCAGTTAGCACCGGATCCGCGCTATTGTGAGGTAGCGCTGCATGTCCACCTTTGCCTTTGATAGTGATTTCAAAAGCATTGCTAGAGGCCATCATAGGACCTGTAGTGACGCCAAAGTGACCCTCTTCTAATCCAGGCCAGTTATGCAAACCAAAGACAGCATCACATGGGAATTCTTTAAAGAGACCATCTTTAATCATTTCTTTTGCACCAGCGCCACCTTCCTCTGCAGGCTGGAATATAAAAATGACAGTACCTTTGAAATCCCGATGATTGGATAAATACTGAGCAGCTCCAAGCAGCATGGCAGTGTGACCGTCATGACCACAGGCATGCATCTTTCCTGGATTGCGGGAGGTGTGCTCAAAGTTGTTATGTTCTTGGAGGGGCAGCGCATCCATATCAGCGCGTAAGCCAATCATCTTGCCGGGACCTAAGTCTCCATCCAGTCTTCCAACTACGCCTGTTTTTCCCATGCCACGAAAAACGGTAATACCCCAGCTAGAAAGCGCTTCTGCTACTAGGTCGGAAGTGCGATTTTCTTCAAAGCGCAGCTCCGGGTGAGCATGAATATTGCGGCGAATCTCTTGAATGGAGTTAGCTGAATCGATAATTTCTGGAAGTAAATGCATTCCTTCATCTTATCCGAAAGTCTGTAGACATGCATCTAGAGTGCTAGCTACAGGGGGTTCAAGGTTTAAGTAGGTTTATGTGCTGCGCAGCAAATTGCAAAGCTTCTATTGAATAGGGGGCATCAATCTGTTTTTTTAGTGACGCGGGCAAAGAAGGAATGACCCCCAATAAGGGCGCCCTCATTTTGTGTTGAAGGTATTGAATATTTTCTTCTAAGAAGGGCATTTCAGAAGCGAGGGTGTTTGCAATCCAGCCAGCTACTTTCAGTTGGCGTGATGTCAATGCTTCTTCGGTGAGTAGCGCATGATTAATGCATCCTAATCGCATGCCAACTACCATGATGATCGGCAGCTGTAATTTTTGCGCGAGATCACTTAAATTTTCTGTTGCATTGATAGGAACTAAAAATCCACCGGCACCCTCTACTACAAGGGCCTCTACTTGACTCCGTATTTGCTCGTAAGCACCCATCATGATCTGGAGATCTAGATGGATACCCAATTTTTCCGAGGCAATGTGCGGCGCAATTGGCATGTCCAATATGTAGGGACACAAAACCATTTGTTCTGGTGCTAGTTGTGAGGCTAAACGCAGAGTTTCCAAATCCTCATTGAGAATTTTTCCATCATGATCTTGATAGGTGCCTGCAACTATGGGTTTAAAGCCAACAGTATTAATCCCTTGTTCACGCATTTTAAGAATGAGCGCACCAGCAACTAAAGTTTTTCCAACCTCAGTATCTGTACCTGTAATAAAAAAACCATTCGCCAGACTCATGACGCTTGCACCATGCTTGTTTGTTCAATCTGCTTGAGTTGATGAATCAGCTGACGTAAATCATCCACAGTATGGTTTGCAGAAAAGGTGATACGCAGACGGGCGCTGCCATCGGGAACGGTAGGTGGACGAATTGCAGGAATCCAATAACCTGCCTCATCTAATAGTTTTGCAGCCAGCAGAGCATTTGCATTGCTGCCTAGAATGACTGGTTGTATGGGGGTGCTAGAAAAACTCTTTTCCCATTGGGCAAAGACCATTTCTTTTTTCCAGATTTCAATCAGTTGGCGGAGATGTGTACGTCGATTTTGACCTTCTTCACCTTCGATCAGCTCAAGACTTGTTAAAAGGGTGTGTGCAATTGCCGGAGGAGTCGCTGTACTGTAGATGTAGGGGCGTCCTTTTTGAATGAGCCATTCAATAAATGAATCATGTGCACAAATAAATGCGCCACTCACTCCCGCTGCTTTGCCTAGAGTGCCGATATAGATCAATCGCTCAGAATTCAAATTATCCTGCTCTAAGATTCCGTGCCCTTGTTTGCCTAGGACACCAAATCCATGAGCATCATCAATCAAGAGCAGGGCATCGTATTGCTCAGCAATTTGCAGTAAGGCTTTTGCTGGAGCGAGATCACCATCCATACTGAAAACGCCATCTGTCACGATGAGTTTGAATGGCTTTTGATCATTCTTTAATGACTCTGTGAGGGAGTCCAACTGGGTATGGTCAAACAGAGTGACAGAGGCTTTATTTTGTGCGCCAGCCAGACGTACTCCATCAATCAAAGAGGCATGATTGAGTTTTGCTGAATAGATGCTGGCTTGGCCTGATGGGGCTAGCCTTACAAGGCCTGTAATCGCTGTGAGGTTCGCAAGGTAACCAGTACTAAAAAATAATGCTCGTGCTTGGGGAATATGTTGACTTTGAAAAGAGGCTAATTTTTTTTCAAGTAATTCGTGTGCGACGCTATGGCCACTAATTAAATGGGAGGCGCCACTGCCAACGCCATAGCGTTTTGCACCTTCAGCAAGTGCCGCAATTAGTGCGGGATGATTTGCAAGTCCAAGATAGTCATTGCTACAAAATGCTTTTAGTTCACGGCCATCAACTGTTGATTTTGTATCGCAGGCTGATTCAGTGGCGCGTAAGCGGCGTCTCAGTAATTGCAAATCCAGTTCGGCTATTTGGCTTTCAGCCAGATGTAATGCCTTAAATGAGTGACTCATGACAAGGCCTTATCCAGGGCACGTGCTACAGCCTTACCCATTTGTGCTGCTTCTTCGGTGGACAGGATATAGGGCGGCATGACGTAGATCGTATTTGCAATGGGACGAATCAATAGGCCCTCGTTAATGCATTCAGAGAACATTTGGCGCGGAAAGGCAGACGGATTTTTAAGACATGCTCGCTTAATATCAAACGCCAAAATCATTCCCTGTTGACGCCAATGCTCGATACGGTCATCCGTCTTTGCCCAAGCGAATGCATCTGCTAAATCTCTAGCGCGAGATTGATTTTTTTCTAGTACCTGCTCAGTCTCAAATATCTCTAAACAAGCTAAGGCGGCTGAACAAGCTAAAGGGTTGCCAGTATAGGAGTGTGAGTGCAAGAACCCTTGTTGAGTTTGATCGCTATAAAACGCCCCATATATTTTTTCAGTTGTCATGCATAGGGACAGTGGTAGATAGCCGCCACTAATTCCCTTGGACAGGGTTAAGAAATCTGGCCAGATTTGGGCTTGCTCGCAAGCAAAAAATGAACCACTACGCCCACATCCCACGGCAATTTCATCCGCAATTAAATGAATCTCATAGCGATCACATAAGTCTCTGACGAGTCGAAGATATTCTGGTGAATGCATCGCCATTTGTCCAGCACACTGCACCAGTGGCTCAATAATGATGGCTGCGATCTGTTGATGTTCTTTTTCAAAAAGTTGCTCAAGTTCTTTCGCTGCTTGTCTAGCTACATCATCAGCATTCTCTCCAGATTTTGCCTTACGGGCATCTGGCGATGGCGCTGTATAAACATCTTGCAAAAGTGCGCCATAGGCTTCACGAAAAATAGCAACATCGGTTACTGCTAATGCACCAAGTGTTTCTCCGTGGTAGCCATTTTCAAGACAAACAAATTTTTTCTTTTGTGGCTTGCCTTGAAGTTGCCAATAGTGATGACTCATCTTCAAAGCAATCTCAACTGCAGAGGCTCCGTCAGAAGCATAAAAAACATGCCCCAGATTTTCCTTAGTGAGAGCAGATAATTTTTCGGAGAGCTCTACTACCGGGGGATGAGTAAAGCCGGCAAGCATGACGTGCTCAATCTTTCCTAATTGCTTGGTAATGGCCTCATTAATGTGTGGATTTGCGTGCCCAAACAGATTAGTCCACCAGGAGCTTATGCAATCGAGTAAAGCATTGCCGTTTTCGTCATAAAGCCATGCCCCTTTACCTTTACTGATTGCAATCAGTGGAAAGGATTCATGGTGCTTCATTTGGGTACAAGGGTGCCATACGGCATCCAAACTACGCTCTACGAGGGATCTGGGATTTAGATCGGAAATAAGCTTCATCTTTGGTATTTGACCACTAGTTTTTCCTAAAATTGGCTTGTATCTGTTATGTTTATGCCTTGAATTGACCTATTTTCTGGAATTTACCCATGTTGGACTCCCAAACTGTTGAAAAACCCCTCACCCTAATGAAATCCCAGGCGGATTTGCGTAAAGAGGTGGACGCTTCCGGAGTATGGTCTGTTGCCCAGATTGAAGCTTTATTTGCACTGCCTTTTAACGAGTTGATGCTCAAAGCTCAAGAAACCCATAAAACCTATTTTCCAGAGGGCGATGTGGAGTTGGCCACCTTGCTTTCCATCAAAACCGGCGGATGCCCGGAGGACTGCAGTTATTGCCCACAGGCAGCACGCTATGACACCGATGTGAAGGCAGAGAAGCTGATGGGCCTGGAGGAAGTATTGGAGGCTGCCAAAGCCGCCAAAGCTGCCGGCTCGAATCGTTTTTGTATGGGCGCTGCATGGCGCGAGCCAAAAGACCGCGATATTGAGAAGGTCACCGCCATGATTAAGGGAGTCAAGGCTTTAGGCCTTGAAACCTGCGCCACTCTGGGCATGCTGGAGGCAGATCAAGCCCAAGCATTGCAGGAGGCAGGCTTAGATTTTTATAACCATAACCTCGATACGAGCGAAGACTTTTACCGTTCAGTAATTTCTACACGAGGCTATCAAGATCGCTTGGACACTATTTCCAATGTACGTGCAGCAGGCATGTCCGTCTGTTGTGGTGGCATTGTGGGTATGGGTGAATCCCGTGAACAACGGGCTGCATTTTTGACGCAATTGGCTAATTTGAGCCCATATCCTGAGTCAGTGCCAATCAACCATTTGGTGCCGGTAGCAGGCACGCCACTGGCTGAGCAAAAGCCATTGGATCCTCTAGAATTTGTCAGAACCATTGCTGTTGCGCGGATTACGATGCCCAAGGCACGCGTGCGCCTATCTGCTGGTCGTCAGGAACTAGGTAGGGCAGTTCAGGCAATGTGCTTTTTGGCTGGCGCCAACTCTATTTTCTACGGTGAGCAACTACTCACTACCGGCAATCCCGAGGCAGAACAAGACCGAGCACTATTGGCTGAGCTAGGTTTGAAAACGAAAAAAAGCTCTAAAGCAGAAGTTTTAATCTAGTTTCTTGACGTTTATGTCCCCAATCGATCGCCTGATTATTGAGTTTGATACCGCCCTTCGTTCAGTGGTCGGCGGGGCAAATTCGCAACGTCCTGCACCTGGTGCTGAGATGCTCTCAAAAACGGTTTTAGATACTCAAGAGCGTCAGCATGCTGCAGGACTAATGCGCGTTAATCATGTAGGTGAAGTTTGTGCGCAAGCACTCTATCAATCTCAAAAATTAGTTGCCCGAAATCCGGAAATTCAAGAAATGCTCAATCACTCTGGGCAAGAAGAAATGGATCACCTTGCGTGGTGTGAAACGCGCTTGCAAGAACTCGGTTCGCATACGAGTTATCTCAATCCATTGTGGTATGCAGGATCCTTTGCGATTGGCTTGGCTGCTGGCTTAGCGGGCGACAAGTGGAGTTTAGGTTTTGTTGCTGAAACAGAAAAACAAGTAGAGAATCACCTAGAAAGTCATCTACAAAAATTACCGCAGGAGGATCATCGTTCACGCGCAATTGTTGATCAAATGCGCGTCGATGAAATTGAGCATGGACAGGCAGCAAAAGAAGCTGGTGGAGTGCCCTTACCTGAACCAATTCAAAAAATGATGCAGACGATGTCAAAAATAATGACAAGTACTGCGTATAAGATTTAAATCTGATATTGAGAATCAAAAATCAGATTTTGATTAATTTTTTGATATATTTTTAATTGAGATACTGTTTTTAAATACAGTGCATTTACTGATTATCTAGCCTAAGAGCTAAGATCTATTCTTAAGTATATTTTCCAAGCTGTTGTTTCAAGTAGCTATTTTATTATCACCATTTTATTAACACATGACGCTAAGTGTTTGTAAACACTAGAGAATTTCCTAAAAAAACCCCCAAAAACACTTGACCCTCTAATGGCGATCCTCTAAAGTGGGAGGAAGTGTGAAAAAGTGGGGTAATTGGTGTTTCAAGGTGCGTCAGCTCTCAATTTAGATGCAAAAGGCCGCATGTCTGTGCCGGCAAAGCATCGTGACGCCTTGTTGGTACAAGGTGAGGGTCGGATTACGCTCACAAAGCACCCAGATGGTTGCCTTTTGCTCTTCCCGAGACCCGAGTGGGAAAACTTCAGATCACGAGTTGCGCAATTGCCGATGGATGCCCACTGGTGGCGCAGAATTTTTCTCGGTAATGCGGTGGATCTCGATTTGGATAGCGCTGGCCGAATTTTGGTGAGTCCGGAATTGCGTGCTGCGGCAGACATTGCAAAAGAAGTTATTTTGCTGGGAATGGGTAGTCACTTGGAATTGTGGGATGCAGCAACTTATGCTGCAAAAGAACAGGCTGCGATTGCGCAAGGCATGCCTGAAGCACTCAAGCAATTTAATTTTTGATGACAGGGTGCTATGAACATAACTCATCGCCCAGTGTTGCTGGCCGAGGCGGTGACGGCGCTAATCGATGGCCCACTCATCCAAGAACAGAATCCAGCAAAGAATATTTTGCTCATCGATGGAACATTTGGGCGCGGCGGTCACACTCAAGCATTGCTAAAGCAGCTTGGATCAACAGCGCGCATGATTTCATTCGACAAAGATCTAGATGCGATTGCAGTTGCGCAGCAGATCAACGACCCTCGTTTAAAAATCGTGCACGACAGCTTTGCTCATATGGATCACTACGCAGAGCCAGAATCGGTCGATGGAATTTTGTTGGATTTGGGAATCAGCTCACCGCAGGTGGACGAGGGGCATCGGGGATTTTCATTTCGCCGCGAGGGTCCTTTGGACATGCGCATGAACACGGAGCAAGGTTTAACTGCTGCTCAGTGGCTAGAGCAAGCGCCGCAGGAGGAAATCACTCACGTGATTAAGACTTACGGAGAAGAGCGCTTTGCATTTCAGATTGCGAAGGCTATTGTGGCCAAGCGCGAAGCAGGCTCGTCACCACAAACTACTACTGAGCTTGCAGCGCTAGTTGCCAGTGTTGTGCGCACGCGTGAGGCTGGTCAAGATCCTGCCACGCGAACTTTTCAGGCACTCAGAATCTTTATTAATCGTGAGTTGGAAGATTTGGAGTTGGGCTTAAAGGCTGCTCTGAAATTGCTAAAGCCAGGCGCGCGGTTGGCGGTGATTAGTTTTCATTCTCTGGAAGATCGCATCGTGAAGCAGTTTATGCAGGCACATTCAAAAGTAGAGGTGCCTCGAGGTCTGCCAGTACGCGAAAAAGACTTGCCGCAAAGTGCTCTTGAGATGATTGGCCGTGTTAAGCCGAGTGATGCAGAGATTTTAGAAAATCCCAGAGCTCGTTCAGCCATCATGCGCGTAGCAGAAAAACGAATGGGCTCAGTTGCATGAATCGCGCCACTTTGACCTTACTTACTCTCCTCTTGATTTGCGCGCTCTCTTTGGTGGCGGCGCAGCAACGTGCTCGTAAGTTATTTATTGCGCAAGAACGCGCACAAATTGAAGAGCGAAAATTAAATCAAGAATGGTTACGTCTGGAATATGAGCAACGTAACTTGTCTAAATCAGCGCGTATTCGTGATGTAGCGCGCAACCAATTGCGTATGTCTCCAATCTCCCCTGAGCGTACTTTGTATTTGAGGGAGCTTAAATGAGACCGGTTGGCTTCTCGACTACCCCCAATTTAGTTTTGCGCCTGCCCATGTGGCGGTCACGTCTGATGCTATTCCTGTTGTTCTTTGTTTTCATGTTGCTATTGATAAGAGCATTTTGGATTCAGGGTCCAGGAAATGCTTTTTATGAAGCTAAGGGTGTGCGGGGTACACAACGTGAACTAGAGTTACCTGCAAGTCGTGGAAAAATTTTAGATCGTAACGGTCAAGTTATTGCTACGAGCTTAGAGGCTAAGTCTGTCATTGCATATAACGATACGGTACCGGATGACCTCTCTGCTGAAAAAGTAAAAGCACTTGCTAATCTCTTGCAAATCAGCGAGACAGAGTTACGTAAGAAACTCAAGGAAGAGCGTAAGCAGATTTTCTTAAAGCGCCAGGTTGATCCAGCCGTTGCACAGCAAATTAAACAGCTAGAAATCCCGGGTATTGGTTTAAATAATGAATATCGTCGCTTCTACCCAGAAGGCGAAGCGATGGCGCACGTGGTTGGTTTTACAAACGTGAACGATAAAGGTCAGGAAGGCATGGAGCTCTCTCGGGAGAAAGATCTTGCTGCCCGTCCTGGACAAAGGCGCGTAGTAGTTGATCGCCTCGGTCGAGTGGTTGAGGAAATGGCGATCTTGCAGTTGCCCCAGAACGGCAAAGATTTAAATCTTTCTATTGATAGCAAAATTCAGTTCCTTGCCTATAACGCGGTGAAGAGTGCGGTTGAGACGCATCATGCTAAAGCTGGCGGGGCAGTTGTTCTAGATACGCAAACGGGTGAAATCTTGGCGCTGGCTAATTACCCAAGTTATAACCCGAATGACCGTAAATATTTAACAGGCGAGCAATTACGTAATCGAGTCTTGACCGATACCTTCGAGCCTGGTTCAACTATGAAACCGATTACGGTCTCATTGTCACTTGAAAAGGGACAAGTACAACCAAATACGCAAATGGCGATTGGTGCGAAATATTTAATCGGTCCCAAACCAATTACTGACACACATCCATACGGGACCTTGACTGTCGCTCAAATTATTCAAAAATCGAGCAACATTGGGACTGCTAAATTAGCAATGAATACGACCCCACAAGAAATGTGGGATCTCTACACAGCAGCTGGTTTTGGTCAAGCCCCTAAGATTGGATTTCCGGGAGCGGTTGCCGGAACTTTGCATCCTCACAAAAAATGGGTGCCATCAGATCAAGCACGTATTGCCTTTGGTTATGGTATTTCTGCATCACTCTTTCAGGTAGCGCGTGCGTACACGATATTTGCTCGGGATGGAGAGCTTGTGCCACTCACTATTGAGCGCAGCCCAGAATTTAAGCCAGGTACACCAGTTATTTCTGCAAAGACTGCGATTGAGATGCGCAGCATGCTTGAGTCTGTCACTGAACCTGGCGGTACAGCTATCAAAGCGCAGGCAGAGGGATTCCGTGTTGGCGGCAAGACTGGCACAGCACATAAGTTGGTTGGTAAGGGTTATGGCAACAAGTACCGCGCGTACTTTGTTGGATTGGCACCTATCAGTGCACCACGTATTGTTGTAGCGGTCATGATCGATGAGCCTACTGGCGGAAGTCACTATGGTGGTGATGTTGCAGCACCCGTGTTTTCTACCATCGTCAGTGAAACGCTACATACATTAAATGTATTGCCTGATGCCAAAGTGAAGCAAATGGTTCTACAGGATAAGACGGCAGAAGAAATTCGCACTGCCAATGCTCAGACTCAACATGTGGTTTTGAAAAGATGAGGGTGGCATTGAATATAGAACCCAATCATCTGATTGAATACCTACACAGCTTAGCGAGCCCCTCAGCTAAGGTGAGTGCGGATAGTCGCCAGATAGAGTCTGGCGATATCTTTTTTGCTTACCCAGTAGGGCATGGCAATGCCTTACGTGATGGACGTCATTACATCGATGCGGCCCTTAAAAATGGTGCAGCCGCAGTAGTGTTTGATCCTGCTCATTTTGAATCACCATTCTTGGATCATCCTCAGTGTGTAGCCGTTGAGAATCTTGCTACGAAAGTGGGTGAACTCTGCGCACAATGGTATGGCTACCCAAGTCAGAAATTACGCATGATTGGTGTCACTGGTACCAACGGTAAAACGAGCATTACCCAGTGGCTAGCATCAGCCCTTGATGGAGCTGATCATCGCACTGCAGTGTTAGGTACTCTCGGTACAGGATTTGTAGGTTCTTTAGTGCAGACTGGTTACACCACGCCCGATGCCCCACGCCTGCAAACGCAACTTCAGGAGTTATTGACTGCGGGAGCAAGCCAAGTAGTGATGGAGGCGTCATCGCATGCCTTAGAGCAAGGCCGTATTACTGGAGTTCAATTTAACTGCGCAGTATTTACCAATCTCACCCAAGATCATTTGGATTACCACGGCAATATGGCTGACTATGCCGAGGCCAAAGCAAGCTTATTTGCATTTGCTGGTTTAGAGCATGCAGTGATTAATTTCGATGATGCATTTGGTCGCGAGTTAGGTATGAAGCTATTGGCAAAAGGCGGAATCAAAGTATGGGCCTATGCTTTAAGTAAAGATGCTTTAAATGGCTTTGAAAAATTTGGCCAACGTTTAGAGCGAGTCTACGCAGACGACATCATTCTCAATGGCGTTACATACGATGCCAAATTGGTACATGAAGGTGTCAGTGAGAATGTGGTTCATATTCCTGTAGTAGGGGAATTTAATTTAAGTAATGCATTGGCTGTATGGACTGTATTGCTTACCCAAGGTCTTCACGCTGATGAAGCAAGCAAGCGAATTGCTAAGCTTCGGTCAGTGCCGGGGCGTATGGAGTTGATACCACTGACTAGGGGTAATAAATCCGAGGGCTTGCTCGTCATCGTTGACTATGCGCATACTCCAGATGCATTGCAAAAGACGCTTCAAGCAATTCGTCCAATTGCAGAGCAGCGCAAAGGAAAAATTTGGTGTGTCTTTGGTTGTGGTGGAGACCGCGATGTAGGTAAGCGTTCGAAAATGGGTGCAGTTGCAGAACAACTCGCCGACCAAATCATTATCACTAGTGATAATCCGCGTACAGAAGAACCTTTAGAAATCATCAAGATGATTCGTGCAGGTATGGCTGAGGATGCGTCGAATATTCAAACGATTGCCGATCGTGCGGCTGCCATCATGGCCGCTGTTCGTCATGCTGATGCGCAAGACATTGTCTTGGTTGCGGGCAAGGGTCATGAGACTTCGCAAGAGATTAATGGCAAAAAATTTGATTTTTCTGATCAAGAGCATATTCTCTTAGCGGCTGGGAGTGCTGTCTGATGTTTGCAATGACAACCCTTGCACAAGTGCAGGCTATGTTGCCTGGAAGTACGCTCGTGAATAGTTCTGAGCAGGCTGCTGAGCAAATCCAAATTTCAAGAGTTGGGACCGATAGTCGCCAAATTGAAGTAGGCGAACTATTTGTTGCCTTGGCTGGTGAACGTTTTGATGCGCATGATTTTTTATCGGATGTTGCCAAAGCAGGTGTTGGCGGTGCGCTAATTAGTAAACAAGATAAGTGCCCAGCAGATTTGGCTGCTGTCTGTGTTTCTGATACCAGAATTGGCTTGGGTCAGTTAGCGGCAGCTTGGCGCGTAAAGTATCCAATCCCATTGGCATTAGTCACTGGTAGTAATGGTAAGACTACCGTCAAAGAGATGATTGCCTCCATTTTCAAAGCAGCCGTGGGTGAGGAATCCGTCTTAGTCACTAAAGGTAATCTGAATAATGATATTGGCCTACCTTTAACTTTATTAAAGCTGAAATCTACAGACCAACTTGCAGTGGTTGAGCTGGGAATGAATCACCCCGGTGAAACCGCTGTATTGGCTGCAATTGCGCAAGCCAATATTGCCCTCATTAATAACGCACAACGCGAGCATCAAGAATTTATGGCAACGGTAGCTGCTGTTGCTGAGGAACATTCGGCTGCAATTAAAGCTTTACCTAAAGATGGAGTGGCTGTCTTTCCGGCTGATTCTGAGTTTGCTGATGTATGGCATCAAGCGGCCGCAGGTCGCAAAATCATGGACTTTGTATTGTTATCAGGAGATTCCTCTAAAAAGGCTTCTGTTACTGGACGTCTTTTAAGCGATGGTCAAGTGCAAGTGCTATCAGAGCAGGGCGAGATTGATATTCGTCTCAATACCTTGGGTAGCCATAACGTTCGTAATGCATTAGCAGCTAGCGCTGTTGCTTTGGCTGCTGGCATCAGTCTTCAGAAGATCAAGCAAGGCCTTGAAGCCTTTGTTCCAGTCAGTGGTCGTATGCAAGCAAAGCATGTGGATGCGAACTATACCCTCATTGATGATAGCTATAACGCTAATCCTGATTCTGTGAGAGCAGCAATTGATGCCTTAAAGCAAAGCGGCAATAGTTCTTGGCTCATTCTGGGAGATATGGGTGAAGTTGGTAATCAAGGCCCAGAATTTCATCGTGAAGTTGGTGCCTATGCCGCTTCACAGGGCGTGAATAAATTATTTGCTCTAGGGGAGCAATGCCAATTTGCTATTGCTGGGTTTAAGGATACTAAGTCTTTATCTCCTTCTGCAAGCGCAAGCCATTTTGCAGATATGGATCAGCTCATAGCGCAATTAAGAAATGAATTGCAGGGACAGGTAACTCACGGCAATCGGCATTTAAATATTTTGGTTAAAGGTTCGCGTTTTATGCGTATGGAGCGTGTAGTACAAGCCTTGTTAGAGGAGGCTAAAGCATGCTCTTAATTTTGGCGCAATGGTTGCAAGATGATCTGGGTTTCTTGCGGGTTTTTAACTACATCACTTTTAGAGCGGTGATGGCTACAGTCACTGCTTTGTTGATTGGCCTAGCAGCAGGTCCTTGGGTGATTCGGAAGTTGACTGCATTAAAAATGGGTCAAGCGGTTCGTACTGATGGACCTCAATCGCATTTGGTTAAATCAGGCACCCCAACAATGGGTGGTGTATTGATTCTGATTGGTATTTTTGTCTCCTGTATGTTGTGGGCTGACCTTAGCAATCGTTTTATTTGGATTGTGATGATCGTGACCTTTGGATTTGGTCTGATTGGGTGGGTGGATGACTATCGTAAGGTTGCCTATCAAGACCCTAAAGGTATGGCTTCAAAAGAAAAATTCTTTTGGCAAACCTTAATTGGTTTGTTTGCTGCAATTTACTTAGCCTTCTCAGTTTCAGAAGTAAATAATCTGAAAGTATTGCAATTGTTTTATGAGTGGGTCAAAAGTGGTTTTGCATTAGACCTACCCGCTAAGACTAATTTACTTTTACCTTTTATAAAAGAGGTGAGCTATCCCTTGGGGATGATGGGTTTCATCATCCTCAGTTACTTAGTGATTGTCGGTAGCAGCAATGCAGTGAATCTCACGGATGGTCTAGATGGCTTAGTGATCATGCCGGTGATTTTGGTGGGCGCCGCATTAGGTGCTTTTGCCTACGTGATGGGTAATGCCATCTATGCGAAGTATTTACTTTTTCCATATATTCCAGGAGCTGGTGAGCTCATGATCTTCTGTGGTGCGATGGGCGGCGCAGGCTTAGCATTCCTTTGGTACAACACCCATCCAGCCCAAGTATTTATGGGTGATGTTGGTGCATTAGCTTTAGGTGGCGCACTTGGCACTATCGCTGTCATTGTGCGACAGGAAATTGTGCTCTTTGTCATGGGCGGCATTTTTGTTGCCGAGACATTCTCTGTGATGTTGCAAGTGTTCTGGTTCAAATTTACCAAGAAGCGCTACGGAGAAGGGCGTCGAATATTCCGCATGGCTCCATTGCATCATCACTTCGAATTGGGTGGCTGGAAAGAAACCCAAGTAGTAGTTCGTTTTTGGATTATCACCATTTTGTTGGTCTTAATTGGTTTATCTAGCTTGAAATTACGGTGAGCCAACAGTCAATATGCTGAACTTAGAAAATACCTTCGCAAATCCTAGCGCCGTTAATAATGGGGGCTATGAAGCTCCCCATCGTTTCTTAATTTTGGGTCTGGGCGAGTCTGGCATAGCCATGGCGAAATGGTGCTTGCGCAACGGCGCCAGCGTTCGTCTTGCAGACACCCGCAATCAGTCTGAATTGACTGATCGACAAAACGCTTATTTAGAAGAATTGCGAATAGCTGGGTTCCAAGATATTCAATTTGGTCCGCTAGATGATCAATTGTTATCTGATATTGATGTAATCGGCATCAGCCCTGGTTTATCTCCATTACAGGAGCCAGCGCAATCATTCTTAGTGAAGGCTAGAAAAGCAAGAGTCGATGTGTGGAGTGAGATTGAGTTTTTTGCTCGTGCAATCGCAGCGCTTGAGAGCATGGCTTTGGCAAGTAACTCCTCTTATGCATCGACTGTGCTGGCTGTTACAGGTACTAATGGCAAAACAACAACGACTGCACTAACGGGTCAACTGTGTGAGCGTGCCGGTAAGAAAGTGGCAGTAGCTGGCAATATCAGTCCTGCAGCATTAGACAAGCTTATGTCATGTTTGGATGGCGCTGATCAGCTTGAAGATATGCCTGATATATGGGTTTTAGAGCTCTCTAGCTTCCAACTCGTTTACACCTCGACTCTGAATCCCCGGGCTGCCACTGTACTCAATCTTTCTCAAGATCACTTGGATTGGCATGGCGACATGTCGTCTTATGCAGAAGCAAAATCCAAAATATTTGGTAATGACACGATCTGTATTTTGAATCGCGATGATCCCTTGGTGATGGGTTTGTTAACAGATGAGCAAAAAAATGAACACGCTATTGTGACGTTTGGTGCAAACAGACCGAGCGAACAAGGCGAATTTGGGATTGAGCATGACTTACGTGCTGGCGGCATTGATTGGTTGGTGTGGGGTGAGATCGATGAAGACGTTGAACCCAAGCCAAAGCGTCGTCGTAAGGGAGCTCCGGTTGAGGAGGGTGAGCCTTTGCGTCTGAAGCGCTTAATCCCTGCTGATGCATTGCGGATACGTGGTCGTCACAATGCCTTGAACGCCTTGGCTGCACTGGCCTTAGCGAGAGCAGCTAATTTGCCAATGAATATCTTGTTACATGGTTTGCGTGATTACCATGGCGAACCTCATCGTGTTCAAAGTATCGCGATTGTGAAGGATGTGGAATATATCGATGATAGTAAGGGCACTAATGTTGGCGCAACAGTTGCGGCATTAAATGGTCTTGGTAATAGCGAATCAGGCAAGAGAATTTGGTTAATCGCTGGTGGTGTCGGCAAGGGTCAAGACTTTAGCCCACTTCGTGAGCCTGCATTGCGATTTGTCAAAGGCGCTTTTTTGATCGGTGAAGATGCCGAGCGTATTGCAGAAGTGCTCAATGAACAAGTGCCTTGTACTAACAGCGGCACCTTACAGGCGGCTGTTCAATCCGCAGCTGTGCAAGCTCAATCAGGCGATATGGTTTTGCTTTCTCCAGCCTGCGCTAGCTTTGATCAATTCCGTGATTATGTTCAGCGCGCCGAAGTATTTGTATCTGAGGTAGAAGAATTAGGTATGCGTTTCGAAGGAGTTCAGGCATGAGCTTAAGAGAAAAATTATTTCCAGAAAATCGGATGGGATTGAATCGTTTTTGGAATTTTTCTCGCGGCGGAATTGATAATTTCCGAAGCGGCTTAAGGGATGCTGTATCAGGCGTTGAACAGACACGCTCACGCATGATGGATTACGACCAGTTATTAGTATGGGCTGTCCTATCATTGGCACTCATTGGTTTAGTGATGGTGTATTCAGCATCTATTACTTTAGCTGATGGGCCTAAGTATGCGAACTACAGCAGTAATTATTTCTTAATTCGTCATCTGATCTCTTTGACAATCGCAATTGGTATGGCGATCGTGGTGTTCAAGATTCCTACAAAAGAATGGGATCGCTATTCCCCTGTCATATTTGGATTCACTGTGTTATTGCTAATTGCCGTCCTGATCCCCGGTGTTGGAAAGGGTGTGAATGGCGCTAAACGCTGGATTTCCTTGGGTTTGATGAATTTTCAACCATCAGAATTAATGAAATTTGCAGCAGTCATCTTTGCAGCAAGCTATACCGTTCAGCGACAAGAGTACCTGCACTCATTTGTAAAAGGCATGTTACCAATGGGCATTGCAGTTGCATTAGTTGGTGGCCTGTTAATGGCTGAACCTGATATGGGTGCATTTGTAGTGGTGGCTTTAATTGCCTTTGGGATTTTATTTTTAGGCGGTATTAACGCTAAATTATTTGGTGGTTTGATTGTGGTTGGCTTAACGAGTGCTGCAATAATGATTGCGCTATCGCCATTTCGTCGAGGGCGTATGTTGGCCTTTATGGATCCATGGCAAGTCGACAATGCTGCCAATAAGGGTTATCAGTTAACGCATTCACTCATGGCATTTGGTCGGGGTGAATGGTTTGGTACAGGCCTGGGCGGTAGCGTGGAGAAGTTGCACTATCTACCAGAGGCACATACTGATTTCATCATGGCAGTGATTGGTGAAGAACTTGGCTTCGTTGGAGTAGTGGTCATGATCTTCCTCTTTTATTGGATCGTGCGCCGCGCATTTATGATTGGTCGCACTGCTCTCCAGTTAGATCGAAGCTTTGCTGGTCTAGCCGCAAAAGGGGTTGCCATTTGGATTGGTTGGCAAGCCTTTATCAATATGGGCGTAAACCTAGGCCTATTGCCAACTAAAGGTTTGACATTGCCATTAGTTAGCTATGGCGGCTCCGGAATTTTGATGAATGCAGTAGCAATCGCAATGTTATTACGCATTGATTATGAGAATCGAATTTTGATGCGCGGAGGGAAGTTGTGACAAGACCCTCAATTCTAGTGATGGCTGGAGGTACTGGCGGGCATATCTTCCCAGGCCTTGCTGTCGCTGAATATTTGCGGATCTGTGGTTGGAAAGTCTCATGGTTAGGAAATCAAAATGGCATGGAGTATCGCCTTGTTAAGTCCTGTGATTTTCCATTTGAGTCAGTAGAGTTTGGTGGCTTACGCGGCAAGGGTCTGAAAGCAAAGTTGATGTTACCTATCAACTTAATGCGTGCCTGCATTCAAAGCTGGAAGATTATGCGTCGACTCAAACCTAGTGTCGTTTTAGGTATGGGCGGTTACATCACCTTCCCAGGTGGTCTCGTGAGTAAATTATTAAAGCAGCCCTTGGTATTGCACGAATCTAATTCAGTTGCCGGTAGTGCAAATCTTGCACTCGCCAAAATTGCTATGCGGGTACTAACTGGCTTTCCAGATACGATGAAGCCGGCTGAGTGGGTAGGTAATCCGATTCGCGAGGAGTTTGATCATGTACAAGCACCTGCTTTGCGATACGAAGAACGGCAAGGTCCATTATCCATTTTAGTGGTGGGTGGTAGCTTAGGTGCTGCAGCTCTGAATGAGGTTATCCCCGCTGCATTGGCCTTGATTCCTATCGAGGATCGGCCGAAGGTCATTCATCAAGCCGGCGATAAACATTTGGCAGATTTGCAAAAGCGTTATGTGCAATTGGGCGTGGCTGCGGATATTCGCCCTTTTATTGACGATATGCCTTCAGCTTATGCTCAGGCGGATTTGGTGATTTGTCGTTCGGGAGCAATGACCGTTTCTGAGCTGGCTGCCTGCGGTGTTGCCTCCTGTTTAGTTCCTTTTCCGCATGCGATTGATGACCATCAAACTGCTAATGCCCGTTTTTTATCAGATGCTGATGCAGCCATTTTGTTGCCCCAAGACTCTCTTCATGCGCAGGATTTAGCAATGATGATTCAGAACATGGATCGTTCGAATTTAAAAGCAATGGCATTGCGCGCACATGCATTGTCTAAGCCTCATGCAACCCAACGGGTAGCTGAAGTATGTGCAAATTGTGCAGGGGTAGGCATATGAAGCATATCGTTCAGCAAATTCACTTCATTGGCATTGGTGGCGCAGGCATGAGTGGTATTGCTGAGGTCCTGCTGAACTTGGGTTATCAAGTATCAGGCTCTGATTTGTCGGAGAGTACCACTACTGCGCGTTTAAAAGAATTGGGCGCGGTTATTCATATTGGACATGATCCAAAAAATATTGGAACAGCTGAAGCGGTAGTGATATCTACGGCAGTAGCTGGTAATAATCCTGAGGTGTTAGCAGCGCGTGCAGCTAAGATCCCCGTAATTCAAAGGGCAGTCATGCTGGGTGAGTTAATGCGCCTGAAGCAAGGAATTGCCATTGCTGGAACACATGGCAAGACAACGACCACTAGCCTAGTTGCTTCTGTCTTGGCTGAGGGTGGATTGGATCCAACCTTTGTGATCGGCGGTAAGCTGAATTCAGCAGGTGCCAATGCTCGCTTAGGGCAGGGCGACTTTATTGTGGTTGAGGCAGATGAGTCTGATGCTTCTTTCTTACAGCTATTTCCAGCAATGGAAGTGGTCACCAATATTGATGCTGATCATATGGATACTTATCAGCACGATATGGCCAGATTGAAGCAGGCATTTGTCCAGTTTATTCAGCGTATGCCTTTTTATGGTGTTGCAGTGCTATGTATCGATGATACTAACGTCCGCGACATCATTCCTTTTGTTTCTCAGCCAGTATTACGTTACGGTTTATCTGATGATGCTGATATCCGTGCGAGTAATGTGCGTGCTGATGGAACGCAAATGCATTTCACGGTGGATCGTCGTACGGTACGGCGACATGGCAATAAGCCGGGACCACTCAATATCACCTTAAATTTACCGGGCTTGCACAATGTTTGTAATGCCCTGGCAGCAATTGGTATTGCAACTGAATTGGGTGTTAGTGATGAGGCGATTACCAAGGCCTTATCGCAATTTGGTGGCGTTGGTCGTCGCTTCCAGCGACATGGCGAAATTGCGTTGACATCCGGCGGCAGCTTCACCTTAATTGATGATTATGGCCATCATCCAGTAGAGATGGCGGCAACTCTCGCGGCAGCAAGAGGTGCCTATCCAAATCGGCGCCTTGTCTTGGCGTTCCAGCCACACCGATTTACCAGAACGCGCGATTGTTTTGGTGAGTTTGTTCAAGTGCTCAGAAATTTTGATGCTTTGGTTTTGACAGAAGTCTATCCAGCAGGTGAGGCAAAAATTCCGGGTGCAGATGGGAAGAGTCTGATGAAGGCGGCGCTGGCAGAAGATAAACATTCAAAAGGATCGCTCAATTCTGCAGCGGTTGTATTTGCAGCAAATGTGGGTGAGATGCCGGAAAAATTAAGTCACGTTTTAAAAGATGGAGATGTATTAATTACGATGGGTGCAGGTTCAATTTCTGCTTTGCCATACACGCTGGTGGAGGCAAAGCATGTCTAAGCAAATGATGGATTGGGGCCAATGCGTACAAGCACAACTAGCTAGGCTGGATGTGAAATCCTTGGGTCGAGTTGGCGTTCTATTAGGCGGACGATCAGGTGAGCGTGAAATTTCACTGATGTCTGGCAATGGTGTTCTAGACGCATTAAGAGCAAAAGGGATTGATGCTCATAGTTTTGACACTGGATTGCGTTGCCCTACAGAATTAGCTAAAGAAAAATTTGATCGTGTATTTATTTCCCTGCATGGTCGCTATGGTGAAGATGGAACAATTCAAGGTTTATTGGAATTATTGAATCTGCCCTATACCGGAAGCGGTGTTTTAGCATCAGCATTAGCCATCGATAAAATCGCAACTAAACAAATTTGGATTAGCAATGGTTTGTCTACCCCAGAGTTTGAGGAGTTGACTGCAAGCAGCGATTGGAATGCGGTAGTCAATAAGCTGGGCCTTCCTTTAATTGTGAAGCCTGCTCATGAGGGCTCATCTCTTGGCCTCACTAAAGTGAAAACAGTGGAAGAGCTGCCTGCCGCCTATCAATTGGCTGCAGGACTAGATAAAAAGGTCATTGCTGAAACTTGCATCATTGGTGATGAGTTAACTTGCCCTCTAGTAGGACAGGGCAGTACTGCTGAGGCATTACCTGTGATCAAAATTATTCCACCCCAAGCCAATTACGATTTTCATAATAAGTATTACTCAGATGAAACCCAGTATCTTTGCCCTACGGGATTTGCACCTGAGGTCAATGCGCAAGTCCAAGCCTTAGCGCTAGCAGCATACAAAGCATTGGGATGTCGTACCTGGGGACGGGCCGATGTGATGCTAGATCAAAAGACTGGCAAGCCCTATCTTTTGGAAATGAATACCTCGCCGGGAATGACCTCACATTCTCTGGTGCCAATGGCGGCAAAAGCTGCGGGTGTTGATTATGCAGATTTAACCCTTTGGTTGCTAAGCCAAACTTTAGAGCAAAGGGTGAGCTCTAAAATATGAGTAATTTCATGGATCGGTTCGGTGAAATCTTCACCATGCTAGCGTCTCCTCTCTGGAATCATCCAGCGCGTATGCAGGCGTTTAGCCGATTCTTGATGCGTTGTTTTGCAGTGATGTTGGTCATTGGCGTATTGGTGTGGTTAAGTCAGAGACCGGTCTTTGCGCTCAAGCAAATTCAAATTGAGCCTGTAGCAGGACAAACGCTAAAACATATCAATAAGCCGATTGTGAAACAACAAGTCCTTGAGACAGTACAGGGCAATTTCTTTAGTGTGCGCCTAGAGGACGTTAAGCGCGGCTTTGAAAGTATGCCGTGGGTTAGGCATGCCAACGTTCGTCGCGTATGGCCAAATGGATTAGTGGTCAGCATTGAAGAGCAAAAGCCATTCGGTACATGGGGTGGTGTTGATAGTCACACTCTGATGAATGCTCAAGGTGAATTATTTGCTGGGCGTGTTTCTGAGATTAGCGATGATGTTCACCTGCTTGACTTCTATGGACCAGCTGATGCCAGTCAAGAAGTGATGAGTCTGTATCAAAAAGCAAGTGCCTGGTTCAAGCCTTGGGGTGTAGAAGTAAAAAGTTTGGCGCTAACTGAACGTTATGCATGGCATGTCAAGTTATCAAACGGCATGAAAGTGGAGTTTGGTCGCGATGAAGAAAATTCTGACAAGAACTTAACTGAAGAGCGAGTAGCTCGCCTATTTAAGTATTGGCCACAAGTGCAAGAGAAATGGCCAAATCGTGTTGATGCAGTGGACTTACGCTATGCCAATGGATTTGCGGTGCATTTAGCAGCAGCAAATATTAAAAAGAATGATGTAGATAGTAAAAAAAGTGAGCAGAAGCAATGAGGAGTTGGAATGAGTAAAGACAATCGCGATCTATTGGTGGGCTTAGACATTGGAACCTCCAAGGTGGTTGCCTTGGTTGCTGAACTAGCTCCCGATGGTCAATTTAATGTTGTGGGTGTTGGGCAAACTGCGTCTAAGGGTTTGAAGAAGGGCGTTGTTGTCAATATTGAAGCCACCGTTCAGTCGATTCAGAAGGCCTTAGAAGAAGCAGAAGTGATGGCTGATCGACAGATTGTTCAGGTCTTTACTGGCATCGCCGGAAATCACATTGTGAGTTTTAACTCTAGTGGCATGGTTGCTATTCGTGACAAAGAGGTTGGCCAAGGTGACGTTGAACGCGTTCTAGAGACTGCTAAAGCAATCAATATTCCAACGGATCAACAGATACTGCATATCCTGGTTCAAGAATTCATCATCGACGGTCAAGAAGATGTTCGTGAGCCAATTGGAATGAGTGGTCTTCGCTTAGAAGTGAAGGTGCATATAGTGACTGGTGCTGTTAGTGCGGCACAAAATATTGTGAAGTGTGTGCGCCGCTGTGGCTTAGAAGTAAATGATTTAATCCTCCAGCCTTTAGCCTCGAGCTTAGCGGTGCTAACAGATGATGAAAAAGAACTGGGTGTTGTATTGGTTGATATTGGTGGAGGCACCACTGATATTGCGATTTACTGTCAAGGGTCTATTCGTCATACGGCAGTGATTCCGATTGCAGGTGATCAAATTACCAATGACATTGCTATGGCATTGCGTACGCCAACAATCGATGCAGAAGATTTAAAAATTGCGCATGGTATTGCTCGTCAGGAGATGGCTGATCCAACCACCATGATTGATGTGCCAGGTGTAGGTGATCGTGATCCACGTCCAATGTCTAAGCAGGCCTTGGCTGCAGTGATCGAGCCTCGCGTGGAAGAGTTATTCACTTTGGTCAGAGGCGTCGTTCGTGACTCTGGTTATGAAGATATGGTTTCTTCAGGAATTGTGCTGACCGGTGGAACTTCTTTAATGCCTGGAATGGTGGAGTTAGCAGAACAAGTCTTTTTAAGACCCGCTCGGATTGGTACTCCTGAATATCGCGGTCATTTACATGAGGTTTTAAGAAGTCCTCGATACGCAACCAGTATTGGTTTGTTGATGGAAGGCCAAGCGCAGGTGTTACGTGGCCGCCGTGTTTCTCAATCGGGCGCGTTACAAGGAGTGATGTCGCGCATGAAGGAATGGTTTGCAGGAAATTTTTAAGTTTTTTTCGTCGTCGTCAATGTAGTAAGTTAATTACCTAGGAGGGTATATGGAATTTGAAATGTTAGATCAAGATACTGCTGGCAAAACCATTATTAAAGTGGTTGGAGTTGGTGGCGCTGGTGGTAATGCTGTCCAGCACATGATCCGTCGCGGAGTGAGTGGCGTAGAGTTCATTTGCATGAACACCGATGCAGGCGCATTGCAGCGTTCTGAAGCATCTGTGAATTTGCAACTGGGCTCTAGCGGATTAGGCGCTGGTGCAAAACCTGAAATTGGTGCCTCATCAGCGATTGAGGCGCGCGAGCGAATTGCCGATGCATTACAAGGCGCTCATATGGTTTTCATTACCGCTGGTATGGGTGGCGGTACAGGTACTGGTGCCGCACCTATCGTTGCACAAGTGGCAAAAGAAATGGGCATCCTGACTGTAGGCGTGATTAGTAAGCCATTTGACTTTGAAGGCGTGAAGCGTCTCAAAGTTGCGGAGAATGGTGCAATTGAGCTCGAGTCTTACGTCGACTCATTAATTGTTGTACTCAACGAGAAGTTGTTTGAAGTCATGGGTGAAGATGCTGAGTTTGATAAAGCATTTGCCTGTGCAGATGATGTTTTACACAACGCTGTTTCTGGCATCGCTGAAATTATCAATGTTCAAGGTTTAATTAACGTTGACTTTGAGGACGTCAAGACAGTTATGGGTGAGCAAGGTAAAGCTATGATGGGTACTGCAACTGTATCTGGCATGGATCGTGCTCGTTTAGCTGCTGAAGCTGCCGTCGCATCTCCATTGCTCGAGGGCGTTGATTTGTCAGGTGCACGTGGTGTATTGGTCAACATTACCGCTAGCCGTTCATTGAAGTTGTCTGAAACACGTGAAGTAATGGCTGCGATTCGGGGCTATGCTGCCGATGATGCAACGGTTATTTTCGGTACGGTGTATGACGATAGCTTGGGCGATGCATTGCGCGTGACTGTTGTCGCTACTGGTTTGAATAATCCACAAGCACGTCAAAGCAATCAACCAGAAGTAGTTTGGAGACAAGCAACTGGTACGCATGATGCAATGCCAACCATGGCTGATTTAAATACTTTTGCCCCTGCTAGCGCATCTGCTGCGATGAGTAAGGTCAGTATGGACTCAGCATTGACTGCTAGCGCTGCGATGCTTGGAGGCTTATCTTCTCAGCCCGCTCAGTCTGCTGGTGCTGGCACTGTTGATTACAGTCAATACGATTTGCCACGAGTGTTCCGCAGCTCGCGTGAAGCAACTCCTGCCCCGACTTTGGGTGCAGATAGTTCTCCGCAAGCAAAGACCATGCTTGATAAAGGGGCTGATTACTATGAGATTCCAGCCTTTTTACGTAAGCAAGCAGATTAATTGACTGCTTAATACAATAGATAGTTGCGAAATGCCAGCGCGGCGCCCCTCCGGACGACGAATCCCGCGCTTGCGTTGGCATACTAACTAACAACTACTTATTGGAGATGTCATGATTGCAGTTGGACAAAAATTACCTAACGCTACTTTGAATGAGTTTTTTAATGAAGAGAGCGAAGGCTGTTCTTTGGGGCCAAACGCCTTTGAAGTTGAGAAATTAGTTGCTGGTAAAAAAATTGTTATTTTTGCTTTGCCTGGTGCCTTTACACCAACTTGTTCTGCTAAGCATGTTCCAGGATATGTTGAGCACTGCGATGCAATCAAAGCAAAAGGTGTTGATGAAATTTGGTGTATCTCTGTAAATGATCCATTTGTAATGGGTGCATGGGGACGCGACCAAAAAGTAGGTAAAAAAATTCGCATGATGGCTGATGGCAGCGCAGATTTCACTAAAAAATTAGGCCTAGAATTGGATTTAACAGCTCGTGGCTTTGGAGTGCGCTCAGATCGCTATGCGATGATTGTTGAAGATGGCGTCGTGAAATCCTTAGATCGTGAAGCGCCAGGTAAGTTTGAGGTAAGCGATGCAGCCTCAATTTTGAAAAAACTGTAATTTACTTTTTAAGTAGAGACACCTCATCATGATGAAGCAACGCACAATCGCTACACCGGTGAAAACCGTAGGGATTGGTTTGCATTCTGGTCGCAAGGTCACGATTTCGATCAAGCCTGCACCAGTCAATTCAGGGGTTCAATTTGTTCGTATGGATACCCCAGAGAAGTCAGTGATTCCCGCTACTGCTCTGGCGGTCTGCGATACCCGATTGGCTTCAGTCATCCATAAAGATGGTATTCGTGTCTCGACTGTCGAGCATTTACTATCGGCCTGTGCTGGCCTTGGTTTAGATAATCTCTTGATTGAGCTCGATGGTGAAGAAGTGCCCATCATGGATGGTAGTGCCGCCTCATTTTTATTCTTGATTGAATCGGCTGGTATCGTTGAGCAAGATGCTCCACGTCAGTTTGTTGTGATTAAGAAACCAGTAGAGGTTCGCGATGGCGATAAGCTTGCACGCCTAGAACCTTTCTTTGGCTACAAGCTCGATTTCACAATCGACTTTAAACATCCTGCATTAGATAAAACGGGCCAACGTTTCGTTGTGGATTTTGCGGAGCATGCTTACCGCAGTGAAATTGGTCGTGCACGCACTTTTGGTTTCGCTCATGAAGTAGAGGCATTGCGCGAAATGGGTTTAGCCCGTGGTGGTAGTTTAGATAATGCGATCGTTTTGGATGAGCACCGTATCTTGAATAACGAAGAGCTTCGCTACGAAGATGAATTTGTGCGCCACAAAATTTTGGATGCCATCGGTGACTTATATTTAGTTGGTCACCCCATTGTTGGCGCCTATGTTGCTGAAAAATCAGGGCATGCATTAAACAATGCCTTATTGCGTAAGCTGCTAGAGGATCCTAGTTCCTATGAAATTAGCAGCTTCTCAATTAATAAAGCGCCTGAAGCTTACTCTCAAGAGAGTCAGCCCCTCTTTTTCTAAGAATTCCTCCCCCCAGAGAAATTGCCCCTAGCTTACTTAGGTTTATTTTGAAGTAGCTTCTCAACGGCCTTGCGAAGACCGGATTCAGGATCTAATTTTTCCAATAAGTCCTGCCAGGATGATCGGGCGATCTGATTTAAACCAGTCGGTTTGCGGGGCGCTCTGGCCTCAGTCCTGGCCTTTACATCCCAGTTTGAAACTTGAGGTTTCACTTGTAATTTGATTGACTTACAAATTAAGCCATTTTTTGCTAACTCATTGATTAAGCTAGGTAAAACTTGCTGTAAGCGGCTGGCGATACTGGCATTTTTGACTAGTAAAAACAGTTCGTTTTGCCCCCCTTGACGCCATCCAGCTTCTATTTTTTGGCTAAATTGGCCTAAATCAAGGGCTGTTAAGGCTCTTGCCAACTGGGATTTCACTTTGGCCAAGTCTTCGGTCTTGGCCAAAATACCTCCTAAGCCTTCGGATTCACGCAAGTAATCAACCCACTCATAGGCTGTTTGCTTGCGCTTCTGTTTAGGGGCAAAGTTCATAAAAATAGGGTTACGGGTGATAAACTCAAGGACTTCATTTTCTTCAATATCCCATGGTAATCGGTCTTCTTAAAACCCTGGTCGGCAGTCGTAACGACCGCCTCTTAAAGCAGTATCGCAAAGTCGTTGCTAAGGTCAATGCTTTTGAGCCCAGCCTGCAAGCTTTGGATGATGCTGCCTTGGCGGCAAAAACAGAGCAATTCAAGGCGCGACTAGCTGCTGGTGAAGCTTTGGACGATATTGCGCCCGAAGCATTTGCAGTAGTTCGTGAGGCAAGCGTTCGAGTGATGAAGATGCGTCATTTTGATGCGCAAATCATCGGCGGTCTAGCTTTGCACTACGGCAAGATTGCTGAAATGGGTACGGGTGAAGGAAAAACCTTAACTGCTACTTTGCCAGTGTATTTAAATGCGCTGACAGGTAAGGGTGTTCATGTTGTTACCGTCAATGACTATTTGGCTCAACGTGACGCCGAATGGATGTCAGCTCTATATAACTTCTTAGGCATGCAAGTGGGTATCAATCTATCTCAGATGGATCACACTACCAAGCAAGCAGCTTATGCGGCAGATATCACCTACGGTACCAATAACGAATTTGGTTTTGATTATTTGCGTGACAACATGGTGCAAGATGCAGGTCAACGTGTACAACGTGGCTTGGCTTATGCCATCGTGGACGAGGTTGATTCGATTTTGATTGATGAGGCGCGTACGCCATTAATCATTTCTGGCCAAGCAGATGACCATACTGATTTGTATCTCAAGATTAATGCGCTTCCATCTTATTTAGAGCTTCAAATTGGTGAAGAAAAAGCCGATGGAACTGGAGTTGAAAAGCCTGGTGATTACTGGGTTGATGAGAAGTCACAACAGGTTTATTTGACAGAGCAAGGTCACGATAAGGCTGAGGCTGTGCTGGTGCAATTGGGTGCGCTCAATGATGGCAACTCTTTATACGCACCCCAAAATATTACTTTGATGCACCATGTGTACGCTGCCTTGCGTGCACATTCTTTATTTAACCGTGATCAACATTATGTTGTACAAAACAACGAAGTAATCATTGTTGATGAATTTACTGGTCGCTTAATGCAGGGTCGCCGCTGGTCTGATGGTTTGCATCAAGCGGTTGAGGCTAAAGAAGGTGTACCGATTCAGAATGAGAATCAAACTTTAGCAACCATTACTTTCCAAAATTATTTCCGTATGTACGGTAAGTTGGCAGGTATGACTGGTACCGCAGATACAGAAGCCTACGAATTCAAAGAAATTTATAGCCTGGAAACCGTTGTTATTCCTCCAAATAGAATTAGTCAGCGCAAGGATCGCCAGGATCAGATTTATAAGTCTTCGCGTGAGCGCTATGACGCGGTGATTAAAGATATTGAAGATTGCTATGAGCATGGCCAACCGGTATTGGTGGGTACTACCTCAATTGAGAATTCCGAGTTGATTGCAGACTTGCTGAATCAGCGCAAAATGCCGCATCAAGTTTTGAATGCAAAACAACATGCGCGTGAAGCCGAAATTATTGCGCAAGCAGGCCGTCCAAAGATGGTCACTATTGCTACTAATATGGCTGGTCGTGGAACGGATATCGTGCTCGGCGGTAATGTCGCCAAGCAATCAACGCTCATTCAGGCTGATGCGGCACTTTCAGATGCAGAAAAGTCAGCGAAGATCAAAGCACTTCAAGATGAGTGGCAAAGCATTCACGATCAAGTATTGGCTGCAGGTGGTTTGCATATTATTGGTACAGAGCGACATGAGAGCCGTCGTATCGACAATCAATTGCGTGGCCGATCAGGTCGCCAAGGTGACCCAGGTTCATCCCGTTTTTATCTTTCACTAGATGATCCTCTACTGCGTATTTTTGCTGGTGATCGCCTCCGTGCAGTCATGGAGCGCTTGAAGATGCCGGATGGCGAGCCTATTGAAGCGGGTATGGTGACTCGTTCTATTGAGTCGGCTCAGCGTAAGGTTGAAGGCCGTAACTTTGATATTCGTAAGCAATTATTAGAGTATGACAACGTAGCTAATGATCAGCGCAAAGAAACTTATCGCCTCAGAAATGAAGTGCTAGAAAGTAGTGATGTTGGCGATTTAGTTGCCAATCTACGTGATGATGTTCTGCGCACCTTATGTGCCCTCTATGTTCCACATGAGTCGATGGAAGAGCAGTGGGACTTGGTTGGCCTAGAGAATGTGCTCGCTAGCGACTGGGGTCTTACTGTAGATCTGCAAAAATGGGTTGAGAGTGCAGAATCGGTTGATGATTCTGAAATCGTAGAACGTGTCCTCCAGGCTGCTAAAGAAGTGTATGACTCCAAGGTTGAGTTGTGCGGTCGCGAATCTTTTGCGGGTTTTGAGCGTTCCGTACTCTTGTATAGCTTAGATACGCATTGGCGTGAGCATTTGGCTGCATTGGATCATCTGCGCCAGGGTATTCATTTACGTGGCTATGCCCAAAAAGATCCAAAGCAAGAATATCGTCGCGAAGCCTTTGAGTTATATGGCGAGCTTTTAGAGGTCATTAAGAATGATGTTGTGAAAAGCATCATGACAGTTCAAATCAAGAGTGCTAGCGAATTAGATCAAGCATCTGAATCCATCAATGAAGATTTGGCTAAGCTCTCAGATGTCAAATATCAACACGCTCAAGCAGAGGCTGCTATCTCTAATGCACCAGAAATGGCTGAAGTTGAACTGACTCCTGCCCCTCTTCGTGCGGGACCCAAAGTAGGGCGTAATGATCCCTGCCCTTGCGGTAGTGGCAAGAAGTACAAAAATTGCTGTGGTGCACTAGCTTAGACCCAAATTTCTGCATTGCAGCATATGGGGGCCTAGCCCCCATATTTTTTAGGGCTTTCCCTAGTTATGTAGAGTGGTCTCTATCGTCGAGTATTAATGCTTATATGCAAAAAATTGCATTTATAAGTAAAAGGAATCGGCATGCAAAAGTCACTCCATATCAATGCAGATAAATGCACTGGTTGTCTTCAGTGTGAAATGGCCTGTAGCTATGAACACTACGGGGTATTTAATACTTCAAAATCTCGCATCAAAGTATTTGAATTTCATAAAACGGGTAAGAAAGTGCCTTACACATGCACTCAGTGTGATGAAGCTTGGTGCTTGCAGGCATGCCCGGTCGATGCGATTCGTGTCGATCTGATTACTGGTGCTAAGGTTGTTTCTGATGACACCTGCGTTGGTTGCAAGGTATGCACCATCTCTTGCCCATTTGGAACAATCAATTACGTACAAGATACTGGCAAGGTACAGAAGTGCGATCTCTGCGGCGGCGATCCAGCCTGTGCGACTGCTTGTCCAACCCAAGCCATTACATATGTTGATGCTGACTGGACTGGTTTAGACAGGATGCGTGAATGGGCTGACAAACTCGGCAATCAAGATAACGCTAACTAAAAGCATAGGAAAAATATCATGTCATGGGCTGGAAAACTTCTCCGCGTTAACTTAAGCAAGGGCACTTGCCAATCTGAACCACTCAATATGGGATGGGCCAAAGAGTATTTGGGATCCCGAGGTTTAGCTTCTAAGTATTTTGTTGAGGAAGTCGATCCAAAGGTCGATCCGCTTTCTCCTGAAAATAAAATTATTTGGGCTACAGGCCCCTTAACTGGGACTATGGCCTCTACCGGTGGTCGTTATACCGTGGTGACTAAAGGCCCGCTTACTGGCGCAATCGCTTGTTCAAATTCTGGTGGCTATTGGGGCGCCGAACTAAAGATGGCCGGTTGGGATATGGTGATCTTTGAGGGTAAATCACCAAAGCCCGTCTACCTGTACATTGAAAACGATAAGGCTGAGTTATTGGATGCCTCTGATCTATGGGGTAGATCTGTTTGGGAGACTGAGCCAACGATCAAGATCAAACATCAAGATCCCCAAATTCGGGTTTCTTGTATTGGACTAGCTGGCGAGAATCAAGTGTTATACGCGGCTATCGTGAATGATTTGCATCGTGCGGCTGGCCGCTCTGGTGTTGGTGCGGTGATGGGCAGCAAGAACTTAAAAGCAGTTGCAGTGAGAGGCACTAAAGGCGTTGGAAATCTGAAAGATCCTAAGGCGTTTATGGCTGCTACCACAGCTGCTAAGGCGGTATTGGCTGGCCATGCAGTCACTGGTCAAGGATTACCAACCTACGGCACCCAGGTATTGATGAACGTGATTAATGAGGTAGGCGCTCTGCCAACACGCAATCATCAAGATGTTCAATTTGAAGGCGCTAAGGATATTTCTGCTGAAGCGATGGCAGAGCCACGTGAGTCTGATGGTAAGCCGCACTTAGTCACTAACCAAGCTTGCTTTGCTTGCACGATTGCTTGTGGACGAATTTCTAAAATTGATGACACTCATTTCTCCATTGAAAATAAACCACAGCATATGCATGCTTCTGGTGGCCTTGAGTATGAGGCTGCCTGGGCTCTTGGCGCCGCTAATGGCGTCAATGATTTAGAGACATTGCAATACGCTAATCAGTTATGTAATGAGCAAGGTCTAGATCCGATTTCTTTTGGGGCAACGGTTGGTGCCGTAATGGAGCTCTATGAAATGGGCGTGCTGACTAAAGAGCAGATTGGTATTGAGGCTCCTTTTGGCTCGGCCAAAGCCCTTTGCTATCTTGCTGAAATTACTACTGAAGGCACCGGTTTTGGAAAAGAAATGGGTCTTGGTTCAGCTCGTCTCACGAAAAAATATGGTCATCCAGATTTGTCAATGAGTGTGAAAGGCCAAGAGTTCCCAGCCTATGATGGCCGTGTAATTCAAGGTATTGGTTTGGCTTATGCAACCTCCAATCGCGGTGCTTGCCATTTGCGTGGCTACACCATCGCTTCAGAAGTTTTGGGCATTCCCGTAAAAACAGAGCCTGCTGATACGAATGGCAAGCCAGAGTTAGTGAAAGCATTCCAAGATGCAACCGCTGCATTTGATTCGGCAGGTATTTGCATCTTTACCAGCTTTGCATGGACCTTGGCTGACGTTGCTCCACAACTGCAGGCAGCTTGTGGCGATGAGTTTACGGTCGAAAACTTAACTACTATCGGTGAGCGTATTTGGAATATGGAGCGCGATTTTAATAACCGTGCTGGCTTTACCAATAAAGATGACAAATTGCCTAAACGCTTGATGACTGAAGCAGCTAAGACTGGCCCTGGAAAAGGTTCAGTCAGCGGGCTAGATAAGATGCTGCCTGAGTACTACAAGGTTCGTGGATGGGATGCTGAGGGGCGCCCTAGTGCCGAAACATTGAAGCGCTTGGGTCTTTGAGGCTGTATCGATGAAGCATGTCATTTTGGGCAATGGCCCAGCTGGTGTCATAGCTGCCGAGACCATTCGTAAGCGTGCGCCTCATGACCAAATCATCATGATTGGTTGTGAGGATGCACCACCATATTCCCGAATGGCCATTCCTTATTTGTTAATGGGGAATATTCAAGAGCCTGGGACGTACCTGCGAAAAGACGCTGATCATTTTGAGAAATTAAAGATCGAGCAAATTCGAGGCAAGGCATCTTCAGTTGATTTGAAGGCAAAGAAGATTGAGTTGGATGGTCAATCGATTGCATTTGATAAGTTACTCATTGCAACTGGCTCTGTACCAGTTCAACCACCTATTCCAGGGATTGATCTTCCGGGCGTTCATCCCTGCTGGACCTTGGAGGACGCGCGAGCAATTGCTAAGTTAGCAAAACCAGGATCACGGGTTTTACAAATGGGCGCTGGTTTTATTGGCTGTATTATTTTGGAAGCACTTGCCAGCCAAAGAGTCGAGCTGACTGTGGTGGAGATGGGCGATCGTATGGTGCCTCGCATGATGACGGGCGTTGCTGGTGGCATGATTAAAAAGTGGGTGCAAGAAAAAGGTGTAGAAGTCTTTACTGACACCAAAGTGGAATCGATAGCCCAGACGGGATCCTGTTTAACGGTCAAGCTCTCTAATGGAAAAGCGCTCGAAGTCGACTTAGTCATTTCTGCTACAGGCGTTAAACCCAATATTGGATTTCTGAAGTCATCGGGCCTTGATATGCATACCGGCATTTTGGTGAATGATCAGATGCAAACTTCCCATCCTGATGTCTATGCTGCTGGTGACGTCACCGAGAGCATTGATTTTTCTACAGGTGAGCGCATCGTGAATGCGATTCAGCCAAATGCAGCTGAACAAGCCAGAATCGCTGGGATTAGTATGACTGGTGGAGACGCGCAAAGTTTAGGCGCTTTGCAGATCAACGTCTTGGATACTTTGGGATTGATCTCTTCTTCATTTGGTTTATGGGCCGGTGCTAAGGGTGGCGACCATATTGAATTAGTTGATTCAGATACATACAAATACTTGCGTCTTGAGTTCTTGGGAGATGTTCTAGTAGGGGCAACTTGCGTAGGAACAACCGAACATATTGGCGTGTTACGTGGTCTTATTCAAGGAAAGATTCCACTAGGTGATTGGAAAGAAACCCTTTTGGGCGATCCGACAAAGGTAATGGATGCTTACTTAGCTTCAGGACAAGCGCAATCAGCCTGGATGAATTAAGCTTTAGGTATGCAAGTTACCTTAAAGTTGTTTGCTAGCTTGACTAGCTATCTCCCTCCGAATAAAAAAAATGGGATTGAGGCTGATATTGAAGTTGCCGAGGGCAGTACGATTGGCGACATGATTGAGCTGTATAAAATTCCGAGCAAATCTGCCCATTTGGTGATGGTGAATGGGGTATATATCAAGCCCGAGGAACGCAACCAATATGTCCTCAAGGCTAATGATGCATTGGCAATTTGCCCGCCTGTTGCAGGGGGCTAAGCCCTCAGTAGTGCTGAACTAAATGCCACAATATTTAAGAGAGATGGGTTGCACCCCAGAAGATCTCATGCGCTGGCTGCCACAAGCTCTGGGTACTATTTACCCACATGCAAGGCTCGTTATTGATGGAAATGTTTTGCTGAGCACCCCCAGTCCTAAGCTTGAAATGATTGGCGTTATCAAGCCGGCCCGCAAAATTGCCCTTTTGCACATACCCGTTTTGGAGTTAAAACTCTATTTTTCTGAAAACTGGAGTGCTAGCCAGTGCGATGAAGCCCTAAAGCGATTTGATCTTTATACTCGCAGAGGTGGGGGTTAGTTCGATCCCTTTACTTTCTTTAATCAGTGCTCTATGACAGTTAACTTAGCTCTTCCTCAAAAATCAGATCTCAAGCCAATCAAGGGTTTTGAGATGGGTATCGCTCAAGCAGGTATTAAGAAGCCCAACCGCAAAGATTTACTGGTGATGACCTTGGCTCCTGGTTCTCAAGTGGCTGGTGTCTTTACGCTCAATCGCTTTTGCGCAGCCCCAGTTCAGGTTTGTCGTGAGCACCTTGCTCAAGAGGGCCAGAAGGGGGAAATTCGTGCGCTGGTGGTTAATACCGGCAATGCGAATGCGGGTACGGGAGAGCAAGGCATGAAACATGCCCTAGAGACTTGCGCTGCCTTAGCAAAAGATCTGAAATTAAATCCAGAGCAAATCCTACCGTTTTCTACTGGTGTCATTTTGGAGCCTTTGCCGATAGAGAAAATTGTTACCGCCTTACCTAAAGCCATTGCTAACTTGAGTGCAGATCATTGGTTTGATGCAGCTGAGGCCATCATGACAACCGACACCCAGCCAAAAGCTTGCTCAGCCACTGTTCAGACTTCTGCAGGGCTTGTGACGATGACTGGTATTTGTAAGGGTGCTGGCATGATCCATCCTAATATGGCAACCATGTTGGGTTTCATTGCAAGCGATGTTGGATTTGCACCTGGATTATTAGGTAATCTGACTCGTGAGGTGGCGGATCAATCATTTAATGCCATTACGATTGATGGCGATACATCGACTAATGATTCTTTCATCATTATGGCGACTGGCCAATCCTCGGTTCAGATTCAGTCAATTCAAGATCCAAGCTATGCAACAGTACGCGATGCTTTAATTGCGCTGGCCCGAAAATTAGCGCAGATGATTGTGCGTGATGGTGAAGGCGCAACGAAGTTTATGACGATTGAGGTCGTAGGCGGTATGACTTCGGAAGAATGCCGTTTAGTTGCTAAAGCAGTAGCCCATTCGCCTTTAGTTAAGACCGCCTTTTTTGCAAGCGATCCTAATCTAGGACGCATCCTGGCCGCTATTGGATATGCCGGCATTACTGATTTGGATGTGGGTAATGTGCAGATGTGGTTAGGTGATGTATGGGTTGCTAAAGATGGTGGCCGAAACCCTAGCTATCAAGAGGCAGATGGACAACGAGTAATGGAAGCTTCGGAAATTACTGTCAAAATTGATCTAGGCCGGGGTAGCGCCACACAAACAATGTGGACCTGTGATTTATCGCATGACTATGTCTCAATTAATGCAGACTATCGTTCTTAAAAGCGCTCAAGATTATGAATGAAAAATTAGAGCAGCTCTTAACTCATCTAGAAACATTTCTGCCAAAGCCATTAACGGAAGAGCAGTGGAAATCTTCTACAGCATTTAGATGGCGTCGACGCGATAGTATTTTTGGCAGCATTGGTTTTATGCAGCCAGTAAAGCATGTCTCCGATATTACCTTCGAAGATCTTAAAAATATTGATCGCCAGCGCGATGCAATTCGGGACAATACGAAAAACTTTATTCAAAAAAAGCCTGCTAATAATATTTTGTTGACTGGTGCTAGGGGTACTGGCAAGTCTTCCTTGATTAAAGCGAGCTTGCACGAGTTTGCAGGTCAAGGCTTGCGTTTGGTCGAGGTTGAAAAAGAGCATTTAGCGGATTTGGCTGATATCACCGATATTTTGGCCGAGCGCCCTGAGCGCTTTATCGTTTTTTGTGACGACCTGTCCTTTGAGGAGGGCGAATCAGGCTATAAAGCCATGAAATCAGCCCTAGATGGCTCAGTTTCTGCGCAAGTCGACAATGTGTTGATTTATGCAACTTCTAATCGTCGTCATTTATTGCCTGAGTACATGAAAGACAATGAGAGCTATGTGCATCAAGACGATGGTGAGATTCATCCAGGTGAAGTGGTGGAAGAGAAGATTTCTTTATCTGAGCGATTTGGCTTGTGGCTCTCTTTCTATCCTCCAAAACAGGATGAGTATTTAGAAATTGTTGCGCATTGGCTTACCCATTTTGGTTTGAGTACTGCGCAGATTGAAGCAGCGCGATCTGAGGCATTGATATGGGCTTTAGAGCGTGGCTCACGTTCTGGGCGTGTCGCCTGGCAGTTTGCAAAACATTGGGCTGGTTCCCATTCTTGAGTCAGTTTTATTTTGATGAGCGCTGATCAACGACCCGTTACCGAGGTAGCAGCAGGCATTTTGCTGGACGAGCAAGGCCGCTATCTTTTAGGCCAAAGACCAGCAGGCAAACCCTACGCAGGTTACTGGGAAGTTCCAGGGGGAAAAATTGAAAAAGGCGAATCCGTTTTTCAGGCCCTCAAACGTGAACTACAAGAAGAATTAGGTATTGAGATTGAGTCAAGCGAAGAGTTAACCGTGCTTGAGCATGACTATCCTCACGCCTATGTGCGCTTGCACGTAAGTGTGATCAGACAATGGTCGGGCACTCCTCAGGGCTGTGAGGGTCAGGCTTTATCTTGGGAGTTATTGGGTGCTAAAACACCCTCAGTTGAACCGCTATTACCGGCCGCTTGGCCAATGCTGGAAAGTCTGAAGGATTTATTGCCCTAGAATTGGCAAAGCGTTAATTTGAATGGCACATCGACATTGACGAGCTGTGCCTTTTTATCGCGATCAGCTTTTAGAAAGCGAATGGAGAGCAGATACTTATTGGCACTAATCTCTGAGAAAAGAGTGTCATCTTCCACAGCTAAACGCATCAATTGGTATACCTTCCCAGAAGGTGCCTGCTGAAAGGATCCATTGTGTGCCACTACATCTTTTGCTTCGCCTGATTGGCGGAGTAAACGTAAAAATAATTGGCAGGCTTCCTGCCAAGGTAAAAGAGGTGTCACAAAATTATCGAGGAGTTCACGGCGCTCAGTCGAGGGACTATTTTTCCAAGCGTGATAACTTGGTAAATCAATTGGGCTAGTTCCACCCGGAATATTTAATCTGGTGCGAATTGCGTTTAACCATTCGCTTTCGGAGATGGCAAGATTTGGTCTGCCCATTGAGCTATTGATGCTGCTAGCAACAGAATCAATTTCAGAAAGCGTTTGTGTGAGCGCTTCTTGATCTACCTTTTGTGAAGACTTGAGTCCATTGAGACCGTATTTTTGGCGCTCAAACTCTTTTAAGAGGAGTGACTTAATATCGCCGCGGGAACCAATATCACCAAGATCAAACAAAACAGAGATCGCATTGTGATGAAGTTCGGGGTCATCAGAGCGGTTAAAGTGATTAAAGCGGGCGAACAAATACTCCAGACGAAGCATGCTTCGCACTAATTCGTTGAAGGGGTATTCGTAAACAATCACAAGCCCATATTCTATGACGAACTGAGCTTATCTTTCTGAATCCTGAGGATTTTTTGGTGCAATTGTTCGACTGACTGATGCAGCTCTGCAAGCTTGCCTTGATTTTCGATGACGGTATCGGCGACTGCTAGTCGCTCCTGGCGAGTAGCCTGAGCCTTCAGTATTCCCATAATCTCAGCCCTGGATAAATTGCTGCGCTGCATCACCCTCTCAATTTGAAGCTCCACTGGGCAGTCCACAACAACCAAGTGGTCAATTTGACCTTTCCAGTTCCCAGACTCCACTAGAAGTGGAACTACAAAAACCAGGTAGGGAAAGCCGTCATCTGCAAGTTGTTTGGCTAGTTTGATAGTCTCTAGCTTAATCAGGGGGTGAGTAATGGCTTCAAGGGCTTTTTTGGCATCGAGGTTTTGAAAAACCAGAGAACGCATTTTGCTTCTATCTAAAGCGCCATTGCTGTCTATAAAGTCAGCGCCAAAATACGTTTGAATTGGGGGGATAGCACATCCTCCGGGGGCGGTAATGTGATGTGCAATCAGGTCGGTATCAATCACACCAGCTCCTAGTTGAGCTAATAAATCGCTAACGGCAGTTTTGCCTGAGCCAATACCCCCCGTTAATCCAATGAGCGGTAAGCGCATTTTTAATTCGCTTAACTGAGGCTGCCCAGCAGTAGGTGTGGAATGATCTGTGGCCATAACAACTCAATAATGCCAGCAAAGGCAAGGAATGGTCCAAAAGGAAATGCGTTGCGAGTATTTTGCTGCTTCCATTGCAGGTAGATTAAGCCACCAATAATTCCGGCAAATGAGGCAATGAGCAGCAGACTGGGTAATACATTCCAGCCTAACCAAGACCCTAGGGCTGCCAAGAGTTTGGCATCCCCCATGCCAATGCCATCTTGCTTTTTGATAAATCGATAGAGAGCATTCAAAAACCAAAGTACTGCATATCCTAGAAATGCACCCCAAAGCGCATCTTCCACATTGACAAAATGAAGCGGTGAAAATCCATTGAAACATAGACCTACCATGATCAGTGGCAGAGTGATGACATCTGGAAGTCTGAACGAGCGCAGGTCTATATAGCTGAGATAGAGCAATACTAGTATGAGTGCCATGCGAATGAAATCAACGGTATTCAAAATACCCATTACACAATCTGTCCAAGGTTAAAAATCGGGAGATACAGAATGATGACTAAGCTTCCGATCATTATCCCCACAATCATGATTAAAAGGGGTTCTAGTGTTTGACTCAGCGTATTCAGGCGGTTACTCAGTTCATCCCCCAGAATACTGGCGCGTTTACGTAACATCTCGGGCAGGGATCCGCTTTCAGAAGCAATTCTGAGTAGTTGGAGGGTTTCAATATCAAAGAGTGTGTGGTTTGGATCT
Organism: Polynucleobacter sp. 15G-AUS-farblos; assembly: GCF_018882445.1. GTDB lineage: Bacteria > Pseudomonadota > Gammaproteobacteria > Burkholderiales > Burkholderiaceae > Polynucleobacter. Next base: position 135,886 of record NZ_JACVOM010000004.1, on the reverse strand, counting down.
GCGCGCCTCAAGGCTTCTCCTAATGGCCATCCTCTGGTTAAGTGCTTAAATATCTCTGCACTGTAATCGTGGCTGATCCAGTGGTTTGAGGATTGGGCGGTGACTCTTAATGCATCTGGCAGAGATAGGCCAGAGGCGACGAGATGGCCTAAGGTTCGACACCAGTAAGTGAGTGTGGCCAGCCTCAATAAGCGGCCAAGAATCGGAAGGCGAAAACTGAAAAGATCACACTTCTTTTGCATAGCAATCGATTTTTTCCAGCACAGTAGCGCAAGGCTTATGAAGCTCAGTAGCCCTAGTCCAATTGATAGATAGAAATGCTCAATCAGTGAGGAGATCTGTATGAGTAATCGTGTAGGTCCTGGTAGATCAGCCTGAAAGTGAGCGAATACATCTTTAAAGACTGGCACAACCCAAACCATCATCACGATCATCAAGGTAAACGATGTGCATAAAGTAATACTGGGATAGGCAAGGGCCTGTTGGACTTTGCGCCTGAGTTCGATTTGTGCTTCTAGTTGCTGGCAGATGGTGGCAAGAGCGAGGTCGATATCACCAGTGCGTTCGCTCACGCTAATTAAATTAATAAACTCCGCAGAGAAGCGCTGAGATTGCATTTGTAAGCATCGGGATAAGCTATTGCCTGCCTTCAATTGCTGATGAATCGTGTTTAACCATTGGCGCCATGGCTTGGGGGCTGTTTGATAAATCAACTCGATCGCATGAAGTAAGGCTAAACCAGCCTGCAATAAAGAAAGCAATTGCTGTGCAAAGTGCAATTGCTCTTGTTTGGAGAGCTTGTGCTTCAAGACCATGTCCCCACCTCTGCATCCAGCGTACGTTGCTCGATCCATCCTTGCTGTACATGATGCAATCCGGCCTCATACATCGTGAGGTATTGGAGATTTGAAATCATGAGCTGCTGATCGCTTAGTACTTCATGAACTCCTAAGCGACCAAAGTAACCCGTCCCATTGCAGATCTTGCATGGCATATCAGCGGTAGATTTTATTTTTTGACAATGGCTACAAATCCGCTGAACAAGGCGTTGGGAGCTAATACTTCGCACACAGGATTCCATCGATTCTCGATCAATGCCTAAGGCTTGAAGCCTTGCTAGTGCACCTCGTGCATTTCGCGTATGTAAAGTGCTTAAGACAAGATGGCCTGTTTGTGCTGCTTGTATTGCTAGCTCAGCGCTTGCCCTATCTCGGATTTCACCAATCATGATGACATCGGGATCTTGCCGAAGTAGGGCGCGAATAATCGTGGAAAAGTCTAAGCCTGCGCGTGGGTGATAGGTCACTTGGTTTATGCCCGGGAGGCGTATTTCAACGGGATCTTCTACTGAGCATACGTTGCGATGGCTTTGATTTAAGCTTTGTAGACAGCTATACAAGGTTCGAGTTTTGCCGCTTCCAGTCGGCCCGGTGACTAAAATTAATCCATGGGTTTGGCTAAGCGCATTTTTGAAAATAGCCAATTGCTCAGAAAGCAAACCCAATTGGTCCAATGCCAGCTCTTCAATTCGATTTGGCAGAATGCGAATAACTGCCTTCTCTCCATAGAGGGTTGGCAATAGCGATACTCGACAATCAATGTCTGGCCTTGAAAAATCACGACCTATTGTTAGACGTCCATCCTGGGGCAAGCGTTTTTCTGCAATATCCAAACGTGCCAGAATTTTGATTCGGGTAATTAAGCGTTCATGTAGCTCTGGGGGATGATGGGCGTACTCTTGCAGTAATCCATCTACTCTGAGACGAACTAAGGTTTTATGTCTTCCTGCTTCAATATGAATATCACTCGCCCTGGATTCAATCGCGTGTAGAGCGATTTCATACCAGATGCGAATAATGAGAGAGTCATCATGCGAAACACTCAATCTTGACTATTGTTCAAAACAGGCCGATGAAGCTTGACGGTTTTAATACCCTGATCATCAAACTGAACAATTTCCATCACGATTCCAGCAATTCGGATGCTGACATCATGATCGGGAATAGCTTCCAGCTTTTCTAGCAAAAGTCCATTTAGAGTGCGGGGCCCATCCAATGGAAGATTGAGGTTAAGCAGTCGATTTAAATCGCGCAGAGTGGCAGCACCACTGGCTAAATAGGTGCCATCGGCCAGCCAATGAGGATCTGTAGAGAGATTAGAAAATGAGGTTGTGAATTCTCCGATTAACTCTTCAACAATGTCTTCAAAAGTCACTAGACCCAGAACCTCACCATACTCATTCACCACCAAACTGAGGCGCTGCTGGTTGTCTTGAAAGAATTGCATCTGCTGTAGGACAGGCGTACCGCTTGGAATAAAGTAGGGTTCATTTACCAGGGATCTAAAGTCTTCATGCTTAAGATCGGTATCCCCCAAGAGAGAAAGCGCTTTCTTAACAGAAAGAATGCCAACGATGCGCTCAGAGTCTCCATCGCATACTGGTAATTTATTGTGATAACAAGTTTCTAGTTGTTGAACTACCTCATCAATTGGTCTAGAAAGATCAAGTAGCTCAATCTTGGCACGAGGCGTCATTACATCATCGACAGTAATGTTTTCTAAGTTGAAAAGATTTAGCAAGATATTGCGATGGTGATTTGAGACAAAACGATTTGACTCCAAAACCAAGCTGCGCAACTCTTCCTTGCTCATTGCTCTGCTGTCAGATGAAGATTGGAGTCCGGAAACCTTCATCAATCCGGAAACAAAGCTATTGATAAACCAAAGCAAGGGTTTAAAAAGAAAGGTGAGCGGGAGGATGAACCAGCCAACACTAGAAGCAATTTTTTCTGGGAAGGCCGCACCAATCACTTTAGGAGTGATCTCGCTAAAGACAATAATCAGGAACGCTACAAGCAAAGTGGCAATCGATAAAACAAGCCCACTATCGCCAAAAATATGTAACGCAATACCTGTTACCAGAATCGGTAATACGGTATTAATTAAATTATTTGAAATCAATAACACTGAAAGTAGTGAATCGATTCGCTTCAGGAGTCTTTCTGCTAATGCGGCGCCTGCATTACCTCCATTTGCCATAGCACGCAGCCGGTGGCGATTGGAGGAGAGCATGCTGGTCTCTGCCATCGAGAAAAAGCCAGAAAGTGCGAGTAAAAAGAGGACGAGAGCCAGTTGACCTAAAAAGGGCCAATCGTCAAAGAAAGTGTCCATGTGTTCTGCCTGCGATGAGTAAGGATGATTCAATATAGCAAAGTGCCATTTCACAAGCTAGAGCTAAGCTTGAAAGCTCGGTAGTCTGACCGTCACAATCTGTGTGAGAATCATCTTATGGCCCGCCACCCGACCAAATCTGCTGATCAAGCGCAATACTGTGTAATGAAGGCACCTTTTGGGTGTCTGGGGATTGAAACCCAATTGGTGGATGGGAGTTTGATGATTTCTAGTATCGACTATTTGCGGCCAAGCACCCCGGTAACTAAGCCTCAAAACCAATTAGCCAAAGAGGCTGTAAACCAGATCAGCGCCTATTTTCAAGATCCGCATTACCAGTTTGATCTCCCTCTAAAGCCTGCGGGAACGGCCCATCAATCTAAGGTATGGAAGAGTGTTTTAGATGTGGCGGCTGGTCAAACAACGACCTATGGTGAGATTGCTCAGAAAATCAAGAGTGGTGCTAGAGCGGTTGGCACTGCATGTGGCGCAAATCCTTACCCCTTAATCACCCCTTGTCACCGAGTGGTATCTGCACAAGGTCTTGGGGGGTTTATGAAAGAAGATGCTCCTGGTTTCTATCGCCAAATCAAAATATGGCTCTTAAAGCATGAGGGTGTGCTTTAGTTTTGACTCAGCTTTCTTAATGGTCCGGTAGATAAGGAAAAAAATGCTTTAATCAGAGCATCATTACCAGAAGCGATCTTGGTAAAGCCATAAAAAGCCATCACAGTATGACGAGATAACTTAACTGCATCTTTATGTGTAAATAGTTGGTGACTTGCAATCTTGGAAAGAGTCATAGCAGCCAATCCAAATGCCAAAAAGCAAAACCGCCGGATACCAATCTCTTGCTTTGGAATGAGGAGGATATAGCGCAAAGAATCTTGCAGCTTTTGATAGGCAATAGAAAGTAATTCTGTTTGATTTATATTGGCAGGCTTCCATGAAACCCCGCGCGCTCTATCTTCAGGGGAATCTTTGAGAATATTGGTCATTTGGAGTGCCTGACCAAAAGCAATCGCCAAATCTTCTTGCCCCTCAATACGTTTTGCAAATTGAGGTGAATGATTGCTAAAAATAGCGGTAAGCAGTTCGCCAACTACTCCTGCCACAACATAACAATACTGTTCAAACTCTTGAAGATCTTTGAGGCCTGCTTGAGTTTGCTTATTATGAAAATGCGACATGCCATCGGACATGATGGAGACACAACGACTAACAGCGGCTTGATCGTCAATTGAGCAAGTATGCAAGATACGCAGCACTGTTGGCGTATGGCTAATCAAATCCAGTTCATCCTGATTGCTGTAATTTTTGAGGGCGATTAAACAGGGCTCAACAAAAGAGCTGACCGGGGCTTTTTCTAAAACAGCATCTAAGAAAAGTTTAGATAAGGCTTGTTTGCTAGAGGGGCTGAGGTCTGCAGCATCTTCAATCGTATCGACGATACGGCAGAGTAAATAGGTATTACCAACGACTTTCTCGATCGTTGGGGGTAGGAGCGGTATGGTTAAGGCAAAGGTGCGAGAGACAGATCCCAGAATGGTTTTCTGATACGCCATATCGGCATTGGGGTTCTCTTTAGGGGAATTCACCTCTGAATTATGTCAGACCAGTATGCCTCAAATCGGTACTTATTCCCTTATTGTCAAAAGTGACATGGCCATATAATTTGAGCAATTTCCTGAAGGAGAAACTGGGCGATGTTGATTTGGTTTGTCATCATCTATTGGGTGGCATCTGTAGGCATTGGCTTGTGGGCTGCCCTACGTGTGAAGAACACTGCAGACTTTGCTGCGGCTGGCCATAGCTTGCCCCTGCCCGTTGTTACGGCAACGGTTTTTGCTACCTGGTTTGGAGCTGAAGCAGTTTTGGGAGTTCCCGCTACCTTTTTGAAAGAAGGTTTGGGTGGCATCGTTTCTGATCCCTTTGGTTCTTCCATGTGTTTAATTCTGGTAGGCCTGTTCTTTGCAAGACATCTCTATAACCGACGCATGCTCACCATTGGTGATTTCTTTCGCGAAAAATATGGACGCACGGTTGAGGTCTTGGTCACCTTATGTATTGTGGTTTCTTATTTGGGCTGGGTTGCCGCACAAATTAAAGCCCTCGGCCTAGTATTTAATGTAGTTTCTGATGGCAGCATTTCTCAAACAGGCGGTATGTTAATTGGCGCGGGTAGTGTGCTCATCTATACCTTGTTTGGCGGCATGTGGTCTGTGGCGATTACCGACTTTATTCAGATGATCATTATTGTCATCGGCATGCTCTACATTAGTGGCGAGATGACGATGCAAACTGGTGGTGTTGGCGTCGTGATTGAGCATGCCGCTGCCGCCGGGCAATTTAGTAATTTTTGGCCTGAGATGAATTTGGCCTCGATTCTGGGATTTGCTGCAGCCTTGTGCACCATGATGCTTGGCTCGATTCCACAGCAAGATGTGTTTCAGCGGATTACCTCATCCAAGAATGTCAACATCGCAGTGCAGGCTGCAATATTGGGTGGCGTTCTGTATTTCATCTTTGCTTTTGTGCCACTCTATTTAGCGTATTCAGCCACTTTAATTAACCCTGATTTGGTGAAGCAATACTTAACCACTGATCCTCAAATGATTCTCCCTAAGCTCATTTTGAATCATGCTCCGGTTTTTGCGCAGGTGATGTTCTTTGGTGCACTCCTCTCGGCAATTAAGAGTTGTGCCAGCGCAACTTTGTTGGCGCCTTCAGTCACCTTTGCGGAAAATATTATTCGTGGTTTCTTTAAGCATTTAACAGATCAAGAGTTGCTTAAAGTGATGCGCATCACCGTGTTGTGCTTTACAGGGGTGGTCACTTTTTTTGCGATCAACTCAGAATTATCGATTTTTAAGATGGTAGAAAGCGCCTATAAGATCACTTTAGTTGCTGCTTTTGTACCCCTTGCTTTTGGAGTATATTGGTCAAAGGCAAATTCTCTAGGGGGATTATTGGCTGTAGTCTGTGGATTAATCGTCTGGATTAGCTGCGAGGTTCTGGCCCCAAACAGCATTTTGCCCCCTCAATTAGCTGGCCTATTTGCCAGCATTGCAGGCATGCTTTTGGGTAGTTTGGTGCCAAAAGACCTGCTCAAAACGGTTTAAACACCTATCTGCCTAAAAATTAGGCAGATAATAAATTGTTGCACTGCAAAATATTCTCATCTAATATGGCAGTAATTCAAAATTTTTGTTCTTATGGAGTTCCTATGAAAATCTGTGTGATCGGTGGAGGGGGCGCGATTGGCGGTTACCTTGCTGTCATGTTGGCGCGAGCGGGCAATGAAGTAACGGTTGTTGCGCGTGGAGCAACTTTATCGGCTATTAAAGAGCGTGGACTTGCTCTGATTATGGATGACCAACCAGAGCCTCTGGTTGCGGAAGTAAAGGCAGTAGAAAAAATTAGAGATGCTGAAACGCCTGATGTTGTCATTTTGGCGGTGAAGGCACATCAAGTTGAGCCCATCATTGATGACTTAGCGGCCATCATGGGGCCTGAGACCATTTTGATTCCGATGCAAAACGGAATTCCTTGGTGGTACTTCCAGAAGCTAGGTGGCGAGTATCAAGATCATTCGGTTGAAACTGTGGATGCTGGTGGTCTGGCTAAAAATGCGATTAATCCAAATAACATTATTGGTTGCGTTGTGTATCCAGCAACCTTTACCCAGGCGCCTGGTGTGATTCGTCACGTTGAAGGCAATCGCTTTCCATTGGGTGAGCTCGATGGCAAGTCAACAGATCGTATTCAGAAAATGTCTGAGATGATGACTGCAGCTGGATTTAAGTCACCGATATTGGATGACATTCGTTCTGAGATCTGGCTTAAGTTGTGGGGCAATATGACCTTTAACCCAATTAGCTCATTAACGCATGGCACGTTAGAGGGAATCTGTCAGTACCCATTAACGAAAGAGTTGGCGCGCAATATGATGGCTGAAGCACAGACTATTGCGGAGAAGCTTGGTGTGACTTTCCGAGTGGATATCGAGCGTCGCATTGCTGGTGCGGAAAAAGTAGGTAAACACAAGACTTCAATGTTGCAAGACTTGGAAGCCGGCCGTAGCTTAGAGATCGATGCACTATTGGGCTCCGTGATTGAGTTAGGCAACATTACCAAGACTCCAACACCTTGTCTGAATACCGTCTTTGCATTAACAAAGTATTTGGATGAAAACGTACAAGCATCTAAAGGAAGCTTAGCTCTACCATCTGTATCGGGTTACTAAGTTTAAAAAACCAAAGTTTTTCAGCATTAAAAAAGCCCTTGCTATTTAGAGTAGCAAGGGCTTTTGTTTTAATAAGTGTGAATTTATTCGAAGCGATTATCTAGGCGTCCTACGCCATCAATGATGATGCTGACATTGCTGCCAGGCTTCATGGAGCCAACGCCAACGGAAGTACCGCAAGCAATAATGTCACCTGGTAAAAGTGGAACATCTTGGGAGATGAGACTGACTAATTTAGCGGGCGGAAAAATCATGTCTGCAATAGGATAGTTCTGACGCTCTTGATCATTCAGGATCGTCTTGATGGTCAATTTGCTGGGATCTACGTCAGTGGTGATGTAGGGGCCAAAGACGCCAAAAGTATTAAAACTCTTCGAGCGAGTCCACTGCGCATAACCTGGGTCGCGATTAAGAATTTCGATCGCAGTGACATCATTGATGCAGGTATAGCCAAAGATAGCCGCCGCCGCTTCTTGCTCACTTACTTCGAAACAGGGTTTACCAATCACAATGCCTAATTCACCCTCGTAAACTACTTTTCCAGAATAGGATTTTGGGGTGCGAATGACTTGATTGGCGGCCAAGAAGGAATTATTTCCTTTTAAAAAATACAGGGGTTCTGCAGGTACGGCATGCTCTAGTTTGGTGACTAGGGCATGAAAGTTATCCACCATTGCCACCATTTTGGAGGGGGTGCAGGGAATATCAATAGTCACTTCAGAAAGTTTAAGGGTCTCTCCGCTTGCCTTGGGTTGATTAAATAAGTCCCCGGAATACACGGCAATTTGATCGCCTTGTACCTGTCCGAAGCCACTTTTTCCTTGGTGTTGATATCTAAGCCATTGAGCCATAATAAGTTCCTGTGAAGTTGAATATTTAATAAGCAATATCTTACAGGGATGTATTGATGGCACAGACTTCCGAGCTGACTTTTGCACCAGAAATGGATCAACCCATTCGGTATATCGAGCGTACGCGTAACTACTATTTGGGCTTGGGTTATGACAATCCCTATGTTTGGGCGCATTACATTAAAGTTCCCTTTACCCGCTTACAAAAACCCCTAAGCCAATCTGTTTTGGGATTGATCACTACGGCAGTTCAATTTGATCCCAGCAAGGGTGATCAGGGGCCGGGCGCCCCCTATAACGCCGCAGCGAAGTTTTATGAGCCCTATAAAACCCCCATAAACCAGAAGCAGGATTTGAGAATTGCCCACGTTGGAATTGATAGAAAAAATGCCAACATGGAAGAAAGCGCATGTTGGTTTCCTTTGGCAGCTGCAAGGCGCGTGGTGGAGATGGGTAGACTGCAGATGGTGTCGCCAAACTTTTATGGTTTACCAACGAATCGAAGTCAACGCCACACTCTAGAAATCGATGCTCCCATCATTTTAAAAATGTTGCGAGCTGATAATGTCGATGTAGCTATCCTGATTCCAAATTGTCCGATATGCCATCAAAGTCAAAGTTTGTTAGCGCGCTACTTAGAAGAGGCTGGTATTCCTACGGTAGTAATGGGAGCTGCAAAAGACATTGTTGAATATTGCGGAGTACCTCGTTTTTTGTTTAGCGATTTTCCTTTAGGAAATGCGGCAGCAAGACCAAATGATCCAGCTTCACAAGACTTAAATTTTGAATTAGCTTTGCGGCTTCTCGAATCGGCACCTGCGCCAAGAACTACCGTGCAGTCCCCCTTGGTTTGGTCGCAAGACCCCGCTTGGAAATTGGATTATTACAACCTTGAGAACTTATCGGAGCAAGAGGTGGCGCGCTTGCGTGATGAGGCGGAGAAGGCCCGTGTGACTGCCCGCGAGCTCAGAATGAAAAGTGTTGGCGCTTAATTAAGTTTGTCTAGCGAGAGAGTATTCGAATAGTGCACGCAAGGCACTAGTAGCGTCATTTTCAGGAAAGTCTTGAATGCAAGTGAGTGCGAGATCTGCTTCACGCTTTGCTGCAGCCTGGGTATATTCCAGGGCTCCTGAGTTTTGCACGCCCCGTAGAATTTGAGCAAAGACATCATCTGGTAAATCTTGGTTTTGCTCGATCGCAGCACGAACTAATAAACGTTCTTCAGACGTGCCATGTTCAAGCAAGAAAATGAGTGGAAGTGTAGGCTTGCCTTCACGTAAATCATCGCCAGCATTTTTTCCCATTTGGGCAGCGTTCGCGGTGTAGTCCAGAAGATCATCCATCAGTTGAAATGCTGTACCGATATGTCTACCAAAGGCTGCAGCCTGATCACGTTGTTGTGCACTGGCATTTGCGAGGATCGCGCCTAGTTCTGTTGATGCTTCGAACAACTTAGCAGTCTTATATCGAATCACTTGCAGATAGCTAGCTTCATCCACTTCTGGATCGTTCATATTGAGCAGCTGCAATACTTCGCCTTCGGCAATCGTATTGGTGGCATCTGAGAGGATTTCCATCACCCTTAAATCATTAGGACCCACCATCATCTGAAAAGCCCTAGAGTACAAAAAGTCACCAACTAGGACGCTGGCGGCATTACCAAAGGCTGCATTTGCAGTTTCACGACCCCTTCTGAGCGTAGATTCGTCCACGACATCATCATGAAGTAGGGTGGCCGTGTGGATGAATTCCACTACAGCCGCCATTTCCAGGGTATGTGGGGTGGTTTTCCCATGGGCTAGGGCCTTTGCCACCAGCATTAACAGGGCTGGTCTGACCCGCTTACCGCCTGCCTGGATGATATATGAGGAGATTTGGTCAATTAAAGCGACTTTTGAGGCTAATTTGAGACGAATAACCTCATCTAAGGCCTTGAAATCTAAGGCAATTGGGGCCAGGATCTGGCTTAAGTCATTGATTTTGACAGTGCTAGGCATTCAACATATAATAATGGGCTTAGCTGGTCCAGGGTGGATTAGCTTAAATGTAGATATTAATTGAGGTTTCAAACCATGTACGCGGTCATAAAAACCGGTGGCAAACAGTATAAAGTTGCTGCAGGCGAAAAATTGAAAATAGAACAGATACCAGCGGAAATCGGCAGCGAAATCACTCTTGACCAAGTCCTCGCCGTTGGCGAAGGCGCTTCACTGAAATTAGGTGATCCATTGGTTAATGGTGCAGCTGTGATGGCCACTGTCGTCTCCCAAGGACGTCACGATAAAGTGACAATCTTTAAGATGCGCCGTCGCAAGCATTATCAAAAGCACCAAGGCCATCGTCAGAATTTCACTGAAATTTTGATCAACACGATTAAAGCCTAATTCACGGTAGGAGAAAGATATGGCACAGAAAAAAGGCGGCGGCTCAACACGAAATGGTCGCGACTCAGAATCGAAACGCTTAGGCGTTAAGGTATTTGGCGGCGAGCAAATTAATGCTGGCAGCATCATCATTCGTCAACGTGGCACACGTGTTCATCCAGGTGCAAACGTTGGTATTGGTAAAGATCACACTTTGTTCGCCTTAATTGACGGCCAGGTGGAATTCGGCGTTAAGGGTGCTTTGAAGAAGGCCCAGGTTTCAGTCCTGCCTCGTTCATAAGGCGCCTGACTGAGATCCGTTTGATTCAGATTTATTCCGAATTTAACTCTTAGGAACAGGCCTCGCTAAGCGAGGCCTTTTTTATTCATGAAATTTATAGACGAAGCTCGTATTGAAGTCATAGCTGGCCAAGGTGGTGCCGGAAGTGCCTCTATGCGCCGCGAAAAGTTTATTGAATTCGGCGGCCCTGATGGTGGAGACGGTGGCAAAGGCGGAAGCGTCTGGGCAACAGCAGATCGCAACATCAATACGCTGATTGATTACCGTTATGCGAAAACGCATACGGCAAAAAATGGTGAGCCAGGTCGTGGCGCTGACTGTTATGGTCGCGCAGGCGACGATATTGAATTGCGGATGCCTGTTGGCACGATTATTTCTGACTATGAAACCGGCGAACCGATTGCTGATTTAACTACTCATGGCGAGCGCTTATGTTTGGCTCAAGGTGGTGTTGGTGGTTGGGGCAATATTCACTTTAAGAGCAGTACCAATCGTGCGCCACGTCAAAAGACCAACGGTAAACCTGGTGAACGCCGTAAGTTAAAGCTTGAGTTAAAAGTGTTGGCCGATGTGGGTTTGCTGGGCATGCCTAATGCGGGTAAATCCACACTCATTACAGCGGTTTCAAATGCACGCCCCAAAATTGCAGACTATCCGTTTACTACATTGCATCCAAATCTAGGCGTTGTTCGCGTTGGTAATGAGCGTAGTTTTGTCATTGCAGATATTCCTGGTTTGATCGAAGGTGCCGCTGAAGGTGCTGGCTTGGGCCACCGCTTCTTACGCCACTTGCAAAGAACTGGCGTCTTATTACACCTTGTAGATATTGCGCCTTTTGATGAGAATGTAGATCCAGTTGCTGACGCTGTTGCGATTGTGAATGAGTTGCGTAAGTACGACGAGGCTTTGGTTGAAAAACCCCGCTGGTTGGTGCTTAACAAGGTAGACATGATTCCTGAAGAGGATCGTAAAAAGGTGGTGGCTGACTTTATTAAGAAGTTCAAGTGGAAGGGTCCCGTGTTTGAGATCTCTGCTTTAACTGGATTGGGTTGCGACAAACTCTGTTATTCCTTGCAAGATTATTTAGATTCAGTTCGTCGTGATCGTGATGACGCTGAGGAGCGTTTGGCCGACCCACGTTATCAAGATCAAACTGAAGATAAAGCACCAGATTAAATCCATACTTGAGATGTTCAATTGATATGACTGTTCAAAAATCTAAACGAATTGTTGTCAAAGTTGGCTCAAGCCTCGTAACCAATAATGGCGAAGGCTTGGATCATGCTGCTATTGCAATGTGGGCTGATCAAATGGCGACTTTACAAAAAGATGGTCATCAGGTTTTGATGGTGAGTTCAGGTGCGATTGCAGAGGGTATGCAACGTCTAGGTTGGACTAAGCGCCCTCAAGAAATTCATCAACTGCAGGCTGCTGCTGCAGTGGGTCAAATGGGTTTAGTCCAGGTGTATGAAAGCTGTTTTGCACGCCTGAATCTGCACAGTGCCCAGATCTTGTTAACGAATGCTGATTTAGCAGATGCGGAGCGCAATGCGAATGCTAAAGCGACACTAGATACCTTGCTTAAGCTGGGAGTAGTTCCTATCATCAATGAAAACGACACAGTGGTTACTGATGAGATTAAGTTTGGTGATAACGATAGCTTAGCTGCTTTAGTAACGAATCTGATTCATGCCGATCTACTGGTTATCCTGACTGATCAAGGCGGCTTGTATACAGCTGACCCACGTCAAAATCCGGATGCAAGCCTATTGCCAGATGCGCTTGCTGGCGATCCTGCTTTAGAAAAAATGGCAGGTGGTGCAGCGAGCGAGCTCAGTAAGGGCGGCATGTTAACTAAGGTCCTAGCGGCTAAGGTTGCTGCTCAGACTGGCGCTTCTACAGTTATTGCTTCTGGACGTGAGCCTCAGGTGCTCACTCGTTTATTGGCTGGCGAGAAAATTGGTAGCCGCCTAAGCCCAAAATAAAACCAACTGACTTGTTCTAAAACGGCGGTGGCGCAATGCTACCGGTAAATGATTTTGAACCTAGGTTTTGTAATATGTTCTGAATGTTTTTATCTTGCATCGCCATATTGCAAAAAGCCCCTTGTGCTAAGGCTGCTTGATAGCGGTTGGGAACATTAGATTTGATTTCTCGCCAGGCCGCCAAGGGATTCTCTTTCCAAACACCACTTTCAAAATTACCATACAGACGCCACTGAAAAGAATCACAACGAATACCTTCGTATTGAGCTTGTGTTTCGCCGCTAGGATTAGTTATTACAACGATATAGCGCGTTACTCCATCAGCCCCAATTAAGATGGAGTTGGTATCTACTGCAAATTTGAAAATAGTAGCTTGTGAAACATAGAAAGGCTGCAAAGTAGATTTATTTGGTGGGTTGAGAGGCATCGCTGTTGTGCCTTCTTTAAAGACCATCGGTGCAAACGGATCTAAGCCGCTTTGCAAGGCATCCCCAGCGCAGGCCATGAGGCTCAGGCAGATAAGCACGCCACAAACGTAGGAGTAGAGACGCTGGAGAAATGGTTTCATTTTGATTTGTGGTCCGTATTGGATTCTTTAGAAGACTCTTCGTTGTTGGAGTAAAGCGATTGCATCAGATCTAAAGGTGTACCCCAGGCCAGTTGCTGCATTCGTAGACCGCGAGCCAGATAGCGTGCTAATTCTGAAAGGGCGAGTTGGTAAACCTCACGCTTGAAGTCAATCACACCATCTAGCTGAATCCAGAAGGGAACCCAGCGCCAAGCATCAAACTCAGGATGTTCGGATGCCCGTAATTGAATATCGCTATCTAAGCCTACCAGGCGAAGTAAAAACCAAATTTGCTTTTGTCCACGATAAGCCGCACGGTGGACGCGGGTTGCATGTTGTCGACGCAAGTACTCCTCAGGGACGTCGTAACGAAGCCAATCCCTGGTCCGCCCAATAATTTGGACGTGCTCTGGCAGCAAGCCAACCTCCTCTTGCAATTCGCGGTACATGGCCTGCTCGGGGCTCTCACCATGTTGAATCCCGCCCTGCGGGAACTGCCACGAATGCTGCCCAACGCGTTTTCCCCAGAAAACCTCGTTACGGGCGTTGAGGAGGACAATGCCGACATTGGGGCGATACCCTTCACGGTCAAGCATGATCGTGCCTCAAATCCTTTAAAATCAATGATTTGATTATATCCATACATGAAAGCATCACAATCATTTCTCGCCACGCTAAAAGAAGCCCCCTCTGACGCTGAGGTGGTTTCGCACAAGCTCATGGTGCGCGCAGGTTTAATTCGTAAGCTCAGTGCTGGCGTTTATAACTATTTGCCCTTAGGTTTGAAAGTCATACGTAAGGTAGAAAACATCATTCGCGAAGAAATGAATCGTGCTGGTGCTATCGAATTATTGATGCCGATGATTCAGCCGGCTGAATTGTGGCAAGAAACAGGTCGCTGGGAGAAGATGGGCCCAGAGTTACTCCGCATCAAGGATCGTCATGATCGTGACTTTTTGATTCAGCCTACTTCCGAAGAAGTCATTACTGATTTGGCTCGAAATGAAATCAAGAGTTACAAACAGCTCCCAATCAATTTCTATCAAATTCAAACAAAGTTCCGCGACGAGCGTCGCCCCCGTTTTGGCATCATGCGTGGTCGTGAGTTCAGTATGAAGGATGCGTACTCTTTTGACCGCGATACCGAAGGCTTGAAAAAATCATATCAAGTCATGTTTGATGCTTACACCAAAATTTTTAAACGCATGGGCCTTCAATTCCGTGCAGTAACGGCAGACAACGGCGCTATTGGTGGCTCAGGTAGCCAAGAGTTTCATGTGATAGCCGAAACTGGTGAAGATGCGATCGTGTACTGCCCTAATTCAGATTACGCCGCCAATTTAGAGGCTGCTGAATCTCTAGCTTTGATTGCTGCAAGAGCTGCGGCAACTGCTGTGATGACCAAGGTGCCAACACCGAATCAAACCAATTGCGCTGATGTTGCGAAGTTTTTAAATGCGCCTCTAGAGAAGACTGTGAAGTCACTAATCTTTGCAGTGGATCAAGAGCAGGGACCGGCCAAACTCTTTATGTTGTTGGTACGTGGCGATCATGAACTGAATGAAGTAAAGGCGAGCAAGGTTCCTGGCATGGTGGAGTCGCGCTTTGCCACTGAAGCAGAAATTTTGCGTGCATGTAATGCGCCGGCTGGTTATTTAGGCCCTGTAGGCATCAGCTCCGATGTGACGGTAGTGGCCGATCGCACCGTGGCCAACATGTCTGATTTTATTTGTGGTGCAAATGATGCGGGCCATCACCTTACTGGTGTGAACTGGGTTCGTGATCTACCAGAGCCTTTGGTTTTAGATATTCGTAACGCCGTAGTGGGTGACCCGTCTCCCGACGGTAAAGGAGTAGTGGATATTTGTCGCGGCATTGAAGTGGGCCACGTATTCCAATTGGGAACACGTTATTCAGAGGCGATGGGTTGTACTTATTTAGATCAACAAGGTAAAGCACAGCCCATGGTGATGGGTTGTTATGGCATTGGGGTAACGCGCTTACTCGGTGCTGCGATTGAACAAGGTCACGATGAGCGCGGCATCATTTGGCCAATCTTGATGGCGCCATTTGAGGTAGTGATTTGCCCTATGAATTACGATCGATCAGAGCTCGTGAAGTCGACAGCGGATCAACTTCATGATGATTTACTCGCAGCAGGAATCGATGTCATTTTGGATGATCGTGGTGAACGACCAGGTGCGATGTTTGCTGACTGGGAGTTGATTGGTGCGCCGTTCCGCGTGGTGATTGGCGATCGTGGTTTGGCAGATTCTGTAGTGGAGTTTAAGGGGCGTACTGATGAAGAATCTCAGAACATTCCTTTAGCTGACATCAAAGAAAAAGTCATTGCATCCGTTGCTGCAGCTAAAAAGCAAGTGGCATAAAGGCTGAGTGACGCTTAGCCAGTTTCCTCTTTTCGAATTACTTCTTGAATAATCCGCCAATGCCTTTGGCTGCGCCTTTTGCAGCCATCGAGGCCATGGTGCGAGCCATTTTCCCGCCCTTAAATTGTTTCATCATGGTTTGCATTTGCTCAAATTGAGCCAAGAGGCGATTGACCTCTTGAACTTCCACCCCAGCACCAGCAGCGATCCGACGTTTACGACTGGCTTTTAGTAATTCGGGTTTGCTACGTTCGCGTGGCGTCATACTGTCAATAATTCCGCGCATCCGCTGAGTCTGTTTATCTGCATTGCTCAAGTTTGCTTTTGAAGCAGCTTGAGTAACCTGACTTGGCATCTTATCCATCAGACTTGCCATGCCACCCATCTTCTGCATTTGTAGAAGTTGATCGCGAAAATCTCCGAGATCAAAACCACCTTTAGAAATCTTGGTGGCCAACTTCTCTGCCTTGGCAACATCCACATGCTGTTGTGCTTGCTCAACCAGCGCCAGAATATCGCCCATTCCCAGAATGCGATTGGCCATACGCTCGGCATCAAAAGCCTCTAAGCCATCCATTTTTTCGGCTACACCAATAAACTTGAGTGGTACGCCGGTAACTTGACGAACAGAAAGCGCTGCGCCGCCACGTGAATCACCATCGAGCTTAGTTAGAATCACACCGGTTAATGGCAATGCTTCATGGAAGGCCTTTGCAGTATTCACCGCATCCTGACCCAGCATGGCGTCCACCACGAACAAGGTTTCAATTGGATTGAGGCTGGCATGCAAAGTTTGAATTTCTTGCATGAGTGCTTCATCGATACCAAGGCGACCGGCCGTATCAACTAAGACAACATCAAAGTAATGACGACGGGCCCAATCTAAAGCAGCAAGCGCAATATCGTTTGGTTTTTGATTGATATTGCTGGGGAAAAACTCAGCACCAACTTGTTTGGTAACGGTTTCTAACTGTTCAATAGCAGCAGGACGATAGACGTCACAAGAAACCGTTAGAACTTTTTTCTTTTTCTTCTCTTGCAACCACTTTGCCAATTTTCCAACAGAGGTGGTTTTACCTGCTCCCTGAAGGCCGGCCATCAAAATCACGGCAGGTGGTTGGGTCGCTAAATTGATCTCACCACTTTGATTACTGTCGCCCCGCATGACTTGGGCGAGCTCACGTTGTACGACGCCGACTAATGCTTGACCAGGGCTTAGACTGCCAACCACTTCTTCGCCAAGGGCTTTAAATTTAATTTGTTCTAACAGGGATTTCACTACTGGGAGGGCTACGTCGGCCTCCAGCAAGGCTAGCCGGATCTCCCGTAGCATCTCGGAGGTATTGGCTTCGGTAAGGCGGGCCTGCCCCCGCATTGTTTTAACAACGCGTGATAGACGATCGGTGAGGTTTTCTAGCATTTATCGATTAGACTTTCCAGATGGATATTTTAGGTCACCCAGCTTTCGAACTGCTTCCTCCCGCACTTTATCTGCTTCTTTTGCTTTTTTTGAGTTTTAGATCAAAGGACGGCGATGAGTCTTCGGCCTCAGTAGGCTTAATTCAGGGCTTTATTCTGTTTGCTTTGGTGGTTCACGGCCTTGTCTTACATGACTCGGTATTTACTGACCGGGGCTTTGTGTTTGGGTTTGCCCAGGATTTATCCTTAATTGTCTGGGTAGGGCTTGCCTTCTATTGGTTCCAATCTTGGTTTTTGCCCATCTCCAGCTTGCGTTGGCTAGCAGTGTTGTTTGCCATGGTGTGTTCATTACTACCTAGCCTTTTTCCTGGAATTTTAATTTCTCCAAAAGCAGTTGCTGACCCTTGGTTCAAGGGGCATTTCATCGTTGCCACAATTGCAGTCGGTTTGCTCAGTTTGGCCGCGATGCAAGCGATGTTGATGAGCATCCAAGATCGGGCCTTGCACCGCCAGCTGGCGATTATTCCGAATAGCCGTTTTGCACATTGGCTGGAAGATTTACCGCCATTGATGACGATGGAAAGCCTCTTATTCAACTTACTTTATGTAGGTTTTGCGCTCTTGAGTTTGACTGTATTTTCGGGTTTGCTATTTTCTCAAACATTGTTTGGAAAACCATTGGTGTTTGATCACAAAACCATCTTTGCTTTAATTTCATGGTTTTTATTTGCTGGTTTGCTAATCGCGCGTTGGCGCGTTGGTCTGCGTGGTCGTGCAGCCATACGATGGGTTTTGAGTGCTTACACTGCACTGCTACTTGCTTATGTTGGTAGTCGTTTTGTGTTGGAAGTCATTCTTCAGAGAGTGTGATCTGTGCTTAAGTGGCTTCTCTTAATAGCAGGCATTGTCCTGTCTTGCCTTTGGTTTAAAGATAAGAAACAGGCAAAGGCAGTGAAACAAGAAACCGCCACACCCAAGCCCGCTATGGCTAAGGCGGTATCTGAACCTGAAGCGATGGTCTTATGTGAGTTTTGTAAAGTCCACCTACCAACCTCTGATGCGCTGGTCATTGAAGACCGTTTTTATTGTTCCAAAGAACATTTGTATGCAATAGATGGGCGGGGTTGGTTAGGGGATGCGTTATGGCGCATTTCTCCGAATCAAGATGTCAGGCCCGAAAACATCATGCCTGACTTAGCTGTAGTTCATCACATTAGCCTGCCTCCAGGCGGTTTTAAAAGCCAAGTATCAAGTCAATACATCATCGATTTTTTTCAAAATAACTTAGATACCTCAGTGCATCCCTATTTTGAAGAGATTGCTTCCCAAAAAGTTTCCAGTCACTTCTTAATTACACGTGCTGGCAAATTAATTCAATTTGTTTCTACACAAAATAAGGCATGGCATGCCGGAGTTTCCTCATTTCTGGGCAGAGAAAAATGCAATGATTTTTCTATTGGTATCGAGCTAGAGGGTGATGGGGATACTGTTTTTGAAGAGCCTCAGTACCAGGCTCTCGCAAAACTGATGGCAGAGTTAAATAAGATGAATCCGCAATTACAGGTTGTTGGTCATAGCGATATCGCACCAGAACGCAAAACAGATCCAGGAAAATTATTTGATTGGAAAAAGTTCCAAAAAGCGACAGGCATCTCTTCAGAGAAACTCCCTTTTGGTCTTGATTCTCGTTAGCCTGTAATTTGTATGTGAGCATACGCTCACTTTTCTAGCCTTTACCTAAATAGGGCTTAAAAATACGCACCAAAATCACCCCAAAATAAGTATGAATCTTAGTAAAAATACTTATAAATATTCATCAGAAAAAGCTTACCAAAGCTTAAATATTTCCCTATACTTAGTGCCTAATGCACTTCGAAACACTAGATGTAGTGTTTGAATCTCGCAATACCCCATTGTTTTTTAACGATTTTTTGTCCAAATAACTATATATAAGCAGGAGCAACATGACATACGCTAATCCACAAACAGCAGGCCAACCTTCTGGTGCAAATAATCCAGGAATGAGTCCTGCAGGAGCTATTAATCAGGCTCCTTCTGCCGGTTTTGTTGCTGGTGGTGTTGGTGGTACTCAGGCAACCCAATTGTCTGATTACAAAATTATTCGCCGTAATGGCTCAGTTGTGGCTTTCGAGCCATCCAAAATTGCGATTGCCGTAACAAAAGCATTTTTAGCAGTTAATGGTGGTCAAGGCGCAGCTTCTGCTCGTGTTCGCGAGCAAGTAGAGCAATTAACCCATTCAGTAGTACGCGCTTTATTGCGTAGCCGTCCTAATGGCGGAACTTTCCACATTGAAGATATCCAGGACCAAGTTGAATTGGCCTTGATGCGCAGTGGTGAGCACAACGTAGCCCGTGCATACGTTTTGTACCGTGAGAAGCGCAACCAAGAGCGCGCCGCTCAACAAGAAGTTTCTCAGCAAACACAAACTGCAAATGAAGTCGGCGAGTCTGGCATCAAAGTAACCGATAACGGAGTAGAGAAGCGGTTGGATATGGCCGCTTTGCGTACTGTGATTGAAGCAGCTTGCGAAGGCTTGGGTAACAACATTGATGCCACACCTATCATTACTGAAACCATTAAGAATTTGTACGATGGTGTGCCAATGGCTCAAGTTTATGACTCAGCTATTTTGGCTTCACGTACCTTAATCGAAAAAGATCCTGCTTACAGCCAGGTGACCGCACGTATTTTGATGCACGTCATTCGTAAAGAGATTTTTGGTAAAGAAGTTTTGCAAGGTGATACACAAGCTGAATACAGCACTTACTTTGCGAAGTACATCAACGAGGGTATCTCTGCAGAATTGTTAGATCCACGCATGCGTGAGTTTGACTTGCCACGTTTGGCTGCTGCCTTGAATGCAAGCCGTGACTTGCAGTTCAACTACCTCGGTTTACAAACTTTGTATGACCGCTATTTCTTGCACATTGAGGAGCGTCGCATTGAAATGCCACAGGCCTTCTTCATGCGTGTTGCGATGGGCTTGTCTTTGAATGAGATGGATCGCGAGCGTCGTGCGATTGAGTTCTATGAAATCCTTTCTACATTTGATTTCATGTCAAGCACGCCAACCTTGTTTAATTCAGCAACCACTCGTCCTCAGCTCTCTAGCTGCTACTTGACGACTGTGGATGATGACCTTGATGGCATCTACGAAGCATTAAAAGAAAATGCTTTGTTGTCTAAGTTTGCAGGTGGCTTGGGTAACGACTGGACCAACGTTCGTGCCTTGGGTAGTCATATCAAAGGTACAAATGGTAAATCTCAAGGTGTGGTGCCATTCTTAAAAGTTGTGAACGACACTGCGGTTGCTGTGAACCAAGGCGGTAAGCGTAAGGGTGCAGTTTGCGCCTACTTGGAAACATGGCACTTAGATATTGAAGAGTTCTTGGAGTTGCGTAAGAACACTGGTGATGATCGTCGCCGTACGCACGACATGAATACCTCTAATTGGATTCCTGACTTGTTCATGAAGCGTGTCATGGAAGGTGGCGATTGGACTCTGTTCTCCCCATCGAATACGCCTGATTTGCATGACAAATTCGGTAGAGCGTTTGAAGAGGCTTATGTTGCCTATGAGCAAAAAGCAGATCGTGGTGAGCTAAAGCCATTCCGTAGAATTCCAGCGCAACAGTTATGGCGCAAGATGCTCGGCATGTTGTTTGAAACTGGCCACCCATGGATCACTTTCAAAGACCCTTGCAATATTCGTAGCCCACAACAGCATATTGGCGTAGTTCACTCTTCTAACTTGTGTACTGAGATCACCCTCAATACCAATGAGAGCGAAATCGCTGTATGTAACCTTGGTTCAGTGAACTTAACAGCTCACATGACTACCGATGCCAATGGCAAGATGATTTTGGATCACGAGAAGCTCCAAAAAACCGTGCGCACTGCCATGCGTATGTTGGATAACGTGATTGATATCAACTACTACGCAGTAGCAAAAGCGCGTAATTCCAACTTAAAGCATCGTCCGGTTGGTATGGGCATCATGGGCTTCCAGGATTGCTTGCATATGCAACGCATTCCTTACGCTAGCGATGAGGCTGTGAAGTTTGCCGATTCCTCCATGGAAGCCGTTTGCTACTACGCCTATCAAGCTTCTTGTGAGCTGGCTGAAGAGCGTGGTGTTTACAGCACCTATAAGGGCTCTTTATGGGATCGCGGCATTCTCCCGCAAGATTCAGTAGCGATGTTGGCAGCTGAGCGCGGTGGTTATGTTGAGGTAGACAACTCATCTACTATGGATTGGAGCGGTTTACGTGCGCGCATTAAGCAGCACGGTATGCGTAACTCCAATTGCGTGGCGATTGCGCCTACCGCAACAATTTCTAACATTATTGGTGTTTCAGCTTGTATCGAGCCGACTTTCCAGAACTTGTTTGTGAAATCGAACCTTTCTGGTGAGTTCACAGTGGTGAATGAGTACTTAGTGCGTGATTTGAAGGATCGCGGCCTTTGGGATGAAGTCATGATTGCGGATTTGAAGTACTTTGATGGCACTTTGTCTAAGATCGATCGCATTCCACAAGATTTGCGTGATTTGTACGCGACTGCGTTTGAAGTAGAGCCAAGCTGGTTGGTTGAAGCAGCTTCCCGCCGTCAAAAGTGGATCGACCAAGCGCAATCACTCAACATCTATATGGGTGGCGCTTCTGGCAAGAAATTGGACGATACCTACAAGTTGGCCTGGTTACGTGGCTTGAAGACGACTTATTACCTCCGCACTATGGCTGCAACACACGTTGAGAAATCAACCGTTGCCAGTGGCCAATTGAATTCAGTTTCTAGTGGCGGCGGTGTAAATGGTACTGATGCAGCAGCTGCCAGCGCAGCCGGCGGAGTTGAAGCGGATGGTCCAGTTTGCACAATGCGCCCAGGTGATGCTGGCTTTGAAGAATGTGAAGCATGTCAATAAGCGATTCGCTTATTGGCCATAAATAGAATAATTAGGAGAAAGTTATGTTGAATTGGGAAGAGGAAGTGGCTCCAGCACTAGCGAAAGCTGGTATTGCACCGCAGCCGGTTGCAGTGGAGCCACAACGTCCACAGCCAGATCAAGTGGCAATGGCGCCACAAGCAGCAGCACCAGCTAATGCAGCCAATTTATCTGGCGGTGCAGCTTTGCGTGTCAATGCTGCTGATAAGCGTGTGATTAATGCCAAGACCGACGTTAATCAGCTGGTTCCATTTAAATATAAGTGGGCTTGGGAGAAGTATTTAGCTGGTTGTGCAAACCACTGGATGCCACAAGAGATCAATATGAATCGCGATATCGCGCTTTGGAAAGATCCAAATGGCCTGACAGAAGATGAGCGTCGCATCATTAAGCGCAATCTGGGTTTCTTCACTACAGCAGATTCTTTGGCTGCTAACAATATTGTTTTGGGTACTTATCGCCACATTACCGCTCCAGAATGCCGCCAATACTTATTGCGTCAGGCTTTCGAGGAGGCTATTCATACCCACGCTTACCAATATATTGTGGAATCTTTGGGCTTAGATCAGTCCGAAATCTTTAACGCGTACAACGAAATTGAGTCAATTCGCGCCAAAGATCAGTTCTTAATTCCCTTTATCGATGTATTAACTGACCCAAATTTCAAGACTGGCACATTAGAAGCTGATCAAAAATTACTTCGTTCGCTGATTGTTTTTGCTTGCGTAATGGAAGGATTGTTCTTTTATGTTGGTTTTACGCAAATACTTGCAATGGGTCGCCAAAACAAAATGACGGGTGCTGCTGAGCAGTATCAATACATCCTTCGTGATGAGTCTATGCACTGCAATTTTGGTATCGATTTGATTAACCAAATCAAGCTGGAGAACCCGCAGTTATGGACTTCCGAGTTCAAAGACGAGATTAAATCCATCTTCGAAAAAGCAGTCGAATTAGAGTACCGTTATGCCGAAGATACGATGCCTCGCGGAGTGCTCGGATTGAACGCGCCGATGTTCAAAGGTTACCTAAGATACATCTGTAATCGCAGATGTTTGCAAATAGGACTTGACGCGATGTTCCCAAATGAAGAGAATCCATTCCCATGGATGTCAGAAATGATTGATCTTAAGAAAGAACGAAACTTTTTTGAGACACGCGTTATTGAGTATCAAACTGGTGGTGCGCTTAGTTGGGAGTAGTGAGGTAAGTAAAGCGCACAGTCGGTTAATTGGAGATTAGACGGTTGGATAGTTTAAGAAGTCAACAAAACAAGATTCAAATCCGAAAACCCTTAATTAAGGGTGCCTGGTCTACCCTCTCTATTTTTTACAGCATATTTAAGAAGCCGTTGTCCTTTGGGACCACGGCTTTTTTTCCAGGATTCATTAGCGTGCAGCACTTAGCATCAAGCCGTGCGCCGATGAATGGCTCGCTCGTCAGATCCAATCGGTTGCAAAACCAGGCGGAAACGAATGGTCGGGTCTTCTTAATCGGTAGTTTGTACTAATCCTCACGTGAAGGAGCATGACTATGGCAATCGCCAAGAAAAAACCTGCTGCAAAAAAACCAGCTGCTAAAAAAGTAGCTGCTAAGAAACCAGCTGCTAAAAAAGTAGCTAAAAAGAAGCCTGCTGCTAAGAAGCGTGTAGCTGCTAAGAAGCCTGCTGCTAAAAAAGTAGCTGCTAAAAAGCGTCCTGCTGCTAAGAAGCGTGTAGCTGCTAAGAAGCCTGCTGCTAAAAAAGTAGCTGCTAAAAAGCGTCCTGCTGCTAAGAAGCGTCCAGCTGCTAAAAAAGCTGCTGCGAAGCGTCCAGCTGCAAAAAAGCGCGTAGCAAAAAAAAAGTAAGTAAGCCTGCTGCGAAGAAAGCGGGCTCTGCTGTAAAAAAGCCCGCGGCTAAGAAAGCTGCACCAGCGACTAGTGCGTTGAATCCTGCTGCTGCTTGGCCCTTCCCAACTGGCACACGTCCTTAAACAGACGGGTGTTACTAGAAGGGGTCTCTCACGAGACCCCTTTTTTTATTACCTATTTTTCTAAAGCATTTCGGGTGCACCCCAAAATGAAGTTACGCTTTTAGAGGCTAAAGCCGAATGCAGACTTGAATTGATCAGCAATCTGATCTTTGCTCGGCTGATGGTTTTGAGGTCCCTGATGGGTAATTTTGATTGAACCCATCAAACTTGCAAGGCGACCAGTGGTTTCCCAATCCATTCCATTCTCTAAACCAAAGAGCAGTCCACCACGAAATGCATCGCCACACCCAGTTGGGTCTACAAGCTTTGCTGCTGGAACTGGCGGAATCGCAATGCATTTACCTTCCGAGTAAATGTCAGCACCTTCAGCCCCTTTAGTCACGATCAGGGCTTTCACACGTTCTGCGATCTTATCTAGACTCAAGCCCGTTCTTTGCGAGAGCATTTCGCCTTCATAGTCGTTTACCGCTAAAAAGCTAGCGATCTCTACAAGTTCAAGAAGTTCAGGGCCATTGAACATCGGTAAACCTTGGCCTGGATCAAATACAAACGGGATGCCAGCTTCTGCAAGTTGATGACAGTGTTCCCACATTCCTTGGCGACCATCAGGGGCAACAATGCCGAACTTGGCCTCGCCTTTTGCGTTTTTGCTGCGTTCAGTAACGACTGCAGAAACTTGATTGAGATGAGACTCGCCCATGGCGCCCGGATGAAAAGCGGTAATTTGATTGTTGGCTTGATCGGTTGTAATCATGGCTTGAGCTGTAAAGGCATGCTCGATCTGGCGGATATGGCTAGCATCAATCTTCAGTTGCTTGAGGCGCTCCATGTAAGGTGCCGCGTCACCACCAACCGTTGCCATGATGATGGGGTCACCACCCAATAGCTGAAGGTTATAGGCAATATTGCCAGCGCAACCACCGAATTCTCGGCGCATGGTGGGTACTAAAAAGGCGACATTGAGAATATGAATCTGTTCAGGCAGGATCTGATCTGCAAATTTGCCTTCAAAGTTCATGATGGTGTCGTAAGCGATAGAGCCACAAATCAAGCTAGCCATAAATTACTTTCTGTAAAAAATAAGGATAAAAAGGGAATGTGAGGATGGAATGTTGGAATTATTGTGAATAAAGCACGCGCACACGATAGCCTGCAGCATTTAGAGGAAGTGTTACTGGCAGTTGCGCATGAATTAATTCACCAGATGGCGCGCCCTTGGATGCAAATTCTGGATGAGATGCTTGCCATGCACTGGGTAACCATTCTTTTGGCGTTAATTGAATCGATTTCAGTTCAGATTCTTCTGCATCAGTCAGAGAAATTTCTAAATTCGGTACTAAAACTGCAATAGCAAGGCGATTTTGTATTTCAACTTCCAACACAGATTGATTTGGAGCGTTTTTAAGGCCCTCTCGCGCGTTTTCTGGTGATAACGTAACCGAAGTTATTTTCCACGCAGCAAAATCGCTTACAGGGCGATTGATGCAGCCTAATGCCATACATAATTTTTGATCAATACGATTTAATAAGGAAAAAGCCTTCACACTCATTGCATGAGATGTGCCATCAATCCGAGGTGCAAGTGCGGGTAATAAAGAATTCCTAGAAAGATGCTCACCAAAGATGAGGAGGAGCACTAAAAAAATACCTAGCAGGATTAATTTAAGACTTTTTTTTTGAGCTGGCGCAGAAATAGGCTGCACTTTGTCTTTTGGAAGAGCGCCATGCAGGCAAACCCAGCCTTCACTCTCTCTCCATACGGAAAGCGTGAGCCATTGGCTGTAAGTGGCGATCACTTCTTCTGCTTGACGTGCAAGTACGCCAGATAAAACAATTTGACCGCCTGGGCGCATCTTATTGACGAGGGCTGGTGCCAGCACCTGCAAAGGATTGGCCAGAATATTGGCCATCACGATGTCGTATTTGATTTCTGCTGCCAATTCAGGCGCATCTTCATTGGGCAATACAAATCGAATCACGGTGTTGTTGATCTCCGCATTGCTGCGTGCCGCCACCATCGCTTGTGGATCAATATCGGTACCAACTACCGGCTTTGCGCCTAATTTTGCTGCTGCTATCGCCAATATTCCGGAGCCACAGCCGTAGTCGAGCAGACTTTGGTTTTGTAAATTACGTTGTTGCTCTAGCCATAGTAGACACAAATGCGTAGTGGGATGGCTTCCCGTCCCAAAGGCTAAACCTGGATCAACGGCTAAACAGATTGCATTTGGATCGGTGGGTGCATCGTGCCAAGAAGGCACCACCCAAATGCGCTCGCCAATTTGAATTGGAGCGAATTGGCTTTGGGTTAATCGAACCCAGTCTTGTTCTTCAACAATTTTTTCTTGGGGTGCGGCCAAATTAAAGCCTGCGTCCTTGAGGGAAGCCAATAACTCAGAAATAAAGTCAGCGCTCCCTGAATCATCTATCTCAGGGTTAAAAAGCGCTGTGACTGAGGAGCGTTCCCATGCTTGCACTTCGGGAGAAAGACCTGGTTCTCCGTATAGAGGGTTCTCATCGTAACCTCCTGCAGCATCGTCCTCAACAGTGACCGACAGTGCTCCTAAATCGAGGAGGGCATCGCCTAAAGGTTCAGCAGTTTCAGCAACTACCGCAAAGACGAGCTCACGATATGACATACAGAACTCGCATCAACTAGGGTTTGCCGCGACTTGCAGCCTGCTCTTCTAAGCGATGCTCCAGATAATGAATGCTGGTGCCACCCTCTATGAAGTTTGGATCAAGCATCAGTTCACGGTGTAATGGCACGTTGGTTGTAATACCGTCAATCACCATTTCAGAGAGGGCAATCTGCATACGGCGTATCGCTTGTTCGCGAGTATTGCCATAAGAAATCAGCTTTCCAATCATCGAGTCATAGTTCGAAGGCACTACATATCCACTGTAAGCATGTGAGTCCACTCGAATTCCAGGTCCACCTGGCATGTGGAATGAACCAATTTTGCCTGGACTAGGTGTGAACTTGAAGGGATCCTCCGCATTTAAGCGGCACTCAATTGCGTGGCCACGGAAGACGATATCTTTTTGGCGATAGCTCAGCCTTAGACCGGCAGCAATGCGAATCTGCTCTTGAACAATATCAACACCGGTAATCATTTCGGTAACCGGGTGCTCAACCTGAACGCGGGTATTCATCTCAATAAAGAAAAATTCATTGTTTTCGTAGAGGAACTCAAAGGTTCCTGCACCGCGATAACCAATCTTGCGGCATGCCTCAGCACAGCGTTCACCAATCTTGGCAATCAAGCGACGATCAATACCGGGAGCCGGTGCTTCCTCAATCACTTTTTGGTGGCGACGTTGCATAGAGCAATCACGCTCACCAAGCCAAATGGCATTGCCATGGGTATCAGCCAAAATCTGAATTTCCACATGTCGAGGTTTTTCTAAAAACTTCTCCATATAGACTTGAGGATTACCAAAGGCGCGACCCGCCTCTTCTTTGGTCATATTGACGGCATTGAGCAGCGCTGCTTCAGTATGAACAACACGCATTCCACGTCCGCCACCTCCGCCTGCAGCCTTAATGATCACTGGATACCCAACCCGTTTGGCAGTAGCAATAATTTCTTTCGGATCATCTGACAAAGCACCCTCAGACCCTGGAACACAAGGTACACCCGCTTTAATCATGGCGCGCTTTGCAGAAACTTTATCGCCCATCAGTCGAATGGATGCGGCAGTCGGGCCAATGAAGGCAAAACCAGATTTCTCAACCCGCTCAGCAAAGTCAGCGTTTTCAGAAAGGAATCCATAACCAGGGTGAATTGCCTCTGCATCAGTCACTTCCGCCGCAGAAATAATTGCTGGCATATTGAGATAACTCAGGGGGGATGGTGCTGGCCCAATACAAACGGCCTCATCAGCTAGCCTCACATACTTTGCTTCTTTATCTGCAGTGGAATAGACCACCACAGTTTTAATTCCCAACTCGCGGCATGCGCGTTGGATACGGAGAGCAATTTCTCCCCGATTGGCAATCAGAATCTTATCGAACATGTCGGCTCTGAGTTAGGTAATAGCAGGTTGGAGGAACTTAGTAATTAAGCGATGATGAAGAGTGGCTGGTCAAACTCAACACCTTGACCGTTCTCACACAAAATCTGTTTAATCACACCGTCTTTTTCAGACTCGATCTCGTTGAGTAATTTCATCGCCTCAATAATGCAGAGCGTTTGACCTACTTTGACAATGTCGCCTACGTTAACGAAGTTGGGAGATTCTGGATTTGGTGCACGATAGAAAGTGCCAACCATAGGTGAGCGAGCAACAAAACCGGTTTCAGCAGGCTCTTCAGCTACAGGAGCAGCTGCTGGCGCTGGGGCAGTTTGTACAGGAGCCGCTTGAATTGCTTGTGCGGGAGCAGGGTTTGCATAAACCACCTGTCCTGCAGGGGCTGGAGCTCCTGCGTTGACGATTCTGACTCGATCTTCGCCTTCATTTACTTCTAACTCAGAAATGCCTGATTCAGATACCAGGTCAATCAAGGTTTTTAGTTTTCTCAGATCCATATTGAGTACTTCCTCTCTTGTAATTCTTTAATTAAGCTTATTTTTGTAAACGAGTAATCGCTGCTTGAAGTGCTAATTCGTAGCCGATTGCACCAAGTCCGCAGATCACGCCAGTAGCGATGTCGGAGAGATAGGAGTGCTTACGAAACTCCTCGCGTTGATGAATATTGGATAAATGCACTTCCGTAAATGGAATAGCAACACCAGCAAGAACATCCCGCAGGGCAACACTGGTGTGGGTAAAGGCGCCTGGATTAATGATGATGAAATCCACGCCATCTAATTTAGCTTTTTGAATCCGGTCAATTAGTTCGCCCTCATGATTGCTTTGGAAGGTATCTAAATCTACCGAGTGCGCTTTTGCGAGCTCTCCAAGCCTTTTATGAATATCTTCTAGGGTTGTTTTTCCATAAACATCGGGTTCACGGGTTCCCAGCAGATTGAGGTTTGGGCCTTGAATTACGAGAATTGAAGCTTTTTTCGACATAGTTCCCTGTTTTTAAAGGCAGTTAAGTATCAATTGCTACATTCGGCTTTTAACTACAAATGCATCTTTACTGAATTTGATACTTCATTTCTAACAGAAGAAAGTATACCTGTTTAGCCTCATCAAAAGCCTAAAAAATAGGAAATTTTAGCTATAGATATTGCACTTTATCGAGTTAAAAAGCTTAAATTAGGGTGCTTTAAGCAAGCTAGACCATCATTAAAAGACAATAACTGCCATCAAATGGCCGATTTAATTGCTTTTCTGAGCTCATCTTCGCTTATTTTCCCTAATTTACTATAAACAGCTTGACCCTTGGAGTTAATAATGAGGGTATAGGGTAGTGCTCCCGATGTATTGCCCATTTGCTTAGAGAGATTGCTGCCCTCCAAGCCGCCAATAACAATAGGGTATGACACAGGGGTCATATTTAGAAATTCACGAATATTAGAGGGCGAATCAATACCAATGCCTACAAATAAGACATTTTGCTGCAAGAACTCTTTCTGAAGCAGATCTAAAGTGGGCATTTCCTCAACACAGGGAGGGCACCAGGAGGCCCAAAAGTTCACAACCAAGACTTTTCCCTGCCATTCTTCAGATTTAATGGATTTGCCATCGGGTATTTGCCAGGGATTGGCAAAAAAGGCTTTGATAGCAGGGTCGCTAGCAAGACCTGTTTTTGAAATCCAATGAGAACTGAAGACTCCGGCTAGGAGCGCCAG
The DNA here is from genome assembly GCF_018882445.1 of Polynucleobacter sp. 15G-AUS-farblos. Lineage (GTDB taxonomy): Bacteria > Pseudomonadota > Gammaproteobacteria > Burkholderiales > Burkholderiaceae > Polynucleobacter. Next base: position 105,914 of record NZ_JACVOM010000004.1, on the reverse strand, counting down.
AAGACTTATTAGGGTAATGATGATCCACTGTCTTCGATTCACGGCAACTCCTTCGCTAAAATTCGCAGATGCATATTCATATCTTGGGCATTTGCGGTACTTTCATGGGCGGCATTGCCGCAATCGCTCGTCAGGCTGGACATCGCGTTACAGGCTGCGATGCCAACGTGTATCCACCAATGAGTACTCAACTTCAAGCTCAGGGTATCGAACTCATTGAGGGATTCTCGCCAGACCAATTATTACAGTTTGCGACCATGCCGGATTTATTTGTTATCGGCAATGTGGTTTCACGCGGTAATCCATTGATGGAGGCCATTTTGAATCAAGGCCTGCCATATATTTCTGGGCCACAGTGGCTTGGCGAGCAAGTGCTTTATGGCAGACACGTATTGGCAGTGGCAGGTACGCATGGCAAGACCACCACATCTGCAATGCTCACATGGATTTTGGAATTCAATGACTACAAGCCGGGTTATTTAATTGGTGGAGTGCCTCTCAATTTTTCTGTATCAGCGCACCTTGGGGAGAGTCAGTATTTTGTTATTGAGGCCGATGAATATGACACGGCATTTTTTGATAAGCGCAGTAAGTTTGTGCACTACCGACCACGTACAGCCTTGTTAAATAATTTGGAGTTTGATCACGCAGATATCTTTGCGGATCTTGCGGCAATCGAAACCCAGTTTCATCATTTAGTACGCACCGTTCCGAGTGATGGCCTGTTGGTAGTGAATGGCGAGGAGCCTGCACTAGAGCGGGTTGTGACGCGTGGCGCTTGGGCGCCTGTAGAGCGCTTTGGGCATGAATTAAATAACGAGTGGTCACTCATTTCACAAGAAGGTGACGGATTTATTGTCAGAAAATCTGGCAAAGAAGTCGCTACCGTGAAGTGGGCACCAGACTCTGGTGTTATGGGAAGACACAATCAACTCAATGCACTAGCGGCCATAGCTGCTGCAAATCATATTGGTATTTCACCGGAAGACAGTGCCCGTGCCTTAGCAGTATTTAAGAATGTCAAACGCCGTTTAGAAACTATCGGAGTGGCAAATGACATTACGGTCTACGATGATTTTGCACATCACCCGACAGCCATCACCACCACGGTAGATGGTTTGCGCCGCCGCGTGGGTCAATCGCGTATTTTGGCGGTGTTAGAGCCTCGCTCTAACACTATGAAATTAGGTGTGATGAAAGCGCAGCTTCCAGCCAGTCTAGAAGCGGCAGACAAAATTTTTGCTTATGGCGCTAGCTCAGGTAAAGAATCTTTGGGATGGGATTTGAATGAGGTTTTGGCACCCCTTAATCGCACAAGTGCTGACAGAGCTAAAGCATTTGATGATTTAAGTGCATTAGTAGAAGCTGTAGCTCATGAGGCGAAACCAGGAGATCATATTCTGGTGATGAGTAATGGCGGCTTTGGCGGTGTACATCACAAAATATTGAAAGCCTTGGTGGGATAAGTAGTGTTGATGATGCTTTAGTTAAAAGATGACAATGGTATTCAGAGAAAAGAAGAAAGCAAAATGGGCAATAGATTAAAAGATAAAGTAGCCATCATCACTGGAGCAGCAAAAGGAATTGGTTTTGCGACCGCGCAACGATTTGCTCAAGAGGGCGCGAAGGTCATGATTGCCGATATCAATCCTGAGCTCGTAAAGGGAGCGGCTGCCCAAGTTCCGCATGCGGAGGGCTATGAAATGAATGTGACTGATCGTGCAAGCATTCAAGCGGTGGTGGATCAAGTCATGCAAAGACATGGACGCATTGATATCTTGATTAACAATGCCGGTATTACGCAAGATGCGCGTTTAATTAAGATGACTGAAGCGCAGTTCGATACAGTAATTGATGTGAATTTAAAGGGCGTGTTTAATTGCACTCAATTAATTGTTCCCCATATGCTCGAGGCTGGTTCAGGTGCCGTGGTCAATGCATCGAGCGTAGTGGGCCTTTATGGCAATTTTGGTCAGACTAATTACTCCGCCACTAAATTTGGTGTGATCGGGTTTACTAAGACATGGGCTCGTGAGCTTGGCCCTAAAGGGATTCGCGTGAATGCGGTATGCCCAGGCTTCATCGCTACCGAGATGGTCAAAGCGATGCCAGAAAATATTTTGCAAGATATTGAAAGACGCAGTTGGTTGGGGCGTCTGGGCACCCCAGAAGAAATGGCGAATGTCTATTTATTTCTATCTAGTGATGAGGCGAGCTACGTCAATGGCGTTGCTCTAGAGGCCAGCGGCGGGATTTCCCTCTAAGCATGAATCTTGTCTATGAAGAGGGTGGCGATGTCAAAATCGCAACAGTACAGTCTGCATCTGGTTCTGGGGATTCAGAAACCTGGCAGGCCACTAGTCTTTCCGGTAAAAAGATCAAGCTAAAGGCCAAAGAAGTTTGGATACGTTTTGAGAAACCTGAGGCTCAAGCAGTCATGGATGAGGCACAACTGCTTTCCAAAGAAATTGATCTGCAATTGCTTTGGGACTGTGCGCCCGAGGAAGAATTTAGCTTGCTTGATGTTGCTCTGGAGTATTTTGGAGATCAGGCCAGCATTCCTCAGCAAGTGGCTTTAGCGACTGCCCTCCAAGGTGCGCCAGTCTTTTTTCGACGTAAGGGTCGTGGGCGCTTTCAGCGGGCTCCCCTAGAGCAATTGCAAGCAGGCTTGCTAGCCTTAGAGCGAAAGCAAAAAGAATCAGAACAGCAAGCACTTTGGCAGCAAGAGCTGGTAGCAGGGCAGTTTCCTGAAGTCCTAAAGTCGTCTGCGCATCAATTACTGTTTTCTCCAGATAAAAATACTTCTGCTTACAAGGCCTTGATTGCGGCCTGCTCACAAACTGGTGAGTCACCGGCCCAATTAATGATTCGGTGCTCTGCTATTGAGTCACCTTTGGCATATCACCAAGGCTTATTTCTCAAAGACCATTTTCCCAATGGCACAGGGCATAACAAGTCCATTGGGGTAGATCAAGCATCGTACGAAGCGGCGGTAGCTGAATTACCCCTTGCTTCAGTCAAAGCATTTTCAATTGATGATGCAGGTACCACGGAGATTGATGATGCGCTCTCGGTCACTGAGCTAGCGGATGGTGGCCACCGAGTCGGCATTCATATCGCCGCACCAGGCTTGGCGATTGCGAGGGATGATCCACTGGACCAAGTGGCACGGCAACGAATGTCGACAGTGTATTTTCCTGGTGACAAAATTACGATGCTGCCTGATTCGGTAATTAAACAGTTTTCACTGGATGAGGGTGAAGCTCGACCTGCCTTGTCGATCTATGTTGATATTGATGCTGCTGGTGTAGTGAATAAAGACACCTTGCAGATGCGTGCAGAGATGGTGCCGATGGCTGCCAATCTGCGCTTGGAGGATTTGGAGCACTTAGTCAGTGATGAGAGTTTGCAGGATGAGAGTGCAAACTATCCTTTCCGTAAAGAATTAGCGGTTTTATGGAAGGCTGCTAAGCTCTTGCATGCAGGACGTCAAGAGAAGCGGGTTGCCAATGGACTTCGTCCAGAGCAATTGGGAGCGTTAGATCCTAATGCCTTAGCAAGAGATTTTTATTTTGAAGTGAGTCAGGTTGATGGTGCAGAACGAATTGGCATTATTCCTCGTCAACGCGGTTCAGTTTTAGACACCATCGTGGCCGAATGGATGATCTTTTGTAATAGTGCTTCTGGCCAGTTGCTTGCTGAGCATGGTTTGCCTGGATTATTTAGGACCCAAAAGGGTTGGGGTCCGATGCGTACCAGAATGCAAACAAGCCCAGGGCCGCATGAGGGCTTGGGCTTAGATTATTACGCTTGGTGTACTTCACCATTACGACGATATTCTGACTTAGTAAATCAATGGCAATTAATTGCTCTAGCTAAGCACGGTGTAACCGCCAAGATGGTTGCTCCTTTTCCGCCACGCGATGCAGTCTTAATGGGTATTGCAGCTGACTTTGAGTCCTGCTACCAAGTTTATGGTGAATATCAAGATAGGTTAGAGAAATACTGGTGTTTGCGTTGGATAGCGCAGGAGGGTGGATCGAGAACGGTATATGTTCGCCACCTCAAAGAAGGCATGTCTCGAGTCGAATTGGTGCCGCTGCATATTCCTATTCCAGAATTGGCTACCCATCCTCGTATGACACGTGCTCAAGTAGTTATTGCTGATGTGGATCTGCTGCAACTGGGTGCTGGCGTTAGGGTATTAGAAATTGAGTCCCCAGCAAAAATTGCAGAGGAGCTTGCTGAAGAGCTCGCAAAGGATATTGCTGAAGAGAATGTAGATAAGCCCGCTGAAGATGAAAGTCCAGAGTAGTTCTACCATCGCTTATCTTCAAAATGCTTGGCGTCGCCATCCATTTCAGTTTGCCCTTTGCGCATCACTCCTCATCCACCTACTCTTTTTATCTGTACGCTGGGGTGCTGGGGAAATCCAGAGTCGTAGACTCAATACACCACTGAGTGTAGTGCTGGTAAATGCGAGCAATAAAACGCCGCCGCAACAGGCTAATAAATTAGCTCAGGCAGATCTGCAAGGCGGTGGTAAGACCGATAAGCAAGATGCAACTGTGATACACAGAGCACGCTTGGGTGCGGAAGCTCGCTTAGAGATTTTGGAGAAACAGCAAAAACAAATGTTGGCAAAGTTAGATGAGCAACGTGCTCGCTCTGGGGGTCGGAAAAGTGGTGATGAACAGAAAATGGCGCCACAACTCAACTCCTTGGAAGCTGAGCTAGCTAAGCGTTTACAGACTGATGGCCAAGGTCCTCGCCGTAAAGTATTAACTGGAACAACCGCGAAGGCAGTGAGCTTTGCACATTATTACGATGCGATGCGTCAAAAGATTGAAGCATATGGCAGTGCTTTTTTCCCACGCGCAAACGGGCGACCCTTATATGGCAGTTTGATTATTGTGGTGAGCGTGGATGCCCAGGGAAACATTACCAATAATGCCCAAGGCAAGGATGGTGTATCGATTGGCCGCAGCTCAGGTAATGCCGAGCTAGATCGCCAGGCTCTAGCGATTGTGCGTGCCTCGGCTCCATTTGGGGCTTTTCCATCTGAAATGCGCAAACAAATTGATGTTTTGGATTGGGTCTCGACTTTTGAATTTACCCGCGAGGGTAGCGATCGACTGGAATTACGGCGTTAATTTGCTTTGAAAAATAGTTCAAGAAATAGATCAAAAACTCGCTTATTCTCTCAATATGACTTCATCTGCATCCATGGATTTACACACCGACCCGAGCTTATTCAGGGGCTTGGATGTGTACGCTGTTGTAGGTAATCCCATTGCGCATAGTAAGTCTCCATTAATTCATGCAAAGTTTGCAGAGCAATCGAATCAAGCGATGCATTACGGACACTTGCAGCCAGATTTAGGGGGATTTGCAAAAGCAGCACAAGATTTTTTTGCTGCTGGAGGCAAGGGTATGAATGTGACTGTTCCTTTCAAGCTAGATGCACAAGCTTTAGCCCAAGTCTTAACCCCAAGAGCCAAGTTGGCTGGGGCAGTAAATACCTTATGGATCGAGGGGCAGCAGATTTTTGGTGACAATACCGATGGTGCTGGCTTGGTTCGAGACTTATTAGCTCAAGGCATTACGCTGAGAGGCGCGCGCATATTACTTTTAGGTGCTGGTGGTGCCGCACGTGGCGTGTTAAGTCCATTGCTGGATCAGCTGCCAAAAAACTTGGTGATTGCTAATCGTTCTGCTGCTAAAGCAGGCGAATTAGTAAGCATCTTTGCCAATTTGGCAAAAGAAAAAAACACCACTTTGGAATCAGTCACTCTTGAGGGTTTGGAAGACTCCAAAAATACAGCCCCATTTGATTTAGTGATTAATGCCACTGCAGCTGGCCTTGATAATCAATCTCCTCTGAGTCATGCGGCTGCAGCCAATGTATTCGTACCCAGTTCATTTGCCTATGAAATGCTTTATGGGAAGACAAGCAGATTTATGCAGCAAGCGCTGCAAAGAGGCGCACGTGTGAGTGATGGTTTGGGTATGCTGGTAGAACAAGCGGCTGATGCATTCTTGATTTGGCGTGGTAATGAGCTCGCCTCGTCGATTGATCCAAGAGCAGTATTGGCGCAACTCAGAAGCTAGTCTTCTTCTCATGCGTTGGTTTGCCTATCCCATTAAATGCCTCTTGTTTGGCGTGCTAGCAATGCAAGCGTACTTTGCTATTCAGATTGGCTTGTGGACAAAATTCAATCCAGATAGCACCGCATTTCAACGCGCTGAGCGCTGGCGCTTATGTTCCTGGCATTGGTCATGCCCCATCCAATCAAAGTGGACGCCTTACGACAAGATTTCTGGGAATCTAAAACGGGCTGTATTGGTAAGTGAGGACGATATCTTTTTTCAACATAAAGGTGTCCGTGTTGAGGATATGCAAAAGGCCTGGGAAAAGAATCAACAGAAGCACCGCTCAGGTAATAAAACTAAAACGGCATTACGGGGCGGCTCAACGATTACTCAGCAATTGGCTAAAAATTTATTTTTATCCTCAGAGCAAAATTATTTGCGTAAGGGTCAAGAGCTCATCATTACTGGCTTACTAGAGTTAACACTCTCAAAACAAAGATTATTTGAGATCTATCTCAACTCTGTCGAGTGGGGCGAGGGCATTTTCGGCATCGGGGCAGCCTCACAGCGCTATTACGGTATTACTCCCTCTGCCTTAGATCGAGAGCAGTCTGCAGCTTTAGCTTCTGCTTTGCCAGCACCAAAATGTTTTGATAAAGCTCAGTATTGTCGTAAGGCCAATATCCATTTTCCGACTCGCCAAGAATTTATCTTGGAATATATGGATCGGGTAGCCTTAACTCCAACGCCTAAGAGTAGCTCTAGTAAATAGTTAATACTCGAACAGAAGGCCGCACTAATATCAGCACTAATAAAATGATTTTGCTGCTGCAGCCCTGAGCGCATCGCGCGTATTGAGGGCTACTGCTCTTGCCGCTTCAGCAAAATCACTTCCAGAGCTTGCATAGAGAATCGCCCTTGAAGAATTAATGATCATGCCTGTACCGGGTTTATTGGGAATGGCACCTGCTTTAACGGTGGCATCAATATCACCGCCCTGGGCACCAATGCCTGGTATGAGTAAAGGCATCTCGCCAACAATGGCACGTACTTTTGCAATCTCTTCTGGGAATGTGGCGCCTACAACTAGACTGATTTGACCGGAGCTATTCCATTGTTGTGCTGCCAGTTTGGCTACATGTAGATATAGCGGTTGACCATCAGGAGACACGTTCAAGAACTGTAGGTCGGAGCCGCCAGGGTTAGAGGTGCGACAGAGTACGATGACGCCTTTGCCAGCGTGCTTGAGATAGGGTTCGATGGTGTCAAAGCCCATATAGGGGTTGACGGTAATCGCATCAGCTCCATAGCGTTCAAAGGCTTCTAGAGCATAGTGGTCAGCCGTGCTGCCAATGTCACCCCGCTTGGAATCCAGAATGACTGGAATATGGGGATACTTCTCCTTGAGATGTTTAATGAGTTTTTCGAGTTGCGCCTCAGCCCTTTGGGAGGCAAAGTAAGCAAACTGGGGTTTAAAGGCGCAGACTAAATCAGCGGTTGCATCAGCGATTTCTCGGCAGAACTCAAATATGCCCTCTGGTTTCCCTTGTAGCGCTGAGGGTAAGCGCTTGGGGTCTGGGTCAAAACCAACACACAGCATGCTGCCTTGAGAAGCCCATGCAGACTGGAGTTGCTGGTTAAAGGTATTTGAGCGAGAGTTCATTGGATTTGGCTTATTTTAGTGAAACTATTATGTTCTATAGGATAAACTAGCGCACATTCCTTAGGAGTTCACCATGATCAACTTGTTCGTCCTGCAAAATGGCCGCCTCTCTCAAGAGCAAGTGGAAGATCGCAATGAATTGTTGCAATATGCCAATCCTATCTGGATCGACGTCGTTGATCCAGAGGAAGAGGAGCTCATTTGGATTAAAGAGGCTTTTGGCGTACTTTTGCCTGAGTTGGATGACTTAGGTGACTTAGAGGCATCTGCTCGATATTTTGAAGCTGATGATGGCCATCTCCATATTCGCACCGATTTTTTATTGGATGAAGATGAAACATCACGCAACGTACGCGTGGCGTTTGTACTCACTAAACAAGTGCTGTTCTCCATTCATGATGAAGATCTTCCTGTATTCCGTCTGGTGCGCTTACGTGCCCGCTTACGTCCAGGCTCAGTCAGTAATGCAAAAGATGTATTGCTCGATTTGTATTCCACAGATGCCGAATACTCTGCAGATGCACTCGAAGAAGTTTATGAAAATCTTGAGCATGCGGGTAAGCGCGTTCTTTCTGATGATATTAATGATGCTGATGCTGCGGAAGTTTTAGAAACGATTGCAACAGAAGAAGATACTAACGGCCGTATTCGACGTAATGTCATGGATACCCGCAGAGCCCTATCTTTTTTGATGCGCAGCAAGTTGCTCTCGGATGAACAGCAAGAAGAAGCGCGTCAAATTTTGCGTGACATTGACTCTTTAGAAAACCATACGGCATTCTTGTTCGACAAGATTAACTTCTTGATGGATGCTACGGTTGGTTTTATTAATTTGAACCAATCGAAGATTATTAAGATCTTCTCGGTGGTATCTGTCGCCTTAATGCCGCCTACCTTATTGGCCAGTATCTGGGGTATGAACTACAAACATATGCCAGAGTTAGATGCTACTTGGGGTTACCCGATGGCTATCGGGGCCATGCTTGTTTCCGCACTCATTCCACTCTTCTATTTCCACAGCAAAGGCTGGATGAAGTAATTATTGCTGTGCGGATTTAAGTAAAGCGAGTAATTCAGAGAGGGCGTAATGTGTTGCTTGTAAGCGCACAGCTTGCCGATCTCCTTGAAAGACCTTGGTAGTGCAGAGGGTTTCCGATACACCTGCTGCGTTTTGAATAGACCATCCAAAGCACACTGTTCCCACTGGCTTTTCTGCTGAACCACCGGATGGCCCGGCTATGCCGGTAATGGCAATAGCTGCTTTGACCTTGGCATTCCTCAGCGCGCCTTCAGCCATTGCTTTAGCCACGGGTTCGCTTACAGCCCCAAAAGAGCTGAGTAATTCCGTTGAAACGCCAAGGCACTCTGTTTTAGCTTGATTGCTGTAGGTGATGTAACCACGTTCAAACCAGTCGCTTGAACCTGCTAGCTCCGTCAATGTCGCGCATACCAGACCGCCAGTACAGGACTCAGCAAGGGCGATTTTCCAACCCTGAGGAACTAAAACACCAGCGAGTTCTTTTGCAATATTGAGCGCATTCATATTTTCTTTATCTAGTTCTATTCTTAGAGAATCCATGCTTGTACTAATGCAATGATCAAGAGCGTGAAGAATGCCGCTGCAAGATCATCCACCATGATTCCCAATCCTCGCCATAGGATTTGAATCATCGTAGAAGGTGTGTTGACATCGCCTTCCAGTTTTTTAAAGTGGCGATCGATCATTCCGATTGGCCCAGGTTTGACTGCATCGAAAAAACGAAAGAGTGCAAATGCTAAGCCTTGCATCCAGAGAGAAGCGGGCATGATAAAAATCAGCACCAACCAAAATGCAATGATTTCATCCCAGACTATTCCGCCAAAATCTTTCTTTCCCAACTCTTCACTAACCTGACCACAAACCCAGCAACCCAATAAAAATCCACCACCGATAATCCATAAAAAATCTTCGGTAGTGAAGAAATATTCGCCAACTAAGAATGCTGCCCAAGCCCAAAGAGTGCCGGCAGTGCCAGGTGCCACGGGGCTTAGACCGCTACCGAAACCAAAGGCGATCGTGCGCCCAGCAGTTTGGAAAACCCATTTGAAGCTGGGTTTGTTTATAGGGGTATGAATAGTTTGAGACATTATTTAAAGTGGTCAAATGATTTCATCAGTGATAGGGTTTCAGCATCACTTAATGGTTTTCCATCAGAATTCAGTATCTCAATATTCGCTGCATCACTCTTGATTGCTATAGTCTGACCAATGCGGGTGAGAGGTAGATTTAAAGTTTTACTAATGTGTTCGATCGCATCCCGTTGATGCTTGTCTGCAGTAAAGCAAATTTCGTAATCATCACCACCGCAGGCAGCAAATTGATTTTGGATGGATGAATCTTGCTTTAATAAGATTGCTGACTTTGGTAATTGATCAATCCTAATTTGTGCATCCACTTTGGATTGACTGAGGATATGTTTGAGATCACCTAGCAGACCATCAGAAATATCTAAGGCTGCTGTTGCAACACCTCTCAAGTGAGTGCCCAGTTCTACTCTAGGGATGGGTTGGTGCATGCGATGTTCTATTTGTTTGAGGTCGACTTCGGGTAGTGAAATTTCATGACGCAGTGCAGCAAGCGCTAATCTGGCATCTCCTAATTCTCCTGAAACCCAAATGTCATCGCCAGGCTTTGCCCCTGATCTTTGTATGGCTTCTCCTTTAGGGAGGGTGCCCAATGCCGTAATGGAAATGGTGAGTGGCCCTGCAGTGGTATCGCCCCCAATGAGCGAGCAGGAAAATTGTTTTGCAATAGAAAACAGACCCTTGCTAAAGGCCTCAAGCCAGACCTGATCAGCATCCGGTAGTGCCAAAGCCAAGGTAAATCCTAGTGGCGTGGCACCCATAGCAGCTAGGTCTGAAAGATTGACTGCTAGGGCTTTACGGCCCAATAGCTCTGGGTCGGCACCAACAAAAAAATGCCTTCCTTCCACAAGCATATCGGTGGTGATAGCGATTTCCTCATTAGAGGAGGCTTGAATCAGCGCGCAGTCATCTCCAATGCCCAAACCAATTTCGGATTTTGGATTCATAGCATCGGCGCCCGTTTTAAAAAAACGTTGAATTAGCTCAAATTCGCCAATGGGGTCTGATGAAGAATGCATGCCTCATTTTAGGCTGTCGGCAGTCTGACATCTGAGAGGAATAGAATTAGAGGCTTAAATACGTCCATATCTAAGAGTTAGTTGATGAGCAAAGAAAATACTAAAGACCAACAAATTGCGGCCCTCAGAGAGGCTGCATTGCAATATCACGAGTTTCCGACTCCAGGAAAGATTGAGATTGCCCCTACTAAGCAACTAACTAACCAACGCGATTTAGCACTTGCTTACACTCCAGGTGTTGCAGCTCCTTGCGAAGAAATTGTAAAAGATCCAGCGAATGCATTTAAGTACACTGCCCGTGGAAATTTAGTTGGCGTCATCACTAATGGAACCGCTGTACTTGGTTTAGGAAATATTGGACCACTGGCAAGTAAGCCGGTGATGGAAGGTAAAGCAGTTCTCTTTAAGAAATTTGCTGGTATTGATGTTTTTGATATCGAAGTAAATGAGAACGATCCAGACAAATTAGTAGAAATTATTGCTGCATTAGAGCCAACGTTTGGCGGTATCAATTTAGAAGATATTAAAGCGCCTGATTGTTTCGTCGTCGAGCGTAAGTTACAAGCGCGCATGAAGATCCCGGTCTTTCATGATGACCAACATGGCACTGCGATTGTGGTGGCGGCAGCGATTCTGAATGGCTTAAAAGTCGTTGGCAAAGATATTGGCAATGTGAAGCTGGTGACCTCTGGCGCTGGCGCTGCTGCATTAGCGTGTTTAGATCTCTTGGTAGATCTCGGTATTCCACGTAAAAATATTTGGGTAACAGACTTAGCTGGCGTGGCCTATAAGGGACGTAAAGAGCTGATGGATCCTGAGAAGGAGCCATTCTGCCAAGAGACTGATTTGAGAACACTTGATCAAGCAATTGAAGGAGCAGATATTTTCTTGGGTCTTTCCGCTGGTGGCGTACTCAAGCAAGACATGGTCAAGAAGATGGCTGATAAGCCATTGGTTTACGCCTTAGCAAATCCAACCCCTGAGATTCTTCCTGAAGAAGTAAAGGCTGTTCGTCCAGATGCGGTGATGGCAACAGGTCGTACAGATTACCCAAATCAAGTGAACAATGTTTTGTGCTTTCCGTTTATTTTCCGCGGTGCCTTGGATGTGGGGGCTACCACCATTACCCGTGGCATGGAAGTGGCTGCCGTTAAGGCCGTGGCGGAGTTAGCTCAGGCTGAGCAAAGCGAAGTAGTAGCCTCTGTTTATGGCATTGAGAATCTCTCATTTGGCCCAGAGTATTTAATTCCGAAACCATTTGATCCCCGTTTGATTACGGTGATTGCCCCAGCCGTTGCTAAAGCGGCAATGGATGACGGCGTAGCCTTACGCCCAATCAAAGATTTTGATGCATATCGTAATCAGTTGCAGCAATTTGTGTACCACTCCGGTACTTTGATGAAGCCTTTGTTTAGCATTGCTAAGCGAGTGCCTGCGAATCAAAAACGGATCGTATTTGCTGAGGGCGAAGACGAGCGGGTATTACGTGCAGTGCAAATCATTATTGATGAACACCTGGCCACGCCAATCTTAATTGGTCGTCCGGCTGTGATTGAGCACCGTATTGAAAAATTTGGTTTGCGCATGAAGGCTGGTGACGACTTTGAGGTTGTTAACCCAGAAAATGATTCACGTTTCCGTGATTTCTGGCAAACCTATTTGTCGATGACTGAGCGTAAAGGTGTAACGGAATCATTTGCCAAGTTGGAAATGCGTCGTCGCAATAGTTTGATTGGTTCCATCATGATCATCAAGGATATGGCTGATGGCATGATTTGTGGAACAGTCGGTAATTCAGCAACCCATTTGAAATATATTGATGAAGTGGTTGGTCAAGAACCTGGCGCAAATGTTTATGGCGCTATGTCAGGATTAATTCTTCCAGGACGCCAAGTGTTCTTGGTAGATACCCATATCAATCTTGATCCCACAGCGGAAGAGTTGGCTGAGCTGACTTTAATGGCCGCTAGTGAAATGCGTAAGCTTGGGCTGGTGCCTAAAGTAGCTTTGCTCTCACACTCCAATTTTGGTTCAAGCAACGCACCTTCCGCAATTAAGATGCGCGAAGTGTTGGCATTAATTCAGAAGGCAGCACCAGATTTGGAAGTGGATGGTGAGATGCATGGCGATAGCGCTTTGGATGCCACTATTCGTGCGGGCGCAGTAACAAGCTCTCCATTGAAAGGCGATGCTAATTTGTTAGTTCTTCCTAATATTGATGCTGCCAACATTTCCTACAATCTCCTCAAGACAGCTGCAGGGAATGGAATTGCAATTGGCCCCTTGTTGTTAGGCGTAGCAAAACCAATCCATATCTTGACCCCAGCTGCTACTGTCCGCAGGATTGTCAACGTGACCACTTTGGCCGTAGTAGAGGCGGCAAGCAACGCCAGAGGTATTTCCTAGGGGGCTGTTATGTATGTAGGTTAGCAATAACTTACATATATTTTTCCTATATAAATCAACGACTTATATAAAATGTACTGTATTTGGGCTTGATTTGATGGCGTGATAAGGGTAACCTAGCATCCATCATGAATAATCGCTCTGAAAACAGCAGTACAGCCAGCTTCGACGAACATAGCCGTGCTGAAAGTTGGGACAGCAATGATCGTTTAGAAACCGAATCATCCGCTGCCAATATTTACGCGCAAGGCGGTTTGTCTCGTTTACAAACCTATGCAGCAAATCAAGTTTCGGGGAAAAAAGTGACAGCTTCTTGGCGTGCCGCTTTGGCCGTTCGCGATGCCGGACCGCCGGCAATGTTGCGCAGTGTGCGCACAAATATCGTGCAATCTATCCGCGCTTTCCGTACTCCAGATTTACAAGAGGCGGCTACTGAGCTCGGACAGCATTTCATTTACGCAAATTGTGCCAATGCAATGACTAAAGGGGAAGTTTTAGAGTCCATTGCAATTGCATATTCATTTACTAAGCAGCAGGCTAAGAATTTTGATCCTTTATTGGATGCCTTGACAACTACTGTAGACAAGTCTGGCCCCCAGCCTGGATTTGTAGTGGTGCTTGAAGGTTTGCCTTGCACTCAGAAGTTTGACAAAGAAGCACGTGAAACACTTTTAGATGTTTTCCGTGATGCTGTAGATTTCTGGGCAGAGCGCCGTACACCTTATCGCGTCTTCTACTCTTTTGCCTAAAGCGCCAGTTTTAGGAAACAGCCAGAATCGCCTCTACTTGAGGCGAATTTGCATTTCAGGGTTCCATACGCTATGCACGGCTGTAATCGCCACCACGCCAGCCGTTTCAGTCCTCAGCACCCGTTCACCCAAAGAAACCATTTGATAGCCTGCAGCCTGGGCTAAAGCCTCCTCTTCGGGTGAATGACCTCCCTCAGGTCCAATCATGACAATTACATCCTGTGGCGCATTCTCTAGCAGGACTGAATACATGCTTTGAGTTGCATCTGGAGTCAAAAGGAGTTTGAGTTTTGGCTTGGGACTGGCTTTTAAAAAAGCTTCAAAGGTTTGAATGGGCTCCAGTTCAGTGAAAACCGTTCGATCACATTGTTCGCAGGCTGCCTGAATAATTCCGCGCCAATGAATCAGTCGCTTTTGAGCGCGTTCCGCATCGCTTGAACGGGTGAGTTTGATAACTGAGCGTTCGCACTGTAATGGCGCAATGATTTGAGCACCAGTTTCAACCGCTTTTTCCACAATCCAATCCATTTTGTCTCCACCAGCCAGCCCTTGAGCCAAGGTGATGGCATAGGATGTCTCACGATGGGTGTCAGTGCGGATATTGCTCAACGCGGCTTGACCCGTCTTTCCGGTCAAAGAGAGTAGTGTGGCCTCGCCAATTTGGCCCTTTCCATCAAATATTGGGAAAGTTTCCCCAATTTGAATGCGTCGAACACGTAAATGGTGGGCGAGCTCAGGAGTGAGGATGTTTGGCTTTTGGGAATCCCATGGCCCGGGAAGATAAAATTGAGGCATTACTGAAATATAGCCAATTTATTTTCCTCGAGACCACTTTTACGATGTCAAACCTTCAAATTCGCATGGCCAATGCCATTCGCGCCTTATCCATGGATGCAGTTCAGCAGGCTAATTCAGGACATCCTGGAATGCCAATGGGTATGGCTGATATTGCTGTTGGACTTTGGAATGAGCATTTGCAACATAATCCAACCGATCCACATTGGATGAATCGCGATCGTTTTGTTTTGTCTAACGGTCATGGCTCGATGTTGCTGTATTCGCTTCTCCATTTAACGGGCTACGATTTAGCAATTGATGAATTAAAAAATTTCCGTCAACTGCATAGCAAAACTCCAGGGCATCCAGAATATGGAATCACACCAGGCATTGAAACCACTACGGGTCCTTTAGGTCAGGGAATTTCAAATGCAGTTGGCATGGCGCTGGCAGAAAAGTTACTGGCTGAAGAATTTAATCGCCCTGGACACAAGATTGTTGATCACTTTACTTATGTATTTTTAGGTGACGGTTGTTTGATGGAAGGTATAAGTCATGAAGTGTGTTCATTGGCTGGAACCTTAAAGTTAAACAAGTTGATTGCTTTATGGGATGACAACGGCATTTCGATTGACGGTAAAGTGGTTTCTTGGTTTAACGAAGATACGCCAAAACGTTTTGAAGCTTATGGTTGGAATGTCATTCGTGATGTTGATGGGCATGATGCTGAAGCGATATCTGCTGCGATTACAAAGGCTAAGAAGAGCGATAAACCCACCCTGATCTGCTGTAAGACCGCCATTGGCCAGGGTTCACCCAATATGGCAGGCAGCGATAAAGTACATGGTTCTCCATTGGGGGCGACTGAAATTGCGGCAACTCGAGTAGCTTTGAATTGGCCTTATGCACCCTTTGAAGTTCCGAAAGATATTTATGCTGCTTGGGATTTTAAAAAGCGTGGACAAGCACTTGAGCATGATTGGAACAAACAATTTCAGGCTTATAAAAATAAATACCCAGAGCTTGCCTCTGAATTGCAACGTCGTATGCAAGGTGATTTATCAAAAGATTTTTCAGCTACCTTAAATGCGTATCTGAAATCTTGTGAATTAAAAGCAGAAACCGTCGCTACACGTAAGGCGAGTCAAAATGCGATTGAAGCATTGGCTCCGGCTGTTCCAGAATTTATGGGTGGCTCTGCTGACTTAACTGGATCAAATTTAACCAACTGGTCTACATGCAAACCAGTACGTGGTGATCAATGGGGTAATCATATTAATTACGGTGTTCGTGAGTTTGGTATGAGTGCGATCATGAATGGAATCGCCTTGCATGGTGGTTACATTCCGTTTGGTGGCACATTCTTAACCTTCTCTGATTACAGTCGTAACGCCCTGCGTATGGCCGCATTGATGAAGTTACGCAGCATCTTTGTCTTTACTCACGATTCGATCGGCTTGGGCGAGGACGGGCCAACCCACCAATCAGTCGAGCAGGTTGCTAGCCTACGTTTAATCCCGAATCTGATGGTTTGGCGGCCTTGTGACACCACTGAGAGTGGGGTTGCCTGGGGTGCAGCAATCGAGCGCAAACATGGCCCAAGCGCCTTAATTTTTAGCCGCCAGAACTGTCCATTTGTTTCTCGTAGTGCTGCTCAAGTTAAAGAGATTGCTCGTGGCGGCTATGTTTTGCGTGATCCAAAGTCAGCCAAGATTGATGCGGTGATTATTGCCACCGGCTCAGAAGTCGCGCTTGCTTTGCAAACCGCACAACAGTTAGAAAAAGATGGCTTGGGTGTTCGAGTGGTTTCAATGCCTTCAACTACTGTCTTTGATCAACAAGATGCCGCTTACAAAGCAAAAGTATTGCCAGCGAATATTCCGCGTATTGCCGTTGAGGCTGGTGTCAGTGATTTTTGGTGGAAATATGGATGTGCTGCTGTGCATGGTGTAGATACCTTTGGTGAGTCTGCTCCAGCACCACAGCTATATGAGTATTTTGGTTTAACGAGTGATCAGATTGCAAAAACAGTAAAGCAATGTATTGCTCAGTAAAGAATTCGTGAATTTAATATTTGTAAGGGGAATGGAATGACAATTAATGTCGCAATTAATGGTTATGGACGTATTGGCCGCATGGTATTGCGCGCCTTGTATGAAGACCAGGTGAACGGCAAACCTAGAAGGGATATCAAGATTGTGGCTATTAATGCCATGGGTGATATCGATATCAATGCACACCTTACCCAATATGACTCTGCGCACGGACGTTTTCCTGCAGAGGTGAAGGTTGATGGCGACTGCATGGTGGTTAATGGTGATCGAATCAAAATGTTCTCAACTCGCAATCCAGCAGAGACCCCATGGGGTGAGTTGGGTGTGGATTTAGTTTTAGAGTGCACTGGCAAATTTACTTCTAAAGAAAAAGCCATGATTCACATTCAACAGGGTGCTAAGAAGGTATTAATTTCTGCTCCTGGTGAAAAAGATGTGGACGCTACGATTGTTTATGGCGTTAATCAAAATGTATTGAAGCCAGGTGATGTTGTTGTTTCTAATGCGAGTTGCACCACCAACTGTTTGGCACCGCTTGTAAAGCCGCTCTTGGAAAAAATTGGTATTGAATCTGGCCTGATGACCACGATCCATGCCTTTACCAACGACCAAGTATTAACAGACGTGTATCACAAGGATATGCGCCGCGCGCGTTCAGCTGTAACAAGCATGATTCCAACGAAGACTGGCGCTGCAAAAGCAGTTGGTTTGGTATTGCCTGCTTTGGCCGGTCGCTTCGATGGTTTTGCAATGCGCGTTCCAGTGATTAACGTTTCCGTAGTGGACTTAACTTTCGCCGCTAGCCGCGCTACAAGCGTGGATGAAGTCAATGCTATCTTGAAGACTGCAAGCGAAGGCGAACTGAAGGGTATTTTGGGCTTTAATACCCTGCCTTTGGTTTCGATCGACTTTAACCATGATCCACGCCCAAGTATTTACGATGCCTCACAAACTCGCGTTTCAGCTGATGGCAAATTGGTCAAAGTATTGGCTTGGTATGACAATGAATGGGGTTATTCAGTACAAATGCTCAATGCTGCAGAGGCTTTAATGGCGGTTAAGTAAATAAAAGTCGTTAAAAGTAGCTATCTGCTGCTAAAAGTTACGTAAATAAGATAGTTATTTGGGTTATCAATAAAAAAGACCTCGATTTGAGGTCTTTTTTGTATTAAGAATCAGTAAAAGTAGCTAACTGTGGCTATTTTTGCTTATTTCGGCAGTTTTTCTTCTGGCAATGGCCGTACATGGCTAAAGAATGCTCTTGGAGCTTAAATCCTAGGCCTTTTGCAATATCGCGCTGCCTTTTCTCAATCGCTTCGTCTACAAACTCTTCAACGTGACCACAGTCTAGGCAAACCAGATGGTCATGATGTTGCCCTTCATTGAGCTCGTAGATCGCTCTGCTGTCGCCCTTGCTCGACTCAAAATGGCTACGCAATAAAAGACCTGCTTGCTCAAACTGAGTTAATACTCGATAAACGGTAGCTAAGCCGATTTCTTGATCCTCTTTGGCAAGCGCCATAAAGACATCTTCTGCGCTGAAATGAGTGCCCCCATTTTGGTGGAAAAAATCCAAGATTTTCATACGAGGACCGGTAGCTTTAAGGCCGATATCTCTTAAATCTGCTGGTGATGGGTTTTGGTTCGTAGTCATGGCTTTGGGAGCTAAAATCAATGTCTTAATGATACGGCCAGCCATGCAAAATTGCCTTGTACTTTTTAGTCGCTTTTTGAACCCCTTTTTAAAGGGGGATTATGCCCCCTCACGTTCGGCTTTGATGGCTGCTGCCTTTTTGGGTTTTTTAAGTCTAGGCGGATGTACCTCGGCTGTAGATGATCATCAACGCGCCTGGATGAATACGATTTTTAGGCCTTATGTTCCTGATGTAGTTCAGGGCAACTTTATTTCGAGTGAGCAGTATGCCAAGCTAAAGCTAGGGATGACACGTGAGCAGGTGCGTCAAGTTTTAGGAACGCCTTTGCTGGCTAGTTATTTCCACGCCAATCGCTGGGACTATGTATTTGAATTTAAGCGTGCTGGACAGCCTATTGGTAGTGAGCGTCGTGTCACTGTCTTTTTTGATGGCGACAAAGTGGTGAAGTTTAATGGAGATGCTCTGCCAACCGAAGTCGAGATGGTGGCAGAGATTGATAATTACGCAAAACAAAAACGCTCATTCTGGGAAATTTTTACCGGCAGCAACAAGCCGCCTGTAACACCGCCTTTGCAGCAGCCTGAGCTGTTAGTGCCTAGCCCAACGAATAATTTACCTCCAGCAGCAAAAGCTCCAGAGATTAAAACTCCACAGGTAAGTGATAGCGCAGCCCCTTCAACCAATTTGGTAACTGAATCCGCTGGCTCGGAAGCGCCGACACCATTAAAGACTCAGTAATTCAATTCTGAAGCAGTGTCCACTTAATACATTAATAACAAAGCGAAGAAATTCATGATGAAGATTGCAATAGCTGGAGCCACGGGTCGCATGGGCAAGATGTTGATCGAGGCGGTACTCAATACCCCGGATGCTCAATTGGTTGGTGCCTTGGAGCACACGTCATGCCCACAGCTGGGTGAAGATGCAGGCGCTTTCTTGGGCAAGAAAACGGGCGTGATGATTTCTGCGGATGTATCTCAGGTTTTAAGTGGCGCCGAGTTTCTCATTGATTTCACAAGGCCCGAGGGAACGATGTCGCATTTAGCAGTAGCTGAAAAAACAGGTACCAAGATGGTGATTGGCACTACTGGTTTGAGTGCCGATCAAATTGCTAGCTTGAAGACGGCTTCAGCAAAGTTGGCTATTGTGTTTGCGCCGAATATGAGTGTTGGGGTGAATGCCACTTTCAAGCTCCTCGAGATTGCTGCAAAGATGTTGAATCAGGGATACGACATTGAAATTATTGAGGCGCATCATCGCCACAAAGTAGATGCTCCTTCTGGAACTGCGCTCAAGATGGGCGAAGTCATTGCGGATGCGCTTGGTGAAAAATTAGATGATGTCGCTGTGTATGCTCGAGAAGGTCATACCGGTGAGCGCAAAGAAGGTTCGATTGGCTTTGCCACGATTCGTGGTGGTGACATTGTGGGTGATCACACTGTCTTATTTGCAGGTGATGGCGAGCGTATTGAAATTAGCCATAAATCAACTAGTCGCCAATCTTATGCGCAAGGTTCCTTACGCGCAGCCCGTTTTTTGCAGAACCAAACTTCAGGCATGTTCGATATGCAAGATGTTTTGGGGTTGCGTAAGTAATCAATTAATACCTATAGAAGAAAAGAGCTGTATTACATGAGCAAGGATTACGACTACCGTCGCATTGAAGCAGCAGCGCAGGCTGATTGGGATAGCGCCAAAGTCTATGAAGTAAAAGAGGACGCGGTAGATGCTGCTGGTCAAAAAAAGCCAAAGTATTACGCTTGCTCGATGTTGCCTTACCCATCTGGAAAACTACATATGGGTCATGTACGCAACTACACCATCAATGACGTGATGTCCCGTCAGTTGCGGATGCAGGGCTATAACGTGTTGATGCCCATGGGTTGGGATGCTTTTGGTATGCCAGCTGAAAACGCTGCGATTCAGAATAAGGTACCACCCGCTCAATGGACTTACGACAACATTGCTTATATGAAAAAGCAAATGGCTGCGATGGGTCTTGCTATCGATTGGTCAAGAGAAGTCGCTACCTGTAGTCCTGACTACTATCGTTGGAATCAGTGGCTCTTTTTGAAGATGTTGGAAAAAGGGATTGCCTATCGCAAGACCCAAGTGGTCAATTGGGATCCGATTGATCAAACTGTATTAGCAAACGAGCAAGTGATTGATGGTCGTGGTTGGCGGTCTGGGGCTTTAGTTGAAAAGCGTGAAATTCCGGGTTACTACTTCAACATTACGGCTTATGCCGAGCAGTTACTTGAAGGGCTAGATGGATTGGGCTGGCCTGAGCGCGTCAAAACTATGCAACAAAATTGGATTGGCAAAAGTCGTGGTGTGCGTTTTGCTTTTAAGCATGAAATCCCTGCTGAGGATGGCAGGTACATTCAAGATGGTTTGCTCTATGTATTTACTACACGTGCAGACACAATTATGGGTGTGACCTTTTGTGCTGTTGCTGCTGAGCATCCATTGGCAACAAAAGCTGCGGCCAATAATCCAGCACTGGCTGCCTTTATTGAGAAATGCAAAACCGGTAGCGTGATTGAGGCGGATTTAGCCACCCAAGAAAAAGAGGGTATGTTCACCGGTCTTTATGTAACCCATCCTTTGACTCATGAACAGGTGCCAGTTTGGGTTGGTAACTACGTATTGATGTCCTACGGCGATGGTGCTGTGATGGGTGTGCCAGCACACGATGAGCGTGATTTTGCATTTGCCCTGAAATATCAGCTTCCGATTAAACAAGTGATTGCGCTAAAGGGTGAGTCACCGATGTTTAATGCAACCCGTTGGGAAGACTGGTATGCACAAAAAGAAGATGTGGTTTGCTTAAATAGTAATCAGTTTGATGGCATGTCTCATGAGGAGGCCGTCAGTGCTGTTGCTAGAGAATTAGAAAAGTTGGGTGTTGGCCAGATCAAGACTACTTATCGTTTGCGTGATTGGGGTATTTCACGTCAACGCTATTGGGGCACACCAATTCCAATTATTCATTGTGGCGATGATGCTCATCCTGGCTGTGGCGCGGTACCAGTTCCTGAGGCAGATTTACCAGTAGTTCTGCCAGAAGATTGCGTACCTGATGGCAGCGGCAATCCCCTCAATAAGCGCGCTGATTTTTTAAATGTAAAGTGTCCGAAGTGTGGCAAGCCTGCGCGTCGTGAAACCGACACGATGGATACCTTTGTAGATTCTTCCTGGTACTTCATGCGCTACACCGGTCCTGATGCTAAGACGATGGTGGATGAGCGTAATGGCTATTGGATGCCAATGGACCAATACATTGGCGGCATTGAGCACGCTATTTTGCATTTGCTCTATGCGCGCTTTTGGACTAAGGTCATGCGCGATTTAAATCTTATTACTTTTTATGAACCGTTTCAGAATTTGTTAACGCAAGGGATGGTTCTTAATGAGACTTATTACTCTGAAGATGCCTCAGGTAAAAAGACTTGGCTCAATCCTTTAGATGTGGAATTGGATCTAGATGAAAAAGGTCGTCCACAAGGTGCCAAATTAAAAGACGGAAGTTCTAGCGCACCCATCATCATTGGTGGCGTAGAAAAGATGTCCAAGAGCAAGAACAATGGTGTTGATCCTCAGGCCTTGATTGATCAGTACGGGGCAGACACCGCTCGTTTATTTGTGATGTTTGCAGCACCTCCTGAGCAACAGCTGGAGTGGTCTGGGGCCGGCGTTGATGGTGCCTCCCGTTTCTTGCGTCGTGTATGGATGTATTCAAGTAGTCAGGCGGATGCATTACGGGCTGCAGGTGATCAGCTGCCAGCCGATCTCAATGATGCTGAAAAAGAATTGCGCCGAGAGGTTCATACGATTCTGAAGCAGGCGAATTTTGATTACCAGCGTCGTCAATACAATACGGTGGTTTCTGCTGCGATGAAGATGCTCAATGTACTTGAGCCTATGAAGTTGGATCAAGCATCCTCTATCAGTGCGCCTGTTCTTCGAGAGTGCCTCAGTATTTTGTTGCGCGTCCTCTATCCAGTGGTGCCACATTTAACCCATGTACTCTGGAAAGAGATTGGCTACGATAAAAATAATGGCCCTTTGCTGGATGCCCCATGGCCAGCTGTAGATGAATCTGCATTAGTGCAAACCGAAATCACCTTGATGCTGCAGATCAATGGCAAATTGCGTGGTGATATTCGGGTGCCTGCTGATGCTGGTAAGGATCAGATTGAGGCATTGGCATTACAAAGCGAGCCGGCTGTGAAGGCTTTAAATGGCGGGGCGCCTAAAAAGATCATTGTGGTACCTGGTCGCTTAGTCAATATTGTTGCTTAGCTTGTAGCCCAACCCCTTTTACTGGAAACTAAAGATATGAGCGCAGATCACCCAACTCCTAAAACAAAGTTACCCTCAGGCAGGGTTAGTTTGCTTAGAAGAAGTGTTCTTGGATTGCTAGTCATCGCTCCAATGAGTGGTCTTATTGCATGCGGCTATAGATTGAGGGGTGCAGTAGATTTACCTTTCAAAGCGCTCGCTATTACCGGTAATCCATCTCCTCCTTTGCGCGCAGATCTACAGACAGCAGTATTGACTGGCACTGACGTCAAGGTGGCGATCAATCCTCGTGACGCTGATTTAATTTTAGAAATTACGAATGAAATTACTGGTCGTGAAGTCCTGGCCTTTAACTCAAGCGGTCAGATATCAGCTTATCGTTTAAGTATTCGCGTTGGTTTTAGGGCCTTTGATACCGCTGGTAATGAAATCGTACCTGAGGCAGAGGTTTATCTCACTCGCGATATGGACTTTTCAGTTTCGACTGTATTGGCAAATGATGCCCAGATTCAAGGTTTCTTAGGCTTAATGCGTCGTGACTTGGCGATTCAGATTTTGCGTCGTGTAGCTGCGTCTGCTAAGTCTCAAAAGACCAGGGCTTTCTGAGGCTAAATGACATTGCATGGTTAAAGCCGACGCATTACAAGCCCATCTCAAAAAGTTAGATGCCGGAGGCGCTCTATTACCGCTGTATATCTTCAGTGGGGATGAGCCGCTTTTAATGATGGAAGCGATGGATCAATTGCGGGCTATTGCAAAAAAACAATCCTATACCGAGCGCGAAGTTTTATTACAAGAGCGCGGATTTGACTGGAGTGCCCTCTTAAGTGCGGGACAAACAATGTCCCTGTTTGGGGACAAGCGTTGGCTTGAATTGCGCATACCAACAGGTAAGCCGGGTCGGGATGGCGCGGATGCTTTAAAGCAGTTTGCTGCGCAAGTTGAATCCCAAGCATCAGGTCCAGAAGGTCCTGATACGGTAGTGTGCATTATTTTGCCTCGCCTAGATGGAAAGACGAAAACCTCAGCTTGGTTTAGCGCATTGGACGAAGCGGGTATGGCGATTCAGATTGACTCTTTGGATCGTAGCCAGTTGCCTCAATGGATTGCGGGGCGATTAAAAAGACAAAATCAGGAAGTGGAGTCCGGTGCCGAAGGTATGAGAGCGCTGGAATTTGTTGCCGATCAGGTCGAAGGAAATTTAATCGCTGCCCATCAAGAAATTCAGAAGCTCGGTTTGTTATATCCCAGCGGTAAGTTATCTGAAGAGCAAATTCGAACTGCGATTTTGAAGGTGGCGCGCTACAACGTATTTGAATTAACTGAGGCGATGCTTGCAGGCGATTTGCCGCGATTAAATCGGATGCTTGATGGATTAAAGGGCGAAGGCGAGCCTTTGGTTTTGATTCTCTGGAGCGTGACAGAAGAGCTTAGGCTACTATCTAAGCTAAAGGCTGCCAGCGATGCCGGTGAATCCGTGCAGCAGTTAATGCGTGCAAATCGTGTCTGGGGTAATAAGGAGCGTTTATATCCCACAGCCCTGAGACGAGTTCAGCCCCTAAAGCTGCGCAGAGCCATGCAAGTCGCTGCAGGACTAGATCGTCAAGTAAAGGGTTTGTATGCTGCAGATTTACCAGCAGACCCATGGGATGGTTTGCGCTTAGTAGGCAATTTATTGCGCTAAGCTTGGTAGATTGGTTAAAGCAAAGAAAGATTGAGAAAGTAATTAAGATGAGTTCAGCAATACAAGAAATGATGCAAGACATTGGCAAGCGAGCTCGCGAAGCATCGCGTGCTATGGCACGTGCATCTGCTGAACAAAAAAACCAAGCTTTATTACACATCGCTAAGCTTATTCGCCAAAAAGCGAGTGAGATTCAAAAAGTGAATGAAGTCGATGTAGCGCGTGCAAAGAGTGCTGGTCAAGATGCTGCGTTTATTGATCGACTCACCATGACGCCAAAGACGATAGAAACGATGGCTTTAGGTTTAGAGCAAATTGTCACCTTAGAAGATCCCATTGGAAAAGTGTCTGCCTTGAAGAAACAGGCTTCTGGAATTGAGTTGGGTCAGATGCGTGTTCCCTTGGGCGTGATTGGAATCATTTATGAGTCTCGTCCGAATGTCACGATTGATGCTGCTGCCCTTTGTCTGAAATCAGGTAACGCTGTGATTTTGCGAGGTGGTTCTGAGGCGATTGACTCCAATACCTTATTGGCTCAAATTATTCAGGAGGGCCTGACTGCAGCTGGGCTACCAAAGGATGCTGTACAGGTGGTGAGTACTACTGATCGCGCTGCTGTGGGGGAAATGATCACAATGACCCAGTACATCGATGTGATCGTACCTCGTGGCGGTAAGAGTTTGATTGCCCGTTTGATGGCTGAAGCGCGCGTGCCGATGATTAAACACTTAGACGGTATTTGTCATACCTATATTGATGTTGATGCAGATATCGCAATGGCTATCAAGGTTTGCGATAACGCTAAGACGCAACGTTATGCCCCATGTAATGCAATGGAAACGCTGTTGGTCAATCAAGCGATTGCGGAAAAAGTATTACCAACTCTATGCAAGATTTATCAAGACAAGGGTGTAGAGCTCCGCGTGGATGCACTCACCCGTAAAACATTAGAAGCTGCTGGTTTAAATAACTTGGTAGATGCTAATGAAGCAGATTGGCAAACAGAATATCTAGCTCCTATCTTGTCGATTAAGACGGTAGCAGATGTCGATGAGGCCATGCATCATATTGAGTGCTACGGCAGTAAACATACCGATGCCATCATTACAAACAATCAGGCAACGGCAGATCGTTTCTTACGCGAAGTAGATAGCGCGAGTGTGATGGTGAATGCCAGTACACGCTTTGCGGATGGCTTTGAATATGGTTTAGGTGCTGAAATTGGTATCTCGAATGACAAACTTCATGCCCGCGGTCCAGTTGGGCTTGATGGCTTGACTTCTCTTAAATATATCGTCATGGGTCATGGCGAGATTCGCACTTAAAAGATAAATCACAATGGGTAATGCATATCTCTGGGTTAAGACATTTCATATTGTCTTGATTACGTCTTGGTTTGCTGGGCTTTTTTATCTCCCTAGAATCTTTGTCAATCTGGCAGATGAAAAAAATCCAGAAGCCTATAAGCGCTTACTCGGCATGTCAGATCGCCTCTTTCGGTTCATGACTATTTTGGCCGTTCCTGCAGTATTACTCGGCCTGACTTTATGGCTTCATTTCAGGGTTGGTGCTGGTGATATGTGGATGCACGCTAAGTTATTTTTTGTGCTCTTGATTATTGGTTATCACCACTCTTGCTGGATTCTGCTTAAAAAATTCCGAAATGGCGTGAATGCTAAATCCGGCGTTTGGTTTCGTTGGTTTAATGAAGTTCCTGTACTTCTACTAGTGGTGGTTGTGGCGCTCGTTATTTTTAAGCCTTAATTTAAGTTTTTTATTTCTTTTGTGAAGATTGCTAGACCTATGAGATTTTTTGTTGTTTGTCCTGGAGGTCTAGAAGTCCCGCTAGCTCAAGAGTTGGCAGCCATTGCCGCACGCCCTGATTCTAAGGCGCTAGGCGCCTGGGTCATTGACCCCACTCCAACAAGTCCTACAGGCGGCATTGGATTGGCTGCTCCTATTTCAGCAGCGATGGCCTTAAATCTACATTCCAGAATTGCTAGCCGTGTTTTATTGCAAATGGCCCAAGCGCCCTATAGACAAGAGGAAGATCTTTATAAATTAGCTAGTGGATTGGCTTGGGAAGATTGGTTTACATCCAACCAAACTTTGCGCGTAGACGTTACCGCCCATCGTTCGCCATTAAAGAGTCTGAATTTTGCTACCTTGAAAATTAAAGATGCCATTGTCGATCGCTTACGTGATGTGACGGGAGATCGCCCTAGTATTGACACAGCCTTTCCAGATGTTCGGGTGCAGGCGCATTTGACTGCAACTCAGGTGAACATTTATTTGGATACCTCTGGTGAAGCATTATTCAAACGCGGCTGGCGTGATGAGAAGGGTGATGCACCCTTAAAAGAAAATTTAGCTGCCGGGATTTTGTCGATCACGGGTTGGCAGCCATCCCAAACCCTATTTGATCCAATGTGCGGCAGTGGCACTTTCTTAATTGAAGCGGCGCAGATGGCATTGGCTATTCCTCCAGGAGCTATTCGTGCGGGAATGTATGGCGATGATGTGAAGCCCAGTAGATTGGCGTATCGTCCATTAGTGACCTCTGCCCATGGCTTTGGTTTTCAGAGGCTGAAACCTTTTAACGAATTGATCGAACAAAAACGCTGGGTGGATTTGAAAGAGGCAGCGCAAGCTCAGATGTTGGCAATGCGAAAACAATATCCCACTGCAGAGTCACTTGGCATCAGTGGCGGCGATATTAATGAGAAGTTGGTTTCCATGTTTAGAGGTAATTGGCAAAGAGCCCAGTTGCCTGATCAGCCAGTAGTACGACAAATAGATGCCTTGGCAGCAAAGCCTCCTGTGAATGCAAAAGAGGGTGTGATGCTTTTGAACCCGCCTTATGGTGAACGCTTAGTCATTAAGGGTGGACGTGGTCAAGAGCGTAATTCATCAGATTCCGAACATGATGAAGAGCCAGAAAACCGCTTTGAGTTGAATTTGGAGACTGGTCGGCAAAGTGCTAAACGCTCTAGCCGTGAATCCTTAAAGCGTTTACAGGCCCAAGAAGAGCAAGACCCTAAGTTCGTTGAGTTTTTAAGGCAATTTGGTCAGCATCTCAAGGAGTCTTTTGGAGGCTGGAATGTCTTTGTCTTAACTGCGGATATGGCTTTACCAGGTCAATTGCGTATTAAAGAGTCTAAACGCACCCCTTTATTTAATGGTCCTCTAGAGTGCCGACTCTTCAAATTTGAAATGCATGCCAAGCGACCAATCCCAAATAATGCCGATATGGAATAAGCGATTTAAAATTAATTTAGTACAAAAAGATAAGATAAGCGGAGAAGAAACCCATGGAATTGAAAACCTATATGTGCCTGATTTGTGGCTGGGTTTATGACGAGGCTGCTGGCTTACCTGATGAGGGAATTGCGCCAGGAACCTTGTGGGCGGATGTTCCTATGAATTGGACTTGTCCAGAGTGCGGGGCACGTAAAGAAGATTTTGAAATGATGGCGATTTAATTAGGAAACTACAGTGACTACAGTAGATCAAAACGCAGTTTTATTTGAGCGTGCACAAAAGACAATTCCTGGTGGTGTGAATTCTCCTGTACGAGCCTTTCGTCAGGTTGGTGGAGTACCCCGTTTTGTTTCGAAAGCCAAAGGCCCTTATTTCTGGGATGCCAATAACAAACGCTACATTGATTTAATTATGTCCTGGGGCCCTATGATTGTGGGCCATGCCAATTCAGAGGTAGTAGAGGCTGTTCAGAAGGCTGCAGAGACGAGTTTTAGTTATGGGGCGCCAACTGAGGGTGAGATTGAGTTAGCAGAGCGCATTTGTGCTGTGATGCCTAGTGTTGAACAAGTGCGTATGGTGTCTAGCGGTACTGAAGCCACCATGAGTGCCTTGCGTTTAGCACGTGGATACACCAATCGCGATTTAATTATTAAGTTTGAGGGTTGCTATCACGGTCATGCTGATAGTCTGTTGGTAAAGGCGGGTTCTGGGCTGTTGACTTTTGCGGACTCGACTCAGAATGCGCCATCTTCTGGTGGTGTTCCGCAAGATTTGGTGAAGCACACTTTGGTATTGCCCTACAACGATGTGGCGGCTATTGAGGAAGTCTTTCAAAAGCAGGGCGATCAGATTGCGGCTGTCATTATTGAGCCGATTGCTGGCAATATGAATTTGATTCAGCCTTCAAAAGAATTCTTATCCACTATTCGTAGCCTTACTGAAAAGCATGGCAGCGTACTCATTTACGATGAAGTCATGACTGGCTTTAGGGTGGCCTTAGGCGGTGCTCAGTCGCTTCAGGGTGTCGTCCCAGATCTCACTTGCTTGGGTAAGGTGATGGGTGGCGGTATGCCAATAGCGGCCTTTGGTGGCAAAAAAGAAATCATGTCTAAGTTAGCCCCTCTAGGCAATGTGTATCAGGCTGGCACGCTCTCGGGTAATCCAGTGGCGGTTGCAGCAGGACTTAAAACTCTGGAGATTATTTCTCGAGAAGGTTTTTATGAGTGCCTAGGCGGCCAAACTCAAAAGCTGATGACCGGGCTTAAGCAAGCTGCTGATAAAGCCAAAATTCCTTTTGCGGTTGACAGTGTGGGCGGTATGTTTGGTTTCTATTTCACCGACCAAGTGCCCACTTCATATGAGGCAGTCACAAAGTCCAATATTGAGGCATTCAAAAAATTCTTTCATCTGATGTTAGATGAAGGTGTTTATTTGGCACCCTCTGCATACGAGGCTGGGTTTACTTCGATAGCCCATGATGATGCAGTCTTGGCTGCCATCATTTCTGCTGCTGAAAAATCGTTTCTAAAACTGTAAGTCTAAGTAATCAGCTGGCTACATCCTAAGTGGATGGTCATAGCCAGCGACTTGGATAATCTCTGATTTTTTGGAATCAACCCCGGATTCTGAAATTTCAATCGCAGTGAGTTTGCCACCCCATACACATCCGGTATCTAAGCTAATCACATTGTGTTGACGCATGAGTCCTAGGGTGGACCAATGCCCAAAGTGCACGAGCGTGTCTCGGGTTTTGCGCTTGGGAACCTTAAACCAGGGAACGTAACCAGCAGGTCCGTCCTCTAAACCTTCCTTACTCTCAAATTCCATTTTACCGCCAGGAGTGCAAAAGCGCATACGAGTAAGTGCATTGGTAATGACTCGCAAGCGTTCGTAACCCTGAAGAGATCGACTCCATTTATTTGGGGTATTGCCGTACATCTGGGCTAAAAATTCTTTGTAGGAGGAGCGACGTAAGGCCTTTTCTACTTCCTGGGCACACTCAATGGTTTGCTGCAAATCCCATTGGGGTAGGACGCCAGCATGCACCATCAATACTTTTCCATTGCTCAGAGCCAAAGGACGATGACGTAACCACTGAATAAGATCTTTGCGATCGGGGGCATTGAGGATGTCCCCTACAGTATCAAGACCTTTGGTCTTGCGCAGGCCCGCATCAATCGATAGGAGATGTAAGTCGTGATTTCCTAAGATGCACTCAGCACGGCCAGCCTCTTGTAAAGACTTGAGTTGCCGCAAACTTCCAAGAGAGTCGGGGCCGCGATTAACGAGATCCCCCAGAAAAATCATTTTAGATTTTTTAGGTAATTTTTTAACGAGGGCCTTTAATGATGGTCCACAACCTTGGACATCACCAATTGCATAGATCTTGCTCATGCCCTATCTTAAATCGGAAAGGGCGTAGTTCAGCTACTCAACGTTGATTTTTTTCACGACGCTATAGCGCACTAAAGTATTTTTGCGCGCTTCATCATGATTCACGACAGGCATGGGGTAGTCTCGACCCAATAAAAGACCTGCTGCCTCTAGTTCAATGTGGCCTGCCTGCCAAGGGGCATGGATGGATTTTTTAGAAAGCTTTTCTAATTGGGGTAAATAGCGTTTGATGAATTTACCCTCAGGATCAAATTTTTCGGATTGCGTGATCGGATTAAAAATCCGGAAGTAGGGCTGAGCATCGCATCCGGATGAAGAGGCCCATTGCCAACCGCCATTGTTAGAGGAGAGTTCAAAGTCATTGAGATGCTCTGCAAAGTAGGCTTCGCCCCAACGCCAATCAATACCAAGATCTTTTGTCAGAAAGCTGGCAACCACCATTCGTAAGCGGTTATGCATATAGCCGCTTTGGTTAAGCTGGTGCATAGCTGCATCAACGAGGGGATAACCTGTTTTACCCGCACACCACGCAGCAAATAATTTCTTGGCATGGTTGCCGCTTTCCCAGACGATATTGTCATAGTCGGGCTTGAATGACACTCCATTCGCTAAGCGAGGATGGTTGGCTAAAATCATGAAATAAAAATCTCGCCAGATCAGCTCGCTTAACCAAATCGTGGCACCCATGCTGCCAGCTAACATGCGGCGATGCGCCTCACGCACCAAGCCACGAATCGAGAGCATGCCAAATCGTAAATGCGTTGAGAGATAGCTAACGCCTTTAATCGCTGGAAAATCTCTACCGATCTGGTATTGATCAATCCGCGAGAGAAAGTCTTCTAAAAAGGCCTGGCCTCCAGCAGATCCTGGGGACAAGTAGGACTCGATACCGGTTGCTACAAAGCCCATAGACTCAAGCGAGGGAAAGGCTTCATCTATTTTTTTAGGAATCGCTGCAAATTGACCTGGTTTAGGTGTGCAGTCGTAAGCCGCTAGATCTTTTTCTTGGAGGGTCTTAAGCCAATTATTTTTGTAAGGCGTAAAGACGGAGAAAACGGTATTGGAATTCGTCAGAATCTCTTTCTTTTCAAAAATGACTTGATCTTTGTAGCTTTGAAAGCCGATGTCCATTTTTTGAAGAGACGCTGCCACACTGGAATCCCGTGCAATCGCAGAGGGTTCGTAATCATGGTTCGTGAACACAGCGTTGACGCCGAGTTCTTTAGCGATCTGAGGTATGCATGTTGAAGGCTTGCCAAAGCGAACGATGAGGCCGCCACCTAAGCTACGTAGTTCTGTATCGATTTGCATTAAGCCTTGCCAAATAAAGTCAACACGGCGATCGTGTTTTAAGCCATTGCTATCTAGCTCACCCTTCAGAAGGGGTTGCAGGATCTCGGTATCAAAAATGAAGGTAAGCCAAACCTGCTTAGCCTCTTTCAGGGCGTGGTGAAGGGCGGCATTGTCATAAAGACGAAGATCACGGCGGAGCCAAACTAGAGCTTTTTGCATAGCCCCTATATTAGGGCTAAATGACTGCCCTTGCTTGCCTTAGCGGTTAAGATCGAGAGCATTCATGGATACGATATTTTTTATTCTCTCGAAGGTAGTCCAGTTTTGTATTGAGCCCCTCAATTGGGTAATGGTTTGGGTCGTCCTGGCATTGTTATTTATCTTATTAAGAAAGATATCCCTTTCCCGGCGCTTTCTATTGATTGCCATTTTGAATCTAGCGTTTATTGGATACCTGCCAAGCTCTGAGCTTGTCCTAAGGGCTCTTGAAAATACTGTTCCGAGAGTCAACTTAACTCAGCTAGCAAATGGTGGTCTGGGCGGAGTGATTATTTTGGGTGGCGCAATCGAAGGTGGTGAAATTGCGATAGACCGCGGTGAGGTTTCGATTTACTCATCGGCTGAGCGTGTGACTAAAGCCTTTGAACTTCTGCGTAAGTATCCCGACTTGCCATTGATTTTTAGTGGGTACTCAGGACGCGTGAATCCAAAAGGCATTTCTGAGGCAGATGCGTTTAAGCAATTAATTCAGGAGCAGGGCTTAGAAAGTGCGCAGGTGCATTATGAAAATCAATCACGCAACACCTATGAAAATGTTCTTTATGTCAAACCCATGATGGTGCAATTGGGCCTCAAAAATGAGCAAGGCTCATCAAAACCCTGGCTCGTGATTACCTCAGCCAGTCATATGTATCGATCCTTAAAAATCTTTGAGAAGCAGGGAATTGAGGTATTGGCTTTGCCAGTCGACTATCAGACGGCATATCGCCTGCAATGGACTGCCTTTGATTTGGTGGAAGGGGCTCAAAACTGGAATAGGGCATTACATGAGCTGATTGGGCTTTTGGCCTACTGGATTACAGGAAAAATCTAGATATTCTGTAAAATAAGGGCATATGACTACGGCGAAGAAAGATCAAGCCTCCAAAGCATTAGACCCAGCGTCTAGTACAGACCCTTTGATTTCATATTCAGCCGATCATCTTGCAAATCAGTTTCTCATCGCCATGCCAGGGATGGTCGACAGCAATTTTGCTGGCTCAGTCATTTATCTTTTCGAGCATACTCAAAAAGGCGCAATGGGCTTAGTAGTCAATAGACCAACTGAAGTCAATTTGGGAGCGCTCTTTGACAAGATTGAACTCAAATTAGAAATTGCGCCCTTACTAGACCAGCCTGTTTATTTTGGTGGACCCGTTCAAGTAGAGCGTGGCTTTGTGCTACACGAGCCCAACCCATTGATTTCGTATAGCTCTTCACTAGTGATTCCTGGTGGACTCACCATGACAACCTCAAAAGATGTTCTCGAAGCAGTTGCTTCTGGTAGTGGCCCTCGCGATTTTTTAATGACCTTGGGTTATGCGGGCTGGGGCGCTGGTCAACTTGAGGAAGAGATTACGCTCAATGGCTGGATGAATGTGCCGCTTTCACGTGAGCAAATGAGTGAGATTATTTTTAAGACGCCCTATAGCCAGCGTTACCAAAAAACCATGAGTCATTTGGGTTTCGATCTTTCACACCTCTCGGGTGAGGCAGGGCATGCCTAAGCCGATGACGGTGATGGCCTTCGATTACGGTACGCGCCGAGTAGGTGTGGCAGTAGGAAATTCAGAAACGGGTCTTGGCCAGGCTTTAAAAACTATTGCAGCCCCTAATCTAGATGGTCTTTTTAAGGAGATAGAAAGCCTCCTTAAGGAATGGCAGCCTGAAAGGCTAGTAGTTGGCAAGCCACTCCATCCAGATGGCGCAGAACATGAAATGACAGCCAAGGCAACGCGCTTTGGAAATCAGCTGCAAGGCCGCTTTCATCTGCCGGTTGATTGGGTAGATGAGCGTTATACCTCAGCGGTTTTGGAGGGTGATGCGCAAATGCAGGACAATCTAGATGCACATTCTGCAGCCCTCTTATTAGAGCAGTATTTTTCTGAACTAGCGGCACAAGCCGCAACAAAGTATGTTGGATAAAAAATTGAGAAGTTTTGGAACCCCCGAATGAACGCTGAAAAGTCATACGAAAAGTTACTAGAAAATCTGCGCCAGCGAAAGCAGTCTGCCTCCTTTGAAATTGCAGGATTAGCCATGGGTGGCGCTTGGATTGCTGAGCGTCTTGCTAGCGACTTAGGAATGCCACACTATGGGGTTATTAATGTGGCTTTTCATCGTGACGATTACGCTGAAAAAGGTATGACTGCATTGCGAACTGCCAGCACAAAGTCTACCAACCTACCATTTGATGTTAATGGCGCCAACATCATTTTGATTGATGATGTCTTACTGACGGGAAGAACGGTACGCGCAGCACTCAACGAGTTATTTGATTTTGGTCGACCCGCTCAAGTCGAATTAATGGTGCTTGCTGATCGTGGGAAGCGTGAACTACCAGTTGCCGCTCATTTTGTAGGTGAAGAAGTCCAAATACCAGATCAACAAATTTTAGTTTTAGAAAAAGATGCCGCTGGCAAGTTCAGCTTTCAGCTTGAGGAGCGCGCAGAATGAATGCAGCAAATAAGGCAGCCAATAAGTCAGCACATAACACCGCCAACCCCTTGGTGAATCAATTTAACGCTGCTGGAGAGTTAACCCACCTTCTGACCCTAGAGGGTTTGTCTAAAGATCAAATCCTGCATATTCTGGATACAGCTCAGCAGTTTGTCAGCGTGACAGATCCTTCGAGAGAAGTAAGGAAAGTTCCTCTCTTGCGCGGTAAGAGTGTGTTCAATCTTTTCTTTGAAAACTCCACTCGTACTAGAACGACTTTTGAGATCGCTGCAAAACGTTTGTCTGCAGACGTTATCAATCTGGATATTTCAACTTCCTCTACCGCTAAGGGCGAGAGTCTGCTCGACACCATTGATAACTTAGTGGCGATGCAGGCAGACATTTTTGTAGTGCGCCACAATGTTTCTAAAGCGCCGATCGAGATTGCCAATCATGTGCCAGCGCATGTGCACGTGGTGAATGCCGGTGATGGCAGTCATCAACATCCAACCCAAGGTTTGTTGGATATGTACACCATGCGTCACTTCAAGCAACAGTTCAAAGGCCTGAAGGTGGCGATTGTGGGCGACATTGTGCATAGCCGAGTCGCTAAATCCAATATTCATGCGCTGACCACTTTGGGATGTGAAGAGATTAGAGCGATTGGCCCAGAGAGTTTGCTACCTAATGATTTGGATATGTTGGGAGTGAAGGTGTATCACAGCATGGAAGAGGGCCTGAAGGATGCTGATGTGGTGATGACCTTGCGAATTCAAAAAGAACGCATGGAGGCTGGCCATGTTCCTGAGGGCGACGCTTTCTTTAAGCAGTATGGCCTTACGCCAGCTCGTCTAGCTCTTGCAAAATCGGATGCTATCGTGATGCATCCAGGTCCCATGAATCGTGGTGTAGAAATTGATTCAGCAGTAGCAGACGGTCCTCAATCTGTCATTCTCAATCAAGTTACTTTCGGAATTGCTGTGCGCATGGCAGTCATGTCGATTGTTGCTGGTAACTAATTAGATCCATTGAGCGCAATAGAGTCTGTGTCTATACCCAAGGTAACTGAGCAAAAGCGTTGGTTGATTTTGACGCACGCTTTTAATATGGATGGGCGAGCTGCTAGCCTCACTATCACGGATAAGATCCCCTACTTGCTTGAAGCAGGTGTTGAGCCGATTGTATTTAGTGCAATCACAGGTATCAAAGATCAACGCTTTCCACACTATCAATTTCTGGCTTGGGGTCCTTCCGGATTCCGCTTTGACTTTCGTCATTGGATTGCCAATCAATATGGCCGAGGTCTTTTTTATAAGATCACGACTCGTACCGTGTCTTTGCTGCTGGCCCCATTCATTGCCATTGAGAAGTTGGTCTTGGGATACTCAAGCCAATGGTCATGGGCTATACCAGCCTTTATTCATGGCCGTCGCCTAATTAAAGAAGGTAAGGTTGACGTCGTATTTTCAGTGGGTAGCGCGTGGTCCGCGCACTTGGCTGGCGTATGGCTTAAGAAATCAACAGGCATCAAACTCATCTCCGAAGTACACGATCCATTAGTGATTCGTCAGAGCCCGGGTGACGATGGG
Source organism: Polynucleobacter sp. 15G-AUS-farblos (assembly GCF_018882445.1). Lineage (GTDB taxonomy): Bacteria > Pseudomonadota > Gammaproteobacteria > Burkholderiales > Burkholderiaceae > Polynucleobacter. Next base: position 70,151 of record NZ_JACVOM010000004.1, on the reverse strand, counting down.
GCTGATAAACCCAAAAATAGAGATGCACGTTTCCGCCATTTCCTAGAAAGCCAACTTTGTAAATATTCTGATTTTGTTTGGTGGTTTACTGATGGCGCCTTGCATTACGCCAAGGTCCGCAACACCAATCTCAATACATCTGGAAACGCTAAAGGCTTTGTGGTGATGCCTGGTGCAGAACCTCCGGGTGTGGAGAATATTCATGCGGGCCATGCTTATGCAGAACATTTAAATCTGTGCCATTTTGGTTCTTTAGCAAAAGATCGCAGCCTATCTGTCATATTGAAAGCACTCACTGTACTGCTCCAAAAATATCCAGAGGCAAAATCAGCCATTCGCGTCCATGCTTATGGAGCTCCATTAGACAGTTATTCAACTCAAGCAATTGAGGAGTATGGATTTAGTGATGTATTGCTTACGCATGGTCGTCTTGAAAAGGATCCTGTAACGGGTTTATCGGGGCGTGAGCGCGTCGTAGAAAAAATGCAACAAGCAGATGTCCTGATTCTGCTTCATGGCACAGGCGAAGAGTGCGCCGAGTACATTCCATCGAAGTTCTATGACTATCTTTGGGCACAACGTCCGATCTGGGCTATTACCCACCGCAATCCCCAGCTAGATCAAATGCTCTTGGAGCGTAATGCCTATTTAAGTATTAGTGGAGATGAATCCAGTCTTGCAATGACGCTGGAGAAAATCTGGTTAGATTGGCAGCAGAAAAATCTCAATCAGGTGAGCGGAGCTCCGATTGGAGTCAATCAAGCGGTCAAGAAAATTCTGGAGACTACGGCGAGCTAAATCTGGTTTAAGCTCTGCCGTATTGGTCTTCGAAACGCACAATATCATCTTCACCTAAGTAGTCGCCTACCTGAGCTTCGATAATCACGAGTGGTATGTCACCTAAATTCGTGAGTCTATGCTGAGTCTCTTTCGGAATGTAAGTGGACTCATTGGCATTGAGATGGAGCACCTTATCGCCATTGACGATTTCAGCCTTACCTGTGATAACTACCCAGTGTTCATTGCGGTGATGGTGCATTTGTAATGACAATTTGCCGCCTGGGTTAACCACAATCCGTTTGATTTTGTAATCAGGGCCTTCTTCAATCACGGTGTAAGTGCCCCATGGACGATGCACAGTACTGTGATAAGTGGCGCGCTCATCTTTATCTTTATTGAGCGCATCGACTACTTTCTTAACGGATTGAGAGTTGCCTTTAGCGCTGACCAGTAAAGCATCAGGCGTATCCACAATGATCAGATTATCTAAGCCGACTGCAGCAATTAAGCGTTCACGCCCAAAGACAAAGTTATTTTTGGAGTCAACAAAAATAGCCTTTCCTTCTGCAGCATTGCCATGTTCATCTTCTGGAAAGTGTTTTGCCATGGCATCCCATGAGCCCACATCATCCCAGTCAAAGCTGGCATTAACGGAAACGACATTCGGCGCCTTTTCCATTATGGCGTAATCGAGAGAGATATCTTCGATCGCTGCCATGGTAGTTTTATCTAATGTAAATGACTCGACGTTATCCGCAGGCTTGCTAGCCGCCCAACAAGTCTCAACTTGTTTAGCCAAGTTTGGTGCAATGTCATTCGCAACTTTGAGCAAAGTATTCGGCGTAAAGCAGAACATCCCAGAGTTCCAGTGGAAATTACCGGCAGCAACATATTGCTCTGCTAAAGCCATGGCTGGCTTTTCAACAAACTGTTCAACTACACGTCCCTCGGCATTGCTTGGAGTGCGCGCTGGGTTGCCTAACTTCAAATAACCGTAACCTGTTTCTGCATGCGTTGGCGGAATACCAAAGGTAACCAAATTACCTTCCTTTGCAAAGTCCACAGCTTTAGCAACGGCCATCTCAAATCCCACCTTGTCATGAATGACATGGTCAGCAGGAAGAACCAGCATGGGAATATCGCCACGCCCTGCATTTTTAGCGGCCAATGCTGCAAAGAGAACAGCAGGCGCAGTATTGCGACGCAGGGGTTCAATAATCGTGAGTTTGGCTTCTTGTGATGAACCTTTTAAATCCGCTTGAACTTGGAAGCCAAGACTTTCCGAGGTAACGACGCAAAGCCAAGGATTGGATGATTCAATGCGATTCGCGGTTTCGCTCAGGAGCGATTGTTGGCTGGCAACCGGCATAAAAACCTTTGGACGGTTTTCACGAGACACGGGCCACAAACGGGAGCCTGCTCCCCCACAAATGATTACCATCGAAAAGTTCAGTTTCATGGGCAAATTTTACCTAAAGAAAAGGGGCAGAAAGGAACGCAAGGGACCCCTTGCGGTATTGCTTGCCTGCTGATTACTTCAAAGTGGGCGCTACATGCTCCAAGAACCACTTATAGGCGTCCTGGATGCCAGGGCGCAGGGCAATTTCAGCCTTCCAGCCTAGGGCATTGACTTTGCTCACATCAAGTAACTTTTGTGGGGTTCCGTCTGGTTTTGAGGTATCAAACTGCAATTCCCCCTCAAAACCAACGACTGCGACCACTTCTTCAACCAATTCACGGATTGTGATGTCATTGCCGCAACCAATATTCACAAAAGAGCCGTCATAGTCTTGTTCCATGAGTTGGACACAAGCTCTGGCCATATCATCCACGTGCAAGAACTCACGGCGGGGCTTACCTGATCCCCAAACCATCAAATGGGGGTCTTTACGCAATTTGGCTTCATGGGCCTTGCGGATCAGCGCAGGCAATACATGGGAGTTATTTAAATCATAGTTATCGCCAGGACCATACAAGTTGGTTGGCATGACGCTCACATACTTCGTGCCGTACTGGCGGTTGTAGTTCTCGCACAGCTTAATTCCCGCAATTTTGGCCAAAGCATAAGGCTCATTGGTTTGTTCCAATGGGCCAGTGAGTAAGTACTCTTCTTTGATTGGCTGTGGACAGTCTCTTGGATAAATACAGCTTGAACCCAAAGACATTAAGTTGTTAATACCAGCTTGATACGCGCCATGAGTGAGGTTGCACTCAATCATGAGGTTTTGATAAATAAAGTCAGCGCGGTAAATATTATTCGCTTGGATACCGCCTACTTTTGCTGCAGCGATAAAAATATAGTCAGGCTTTTCGGTATTTAAAAATGCGTGCACCGCTGCTTGATTGAGTAGATCAAGCTCTGCATGGGTTCTGGTAATGACATTGTCATAGCCGCGGGATTTGAGTAGGCGAGTGATCCCGCTACCCACCATCCCACGATGACCTGCTACATAAATCTTGGCGGTTTTATTCATTGCGACTTAAAGTGGTGTAGCCGTGTTTCTTGACTAATTCATCACGCTCCGCACCTTTTAAGTCTTCGCGCACCATCTCTTTAACGAGATCTTGGAATGAGGTTGCAGGAACCCAGCCCAGTTTTTCTTTGGCTTTAGTAGCATCACCCAAAAGTGTTTCTACTTCGGTTGGGCGGAAGTAACGTGGGTCAACAGCGACAATGCACTTACCGCTAGCGTCATAACCCTTCTCATCAACGCCTTGGCCCTTCCAAGTAATCTTCATACCGAGTTCTTCGGCGGCGTAATCAATAAATTGACGCACGCTGTACTGAACGCCAGTTGCAATCACAAAATCTTCTGCTTGTTCTTGTTGGAGCATGAGCCACTGCATCTCAACGTAGTCACGGGCATGACCCCAGTCGCGCAGAGCATCTAAGTTACCCAGGTATAAGCACTCTTGCAAACCCAGTTTGATACGTGCAAGCGCGCGGGTAATTTTGCGTGTAACAAAAGTCTCGCCGCGGATTGGGCTCTCGTGATTAAACAAGATGCCGTTACACGCATACATACCGTACGCTTCACGATAGTTCACAGTGATCCAGTAGGCGTAGAGCTTGGCTACGGCATATGGGCTACGTGGATAAAACGGTGTGGTTTCTTTTTGTGGAATTTCTTGTACCAAGCCATAGAGCTCAGAAGTCGATGCTTGATAAAAACGGGTTTTCTTTTCTAACTTGAGGATGCGGATCGCTTCCAAAATACGTAGTGCGCCTAATGCATCTGAGTTTGCTGTGTACTCAGGTTCTTCAAAAGAAACCGCTACGTGAGATTGCGCTGCTAAGTTGTAAATCTCATCAGGCTGAGTTTGCTGAATGATGCGAATGAGGCATGAAGAATCAGTTAAGTCACCATGATGCAGGGTGAGTTTATTACCCTCAATATGCGGGTCATGGTAGAGGTGATCGATACGATCAGTATTAAAAAGTGAGGTACGGCGTTTGATCCCGTGTACTTCATAACCCTTTTTGAGTAATAACTCGGCTAAATAAGCACCATCTTGGCCAGTAATACCTGTAATCAGGGCAACTTTTGATTTTGACATGGGGGTTTTCTTAATTATTAGATTAAATAGTTAAATACGCAGTAAATGCGCTATTGTAAATTGTTTTAAATGCCAACTTTCGCTTGTGGGAAGGCAGAAAGCCAAGCAAATACAATGAGATGTATTCAAAAACAGAGCGATAAACGGATTTAAAAAGCTTTTTAAAGATTTAAGGAAGCAATTTCTTCAGAGATTAAGGGTAGATATTGGTGGGAATGCCAGTAAAAGCAGAGCGCGGTAGAGGATTCTTGCGAAAGCTAGATCGCTGGATTGGCGTGCCTGCTCTCCTAGGTTTATCCCTTTTTCGTAAAAAAAGACCCAAACCCGCTCAATTTAATAGCATCGGTATCTGTGTTTTTGCTGCTATTGGCGATGCTTTGCTGGCCTCATCCCTCATTGCCGACCTCAGAAATGCCTTTCCAGGGTTGAAAATCACGGTTTTTGCCACTCCAGCGAACGTTGCGACATTTGATCTGATTACCGGCTATGACGACCTGGTATTGGTTCCGATTACCAATCCATGGGCAGCAATTGGGGTGGTGAGCTCCCATCCGGTCGATATCCTGATTGATTCCTCCCAATGGCCACGAATTGGGGCTTTAGTGGCTGCATTGAGTGGGGCGCGCTGGACGATTGGGTTTGAGACGGCAGGTCAGAATCGGCATTATTCCTACGATATTTGCGTAAAACATAGCTCAAAAGCCCATGAATTAGACAATTTTCGGTCTTTATTGTCCCCATTAGGGGTTCAAGCAAAGGCTATGCCTCCGCTGGATTTATCGACCTTAGCGGGCATAGAGTGCCTAAATATTAAGCAGCCATACTTAGTTTTGCATCCCTGGGCCAGCGGCAATCATTTTGAATTGCGTGAGTGGCCCATTGCCTCTTGGGTGAGTCTGGCATCTCAAGTCCTTCGTTCAGGCTATGGGGTAGTGATCAGTGGAGGCCCGGGCGATGTTGATCGTGCTGCTGATTTGTGCCTGAAGATAGAGCGCGCATCCGGAGATCTCACTCCAGTTTCTCTTCTGAATTTGGTAGGACAGACTAATCTCTTGACTACGGCCGCCTATGTCAATGGAGCGGCAGCGGTGGTTGCCGTGAACACAGGCACGATGCATTTGGCAGCTTTATTGGGCAAACCTTTGGTTGCTTTGCATGGTCCTACCAACCCAGATCGTTGGGGTCCAATTTATCCAGGCGCTAGAAATGAGCAAAATACTCTGATTCTTGGTCCGGGTTTCAATGAAGGCGGCGCCTATCTCAACTTAGGTTTTGAGTATCCAGAGAATCCAACTTACCTCATGGATCAAATTTCGGTAGAGGCAGTTGTGGATGCCCTGCGTAAATTTTCCATAAATATTGAGTAGTACTGCAAAATACGACGATGGCTGCATCCTTAATTATTAATTCTTACCTGATTCGTATTTTCGATTTCGTCACCATTAATTTGGTGGGATTCTGCACCTTTTTCGCTATTCAATACTTTAAAGACCCAGACTTAGATTTACAGCGTTATGCCTCATTAATGTTGTTAGCAAGTTTGGCGTATCTCTTCCTCACCAATCGCGCCTATCGTTCATGGCGTGGCGGCAACTTAATGGCGCTCTTTGGTCAGGTAGCCAGTGGCGTTTTAAAAACCTGGATTTTGATTTTGATCTGGTTAGTATTTAGTAAATCAACCGAGATGTATTCACGTCTTTGGTTGGTTTCATGGGCAACGATGAGCCTCTTTGTTTTATGCGGTAGTAGATTATTTGGTTATGTACTAATTAGACGTTACCGCAGCAAAGGGGTGAACTTAAGACATATCGCGATCGTCGGCTCAGGCGGAACTGCTGATGAAATTGCTCGCCGCATCAGTGAGTCACCATGGTCTGGGTACCGAGTGCAATTGCAGTTAAGAGACTTAGATGCAAGCAAGCTAGATGAGCTTGCAAAACAACCCTTGAATGAAATTTGGCTAGCCCTGCCTATGGGCGATGGCTCACAAATGCGCATGGTGATGGAGCATTTGCAGATGAGTACCGCAACGATTCGCTTTGTGCCAGACTGGTTTTCATTCCGATTGATTAATCACGGAGTGAGCGAAGTCTTGGGTATGCAGATGATTGATCTTTACGGCACCCCCATGACGGGCATGAATTTATTCCTCAAATCTATGGAAGATTTCTGTTTATCCATTTTGATTTTGATTTTCATTAGCCCGCTGATGCTGATACTGGCGATTGGCGTGAAACTCAGCTCGCCGGGGCCCGTGTTTTATCGCCAGGAGCGCGTGGGCTGGAATGGTGAAGTCTTTGAGATCTACAAGTTCCGAACCATGCCAGTCGATCTGGAAGAGGGTAAGGTAGTTTGGGGCGGTTCGGCAAACAAATCAGTCACGCCATTTTCTAAATGGTTACGCTCCACCAGTCTAGATGAGTTACCACAGTTTTTTAATGTCTTGCAGGGCAAGATGTCTATCGTTGGTCCTAGACCAGAGCGCCCTGTTTTTGTGGAGCAGTTTAAAAAAGAAATTCCAGACTATATGAAGAAGCATTTAGTCAAAGCGGGTATTACAGGCTGGGCGCAGATTCACGGTTGGCGTGGCGATACTGATCTCAACGCCCGTATTGAGCATGATTTGTATTACATCGAGAATTGGTCCTTATGGCTGGACCTAAAAATTATTTTCTTTACGATCTTCCGCGGCTTTGTAAATAAAAACGCGTACTAAGCATTAACTCAGAAACTTCAATTCAGCGCTGTATTACTCTGGAAGTTTTTCTGACCTAGCAACATGGTGTTAAGCAGGGCGATACAGAAAAATAGAATTTCAATCGTGTGCTTACTGCTGACCTCTGCAATCGTGAAAGTTAGTAGTAAATCGGCCGTAATCCAAATGACGACTAAACGGTTAGGTGAATTGCTTCTCAGGGCCAAGACGACTGTAGAGAGTAATGCTCCCAAAGTCAGGAAGAGGCCTGGAATGCCGAATGCCAAACCTAAATCAATCCAGGCGCTATGGGAAGACCGAATCGTGGCTTCCGGATAGGACTTGCGAATGACTTTACTTAATGAATGCTCAAGTAGTCCATAGCCTAGAGGGTTTTGTGTAATTGAGTGAACGCCGGCTGCAGCCCAAGCAGCACGCTCATAGTTGTTGGGATAGACCTGTTCGCCAGAGGCAGTATTGGGGTAGCCATATTTTTGAACATCTTGCCAATTCGGCACTTCATCAATTTTGATGGCAACTGTCACGTCATCCACAAAGTGATTCCAGCCACGATTAATACTTAAGTGTTGCTGAATAAAGATGATGATCAAGACGGTGGGAATCAGAGGGACTAGCCAGATTTTCCAATCTAATTTTCTGAGCTCCATCTGCTGTTTGAGTTTTGAAGCACCCACAAAGAGAAGCCAGCTTACAATCAAGATGATGCCTACGCCTACGCCATTGCGTGTATCAATGATGGTGGTAAAGGCAAATAGGATCGTTAGTACACCCAAGAGCCAATAACAATAGATTGGCCATGGGTAACTTGGGCGATTGTGAATGAGCGCAGTGGCAGCAGATCCACAAATGGCGCTAATAAATAGGCCACCCATCAATACGGTATTAATTTTGTTACCAAAGGGGCTGGAAAAATAATAGTTCGGCATAAATGCCTGGCCAGTCTGGAAATACATCCCAAGGTAATGAATGAGGAGATAAATAAAGCTGCCGAATATCCCCAGCCATAAAAATTGTGCACGGCGAGGATGCTCGCGTAATACAAGGCCAGTTGCCAGGCCAATAAAGATTGATTCTAGGACTCTGAGCCAGGTGCTGCTGAGCTCTTGAAATTGCTGCCCAGATTCGTTGCTAAATAAGAGGTAGTGAATCACCACCCAAATAAGCATCGCAAAGGAAAGAATAAGAGGTGTGTATTGGGCCCAGGAGCTTGAAGAGGAGCTAGAGTTGCTCTTGGAGCCTTTTCCTCGTGAATACTGCCAGAGCAATAAGAGGGCTAATAAGGTGCCGGTGGCTAAAAGCGTATTACGTAGGGCAATCGTATTTTTAAGGGACCAAACGGCCAGCAAAGCAGTGCTGATGAAGATGATCAAGGCGCTCAAAATAGGGAAAGAGCGGTTTGAGCCAATAGGTTTCATATAATCAAATAATAACGGCTAAATTGGGAATGTCGGCCTCCCACCCCTTTATCAATCTGCTCGGGGGTAGATAAAGGATGATGTTTCTTGAGTTTCCGAGTTAATCAAGTGCTTACATTGGCGGATAAATTGCAATGATTCTTTTAACGGGTGCCACTGGCTATGTTGGCTCACACACGTGGCTTGAATTGCTGTTCGCTGGAAATCGCGTTATCGGCTTAGACAATTTCATTAATTCCAGCCCATTGGCTTTGGCTCGTATAGAGTCTCTGGCTGGACAAAAATTAGAGTTTATCGAGGGTGATGTTTGTAATAAAGCATTCCTTGAGACAGTCTTTAAAAAGTATCCCATTAAGGGTGTAATTCATTTTGCCGCGCTAAAAGCAGTTGGTGAATCCGTGGCTCAGCCACTGCGTTATTACCAAAATAATCTGGCGGGTTTGCTGACATTGCTTGAAGTGATGCAAGCCAATAACTGTAAGAATTTCGTATTTAGTTCTTCTGCAACAGTCTATGGTGATCCAAGCGTTGTACCAATTAACGAGCAGTCCCCTGTTCGGCCCACCAATCCTTACGGTCAAACCAAGTTGATGAGTGAGCAAGTATTACGCGACTTAGAAGTTTCTGATCCAAGTTGGCGTGTTGCTTACCTGCGTTATTTCAATCCAGTGGGCGCTCATGAGTCTGGATTAATTGGTGAAGATCCTCGCGGCATTCCTAACAACCTTACTCCTTTGGTTGCCCGCGTAGCAGCAGGCAGAATGTCTGAACTCAAAGTGTATGGAGATGATTGGTCTACTCCTGATGGAACAGGCGTTAGAGACTACATCCATGTCGTGGATTTGGCCCAAGCCCATGTGAAAGCAGTGGAATATTTATTGGCTGGACGTGACTCATTGACGGTCAACTTGGGTACCGGTCAGGGTTATAGCGTGATGGATGTTCTAAAAGCGTATAGCGATGTCGTTGGTAAGCCCATTCCATATCAGGTGGTCGATAGACGTCCTGGCGATATTGCCACTTGCTATGCAGATCCCACTCTTGCAGAGAAATTGCTGGGCTGGAAAGCGCGCCGCAATTTAGGGCAGATGTGCGCAGATAGCTGGCGCTGGCAGTCACAAAACCCGATGGGTTACGAATCTTAAATGCCATTCGATTTCGTTCTATATTGCAAATCTTATCGTCGAGATTTATTGCGCGTAAAGCGCTTGCTTGAATCGATACGCAAACATAATATTGAATCGATTCCTGTTTATATCTCCACTCCGCAAGCCGATCGAGATGCTTTATTTGCACTAGTCGGAGAAAATCAGGGCTATCAATGGATTGCTGACGAGGAAATAGTTCAGTCCAATCCACGTGCTCCAAAGGATATTCAGAAAACAAGATCGGGCGGTATTGCCCAGCAGGTAATCAAGTCTGAATTTTGGCGATTGGGTTTAGCTAGTAATTATTTATGCATTGATTCGGATAGTATTTTTATTCGTGATTTTGGAAAGGCCGCTTTTTTAGCTCCAGACGGTTCTCCTTACACCGTGCTGCATCAAAATAAAGAACTCTTTCAGATGGCGACCAATCGTGGGCATCTTCGGGTTGAGAGAGAGCTGCGCAAAGAAGCTGAAACAGTGAAGGCCTTGTTTGGCAGGGTCGGACCAAATTACTACTGTGCCCCTGCACCTTTTATCTGGTCTGCTAAGGTATGGAAGTCTTTAGATCAACAGTATCTGCAGCCTAAGGGGATGACGCTTTGGGATCTCATTACTCCGGAGTATCCAGAGAGTTTAATTTATGGCGAAACTTTGCTTAAATATGAAGCCATTCCAGTGCGAATGATTGAACCTTTGTTTCGGATTTATCACTACGACTGGCATTACTACCTTTCCCGTCGTTTGGGTGAAACTAAAGAGACATTGATGCAAAACTTTATCGGAGTGATTTATCAGTCTGCCTGGGAATCCGAATTAGATTATGGTGCCCCGAGTAAATCTCTTCCTTCAAGATTATTAAAAAGAACGAAACGTTTTTTACGTTATTTACAAAGTTATTTCTAATTATTCATGAGTCAAGATATAAACCAAAGAGTAGTTGGATCATCGGCTCAGGCAGCAAGCTCTTCATTGCCCCTAGTCAGTATTTCAATGCCTGCTTTTAATGCTGAGCATTACATTGCTGAGGCAATTGAAAGTATATTAGCCCAGTCTTATCAAAATTTCGAGCTTATCATTTGCGATGATGGGTCTACTGATCGTACGCCTAATATCATTAATCGCTACAACGACCCAAGGATCGTCAAAATTTTCTCATCGAAAAATCGTGGATTAATTGCGACTCGAAATGAAATTGCGCAAATTGCCAAGGGAAAGTATTTAGCGTTACTTGATGCTGACGATCTTGCGTTCCCAGAACGTCTCTCATTACAGGTGAAATTTTTAGAGGATGGAAATGCGGATCTTTGTGGGGCAGATCATTGGACTTTAAATCAAGGTACTGGTGCTATAAAACCTTCTAGGCAGCGTCATTCAAATGCGGATATTCAGGCTCTATTGGCCGTTTGCAGTCCTTTATGTAATCCCGCAGTAATGGGGCGAATTGAGATATTTAGAGCGCATCCCTATCTTAAATCTTATATTCATGCAGAGGATTATTGTTTGTGGACCGAAATTGCGCTAGCGGGATATAAGTTCTCTAATATTTCCCAAAAATTAATTATCTACAGGCTACATCCTACCCAAACTAGTGTTAACCATATTAGTGCAGCACGTAATGTATTTAGGTCTTATCAATCTCGTTATCTTGAGGGTCTTGGGATCTCACCGGCCTATCTACCGCGTACTCTTACCTTTAGGGAGCGTTTAGTTTTTGGGGTTGAATTTATGCGCCTGATTAATCGAAAAATTGCCAATATTTCGATTGCAGCAAATTGTGAGCTGTATGCTCGATTTCAATTTCGGGGAAATGGTTTATGGACTCCTTTGACAAGGATGGAGCGCATCATCGTGGCTGCTTGTGCAAGCTGGCAAGGTCGACGAAGTTTTCTGGATACCCCTAAGCTTTGAGCTTATTCCAGTCCCCTGGAATAAGGTTGGAGAGATCAAGGCTTCTATCGCTTATCCATCGATTGGGCGAATAAATTTTGCCCACATTATTTTTTCTTAGCCATGCTCCCCACCAGCTAAAAGAGCTATTTGCAATGATGTGGTGTTTGCAAGAAGTCATTAGCTCCAACTCATGAATTGTCGAATTATCAGGAGATAGATTTTCTATGTAAGTCATCGAAAGATCTTGGGGTAAAGCCAATTTAGCCCAATCAAGATCATCTGAAAAAATAAAAAAATGAGCATTTGGATGTATTGAGAGGATGTCTTTCAATGCAGTTTGGTAATAATCCAAATCTAAAGCGCCATGAAAATGAGAAGCCGATGGTGAATTGACATAGTCACCCCTGCGTACATGAACCATTACTGATTCAGATGTCAGAATTTTAGACTCATACTGCTTGTAAGCTTGAGGCAATAGTTCGCGAGCAGTAAATTCAAGTTGAAGTAATGACCTAATGTGGCTGAAATATCTATAAGATTGCCAGTATCCAAAAAGATAGAGGTCTCTGCGATTAATATTTTTTAGATTAAATATTTCTTTGTCAAAGTCATAGGCATTGACCTGTCTTTGAATGATGGGGCCGAAAGGTAAATATTGCTGTATTAAAAATCGGAACTTTTTTTTCGTTGTTAGCTTACCGCTATTCTTGAATAACGCGGGATCAATGTTTAGCAGTGGTAATTCTAGTTTTCGTGGGGTAACACCTTTCTCTAGTTTATTAAACCAAGAACAATCCAGGGTAAAGTCTGCGTTGTAATGCAACGAAAGTGCCCTTGCAATCGCGTACTGAAACATTTGATTGCCAAGACCGCCCTGAAGGTAAGATGAAATCGTCATAACCTTATAATTAGAACATTAATTTAACTCTCATCTTCCCTTTGTCTAATTGCATCAACTACTATTGAATATGAAACAGACCTTAGGAATTGTGGGCTGGGAGGCGGGGGATGATGATTTATTTAATCCTCAAAGCCTGAGAAATCGCGATGATTGTCTGGAGCCCTTCAGAGTTCTGCGGGCCAAAGCAGCAGAGCGGGGCATTGAATTACACACTATAGATGTGCTGCAGAAAAAAGGACTTACCCCTAGCGCGACGCTCTATCTTGAGTCATTACCAATTACCCCTATTAACAATTGCAAGAACTATCTGATTCGTTTCGAAACAGAGTTGACAGTCCCTATCAATGGCGATGCTGATTATTTAAATCAATTTGATGGGATATTTACTTGGGACCAAGTTTTACTCAGCGGAGATTTGGGGGATGCGCTGAATAAAAAAACAGTATCCACTCCCAAGTTTCCTATTGCATATCCTAATGTTCTGCCTAGAGCATTTAAGGTAAATCAGATAGCCAATCCAGGATTTGCTAAGCGCGATCTTTTTTGTATATTGATTGGCAGTAACCGTCATGCAAATGTACCCGATGCTCGCGAACTTTATTCTGAGAGGGTGAAAGCCATTCGATGGTTTGAAGAGAATGCGCTAAAAGACTTTGCTTTGTTTGGTAATGGTTGGATGGTTCCGCAAAAACGTCAAGGTAAGTCAGGTAAGTGGCGCTACCGTTTAGAAAAAATATTACCTTTTTTGATGGGAAAAGCAGTTTTTCCAAGCTATCAGGGTTCAGCTAAAAGTAAGTTTGAGGTTTTATCAAAATCACGTTTTTGTATTTGCTACGAGAATGCTAAAGACATTCCCGGTTACATTACTGAGAAACTATTTGATGCCTTATTTGCTGGCTGCGTACCTATTTATTGGGGGGAGCCGCAGGTTGAGAGTCTAGTGCCTGCTGGCTGCTTTATCGATTTCCGCCAGTTTGCAAGCAGTCCTAATCCTTATCAAAAATTGTATCAATATCTTAGTAAAATGAGTGAGCAGGACTACATTTCGCATCAAGAGGCGGGTAGACAGTTTTTGGCTTCACCGGCGTTTAGATCATATAGCTCAGAAGCTTTTGCTGAAGCCATTTTAGGACCACTTCAATTATGATTTTAGTTACTGGCGGCGCAGGATTTATTGGGGGTAATTTTGTGCTGGATTGGCTTGCCAATCCAAGTGCAGAAGGCATTGTGAATGTAGATAAGCTGACTTATGCTGGCAATCTCGCCACCTTAGATTCTTTGAAAAACGATGCACGCCACGTATTTGTTCATGGCGATATTGGCGATAAAGAGCTCATCACCAAATTATTAAAAGAGCACAAGCCGCGTGCCATTGTGAACTTTGCAGCAGAGAGTCATGTTGATCGCTCGATTCATGGTCCTGCAGAATTTATCCAAACGAATATTGTGGGCACCTTCAATTTATTAGAGTGCGCACGTGAGTATTGGAATGGACTGGAAGCGAGTGCAAAAGAACAGTTTCGCTTTCACCATGTTTCAACTGATGAGGTGTATGGATCGCTATCCATGACCGACCCTGCATTTACTGAAACCAATTCATATGAGCCTAATAGCCCTTATTCAGCCTCTAAGGCAGCTTCAGATCATTTAGTACGCGCTTGGTTTCATACCTATGGCTTTCCAGTGGTAACAACCAATTGCTCAAACAACTATGGCCCTTACCATTTCCCTGAGAAGCTGATTCCCTTGGTGATTCTGAATGCGCTCAATAGCAAGCCATTGCCTATCTATGGTGATGGACAGCAGATTCGGGATTGGCTCTATGTAGGTGATCATTGCTCGGCGATTCGGGAAGTTTTATCTAAAGGGAATTTGGGAGAGACCTATAACATTGGTGGCTGGAATGAGAAGGCCAATATCGATGTAGTCAAAACAATCTGCCAAATTTTGGATGAACTTAAGCCTCGATCTGATGGCAAATCTTATGCCGAGCAAATTACTTTTGTTAAAGACCGCCCTGGTCATGATCGCCGCTATGCGATTGATGCCAGCAAGGTCGAGCGTGATTTAGGCTGGCGTCCTGCAGAAACTTTTGATACTGGTATTCGTAAGACGATTCAGTGGTATTTGGATAATCCGGTTTGGATTGAGGGCGTTGTCAGTGGCTCTTATCGTGACTGGCTGCAAAAGCAGTACAACTGAAATTTCAAAACCGTAAACCTCACGAATGAATATCCTCATCTTTGGTAAAGACGGTCAATTAGGTAAAGCGTTTCCATCTTTATTTGAGAGCGCAACTCAACTGAGCAATATACAAGTCCAGTATGTCGGGCGTAGTGACTGTGACCTGTCACAGACGGATGCAGTCAAGCAATGCCTAATTGATGCAAAGCCAGATCTCATTATTAATGCCGCAGCTTATACGGCCGTGGATAAAGCTGAAACCGAAGTTGAGCTTGCTTTTGCTATCAACGCAAAAGCACCCGAAGTCATGGCTCTATATGCTGCCGAACATGGCGCCACTCTCTTGCATTACTCCACCGACTATGTTTTTGATGGAAGTAAAGCAGGGTATTACCAAGAAGATGATGAACGCAATCCTTTAGGAGCCTACGGTAAAAGCAAGGCTGCCGGCGAGCTTGCGATTGAAAGGGCATTCTCTGATTCTGCTCGCGGCCAATATGCAATCTTCCGTACCAGTTGGGTCTATGGAGTAGGTGGCAATTTCATTAAAACGATTTTGCGTTTAGCTAAGGATCGTGAAGAGCTCAAAGTAATTCAAGATCAAGTAGGGGTTCCTACATCCGCCAATTGGCTAGCCGCAGTCAGTCTGGATTTGGTTCTCAATTCCAATGGCCAACTTCAGACTTTTGATTCAGGTATCTACCACGCTGTGCCGCCTGGTGAGACCAATTGGTACGCCTTGGCATGTTTGGCTATTGAGTCTGCAAATGCTGCTGGGGCCTCATTAAAGCTATCCCAGAGTGCGATTAAGCCCATTATGGCCGTAGAGTACCCATTACCAGCCCCTAGGCCCATGAATTCTCGTATGGCAACGGAGAAGCTCAAGCAGGCGATTGCAGCTGCTGGGGATGTGTCAAAATTGCAGCGTTGGAATAAACCGTGGTCTGAAGATGTGCAGGCCTATGTGCAGCAATTGGCTAAAGATGGCCAGATATAACAGTAGATAAAAAATGGCAATCAATCGTAAGGGCATTATTTTGGCGGGTGGGTCTGGTACACGTTTGTATCCAGTGACTCAAGCCGTTTCTAAGCAGTTGATGCCTGTGTATGACAAGCCGATGGTCTACTACCCCCTGACGACTTTAATGTTGGCAGGCATCCGAGATATTTTATTAATCTCTACTCCACATGACACGCCGCGATTCTCTGAACTCTTGGGCGATGGTTCCCAGTGGGGCCTCAATATTCAGTACTGCGTTCAGCCCTCTCCAGATGGCTTGGCACAAGCATTTACTCTGGGCAAAAACTTTGTGGGTAATGATCCAAGTGCTCTGGTGCTTGGCGACAACATTTTTTATGGTCACGAGCTGGTTGGTCAATTAGATAGCGCGAATCAAAGAACAAGTGGTGCCACCGTTTTCGCTTATCACGTGACTGATCCAGAGCGTTATGGTGTGGTTGAGTTTGATCAGCATTACAAAGCCCTTTCGATTGAAGAAAAGCCGGCTAAACCGAGAAGTAATTATGCAGTCACTGGCTTGTATTTTTATGACAATCAAGTATGCGATGTTGCAGCATCGATTAAGCCTAGCGCTCGTGGAGAGTTAGAGATTACGGACGTCAATCGCTTCTACTTAGATAAAAATGAACTGAATGTCGAAATCATGGGACGTGGTTTTGCCTGGCTTGATACCGGCACTCATGACTCTTTATTGGATGCTGCCGGTTTTATTGCTACCTTACAAAAGCGTCAGGGCCTGATGGTTGCGTGTCCTGAAGAGATTGCCTACCGCCAAGGCTGGATCAGTGCTGAAGTAGTCCAAAAAGTAGCCGCGCAGCTCAGTAAAAATAGCTATGGTCAGTACCTGAATAAAATTTTGCATGAGCTCAATACCTCAGCTCAGCCTATCTCTTTGTCTCCAAAGAAATAAAGGATATAAAGATTGTCTAACTCAAAGCTCCAAGTTACCCCAACTGCAATACATGATGTATTGATTATTGAGCCTAAGGTATTTGGCGATGAGCGCGGCTGGTTCACGGAGTCTTTTAATGCGCAAGATTTTGCGCAGGCAACTGGGCTCTCTGTGGAGTTTGTGCAAGATAACCATTCTTTTTCTAAGCAATGGACTTTGCGTGGCTTGCACTATCAGTTAGAGCATGCCCAAGGTAAGTTGGTGCGCGTGGTTGCTGGCAGCGTCTTTGATGTTGCGGTAGATATTCGGAAATCCTCCCCTACTTATGGCAAATGGGTAGGAGCTGAGCTCAGCGCACAGAATCACAAGCAAATGTGGATTCCTGCAGGTTTAGCTCATGGCTTTTTAGTCTTATCAGAGGCCGCAGAATTTTTATATAAAACGACCGACTACTATCATCCTCAGAGTGAAGCCTGTTTGGTTTGGAATGATCCTAGTGTTGGTGTGCAGTGGCCCTTACCAGCCGGAATTACTCCGAATATGAACGCCAAAGACCTGAATGGCTTGGCTTGGGACGCAGCACCCAAGTTTTAAATCTTTCTTGCAGTAAAAAATAAGATAATGCTCCTATGAGCACTGCTGCACCCAAAATCCTCTTAGTGAAACTCTCCTCTCTAGGGGATGTACTTCACAATTTACCGCTGGTCTGGGATTTACGAGCGCGTCTACCGAATGCGCAAATTGATTGGGTTGTAGAGGAAGCTTACGTTCACTTGCTTGAACCATTGCGCACTAGAGAAGGTTTTAAGGGAATTGACCGAATTATTCCTTTTGGCTTGCGGCGCTGGAAAAAACATCTTTTCAAGCTTTCCACTTGGCAACAATTTTTTGCTTTTAAGAAGCAGTTGCAAGCAGTGACTTATGACACTGTGATTGAGACCCAGGGCTTATTGAAATCCGCTCTTGTTTGCGCACTAGCTAATAAGTCACCCAATGCAGTAGTGGCGGGTTTAGCTAATGCTACGGAGTTTTCAGGTTACGAGCCAGCTGCTAGATTTTTCTACGGACACTTAGTGCAAGTTCCCGTGCAGACCCATGCCGTCGACCGTTCGCGTATGGTGATGTGCTCTGCATTGGACTGGCCTGCGATTCAGCGTAGTGATAGTCCTCAGTTTTATGGATCACAAATACAGGTCAATTTGGCTAAGCCTGTATTGCCAGAATTAAAAACACCGTACGTATTATTTTTTCATTCGACTGCGCGAGAAGCGAAGCGTTGGTCTAATGAGGCTTGGATTACTTTGGGTAAAGAGTTGGCGAGTCGTGGTTATCAAGTGGTTTTGCCATGGGGCAGTTCCGCTGAAAAGGCTGTGAGTGTTGCATTGGCCAAACAGATTCCCAATGCTTTGGTACCTCCAGGCTTTTCGATTGAAGATGCCTTCAAGGTAATTGTAGGCGCTGCTCTGACTGTTGGGGTGGATACCGGCTTAACCCATTTAGCAGCGGTAATGGGCCTACCCACTATAGAAATTTATTGCGATTCTCCGCGTTGGAAGACAGAGGGATATTGGGCTTATCACATTCGTAATGTAGGTGATATGCAATCACCACCAGATGCTACTGAAGTTGTTAAAGCTTCTTTAGAGTTGCTGACTCGACCTACTTAAGCACTAATTTTAAGTGCTAAATACCTTACTCTTAACGCAGTAGAGTATTAATAGAAATAAGGTCTTCATCCGAAAGCGCAGCAGCATTTGCTTTCAATTTAATTGCATTGAGGATAGTGTTGTAGCGCGCTTGTTGCAATTGTGAGCGGGTGTTGATCAAAGTATCTAGAGCAATCAACACATCGATGTTAATTAAGGTACCCACTTGGAAGCCGAGTTTGCTGGACTCTAGTGCAGAAGTAGAGGAACGCTCTGCTGCTTCAAATGCCTTGACGCTAGCCAGACCACCATAAAAGCCAGTGAAGGCTGCACGCGTATTTTGTGCTGCGGTCCGCCTTGCATTATCAAAGTTGGCTTTGGCGGTATCAACTAAAGCGGCATTCTGACGAATGACAGAGCTGGCATATCCACCCGATACCAATGGGATATTCATTTGCAAGGCAATCGTGTTGTTATATACGTTGGTATTGTTTGGTTGAAAGCTATTCGGAGTACCGTTAGAAGTGTTGTAGCCACTCGTACCGATCAAGTTAATAGACGGATAGTTCAAGGCTTGCGAGCCACGATAGGTACTCTCAGCTAAATTCACGCTGAGCTGGCTAGCGAGAACGTTAAAGTTTGCCGATTCTGCTTGCCTGATCCAGTCGTCTAAGGTTTGGCCTGGAGGCAGTTGCGGATTTACGCTTTCAGCAATCGGTATATTTTTGGCGTCTTTATTTTTAGTGCGCGGATCCTGAATTACACCATCAATTCTGGCTTCTTTAATCAAGGGCTTGAGTAGACCAACAGGGCGGCCCACCAGCTGCTCGAGTACGCCACGCTTCACTATCAAATCAGCTTGCGCTGCAATCTCTTGTGAGTTCGCTAAATCTAGAGCGGCTTGTGCTGTATTAACATCCACAATCGTTGCCAGGCCCGCATCAAATTTTGCTTGAGCAATTTCGAGTTGCTGCTTAATCAAGCTCTTTTTGTTGCGATAGAGCGCAACGTTATCTTGGCTTGTTAATGCATCGAAATAAGCCTGCGATACGCGAATAATTAAATCTTGTTGCGCTAAATAGAAACGCATATCAGCCAGCTTGGTATTTAAATCACCCTGCTTAAAGGCTTCTAGCGCGGTGAGGTTAAAAATAGGCTGAGTGAGTGTGACTGTGTAATTCTTTTGATCGAAAACGCGGGAGTTGCCCGGTGTCGTTGAGACTGCAGTTGAGCCAGCGCCATGCTGGAAGTAACGAGTGCCACCGGGTGTTGCATTGGCTTGTGGCAGCAATAGTGAAAGACCTTGCCAATAGAGTTCTTTGCTTGCTTGGTAATTAAAGCGAGCTGCATTTAATACTGGATCGCTAAATGCAGCCTCTTGATACAAAGAAATTAAATCGCTCATGCGATTGCTATCTACTACCCCAGTATTACCCCCAGTTACATTAGAGGGCGTTGCTTGAAGGGGTATTGCTGGTTTAGGTGTTGCTAGAAACTGTGGCGGCTTATCAAGACCAGTGAGTGATTGAACACTGACTGTTGACGGCAGTGATGGAGGTGCGCCATTGGCACTTTGTCCCCAAGCATTGTCTGATCCCCATCCAAGGCCGAGTGCTTGACTCAGAATCAAGCTGAATGCTGTTATCTGAGGAAGGTGGGGGCGGCTTGGGATCATGTAATTCAGAAGCTTATTCAATGTGCCATGCAGTTTAAGGCTAATTTATCGAAATTGCTCATTTCTGAGCTATTTTGCCAAATAGTCTAAATCCTGCCTGCTTACCTATAAAATTTAGCCCATGGATCTAATTTTGTTTGCTAAAGCGGTAATTCTGGGGGTGGTCGAGGGCTTAACGGAGTTTTTGCCGATCTCCAGTACAGGGCATCTGATTTTGGTCGGGGATTTATTGGATTTCAATGACGACCGCGGTAAGGCTTTTGAAGTCATCATTCAGTTTGGTGCCATCTTGGCGGTTTGTTGGGAATTTCGCCATAAGCTTTTGAGCGTTGCCTCCTCTTTTCAAACGAGTCCGCTTGCTCGTCGTTTTGTGCTCAATCTGCTGATTGCCTCGATTCCGGCGATGGGTCTCGGTTTCTTATTTGGCAAACACATTAAGGCAGTCTTATTTGCCCCCATACCAGTTGCTACAGCTTTTATTGTTGGTGCCCTAGTGATTTTTTGGGCAGAGCGTCGACAGCTTCATCTGAGCCCTTCAGAAAGAGCCATTCACTCAGTGGATGACTTAACACCTTTAGATGCCCTCAAGGTTGGCCTTGCGCAGTGCGCTGCTTTAATTCCCGGTACATCACGATCAGGCGCCACCATTATTGGCGGCATGTTGTTTGGTATTCCAAGAGTCGTTGCAACAGAGTTTTCTTTTTTCTTGGCGATTCCAGTGATTGGTGGAGCAACCGCATATGAATTACTCAAGCTTTGGAAATCCCCTGTGAGCTTTTCTGGGGCTTATAGCTTAGCGATTGTGATTGGCTTTATATCGGCGTTTATCTCTGCTTTTATTTGTGTGCGCTGGCTGATCCGTTATGTAGGCCATCACAACTTTGTTCCGTTTGCTTGGTACCGAATCGCCTTTGGTTTGTTAGTACTGATTACGGCCTATACCGGCTTAATTGCTTGGTCTCATTAATTTATCGATAGACTTTTAGGAATCAATATGGATGCATCCATTGATGCGATTACAAATAATATTCAGCTAGCCTTGGCACCTGTTTTTTTATTGACAGCAGTGGCTACTTTGCTCAATGCAATTTCAACGCGATTGGCCAGATCAGTAGATCGCATGCGATCAATTCAAAAACTGATTCATTCAGATCCAAATTTGACCGATGCAGTGCGTGCACAAATGCGGATTGAGGCCAATGAGGCAAAGACTCGTGGTCGTTTGTGCACTGCGGCGATCTTTTTTGATGTTTTGAGCGGCCTCTTTATTTCTTTAACAGTGCTTGAGCTCTTCTTCTTTCAGGCCGGAGCTGTGAAATCAATGCAAACAGCCTATGTGATTTGGACCTTTGTGCTGGGTTTAGTGTCCTTTATGACCTCATTGGCATTTGTATTGGCTGAAGTGGTGTTTGCTTATCGCTCGGCCGGCTGGGACTCGCCTCATCACTAAGTGATTGATGCCGTAAAATTAGCAGTACTTTAATTAAAGACAGACAATATGAACAAAATTCTCATTACTGGTGGCGCAGGTTTCCTGGGCTCGCACTTAACTGAAAGACTTTTAAAAGAGGGCAATGAAGTATTGGTCGTAGACAACTTTTTTACTGGCTCTAAGCAAAATTTAGCCCACCTATTGTCTAATACTAATTTGGAAGTCATGCGTCACGATGTGACCTTTCCGCTCTACGTAGAAACCAATCAGATTTACAACTTGGCTTGTCCGGCCTCTCCTGTGCATTATCAATATGATCCAGTGCAGACAACCAAGACGAGTGTCCATGGCGCCATCAATATGTTGGGTCTAGCCAAGCGCACTCGCGCACGTATTTTGCAAGCCTCTACCAGCGAAGTCTATGGTGATCCTGAAGTACATCCTCAGCCTGAAGAATATTGGGGAAGAGTAAATCCAATTGGGATTCGCTCTTGCTATGACGAAGGTAAGCGCTGCGCTGAGACTTTATTTTTTGATTATCACCGTCAACATGGCTTAGATATTAAGGTCGTACGTATCTTTAATACCTATGGTCCTCGCATGAACCCGCATGATGGTCGTGTGGTGAGCAACTTTATTGTTCAGGCTTTGGAAGGCAAAGACATCACGATTTATGGCGATGGTCAGCAGACACGCAGCTTTTGCTATGTGGATGATTTGATTGAAGCCTTTGTTCGCATGATGAATTCTGAAGCAGGTTTTACTGGACCAGTGAATACCGGTAATCCTGGTGAATTTACGATGCTGCAATTGGCTGAAACCATTTTGCGTCTCTCTGGCAGTAAATCAAAATTGGTATTTGAGCCGCTACCTTCAGATGATCCAAAGCAACGTCAACCCAATATCGAATTGGCTAAGGCCAAGCTGGGTTGGGAGCCTAAAGTCAATTTGGAAGATGGCCTCAAAGAGACGATCGCCTACTTTAGGAAGGTATTGGCTTAATTTGCCTTCGTATCCAGTAGAGCGTATTCGCTCGTTTGTTTTAAGGGCGGGCAGAACAACCGCAGGTCAGCAGCGCGCTCTTGATGAGTTGGGCCCTCAATTTTTAGTCCCCTTTGTAGATGGGCGCGTTGATCTCCAGGACCTTTTCCAAGGCTCAAGCAAGCCAAAGATTCTCGAGATAGGTTTTGGCATGGGTGAGACGACGGCCAAAATTGCCGCTCTTCGACCCAATGATGATTTTTTAGCAATCGAGGTTCACACCCCTGGTGTGGGGGCGCTGCTCAAGTTGATTGGCGAAGCGCAGCTGACCAATCTTCGACTCATTCAGCATGATGCAGTTGAGGTCTTGGAGAAAATGCTTGCCGAGAATGTTTTAGACGGTATCCATATTTATTTTGCCGATCCCTGGCATAAGAAACGTCATCACAAGCGCCGCTTAATTCAGGCGGACTTTGTGAAGTTATTGGTATCTCGCCTAAAGCCGGGTGGCTATATCCATTTGGCTACTGACTGGCATAACTATGCGGAGCAAATGCTGCTGGTTCTCAATGCAGAAGTAAGTTTGCAAAATACCTCTGCGCAGCAAATCCAGATTGAGACCTTTGGTGTAGCAGATGCTGCAAAAGAGGGTGAGTCTTCAAATGAATTTAAGCCTACGCTCGAGCAACTCAATACTGTACACGCTGGCTATGTAGAAAGACCGGCGTATAGGCCGGTCACCAAGTTTGAGAGCCGTGGCATCAAGCTAGGCCACGGTGTTTGGGATTTAGTCTACAAAAAGGTTAAGGCTAACTAGGTCAATCGAAACTCTAAGAACTCAGCCTTCTTAGAGCGTAATACAAACGTACTTCAACTCCAAGTACTCATCCATACCAAAGACGCTACCTTCTCTGCCTAAGCCAGATTGCTTGACTCCGCCAAAGGGTACGACTTCATTGGCAAGGATGCCGCTATTGACGCCAACCATGCCGTACTCAAGCGCTTCAGCAACCTTCCAGATGCGACCGATATCACGACTGTAGAAGTAGGATGCAAGGCCATACTGACTATTGTTAGCTAACTCAACTACTTCATCATCACTTTCAAAAGGAATAATTGGTGCTACGGGACCAAAGGTTTCTTCATAAGTGATCAGCATATTACTAGTAACGTTTGCCAAAATTGTTGGCTCGTAGAAAGTGCCGCCTAAAGGTGAAGGCTTGCCGCCTGTGACTAACTTAGCACCTTTACTGAGAGCATCTGCAATATGTCTTTCTACTTTTTCTAGGGCAGCATGATCAATCAATGGGCCTTGAGAGACGCCCGCATCCATGCCATTGCCTACTTTGATGGTTTGTACAGCCTTAGAGAATTTTTCTACAAAGGCATCATGTACTTTTTTATGAACATAGATGCGATTAGCGCAAACACAAGTTTGTCCAGAGTTGCGATATTTGGAAGCAATCGCTCCAGTTACTGCAGCATCAATATCCGCATCTTCAAATACGATGAAAGGGGCGTGACCGCCGAGCTCAAGTCCTAGCTTCTTCACGGTGGGTGCGCACTGAGACATCAAGATACGACCCACTTCAGTCGATCCTGTAAAGGAGAGGTGGCGAACTACGGGTGAAGCACAAAGTGTTTTGCCAATCGCGATAGATTGGTCTGCATCAGCAGTGACAATATTCATCACGCCCTCTGGAATGCCAGCGCGAATCGCCAGTTCAGCCAATGCTAAAGCCGACAAGGGTGTTTGTTCTGCAGGCTTGATGACGATGGTGCAACCTGCTGCCATTGCTGGTGCAATTTTGCGGGTAATCATCGCATTGGGAAAATTCCAAGGTGTAATGGCTACGCATACGCCGACTGGTTGCTTGAGCACCATGAAGCGTTTGTCACCCCAAATTGTCGTGGGGATAGTCCCAGAAACTCGCTTCGCTTCTTCTGCGTACCACTCAATAAAAGAGGCGCCATAAACTACTTCACCTGCGGACTCGGTAAGGGGTTTACCTTGCTCTAAGGTCATCAGAATGGCCAGGTCATCTTTGTTTTGCAGGATTAAATCAAACCATTTGCGCATTAAGCCAGCACGTTCCTTGCCGGTGATGCTCTTCCATTTAGGAAAGGCTGCATTCGCAGCGGCAATCGCTTTGTCTGCATCTGCTGCATCTAAATTAGCAACCTGCGCAATGATTTCATTATTAGCGGGATTATTAATTGGGAAGGTTTTCCCTGAGCTTGACTTAACCCATTTGCCGTTAATAAAAGCCTCTTCTTTAAACAGGCTTGGATCTTTTAAGAGCTTGCGAATATCAGTTGTCATGGTGCGCTTTAAATAGTTGCTGCTTGGGGGTTAAGGGAAAGTAAAAATCATTTTATCCCTCAGAGATCATACTTGTATAGATGCTGTATATCTGGTGCCTAGCTGCTGTATAGCGCTTGTATAGATGCTTGTATAGATCATTGGGAGGCCCAAAAGAAAAGCCCCCTATCTACATCTATTCGGGGGCTTTGGCTTAGCCGTATGGCTGATGGTGCTTAGCTGGCTTGAATTTCAGTACTGCGTAGTTTTTGAGCTAAGAGATCCAATACGCCATTAACGTATTTATGACCATCAGTACCGCCAAAGGTCTTCGCCAATTCGACTGCTTCGTTGATTGCCACTTTATAAGGTACGGACAAGTCAGCGGCTAATTCATAGGTGCCGATGAGTAGGGCCGCGTGCTCCACAGGTGAAAGCTCATTGATTGGACGATCCAGGGCTGGTGTAATGATGGCTTCAAACTCATCTGTACGATCCAGTACGCCTTCAAAAATACCCTGAAAGAGCTCATGTTGGCAGCGACGAAACGCAGGATCTTCTGCTAATTGCTTGGCGATAGCAGCTTTATTAGGAATGCTGCCCGCACGACGCATCACTAGGCTTTGGTATACACCTTGAAGGGCGTACTCACGTGCGCGACGTCGTGGAGTGAGGGAGCGCTTTGGTGCGCTAGGCTTACCGTCTTTTGATGCGGGATTATTTGGAGGAGTGGTGCCAGATTTAGACATATTCGTCATTACTCTTCGCTAGAGTTGATCTCAATATCGAGATCAGGAGTCAATGCTAAAGCCAGATTGGCCATTTCTACTACTGCTTTGGCGCAATCAGCGCCTTTGACATCAACGCGAACGTGCGCTTGCTCATCAGTATCACAAGTGAGAATGCCATTCGCGATGGGCAGTCCAGATTCAAGGCAGATGCGTGTAATGCCCGCAGCAGATTCGTTTGAAACCAACTCAAAGTGATAGGTTTCGCCGCGGATCACTGCACCAAGTGCAACAAGGCCATCAAATTCACCGGTCTCTACTAACTTCTGTAGTGCAAATGGAATTTCTAATGCTCCAGGGACGGTCACGAGTTTGATGTCTTCCTGTGCAACGCCTAGAGCCAAGAGTTCAGTGATACATGCATTGGTGAGTGCCACACAGTGCTCTTCATTAAAACGCGCTTGCACAATACCAATGCGTAAATCTTGTCCGTTCAGATCGGCTGCTAAGACGCCAACAAAGTCATTGTTTGAGCTAGTCATGATGTTTATTTTTCTATATGAGGAGCAGTATAGGGGGCATAACCAGTCACCTCTAGTTTGTAGCCAGAAAGACTTGGTACTGGGTTGGGGTTAGCAAGTAAACGCATTTTGCCAACACCAATATCTTTAAGAATTTGTGCGCCAATGCCATAACTTCTGAAATCAGTTTTGCGGGCTAATGGTGTTGAGTCTTCAGTCTTGCTGCCATTCAGTTTTTGAAATTGCGCTAACCAGTCACCATCACTCGGAGCTGCAATGCCAGAGGCGTTGAGTAGAACTGCAACCCCTGCCTTTGAGCTAGCGATTTGTTGCAGAGCTTGAGCCAATGGCCATGAATGCGTACTGACTTTAGCTTCTAAGAAATCCAATACAGTGACCGGCTCGTGAACACGCACCAAGGTTTCTTGATCTTCAGTAGGTTGGCCATGGACTAAGGCAATGTGAATACATGAGCTGGGTTTGTCGCGATAAATAACACCCTTGAATTTTCCCCAAGGGGTAGTAAATTCACGCTCACCTTCGCGCACCACAATACTTTCATGTTGGCTGCGGTACTGAATGAGGTCGGCAATGCTACCAATCTTGAGCTGATGCTCTTGAGCAAATTCCAGTAAATCAGGAAGACGAGCCATGCTGCCATCATCCTTCATGATTTCACAAATGACAGAAGTTGGTGAGCAACCAGCCATAGCTGCCAGATCGCATCCAGCCTCAGTGTGACCTGAGCGAATCAGAACGCCACCAGGTTGGGCCATCAATGGAAAGATGTGACCAGGTTGAACGAGATCACTAGGTTTTGCATTAGGCGCGACCGCAGTTTTTATCGTTAGCGCACGGTCTGCTGCTGAAATACCGGTAGTCACCCCAGTGGCAGCTTCAATCGAAACTGTGAAATTCGTACCCATAGAGGTGCCGTTATCGCGCACCATGAGGGGAAGGTTTAATTGCTGACAACGCTCGCGGGTCAGAGTAAGGCAAATCAATCCACGGCCATATTTGGCCATGAAATTGACGGCCTCAGCAGTCACGTGATCGGCAGCTAGGACCAGGTCACCTTCATTTTCACGATCTTCCTCGTCAACCAAAATGACCATCCGCCCGGCGCGGAGCTCGGCGATGATTTCTTCGGTAGGGGCAAGTTTATTTGGCATAGCTCTCCATTTTAAGCTGATGAGGCAATTGCGGTGATCTCTTACAGTAATACCCCAACTTTCCGACAGGAAGAGCCTCTTAGAGGTGTTTTAGAAGGCCGAGTGTATCTAGAAAATGAGGTATGCCCTTAATAGCCCGTCATTTCTCCAAAGCGCAATCACCAATTAGTATTCCCCAGAAAAAAGAGATGCAACAGGGCTTTGTTTTGCTTGAGGCTCTCCTTGCCATGAGTCTCATCGTGGGAGCGTGGATGGGAATGGTCCAGATTTATCAAGGATTGGCTCTGCACCAGACCAAGCTGCAAACCGAAAAAGTACAACTGAGAAAGGAATCTGATGTTTTTGAACTTAGCGAGCACGCAAGATCTCACGCTCATGGATCTGTAAAGCATGAATCTTCTCGAGTGCTTAGTCGGTCTCGCGCTATGCCTAGTGCTACTGAAGCCCCTCTTAAAAACAAGCGCAGATTTGGCAGCTAAACAAATTCAGTATGAGAAAACTCAAGCACTCATAGCTGATGGTGATAGGGCACTTGAGTTGATTGGGCGCGCTATTCGTATGGCGGGTTATCGCAATATCAATACGTCTACTGTTAGTAGTAAAAAAGTTGATACGAAACAGTTCATTCTCGTTGAGAAAAAATCGGGCTATCGTGGTTCCGACTTTTTAAAAACACATCATGGACTTTCTGGTCAAGCCGATTTGGATTGCATCGGCAATACCATGACATCTGATCGCACAAAACATCAGATGGCTTACCAAGGATTTTTAGTAGAGCGTCAAGCGGGTATTCCTAAAGGCGCAAAAGTCAATGGAGGATCTTTGATCTGCCAGTCTTTGGATCGTCAAGGGCGCATACAAAATACGACGCTGATGAATGGCGTGAATACATTAAATATCGAAGAGATGGATTCATCCCATGCTGCAAGGAGCGGCGAGCAAAAGCTTTATCGCATTAGGCTTCAGATGACCGATGGCCGTTCCTTGAATGTAGATCTGGAACGCACTTTTGCTACGCGGAACCTGCTGTGATCTTAGCTTGGGTCTTGGCTCTCTTGCTACTGGTGTCTTCTTTAATTAGCTATTTGGAGCGCATGACGGCATTGAGCATAATTGAGACAAGCACCATGAGGGCTGCACATCGTCATTTTGTCGCAGCCGAAAAAGCCGTCATGGAGTGCGAGCAGAATATTTCTCAAATTACGGTCTTGACAGAAAATCATTGCTTCATCCAATCTGCTGGAAAAAATATTTGGCTGATTTCTAGTAAGCAAAAACCCAGTATTCAAGTATATGTTTATTTGGATGAAAAAACAGGCATCGCGACTCGTTTAAATTGGCGGCAATCTTTTGAGTAAATCATTCCACCAACAATTTGGGGGAAGTCTTTTGGAGCTCATGGCTGTGGTATTGATTGTGGCGATCATGGCCATGATGACAATGCCACTTCTGCAAGAGCAAATTGCTAAACGAGAAATCGAAACGATTGCTAGGCGATTTATTGCACATGCCCACTTTGCTCGTAATCAGGCTTTGCATTTAGGTACCCCGGTGCTCATCAGCCCCCGCAAGGAAAATCAGTGGGAGAGTGGTTGGCTTGTGAAGGGCGCTTGTTTAGGTAAGACTAAACAAGTTGACTGCAATACTCGGAATTGGTTTTCACAAGAAGGAATTTATCCCATTTACTTTAAGGGTGGAGGTAAAGGCTTTAGTGATCCGCACTCCAATCAAAAAGGCGTTTTGTTTAATGCCGCTGGCGCTGCTAAAACAGGTCAAGGTGGGTTTGTGGCCAATCGTTTAATCCTAGGGCATCAGAAAGCACCCCATCTAGAGCGGCAGTTGATTATGGGAAGCGGCGGGCGTTGGCGGATCTGTGATCCCAGTACAGATTCGAAGGGCTGTAAATAAGCCGTATCGCCTGAAATTAGCCCAAATTTGGCACCGAGCTAGACAATCGGTTTTAATAGACCCATGTATAACGCAGTTGACCACCAATTGATGAGCGAGGCCTTGGCCCAGGCTCAAAAAGCACTTTATTTATCCAATCCCAATCCGCGTGTTGGATGTGTGATCGTGAAAGATGGGCAAGTGATTGGTCGTGGACATACCCAAAAGGTAGGCGGATCTCATGCAGAGATTCAGGCTCTAGCGGATGTTAAGGCAAATGGTTTTAGCGCTGAGGGATCAACGGTTTATGTGACCTTAGAGCCTTGTAACCATACCGGACGAACTCCTCCTTGTGTTGATGCACTCATTGCAGCAAAGCCGGCGATGGTAGTAGTAGCTATGTCAGATCCAAATCCCTTGGTTGCAGGTAAAGGCTTAGAGCGATTAAAAGCTGCTGGTATTGATGTGCGCTGCGGCTTGCTTGAGGCAGATGCGCAAGCGCTGAACCGAGGTTTTATTTCTCGCATGACCCGTGGCTTGCCCTGGGTGCGATTGAAAATTGCTGCTAGTTTAGACGGCAAGACCGCTTTAGCAAATGGACAGAGTCAATGGATTACTGGCCCACTTGCTCGAGCTGATGGACATCACTGGCGTGCACAAGCTTGTGCGATTGTGACTGGTGTTGGTACTGTTAAAGAAGATGATCCCAGTCTCAATGTGAGAGAAGTCGATACCTATCGTCAGCCTTGGAAAATCATTGTGGATTCCAAATTAGAAACACCACCAGCTGCAAAGATTTTCAATCACCTTGATGGCGCTGGCGTGATGATTATCTGTGCTCATTTGAATACTCCTGAGCTGCAGCAAAAAGCAAAACTATTTCAGGAGCGTGGGGTTGAGATCATCGAAATGGCTAACCCCCAGGGCAAAGTAGACCTGCCAAGATTGTTTGCTTATCTTGCGCAAGAGCGCGAGATGAATGAAATTCATATTGAGTCGGGTTATAAATTAAATGGCTCTATGTTGAGAGAAAACTGCGTAGATGAATTACTTCTCTACTATGCGCCCTTCTTGATGGGGGATGGCATCGGGATAGCAAATATCACACCTTTGCAGGGATTAGAGCAGCGTCAAGATTGGCAGATCATTGATCACAGTCTCTTTGGCCCTGATTTACGCTTACGTTTGATTCGGAATTAAAATCTCACTATGTTCACAGGAATCATCACCGCCGTAGGTCAAATCAAAAGCGCTCAAGCAAAGGGCGATGGATTACATTTGCTTGTTGAAGTACCAGACGGATATCTAGATGACGTGGCGCTAGGCGATAGCATTGCCATTCAAGGTGCTTGTATGACCGCAACCCAACTGGAAGCTAATACCTTTGCTTTGGATATCTCACGTGAATCTTTAAACAAGACTGTGGGTCTTGATAAAACAGGCCCCGTCAATTTAGAGAAGGCCTTACGTCTCAATGATCGCTTAGGTGGTCACTTGGTGAGCGGACATGTAGATGGCGTTGGTAAGGTGGATCATTTTGCGCAAGTCGCAGCGGACGCTTATGGCTCTTGGCTTTTGCGTATCGAAGCACCCAAAGCTTTAGCAGCCTTCTTGGCTTACAAAGGGTCTATCGTTGTGAATGGCGTGTCATTGACCGTGAATCAAACGGAAGATAATGCTAATGCATGTTTAGTAGATATCAATATCATTCCGCACACACTCGAGAACACTACACTGGGTAAGTTAAAGCAAGGTGATGCAGTCAATTTAGAAATTGACTTAATTGCGCGTTATGTTGCGCGCATGATGAATTTCATTCAGCCCTAGTTAGAAGTCGCTTTAACCCTACTTGCATTAGTCCCAATTTGGGACTATAATTGGTGAATGAGAGTTATAGCCAAAAAGCACTTAATACAGTTTTGGGTGGTTCATAAAAGCGCAGAACAACCCTTAAAAGCCTGGTATGAAGAGGCAGCTAGTGCTAATTGGCAGTCTCCCCAAGATATTAAAAATCAATATAGAAATGCCAGCTTTGTTGGTAATAACAGAGTTGTTTTTAATATCAAGGGCAATGATTACAGGTTAATTGTGGCGGTTGCCTACCGAATTGGCGTGCTTTATATAAAATTTATAGGTAGCCATGCCGCATATGACAGCATTGATGCTAAGACAGTGAAGATGGAGGGTATATGAAAGATTTAAGACCCATTCGCACCGAGGAAGAATACGAATCAGCATTGGCTGAGGCATCTGACTTTGTGGATCATGAGCCATTGCCCGGAACTAAAAAAGCAGATCGCTTTGAAATGCTAATAATGTTAATTGAAGCCTATGAAGCTAAACATTACGATATTGCCCCACCCGATCCTATTGAAGCTATTAAATTTCGCATGGAGCAAGCCGGCTTAACTCCTAAGGATTTGCAGCCAATGATTGGTGGGCTGAATCGTGTGTATGAAATCCTAAATCGCAAACGGCCATTAACATTGAAAATGATTTGGAAACTCCATTCCATGTTGGGAATACCTGCGCAAAGCTTAATACAACAAGCAGATGAGTTACGTGCAGCGTGAGTTAGTTTTTGCGATACCTTGTAGGATCGGGTAAGTTTGCTTGCTTAAAGCCTGCTTGTCGCAAACGGCATGATTCGCATTCGCCGCATGCTTCCCCTAAATCATTGGCTTGGTAGCAAGAAACAGTTTGCGAGTAATCCACGCCTAAGGTACTTCCTAGTTCAATAATCTGGGCTTTGCTCATGCTGATGATGGGGGCATGCACACGAAAGCGATTTTCATGATTGATGGCTTCCACACCTGCTTTGGTAGCTAGGTTAGCCATTTCCTCAAATGAGGCGACATATTCAGGGCGACAGTCTGGGTAGCCGGAGTAATCAACTGCATTAGCCCCGTAGAAGATATCTAAGCCGCCCAGTGATTCGGCCCATCCCAGTGCAAGTGACAGCAAGATCGTGTTCCGGGCTGGAACATAGGTCACCGGAATCTCATGATCTTTACCTGGCGTAGTTGGCACTGCAATTGCAGAATCCGTTAGTGCTGAGCCACCAAAACGAGTGAGGTCTAGGTTCACCACTTCATGGCGAATAACCCCCATCTGCTTTGCAATATGTTTTGCGGCCGCCAACTCAGAGGAGTGACGTTGTCCATAGCCTACAGAAAGTGCATAGGGGACGTAACCGAGATCTTTAGCTAAGGCCAGTATGGTGCTGGAATCAAGACCGCCTGAAAAGAGGATGACTGCAGGCGCATTTGGTTTGCGGGGAGCAAAAGATGTAAAGGCTGCAGACAACGAAGACATTGCTAATACTTACACTTACTTCGTTGCTGAAATCAATCGTTGAGCATCTTTTGCACTATCCGTGTCTGGGTACTGCGCAACAATTTCAATAAATGTTCTCTTGGCAGCTGCTTTGTTACCGCTTTCTAATTGGCAATTACCAATTGTCAGCAATGCCGCAGGAACACGAGGGTGATTGGGATAGCGAGATATCAAAGATTGCAATTGGGTAGTCGCACCCTTGCAGTCTTTATTGGCATATTTGCTATTACCGCCCCAGAACATCGCTAGCGGAACGTATGGGCTCTTAGGGAAACGGGAGATGAAGCTAGAAAAATCTGTATCCGCTTTCTTGAGACTTCCATTCTGAAATGCTTTTAAGGCATCGTCGTAAGCATTTTTTTCAGCTGGCTGAACTACACCGCTCACTCCTTCAACGGTGATGGTGCGCGGTTCAAAATTGCCAAGGCGATTATCGAGATCCTGATAATAGGTTTTTTGGCTTTTAGAAATATCCTCGCCTTGTTTCTCTATGTTCTCAATCTTTCCCCGTAGCTCTGCATTCTCTGATTTGAGCTTATCGATCTGGCTTTGGAGCTCAAGCTGTGTGTTCGCAAGTGTTTTACGCAGATCGAGGATGGCTTTGCGCGCCTCGTCATCATTAAACAGCGCCCAAGCATTGCTTGAGAAACCGATGGAAAAGGCAAAAGCACTTAAACAAAACGCTCGTGAGAGCGTTTGTTTATTAAGAGTAGAAAACTTCACCATTAGTTAGAGATGTAAACAATGTCAGCACGGCGATTTTCTGCCCAAGCCGCTTCATTATTACCATCTGCTTTTGGTTTTTCTTTACCAAAGCTGACTGCTTCCATTTGATCATTAGAAACACCCATCAAGTTCAGTGACTTGCGAACTGCATCAGAACGACGTTGACCTAATGCTAAGTTGTACTCAGCTGTACCACGGTCATCGGTGTTACCTTGAATAATGATCTTTTGTTTTGTATTTGCTTTAAGATAAGCTGCATGAGCAGATAACATTTTTTGGTACTTGGTTTCAACGGTGTATTCATCAAGACCGAAGTAAACGCTTTTCTCAAACAGTGGGCTCTTAGGATCGTTCCATGGTTGTGAACTAAAGTTACTTTTTCCGTCAGCACCTTCAACATCGTCTAATTTCACGCCAGATGAGCAAGCTACCAAAAGAGCAGTAGCTCCTAAGAGTGCCAGTGTGGCGGCGCGACGTGCGATTGAGATTTTCATTTACTTTCCTTTTTTCCTACAAATTAGCCAAATAATGCGTCCATAGCCAATATTCTAACCCCCTAGAGGGTTAGAAATGACTAAATTGCTATAAAAATTAGGGTGACCCGCTCGGATTAAAGCGGTCTTATTAATCCATGAAGGGACCCCAGGATGGCTGACGAACGTCAGAACCTGGGATGCTTAAGACCTGTTTGGAATTACCGTCAACAGACACTGCGGCCAATACGCGTTTGCCGCCAACCTTGGTGGAATAGAGAACATATTTTCCATTGGCAGCAAATGAAGGAGATTCATCAGTAGTGCCATTGGTCAATGCCTGAGTCTCACCGGTCGCCATATTCATGATGTAGAGGCGGAATGCGCCGCCTACATTGGCAATGTATGCCAAGTATTTTCCATCAGGAGAAATGCGCGGTGATGTCACAAAGCCTTGCTTGAAGCTCACACGTTTTGCGCCCTCAACTTGCTCGCCTTCGGCGCTCATACGATAGATTTGGGGATTGCCGCCACGATCGCTTGTGAAATAAATATAGCGACCATCTGGAGAGTATTGAGGCTCAGTATCAATCGTAGTGCCGCGCGTTAGTCGTTGTAGTCCTGTCCCATCCGCATTGATGGCATAAATTTGGGTATTGCCATCTTTGGATAGGGAGATGGCTAATTTTTTGCCATCAGGCGACCATCCTGGTGCGCTGTTATTTCCCTTTTGATTAGAGAGGGCGATACGACGACCAGTGGCTAATTCATGGACGTAAATCACTGGCTTGCGATCTTCGAAAGATACGTAAGCTACCTTCTTGCCATCAGGTGACCATGATGGAGAAATAATCGGATCACCGCTAGACATTGCATTACGAATATTTTGGCCATCTGCATCAGAGATTACGAGGCGGAAACGTTTGCCATCCTTGATGACATAAGACAGGCGCGTAGAGAAGATGCCGCGCTCGCCTAAGAGCTTCATGATGATGTCATCGGCGATTTTGTGAGCAGCTGCACGCAAATTATCTGCGCTGGAATTGATGTTGAGGCCACCAAGACTTTGGGATTTGCGAATATCAAATAGCTTGTATTGAATTTCAAATTGATCAGCGCCTTTTTGTACTACCGATCCAACAACTAAAGCATCTGCACCGCGAGCAGCCCAAGATTTGTAGTTTGGAGTGCCTTCATCACTCTCGCTCGCATTACCATTTTCGGTATTTTTGAAGTAGCCGCTGCGTGCAAGGTCTTGGCGAATGATGTCAGTCACACTCGCAGGTAATTTGTTTTCGTCTTTAAAGCGCATGACGGCGATCGGGTAGAGGGATTGCCCAACACCGGTAATCTCAATACTCATTTGCGCAAAGCTTGGAAGACTCCATAAGCCGAGCACTGTTACGCTCAGAATCAGAGTGGTTTTTTGCAAAGTACGTGCGATTAAATTCATCATGTTTTGATATTTACTTTGGTTTTAATTTCAGTTCAGGTGTTAATGTCGGAAATTGTCCGTTGTCATCTCTTGGCAAACTCTGCGTTGCATCAATAGCGCTCAACACAGCTTGATCCCATGCATTATCGCCGCTACTACTTGTCATTGTCCTAGATAGGATAGCGCCATCGGGTGCTAAGCGCACCTGAATGATGGTCTGCTTATTGCCTTTAAAGGAATCGGCATTGAAGGTGATATTGGAGCGCACTTTTTTAATCACCTTATCACTCCAGCCAGGCGGCGCATTGCCACCACCGCCAACTCCGCTACCAACAGCGCCTCCGGTGCCGCCATCATTTGCAGCCATACCGCGGAGGCTAGCGATACTTGCTTCACGGCGTTTGTCGGCCTCTGCATTCGCTTTGATTTGTGCTGGAGTGAGCGCAGCGGGTTTTGGTGCTTCCACTTTTTTCGGCGGCTCAGCTTTTTTAGGCACTTCTTTTGGAGGAACTACCTTTGCTTGTTTGGGCTGTTCTTTGACAACTTCCTTCTCTTTTTTAGGAGGCTCTTTTTCTACTTTCTTTTTCTTGACGGCAATATCGGCCGCCTCTTCTTTGAATTCAGTTTTCAGTTCTGGGGCTGGAGGAGTTTCCACTTGTGGTGAGGCATCCCATAGTTCTACTTCCACTCCAGAAGGAGTGCTGTTATTCCAGCTAATACCGATCACTAAAAAAGCCAGCAGACCTAAATGGGCAAATAATGAAAAGGTAAATGCGCGTTTGGTGCTTTCTTGTTTGGCGGGCCGTCCGCGACCATCACGTCCGTGTTGACCAAATGGGTTTTGGGAGAGTTGTGCGCTAGTCATTGATGATGAGGATGCGGAAAGTACCGTTTGCTCAAGATGAATTTCTTATTGACTCTTTACCGCTAAGCCAACCCGTTTAACACCATTCTCTTTGAGCTTAGACATTACATCCATTACTACTTCGTATTTGATGGACTTGTCTGCCGCCAAGACAACAGGCTGCTCAGTAGACTTCTCAGCTTGAGATCTAGCAAAAGCACCAAGCTCAAATTTATCTAGTGTTTGCACGGGCTCACCATCTTTACGGACGATGACTTTTTCATTTGCATCAATCGTCAGAAAGACGGGTGGTAGTGATTGCACCTTAGCGCCGCCTACCGTCGGTAGATTGACTACGCCAGGATTGACCATCGGCGCTGTCACCATAAAGATAACAAGAAGCACCAACATCACATCGATGTAGGGAACCACATTAATGTCGGACATTGCCCGACGTTTTGATTTGCGTAATGAAGAGCCGGCCATGATTTATTTTTTCTTAACGACTAGCATTTTGACGTTGCAAAATATTGGTGAACTCTTCAATAAAAGTTTCAAAACGAATCGAGAGGCGATCAACATCGGTTGCTGCGCGGTTGTAAGCAACCACTGCAGGAATCGCTGCGAACAAACCGATCGCTGTAGCGATCAAGGCTTCTGCAATACCGGGAGCCACTGCAGCTAAGGTTGCATTTTGTACATTCGATAAACCACGGAAGGAGTTCATGATTCCCCAAACGGTTCCGAATAGGCCGATGTAAGGAGAGACAGATCCGACAGAAGCTAAAAATGGCAAATTCGCTTCTAAGTGATCCATTTCCCTTTGGTAGGTTGCTTTCATTGCCCGACGAGCAGCATCGATTTCATGTACTTTGAGGAATTCTTGCATGCCTGCTTCAAAGATGCGCTCTAAAACGGCATCACTGCGGGTATTGCGTTGCGCTGCCTCGAGGAGGGTGCCCAAGTCGCCACCAGACCAGAAATCACGCTCAAAACGCTCTGTAGCCCTTCTGACGCCTCTCAAAATGGCCGTTTTCTTGAAAATGATGGTCCAAGAGGCAACCGACATGCTCAGTAATAACACCATTACGAACTGGACTAATAGGCTGGCATTGAGGACTAGGGAGAGGAATGAAAGGTCTTGTGTAGTGTGCATGGTGGATTTTGTATGATGTAGGTTGATTTTACTAAAGCAGTTCAACTATTCCAGGATTATCGCTATGTTTGACCGTCAAAACACTTTATCTAAAACCGACCCAGAATTGTGGGCAGCGATTCAGGACGAGAATCGTCGTCAAGAAGACCATATTGAGCTCATTGCTTCCGAGAACTACACCTCGCCAGCAGTAATGCAGGCTCAAGGTTCTCAATTGACCAATAAGTACGCTGAAGGCTATCCAGGTAAGCGTTATTACGGTGGCTGTGAATTCGTGGACGTAGCGGAGCAATTGGCGATTGATCGAGTTAAAGCGCTTTATGGTGCTGAGGCTGCTAACGTTCAGCCCCATTGCGGTGCATCTGCAAACCAAGCGGTTTTCTTGGCATTCTTAAAACCAGGTGATACCTTTATGGGCATGAGCTTGGCTGAGGGTGGTCACTTGACTCACGGTATGGCATTGAATATGAGCGGTAAATGGTTCAATCCGATTTCTTATGGACTTGATAAAAACGAAGCGATTGATTACGAGCAGATGGAACGTTTAGCGCGTGAGCACAAACCTAAATTGATTATTGCCGGTGCATCAGCTTACTCCCTAGTAATTGATTGGGAGCGTATTGGTAAGTTAGCAAAAGAAGTGGGCGCGATTTTTATGGTGGATATGGCGCATTACTCTGGACTGATTGCTGCTGGCGTTTATCCAAACCCTGTACCGCATGCTGACATTGTTACTTCCACAACCCATAAGAGCTTGCGCGGTCCTCGTGGCGGCATCATCTTGATGAAGGCTGAACATGAGAAGGCGATTAACTCAGCGGTATTCCCTGGCTTGCAAGGTGGTCCATTGATGCATGTGATTGCTGCCAAAGCGACCGCATTTAAAGAAGCGCAAGAACCAGGATTTATTGGTTACCAAAAGCAGGTTGTTGCCAATGCCAAAGCTTTGGCAGAAACGCTGATTGAGCGTGGTCTGCGGATTGTTTCTGGTGGTACAGATTCACACGTGATGTTGGTGGATTTGCGTGCCAAGAAGATGACTGGTAAAGAAGCTGAAAAAGTATTGGGTGACGCACACATTACTTGTAACAAAAACGGCATTCCAAATGATCCAGAAAAACCAATGGTGACTAGTGGTATTCGTTTGGGCTCACCAGCAATGACGACTCGTGGATTTAAAGAGGCTGAAGCAAGACAGGTCGGCCACTTTATTGCTGATGTTTTAGATAATCCTCATGATCTAGACAATATTGCTAAGGTTCGTGCTCAAGTATCTGAGTTAACAAAGCGCTTCCCGGTTTACGGCTAAGTAAGAGAAGATAAGATAAGAGAAGAAAGCACCCATTGCGCTGCCCTTTTTGCCATAACGACGATACCCAGGTTTTAGATACCCGGGTATCTGACGAGGGCGATACCATTCGTCGCCGTCGCCGTTGCGCTAAGTGCGATAAACGTTTCACCACCTATGAGCGAGTTGAGCTAGCGCTACCAGCAATCGTAAAGAAGAATGGCAGCCGTGTTGAATACAGTCATGATAAGTTAGCTAGTTCTATTAAGTTGGCTCTGCGTAAGCGTCCAGTGTCATCAGACTCTGTTGATGAGTCGATTGCGCGTATTGAAGAAAAGTTACTCAGCTTAGGTGAAAAAGAAATCCCAAGTGAGCGCGTAGGTGAGCTGGTAATGCGTGAGCTCAAACGCTTAGATAAGGTGGCTTATATCCGTTTTGCTTCGGTCTACAGAAGCTTTGCTGATATTGAGTCCTTTGAGAGCGCGCTCAAAGAGTTGAAGTAACTTATAACTACTTAAAGCGATACTTGACGATACAGTAGATGGCTCTGACGCCGTCACGCCAACCAATTTTCTTACCCTCGTCATAAGTGCGGCCATAGTAAGAAATGCCTACTTCATAAATTCTGCAATGGAGTTTGGCAATCTTGGCAGTGATCTCAGGCTCAAATCCAAAACGATTCTCTTCAATCTGGATGCTCTGAATAATCTCTCTTCGGAAAACCTTGTAACAGGTTTCCATATCGGTAAGATTGAGATTGGTGAACATGTTGGATAACAAGGTTAGGAAGCCATTTCCTACTCTATGCCAAAAATACAAAACACGGTGTGCATTGCCACCTAAAAAACGCGAACCAAAAACAACGTCAGCTCGATTATTCAGGATAGGTTCAATCAATAATGGATATTCATTGGGATCATATTCCATATCCGCATCCTGAATAATTACCAAGTCACCAGTAGCAGCGGCTATGCCAGTTCGAAGGGCGGCACCCTTTCCTTGATTTATCTCGTGATAAATCACTTTACTAACCCGCCCTGATTTTTCAATATCAGACTCTAGCTTTTTACGTGTGCCATCTTTTGAGCAGTCATCAACAATGATGATTTCTTTGTCTGGATATGGTGCGGCATTGACAGCATCAATGATGGTGTCAATCGTATTCACTTCGTTATAGCAAGGGATGATTACAGATAGACGCATGGTGGCTTGGATAGGGATAGTTTTCAGATATTGCTTATTTACTATCCATCAGCAAATTATGCCGATGGATAAATTGAGAATTTGATGCCCCATGCTTTTGCTTGAATTGCTTTAGGGTGATATCAGTTATTTTAAAACAGCAAATATTGACGCAGTAATATCTTCCACATTGCCTGTCCCGCTTACTTTGCGATAGGCTGGCGCTTTTACTTTATCAGCAGGGTTGGCTTGAGCTGCCCAGCTAGAGTAGTACTCCACTAATGGACGTGTTTGATCGTTATAGACCTGGAGGCGTTTACGAACAGTTTCTTCTTTGTCATCATCACGCTGGATTAATGGCTCACCAGTGACATCATCTTTGCCTTCAACTTTTGGTGGGTTGAATTTGATGTGGTAGGTACGGCCAGACGCTGGATGAACACGACGACCACTCATTCGATCAATGATGGCATCAAACGGGACATCGATTTCTAAAACGTAGTCGATTGGCACGCCAGCATCTTTCATGGCTTGTGCTTGCGGAATCGTTCTTGGGAAACCATCAAATAAGTAACCCTTGCTGCAGTCAGGTTGAGTTAAGCGATCTTTAACTAAACCGATGATGATGTCATCTGAAACAAGACCACCAGCATCCATAATTTTTTTGGCGGCAATCCCGAGTTCTGTGCCAGCTTTCACCGCAGCACGCAACATATCTCCAGTGGAGATCTGTGGAATAGCAAATTTTTCGCAAATGAACTGAGCTTGAGTTCCTTTGCCTGCACCTGGTGCACCGAGCAGAATCAACCGCATTATTTTCCCCTTAGAAGACCTGTAATTGTCCTGTATTTTGTAAGGAAGCTAGATCACTTCTTCCTAGGATTATCCCCAAGTAAACCCTAATATTCAGATTTACTCAGAATTTGCCGGATTCTTTCAAGATCCTCGGGGGTGTCTACCCCTGCAGGAGGCGCCTTAGGGGCAATATGCACGGCAATTCGATAGCCATTCCAAAGCGCCCTGAGTTGCTCTAAAGCTTCTGCTTGCTCTGGTGGAGCAGGCTCTAAACGAGTGTAAGCCTCAAGAAAATCGGCACGATAGGCATAGATGCCTAAATGGCGTAAGTGGGTGATCTTGAGATCTATATTTTGGTCACGTACAAATGGAATCGGTGCTCGAGAAAAATAGAGCGCCTCCTGAGCGCGATTCAGAATTACCTTTACTACATTCGGGTTCGCAATTTCTGCAAGATCCACAATCGGAGTTGCAACTGTGGAGATGGCACAGTTGATGTTATCCGCTAAGGTTTGGGCCACTTGATTAATGAGTTCCGCGGGAATGAGCGGCTCATCTCCTTGCACATTCACTACCAAGGTATTTGCTGGTAGTTTGAGTAATTGCGCAACTTCTGCAATGCGATCTGTACCTGTGGGATGATCAGGGCTTGTTAGCAAGCATTCGATGCGGTGCTCATCGCAAGCCGCCTGAATCTCTGCTGAATCTGTAGCAACCACTACGCTTTGCGCATTGGATTGTTTGGCACGCTCTGCAACTCTCACGACCATCGGCTTACCACCTAAGTCAGCTAGTGGCTTTCTGGGTAAGCGAGTGGATCCCAGTCTTGCCGGAATCACCACCAAAAAATCAGTGGCTTTAAATGGAGAGTTCATTGAATGAAGATTGAATGAATTTAGACTTCATCTGCACTTAAGCTACGCGCTTCATCCACCATCATGACGGGGATGTCATTACGAATGGGATAAGCCAGGCGATCTGCTTTGCATATAAGCTCTTTTTTCTCTGCATCTAAATGCAAAGGACTTTTGCATAAAGGGCAGACCAAAATATCAAGAAGGCGTTTGTCCATAATGTTCGAGTTTCGTAATAGAGGTGGTTACTACAAAGTGTAACGGTTTGGATCGGGTCTTTGTAGGATGGATTGCAGCCAGTCAGCTAAGTCATCCGAAATCTGCAAATTCATGGGCACCACCCAAATACGCTCATCCTGAATGTGGGCACATTTAACAGCATCCTTTTCAGTAATGAGAATACAAGCAGCATTCAGTGACTCAAAGAATTCGGCCGTAAATTTTTCATGGTCTGGGAGGGGAATGCATTTGCCCGCGATTCCGTTCTTGAGTAGGTCATCAAAAAAGCCCTGAGGATTGCCGATAGCTGCTACTGCAGTAATTTTGTTGGGCAGATACTCATTCGCAATCGCTTCGAGTGATTGAGTATTGCCGTGATTGATTAATTGATAAGGCAAGCCTAATGTACTGCTCAAAGTAAACGCTCTGCGCCCTAAGAAATACTCATCCGCAATTCCTGCCACCGGGGTAGATGATTGCTTACCCATTAAGAGGGTGGCATCACGCTCTCGCGTAGCTGGTTCACGTAAGGGGCCAGCAGGCAATAAAAAGCGATTTCCTTCACCTCTTGCATCACGGACTACGAGTTCGATATCACGACCGCCTTCGCGGGCAGGCCAACGCACTAAACCTTGGTGCTGAAGACCATCGTCACTGATGATGACGTTGACTTCAGGCGAATGCTTTAACAAAGCCCGAATGCTGAGCTTGCGTTTTGGAAAAACCCAAATCGGAAATTGATTTTGTGTGCGCGTGGCAATTAAGACAGGTTCATCACCAACCAGTAATGGATCTGAATCGCTATGAACTTGTAGGGGTGCTGTTTGTGATGTGGAGCCATAACCTCTACTGATAATGCCGGGCTTCCAGCCAAGTTGGCTTAAGCGTTCAGCGATGGCAATCACAATCGGCGTCTTGCCGGTTCCACCTACGCGTATATTGCCGACGATGATGATTGGTACCGGGCAAGCCTCTTGCTGAAATAATCCTAAGTCGGCAATCAGTTTGCGGGCGCGCAGAATGAATCCATAGATCCAAGACAGTGGCCACAAGAGTAAGCTGGTTGGACCACGTCTTTCCCAAAATCGGGGTGCTTTGCGAAAGAAAGAAAAAGACATGTGCTGTGTTGTCTTTCTTTATTTCTTGGTTTGACTGCTAAACACAATATTCGATAGATTGGCATCACGAGCAGCCTCTAGTGCGCTCATGACTGCTTGATGAGGGGCTCTAGCATCAGCGTCGATATTAACTTGCATGGCACTAGGTGTTTCTTTGCTCGATGCACCTTGATTGCTCATTTGAGACAGCATGGCACTGAGCTTTGCGCGATCGGCAACTTTGCCGTTGACAGCAAATCGGCCATCACGACTGACTGCAATATGAATTTGTTTTATCTCGGCTTGAGACTCGTTACCGTTAGCGGTAGGTAAAGTAATTGCGAGTTCTTGAAAGCGAGTAAAGGTCGTTGAGATCATCAAGAAAATCAAGACTACTAACAAGACATCAATAAACGGGATGAGATTAATTTCAGGCTCAGCAGGAGAGGCAATCGTCCCGAGGGAAAACTTTCTGTGAGAGGAAGCGTTCAGCCAGCTCATGGCGTTGTGATGGTATTCGGGTAGAGTTTTTTAAATAACTGTCTTGTGAACTCTTCACACTCACGTTGGCGTTGATTGGCAAGTGCGCGCAATCCACGCCACGCAGCTAATGCGGGAATAGCAATCAACAAACCAAAGGCTGTGTTGTAAAGCGCTACTGAAATTCCGTGAGCAAGTTGTTGTGGACTGCCAGCGATCCCATTGACAGTACCTTGGCTACCAAAGATTTCAATCATGCCAACAACAGTGCCAAATAATCCGAGCAAAGGGGCAACAGTAGCGATGGTGGCAAGAGCGCCTAAATAGCGGTCCAACTTAAGCCAGCTAGTTTGAGCGGCTGCTTGTAATTCTTCTAATGCGGAGTCAGCGCTAGCACCATTGAACTTTTCACGTAAGACGCAGGCAAATAGGTTGCCCACTGGCGAACTTTGTTTAATGGCTGTGATTTCGGATTCGGATATGGATTTGCCACTGGAAATGGCATTTGCGAGGCCAAAGGCGGATTCCAAGCAATCTTTTGGAAATACCTGGATTTGGCGTAAATACCACGCTCTCTCAATGACAATAGCCAGCCCAATAATGGAGATGATTAAAAGAGGCCAGATGGGCCAGCCAGCAGACAGTAAGATTGAGTACATAAGCTCAGTACTTTAGCTGAATTAAAAAACC
Organism: Polynucleobacter sp. 15G-AUS-farblos; assembly: GCF_018882445.1. Taxonomy (GTDB): domain Bacteria; phylum Pseudomonadota; class Gammaproteobacteria; order Burkholderiales; family Burkholderiaceae; genus Polynucleobacter. The sequence continues at coordinate 26,727 of NZ_JACVOM010000004.1, read as the reverse complement.
GTTTTCTGAAAGCCAGCCTGTGGATAACTCTGTGCGTAACTTTTTTGAGAATGGGGTGTAAGTCATTGATTGATTGTGGGCAAGTTTTGTTTTGGGCTGTTTTTGAAAAAATAGAGCCTATTTTTTAGCTATATAAATCAATGGCTTATGTTTTATCTGTTGGATTTATGAGACGTTTTGGGTGAGTGATTACTTACTTATTTTTACTAGCCCTAGGGTCTATACGGCTCTGTGGATATTTATGGCCCTCCAAGCCTTATGTTTTTGTAGATAAAGAGAAAAAATGTCGGAAATATCAAGGGAAATCCTCTCTGTTGGCGATCTGAACCGCGCCATTGCAGCCTCCTTGGAGGAGCGTTTCGATACCGTCTGGGTTAGTGGGGAGATTTCCAACTTCAAGGCCTATGACAGTGGGCACTGGTATTTCTCGTTGAAGGACGAAGAAGGCCAAATTAAATGTGTCATGTTTCGTGGACGTAACGGACAAGTTGGCTTTATGCCCCAATCTGGAGATTTGGTTGAGGTAAGCGCTAACTTAGGGATGTATGTTCCGCGTGGCGATATCCAACTGACTATCCAAACATTACGTCGCGCCGGCATGGGTGGTTTGTATGAAGCGTTTTTAAAACTCAAAGCCAAATTAGCTAAAGAGGGATTATTTGATCCTGATCGCAAGCGGGATATTCCATCTCATCCAAGAGCAATCGGCATCATTACTTCTCCACAAGCTGCAGCCTTAAAAGATGTGCTGAGCACTTTAGCAAGAAGAGCGCCTCATATTCCGATTGTGATTTATCCAACACTTGTGCAAGGACCTGATGCCCCTCCTGGAATTATTTCAGCGTTGAAGGCGGCTGAAAAAGAAAATGCAGTCGATGTCATTTTGATGGTGCGCGGTGGTGGCAGCATTGAAGATCTTTGGGCATTTAATGATGAGCAGTTGGCTTATGCCATTGCAGAGTCGAGCATTCCGATTGTGAGTGGTGTGGGTCATGAGACCGATGTCACGATTGCAGATTTTGTTGCAGATCTGCGAGCACCAACACCAACGGGAGCGGCTGAGTTGGCGGCGCCACGTAAAGATCAAATGTTGCAAGAGCTTGAGGCGATTAAGCAAGCGATGCTACAGCGCGTTCGTCAACGAGTAGAGCGTGAGGCGCAAACCTTAGATCAATTGGCTTTGCGTTTAAGCCATGCATTACCTAATCCAGATCGCATGCGTGAGCAAATCGAAGGATGGCAGAAGCGCCTGAATCAAGCTTGGTCGGTGAGGGTGGATTCATGGAAACGCAATCAAGTCCATTTTCAGTCTCAACTTGAATTGCTAAATCCACAACGTACCTTGGAGCGGGGTTATGCAGTGGTGCTCAATGTCTCAGAGGGTTTGCATGCTGTTCGTGAGCCAGGTGAGCTCACTGAGGGTCCTATGTATGAGATCCGCCTAGCTAAGGGTAAGGCAAACGTGAGACTAAGCGAAGTCAAGATTCAGGAGTAGGGCGCAATTAACTCAAAGAATATTTGGTTCGATATCCAGTGTGACGCCGTATTGCTTTTGAACAGCCTCTTGTATCTGCCTTGCTAAATTCAAAATATCCGATGCACTCGCTTCACCGTGGTTCACGATCACGAGCGCTTGTTTTTCATAAACACCTGCTTCTGCTAGGCGCTTGCCTTTAAAGCCACATTGATCAATTAACCATCCAGCAGCCAACTTTCTTTTGCCTGCGGTATCTGGATAAGAAACGATATTCGGAAATTTTTCTATAAGAGTGTTGTATTGCTCAGCGCTGACAATCGGGTTTTGAAAGAAGCTACCGGCATTACCGATTACTTTCGGGTCGGGTAATTTCTGTGTCCGAATCTGGCACACCGCATCAAAGATTTCTTGTGGGCTTGGATCTTGATCGGTATTGGATTGATCTGCAAAGTACTTGGCTAGGTCGGCGTAATGCACTCGAGCTTGCCAAGCCTTAGGAAATTTAAACAAGACTTCAGTCACAATGTATTGATTAGGGTTTTGTTTGAAATGGCTATCGCGATAAGCAAATTGACAGTCTTTGTTTGAGAGTGTGGCAAAGGTATTCGATTGGGTATCAAACGCAGTCACGCTTTCAATATATTGGGCCACTTCAACACCATAGGCGCCAATATTCTGAATAGGCGTTGCGCCTACTGTTCCCGGAATCAGTGCCAAATTTTCTAAGCCGGGGAGATTATGGGTCAGCGTCCATTGCACCAGTTCATGCCAGTTCACACCAGCACCAACTAAAAGATAGGTGTCACTCACATCTTCTTGGGTGACCTCTTGGCCAGTGATATTCATCAGCAGGGTGGCACCAGATAAAACAGGCGGAAGAATGACATTACTGCCACCGCCTAAAACTCGCCAAGCCCATTGATTTCGTGCAATCTCATCCATCAATGCCGGAATTTGATCTGGCTGGGTAATTTCAAAGGCGCGCTCGGCACTGACTTCGAGGCCGAAGGTATTCCTAGATTTGAGCCCAAGATTGGGGATCAATTTAGGTGACAGAGGCGCATTTTTTGCACGGTTCATGCCACAATCTTATTCGTCTTCGGATTTTCGGGAGAAATTTCTGGAAAATCCTCACAATGCACTCTTGCAGTAGAGATGAATCACAAAAGATAAACAAGGAGTTGATATGCCCTCATTTGACGTAGTTTGCGAACCGGATATGGTTGAGCTGAAAAATGCGATTGAGCAATCCAATAAGGAGATTAGCAATCGTTTTGACTTTAAGGGCTCCGATAGCCGAGTAGAGCAAAAAGACGAAACCTTAATTTTGTTTGGCGATGATGATTTCAAATTAGGCCAAGTTCGTGATGTGCTCTTTGGCAAAATGGCTAAACGCAATGTAGACGTCCGTTATTTAAAGGATGATAAAAAAGAAACGATCGGTAGCGATAAGCGCAAGCAAACCATGAAGATCCAAAAGGGAATTACTTCTGATTTAGCAAAAAAAGTCGTGCGCATTATTAAAGATAGCAAGATCAAAGTGCAAGCCAGTATTCAGGGTGATGCTGTGCGTGTCACTGGCGGCAAACGAGATGATTTGCAAGAAGTCATGAATCTACTGCGCAAAGAAGTTACAGAAGCGCCATTGGGCTTTAATAACTTCCGTGACTAAAAAAGAGGGATTGGCAGGCGCTCGCAACAAGCCAGTGCCTGCTGACATTGCGCCTGCAAGCCAAGAGGCTATTGAGCGCTTTTGTGATGCCTGCTGGTTGGAAGACGGTCTGGCACAAAATAGTTTGTCGGCTTATCGCCGTGATTTATTGCTTCTAGCGCAGTGGCTACATAAACAATCTGGCGCTGACTTATATCGAGTTACTGAAAAAGATTTAACCGCTTACTTTGCATTTCGTCGTGCCGATAAAGCGACTACCGCCAATCGCAGGCTGACAGTTTTTAAACGCTTCTATCGTCATGCACTCCGCATTAATTTAGTTAAATCAGATCCTTGTATTGGAATGCGTGCAGCCAAGCAAGCGATGCGCTTTCCAAAAACCTTGAGCGAAGATCAGGTCACGAATTTATTGAATGCACCAGATATTGAAACTCCTCTTGGATTGCGTGATCGCACTATGTTGGAGTTGATGTATGCCAGTGGTTTGCGTGTCTCTGAAATTGTTTCTCTCAAGACGGTTGCGCTTGGTATGAACGAGGGTGTGGTGCGGGTGGTTAATGGTAAAGGCGGTAAAGAACGTTTGGTTCCGTTTGGTGGAGAGGCGGGGCAATGGTTGCGCCGCTATCTGGCAGAAGCTAGAGCGATCCTGCTAGAGGGAAAAACGACTGATGCCGTGTTTGTTGGGCGCCATACTGGAACGGGCTTAACTCGCCAGGCATTTTGGGCTCTGATTAAGCGGTATGCCACGATCGCCAATATTCCAGTGGCCTTATCACCTCATACCCTGCGCCATGCCTTTGCAACCCATCTCCTGAACCATGGAGCCGATTTAAGGGTGGTGCAACTGCTTTTGGGCCATGCTGATATCTCGACAACTCAAATCTATACCCATGTTGCTAGAGAGCGTCTGAAATCGATTCATCAACAACATCACCCCCGTGGTAGTTAGTGCAGAGTGATGATTGTGTCCTTATTAGCCGATATGGGGTGCCAACTAGAGGCTTCTGTAGTCCTGATGCCTGCATAAAGCCATTACTGTTTAAGATAGCACTATGAATTCCAATTTAGCCCTTTTCTTGATCCCAATCGCATATTTGATTGGCTCAATTTCTTTTGCAGTGGTGGTGAGCAAATGCATGCGCTTGCCTGATCCCCATTCCTATGGCTCTGGTAATCCAGGAGCTACCAATGTGCTGCGTACAGGAAATAAATTAGCGGCCGTGTTGACCTTAATAGGCGATGCTCTCAAGGGATACATCGCAGTGATATTGGCTCGCATTCTGTTGGGTGATGAGTCGCTTACTTCTACTTTAGGTTCATGGGTCTTATGTGGTGTCGTGATCGCCGTTTTCTTAGGCCATTTATTTCCGATCTTTCATGGCTTTAAAGGGGGTAAAGGCGTTGCGACAGCCTGCGGTATTTTGTTTGGCATTAATTGGATCTTGGGTCTAGCCACTTTAAGTACTTGGATTATTGTGGCCATGTTTATGCGCTACTCCTCTTTGGCAGCATTAGCGGCGGCAATATTTGGCCCCATCTATTTTGTTTTTCTATTTGGCTTGCAGCCGATGGGCTTAGCGCTTCTAGTAGTTTGCATATTGCTGATTTGGCGTCATCGCAGCAATATTCAGAACCTGATGAATGGCACCGAATCCCGAATTGGTTCTAAGAAAAAAGCAGCTACAGAGAATAAGGATTCTGCAAAATGACGATTGCTTACTTTTGTGTATTAGTGATGGGTTTACTCCCTATCGTCGCAGCTGGCATTGCCAAAAAAGGCTTTGATAATTACGACAATGCGCAGCCACGTGAATGGCTAGCCAAGCAGACGGGATTTCGGGCGCGTGCAAATGCTGCACAAGCCAATCTCTTTGAATCGCTCCCCTTCTTTTTTGCAGCTGTGATTATTGCTTCTATATCGCAGGTTCCGCAAATCCGAATTGATGTATTAGCGGTAGGTTTTGTCATAGCTCGTATTGCCTATTTAGCTTGCTATGTTGCTGACTGGCCAACAACTAGATCAATCGTATGGTTGATTGGTATTCTTTGTGTTGTGGCCCTCTTTTTTCAGATCTAATTCAATATCACCCGAGAACCTATTCTTCATGCCTATCAAAAAATCACCTGCTAAAACTGTAGCCACTAAAACAGTGCCAGCAAAAAAAGTTGCTTCCAAGACTGCCATAAAGGCGGTTAAAAAATCAGAAGAGGGACTTCCTTTATCGGTCATCATTCGCAAGCGTATTCAGGCACAAAAGGCCCGTTTCCATGCCAATGACAATATTTCAGCCTTTATTAAGCCAGGTGAATTAGAGGGCTTAGTAGAAGAGGTTGCAGCGAAGATGCAGGCTGTTCTGGAAAGCTTGGTCATTGATACGCAGAGCGATCACAACACGCAGGATACTAGTCGTCGTGTTGCCAAGATGTATGTTCAAGAAGTATTTAATGGGCGCTACGTTGAGCAGCCAGTCTTAACCAAGTTTCCCAATGTCAGTCGCTTAAATGAACTGATGATTATTGGCCCCATTACCGTTCGCAGTGCTTGCTCACACCATCTTTGCCCCATCATGGGCCGTATCTGGATTGGGGTTTTGCCAAGCAAGAACTCTGCACTCATTGGGCTCTCAAAATATTCCCGCTTAACTGAGTGGGTCATGTGCCGCCCTCAAATTCAGGAAGAGGCAGTAGTGGAGTTAGCCGATATGCTGGAGAAGAAGATTAAGCCGGTTGGGGTGGCGGTTGTCATGGATGCTGATCACTTCTGTATGCAGTGGCGCGGCGTCAAGGATCGTGACTCAAAAATGATTAATAGCGTGATGCGCGGGGCTTTTTTAAAGGATTCTAATTTACGTCGTGAGTTCCTGGCCTTAATTGAGCGAAAATAAGGTAATGAAGAAAGTCGTCCTACTCTTATCGATCTTAATTACGGCTTGTACATTTTTACCGTCAGCTCCTCCGGTAAATAAAATTACTGCAGTCCCTGTAGAGCATCCTTTTTTTAATATACCCCCAATGAATTTGGAGGATTATCAAAGTCGTACATGGATATTGCTTGCAGAGTCATCGTCTCGGGCGTGGTTTTATGACCCCTATAGTTTGACTCAAGATAAAGATGAAATAGTTAGCTACGACGCTTTTTTTGTGCCGCGCTCCGACAAAGATAATTTGCAACAATTCAATGCCACTATGGTTGGCCCATATCGACAAAAAATTGACTGCTTTGGTAACCACCAGTGGTCAGAAATCTTTTATGCCGATAAGATGCCTAACCAGGAAACATATAAAAATCCACAAAAGCCAAACTTAGAGTATGGCTGGATCAAAATTAAGCCTTCAACTGCTTTAGCTTACGTTCGTACGCGTATCTGTGGCCGTAAATTTATTGATGATAAAAGTATTAATTACTTTTTATATCAAGAGGGCACAATGAAGTACATACCGCCAAAGCTTGTTGATTCAATGGGCGCCCCTGTAAAAGACGCGATAAAGTCCCTGGAGCCCAAGGGGGATTCAGTTATCACCCCAGACAATGCGACAGTCAATGTACCTATTTTTTATGATGTCATTAATAATGAAATCAGGAGAGTTGATGCCAAGAAAGATATTCGCTCTATGAGGATTTCTTCTTATTTTCTGAATAAAAATTTGACTAAAAAATCAGACTATCTTTTTACCGCTAATTGCCAAGCAAAAACTTTTAGCTTTGCACCTCTAGGTAAGCTACCTCAGTTTCAGGAGCTTGACGCTTCAAAACAGTCTCTTTCTAATGTTGCATTTGATCGTGCCTGTGGCAATCACGGGGACTATATGAATATCGTGACTTCAGGTAGAAGTAAATGAAAAGCTACTTGAAGATTTTGATATGCAGCAGTATTTTTTTATTTGTTAGTGCCTGCACCAGTTTCCCTTCTGTAAACCAAGACCCTGCAAAAGATAACCGAGACAATTTTCGTAAAGATTTGGCTGAGTGCAAGGAAGACTATCCAGAGTCCAGTGCTGGCTTACATTATCAACGCTGGATTGATTGCATGAAAATAAAAGGGTGGAGATAGTAAGTCTGGATGACTTACGACTTTTAATCTCTTTGAGAATTATTCTCAATAAAATATCTATATAAATCAAGTAATTACAGCTTCCCTAGTGAGGAATGTATTCCTCTACTATGATTCATCTTAGTAATTATTCCTAGCATTTATCTTTTACTTGATCTCTGGAGTTCACATGAAAAATAGTCGTCGCCAATTTATGATTTTGTCTGCTGCTGGTGCTTGCACATTAGCCTTGAACGGTAAAGTTCAAGCTCAAGCAATGGTTGCAGAAACTGATCCGCAAGCAGCAGCTTTGGGTTACAAGGCTGATGCTTCTAAAGTAGATAAAGCGAAATTTCCTAAGTACGCTGCTGGTCAAAAGTGTGATAACTGCGCTTTGTACCAAGGTAAACCAGGCTCTGCTGCTGGTGGTTGCTCACTGTTTGCTGGCAAGCAAGTTGCTGGTCCAGGCTGGTGCTCTGCTTACGCTAAGAAGGCTTAATTGCCCCATAGCGAAAAACAGTATTAAAGAAAAAGCCACCCTTAGGTGGCTTTTTTATTGGCTAAGTAAAAATTTACTTTTGTGCTGCAATCGATTTGATGCAGTCTTTAATTGCATAGTTATAGTATTTACCAGCATTTTCTTTTTTGACTGACTGAGCGCATTCTGTTACTGAATTACGCAGATCGATTTTTTTCATCTTATTCTCCTAAGGTAATTGAGGAAATTAATAATAGTTTTGCTTGTTGAAAGATCCTCAGAACAGAAATATAGCGCATTCTAAAGAAGCGATCTATAGACGTCCAGGGTGCGATTTGCTACTAGTTCCCAGGTAAATTTCTTAGCCTGACTTAGTCCTTTGAATTTGAGACTTGTGACTAATGATGAGTTATGAATCAAGCTTAGTAAGGCCTCTCTAATAGATTCCACATTGTTCGGGTCAACTAACAGGGCATCATCACCAGCGACCTCAGGCATTGAAGTGCAATTAGAGGTGATAACCGGGGTATTGGAGGCGAAGGCCTCCAGAATGGGTAGTCCAAAGCCTTCATATAGGCTTGCAAACACCATGCCCTGGGATGCTTGTAATAGGCAGCGTTTATCAAAGTCGCTGATGTAGTCAAGCCAAATGCAGCGTTTCTCATCTACCCCTTTGTGAATTTCTTTCAGAGTTTGGCCATCATCCCAGGCTAATTTTCCAGCAATCACCAAAGGAAATTCAGTGGCTAGTTTTTGAGGCAAAGAAGCATGCGCCTTTAAAAGGCGCAGTAAATTTTTCCGCGGCTGAATAGAGCCTATAAAAAGGAAGAATGGAGTATGAATTGAAAATCGATTTAAAGTATTTTGAATATCTTCATTGGCAATTTTCTCAAAATAACGACTGTCTACTCCAAGGGGTATGGACGTTATTTTTTCTAAGGGGAAATGCATCAAGCGACTAATCTCTTTTTTAGAGAACTCTGAAATCGTAATGATGTGATCGGACTGCTGGGTTAATTTTTTCCACAGAAAGGGCTTGAGATAGCGTGAGTGTGAGCGAAGAAACTGTGGATGACTCAATGGGATGGTATCCATCACCGTTGAGACCATTGGTTTATTGTGTCGAATAGGAATCAGCTGATCAGTAGCATGAATTACATCCACATCAGCAAAAAATTGTCTTGCAGTGGTTTCTTGATTGGCGCTTAAAAATGATTTAGCAAGATAACTTGGATAACTTGGCAATATAGTCGCTGAGCAGTAAGTTTTATTTGTGCCAAAAGAAAAGGCTTGAATTTCAAATTCTGTGGGATTTAATGAGTATTGATTTAAGAGCTCTTGGCAGTACTGGCCAATACCATCAAGACCCCCAGAATGAAGCCCTCGATCAAGAAGGGTGCTACCAAAAGCCACCTTGGGAAAGGCGGTTTTCATCCGTTATTGCCCAGAACTAGCAATCATATTGCCAAGAGTGGTTTCAAGATCAATTTTGCGTAGCTCAAGATGATGGCGTTTAAGTAAAGTATTTAACTTTGCAGGGTCACCGCACATACGGTGCACTTCATTAGATCTGATGAAATCTGGATTGATCACAATCTCAATGGGGTGGTTTGTGATACGAGTTAATGTACTGACTACATCCTGCAGGGACCTCGCATTACCGGAGCAAACATTATAGGTTTCGCCTGGCTCACCAAACTGTAAGAGTGCCAAATAGGCATCGCAAATCATTGCTACATCATTAAATTCACGCTCAACATTGAGATTACCCAATTCAATCGCGGGTAACTTTTGCACAAAATGTTTTACTAGTTTTGGTATGAGGAAATTATCTCGTTGTCCTGGGCCCGTATAGTTAAAAGGGCGAGCAATGATGACTGGTAACTTATCAAAATAGGTCTTTGCCATTTCCTCCATTGCAACTTTACTCATCGCGTAGTGATCAATGGGGGATGGAGTTTGTGTTTCTACTGAAAAAGGATTATCGCTATTGCCATAGATCGTAGCGCTACTAGCCAACAAAATTTTCTTTGGCAATTTTTCTAGTTTTAATAGAGCATTTAAGAGATTGCTGGTGCCTAGGGCATGAACGCGATAAAAAGCTTCATTGTCTTTGGAGGCTACAAAACTGATGCCAGCAAAGTGAATCACAAAATCTGGCGAAACTCTCAGAACTTCAGCATCCAAGGCATCAATCTCATTGAGATTGGATTGCAGTGGCACCACTTCATGGCCTGCTGCAGTTGCAAGCTTTGAAAAATGCTGGCCTGTGAAGCCCTTTGCGCCGGTAACAAGTATTTTCAAGGGAATGGGATTCTGATTGTCTAGATGTGATTTTGTTGAATTTGACTACTAGTTTAATGAAAGAAGGCTGGATGGGCGGAATTCTCAGCAGTTCAAACAAATGCCCCGTTATAGAATCAGCTTTTTGAGGGCTTCCAGATGATTTTCCTCAATTATAATAATGGGTTAGAACATAAATTGTGGCTTTCACGAGCGCAAAACTACCCATGACTCCGTCATCCCAATTTAAGACCCTCGCTTGGTGTGTATTCGGTGTTTGCTAAAGCCAATAGAACTCTTGCTTCTTTGAGGTTATCTCTTTCCCTATCTGGGTTGGTTTTATCTCTTGTGGCGACCCTTGCTGTATTTGCAAATAATTGGTTGACAATGCCCGAGCCTCAATTTGTGATTACCGTTTCTTATTTCGTACTTGCATTTGTTTTAGGGCTGTTGCCAGGGTCTTGGGGTCTGATGGGCTTTGTATTTCTGGTGCCGATCAGTCCTAATCTACATGGACAGATCAATTCATTATTCAGTCTTGCTATTCAAGCGCAAGCGAACGCCGGAATTGATCTTGCAGCAGGCTTCTTCTTAGGGGTGCTATTCCAACAAATTCTGCGCACTAGGTCTAGCAGTACAAGATTTTCCAAGGCTCATCGTTGGCAATCAGCCATTCAATTTTTACCTCCTTGGCCGGTTGCGCTTGGTTTATTGGTCATCACAGCTTCTACTGTATTGGCGGTTGTGCGTAATGCCTGGCAATCCGCTGCACCAATTTCAATGAAGGGGCTGTTATTTAATTTTCAGCACTTTAGACCCATGGGTTGGCATGATGATTTTTTTCCACTTGCCGAGTGGATGGCATTTGCGCTTGCCATGGCTGCATTCATTTCAGTCATGGTGAAATTGAGTCAGATAGAGAGCGCTCAAGAAAAAAATAAAGTAATCTTCTTACCCCTGATGTTAGGCATTATTGCTGCCGGTCTGATGGGCATCATTCAGGCGAGAACGGGCCTAGGCTTATTAGAATCCAGTTTGGAATTTAGAAAAGATCGCATTGGTTATGCTGCGCAAGGCTTTCAGCCGGATATCCATTCCTTTGCAGCCCATATGCTCATTGGGGTTGTCGGTCTCTGGGGTTATTGGTATGCCTTTCTGAGAGGCGGCTATCAGGATCGCGGGCATTCAATGCAGCGATGGATTCTAGTCGTTGCTATGGCAATAGCTTGGGTAGGCTTGATTCTGAGTAAGTCTCGTTTTTCATTTTTGATTGCCGTATTGGCTATCACTATCGGTGCATCCATTTATTTATGGAGAAATCATCGTCGATGGTTTTATCCGCTAGCCGGTGGATTTAGCTTGCTTGCAGTGTTGGCATTGATTACTTTATTTGCTTATAGCAATCAATCGAGTTTTTGGATGATTCATCTACTTTCACAATTACAAGAGCGCGGATTTGCAAGCATTACTGCAGTTGGTGGAATTTTTGGCGATAGACCAGAAATCTTTTCTGCAGCGATTCGGATGTTTGGCTCCTTTCCACTAATGGGTTTAGGCTTGGGTGACTTTTTCCGCATGTCGAGTAATTCGGCATTTAGTCAATCTGCATTGCTTAGCGTACGTGGTGGTGAAAATGCCCACAACTATTTTTTACAGACGCTGACAGAGACTGGAATTGTCGGTAGCTTAGCTCTCGCATTTGCTTTAAGCGCACCGCTTTGGTTCGCCCGCCGCCGTTCGCCACTGATTCCCGCGGCTATCGCCTTATTTGCTGTTCTCCTAGGTAATGTTTATGCCCATTCCCTTTTAGTCCGAGAGAACCTCATTCTCTTGTCGATCTTGTTGGGTCTCATGTATTCCATTTATCAGGCTGAGGACTTGCAAGAGGGTCGCATTGAGAGCTCCCTATCGAGCCCCACATACACGCTCAAAGGTATCGTGATCACTTGTTTTTGCGGAATACTTGGCTTTGGGGCATTTGTAGAGGTGTATCGGTCTTTTACTGCTTTTCCATTTCAATATGGAAGCGCCTGTTTTGTGCCTAAGTCTTTGACTGCAGACGGCTGGAGCTCAGGCAAGACGATGGGATTTGTATTGCCTGCTGGTGCTCATGGCATTCGTTTGCCTGTGGAAGTTACTCGCCCCGGAATTACAATTCATCCTTTGGATGCCAATTTGCAAATTATTGGTTATCGCTGGAGCGTGATGGCTAGCAGTAATGTGACCTGGAATGCGGCAGGTAAAAATGTCATTGAAGTGGTTTTGCCAAATGGGCAAGTTTCTGATGGCAGTATTGATGCAGTACTGACCTTATCGACTTGCTACACGCCCCGCAATCAGGGTGTCAGCGTAGATGGTCGCAGGTTAGGAGTATTAATTCGTGCGCCTGAGTTTTTCTGACCGCATAATCCTCTTATGAATAGCCCAGTCCTCTTTCTGGTTTTTAATCGGCCCAGCACCACTAAGCAAGTGTTCGCGGCGATTCGGGCTGCACGTCCACCACGTTTATATGTGGCGGCTGATGGCCCACGAGCAGGGCGTAGTGGCGAAGCGCAATTGTGTGAGCAGGTTCGCGCGATTGCTACCGCAGTAGATTGGCCATGCGAAGTCAAAACCCTTTTTCGCGACAGTAATTTGGGTTGCAAGATGGGCGTCTCGAGCGGAATTGATTGGTTCTTTGAGAATGAGCCTGAAGGCATCATCTTAGAAGATGATGTGTTGCCATTACCCAGCTTCTTTCCCTATTGTGATGAGCTCTTAGAGCGTTATCGCCACGATGATTCGGTATGGATGGTGAGTGGTTCTAATCTCATTCCTGGAAAAATACCTTTGGATGAGAGTTATTTCTTTTCGAAAAATGCCTTAATCTGGGGTTGGGCTTCTTGGCGCCGAGCATGGCAGCACTACGATGTGCGAATGCAAGCGTGGCCCAAGCTTAAACAAGAAGGCTGGCTCAAATCCGTGTTTCCAGGCCAACCTCTCTTGGTCTCTCATTGGACCTATTTGTTTGATGAGTTGTACGCAGGCAAACGGGATACTTGGGATTATCAATGTGCTTACACTTGTTGGCGTACCAATAGTGTCACCATTACACCAGCACAAAACTTAACAGAGAACCTCGGATTTGGTGAAGCAGCAACGCATACTTCATCTCAAAAACCTACTTTTTTATTAGAGGCCATTCCTGCAGATTTATCATTTCCCCTGATACATCCAAAGTCACAAGCACCCAATTCCACAGCAGATCTCATGGTGTTTGAGAAAGTACATGGGATTACTTTATTTAAAACTATGAAGCGGTTTTTAAGGCCGCTGAAAAAATTATTGAACCCGGCTTAGTCCCAGAAAAAATATTCATGCCTAAGCTCAAAACTTATCTACTCAGTCACTCAGACTCTATTGGTGGTGGTCCAAGGGCGGCATATCGAACCCACTCTGCCCTGAGAGAAACGGGAGTGGATTCGGTGATGGTGGTCAATCAGGCTGTGATTGGTGACTGGACAGTAAAAGGTCCCAGTAGTGCGCTGGGCAAGCTTAAGGCGAAGCTATATTCAGGCCTAGGCGGAATCATAGGTCGACTGGTTAAGGATGGCAACCCTACGCCACATTCTTTAGCCTGCTTACCTACCAATCGCGCTAAAGACTTTAATAGTGCCCCCGTTGATCTCATGCATCTGCATTGGGTTAATGGCGAGATGCTTTCTATTGCAGATATTGGCAATCTTCGTAAACCTTTAGTTTGGACTTTGCACGATATGTGGGCGTTTTCTGGCGCCGAGCACTATGTTGCTGATGATGGCGCAGCACGCTGGAGATCGGGATACAACTCCAGCAATCGCCCAAAATCCGAGAATGGATTTGATCTCAATGCATGGACTTGGCAGCGCAAGAAAAAAGCGTGGAAGCATTCTCAACCTATTCATATCGTGACCCCGAGTCGTTGGTTAACGGAGTGTGCATCTCAAAGTGCATTAATGCAGGGTTGGCCAATGCATGTAGTGCCTAACCCACTGAACACAGAGGTATGGAAGCCAGTGGATAAGGCCACTGCACGTGAGCTATTGCATTTACCAGCTAAGGCACCCTTACTCATGTTTGGTGCTATTGGTGGCGCAGCTGACCCTCGTAAGGGCTTTGATCTACTTCGTGAGGCGCTTACTTTCCTAAAGAAGGCGCAAGCAAAAGTCCAAGCCATACCCCAAGCCACTCATTCTCCTTTACAGGGTTTGGAGTTGGTCATTTTTGGTCAGCACGCACCGCAAGTGCCAGAAGACTTGGGATTCCCAGTGCATTACATGGGACATGTACATGACGATGTATCTTTACGTTTACTCTACAGCGCAGCTGACGTGATGGTGGTGCCTTCACGTCAAGAGGCATTTGGTCAAACAGCGAGCGAGGCTTTGGCTTGTGGCACCCCTGTAGCGGCTTTTAATGCCACCGGCTTAATGGATGTTCTTGAGCATCAGGTATCCGGATATTTAGCTAAACCTTTTGAAGCAGAAGATTTAGCCATTGGGATTGAGTGGCTTTTTTCTGAATTAGCAAAATCCAATCAACTCAATATTGCTGCCCGTAAAAGAGCGGTAGATGTTTTTAGCTATCCTGTGGTGGCAAAACAGTACGAAGCGATCTATCGCCAAGCGATTGCTGACCAAGCCAACGCTGGATAGTCAGCCGGCAATAAGCTCTTTTGATGTAAATTAATTTAAGAAGGAGCGCAACCAGCGCTTCACAGCTCCACGCCAAGTTGTTTTTGTTTCGCCCTCTTTCCAAGAAGAGGGGCGTGGGATCTTGTGCACATTGGGTGGTTCTGCCCAAAACGATTTGATATCTAAGGTTTTGAGTAGGTGGTTGTATTGGTGATCGGAGACATGCACAAAGGGCAGAAAATGATCAAGCATTAATTTTGCGGTACGCTGGTTCATGAGAATGAAATTAGCACCTCGACTACCGCCATCGCATTGTGGTGTTTTCTCATTGGACTTGAGATATACCGATTTCTCTTTAGTCACAGGTCCTTCGGTGTAATGCAGTCCTAAGATGTCACCATCAAAGACGCAACCCCAATCCTCTGGTAAGTCACTTAAGTACTGTGCAATTTTCTTGGGAACATTGTCATAAAAACAAATATTGTCTTCCATGATGACCGCTAGAGGATGCCGCTTCTCAACTATGTCTTTGAGAATTAAGTAATGCTTATAGGTCACTACCTTTTGACCAATAGTAAGTGTGGGGTTAGAGCAAATCCCCTCTGGTAATGGATCGCCTTTATTAGGAGCTAGTACCCACTGAACATGATCTTGTGGAATCCCAAATAAATCAAATTGACTACGCATAAAAGGCGCACGCATGGCATCGGTGCCATGAATCAAGTAGTACTGAATGAGGGTATTGGTTGACTGCATCTATCTATTATGAAGTAGCGTTTAGCATGGATAGTAACTGCTTCACATCAATTGAGTAATCGAGTTGCCGATTTTGGTGTCTTCCAAAGAGGAAACCATAAGGTTGGCCCAATGCTTTGCTAATCGTGAAATACACACTATTAGGCCATTTAGGTGAGTGCAATTCAATTACATTGCATTCTGTTGGCGCAAAGAGCAGGTGAGCCCCGGCGGCACCATGCGCTAGCACGATGGTTTTAGCATTGCGCATGGTCTCAATCTGCTCTGCCGGAGAGAGAGCACTCATGACAATATGTTCAAAACCTAAAGGTGCCAACACCTTCATCACTTCATCTTCATTGCTCACACGACGGGCGTTGGCATCTTTGCGGGAGATATAGAGCTTTCGGTCGACAGATTTGGATGAAGGTAAAGATCCCAAAATCTTTTGACGCAGCCAGGCCACCGTTTCAGGATGAATGGAGGGTGGTGAAGTAATCGAAGCAAAATACAGTTGCGCTACTTTTGCTGATTTGCCGCCAGTAGTCAGAATGCGATTCGTGATGCCCATCAAGCGTAAAGTGGTTTCTTGAAAAGTATTTAATGGATCTCGTACTAATAACGGTAAATCCCGTAATTGAGGAACAAGATCTAAACACCTGAGTCTAGGTAATACTTCAAAGAGCCAATGAAAGATATTGCCATCATGGGCGCGCAAGGTTAAGTAAATACAAGGCTCTGTAATTTCGATTAAAGGTTCTTCAAGCGTATACCGTTGGATACGTGGCGCTGCAATCTTGCCGGTCTTGAACAGTGAGAGTAGTCTGGAACCAATAGATTGCCGTGGGTAATTGTGGGCATCTGGCCAAGCACCTAATTGATATTGCTTCCAACGTTCATCACCATAGGATTCAGTGAGAGCAAGATGCTTATCTACCAAAACGAGTAGAGCATCATCTTTAACAATACTTGGCCCCAAATTAGCCACTACTGAGCCAGTAATAGTGAGTGGGGCAAGTAAATCTTTGACGGCAAAGCCACCAGTAGAGGCAACATCGTAAAAAAGCTGACCTTCAGGGGTTTCCTTGCCTGGACCCCAATTTGCAGGGCTCAGGCACACCTTGGCATCCTCAAATAGGGCTAAGTAGCTTCTGGGCTTAGAAAAGAGGGTGGCGGGGCTATTTGCCAGCTGGCACCAATCTTTGACGCTGATAAATTCGAAGGTGTTGGTGATCATGAATGTGCTGGGCAATTAGAATGCACCGAAGTGATAGGTCATTTTATACGCTTGGGCTTAAATCACTCGATTTAGCGTTTAAGATCGGCTTTTGCTAAAAATGAGTAAAAATAGTTGGAATTTAGCAAGCCATCATCCCAAACCTAACTTCAGTAAGCCTTAATAACTCCTTAAATCCCTTACCCCCACACTTTGATCACCAGCAATTCCAACTCCCCGCACCATGCTTTGCACTATCGATCGGATATTGATGGATTGCGGGCGGTCGCTGTGCTCATGGTGGTGGCCTTTCATGCCTTTCCGGCATGGTTTCCAGGTGGCTTTATTGGGGTGGATGTTTTCTTTGTCATTTCCGGATATTTGATTTCATCTATCTTGTTTAAAAACTTTGAGGCAGGCACTTTTAGCCTCGCCGATTTTTATATTCGCCGTATACGTAGAATCTTTCCTGCACTGATTGTTGTGCTCGTAGCATCCTTAATTGGTGGTTGGTTCTTTTTCCTATCGGATGAGTATGCGCAGTTAGGTAAGCATGTCGCTGCAGGTGCAGGCTTTGTTTCTAACTTAGTGCTTTGGCATGACAGTAGTTACTTTGATAATGAATCAGCCAGCAAGCCATTACTTCATCTGTGGTCACTCGGTATTGAAGAGCAGTTTTATATCGTCTGGCCGATAGTTCTGATGGTTTTATATCGCTTGGTTGGAAATTCAAAATCAACCGATGTAAGTGATCAAAATTCTGCCAAGAGTTTATCTAGCAACTTATCTAGAGATTTAGGCAAGAAGTTATGGATGGTGATTGGCATTCTTACGGTTCTATCATTCGCACTTAATGTGATATTGATATTGAGCAATCAAGTGGCTGCTTTTTATTCCCCGCTAACGCGGTTCTGGGAGCTTTTGATTGGGGCTTTATTAGCTAACCTGGCTTTGCATCAAGCTAACCGCCTTGAGCGGTGGCGAGCACGGTGGGCAAACCCGATTTCCGTATTAGCAATCATCCTTCTCATTGCCGGGATGTATGTGCTCAATCGCTTTAAGTTATTCCCAGGCTGGTGGGCTCTCATTCCAGTTATAGGAGCATTTTTATTGATTGCGGTAGGTAAGGATGCCTTGATTAATCGCACACTCTTATCGAATCGCTTGATGGTGTGGATAGGTGTGATTAGCTATCCACTCTACCTTTGGCATTGGCCATTACTCTCCTTTGTCCGAATTGTTGAAGGGGATTTTCCGAGACTCAAGGTTGGGGCAGTAATCCTTTCTTTTGTATTGGCTTGGCTTACTTATCGCTTGATTGAAAGCCCTTTGCGTTTTGGTGCCAGGGCTAAAGTAAAGGCGCTCGGTTTAATCGCTGCCATGTGCTTGGTAGGTGCAACAGGGTTTGCCATTTACCAGCAAGATGGTGTTGAGGGCTATGGCATTCGCACAGGTGAGGCTAATGCCTTTGCCAAGTATTTTGAGAACAACCCTCCTGATTGGAATTACTTTACCCAGGCTGATATTTTGAAAAAGTATCGCCATGAATGTAACTTCTATGATTTCAACCCCATTACGCCAAAGTGCTATGAGCCTGATCGCAGCAGCGGGCACGAGCATGATCCCTTGTTGATGATTTGGGGCGACTCAACTGCGCAGATGCTCAGTTACGGCCTGAGTCAAGTCAAGCCAGCAAATTGGCAAATATTACAAGTGGCAACATCAACCTGCCTACCTGATCCCAATGCCAATACCGATTCGTATACGGATTTTTGTCGGCGTTCGAATTGGCGTACGCTAGGAGCGATTGCTCAGTTCAAGCCGGATGTGGTCTTGATATCACAAGAGAGCGGTCAAAATATTCAAACTATGCAGACCATTGCTGAAAAACTCAAGGCAGATGGTGTCAAAAAAGTCATCTTTATGGGACCAGCGCCGCATTGGAAAACCGTTCTGCCTAAATTGATTCTCAGAAAGCTTTGGCAAGACACGCCTGAGCGGACCTGGACTGAAGTTGATCTAAAGTACATCAAAACCAATCAAGAGCTCAAAAGTCAGTGGCCAAAAGATGGCGCAACCCATTATGTGGATCTCATTGAGTTGATGTGTAATGAGCAGGGTTGTTTAACGAGAGTAGGCCCTGATAAGCTCGTTGATATTAGCGCCTTTGATTACGTTCATTTTAGCCCCGCAGCTTCTGAGTATGTAGCGCGCAATTTATTAGAGGAGGTGGTATTTGGTAATGCTAGCCCGAGCACTAAATAGTTTAGTTGGTTAGCCTAGTGAAACACTGCGCTGGTAATGCCTACAGATAGTTCGCGGTCATCATTTGCAATGCCAAGTTTGCTTGGAGTAACTCTGTCTGGAAGTAAAAAATTGACAGTAATAGCTTCAGCTTTCAAATCGCTACTGGTCAAGGGTATATGAATAACATTATTCAAGTTGCTTGTAAGTATTGCCGTTTGATTTAATTTCCCATTTACATAAATATTGACCCTCTGAGTTGGCCAACCAGGCGTTACTAAGGCATTGAGAGTTAAATTAAGTGATTTTGCAGTCTGCAAGGATGTGGAGATTGGAAAGCGAATAGAGGCCCGCCGCCCTTCTGCCCAAACACCCCAGGACTCCTGAGAAGACCAACTAGAAACATCGGGCATTGGTTTTTGCATCCCCATTAGAAAAAGTCTGCAGTTATAGGGGTCCTTGAAGTCAATAATTTCATTAAGTTTAAGTACGGGCGCACCCATTTCTCGATGATTATTTTTAAAGACAGATTCAATTATTTCATCCCCTATTTTGATTTCATAGATGAGCTTATACTGCGGATCTTTAAGGGCATAGTTGGTTGGATTAGCACGGTAATTTGTAATGATGTAATCAGCCTGCTTGAGCTGATTAACAACCAAAATTCTCACACGATCGTTAGGATCTAGGATAATTGCAGAGATATTTAAATCTGAATCACTACCTGCAAAAACAGTGATGGTATTTCTTGGATCTGCCTCAAGAATATATTCAAGTGCCTGTCGATTTGCCAGCCCCCAATAATCTACATCAAACTTAGATTTCCAGTTTTTGCCAACAAGAGCATTAAAATAAACATTTTGCAAAGGATGAGCATGGACCATCCAGTTGGCAGTTAATAACACTGAGACGATTAAAATCACTGTCGAGCTAATGCGCAGCGGGGGATAGGCGCGAAACTTTCGCCAAATGATGATGCAACCTTTAGTAGCCAATAATAGTATGGAGGGGTAGATAAAATATAGATGTCGCCAGCCATCGTAAATAACAGAGTGTAAAAAGATCACTGCTAAAACTGGGCTAGCACACAGCCCCACAAAAATTAGATCTTGCAATTGCTCTTCAGAGGCCCAAAGGGAGAATGGTTTTTTGAGAAATTGAAAAATAGTCGCAAGTGCCCCGATTAAAAATGTGAATAAATAAAGTAGGGGTGTTGTAATGGCAATCCATACAGGCGCATATTCCCATGGTAGCTGGGTAGATCGAATAAATTGCCCCATAAAAAATAATAAGGAATCCGATCTAGTCCATCGAGAAAATGCCTTGAGTGCTTCAAGGAATCGAGGCAATGGTGAAGACCAAAGCCAGGGCCACATTGCCACAATAGCAATTGCAATGGCTATTAGGTACAGCGCCCCCATCTTGCCGATAGCAGACCATAAAATTTCCTTTTTGGTCGCCCTGAGGATCAGAATCGTGAGGGTCACTGCTGGTAAAACGATGCCAGTAATGCGAATGTCAATAACGATTGCCGCAGTAAATGCTGCAAATATCATTGCCCCAAACTGAGGTTTTAAAATAAATTGAATCATGCAATTGGTGGCAATTGCAAATACAGATAAAAATACTAAATCTTTATTGTTATAAAAGGACTCTGCAAAGAAGCGCGGGCTAAGTACAAAAAAAGAAAGGGTTAGTAGACCAATTCTCCAATCGCTAAAGCGCCTCTCAGATAGGCGAAAGATAGCAAAACCTCCCCCTAGTACGATCAAGAAAGTCAAAAGATGGCGAAATTGAAAAATCTCCTTTTCATTCCAGCCCCCACCAATATGAAGTGCGCGCTCAAGTACAACGGAGATAATACCAAACAGGGGGCCAAAGACGCGATCTGGATAGGTTTCAAGCTGGTGGTGCTTAAATCTACTTAGCGTTTCATTATTAATTATTGGAGATAGATGAAGTTTATCCCCAATATAGTTAACTGATACGATACCTGTAGTTCGTTCGATACTTTCATCCCAAGAGATTCCATATTGTTTATATATGGAAATTCCCAGCGCAAACCAACAGAGAAAAAATAAGCTAACACACCATGCTCTAGCTTTGCGATTATGAGAATCAAAAAAGGAGTGGATATCCATTGTGGGTGAGGCCTATGAACGATATATGTCTAGCTTACTGGAATTGAATGGACACAATGCCTATTGCGGGCTCGCGTTCATCTGATGCGGTATTCAGTGTGCCGCCTAAAACTTGTTTAAATTGAGGGCCGAGGATTTTGGTGCTTATCCGATCCGGTAGTCTAAATTCAAGTAGAGCATATTTATCCGTATGCGGTGGAATGGTTACATCAATGGTGTTAAGTTGCTCACCCCCATTTTTCAAAACTACACTCTTTTGGTAAAAGCCATCAACCCAAATATCAACCCTTTGCTGGGGATTTTTTGTATCAATCAGAGCGCGTACTTTGACTATAATAGTTTTGGCGGATGGAGTATTGGCGTTATCAGCAATGCCAGTGGGCAAGGGAACGGCTAGCTTAGCAATTGCACGTGTGGACCAGCGACCCCAAGTATCAGGGTGTGACCAGCCGCAGATAAATTCTATTGGGCGGTCAGCATCCTTAACGCGATTGGAAAAATCGATCGATTGCCCAGGTTCAATGGAGGCCATCCCAAAGTTCGGACGTGGGCGCAGTTGATCGGTATTGAGAACTACTATGCGCTTGGCAAGTGCTTGTACTTGCTCGGGATCAAGATGGCGATACTGAGCATAAGCTTGTAAGCGATCAATTTCTGTAAAACATCTATCTGGCGCGCGGTAGACTTTGCCGGGAGGTGATTGCCCTGAAAAACCATTGATTGTGGGCACTCCTAGATCTTGAGCTAGGATCATTGCATCTAAGCTTGTCATGTAATCCCATTCATTGAGTTTTTGAGTGCTAAATAAAATGGCGTCAGGATCCAAAGAGTTTGGCAATAATGTACGTGCTGTGTCGATCCTTTGCTGCCAGGTGCTAAATGGAGTGGTGGGGATTTGGCAAAATAAAGACTCTGCACAAATTAAGATGGTAACGGCGCCAATGCTCAGATTGCGCTGAATTAATTTTTGCGGTGGTCGTAAGAGGATTTGCAATTGTACATATTGTGCTGCGATTGCAGCTAATATCGATATGGGTAACAACATCACTAGGATTATGCGAGTTACCACGCGAAGTCCATTAATACCTGGCAGCTTGAGCAGATAAGAATAGATAGAGTGATCCGCAATACTGATGGTTGCGATAAAAAGCAAAACAAGGGTGAAGCTGGCAATCTTACCTAAATATTTAATACGCCTACTAGGCTCATCTAGAAACGACAGCTGAGTTTTATTCCACGTAAAGATGAGGCCGCAGATGAGTGCAATGGCTGGACCAATGCCAATAAATAGTTGATGTGGGGCACGCCATGCAATGTTATCCACGCTCGCCCCAACAAAGGCACTGATGCTTGAACGATCAGCAATCAAATAGCTAGTCAAGCGTGGCAGCATACTCAGTATTTCATCTGTACTCCAGCTATAGCCATAATCCTTTGCCACCATAAGGTACTTTAGCAAGAGGGTAGCAATTCCAATTATCGATACAGTGCTAAGTGCAATTCCTATAAATTTAGATCTAGTTTGAGTTATTTGCCAGCTTTTCCAAAGATTACGCAGATAGCCCTTAGGAGATAGGACAAGCTGTGCAATCGCAGTAGCAAGCAATAGATAGACTAAAAAGATGCCTAAATAAATTGAGCAATAAAGTTGCTCAGTAGCCCATAGTAGTGACCAGCCCAATAAGGCTGGCCGATAAAGGTTGCTTACATTACTATCAGAACTCGAAGTTTGGTTTATGTTCCCAATCGCTAACCAAAAATAGTAAAACGATAAAGGGATGGCAAAACGGTAAATGAGTTGAGCATGATCAGGCTCGCCTAAAGTAGGCAAGCTTGAGGCAAATAAAAAAGCACCAACTCCAGATGCTAGCGCTGAAAAAGATAGGCGTCGCAGAACCCAGTATGCCGAGAGAAAATTAAGAGCACAACCAATGGCAATCCATAGAGCCATGGCCATCTCTCGACCAAAGCCTAGTAGGCGCCAAGGAACGTAAAAAATTACGGAGCCAAAGTGGTTGTCACTAAAAGCGAATACATTTTCAAAAGGGTAAAAAAATGGCGCGTTCCATAGGGAAGGCCAGCGACCTAAGAGCCAACTATAAACATGCTCTAAAAAAATACTGTTTAACCGTGGGTCTACTAAATCCCCGGAGATAGCCGTAAACCAGCCTAAAGACCGTAGGCTTACCCCAATAAAACTAGCTGCAAAAAAAAGACTAAAAATCTTCCAATCAGAAAGTCTCCGCTTTTGTAACGCCAAGCTCCGAGAGGTATTAAACAAGGTTGTCTCTAACATAAGAACTTTATTTTAGGTGAATAAGCAAACTAGCTATCTATTTGAGAGATTTGCCCAGTTCTTCAGTGTCATAAAGGTGTTTAAAAGGGCTTGATGGATGATATTTGGGCGGAATGATTTTTGATCTGTAATAATATAAATAGGCCAGTCATGCCCTTTAATTTACTGGGGTATAAATCGCATTTCAATTTTTTGGATTTTCTTGAGTGACACAGATTACCGATATTCATAGAGCCGAAACTTTTGAACCACGGCCATTTATTGGTGAATTGGAAAGTATTAGGGGGCTTGCTGCATTGTTGGTAGTCCTATTTCATGCTCCCGGATGGAATACTGGTAAAGAATATATCGGCATAATTCAAAAGGGCTATTTGATGGTAGATCTATTCTTTGTTATTTCAGGTTTTCTGATTTACAAAGCGTATGGGTTGCACTTAAAAACTGGGGCAAGCGTATGGCGTTTTCAGTTTTTACGTTGGGCTCGCTTGTACCCAGTGCATTTAATTTTCCTACTCTTTTTTTTAGGCGCAGTTGCTACTCCTTGGCAGGAGATGAAAACAGCTTTCTTTGAGCATCTTTTTTTGGTGCAAGCTATTGGCCCTACTGGAAATGCCATCACCTTAAATTACCCAGCCTGGTCTATTAGTGTCGAGTTTTATACTTACTTGTTGTTTGCTTTAATTATTTATTGGGGTGAACGTGCATGCTCAGATCAATCCAGGCGAGGGCGTCACAGTCTAGTAATGTTCGGCTTGATAGCTTTGATATCTTGGGGCTTGCTATTTTTTAACGAACTACATGGTTTTCGAGATTTATTACGCTGCCTTGCTGGCTTTTTGATTGGATGCCTCGCTTCCGCACTTTCCAATACCATTCGAGTCCATTATAAAAAGTGGCAATGTCCTCGTGCGCTTGCCCCACTTCTATTTATAGCCATTGGAATTTATCTAGAGTGGTGCCCCAGTGGTGATCATGTCTATGAATCATTTATTTATCTTCTGACCGCTGGCCTGATATTGGCTATTGAATTTTCAAGCGCAAGTTGGTTTCAAAAGATTTTATTGAGTAGGCCGCTGCTTTGGTTGGGCGAGATTTCATACTCTTTATATATGGCGCAATTAGCCTGTATTTTTTTATGCGAAGAATTTCTGAGAAGATTACACGGCTACTCTTCTTTATATAGAATCCTGGAGAAAACCTCTGGTATTAATTTAGCTTTTCCTAGTAGTTTTGTTGACGGACTAATTAAATATGGATTCTTTTTTATACTGCTATTAGTTGTGAGTAGCTTGACTTATTACGGGATTGAGAAACCGTGCCGTGAACTATCGAGAAGATGGATACGTCGACCTAAGTTAATTACCCCTTAGATTATTCCCATTTCTCATTTACCGCTATATATCAACCAAAACTCTTTTTAAATGCACTAAAAAGAGGATAAGTGCTGATATTAGCGTTGGCATTTTTTTGCTTCTAAGGGCGTATCAAAAATCTCAGGCCTTAGTAATTCTATAATTACACAATTAATTGGGATTATTCATAAATGAAAGATGCAGTATGGGCATTCTAAAGCACCTGATACTCAGCTCCAAGATATTTTACTTTTTGGTATTTGGGACTGCTGCTTTCATTTTGATGCGTAATAGTGCCCTATATCCAAGTATTTTTGCTGATGAATATACCTATAGCACGAGTGCGCGACTGATGCCCATAGCGCAGTCCCCAATTGCAAATTATCTTTATTTATTAATCTATCGCTTAACTAATTTTTGCGGAGATGGTTTTTTATCCTGCGCACGCATTCTCAATACGCTTTTCTTTATTCTTGCCTGCCCTTTCATTTATCAAACAGCTAAAAGGGTTTGTAGTAAATCATTAGCCAGGTATATAACTATTCTTGCTTTGGTTGGACCGATCAATATATATACGGCAAACTTTATGCCAGAAGCAATGTACTTTTTTGCTTTTTGGGCATTTGCATGGTTTGCACTGAGCTTAAATAGTGACTCACGAATTTCATCATGGTTAGGGGTTGGGACACTAATCGGCTTATGCATGCTTATTAAGCCTCATGGGGTGTTTCTACTCATTCCTACAATCTTTTATTTAATAATTTTATTTAGAGGCCAAGAATTATTTCGCTGGAGTAAATTTGCATATTCTTTTCTGGCCATCTGCATTGGGGCCTTGATTATTAAAATGACACTTGGGTATTTAATTGCTGGTGCTACTGGTTTAAGCTTATTAGGGCATCTTTACTCAGCTACAACCATGCATTTTGCGAGTGCAGCAACAGCTGGTCTTGGCGATTCAATCCAATTAAGCGGTATTTCAACAGCTAGCTTATCCAGTCAGAGTGACAGCATCTCCTTAATTCCGAAGTGGGCTAATGGGTTTTCGAGTTTAATGTATTTTTGGTTAGTAAATTTACGAGGACACATTTTGGGCCTATCTCTTTTATATGGGATTCCCTTGCTCATTATTTTTCAGTCTCTTAGCGTTGGCGCACGTAAAAATCCAAGTTTGTGTATACAGAGAAGATATGCGTGGTTCGCCTTTATTTTTGTGGCATCACTTTTATTATTTTCAAGCTTATATTCGGGATTCATTAGCCTAAGTTATGGCGGTGAAATCCTGCGTATACATATGCGTTATTACAATTTTTCCTTTCCACTTCTTTTAATGGTTTTACCAGCAGTCATAGCAACAGATACGAAAATTTTTTTCACCAATAAATCAGGTTGGATTGGTTTATGCCTATGGGGCTTGATGGTTCTATTAGTTTTATGGGCTGGATGGAAATCTATGGCTCCCTATATGCCTTCGGCAATTGATGCGCCTGAAGTAAGAGGTGTGATTCAGTGGGACTGGTTATTTTATATAGTCTTTGGATTGGCTCTAGCGTCATTAGCCTTGTGGCCTAAATTTAAATCAGGATCTGCGCTGTTATTTTTATGGGCGATTGCTCCGATTCTGCTTATTGCAGGATCGTTTGCTACTAATCAAAATATTTTTCAGCGTACTGTTGCTGATCAATATGATCGGGCTGGATTAGCAATAAAGCAAATTTTGAATAAAGAGGAGCTATCCCAATTAGTGGTGGTTGGAGATAACCCCATTGAATTATCTAGAGTGTTATTTTATTTGAATGCACCTGACGCTTCATTGCAGGTTATTTCCGGTGATGCAGTTTATGAGAAAAATATGCTTCCAAAGGAGAAACATTGGGTTCTACTGATGGATAAACATTTGATGTCCGCTGATATTCAAAATCAAATCCATTTCAATGGCTTTACATTAGGCGGTGGCACAGGTGTAATTAAGGTTGACTTTAGCGGGAAGATATTGGATCTAAGGAATGTGAAATTAATTCAAGGCCTCTACCTGCCCCCAGAGTCTTGGGGTACTTGGTCGATTGGTAAAGAGGTTAGCCTAGTATTTATGCAGGCCCTTCCAGAGCAATTTGCCTTGACTCTTGAGGCACGAGCATTTGGGCCCAATA
>NZ_JACVOM010000003.1 GCF_018882445.1 Polynucleobacter sp. 15G-AUS-farblos | reverse complement strand
AGACACAAAACGTAGCTTTTCATCCATCTTCGTACTTTCATTCCACGGCATAGAGTGGTCCCTCCTATGCCAAAAACTGTAAAGTATGTGTCCGGTATAAAGTGTTAACTATGTGTCGAGTCGTACAACCAAAACCACCCTCGGGTGGTTTTTTCATGCCCAGCCCCTTAGTTTTACTCGCGTCACACATTAAACATAAATTACCAGTAGAGTATTTACATAACCTTAAAAGGAGATCTAAATGAATCGTATTAAGAGCGTATTAATTGCTTTGATCGCTACAGCTACATTAGCCGCTTGCGCTTCAATGACTGGAGTGGCATTGGCACCATTTACTAAGGCTAACGATGGCGTTTTAGCAGGCAATAACAATATGACCTTGTATATCTATACCAAGGATGTAGCCGGTTCAGGCAAGTCAGTATGTAATGGCATGTGCGCAACGAATTGGCCGCCCCTATTGGTTGATGGAAGTCCGGCCGCCTCTGCTGGTTATTCAATCATCACTCGCGATGATGGCAAAAAGCAATTAGCCTTTAATGGTATGCCTTTGTATTTTTATGCCAAGGACACAAAACCAGGTGACAAGATTGGTGATGGCCGCTCAGAAGGTGCGTGGCAGATTATCAAGATGTAATTAAGTTAGTATTTAACATCTTAGGCCCTGGTTCGATTCTGCACCGGGCCACCAAGAAACAGCAAAACCACCTTCGGGTGGTTTTTTCATTTGGGTTTGTTAGTATTTGATTATGAAAAAACTTATCATTTTTCTATTTCTAAGCTTCATTTTAACTAAATCATTTGCTTTTGAGATCTTTGCTTTAGGCACAAGTAATACAAATTGTAAGAATGCAGATCAGGCTTACACATCAACCCTAAATGATCTCTTGGCGCAGGATAAGATAAATGCGACTGTAATTAATGCTGGCATAGATGGCGATAAACCTACTTTTATGCAGGCTCGATTAGAGCAAAGCATTAAAGCTAACCCAAACATTAAGATAGTGATATTCGAGCCTGGACCTAACGAAAAAAATAAGCGATTTAATATAGGCGCTTCCGGAGATATTTTGGCTTACCTACAAGAACAAAAGATCACAACCATCTATGTTTCTCATCAGGCCATTCAATCAAGCGAAGAGGCAAGCGAGATGGCCAAAAAGTACGGGGCCTATTATTATGGGCACTGGATAAAAGATGTGCCTATTGATGTAGGGCATAGACAATATGATCAGCCCGGACAGGCAGGTCATATGACTGTAGCGGGGTGCCAGTTATGGGCAAAAAATATGTTTCCGCTACTTAAGCAGGTTATTCAAGATAAAAATATAAATTAGGATTACCAATCCTCGGCTCTGGTCAATTCCGCCTCGGGCCACCAAGAAACACCAAAACCACCTTCGGGTGGTTTTTATTTGTGCTTCGCCAATAGAGTAGAGTTTCACATTTAATCAAATCTACTCTTATACGAGGCTAAGGACAAAAATGAAATGGCTATTTAGTATCTGCGCCTTAGTTTGTTTTAACGCTGTGACAGCTCAAACAATGACCCCAATTCTTTTGGAGGTAGATGTTGGTAGAGAGTCGGGGGTTTTTTCAAAATCCCCAGTTTTTCAAAAAGCAATTCTGCTGAAGCCTTCAATTCCATCAGATACAGCCCTGCTCTTTTATCGTGGTTGGTCTGGCATCGCTAACATTAAGACAGAAAATGATTGGAAGAGAAATTTAAATTATTTACAAAACAATACGGAACTTTTTGCCCAAGCAGGCATTGCCCTTGTTGTGATGGATTGCCCAAGCGATGAAAATAAAATTGCCCCAGGAAATACGCCCTTGGCATGTAACGATGACTATCGTTCTTCTGTAAAGCATGCCGAGGATGTTAGAAAAATAATGACAGTGTTAAAGGACAAATATGGAATTACTAAGTTTTTTGTCATGGGCCACAGCTATGGAACCATATCATCAAAATGGCTTGCTAAAAACCTAGGAAATGAAATTCAGGGAAGTATTCATTCTGCAGCAATGACACATGCAAGCCCTCGTAATAGGGCATATGGATATTCTGTAGAGTCATTTAATATGGGCGCATTAAAAGCCCCTGTATTAAATGTTCATCATGGAGATGACCAGTGCATTCATACTCCCTACTCAACAGTGACAGCCTATTCAAAAAATAATTTAGTAACCGTAAGGGGTGGTGAAGGCGTGGGAGATGTTTGCGGCGGAACTCACTTACATTCAATGGGTGGTAGAGAAGAGCCCACCTCAAAAGCAGTTATTCAGTGGATTAAAACCGGCCAAGTTCAATCTAGTGTTGGCGAATAGCTCACGTTAGGATCGATCATTCTAGGCTCTGCTCGATTCCTCCCGGGCCACCAAACTCAAATAATGCCCTGCTTCGTGCAGGGCATTTTCTTTTGGTCGGGTGGATGAGATGGCCACTTGACAAAGCGTACGCTTTTGCGTACTATATTGAAAAGGAGTGAAATCATGACCACATTAACCGCAAGTGAAGCTCGAGCAGGTCTCTACCGTTTAATTGATCAAGCGGCAGAGTCACACAAGCCAGTAGTCATTTCTGGTAAGCGAGCAAATGCCGTTTTAGTTTCTGAAGAAGATTGGAGCGCTATTCAGGAGACGCTTTATCTATTGGCCATTCCAGGAATGCGTGAGTCAATTAAAGAGTCAATGGCTGAGCCTATTACGAAAAGTAAAAGGGCATTGAAGTGGTGACTTGGAATTTAGCTTATTCCAAATATGCCATTAAGGATGCTAAAAAACTATCTGCCGCAGGCCTTAAAGATAAAGCCCAGGCTTTACTGGATATTTTAGAAGTAGACCCTCTCCAAAAGCCGCCACCTTATGAGAAGTTGGTTGGTGATTTAAAAGGGGCTTACTCACGCAGAATTAATATTCAACATCGCTTAGTTTATGAAATTTTGCGCAAGGAGAAGACGGTTCGAATCTTAAGAATGTGGACTCACTTCGAATGAAGTGGGCATTAGCCTAAAGCAGAGTCAGGCATCCTCGGTCCTGGTCGATTCCGCCCCGGGCCACCAAGACTCTCAATAGCCCACTTGCTGGGTTATTTATTAGAAATGCTTAATAGTCTTAGATCCTAGCCTATTTAGTCGCTTCCTAAGGATCCAATCCGTTAAATAGGATCCACTACTCTGTTTATAGAGATGGGGTTACATGCCACTTAATCTATGGTCTGGCGGATTTCTTATCCCAATAACAGTCAGT
Organism: Polynucleobacter sp. 15G-AUS-farblos; assembly: GCF_018882445.1. Classification (GTDB taxonomy): domain Bacteria; phylum Pseudomonadota; class Gammaproteobacteria; order Burkholderiales; family Burkholderiaceae; genus Polynucleobacter. The sequence continues at coordinate 358,131 of NZ_JACVOM010000003.1, read as the reverse complement.
ACCTTTTTAAACGAGGTTCATGAGCATTTTGTCGATAGACATAAACCAATAAAAATAGATATAGTCTCATCAATTCCATTTAGGTGAATACTCCGAAGATTAGATCGGCTGCTTAAAATTAGGATCAGCACGAGAACCACTATTTTCGTAAATTTAATATTGGGCGCCAACATATTTTGAGGTCTTATGAATCCAGAAAAAGCTGCAGACATAGTTGAAAAAGATGGCGAAGCTCAACCGCATCTAAAAAAAGCAATAGTTATTTCTTTTTTAGCAATGGTTTTAGCAATTGCAAGCCTGGGCTCAACAAAGACAACAAAATTATTAGCAGTGAGTAATATTCAACTCTCTAATACAAATGCAATTTATGAGTTTAGGGCTTTACGCCAATTAGTTTTGAGTACTGCTATTGATTTTCTGAGTGGTGAGCTGAGTAGCGCTGAATCCAGTAAAAATACTGCAATTAGCCAAGAATCATTAAAGGGTAGACATCAGATTATTCTCGACTATGAAAAACAAATTAAGAGTCTTGAAAGTGATGAAAGTCGCGATGATGATAAGCAGCACTTACAAACAAAATTAAATGAACTTAAAGACCTGATTCAAATTACCAAAGAGAGAAATGAACGTTTTGAATACGCCGAAGTAGCTTTACAAATTGCAATTGTGTTGGTTTCTGCATCTATTATTTCCTCTGTCGCCCTCCTGTTTTGGGGAGGTATTAGCCTTGGTTTTATCGGGCTAGTACTAACATTAAATGGCTACTTACTATTTTTCTAGTAAATATAGTTACGGCTAGCGTTTTAATTAAAGACTGATGCGATTGAAAAAATTACATCAGCCTCTAAAGCATTGTTAACTATGTAGCCAGATCTGCGCTTATTCTTTTTATTATTGTAGGATTGAATGTATATTTCAAATTTAACACCCTTTTGTATGTTAACTTAAGGGATAGCTTGCTGTCAGAGTTAAAATTCTTGAATAGTAATTAATAAATTAGTCATCTTATTTACTTAAGGAGATCATCATCAAAGATTATAAAATCTATGGGTCACTCATCATTACGCTAATTTTTCCATTAGTGGGAATGTATCAGGAGTCATTAGGCGGTGCAATGGTGCGTCTTTGGATTGAAATGTTTTATGTAGTAACTTTAGTAGTTATTGCATGCTTAATTTTGTATGTTTTTACGTCTAAGAGGATTTTCAAGGGCATTGCCCTAGGGGGTCTCATTATCGAATTTAGCTTTGCTTTATTTTCCTTATTTTCTTACTTTGATTTAAAACATACACAAGTTGACATTGATATTTTGTATTCAGTGGTCTGTATGGAAATTTTGAGATTAGTTGCTATTTATTTCTTAATAAGTCATAAACATATCAATACATCCGCAGCAGATGTATAGCCATGTTTAAAAAGTAAGAACCGAATAAAAATCCATTGGTCCACAGCTGATTCGGTCCTAGCCTAATAACACTATTGATACTGCCGCCCCTTAAAAGAGCATATCAGTTGGGCATTACACATTTGATGGCCTTGTTAATGAGAATGTATAAATTTATATTAATATTGTGATATTGATCTCATCAAGGCTAAAGGAGGGGTGCTATGAAAGGACTTAAAGTAATTGCTCCAATTATCATTTGCTTCATCATGTTGATAGTAGATTACCTTGAGTTAGGAATGGGGAGCGAGGGGAGCAACCTCATTATTATGCTATTTATTAAAATAAATTATGTCATTCTGCTTTGCTTATTGTTAAATCTATTTTTTGAGAAGAAATTTTTTAAAGGCATCGCATTAGGTGGATTTGTGGCTTCACTGATTTTTGGGTGCTACTCAATATTTAGTGTTTTTACTGCAAAAAGATTAAATTATGATTTAGATATTATTTATTTGACCATCTTTTTACAATTTTTGAGAATAGTTGCTATCTATTGTATTGTCAGCAATAAGCATGAGTTGCGATCTGAGGGCGCAACTAATTCGGCCCAATAAAACATGAAAATTTTTTGTCGGCCGTTTGATTCCTCCCCGAGCTACTAGGAGGCGCTAAAACTATCCGAGCCTTTTTTATTTAGTTCTTAAGTGGTGCTCGGAGGACGGGGTATATGTTTATGGCTGATCAGACAATATATGGCAATAATTCTCAGCGCTTCCAAAAATAGGCCCATGGCTGGAATCGACATATCAAGCTTGATGTATGGGTTGTTAATCTCATTACTGATTAAAATACCACTCAATAAGAGCTTAATAATAAAACCACTTAACGCAATAAACTTAAAAAATATCTGGTTAGATAATAGGTAAGAAACTAAGCAAGCCAAAATGATGTAGGTTATGTAAATTATTAGCGTATCAAAGGCTTTAAGTCCGGCCCCTGCCGCCATTCGCTCGGTGTAGTCAATCAGGAGGGTGGCGATGGCAATAATAATTGGAATAAATATTTTTAAGTTTTTCATGGCCGTATTATTTAGCTTGGAAAATTAATGTATTAGGTGAAAGACTATCTTTTAGATCCTCTGAAAACTTATTTTCACCGCTTCAGGAAGCCCCTCAAGTATTTTGAATGCGAATCTAGAAATGCCATTTCTCATCGCATTATGCAACAGTTCATGACAGAATTAAATTCTTCCATTTGATCCATCCCCGAGCCACAAGCTTTTCGAAGCAAGTGAGTTGGCTAATAAATCTCTAGTGTTAGCCAAAGTCAGACCATTTGCTTCAGCCTAAGAAGATAGCGTAATCCTATAAAGCAATGCTGAGAGTTATTAAAAGAGTATGTTAGGATATTTTTAAAAAACATAGTAGTAAATATTTAAATATATTTACTACTTATTACTTAGTAGTTTTTTGTAAAAACTACTTTAATCTAATTTATAGCTCGATATGATCACTAATTCTCTTTTGATACCAGTAATTTTTATCGTCACTAGTTTTATTTTGTTTTTTAGTATTCAAAAATACTTTAAGAATGCTCTTTATAAGGACAACATACCTTTTGCTACATCCTTCTCAAGTGCGATGGGAATAGTGTTTGGTCTTTTTATAGGGTATGCAGCAATTTCTTCTTGGCAGGGCTATAAAGAGACCAGTGCATTGATTGAGAAAGAGGCCTACAGTCTAAATAGTATTTATAGGATATTAGCTGCCTATCCGCCTGATATTAGACATCATGAAGAGGCATTGTTAATGAAGTATGCTGAAGAGGTGATTGAAAAAGAGTGGCCCTTAATGAGGGTGGAAAAGTTTGACTTATCTACTGATCTTGTCCTTAAGGAATTCATTGACACTCTACTTCGGTTCAATCCAAAAAATAATGGCGAGTTAGTGGTGCATCAAGAAGCGCTGAGACTAATATCAGACTACAGGCAACTCCGCTTGCATCGTATTTGGGCATCCAAATATGATATCGCCTCGCCAATAAATATCTGTTTGGCAATTTGTGCACTTCTATTAATGATTCAATACAGTTTATATTCAATGCCAAACAAAAAGCACCATATAACAATGATATTTTTTCTTTCTAGTTCAATGTCCTTACTGTTTTATGTAATTTACGAATACCATACCCCTTTTCGCGGCTTCAGTTCAATTCAACCTACGGCATTTATTAAGATATTAGACGGCTGGAAAAAATAGCTTTCCTAGTAAACCAAAACTACAAGATTAAAATTACCTTTGCAGTCTCAAATTGGCCACTATCAGTCTTACGTATCTAATGGTAACCAGCGTTCTTTTAAACAAAAGATGAGAGATGGGGCTAGTAAGCATCAGCTCTGGTCAATTCCGCCCCGGGCCACCAAGAATGACCAAAACCACCTTCGGGTGGTTTTTTCATTTGGGCAATTGTTTATAGGGATCGTGATTAGGGGCTTAGCTGATTACCTTCACAGGATCTTCGTCATAAAAACGCTATGCGGATCGTGTTTGTAGTCGCCGAATGGACCGCACACTTCAAAGCCATTTTGTTCATATAAGGTAAGCGCTGGCTTAAATGCTTCTGTAGATCCAGTTTCAAGACTAAGTCTGGTGTAGCCACGCAAGTTTGCTTCAGAAATTATTCTGTTCAACATCGCTTGTCCAACACCCATTCTCAGAAACTTCGCTTTTGTTCGCATCGTCTTTATCTCACCATGAGTGCCGTCAAGTTCCATCAATGCGCCGCAGCCACTTAGCTCTCCTTGGTGCCAGACAGACCAGAACATAATCTCTGGTTTTCGCAAACTATCGAGGGGTAAAGTGTGAACACTTTCAATCGGTGTATTACTCAACATCTCAGTAATATGCTCTTGAACGAGCGCTTGAACATCAGCTCCGCTCAGATTATCGCGGCGAATATCAAAGTTCATTGAATCATCTCAAGTACAAAACTACATCTTAAATAGTTCCCCGAGAAAGGAAACCCCAGTTATTCATCTCTCTGTCAGATGATGTCTTTTAAAACGACAACTCGATCAAATAGCCCTTTGATTAACACGCTTCGATAATTCCTCAGCACTCTCTTTTCGCTCGCTGTAGCGGTCTGTTAGATAAGTTGAAACTGTTCTAGTTAATAAAGTGAACTTAACCAGCTCTTCCATCACATCAACCACTCGATCGTAATTGGCCGAAGGTTTCATACGATTATTGTCATCAAACTCTAAAAATGCTTTAGGCACTGACGATTGATTTGGAATGGTGATCATTCTCATCCATCTACCTAGGATTCTCATTTGATTTACGGCATTAAATGATTGAGAGCCACCGCTCACTTGTAATAAAGCCAAAGTCTTACCTTGAGAGGGTCTTACAGCGCCAACGCTAAGCGGTATCCAATCAATTTGAGATTTCATTAGCCCAGTCATTGCTCCATGGCGCTCTGGACTGCTCCAAACCATGCCTTCTGACCACTCTACAAGTTCTCTTAACTCAACTACTTTCGGATGTGTTTCGGGAGCATCATCTACTTGTGGCAAACCATGAGGATTAAAAAACTTAGTTTCACATCCCATCGCCTTTAATATGCGTTCCGCTTCTTCTGCTAGAAGGCGACTAAAGGACCTTTCTCTCAATGAGCCATACAACAGCAATATCTTAGGGGGATGATTTAACGGAGCGCCAACTTGTAGCTTTTCAAGATCAGGGTTTTGAAAGAGCGCTTTATCGATATTAGGAAGGTCGGTCATAGGTAGAGTGTAATGAGTAAATGGCTGTAATAAAACTGTCATAGATTAGCAAAATAGATTCCGTACAATCAGAAATCAATCAACAAAAAGTAGGATCTGAGCCAAATGAAGCAATACAACATTCTTTTTCTATGTACCCACAACTCTGCTCGCTCAGTATTGGGAGAGGCTTTGGCATCCACGCATCAAAGCGGATTATTTGTTGGATATTCCGCAGGATCAACCCCTGGTACAGCTGTCAATCCTTTCGCTAGAGAGTTAGCCTTAGAAATGGGCTACGACGAGAATAAGCTGCGATCTAAGTCATGGGATGAATATGGTCTGCCTGATGCTCCCAAGATGGATTTCATTGTTACTGTTTGTGACAATGCCGCCGGTGAAGTATGTCCAGTATGGCCCGGTAATCCAGCTACAGCTCACTGGGGCTTTCCTGATCCATCACAAGTTCAGGGCAGTGATGAAGAAAAGCGTAAGGCGTTTAAAGATGTCATGATTGGTTTGAAAAAGCGTATTGAGCTCTTGGCATCTATGCCGCTAGATAAGCTGGACTCAATGAGTTTAAAAGAGATTCATACTAAGGCTTAACTTAACTAGAGTCAGAGAGTCTCGGCCCAGGACGATTCCCACCTCGGGGCCACTAAGATATAAATAATGCCCTGTTTATGCGGGGTATTTCTTTTGAAGAGGCGAAATCTGTATCAGAAGAGGTGGGTATTCCTTATCAAAGTCTTATCAATCTTTATTTGAGAGATTGCGCCGCTTCGCATATGAAATTGAATCTTAGCTGGAAGTAGTCTAGGGGTAGGATGAGAATCTTAAAGCCCAGTTCGATTCCGTCCCAGACTACTAAGTAAGCACAGCTCTCATTAGCAATAACGCGGGATTTTGCTTTCTGCTCAGTGGGAGTCTTAAAATCTAAAGTAAATCCACATTCATTGGAAAGTGCGCCATGATGGCCAATCCACTTCTTGATCTTCAATTTCATCGTGATGTCAGCCTTTCTCCTACTCAGATCTGGGAGGGCTTAACCAATCCATCGATCTTAATGAAGTGGTTTTGTCCAAGACCATGGAAAGTTGTTGAGTGCGCAATTGATCTTCAGCCTGGCGGCATCTTTAGGACGGTAATGCAATCGCCGGAGGGAGAAAGAATGCCCGACAACACATGGTGTTTTTTGGCCATCGAACCTCAGCGACGACTAGTTTGGACCAACGAGTTTGGTCCTGGTTTTCGACCAAAGCCGCAAGCTAAGGATGAGAATCTCGGATTCTTCTTTGTGGTTGATCTAAGGCTTTCGCCACTTAGCGATGGCAGAACCTCCTATACCGCTAATGTGATGCATCAGAGTGAAGCTAATAAGCAGGCACACGAAGATATGGGCTTCCAGCATGGTTGGGGTGCAGCACTTGATCAATTGCTTGAACTGTAGAATTGGCCTTTACGCTCTTTTATAGGATTTACTGAGATGACCATTCTGCGGGTATGTAAATCCATTGTTTGTTTGCCACTTGCCTTTTTCGCTCTTTTAGTTTGCTTCAATAATCTGGCGGACTACGACTCTAATTACGCTTTTGTTCAGCACACGCTTTCTATGGATACTGTGTTTCCAGGCAATGCGTTGAAGTATCGAGCCATTCTTAACCCCTTCATCTGGAGTGTGGCTTATGGACTAATCATATTTGCAGAATTTTTAACAGGTGCTCTATTGCTCGTAGGCGCAATTGGACTGCTCAAAAATATTCATTCCCCCTTAGCATTCAATAAAGCCAAGAACTGGGTATACCTGGGCTGTATGGCTGGTTTTTTATTGTGGTTTTTTGGTTTTATTGTTATTGGCGGCGAATGGTTTTGTATGTGGCAATCTGAGAAATGGAATGGCATAGAGGCAGCCTTTCGTTTTGTTGTTCTCATTATGTTTACATTGCTATTTACCGCCATGCCTGAATCTGAAAACAATAAGCAGTAGAACCAGATATCCTCTGCCCCAATCGACTCTGCCACGGTTTGTGGAGATTCAATCTAGCTTTGCTTTATGTGGAGCTTTGAGCCATTAGCTTGATTAGATCAATTAAAAAATCCTCTAGTTGTGAGGCTTGCCCACTGAGTTTTTTGTAATTGCCTTAGTAATAAACTGAAGAATGACTTGGGTAACTATTGCTATGACAACCGACGCTAGGACTGCTATCAAAATAGAAGTCTTTTCTAGCAAGAGAGTTAGGGTTAAAAAGAATGCCGCGAATGAATAAAGGCCCTTGACCATTCCACGATAAACCTGTGTGACATGGGTGGGTCCTAAAGTATTGTGAGTAAATACAGCAAGGACCAGTCCAATGACTGGAAAAACCGCAAGGATTCCACTCCAAACTTCACCTAAAGCCGCAGCCAAGCTGGTAACAGAGAAAGTCAACAAGGCGCCAACCAACATGCGCCAAGGAAGATCGTGTAATTTAGTTTTTGGCGGAGCGGTCGGTTTTGTGCGAGGAAGTAGAAACGGCGTAAGTATCAGTGAGCTAATGGCAATCAGTAATGCAATGCCAAGATTTGGTTTGCTTATAGCCAAGGTAAGTGCCAACATGAACCATGCTATTAAGGCAAGCAGTAAGGCAAAGAACCAACTTAAACGAATACACGCCCAAGAGTAGACTAGTCCAAAAATAAGTAAGCACGCTGTAGCGGAGATGGCTGATATAGAAGTTAAGGCAGCGAACTCAGGGCCTTGTTCAAGCGTAATGAAAATAATAATGGGCCCAGCTACCACTGGAAAAGCAGCCATTAATCCTGCAACACCAGAGCCCCATTTACGACCCGCTAAGGTAATTAAGCCAATAAACAGCGGAACAATAGTGATTTTAAGAATAAGCAGCATCGATTGATTATAGGTAGTTGTACCTTGTATTGGTTATGCCTGAATGTCTCTGGGTATCAAAGTCACACTTTCATGCTCTAATGCCATTCAATATGATTACTGTCGTCATTGCCTCCTATAAGTACGGACACCTTGCAGCTCATTGCATCGAGTCTATGCTCTCTCAAACTATTCCCCCAGCAAGAATATTATTTGTTGATGATGGCGGGTTTGATTGCAATCATCTACCAGCCCTATACCCAGACATTGAATACCTATTTAGACAAGAAAATCTAGGAGTTGTGGATAACTTTCAAGACATACTGTCTCAAATCAATACGGAATATGTGCTTTTCATAGGTGCCGATAATTGGTTGCGCTCAGACGCAATTGAGTTGTTGTCAAACGCCAGCGCTGACATTGTTACTTATGACATTGTTGTTACTGGTGAATTGAAGGAAGAAATTCTGACGAGGGTCCCAGGTGAAACGCGACCTCATCAGGGCGATTTGTATTGGGATCGACAAGATCAACATCATGGCTCCATGATGTATCGCACTGCTTTTGGTCAAAAAATTGGTTATAAGAAAAGATATGAAGATGGTATTCATCCTCAAGAAGATTGGAATCTATGGGATGAGATGATCGATCAGGGTGCTGTGGTGGCTAATTTAAAAGAGGGGCTGTTGTTTTACAGAAGACATCGGGAAAATTTTTTGAAATACGCTCATGAAACTTCAGCACCAGCGCAAGAGTTAGCTTCCGTCCTTAAACAATAATTAGAGATCAGTGTTCAGTAATCTAGGTCGCAGTTCGATTCGGTCGAGGGCCATCAAGATGCACAATAGCCCACTTGCTAGGCTATTTTCTTTATGGGTATTGACCTGCTTTAGACTCAGATGTAATGTCTAACCAGCTGTGACCTCTTAAGTTTTAGAACAGGGCTTAATTAAGCCCCCCTTATTGCCGAAAGGATAAATGCTATGTTTTTACCTACACCTCATAATGCTAAGGATGCAATCTCAAAATATGCTGGCTTCTTCGGAATGGTTATCAGCATTGCATTTGCGCTTAATTTAATCTTACCTACGGGCGAGACATTTTCAAATACTCCAAAGTTAATAGCGGTGATTTTGATCGGTATTTTTCTTGGCTGGCTATCTTTTGCAATTAAAGCAAAAAAATAAAAAGAAGTATTTGCCTTGGCTCATGTTGATACCGCCCTTAGCCTATGTGGGGGGCTTTGCTTTATATAGAATTCATTTATGACAAATTTAAATCAACTTCCTACAGACCTGCCCATTCCTCAAGATGATGGTTCAACCAATCATTTGAGGGGAATGAAGCTGCCAAATGTTTCCTTAATTACCACCAACGGTAAGAGCATGAACTTTGGCGACATTAAAGGTAAATTGGTTATCTACTGCTATCCAATGACAGGGCAACCTAATGTTGCCTTGCCTGATGGTTGGGATCAAATTCCTGGGGCAAGAGGTTGTACACCGCAAAGTTGTTCATTTAGAGATCACTATCAAGAGCTGCAAGCATTGGGTGCTGAAGTTGTGGGTTTAAGTGTGCAAACTACTGAATATCAAAAAGAGATGGCAGATAGACTTCATCTCCCATTTCCAGTGGCTAGTGATGTGAACTATCAATTTCAAAAGGCATTGAATATGCCAACTTTTGTAGCCGCTGGAATGACCTTATTAAAGCGGGTTACCTTGATTGCGAATAATGGCGTAATCGAGGCAGTTCACTATCCGATCTTCCCAAGCGATAGTGATCCAGCTTGGGTAATCGATTATTTGAAAAGCCATTAAGCTGAGTTATTTTGAGCTCTAATTGCTTTCTATTGACTAAATAAGCCCGTTTTTATGCCCTCAAAGCGGTATTCCTAAAAAAGGCATATTTTGTTAATATACGCATATTGAAGGCTAACTAACTAAAGGATAGCTAATGAGCAATACAAGAGCAATTGAAATCAAAGATAAATCAGCCAAGATATATGTAGTTATGGCTCTCGTGTTTATCGGCATATTTTCAACAATTACCATCCTGTCTCTCTTTGTTTCTGCGCTCAACTTTTAAGAATGTTGCGCAGTCAAATGAGTGATTAATGCTTAGTCTCTAAGCTTGAAGAAATATTGAACCACCTGCGGGTGGTTTTTTATTTGAGATCTTTGCTTTGGGGTGTTAACGTAAGTAATCCATTGAATAGAAGGCCGCAATGCTGAGTCAAAAGCTAAAAATATTTGTAACGCCATTTTGTGAAGCAGCTCCTGCTTGTCTGCTGGTTATGGTTCAAGGAAATATTTGGTTGGCAACCTTGGACCATCTCCATAAAGCCGTAGAGACTGGCTTAATCACTGGGGCTGGAGTACTCATTCTTTCCTCTTTTACCCACCAATGGTTCCGCAATAAATATTTTGTGGCTGGCATTACTGGTGGCATGTGCTTTATTGCAGACTTGTTTGTACACCCTACGCACTTTGGCGGATATACAACCGAGGCGATTGTCACCGGCGCCCTTACGGGCATGATTTCTTTAACTTTGAATTTTGTTGCTAAGAAACTATTTGCACACTCAAGAGGTAATGCTTAAAACCGCGTAGTCACAGAAAAAGCGAGCGCAAGACCTGTTTGATAATTTGTGCTGTAGGGCGTGGCACCATTTACATCGGTCACAGAGAGCTTTCCGCCAACATTCGCTGCTAGATATAAGTCCGCACTAGTGCCCCGATCTATTGCATAACTTAAGCGAGTAAATACGGGAATAAAAGAATTTTGCCCAATTCCATTGGGCGTGTAATTAGAGTTACTTAGTCTAAAGCGATACGATCTATAAGCTGCACCCCCAGCGATTTTCCATTTATTTGCCAATGCATAAGAGAGCTCAAGTCCGGCGCCACCAGATGGACCTGCTGGCAAAGGATTGTTTAGAGTCCACTTCTCATTGATCTTCCAGTTAATTAGCAGGAATGGAAATACTTTAGTTTTATCAACCTGTCGAAATACGCCTGTACCAAGACCAATGGTCAAATCATTGGAATATCTTTTGGCAGCACTACCTATGGCGCCATAGGTAGCAGCTCCTGCTGTTCCAACACCATTTTCAGCGACCCAATCAACAATCGGAGCAAACCCAGCAGTCCAGTCTGCATCCAGCTTTTGAAAATAACTTAATCCTATTCCGGGGCTTTGAATACCCTTCCATGGGGTTTGAGTTCCATAGCCGCTGATATTGCTCCAAGACCAGTTTTGATAGCCGTCTCGCAAGCTCAGTCCAATGCTTGAGTTCGCATCGATTTGGTAACGATTATTGAGGCTAATATTAGCGTCCTGCCAATTAAAGCTTCCACCAGAAGTAGTGTTGGTATTGAATTGGTTAATCGCATTGACGTTGACAGATGTAATGACTGATCCAACCGGAGGACTTTGTGGCCCAAAGTTTTGAGCATATGTTGTAGAGGTGCTCATGAGCCCTACTACAAATAATAGTTTGTACTTCATTGGGATTTTCATGCCTTTGGACCTTCCGGATGGCTAGTTCTATGCAATAGTAATGGAAATTCAAAAGAGAATTGGACCAACAATTAGCCCCTGCTGAGCAAGAACTAAATAATGGGTATATAAAGTACAAATTCTTGATCAAAAGGACAATAAATGAAAAAACTACTTCTTGCAGCTGTATTGCTTTATACATTCGCCGGGCTATCTCAGGCCGCCGATTCTGCTCCAGCTAAGCAAGATCCGGCTTGGCTAACCCAATCAAGGGCAAGTATTAAGGCTGAAAAATATGATCAGGCAATACAGCAATTGCAATCTGCCAATGAAACAAGTTCAGCCGATTGGAATAATTTACTTGGTTATAGTCTTCGCAAAAAACAGCCGCCCGATCTAGTTGGCGCAGAAAAGTACTATCAAGCGGCATTGAAAATAGATCCAGATCATCGTGGAGCTCTTGAGTATTACGGAAAGCTCAAATTAATCAATAATGACTTGCCAGGCGCCGAAGCCCTATTGGCAAAATTAGATAAAGTCTGTACTTTTGGCTGTGAAGAATATTCAGATTTAAAGCAGGCAGTACAAAAATATAAAGCTAAAAAGTAAGCTCAAGACTAGCCGCGCCATAGCAATAACTGAGCGCGGTATAGAGTGCAAATTTTTAGCAAGAAAAAAGGGGGCATTACTTTGCCCCCTTTTTTGTGCCCGCTACAAGCACACTAAAACATATCAGCATTCATCACTTTAGTCCAAGCAGCAATAAAGTCCTTCGCAAACTTCTCTTTGTTATCGTCCTGAGCATAAAATTCTGCGTAAGCACGAAGTACAGAGTTGGAACCAAGTACTAAGTCCACCCTAGTAGCGGTCCATTTTTTTGCGCCTGTATTGCGTTCAACAATGTCATAGCTATTGCGACCTGTTGGCTTCCATGTGTAATCCATGTTGGTTAGGTTGACAAAAAAGTCGTTACTTAGAACACCTTCATTATTTGTAAAAACCCCATGTTTGCTTCCCCCATAGTTTGTGCCCAATACCCGCATGCCACCGATGAGGGCAGTCATCTCCTGAGCCGTAAGCCCCATCAGCTGAGTTCGATCTAACAACAACTCTTCAGGCGTGACAACGTAGTCTTCTTTTAGCCAGTTACGATAACCATCGGCAAGAGGCTCAAGTACTTCAAAGGATTCCACGTCAGTCATTGCTTGTATTGCGTCACCCCGACCCTCCGTGAATGGAACTTTGACCTTGAAACCACCCGCTTTAGCTGCTTGTTCAACCCCCATATTTCCAGCTAAAACGATGATGTCAGCAATGCTCGCACCTGTTTTTTTAGCAATGGATGCGTAGACGCCAAGTACCTTAGATAAACGCTCAGGCTCATTGCCTATCCAATCTTTTTGTGGAGCAAGACGGATTCGGGCTCCATTGGCGCCGCCGCGTTTATCAGATCCTCGATAAGTGCGCGCGCTATCCCAGGCAGTTGAAATCATTTCGTTGATAGATAAACCACTCGCTTTAATCTTGGCTTTTACAGTTTTGATACTGTATTTTTTTGAGCCTTTTGGAATCGGATCTTGCCAGATTAAATTTTCCTTGGGCAAGTCTGGGCCAAAGTATCTTGCTTTAGGGCCCATATCGCGGTGGGTTAGTTTGAACCAAGCACGAGCAAATGTATCTGAGAGATAAGCGGGGTCTTTATAAAAACGTTCGGCAATCTTGCGATATTCCGGATCGACTTTTATGGCCATATCAGCGTCGGTCATTATTGGCATGCAATGAATAGAAGCATCCTCAACATCAACGGGTTTATCCTCTTCATTGATGTTAACGGGTTCATACTGCCATGCACCAGCAGGGCTCTTCTTGAGTTCCCACTCATGGTTCAGAAGCATTTCAAAATACCCGTTATCCCATTGAGTGGGGTTACTGGTCCAAGCACCTTCAATGCCACTGGTAACGGTATCTCGACCTATACCGCGAGTCTTATGATTCATCCAACCAAGACCTTGTTCTTCAATAGGCGCACCTTCAGGAGCTGGCCCAAGGTTTGCGGCATCGCCGTTGCCATGCGCCTTGCCAACAGTATGGCCACCAGCAGTCAACGCAACAGTTTCTTCGTCATTCATAGCCATGCGAGAAAAAGTCACGCGAATATCATGTGCTGTTTTGAGGGGATCTGGCTGACCATCAACGCCCTCTGGATTAACGTAAATTAAGCCCATCATGACTGCGGCTAGAGGGTTTGCTAAATCACGCTCACCGGAATAACGTGAGCCTTCACCACCACTTTTTTGAAGCCATTCTTTTTCAGAGCCCCAATAGATGTCTTTTTCAGGATGCCAAATATCTTCGCGACCAAATGAGAAGCCAAAAGTTTTTAATCCCATCGATTCATATGCAAGTGTGCCAGCCAAAATCATGAGATCTGCCCAGCTAATCTTATTGCCATATTTCTTTTTAATAGGCCATAAGAGTCTTCGCGCTTTGTCTAGGTTGGCATTATCTGGCCAAGAATTGATTGGGGCAAAACGTTGATTGCCTGTACCGGCACCACCGCGACCATCAGCAATGCGGTAGCTGCCTGCCGAGTGCCAGGCCATCCGAATCATCAAGCCGCCATAGTGACCCCAATCGGCTGGCCACCAATCCTGACTTGTAATGAGAAGTTTTTTGACATCTTTTTTTAGGGCCTTTACATCTAGCTTTTTTAACTCTTTTCGATAGTTAAATGACGCTCCCATCGGATTGGTTTTAGAGTCATGCTGGTGAAGGATGTCGAGGTTGAGAGCCTGTGGCCACCAAGCTGGAGCAGTGCCAACCTCAGTGTTGGCCCCGTGAGCGACAGGGCAAGTGCCTTTTGATGTCATATTGTTCTCCTTGTAGGTAAAGACGATGTAGGTATCTTAGTCTTGAGTATTCAGACTACCTGATAAAGCACTAAGTAGTCTGGTAATAAAGCCCCTCGGCCATAAGAGCCAACTTATCTTGGATTTTCATTTTCTACTCCTTTGCAATAGATTGCGATACATTCATCTTCCGCCCTTTCCGAGCATTAGTCCAATGAATTAATATGAATGAATTAATCGATTAAATCGATAATCAACATTTCTAGGGATCATGGACTTCCATATGCAAAGCCCTGAGTTAGTATGGTGTCTATGTTGCCAGGGTGTCGATCAGGTCGAGTTTGCAGCCCAGCCTGCTGGCTAAGCTTTAGTACTTAATATATTTCTTTGGAGCTTTCAATGCTATTGATTACCTCAATCATTGCCTCTGTTTTAAGTATCGTTTTTGTCAGACTTTCTTTAGCTGTTATTGGTCTTCGAAGAAAGAATAAGGTAGGTTTGGGTAGTGGCGGGCACGATGATCTAGAAAGAGCCATTCGTGCGCAGGGTAACTTTGCCGAGTACGCCCCCTTTGGAGTTCTCCTGCTTGCCTGCCTCGAACTTAATGGAGCGCCTTGGTGGTTGGTTGCCATTCCAGGCATCGTTTTAATTGCGGGTCGCTTGATTCATGCAAAAGGAATTAATACGCCCCCACCAGACTTTAGTCAGCGCGTGCTAGGCATGAAGCTTACATTCGGTACGCTAATCACTCTAGCTATTTTGAATTTGGGTTTGGCTCTATTTAAGTTACTTGGATAGATAATGCAATCCAATATAAAAGAAGCAATCGAAAAATATGCCCATAAATCTCATGCGGGCCTGATGACTTTTCCTAAAGATTCATTTTCTAAATTTAAAGACTAGGGTTGATATGTATAAATTAATCGCATTTGATGCCTATGGAACATTGTTTGATGTTTACTCCATGGGGCAACTTGCAGAAGAAATATTTCCCGGCCATGGACAGGCGCTGTCATTAATGTGGCGCGATCGTCAAATTGAATACACCCGTTTAGTCACAATGAGCGATCCCAATCCTTCGGGGAGTAAATACTATTTGCCTTTTTGGGAGTTGACTATTCGATCTTTGCGATATGTTTGTAAGCGTATGAATCTCGATTTAAGAGAGTCTGATGAAAAACGCCTGATGGATCAATACGCCAAACTAACAGGTTTTAATGACAGCCTCAAAGTATTAAAGGCTATTAAGGACAAAGGTATTGCTACTGCCATTCTGTCTAATGGTAGTAAGGAGATGTTAGCGACCGTGGTGGAGAGTAATGGCTTAAAGCCTTATTTAGATCAGGTGGTCACAGTTGAGGATGTTCGCTTATTCAAAACAGCCCCACAGGCTTATGAACTCTTATTAAAGGCATTTCCAGTTAAAAAAGAAGAGATTCTTTTTGTGTCCAGTAATGCATGGGATGCCCTTGCAGCAAAGTGGTTTGGATTTGAGGTGTTCTGGGTAAACCGTCTCGGGCATCCATATGAGGAAATTGGAGAGAAGCCCAATTTCGAAGGAAATTCATTAAGCAAAGTATTGGAAGTAATTTAAGGATGTGGGTGGAATGCAGCTCGCCCTGCTAGTATCTTGCTAACAACCTTATATTGGAGTTCAGATGAAAGCCCTATATTCTTTGATAGCAGCAGCCTTTTTCTTGTCACCCTTGCTGGCTATTGCTCAAACTCCTGCGAGTACTGACACAAACAAAGCCACCACTCCAACACGTTCATTTGTAGTGATTGACAAAAATAAAGATGGCCATATTTCTCGTGAAGAGGCGAAGCAGGCGGGCATCTCCAGTCTAAACTTTGATGCTGCCGACAAAGACAAGGATGGCAAAATAAACCTGAGTGAGTGGACGCTACTCAAGTTTTAGCATTCTGCTCTCACATCTGGGCGAGTATCTTAGCCAATCACGATGTTCTCTTTCATTCGACACCCCTTTTTCAAGACGTCTTGCATTCTGGGCGCTTTGGTAATGGTCAGTGCCTGCAACACGATCAGTCCTGAATCCTTTTATGAGGGTGTGCGCTCGCAAGATAAGGCTAAAAATCCTTCTAAAGATTTAGCCCCCATTCCTACCCCAAACTTTCAGCAATACCAGCAAGAAAGGGAAAAATTGAAGAATTAAAAAAGTAGGACAAGTGCGGAGCTAGCTCGATTTCAATCAAAGCGCTAGATGGCGATAGATAGCTCTAGATGAAAAGCCTAAGGAATAGAGTCTTGTATGATGATCCTAATTTATTCAGGGGATCATATGGAGCAGCAATTAAGCCAAATTGAGCTTGCAGAACAAGGCGAGAAATTAGAGCGCCTATCTGTTCAATATCTCCAAGAAAAAAATTGGGATGCTCTTGAAAAGATGCTCGATCCTGCTTGTCAATTTGTAGGTATGGGCGGCGCCTGTGATCGTGCAAGTGCCATGACTTTGATGAAGGGCATGAATCTTGGCCCTGTCAAATTTAAAGATTTCAAGGTTACTCAGTCCGGCGATAACCTAATTGTCAGTTTTTGGCTTGCGGCGCTTGAATACCTCGATGGCAAAGAACTTACTCCCGACTACTCTCCCCGTTTAAGTATCTGGAAAAATGTGGGTGGCCAGTGGTTATGTATCGCCTATGCAGATCTCATAGCAAGCAAGTCTTCATAAGCGCTCAATGACCCGATTTAATATTTGCTTAGTCAAGCCAGACAATTACATACACTCATATGCCTTTTTAGAGTTGGGCGAGCTATTGTATTTTTCGCTTAAGGAGCTTGGCCATGAAGTTGGCTTTGGCTTTAATAATATGGAGCCTTCAGCTAGCAATATATTGATTGGCTGCCACCTTTTGGACCCCAGTTTCATTGCTCAGATTCCTGCTTCCACGATTATTCTAAATACCGAACAAGTCTATGGAGAGACTGATTGGAATAAACCGATCTTTGCATGGGCTAAGCATTTTCAAATTTGGGATTACAGCCCCAAGAACATTGCAAAATTCAATCAGCTTGGCATTGATCGAACAAAATTATTCAAGATCGGATTTCAAAAAGAACTTGCGCGACTTGACTCAGGCGTCCCCAAAGAAATTGATGTCTTATTTTATGGTTCAGTAAATGAGAGAAGAAAAGTCATATTAGATGGGCTTGAAGCTAAGGGCCTCAAGGTAAAAGTATTGTTTGGCGTCTACGGCAAAGAGCGAGATGAGTGGGTTGAGCGCTCAAAAGTAGTCCTCAATCACCATTACTATGAGTCGCAACTTTTTGAGATAGTCAGAGTTTTTTATTTGCTCACTAACTCGGTAGCTGTTGTTGGGGAGGTGAATAAGACAACCTCAATAGATCCCATTTATCAGGATGGAATTTATGCTGCGCAATATGAAGATCTTATTGATCATTGTGTTGAGCTGGTGAACAATCAGCAACTGAGAGATCAGATTCAATTAAGGGCACTACAGTCTATTTCGCAATATCCCCAGGCCTCATATACTCAAGAGGTTCTGATGTGAGTACAGATATTGACGAGTTACATCGCGCAGCCTGTGCTGCTGGGCGCGATACCTATATCGATCCAGCTTCAGGCTATCAGGTTCTCACCAGTAAAGCGCTTTTGAGAAAGGGCTCTTGTTGCGGAAACTCTTGTAGGCATTGCCCTTATGGACACATTAATGTGGGTGACCCCAATCTCACCAAGCAGTCGATGGCTGGGCCCGTGCTCATGAATTGGTCTGGAAAAGATCAAAACATTGATGTTTTATTTTGGTCAGGCGGCAAAGATAGTTTTCTGGCTTTAGATCACTTGATTCAAGAAAATAAAAAAGTGATTTTGCTTACAAGTTTTGGTGCCCTAACCAGCAGAGTATCCATTCAGGATATTCATATTAAAAACATTGCAAAGCAGGCAGAATTTTTCAAGTTAGCTTTATGTCTTGTACCTTTGTCCCCGAATACTGATTACAAGGCCAGCATTCAAGAGGCTTTAGATTTAATTAGCACTCAAACAGGCGCGCATATTGAGCGATTAGTATTTGGCGATCTTCATTTGCAGAGCATTCGCCAATGGCGGGTTGATACATGGCCTCAATACCTTATTTATACGCCCCTTTTTGATGTGCCCTATGAAAAGTTGTTAAGTAATTTATGGAAATTACAAAAAAATATGGATTTAGAGATTACACTTTCAACAGAACTTGCGCTTCCACATGAAGTGCTCGCTGCTGGTGCGAGTTATACGCAAGATTTGGTAAAAAAACTTCAAGAAAGTAATTTGGATGCCATGCTAGAAAATGGGGAAGCACATACTTTAGTGTTTCCGAGAGCATGGAAAAAATATCAATAGGAGTTCATATGAAAAAGCAATTACTAATATTGATGGCTGTGATGCTGACATTTCTTTTGAGTGGATGTCTTGCAAGCAGCACATCACCAGTTGGCGTTAACTGTATTCCTGGCACCCCTTTTCAAGATATGCCAGTCGCCTGCATTGGTTTTTAATTTAGAACTGGTAGCCTAAGCCAAAGAGTAGGGTTGTGGAGGTTGCAGTCACGGTGGAACTCAGTGTGGCTGGAACGCTAACATTGCCTGGCGTTTTTAAGGTTCCGCTGAGGGATCGATTCAGACTGCCATAATTAACGTAGTTGTACTCAGCAAAGCCATACAGGCCTGAGCTCATAATTTGTTTATAGCCAAAACCTAAGCTAGTACCCCCCATGTAAAAGTCGGTATTGACCCCATTAGCACTAGACCCTGTGTAACCGACTTTGCCGTATAGAAGCTTGTCTTGATCCAGCGCCAAAGCGGGTGCAAGAAAAATATTTAATGAGTTATTGACACGAACTGAAGCAGAATCTGAATAAGATCCTACGCTGCCGCTATAACTTGCGGATGCGGTAGCATTTGAAGTCGGAAAGGGTGTGTATTCAATACCTAGGCCTAATAATAAGGGTGTGCCTGAGAGGAAGTTATATCCAGCTGCAAGTGTGCCTGTAAACCCGCTCGCATTTGAAACTGAAATAGTTGGCGTAAGACTCTGCCCTGCAGCGCTTAAGCTCGTATTTGAAAATGAAGGCGATGCAGTTTGATAGCCAATGCCAAATTGGGCATAAGGCCCTGAGAATTTTGAGTTTTGAGCAACTGCGATTGATGAAATACAGCACATGATAAGAATGTAAAAATATGATCGAATGTGCATTTACGCCCCCTATGGATTTATTTGCATGCCAACTAGAGAATTAATATACAGCAATTGCGTCAATGAAAAAATACCCATATAGTTAGTAAAGAGTGGAAAAATTACTATCGACTAATTTTTCTTTGAGACAAACACGAGTAAAAAATATAAACATAATGAACAAATTGAAGAGCTCAATATTTGTATTTGTCTGCAGTGTGTTTTTATCAAGCACAACTTTTGCAGCAGATATCCAAGTGATTACCTCAGGTGCCTTCGCTGACGCATTAAAAGTATTGGTTCCTGAATACGAAAAGCGATCACCAAATAAAGTGATTATTTCTTATGGGTCTTCTATGGGGGCAGCCCAAGACTCTATTCCTACTCGATTAGGGCGAGGAGAAAAGTTTGATGTATTGATTTTGGCTGCACCAGCTCTAGAGGGCTTTATTAAAAGTGGCGAAGTTCAGCCTGGCACGCGAGTCGATTTGGTGGCCTCAGTAATGGGAGGCGTCGTGAAAGCGGGTGCTCCTAAGCCTGATATCAGCACCATGGCAGGACTTAAGCAGGCTTTGCTCAACGCCAAATCTGTAGCTTACTCTGCCAGCGCTAGCGGAGTTTATCTATCCACCGAGTTGTTCCCAAAAATGGGAATCTCCGAGCAAATGGATAAAACTGCCAGAAAGATTTTTAGTGAACGCGTAGCCTCAGTGGTGGCTCGAGGAGAGGCGGAGCTTGGCTTTCAGCAAGTCAGTGAGTTATTGTCAATTCCTGGGGTGGACTTTATTGGCGAGCTACCACCTGAGGCACAAAAGACGGTTTTATTTTCTGCCGGAATCACTAAAAACGTGAACAACCTAAATGCTTCACGCGACTTAATCGCTTTCCTGGCGTCTCCCCAAGCGGCACCTACGATTCAAAAGGCGGGTCTTAAGCCTGTGTTGCCCGTATTGCCTTGGTAGCGGCTCTTTTGAAAAAATTGAGATGATTGATCACTTAGACCACTTGGTATTAACAACCGCTAAAGAGGCGGAGTGTATCCACTTCTATACGCATGTATTAGGAATGCAGCTCGAATCATTTATCGGCGGAACCCCGCCTGTTGAGCGAAAAGCATTTAAATTTGGTAATCAAAAAATTAACCTGCATATCAAAGGCAAGGAGTTTGAGCCAAAATCACACATTCCAACTCCCGGCGCCTTAGATCTCTGTTTTATTGCGGATAGGCCGATTGCAGATGTCATTGCCAATTTAGAAAAAATGCAATGGCCTATTCTTGAGGGGCCTGTAATGCGTACTGGGGCTACAGCCAAAATTATGTCTGTCTATGTACGAGATCCCGATCTCAACCTAATTGAGATTAGCCAGCTCATTCCTTAATTTCATGGTTTGATCGAATAAGCCTCTAGCAAAATACAAAAGTATCACGATATAATTTGGAAAAGCAGGAGAGCGAGGGGCATCCCTCCACCGAAGGCGCAAACTCCCATGAACGCTCAGGTATCCACCAGGAAGGTACTGCTTATCCTAAATAGCCGTCTGGAGAGCCACCATCTTTATGGTGCACCGAAGGAGCAAGCACTAAGCTAGGCTTAGTGTGAATCTCTCAGGTATCAGGGACAGGGGGAGCGGCATCCATCCACATGGTTCATGTGTCTGATGGGCTGCTTTTTGGGAGAATTTGTATGCACACTCTTATTACATAGGCTGCAATGATTTTGATCTGCTGCTGCGGATCAGCACCCATTTAAATCAATTTATTTTGTTCAATTGTGTATGCAGTTGAGCTATTGCTGACTAAAGGTAAATGTATGACAAATCAATTTGTTGAAGAGGCCCCATATCATCCTGGATATGAAGATGCTGGATTTAAATCACAAGCTTCACCAGTTGCTGCAGAGCTAGATAGTTTTAGAAAAAGTAGTTCGCGTTACTTGAATTTCGCAGATGTGATTGTGAATTACTGTGCAAACCAGCAAACAAAGCAGTTAATGAAGTGATGTGCTGGTTTTAGTCAATGGACCACTGTTCAGTGGTCCATTGTTGCTTTAACTATAGATCGAGGTTGTCCAGGGCTAAGCTATCTAGATGACTAGTGTCTGCCCAGCGATCTACCTTCCATGCGCTGCCGTCGTGACTAATCCAGTTGAGCGAAGCGTTAGGAACGGAGACTGCCTTTTCGGCATCGAGGGCCTGGTTGTTAGCAAGCCTATACATCATGTCTAGCGCGCCACCATGACTGACTAGTAGGATCGTTTTGCCAAGATGCTGCTGCCGAATTTTTTCTAACGCCTGATGTATGCGTTGTGCAAATTGTGCAATGCTCTCTCCACCACGCAATTCTTCGTGTATGTCTCTGCTCAGATGGTTTTTCCACAGCTCAGCATCAAATTGTGGCGCCTCTGCAGTACTAACTCCTTGCAATACACCTAGATGCCTCTCTCTTAAAGAGGGATCCACAATTGCTTTTATCTTAAATAAAGTTTCGATGGCGTTTGCAGTTTTGGCCGCACGTTGTAAATCACTGGTGTACAGTACATCAAATTGCAGGTCAATTGCTTTAATGGCTTTTGCCATCTGCGCCGCTTGGGCTATACCACGTGGGTTTAAATCGATATCAGTGTGACCCTGTAGACGCCTTTCAGCGTTCCAATCCGTTTCACCATGACGTACCAAACAAAAGCGAGTTGTATTCATGATGCCATCATAAAGGCTAAATTATTTTTTGATTGTCCAAGCTCGTGGATTATGTTCAAAGCCAATATGTTGGTAGTAGTCATTGGCTTTCGGCGCTGCAAGTAAAACAATCATGCAGTTTTGCCCCAGTCGTATTTTAGTTTCTTCGATGAGCGCCTTACCAATTCCCTGTTTTTGATATTGTTGATCTACGGCTAGATCAGCGAGATAAGCAACGTAAGCAAAATCTGTCAGAGATCGAGAAATCCCAACCAATTGATCCCCATCCCAGGCGGTGATTGTGAGATTGGCGTGTTTGAGCATGGCTTCAAATGTTTGTGGACTGTCGACAGGCCTTCGCTCTCCAAGGGTTGAGCGAATATACAGATCGATAGCCTGCGCTGCCGTAATCTTGGCATCATCACGATAGGTAATCATCAATTATTTGTTGATGCCGACACAAAAGCATCCCCTATTTTTATATTTCCAGAAGTTAGCACCTCTGCACGCAAGCCGCCTCGCCCTGCAAAAGCATTCATAAAATCAGATTTATTTAAAAGTTCTGCGGGCCTTTGGCAAGGAGCGCAAAGTTCGACACCTTTGCATTCAATATTTCCTACAAAAAAGGTCTTACCAACATAGTCGTTTAATTCTGCTGCTGTGATATTGCTCAAGACAATATTACGTCGGGTTTCTGAGGCGGTAAAAAGGGGTTCTTCGCCAGCTTTAAGCCATTCATTAGCAATATCTATGCCTGTTTGGGCAATTAAGCTAATGTGGCGAATTTTCTGAGGCAAATTCTGTGAGAAGGCACCTGTTTGGAGTGCGTAGCGATCGCCTTTAATACCTGCGCCAGCAACAAGTTCTGCTATTTCGATAGATTGCATAGGAGCCCCAGCTTGAGGGGCGATATAGATAGCTTGAATTTGAATACTTTTGCTCATCATGTATTGGATATTACAGCCCATGCCTTGGAGTTTGTTAATACAATCGATTCAATCAGATTAAAAGGGTGATAGTGAATAAAGAAACTAAAGGAATGCTCATTGGATTTATTGGCATTCTCATTTTTAGTCTGACTTTGCCAGTAAGCAAGATTGCGATACAAAGCTTTGACCCCTATTTCATTGCTTTCGGGAGGGCCGCTCTAGCTGGCTTGTTTGCCCTGGCATATCTACTAATTCAGCGTGAGCCTATGATGGCAAAGGCCGATATCCCCAAGTTTGTGGTGATTGCCTTAGGGGTAGTCTTTGGTTTTCCGATTCTGACTACGGTGGCAATGGCCTATGGCTCTTCATCTCATGGGGCAGTCATTCTCGGCATGATGCCCTTGGCTACTACCGTCATTGGGGTCGTGCGTTTTGGTGAGCGCCCCTCAATAGGGTTTTGGCTAGTCTCCTTATTAGGCGCCGCTCTAGTCGTGACTTACGCGCTATTAAAAAGCTCGGGTAGTTTTACGCTGGTAGATGGTTTGTTAGTACTTGGAGGTATTTGTGCCTGCATTGGGTATGTTGAGGGTGGAGAGCTCTCCAGGCGAATGAATCCCCGCGCGGTGATTTCTTGGGCGCTGGTTATATCTTTGCCATTTAATATTGTGTTCAGTTACCTCACATTTATGCCGATCTATTTAGAGGCTGGTGCCATGGCTTGGAGTATCTTTGTTTACCTAAGTCTTTTTCCCATGTTTCTGGGATTTTTCTTTTGGTATGAGGGCCTTGCTATCGGAGGAATTGCACGAGTAAGCCAAGTCCAATTAATTCAGCCGTTTTGCACTTTGCTGGCTGCAAGTGTGTTGTTGGGTGAGCCGCTGACTTGGATGAATTTAATCTTTGCAGTTCTCGTAGTGTCTACTGTCATTCTAGGCAAGAGAATGTTAATCAAGAGGGCCTAGAAAGTAAAAAGCCCCGATATTGCGGGGCTTGGTATTTAGGCTGATGCAGCATTGAGCTTATTGAGTGCTCGCTGAACCTTATCTTTTTCTTTTGGCTTGGTGCTTGACTCTAGTAATTTAGTGAGTTGAGCAATATTCAGGGGGCCTAAACGAGTCTTCCCTGTTTTAGTAAGCATAGAATTACTCTTACGATTTTTTTGATTTTGATTTACTGCCATTGGATTTTCCTAGAGTATTGGAATGATGAATCTGTGATGTTGCTTCACATGATTCCCCTATCTAGGGCGCAGAATAGTGATCACCGTTTCAGAATAACAGTTAAAAGCCTCAGGCGCTATGATTGATCCATTATGGATGTATCTATTTTCAATAATCACTTTGGCTTTATGGAGGCGCATTTTTTCACATCCTCAAGATGCCTACTTTATGCTTAGATTATGATCACTCTCCCTAAATTTATTTTTGCTCTGGTAATGGGGGGTCTTATGTCTCTGACTATTACCTTGGCCATCTCCTTTGTTCGTTACAGTATGGATAGTAAGTTTCTTGGATCCTGGTTTGAATCCTGGCAAGTGGCCTATCCGGTAGCGATCGTGTGCATCTTGCTCTATCGCCCATTTGCTGAATGGGTTACAAGCTCATTAGTTAAAAGGCTGAAATGAAAGCGTACTTATTTACAGCATTCTGTGTGTTGAACTTAGTATCTTGTGCTGCCGTGTATACAGATGCATCCGATGCAAATCATGTTACCTATATCAACAGCAGTGGCGAATCGATTGAGCAGCTGACCGGAAATGCAAATTCCTATTGCGCGCAATTTGGTAAGACAGCATCATTTAGAAGTAGTGATACTCAATTTTTGGTGGTGTTTGATTGCAAGATGCAGCGCTAAACCCTGACTCAGCAGGGCTTAGCCCGCTAGGTCGGACTGGTAGATTAAGCCAGCATGCTCTCTAAGGGCGTGGAACTGAATGGATTCCCAGCGTTGCTGAGCAACATCGAGCTCTGATTTATGTGTTGCTAAGAACACTGCAGCACCAACAACATCCTCGGCCATGCGATGAATATTTTCTTGTGTGAATTTTTTTAACGCCACAGGATCGTCTGAACTTACCCAGCGAGCGAGACTGTAGCGTGCGGGTAATAAGCGCACTTCAGCGCCATATTCTGTTTGAAGGCGATGGCTTACTACCTCAAACTGCAATTGCCCAAATGCGCCCAGCAGCATTGTGCCACCGGCCATAGGGCGGAAGACTTGAATTGCGCCCTCTTCGCCCAGTTGCATCAATCCTGTTCTCAATTGCTTAGAACGTAATGGATCTGCGGATTCAACCATACGGAAAATCTCAGGGGCAAAAAATGGTAAGCCAGTAAATTGAAGTTGCTCCCCTTCAGTGAGGGTGTCACCCAGTCTTAATAGGCCATGATTGGGTAAGCCAATAATGTCGCCGGGAAAAGCCTCATCCAAAATATCTCGTCTTTGTGACAAGAAAGATAAGGCGTTATTGGTACGAACTTCTTTGCCATTACGGCAAATTTTTAATTTCATGCCCCGCTGAAAGTGTCCTGAGCAGATGCGCAAGAAAGCGACACGGTCACGATGTGCTGGATCCATATTTGCCTGAATCTTAAAAACCACAGCAGAAAATTTGTTCTCAGCAGGGCTGACTTCCCGCTGAAGGGCTTTGCGAGAGCCTGGCGATGGTGCGAGCTCTACTAGGGTGTTCAAAATTTCACGTACACCGAAGTTATTGATCGCTGAGCCAAAGAACACGGGGGATTGACGCCCAGCCAAGAAAGCTTCTTGATCAAATGCGGGCATGGCGCTTTTAATTAACTCGACTTCTGCCAAAGCGTTTTCAAGGTCGGTACCGAGACGCTCTTTTAAGGCTGGATCATTCACATCCACAATTGCATGTGAATCTTCTGTAACACGATCTTCACCTGCTTTAAACATGCGCATTTGCGATTTGGCAATATCAATCACACCAGCAAAAGATTTGCCCATGCCAACTGGCCAAGTAAATGGAACGACTTCAATCCCAAGTGCTGTTTCGATTTCATCCATCAGCTCCATAGGCGGCTTGACTTCGCGGTCCATCTTGTTGATGAAGGTAACAATGGGCGTATTACGAGCGCGACACACTTCAAGCAAGCGTAAGGTTTGTGATTCCACGCCGTTTGCAGCATCAATCACCATCAGGGCTGAGTCAACTGCGGTTAAAACGCGATAGGTATCCTCAGAGAAATCTTGGTGGCCTGGCGTATCTAATAGATTAATAATGCAATCGCGATACTCCATTTGCATTACTGAGCTTGCAACCGAAATACCACGTTGCTTTTCAATTTCCATCCAGTCAGAGGTTGCATGTCGACTTGCTTTGCGCGCCTTAACGCTACCGGCAATTTGAATGGCTCCCGCATAGAGCAATAGCTTTTCCGTAAGCGTCGTTTTGCCCGCATCTGGGTGAGAGATGATGGCAAAGCTACGGCGCCTTAATACTTCTGCTCCTGGGGTGTTTGGGGTATTTGTGTCGATGGTAATTCTGCGCTTAATAATCGGTTTGGACTGGATTATAAGCGGGCGGCCTCGCTTAGAACTGTTCGCCGGGCTTTAAAAATCGCCATTGACCTGGGGGCAGTGGGCCTAATGAAATTCGTCCCATTCTGACGCGTTTTAGTCCGATTACTTTTAGTCCAACCATCTCACACATGCGCCGAATTTGGCGTTTACGACCTTCTCGCAATACAAAGCGGAGTTGATCTTCATTTTGCCAACTGACTTGAGCTGGTTTAAGCGCTACACCATCAAGCGATAGACCATGCCTGAGGCGATCTAAATCTTCAAATGACAGCATGCCTTCTACGCGAACCAAATATTCTTTTTCAATTGGGCTATTTTCGCCAATCAATAATTTGGCTACTCGACCATCCTGAGTTAAAACTAACATGCCGGTAGAGTCAATATCTAAGCGGCCTGCAGGGGCTAAGCCCTTGGTATTAAAGCGCGGATTCTTGCCTTTATCTAAGGGGCTAGCAAAGTAATTGTCTGGGGTTATCAAAGAGGCTGCAGGTTGATACTCTTGCTCGTCATCGTAATGAGAAATAAAACCGACGGGCTTATTGAGAATGACAGTAATACGCGAAGCTTGTTGAGCTTTAGCAACAGATTGAAGCTCAATTTTCTGATGCCTAAATGCACGCACTCCTAATTCATTGACCACTTCGCCATCTACCGTGACTAAGCCTTGCTCAATATAAGAATCTGCCTCACGACGTGAGCAAAGACCTAATTCAGATAATAATTTGGAGACGCGGACTTTTTCTTCCATGACTGCATTATCCGACATCAATTCATTTCTTCAGTTCCAAGTTGATATGTACTGTAGTAAACCTGTTTGGGCTTGGAGGAATATGCAGATTGAAGATAGAAATGGTTTCTAAGTTAGTCTCAATAAATAAAAAATATTCAATAGATTCAGTAACTTGGGAAGTATTTTGCCATCTGTAGCGACACGCTATGCCTAAACACCTTTTTGCTTCTGATTGAGTTTATGTACGCACGATATGCACACTGCACGGCGCCTCTTCAACAATCTTGGTCATTGAGGTTCTCCATGGCGTCACTATGTTTGGCAACTTATGAGATGCGCCAATCAAAATTAAGGAGGCGTCATTGTCTTTGGCAAATTCGACAATGCGCGATGCAGGGTCCATGGCTTCAAGTACGTGATATGAAATTCTTTCAGGCGGAAGTTTGAGAGGTTTTGCCCACTCCATGAGTTGGACTAAGTGTCCGCGCACAATACCGCTTGCAGTTTCATTTTCCTGATTGCCTTCAAAGGTTGGCGTACTGCTGATGGTGCTAATACAAACCAGTCGACTTTCTGGATAGGCCTGCAATAAATTTTTTGCTGTTGTTTGCATGCGCTCTCGCAAGTCTTCATCAGATTGCCGAGTGTCTATTGCTGCAATCATCAGGGGTGCATCTTGATTTCCCATACTTGGGCGAGGGCTTGGAGAGGGCTCATATCCCGCCGCCTTAAACATACGTTTTAGGTTTTCCCAAAAGCTTAAAGGCTCTAAGCGATCGGCGCGTTCAGTCAGCTTTACGCTCTCATGATCACGTAATACCTGACGTAATCGAGTAGCGCTTTGATAGCGATCGGCAGCGCTGGGCTCTAAACATCTTAAGATTACCTCTTGTAACCAGCGAGGGATTTCCTTGCGAATAGCGCGAGGTGGAAAGGCTTGCGCCCACATTCTTTTACGCAGACCGCTCATACTCTGTGGATTGCCGAAAGGCAATTCACCAGTGAGTAATTCATACATGATCACGCCAATTGAAAAAATATCACTGCGTGAATCTGATCGAATGCCGGCTACTTGCTCGGGAGAAATATACGGTGCAGAGCCTACCCCTTTACGCATTTCTTCTGCGAGTAAATCAGGATAGCGAGCATGATGCGACAAACCAAAATCAATTAAGGTGAGTTTGCCTTTGTCATCTATCAAAATATTTTCTGGTTTGATATCCAGATGAATTGCATCCTGTGCATGAAGTGACTGCACAGCCTGAGCAAGATCAGCACCAATGCGGATCACTTCATCAACAGAAAAGGTTTTGCCTTCTTTAATAAACTCTTCTAGCGGCTTTCCCTCAACGCGTTCCATCGCAATATATGGGCGTGTAGCCATATTCCCGGAGCCCAGATATTTCGGTACATAAGGGCTTTTAAGGGAGCGCAAAATAGTGAGCTCGGTTTCAAAGCCGATCAAACTTTCAACGGGTTGATCTTTTCCAACTCGAGGAATCTTAAGAAGTATGGGGACGTCGATACCTTCTTTGGTGGCAGAGTAAAGGCTTGCCATGCCACCGCGGTGGACCTCTTTCCCCAAGGTGAATCCATCAACAACCTTTCCTTCTTGAAAGATTTCGTCGACAGCTTCAATATTGGGATTAATGGACATAGGGCAGCAGAAATTTACCTGCCAGTGATGAGGCGATTAGCTAAGTCTTCAGGTAATCCTGCGCGTCTTACCTTTTCAGCGGCCGTAAACCAGTCATAAGGCACTCGATGAAATGTGAGCGCTTCAGAGTCTGGCTCAAACACGGCAAAACAAGCTTCTGGATTTCCATCGCGAGGCTGCCCCAAAGAGCCAACAACCCCTACCCACTGGCGATGTTGTAGCACTGGAATTTCATCACCAGGATGTGGCGCAAAACGAATGAGTTTGCCGACGGCACTTTGATAAAAGAGTGCTTGTTCATGCGCATGACCAACAAAGGTATAGCTCTTCCCAGAGTTTTGCACACAGCGCCATGCACTCATGCTGTCAGTAACGTAGTTCCAGTCAGAAGGATTATGTGCAGAGGCGTGAACAAAACAAATCTTTTCTTCCTTGATGATCAGGGGCAGCTCTTTTAAGAATTGCACATGGTTATCTTGTAACTGAGTCTTAGTCCACTCAATAGCTGCATTAGCACTTGCATTCATCTGAAGGCGATAGTCTTTGAAGACGGCTTCGTCATGGTTCCCAACCACGGCAATCGCCTTTTTTGAACTCACCAAATCGGCAATTCGTTCAATCAGCACAGCGGGATCGGCGTTATAGCCAACGATGTCGCCCAAAAACACCATGCGTGTAACGCCGAGCTCTTCAGCCTTGGCCATGCATGCTTCGAATGCTTCTAAATTACTGTGGAGATCGGCAAATAGCCCAATACGCTCACTCATCCCTTAATGATAGGACAAAAGTGCCTAATTCAGAAGCTTAATAGGGGTTTGCTTCCCCGTGAGGTCTATTTTTAAAACGCTTATGCACCCAATAATATTCAGCGGGACGCAAACGAATTTCATGTTCAAAACAAGCATTCAAACGAGCTGTATCTGCTTTGGGGTCCGGTCCCGGAAAATTTTCTAGAGGTTTAGAAATTTCACAGAGATAACCTGAGCCATCTGCTTTCAATGTGGTTGTCATCATGCAAACTTCGGCACCAGTAATTTTTGCTAAACGGGATACTGCCGTAATCGTATTGGTTTGAATTCCAAAAAACGGAACAAATTCAGAATCTTTTAAGCCTAAATCAATATCTGGGGCGATGATGATAAAGCTCCCCTTGCGAATTTCCCGAATGATTTCGATTGAGTTGCCCTGACGGTCAATGGAGTTGCCGCCAAAACGATTACGCCAATCAATAATTTTTTGATTAAAGAAAGGATTCTTCATTCTTTGAAAGAAACCAGAAGTCCGCGGCCAATTTTTTTCCTTAGCAAGAGCGCTCAAAATAATGCTGCCTTCAATTCCAGTGAAATGCATGTTGACCAGGATTCGTGGCTTTCTACTGGAGAGATCGACGGCAGACTTGACTTCAATCATCTTGCTTAATTTTTTGATACTGCCATGCCAAATAATGCTTTTTTCTGCGATGCTTCGACCGAGTAAGCGCCAGTGTTGTTTAGAAAGACGATCAATTTCTGTGACATCCAAATTCGGGAAACAGAGGCGAAGATTAGTTTTAACTACGCGATTGCGTTCACCCGGCACGCAAGCTGCGATATAGCCTAGACCATGACCAAAAGCGACTATGGCTTTATAGGGAAGCAATGAAACTAGCTTTAAAAAGCCCAGCCCAGCGTAATTTGAAAGGGGTTTAAGCAAGCTGGCTTTATTCGGCGTCGTAGCGCGTAAGCGTTTTGGCATAACGCGCCTTCATCTCTTCTATAGAGCTACAGGACATTCCCAAGTCCTTCACTATGCCTGTATCAAGGCGGTATGCCCAACCATGAACTGTAAGGTCTTGACCGTTTGCCCAGGCATCTTGCACGATCGTGGTTTCGCATACATTCACTACTTGTTCAATGACATTGAGTTCACATAAGCGGTCTTGACGTTTGGGTGTAGGCAATACCTCTCCGAGGTAACGCTCATGTTTTTGATGTACGTCTTTCACGTGACGCAACCAGTTGTCGGCAAGTCCTACGCGGCGATCGCTCAGGGCGGCATGCACACCTGCACAGCCATAATGACCAACCACGAGTATGTGCTTCACTTTTAAGAGCTCAATCGCAAATTGAATGACAGAGAGACAATTTAAGTCTGTGTGCACCACAACGTTAGCCACGTTTCGGTGCACAAAGAGCTCACCAGGAAGTAAATTAACAATTTCGTTGGCAGGAACGCGGCTATCAGCACAGCCAATCCAAAGGTATTGTGGAGCCTGCTGGTTGACTAGGCGCTTAAAGAAATCAGCATCTTTGGCAATCATTTCATCTGCCCATTCGCGATTATTTGCAAATAGATGATCTAATGCCTGGGAGTTTTTCATAATCATGCATTCAGTTTAAAGTACTTTGATGACGCCTATTTGGTTAAAAAAAACCCCTAACGGAATTACGTTAAATCTCCATTGCCAGCCGGGCGCCAAGCAGACAAAAGTGGTTGGCACTTACGACGATTGCCTGAAGATATCGCTACAAGCCCCAGCCCTGGAAAACAAGGCCAATGAGCTTTTACTGGCATGGCTGTCAAAACAACTAAAAGTTCCACAAAAGCAGATTCAGTTTATTTCTGGACAAAATGGTCGCAAAAAGCGCTTAGAAATTTGGGGATCTATCAGCCCCGAACAAATTGTGCAGATTCTGAAGCCATAAACTTTTCTCGACTTTTGTCTAATGTGCTTCATTTGCTTATGAAATAAGCACCGGCATGAGATACGAATATACTTAATTGATGAGTTTTCGATTCCCGATTAGGGTAAATGTGGACGATTCACCAAGGAGAATATCGCATGAATGGCTTTACAAAATGGCTCTTAAGCCTTGTTTTAATTGGCTTAGTGGGTCTTGCGGCCTATACATGGCTCATGCTGACCTGGAGCTATGGAAGCGGTGAACGTGCGGGATATGTCCAAAAATTCTCCAATCGGGGATTTATATGCAAAACCTGGGAAGGTGAGCTGGCAATTGTTTCAATGCCAGGGACACTGTCCGAAAAATTCCTCTTTACGGTGCGTGAGGATGCAGTTGCACAAAAAATCAATGCTAATTTAGGAAAAAAAGTAGCTCTAAAATACGAACAGCATATTGGATTGCCTACAAGTTGTTTTGGAGATACTGAATATTTTGTTTCCGATATAGTAGTTTTGGATGAATAATATGTAGTTGTTTTAAAAAATTGCTGTAACGCAGCTTTATTTTTGTAATTTTTTGTGGTTAAAATCATGTAAGCGTAATGTGCGCTGACATCAATATCTATAAGGAGCTTCACTTGAACAAAGCCGAACTAATCGCAGCGATTGCTGACGACGCGGAGATCTCTAAAGCCAAAGCTGAATTCGCATTGAATTCAGCAATTGAGCAAATCATTAAAGCTGTTACTAAAGGCGATTCAGTTCAACTGATCGGCTTCGGTACTTTTGCTTCTGGTAAGCGTGCTGCACGTATGGGTCGTAACCCAAAAACTGGCGAGCCGCTCAAAATTGCTGCTGCTAAAACAGTTAAGTTTTCTGCTGGTAAGGCATTTAAAGATTCAGTTAACAAGCGTAAGAAGTAATCCTTACTTTGTTGATAAAAAAGCCCGGCATGCCGGGCTTTTTTATTTCTGATAACTTTTCTCTAGGGCTTTAGCTTTGCACTAAGCGGCGATGACGATGAATGCTCATTAATATGCCTGCCCCAAACCCTAATGTCACTAACGCTGTTCCGCCGTAGCTAATAAATGGTAGAGGTACGCCCACAACGGGAAGTAGGCCACTTACCATGCCAATATTAACGAAGGCGTAAGTAAAAAAGATCATCGTGACTGATGCACCTAATAAGCGAGTGAATAAATTCGGAGCACTTGCTGAAATCGCCAAGCCTCTTTTAATCAGTGCAAAAAATAGCGCTAGCAAAATAAGGTTACCAATAAATCCGAACTCCTCGGAGAAGACAGCAAACACAAAGTCAGTATGCTTCTCGGGAATAAATTCTAAGTGGGCTTGTGTACCTTGGAACCATCCTTTGCCAAAGAAGCCTCCAGAGCCAATGGCAATCATTGACTGAATCGTATGAAATCCTTTACCAAGCGGATCACTACTAGGATCAAGCAAGGTGCAAACGCGATGCTTTTGATAGTTGTGAACTAAAGGCCACACCACATCCTGAGCACAAATCGTGCTACCAAAAATAATAATTAAAAGAATGCCAATCACACCTAGACCAATAAATGGCAGAATCCATTTCCAGGGTAGGCCAGCCAAAATAATCACATATAGTCCCGCAGCAAAAACGAGCAGCGCAGTTCCTAAGTCAGGTTGGCGTCCGATTAAGAAAACAGGGATGGCAAGAATAATGGCAGCTACTCCATAGTCCCAGGTTTTATGAATGCCTTCGCGTTTCTGAAAATACCAAGCAAGCATGAGAGGCATGGCAATTTTCATGAGCTCAGATGGCTGAATAACAATTCCTATATTTAGCCAGCGTCGTGCACCTTTTTTAATTAATCCAAAAGTAGCAACAGCAATCAATAGCGCAACACCAATTCCATAAACCCATACCGCTCCCATCTCCAGCCATTTCGGCGGGATACGAGAAACGATCCACATCACTGCAAATGAAAGTGCAAGATTACGTATTTCATCTCCAATGAGAACGGGAGTATTTTGGCTTGATGATAAAAAGGTAAAAAAGCCAATAGCCGCTAAGCCAAGCAGAATAAGGCCTAGCTGGCGATCAAGTCCAGAAAACAGACCAAAGAAAATAGACTTGATTTTTTTTATGGAGCTCTTTTCCATTCAGGAACCTCCTTTGGCCACTTGCCTTCGATATAAAAATCCAAAGCTTTACGCGCAATTGGCGCTGCATATTGCGCACCAAAGCCAGCGTTTTCTACAACCATCGCAATGACGATAGTAGGTTTTTCTGCGGGAGCAAATGCAATATATAAAGCATGATCGCGTAAAAATTCTGCTGTAGATCCGTGGTTATATTCTTTCGAATTTAAGCTGAAAACCTGCGCAGTTCCTGTCTTGCCGCCAGCGACATAGCCAGCGCCTTTAAATACGGATGCAGAGGTTCCGGAAATATTGACCTCAACCATGGCTTTTTTAATGACTTCAATATTTTCCGGGTTGAGTTCAATCCGATAACTTTCTTTTGGCGTCGTGAGTGTTCTCTTGCGTGTAAATGGATCTTCGATTGCTTTAACTAAGTGAGGCTTCATGACGACACCATTGTTAGCAAGGTTTGCCATAGCGTGTGCTAATTGCAAAATCGTAAAGGAGTTATAGCCCTGGCCAATTCCTAAGGAAATCGTTTCACCTTCATACCATTTTTGTTGCTCTGGTTTTTTGAAGGTGTTCCTCTTCCAATCGGTTGATGGGAGAACTCCTTTTGACTCACCCTTTAAATCAATGCCAGTGATTTGTCCGAAACCAAAGGGCTTCATAAAGTCATGCATCATATTCACGCCCATATCTCGGGCTAATAAATAGTAGTAGGTATCGCAAGACTCAACAATGGACTTTTGCATGTCAACAATGCCATGACCACCTTTTTTATCGTCTCGAAAAGTATGGTTTCCAAAATCAAAATATCCTGGATCGGAAATAGTTTGAGAAGGTGTGCGCTTCTTGGTTTCCAGTGCAGCCAAAGCCATGAAGGGTTTATAGGTCGAACCTGGCGGATAGATTCCTTTGAGAGGTCGGTTGTATAGAGGCTTTTGTGGAGAATCATTGAGCTCTTTCCAGGTCACTGAATCGATGCCTTCCACAAAATCATTTGGGTTGAAGTTAGGTTTAGAAACGAATGCAAGTACATCACCTGTCTCAGGTTCAATCGCAACAAATGCACCACGAAAATTTCCATACAACTGCTCAACCAAATATTGCAATTTGATATCTACCGAGAGCACCACATTTTTTCCGGGTACTGATGGTGAGCTTGCTAGGGTGCGTACCGGTTTTCCGCCGGCAGTAATTTCAACTTGATCGTATCCAGGGACGCCTCGCAAAACCGTTTCATAGCTTTGCTCTAGCCCAATCTTTCCAACATATTGAATGCCTGGGAGAAAAGAGGCTTGCAATGCATCTGGATCATCGGTCTTGGCGCCCTCAATTTCAGCCTGCATGCGCTCCTTATCTCGTTGAGAGACTCGACCGATATAGCCAACCAGATGGGATCCCAACTCGTTATAGGGATACTCTCTAAAGCTTCTGGCTCGTATTTCTACCCCTGGAAAGCGGTAGCGATTGGCCATAAATCGGGCAGTTTCTGCCTCAGTCAGCATTGAACGTAAGGGAAATGTGCCCATATTGCGGGCATCTTCGAGCGACCTTTTGAAATTACGACGATCTCGAGGTGAAATCAGCACAATTTGAGAAAGATCGTCAATGAGTTGGTCTACATTTCCTTTGACCTCTGCGGCATTCACATCTAAGGTCAGTGCAGAATAATTTCGACCAATAACGATGCCATTGCGATCAATAATGAGACCGCGATTTGCGGGGGCTGGAACTAAGGCAATGCGATTACTTTCGGCGAGCAAATGATACTTGTTATGACTAACCAACTGTAACCACGCTAAGCGAGCAACCAAAATCAAAAAGCAAAACGTGACAAATAAAGTCGCAATATGAATACGCTCTTGAAA
Source organism: Polynucleobacter sp. 15G-AUS-farblos (assembly GCF_018882445.1). Taxonomy (GTDB): domain Bacteria; phylum Pseudomonadota; class Gammaproteobacteria; order Burkholderiales; family Burkholderiaceae; genus Polynucleobacter. The sequence continues at coordinate 322,372 of NZ_JACVOM010000003.1, read as the reverse complement.
CGAATTGAGATTGGGCTTTTTAAAAGAAACCATACAGCTTCTTAGAGGGGGCGATTGTGATCAACGTCAATAGGACGTCGTTGAGGCGCCAGCAAAATTCTAGTAGCGATTGGCCATAAAAGTGCCTCAATCACCGCTTGAATAGCGCCTATTAAGCCCCACCAGTAAAGGGAACCGCTAAGGAGCCAGTGAACTAGGACTGGGAATAAAGAGACTAATAAAAAAATGGGCAGTAGATGCAAGGCTTGCGAAAGCACTGTGAGCGCTACGATTCTTCTGTGCCATGAGACGGCGATGTAAGACACAAGCGCATAACAAAAAGCGTGCAAGCCAAGCAAGTCAGAATTATGGACATCCATCATCAGTCCGAGAATGAATGCTGAGAAGACATTGACGTAACGATGTTGATGAATATTCCAAAATACAATGCATAGAATCAGCCAATCAGGAACCCAGCCATAGTTTCCAATGGGAAGCATATTGAGCATCAATGCGCAGAACAAGCTGAAATAAATAAATACCGTATTTACCGGGCGCAGAATATAGCCGCTCTCAAAATCGATCATTGCATTCCTCGCGCACGAGTTTGTCGACGACCTGGAGTATTGGTAGCAGGCGTCCCCGCTTTATTTGCGTCACTTGGCGCCTTGGCATCAAATTTGGCGTCATATAAAAAGGCTAGCGCTTGGCGATAGCGATTCACAGGTGCTATGGGCGAGCAAAATACATTAGAAGAGTTTTTATCGAGATTACGTTCAATCTTGCTAATGACTGCTACAGCAAATCCGGGTGGGTACACCCCGTCAATTCCAGAAGTGAGCAAGATATCCCCAACTTCGAGGTCACTGGCTACCGGCAAATAGCGTAATTCCAAGGGATTGCCACGTCCTGCTCCAAAAACAGCTGCCCTGAGCCCATTTCGAGCCACTTGGACTGGTACAGCAAAATCCCGATCCTCGAGCAGGGAGACCTCAGCAGAGTGATCGTAAATGCGAACAACCTGACCCAAAATCCCGGCATCATTCGCAATCGGGTTACCCAGTTTGAGGCCATCCTCACTGCCGCGATTAATCACAATCCGTTGAGAGATTGGATTGCTGGGGTTGAACAAAATCTCTACAGGCAAAGTTTTGAATGGCACTTGTTTCTGCAAGGACATTAACTCTCGTAAGTTTTGGTTTTCAACCATTAAGAACTCAGATTGATTTGCTAGCAGCGAGAGTTCGGCTTGGCGTACTTTGAGTGTTTGATTTTCTTGATCTAGCGTCCCACGCGTAGTGAAATATTCTGTGCTCGCTTCATACAGATTGCGCGGCATCATCATGACGTATTCAAGTGGGCGCAAAACCCAATTTACATTGTTACGAATAGGATCAAGTGCTTTAAAACGAAAATCGATCAGCATTAGTGCAATGCTGATCGACAGACAGACAATCAGTTTAAGTAAGGCCGGAATGCCCTGTCTGAAAAGTGGTGGAGCGCTATGTTGCAATTCCCTGGTCGACGTGTATGTCGCTTACTCGTGCGAAAACACTCCGCCTAACTTATCCATGCGCTCGAGTGCAATACCGCAACCACGAGCTACGCAAGTTAAAGGATCTTCTGCCACATGAATTGGCAAGCCAGTCTCTTCTAGCAAGAGGCGGTCAAGGTCGCGCAATAAGGCTCCGCCGCCCGTTAGCATCATGCCGCGCTCGGCGATATCAGATGCCAACTCAGGTGGAATTTGCTCAAGCGCAGCCTTAACTGCAGTCACAATTTGATTGAGTGGATCGGTTAAGGCTTCGAGTATTTCGTTGCTGGTCACGGTGAAGCTTCGTGGAATGCCTTCAGAAAGATTACGACCTTTCACTTCCATCTCGCGCACTTCAGCGCCAGGGAAAGCAGAGCCAATTGTCTTCTTGATGAGCTCAGCAGTTTGTTCGCCAATCAACATGCCGTAGTTGCGGCGAATGTAATTCGTGATGGCTTCATCGAACTTGTCGCCACCAACACGCACAGAGCCTTTGTAAACCATGCCGCCCAATGACATCACACCAACTTCGGTTGTGCCACCACCAATGTCTACTACCATTGATCCAGCTGCTTCAGAAACTGGTAAGCCTGAACCGATTGCAGCAGCCATTGGCTCTTCGATCAAAAATACTTGTGATGCACCGGCACCCAATGCAGATTCGCGAATGGCACGACGCTCAACTTGAGTAGAGCCACAAGGCACGCAGATAATGATGCGTGGACTGGGTTTTAATAATTTACTTTCATGCACAAGCTTGATAAATTGCTTGAGCATTTGTTCAGTGATGGTGAAGTCAGCAATAACACCATCTTTCATAGGGCGAATTGCCTCAATATTTCCCGGAACGCGGCCTAACATCGCTTTTGCCTCTTTTCCAACGGCCAAAATGGTTTTTTTGCCGTTAGGACCGCCTTCTTGACGAATTGCTACTACCGAGGGCTCATCGAGGACAATACCCCGCTCACGCATATAAATTAAGGTGTTGGCGGTTCCTAGGTCGATGGCTAGGTCATTGGAAAAGTAGCTGCGGAAAAAACCAAACATGATGTAGTGGGAAAATAGTAGATGTTAATAAAAATATATAGGAATGATACTCCAGCGCCCTATGAAACTTGATGATGTCCAGCGCATTGCGCACCTATCCAGGCTTGAGTTAAGTCAGGCAGAAGCCGAGGCAGTTTTACCTCAATTGCAGGCTGTTTTTTCCTTGGTTGAGGAAATGCAGGCTGTTGATACAAGCGGACTAGAGCCGCTTGCTCACCCTATTCTATTTTTGCGAGAGATTGCCCAGCCCTTGCGAGAAGATCAAGTGACTGAGGCTGACCATCGTGTTGAAAACATGCAATCAGCCCCTGCTCAGCAAGAGGGGTATTTCTTGGTGCCGAGGGTCATTGAATGAGTTGGCACAACACACCTATCGCCTTAATGGCCAAAGCTTTGGCTGCAAAAGAGATTTCTAGTACCGAGCTAACGCAGTATTTTTTAGATCGAATTGAGGCTGGAAAACAGTGGAATGCATACCTTGATGTGAATGCTCACTTAAGCTTAGAGCAAGCTAGTAAAGCAGACTCTATTATTGCTGCTGGTCAATCGGGTAAATTAACTGGTATCCCAATTGCCCATAAAGATGTCTTTGTAACGAGGGGCTGGAAGTCCACTGCGGCCTCCAAAATCTTAGAGGGATATCAAAGCCCTTTTGATGCCACAGTGGTTTCTAACTTGGGTATTCCAGATGATTCCAATCCCCATGGTGCTGGAATGGTTTGCCTTGGAAAAACCAATATGGACGAGTTCGCTATGGGCTCATCTAATGAAAATTCCGCTTATGGCCCAGTCTTAAATCCTTGGAATGCTGAGCATGTCGCCGGGGGTTCATCTGGTGGTTCTGCTGCTGCAGTGGCAGCAGGTCTGGCTCCTATTGCCACTGGTACCGACACTGGAGGCTCCATACGCCAACCAGCCGCATTTTGTGGCTTGACTGGCATTAAGCCAACTTATGGGCGCGTTTCTCGCTACGGCATGATTGCTTATGCCTCTTCATTAGATCAGGCAGGACCCATGGCTAAGACCGCGGAAGATTGTGCTTTGCTGCTTTCAGCCATGTCATCGCATGATCCGCGGGATTCCACTTCATTAGCGGACTCTGGTGAAGACTATGGACGTTATCTCAATCAGCCTTGGCAAGAAAATAATTCGAATGCTGCAAAACCATTGGAAGGTTTGCGCGTTGGTCTACCAAAAGAGTTCTTTGCTGATGGTTTAGCAAGTGATGTGGCCAAATCCGTTAACGACGCAGCAAAAGCGCTTGAGAGTTTGGGGGCAAAGTTAATTGAAGTGACTTTGCCAAAAACCAAATTGTCTATTCCGGTGTATTACGTTTTAGCGCCAGCAGAAGCTTCTAGCAATTTAAGTCGCTTTGATGGTGTTCGTTATGGATTCCGCGCAAATGAATATCGCGATCTCGGAGACATGTATCAAAAATCTCGCACTCAAGGTTTTGGTGATGAAGTAAAGCGCCGTATTTTGATTGGCACGTATGTACTTTGTCACGGCTATTACGACGCCTATTATTTGCAAGCCCAAAAAATTCGTCGCATTATTGCGGCTGATTTTCAAGCGGCCTTTAAAGAATGTGATGTCATCCTTGGGCCTGTAGCCCCTGATGTGGCATGGCGTTTGGGGGAGAAATCAAAAGACCCCGTGCAAATGTATTTGGAAGATATTTATACGCTTTCTACCAATTTGGCAGGATTACCAGCCATGTCTGTTCCATGTGGATTTAATACAAAGAATTTACCAATCGGCATGCAATTGATTGGCAATTATTTTTCTGAGGCGCGTTTGTTACAAGTAGCACATCAATATCAGCAGGCCAGTGATTGGCATTTGCGACAAGCAAGTGGGGTGGCATGATGCAATGGGAAGTTGTTATTGGTCTAGAGACCCACGCGCAGTTACAAACAAAGTCAAAAATATTTAGTGGTGCGAGCACACGTTTTGGCGCCGAGCCTAATACACAAGCATGTGCAGTGGATTTGGCTTTACCTGGTGTGCTGCCGGTACTCAATCTTCAAGCCGTTGAGCATGCCATTCGTTTTGGATTGGCGGTAAGTGCAAAGATTTCACCAGCGAGTATTTTTGCCCGTAAGAATTACTTCTACCCAGACCTGCCTAAGGGTTATCAAATTAGTCAGATGGAGATCCCGGTTGTAGTTGGTGGACATCTCGAGATTTTGGTTGGTGATGAAGTGAAAACTGTGGAGTTGACGCGCGCCCACATGGAAGAGGATGCCGGCAAGTCGGTTCATGAGGAAGGTTTCATTGGACCCCATGGTGAGCCATCTAGTGGCATCGACTTAAATCGCGCTGGTACGCCTTTGTTAGAAATCGTGACTGAACCAGTGATGCGCAGTGCGGCTGAAGCAGTTGCTTATGCAAAGGCTTTACACACCCTGGTTGTTTGGTTGGGCGTTTGCGATGGCAATATGCAAGAAGGCTCATTCCGCTGTGATGCCAACGTCTCCGTTCGTCCAAAAGGGCAGGCGGAGTTTGGTACACGTTGCGAAATTAAGAATCTGAACTCATTCCGTTTTCTGGAAGAAGCGATTCAGTATGAAGTGCGTCGCCAAATTGAATTGATTGAGGATGGCGGAACGGTTGTGCAAGAGACACGCCTATACGATCCTGATCGCCAGGAAACTCGAAGTATGCGCAGCAAAGAAGACGCCAATGATTACCGTTATTTCCCGGACCCAGATTTATTGCCAGTCATCATCGATGATGCTTGGATTGCAGAGGTGCGCAGTCAGATGCCTACTCTTCCTGCGCAACTGCGTGAGCAATGGCAAAGTGATTATGGTTTAAGTGCCTACGACGTTCAGTTGTTAACTCAAGATCGTGACACCGCAAAAGTATTTGAGGACTTGCTGGCTATTGTGGGTAAGCCTTTAGCCAAAGCGGCTGCCAATTTAATTGCAGGTGAATTTGCTTCGGCTGTAAATCGTGCGGCTATAACTACAGCAGATGCACCCTTGAAAGCAGGGCATCTAGCGCCCCTGCTTACTCGCGTAGCAGATGGCACGATCTCCAATAAAATTGCTAAAGATATTTTTGCCATTCTCTGGGAAGAGGCTTTGGCTGGTAAGACTATTAGTACCGTAGATCAAATTATTGATGCTAAAGGCCTAAAGCAAATTAGTGATAGCGGCGCCTTGGAAGCCATCATTGATCAGGTTTTACAAGCTAATCAAAAATCCGTAGAAGAATTCCGCTCAGGCAAAGAAAAGGCGTTTAATGCTTTGGTAGGCCAGATCATGAAAGCTTCACAAGGGAAAGCTAACCCAGGGCAGGTGAATGAGTTGTTACGTAAGAAATTGGGTTGATGAAACTTCATACCAGACATCAAGAAAGAAATGAATGAGTGCAATTGATCCTAAACAAGCCGAGCAAGAAGAATTAGTCGCTGAGTGGTTGCGTGCAACCCCAGGATTTTTTGAGCGCTATGCAGATCTCTTTAATGAGATTCGTATTAAACATCCTCATGAAGATCGTGCAATTTCTTTGCAAGAACGACAAATGACGGTATTACGTACTCAGAATCAAGAGCTCAATCGACGTTTAAGCGAGATGTTGCACTTTGGAAGTCGTAACGATAAAACCCAGCAAAGCTTGGTGGCTTGGCTGATGCGTTTGATGAAGGCTAATAACAAGTCTGATGTTGAAGAAGCAATTTCTACAGGATTAGCTGAAGTATTTGAAGTAGATGCCGCTCAACTCTTATCGCCTAATTCCGCTTTTAGTCCTTGGGTTGGCACGCCTTTATGCGGATCTGCAAAAGAGTTGGCTGCTGCCAGTGTGGATTTGTTGGCCAGTCAAACCAAAATTGAGCCTGAGTGGCAAAGCATGGTGGCTATTGGCTTGCCACTGGGTAAAAGTATCGGCATTAATCAATCTCCCGCTGTCCTTCTTTTGGCCAGCAAAGATGAAACCCGCTTCACAGCGGATATGGGCGCATTCTATTTGCGTCAGATTGCCGAGCTAAGCGCTGCAGCTTTGGATCGCATCCAGGCTTATGAAACTACAGCTGGCTGATTTACACCCTCTCATGCAAGAGTATTTGCATGGGTTGCATGTTCTGCGTCAACTTTCTGTGCATACTTTGACAGCGTATCGACTTGATTTAAGTGAGCTGCAACAATTTGCACAGGAAGATTCGATTGATTTATTAAGGGTGACTAATGGCCATGTTCGTCGTTGGGCGGGTCGCTTGCATTCACAAGGAAAGTCGTCTCGCAGTATTGCAAGAGCTCTCTCTGCATGGCGTGGTTGGTACGCATGGCTTACTGAGAAGGATGCGAGGCGGGATGCTCGTGCGGGTAAGGTTGCGAACCATTTAATTGCCAATCCAGTAGATGATGTCAAGGCTCCTAAGCGGCTCAAATCATTGCCTAAGGCCTTATCGGTTGAGCAAGCATTAGCTTTAGTCAATCAGGCAGTAAAAGAGGCCAATGAGAAAAAAGATCTAGAGTCTATTCGGGACGCAGCCATTATTGATTTGCTGTATTCCTCTGGTTTGCGCCTTTCGGAGTTGCTTGGAATTGATGTGATGCAAAGCAAAGATCGCCTACAAGAATCCGCGGGCTGGTTAGATTGGGATGCTGCTGAAGTCACTGTTTTGGGCAAGGGCGGCAAACGACGCTCGGTTCCAGTAGGCGCTCCTGCGATGCAATCCTTAACGGCGTGGCGTGAAATACGGGATGCTGGAGCTTATTCAGAGCACTCTATCGGTCTATTCCTGTCTGCTACGGGCAAGCGGCTCTCACCAAGAACGGTTCAGGCTAGGTTGCGTACCTTAGCTATTCGCGCTGGCCTACCAACCCACGTGCACCCACATATGATGCGACATAGCTTTGCTAGCCATGTGTTGCAGTCTTCACAGGATTTGCGTGCAGTTCAAGAAATGCTAGGGCATGCCAGCATCGCTAGCACCCAGATTTATACCGCCCTAGATTTTCAGCACCTCGCTCAGGCATACGATAAAGCCCATCCTCGTGCAAAGGCTGGTAAAGGCTAAGGAACTCGGTAAGATATTAGGTTTCCCACTTTGGGAATGCATTACTACTAGATTTTGATTGGATCATTGATGGCATTAATCCCGGTAACGATTTTGACTGGCTTCTTAGGAAGCGGCAAAACCACCTTGTTAAAACATATTCTCACTGAAGAGCATGGCAAAAAAATTGCCGTCATTGAAAATGAGTTTGGTGAAGAAAATATTGATAACGATATTTTGGTTCAAGACAATCAAGAAAATATCGTGCAGATGAGCAACGGATGTATCTGCTGTACCATTCGCGGTGATTTAGTGGAGGCTCTCAACGCCCTATGGGAGCAGCGTAAAGATAAGAAAATTAGTTTTGATCGTGTGGTGATTGAAACTACTGGTGTTGCTAATCCAGGCCCAGTCGCACAAACTTTCTTTATGGATGATGATGTTGCTGATCACTACGTCTTAGATGCGGTTGTCACACTCGTTGATGCCAAGCATGGCCCGCAGCAACTTACAGAGCATGAAGAGGCTCAGCGCCAAGTTGGCTTCGCAGACCAGATTTTCATTACGAAGACAGACTTAGTGACTCCGGCTGAAGTAGAGGCTTTGCGTAATCGCCTCATGCATATGAACCCAAGGGCGCCGATTGCAGGTATTTCCAAGGGAGTAGTGCCACTCAATGCCGTCTTGGACCTCAAGGGTTTTAATTTGAATGCCAAGCTGGATATTGATCCCCATTTCTTGGAGCAAGAGGATCATGATCATGAAAATTGTGGTCATGACCATACGCATGATCACGATCACAGCACCTGTGGCCATGATCACAGCCATGACCATCATCACGGACATGCAGGGCACACAGACCGCATCCAATCCTTTGTTTTTCGTAGTGATAAACCCTTTGATCATCAAAAGTTGGAAGACTTCCTGGGGGGCATTTTGGAGGTTTTTGGGGAGAAGATGTTGCGCTATAAAGGCGTCCTCTATGTAAAGGGAACTAACCGAAAAGTGGTCTTCCAGGGGGTTCATCAGATGATGGGCAGCGATATGGCGGGTCCTTGGGGTGCAGAACCCAAGCAAACCAGGATGGTTTTCATTGGCATTGATTTGCCCAAAGACACCCTATTGGCAGGGCTTGATGGATGTTTGGTGAAGTGAGATTCGGGTACAATCCGCCGCCACGGTCATTATTGGTGAATATTGAACAATATTGATTAAAGGACTGTAAAACTTTGGCAGAATGAGGCAATAATGCTTCAAATCCAGGAAAGAATGAAATGACGGTAAAAACAGCAACAAAACCAGCAGCTGCTGCAAAAGCAAGCACTAAAGCATCGAGCGCCAAGACTCCAAAGGGAGCGCCTTTAACAGAGGCCGAATTGCTCAAGATGTCCGACAAGGACTATATGAGTGCCGCGCAGCTGGATTTCTTCCGTCAAAAATTGCTCACCCTTAAAGAGGACATTCTGAAAAATGCCTCAGAGACAACAGAGCATCTTCGCGAAAATATTTTGGTGCCTGATCCAGCTGATCGTGCAACGATTGAAGAAGAGCATGCATTGGAGTTACGCACACGTGATCGTGAGCGTAAGTTGTTGAAAAAAGTTGAACAAGCATTAGCTCGCATTGAGTCTGGCGACTATGGTTGGTGCGAGGAAACCGGCGAGCCAATCGGCTTGAATCGTCTCATCGCTAGACCTACCGCCAATTTATCTCTTGAGGCTCAAGAGCGTCGTGAACTCCGCCAAAAATTATTTGGCGAATAAATTTTTAAGCTGCAATGACTAAGCAATTACCCACTATCACTGACATCTCACCTTTATTAAAGGCGGAGATTCTTGCAGAGGCTTTGCCTTATATCCGTTCCTATCATGGCAAAACAATCGTCATTAAGTATGGTGGAAATGCCATGGTGGAAGAGCGCCTCAAAGAAAGCTTTGCGCGCGATGTCATTTTGCTTAAGTTGGTAGGCATGAATCCAGTTGTTGTTCATGGTGGTGGCCCGCAAATCGATGAGGCTCTGAAGAAGATCGGCAAGACTGGAACTTTTATTCAGGGTATGCGCGTCACTGACGAAGAGACTATGGAAGTAGTGGAGTGGGTTCTCGGTGGTGAAGTGCAGCAAGATATTGTGATGCTCATTAATCACTTTGGCGGTCAGGCTGTAGGCTTGACAGGCAAAGACGGTGGACTGATTCGCGCTAAAAAAATGTTAGTGGCTGATGAAAACAAGCCTGGAGGCATGATTGATCTAGGTTTTGTTGGTGAGATTGATGCAATTAATCCAGCAGTGGTTAAGGCCTTACAAGACGACGCCTTCATTCCTGTGATTTCTCCGATTGGTTTTAGTGAGGAAGGTCAGGCCTACAACATTAATGCTGACCTTGTAGCTGGCAAGATGGCTGAAATTCTGCATGCGGAAAAGTTGGTCATGATGACGAATATTCCTGGTGTGATGGATAAGAATGGCACGCTCTTGACCGACTTAACTGCGCGCGAGATCGATGCTCTGTTTGCTGACGGTACGATTTCTGGAGGCATGTTGCCAAAGATTTCATCGGCCTTAGATGCAGCCAAGAGCGGCGTTAACTCTGTACACATCATCGACGGCCGGATCGAACATTCTTTGTTATTAGAAATTTTGACCGAGCAAGCCTTCGGTACGATGATCCGCTCCAGATAAGTAGAAAACCATGCGTGAATCTTTACAGCCAGCAGATATCAACGACAGCAATGCTGACGGTGGCAAGGCACGTAAGCGTCCTAAGCCAGGCGAGCGTCGCCTACAGATCTTGCAGGTACTTGCGGAGATGTTGCAAAACCCAAAGGGTGAGCGCGTCACTACTGCAGCCTTAGCGGCCAAGATTCAAGTTTCAGAAGCGGCTCTTTATCGCCATTTCGCCAGTAAGGCGCAAATGTTTGAAGGCCTCATTTCGTTTATCGAGCAAACAGTTTTTGGGTTGATTAATCAAATTAATCAAAAAGAAGAATCAGGGCTTGCGCAAGCACGCGGGATTTTGCAGATGCTTTTATTCTTTGCTGAAAAGAATCCAGGAATGACGCGAGTTCTGTTGGGCGATGCATTGTTGCAGGAAGATGATCGTCTTCAAGAGCGCATCACACAGGTTTTGGATCGCGTCGAAGCCTCACTTAAACAAGCATTACGCATTGCTCAGACTCAAGGTGGCGCATGGGCGCAAGTGGGTCAAGAGGAGGTCAGTATTCGGGCCGCTATGTTGATGAGCATTGTATTGGGGCGCTGGCACCGCTTTGCACGCAGCGGTTTTAAGAAGTTGCCAACAGAAGCCTCAGATATTAGTTTGCGCATCCTTCTCTCAGAATGAGCGAGCTACATCTCTCAAGAAATACCATCCATTTTGCCGAGCCACTGCCTTTGCAAAGTGGCGCCATGTTGTCTGGATACGATTTAGTTATTGAAACATACGGCAAACTCAATGCCGATAAAAGTAATGCTGTCCTAGTTTGTCATGCACTAAATGCATCCCACCACGTTGCTGGCCCAAGTCCTGAAGATCCAGAGGATATTGGTTGGTGGGATAACATGATCGGACCTGGCAAACCAGTCGATACCAATCATTTTTTTGTCATTGGCGTAAATAACTTAGGCTCATGTTTTGGATCTACTGGACCCATGAGCATCAACCCTGCCTCAGGCAAGCCATATGGAGCTGACTTTCCTGTAATTACTGTTGAGGATTGGGTCAATACTCAGGCGCGCTTGGCAGATAAATTGGGTATTCGTAAGTTTGCTGCTGTGATGGGCGGTAGCTTGGGTGGTATGCAGGCGATGGCTTGGGCTATTCAGTTTCCAAAGCGCTTAGAGCATTGCATTGTGGTGGCCTCTACCCCTAGATTGAGTGCGCAAAATATCGCATTTAACGAAGTAGCGCGCAATGCTATTTTGTCTGACCCAGATTTTCATGGCGGTAATTACTACGAGCATGGGGTGGTGCCGAAGCGCGGTTTGCGCTTAGCTCGCATGGTAGGTCACATTACCTATTTATCAGATGATGATATGGCTGAAAAATTTGGGCGCGAATTGCAACGGCCTAATGGCGAGTCAAATGATTACCGCTTTAGCTTTGATGTTGAATTCGAAGTAGAAAGTTATTTGCGTCATCAAGGCGATAAGTTTTCCACTTACTTTGATGCTAATACTTATCTCTTGATCACTCGAGCCTTAGATTACTTTGATCCAGCGCGTCGCTATGAGGGTAGCCTTGATCGGGCTTTGGCAGAAGTCCAGGCTAAATTTCTAGTGGTGAGCTTTTCGACTGACTGGCGTTTCCCACCAGACCGTAGTCGTGAAATTGTGAAGTCCTTGCTGAGCAACAAGAGTGAGGTGAGCTATGCAGAGATTGATGCACCCCATGGTCACGATGCATTCTTATTGGATGATGAGCGCTATCACAACTTAGTAAGAGCGTACTTTAAGCATATGCGCGAGGCCCAATCATGAATCAACGTGCAGACTTCGCGGCCATATCGAACTGGATCGCACCCAATAGCGAGGTGCTCGATTTAGGTTGCGGTGATGGTAGCTTTTTGGAGTTTTTACAAAAAGAAAAACCGGTGCACACCTATGGCGTAGAGATAGACGATGCTCGCGTTCTTGCTTGCGTTCAAAAAGGTCTGAATGTAATTCAGCAAAATTTAGAAGGTGGGCTAGCTCTTTTTGAAGACAATAGTTTTGATACTGTGGTCTTGTCTCAGACGCTACAGACTATTCACCAAACTGAAAAGATCTTGCGTGAAGTAGTGCGCGTAGGAAAAGAGTCGGTGGTGTCTTTCCCAAACTTCGGTCACTGGTCTCATCGTTTGGCGGTTGGACTCGGGCGTATGCCGGTATCCAAGAGCTTGCCATATCAGTGGTACAACACGCCTAACGTGCGTGTCTTAACGGTCGATGATTTTGAAAAATTGGCCTCTAGTATTGGATTAAAGGTGCTTGATCAGTGCATCTTGCACGAGGGTCGGCAAGTGACCTTATTGCCTAATTTCTTTGGTAGCTTAGCCTTATTCCGCGTTCGCCGTGCCTAAAGCTGTTCAGTCTTGGTTAAAGGACTTTCGGGTTTATCTCGAATGGCCCTGCTTGCGAATGTTGTTTCTAGGATTTTCAGCAGGCTTACCTTTATTGCTCATTCTTGGTACCTTAAGTTTTTGGTTGCGAGAGGCCGGTATTGATCGCAGCACGATTGGTTATCTCACTTGGGTTGGATTGATTTATGCCTTTAAGTGGGTGTGGGCGCCCTTAGTTGATCGCTTACCAATTCCTTTGCTTACTAAATTATTTGGTCGTAGGCGTAGTTGGTTATTGTTTGCTCAGGCCCTCATCATTTTGGGCTTGGTTGGGATGTCGAGTGTTGATCCTAAATTGGCCTTAAATGCGGTTGTATGGTGCGCACTCCTAGTTGCATTTGGTTCGGCTACCCAAGATATTGCCTTAGATGCATTTCGGATTGAGTCTGCCAATAGCGATCATCAAGCGGCCTTAGCAGCGACCTATCAAACGGGATATCGATTGGCCTTAATTTGGGCGGGTGCAGGGGTTCTGTGGCTGGCTGCACGGGCAGAAACAGGTTCTGGCTCTTACGATGCGAGCGCTTGGCAGTTTGCTTATTTATGTATGGCCGCTTCAATTGGTGTTGGCGTCATTACAACCTTGTTGAGTAAAGAGCCTATTCGAGTAGAGCTTCCTAAGGCTCGTAATGCTAAGGCTTGGCTGCATCAAACCTTGATCGAGCCCTTTGCAGAATTTATTCAGCGTTATCGCTGGCATGCCATTTTGATTTTGTCCTTGATCGCGGTATATCGCATTAGCGATGTTGTGATGGGCATTATGGCCAATCCTTTCTATGTCGATATGGGTTACACCAAAGACGAAGTTGCTGCAGTGAGCAAGGTGTTTGGTGTTGTCATGACCTTGGTCGGCGCATTTATTGGCGGCGTCTTAACACTGCGTTTTGGTGTTCTACGTATTTTGTTTTTGGGAGCGATTCTGTCAGCCGTAAGTAATTTACTGTTTGCTTGGTTGGCCACTCAGGGCCATGATCTTCGGGGCTTAGTTTGGGTGATCTCGGCCGATAACCTGAGCTCAGGTATTGCTAGTGCGGCATTTATTGCGTTCTTATCTGCCCTGACTAATATCCGTTATTCAGCAACCCAATATGCTTTGTTTAGCTCAATGATGTTGTTGTTACCTAAGTGGTTAGCTGGCTTTTCAGGAGTCTTTGTTGATTCATTTGGCTATCCAGCATTTTTCTATGGCACTGCAATTATTGGTGCCCCAGTCCTAGTATTAATTTGGCTCACGATTCATTTCAACATAGTCCAAATTAAAAAAGAGCCCAACTAATTTTTCAAATTAGATTTTCCAGTCGTAATCCACCATGAGTGGTGCATGGTCTGAGAAGCGCTCTTCTTTGTAGACAGCCGTTTTTTTGGCAGTGTTAGCGATACCAGGCGTACTGATGTGATAGTCAATCCGCCATCCTACATTCTTGGCATAAGCCTGACCGCGATTGCTCCACCAGGTGTAGCAAGATTCTGCTGCCTCTGGTTCCAGTTTGCGATAGACATCCACATAACCCACTTGATTGAAGAGATTGGTAAGCCAAGCGCGCTCTTCGGGCAAGAAGCCAGAATTTTTTAAGTTCCCCTTCCAATTCTTCAGATCAATTTCTTGATGAGCGATATTGACGTCACCACAGAGAACAATTTCGCGGCCGGATTTCTTTAGCGCAATGAGGTGCGGTAAAAAACTATCCAGGTAGCGGTATTTGGCCTCTTGTCTTTCGGGAGAGCTAGAGCCCGATGGCATATAAACCGAAATGATGGAGAGTTCTTTGAAGCGAGCTTCTACGTAGCGTCCTTCGGCATCGAATTCTTCATTGCCATAGCCGTAGAGAACCTCATCTGGTTTGTGGGGGGTATAAATGCCGCAACCGCTGTAGCCCTTTTTCTCAGCGTGATGGAAGAAGCCATGCAATCCCTCTGGATTCAGAATGGCATCCTCTAAGTCCTCGCGTTGAGCCTTGAGCTCTTGCATGCAAATGAAGTCCGCCTTTTGCTTCACAGCCCATGGCAGAAAGCCTTTTTTGACTGCAGAACGGATACCGTTGAGGTTCGCTGAAATGATGCGTAACATGTAGGCCTATGAGCTCAAAAAATTCTAATCAAGATAACTTTATTCGTTTTGCCTTAGAGGCAAAGGTTTTGTCGTTTGGGGAGTTTAAAACCAAAGCGGGACGGCTTTCACCATATTTCTTTAATGCTGGCGGTTTTAATGACGGCGCTCGCTTGAGTGCTCTCGGTCGATATTACGCAAAAGCCCTGCAAGAGTCTCAGATGCAATATGACATGCTTTATGGCCCTGCATATAAAGGGATTACCTTGGCGGCCGCTACAGCCATTGCTTTGGCGGATGAGGGCATCAATGTGCCTTACGCCTATAACCGCAAAGAGGTAAAGGATCACGGAGAGGGCGGCTCATTGGTCGGCGCACCAGTGAAAGGCAGAGTGGTGATTATTGATGATGTGATTTCGGCAGGTACATCGGTTCGGGAGTCTGTTGAACTCATTCGCGGAGCGGGAGCTGAACCTGCGGCCGTATTGATTGCATTAGATCGCATGGAAAGATCAGGAACAGCTACTGAGGTAGGCGAAAAGTCTGCAGTACAGGCGGTTGAGCAAGAGTTTGGATTGCCAGTAATAGCCATCGCCAACCTGGCAGATTTAATGTCTTTCTTAACAGCATCAAGTGATACTGAGCTGACGGCTTATTTGCCTGCAGTCAAAGCGTATCGAGAAAAATATGGAATCTAAAGGGTAAGGTAGTTTAGATTTCTAGCTCGCCTTCGAACACCGTTGTTGCTGGACCGGTCATCATCACGGGCTGAGCGACATCATCAATCACTCCATCCCATGCAATGTGCAGATCACCACCACGGGTATGAACTGTGACGGGAGAGTCAAGCAAGGCTCTGCGAATACCAGATACCACTGCAGCACAAGCGCCCGTACCGCAGGCTAGTGTTTCTCCAGCGCCTCGCTCAAAAACACGCAATTTAATTTCATTGCGATTGATGACTTGCATATAGCCAGCATTCACCCTATTTGGAAAGGCGGGGTGACTCTCAATTGCGGGCCCCTCTTCTAATACTGGTGCGCTATCGACATCAGCAACGACTTGAACGGCATGGGGATTACCCATCGACAGAACTCCTACCCAATCGTCATGTTGTGCTGGAGCATTTAGCGCGAGAGCGTACAGCATTTCATGGAACTCTTGAAGGCTTGCTAGCCCTTCTGGATTAAAGGGGATAAGAGCAGGTTCAAAAATGGGGGCACCCATATTGACTTCAACTTGACCATCTATTTTCGCATTGAGTGTCAGCACCGCATGAGCTACTTCCACTCTCAGGGGGTTTTTGCTAGAAAGACCTTGATCCAAAACAAAGCGCACAAAGCAACGTGAGCCATTGCCGCACTGCTCTACCTCACCACCATCGGCATTAAAAATACGATAACGAAAGTCAGCATCTGGGCGTGTTGCTTTTTCAACTAGGAGAATTTGATCTGCACCAATACCAAATTGACGATGCGCCATGCTCTTCCATTGATCACGCGTGATATCGCTCAAGTCTTGTTCAATACCATTGAGCACAATGAAATCATTGCCTGCACCATGCATTTTGGTGAAGCGAAGTTTGCGTGAAGGCGAGGGGCTAGTACTCAAAAGAAATTCCGTTTACTTGTAAAGACTGGGTTCACCAGGCGGTCGATGTTTAAAGCGCTTATGCACCCAATAGTACTCTGCTGGTCTTTGACGAACAAGTTCTTCTATCCAAAGATTTAGGCGCGCAGTATCTTTATCTGGATCATCGCTGGGAAAATCCGGTAGTGGCCGAGAGATAGTGCAGATATAGCCAGTCTTTTTGGGATTTAGCAAAGTGGTCATGAGGCAAACCTCAGCGCCGCTCAATTTTGCAAGACGAGAGACAGAGGTCACCGTGCTTGTGGGAATTCCAAAGAAGGGGGCAAAGATGGAGTCGCGAGGACCTAAATCAATATCGGGTGCAATCACGACAAAATTACCCGCGCGAGTTTCGCGAATGAGATCGCGTAGGCGACTTTGCCGTTCAATGGACATGGCGCCAAAGCGGTCACGCCACTCCACCATTTTTTGATTGAAGAAGGGATTCTTCATTTTTTGATAGAGGCCTGCTCCGCGTGGCCAGTCATTCTTCATGCCCAATGCAGAGAGGGCCATGAAGCCTCCCTCAAGGCCAACAAAGTGTGGATTCACTAGAATGCGTGGTTTGCGATCACCCAGTGGAACAGCGGATTCAAGATGTACAAATGACAGTATCTGATTGCTAGTACCAAGCCATACTCGGCTACGCTCGATTACACTTCGGCCAAATAATTTCCAATGCTCTAGGGCAAGCGCATCAATTTCTGGCTCACTTAAATTGGGAAAGCACAGGCGTAGATTGGTTTTAACTACTTGCGCGCGATCGTTTGGAATGTGGGCTGCTAACCAGCCAAGCCCATAACCCACATGGACGGTAAAGCTGTAAGGCAAAAAGGCAAAAAGGCGCAGAAGGCTAAGCGCTAAAAAATTGAAGAGGTTGTGTAACCAGGCCATTTTAAAAAAAGATAACGAGTTGCTTAGGCCTTTGGGGGCAATTCTGCACCAGCTGGATGCTTGTAACGGTTATAGGACCAAATAAATTGTTCAGGTGCGACTAGCACTGCATTTTCAATCGCAAGATTGAGTTCGGCTGCGCCTAGGGTGGCGTCTTCTGATAATGGAGATAAGCGCGTTGCTTGCATCAACCAACCCTGACCCAAGACTTTGCGCTTGGCAGTAAACATCACAACAGGCGTGTTGTTGCGATTAGCAAGTCGCGCAGGTAATGGAGTTGTATAAGCGGGCCTACCAAAAAATGGCACCCACACACCCTCGCCACCGCTGGGTACTTGATCGGGGAGGATACCTATGGCTTCACCACGCGTTAATGCGCGTGTCATTTGTCGCACACCATGGAGATTGGTGGGGACAAAGTGCATATTGGGATAGGCACGTCCCTCTTCAACTACTTCATTGAGCCAAGCTTGGCGTGAAGGGCGGTACAGGATTGTTGCTGGAAAGTGCTGTGCTAAAACACGCGGAATGATTTCAAAGCCACCCAAATGGGGAGTCAACATCACCAAGCCATGGCCTTCGCTGATGGCAGCTTCTACTAGATCCCAATTCTGTACTTCTACTAGGGCCAGGGCTTTCTCCGGGTTGCGCCAAATCCATAAGCTGTCTGAAAAAAGCATTCCAGAGGCTCTAATGGCAGGCCATAACTTAAAGGGAAGATTTCTGGATCTGACAACAGCCTCGTACTGTGGCCGGAATAGGCCGCGGTATTGCTTCGATCCGACATAAGCCAAAATGCCCAAGCAGGCCCCAAGCACCTGAGCCACAGTCAAGGGAAGCGCTGCAATTACATTAAGACTAAGTTTTAGAAGGGGTTTTCGCACCCCCTAATGATATTCAATGCTGCCGTAAGGGCCAAATTTGATTTGGTCTTGGTGGATTTGCTGCTTTTCAGATAGAATTCTCCCATCGCTGAGTTAAGACAACTTGCAGGGCGATTTATAAATTCTGCTAAAGCGTCGCCGTTGTAGTTCCTGGCACGTCGAGTTGTCCAATAGAGCGTGTTAATTTTTTAAAGGAATAGGCAATGGCAAACGATTACTTCTTTACCTCAGAGTCAGTCTCTGAAGGTCACCCCGATAAAGTAGCAGACCAAATTTCAGATTCAATCTTGGATGCCATCTTGGCTCAAGATCCAACAGCACGTGTTGCTGCAGAAACTTTATGTAATACCGGTCTTGTTGTATTGGCTGGTGAAATTACAACTAATGCAAACGTAGACTACATTCAAGTAGCGCGTAACACACTGCGTGAAATTGGTTACGACAATACTGCGTATGGCATTGATTACAAAGGTTGTGCGGTATTGGTTGCCTATGACAAGCAAAGTCCTGACATCGCACAAGGTGTGGATAAAGCGCATGACGACGGTTTAGATCAAGGCGCTGGTGACCAAGGCCTGATGTTTGGTTACGCTTGCGATGAGACCGCAGAGCTGATGCCTTTGCCGATTCATCTCTCCCATCGTTTAGTGGAGCGTCAATCTCAATTGCGTCGCGATGGCCGCCTTAACTGGTTGCGTCCAGATGCCAAGTCACAAGTGACCCTGCGTTATGTTGATGGTAAGCCTGATTCGATTGACACGGTTGTTCTGTCAACTCAGCATGATGAAGAAATCGGTCTTGAGAAATTGCGTGAAGCGGTGATCGAAGAGATCATCAAGCCAGTATTGCCGAAGCATTTGATCAAAGGTGCGATTAACTTTTTGGTAAACCCAACAGGTCGCTTTGTTATCGGCGGTCCGCAAGGCGATTGCGGTTTAACCGGTCGCAAAATTATTGTGGATACCTATGGTGGTGCAGCGCCTCACGGCGGCGGCGCTTTCTCCGGTAAGGATCCATCCAAGGTTGACCGTTCTGCCGCCTACGCTGGTCGCTATGTTGCTAAGAACGTGGTTGCTGCAGGTTTGGCAAGCAAGTGCTTGATTCAGATTTCATACGCGATCGGTGTTGCAAAGCCGACGTCTGTCATGGTGAGCACCTTTGGAACAGGCAAGATCTCTGACGAGAAGATCGCTCAATTGGTATCAGAGCACTTTGACTTGCGTCCAAAAGGCATTGTGAAGATGCTCAATCTCTTGCGTCCGATTTATCGTAAAACTGCTGCTTATGGCCATTTCGGTCGTGAGGAGCCAGAATTTACTTGGGAGCAAACTGACAAGGCACCTGCATTACGTGCTGCAGCAGGCTTATAAGCATCAAATAAGCTGTATTGCGTTGTACTGAAGCCAAATATGGCGTAATTGTTTACAATTACGCCATACCTTCAAGGAGCGTTGCAAGGAATGCTGAGACCCAGTACTTCCCCAGGCTTGAAGGGAGCGATCTCCTAAACGGAAATTGCTAATTGCAACCGCGCTCGCTAACCCATGATTCAATGGCTAGCGAGTTCCTACTCCAGCATTGGATCGTATTTAGCTGGAGCATTAATGAATACCGTTTCTGACTTAAATAACTTCGTAGCCACTCGTTGCGCGATTGCGGATATTACTTTGGCTGATTTTGGCCGTAAGGAAATTGCTATTGCTGAAACAGAGATGCCTGGTTTGATCGCCATTCGCGACGAATTTGCCGCACAACAACCCTTACGTGGTGCACGTATTACTGGTTCATTGCATATGACCATTCAAACTGCTGTATTGATTGAGACGCTAGAAGCGCTTGGCGCAGAAGTGCAGTGGGCTTCATGCAATATTTTCTCGACTCAAGACCATGCTGCTGCTGCAATCGCTGCGAATGGCACGCCTGTGTTCGCTATTAAGGGTGAGACCCTTGAGCAGTATTGGGACTTTACACACCGTATTTTTGAGTGGGCCGATGGCGGCTTCACCAATATGATTTTGGATGACGGCGGCGATGCGACTTTGCTATTGCATCTTGGTGCGCGCGCTGAAAAAGATCAAGCGTGCTTGAATCATCCAACTAGCGAAGAAGAAACCATTTTGTTCTCTGCCATTAAGAAAAAATTGGCACAAGATCCAACTTGGTATTCCACTCGCTTAGAAAAAGTAAAAGGCGTTACAGAAGAAACTACGACAGGCGTACATCGTCTGTATCAAATGTTTGCTAAGGGCGAACTAAAGTTTCCAGCGATTAACGTTAATGACTCAGTTACAAAGAGCAAGTTCGACAACCTGTATGGTTGCCGTGAGTCTTTAGTTGACGCGATCAAGCGTGCAACCGATGTGATGGTTGCCGGTAAGGTAGCCGTAGTTTGTGGTTATGGCGACGTAGGTAAGGGCTCTGCTCAGGCATTACGCGCCTTGTCTGCTCAAGTTTGGGTTACTGAAGTAGATCCAATCTGTGCATTGCAGGCGGCAATGGAAGGTTATCGTGTTGTGACGATGGATTACGCTGCTGATAAGGCCGATATCTTTGTTTCTGCAACAGGTAACTACCATGTAATTACCCATGACCACATGGCTAAGATGAAAAATCAAGCCATCGTATGTAACATCGGCCACTTCGATAATGAGATTGATGTAGCTGGTATTGAAAAATACAAATGGGAAGAAATCAAACCACAAGTTGACCATGTGATTTTCCCTGCAGCCAATGGCAAACCTGAGAAGCGCATCATCATCTTGGCAAAAGGCCGTTTAGTGAATTTAGGTTGTGGTACTGGACATCCTTCTTATGTCATGAGCTCTTCATTTGCAAACCAAGTGATTGCGCAAATCGAATTGTGGAATGCAGTTGGCACAAACAAATATCCAGTTGGCGTCTATACCTTGCCTAAGCACCTGGATGAAAAGGTTGCGCGTTTGCAGCTCAAGACTTTAAATGCGGAGTTGACAGTGCTGTCTGATCAGCAGGCTGCCTACATTAACGTAACCAAGGAAGGCCCATACAAGGCTGACCATTACCGTTATTAATCCACTTTAGATAAACATGCCCAAGATCATGGAATTAAGCGTCGAATTTTTCCCACCCAAGACACCTGAAGGTGAGAAGAAGCTACATCTCGTGCGCGAGCGCTTGAGTGAAACTCTCAAGCCAGCATTTTATTCCGTGACCTTTGGTGCCGGTGGCTCTACACAGTCTGGCACATTAAAGGTAGTGAGCGATATTCATGCGGCAGGTGCTGCAGTTGCTCCCCATCTCTCCTGTGTAGGTAGCTCTCGTGAGAGCGTACGTGAAATGTTGCAACAGTACAAAGCCTTAGGCATAAAACGGATTGTTGCTTTGCGTGGAGATCTTCCATCTGGCATGGGTCAGTATGGCGAATTTCATCATGCTAATGAGTTAGTAGAATTTATTCGTGCTGAGACGGACGACTGGTTTCATATTGATGTAGCCGCCTATCCAGAAACGCATCCTCAGGCTAAGTCACCCGCTAGTGATGTGGGCTTCTTTGTGCAGAAAATGAAAGCTGGCGCTAACTCCGCAGTCACACAATATTTTTATAACAGTGATGCGTATTTCCGCTTCGTCGATGAGGCTTATGATCTCGGCGTTACCCAACCTGTGATTGCGGGCATTATGCCGATTACGAATAGCACGCAGTTGCTCCGTTTCTCCGATGCTTGTGGTGCTGAGATTCCACGTTGGATCCGTTTACGTTTGCAGTCTTATGGAGATGACATTGCCTCTATTCGTGCTTTTGGTGAAGAGGTAGTAACGGATTTATGTGACCAGCTTTTAGCAGTTGGAGCGCCTGGCCTGCACTTCTACTCTTTAAATCAGGCCGATGCTGTCTTGGCGATCACTGATAATTTAGGTTTAACTAAAAACGCCTGATTCAGTGACCAGCATATCCAGTGGCTCATCATGCGTTTGAGCTGACCACTGAGCATCATCCAGTTTTTGCCAATCAAAGCCAATCCCGATGCAGATCAGGCTTGGCTTCTTTTTTCTGAGTTGAGCCAAGGTGCGATCAAAGTATCCGCCCCCATATCCAAGCCGCCAGTACTGCGCTGCATTACCCTCATGCGAGCTTGACCAACCTACACAGGGAAGCAAGATGCAGTCCGGTATGAGGGCTTGTCTTTGAGTCTGTAGAGGATCGGGCTCAGGGATTCCGTGCTGACTGGGAACAAGGCGATCACCTTCCTGCCACTGGTAAAAATCAAGGTGCTTATCAGGGCGCGCCAGGGGTAGGGCTAACTCTCTATTGGGCTGAGTCTTGACCCACTCCAGCAAGGTGGTTCGTAAGTCAATTTCATCCTGTATGGGCCAATAGAGGGCTATAGATTGAATTGCGCTACCAGCACCAGTTAAAAATTGATTGAGGTTTTTAATAAGCTGATTTGTTGAGGGGGCATGATTTTGCCCCGCCGCAAATTCTTTGCGCCGCTTTAATAAATCTTGTCTTAGTGTTTTTAGCGAATTACCGTGCATATCCATGATTATCAGGCGAAAATTAACAGATATAGTAATTACATTACCACCAAGTAAATAAGCATAGGGTTTGATAGTGAATATGAAGTCTGCTGTTCAAAAAAGAAAATGTCGTCACTTGGCAGGAATCTTCTTTCTAGGCTTGGCTTTGGCTGCTAATTCTGCTTTTGCAGAAAAGCCAAAAAAGCCAAAGTTACCAAAATCATATGAGAGCAAAGCAGCTCCCCCGGAGATTTCGGACGCAGACCGCATGTTTATTGATTTGCGCGAAGCAGCCAAAAAGAATGATGTATTTCGGACGCAGCAACTAGCTGGCAGTCTAGTTAACTATCCCTTTGATGACTATGTAGCTTATTTCCGTATTAAGCCTCAGTTATTTGATAGTGCCGGTGGCGCCAGGGGTGACTACAGCGCAGACTCTCAAGTGGTTGCATTTTTGAATCAATATCAGGGAACTGCTTTGGCCGATCGGATGCGGAATGATTGGTTGCTGGTATTGGGGAAAAGAAAGGACTGGTCACGTTTTGATGCTGAGTATGCAAAGTTTGTTTTGGATGACGACACTCAGGTGAAGTGCTACTCCTTGCTATCTAAGTTATCTCAAGGAGAGAATCCCACCAAGCTGGCGATGGATTCTCGCTCGGTGTTATTAGATCCCGGATATTTTGGGCAGGCATGCCAAGAGCTAGTGCCTTCATTAGTAGCGGCTGGTGGTATGACACCCAGTGAAGCAAAGGCAATTGGTCGGGCTGCGAGTGAAAGGGGATATGACACTATGGCCAGACGGCTTGGTGGTGAGGATCCCATTGCAGAGATTGTGAAAGCTGCAAAAGCAGATCCTGCTAAAGCATATCGAGACTTTTCTCAAAACGCTTCGCGCTATAGCAAAGAGAATCAAGCGCTAGCTTGGGGTGTGATTGGACAGTTCTTAGCTAAAAAGTTGGATCCTAATGCAGACGATGCTTATCGTTTGCAACAAGAGTTGGGCTATAACGAATTGCTCTCTGCTGAAACTCAGGAATGGAAAGTGCGAGCAGGACTACGCGCCA
Organism: Polynucleobacter sp. 15G-AUS-farblos; assembly: GCF_018882445.1. Lineage (GTDB taxonomy): Bacteria > Pseudomonadota > Gammaproteobacteria > Burkholderiales > Burkholderiaceae > Polynucleobacter. The sequence goes on along the minus strand of NZ_JACVOM010000003.1, from coordinate 298,689 downwards.
AAGATTGGGCCTTAGTGAAGAATGCGATTGAAGGCATGAATCCCGCTATACGAAGTCGCGATCCTGCCTGGACATATTGGTATGGGCGCGCATTAAAAGCCGAAGGTCAAGATGCCAAAGCCAAAGAGAGCTTTGAGATGCTCGATGAGCAATATAACTTTTATGGCCAGCTCGCTAGGGAAGAGCTCGGTAAGTCCAATAACGCCCCATCGCGCACTAAGGTTTTTGATCAAGAAATTGAAGCTATGGCCAGTCGTAAAGGTTTCATTCGAGGTGAGCGTCTTTATGCCATGAATTTGCGTTTCGAAGGTAATCGCGAGTGGAATTGGGAATTGCGCAATATGACGGATAAGCAATTGCTAGCAGCCGCAGAATACGCAAAGCGTATTCATTTGTATGACCGTGTCGTTAATACCGCCGATCGAACTAAGCAAGAGCATGACTTTAGTTTGCGTTATCCAACCCCTTTTCGCGATGAGTTATCCCCTATTGCTCGACAAATTGATCTGAACTTAGCTTGGGCTTATGGCCTGATACGTCAAGAGTCTCGCTTCATCATGAATGCATCCTCCTCGGTGGGCGCATCCGGCTTAATGCAAGTTATGCCCAATACGGCGAAGTATGTCGCTAAGAAAATTGGGATGACCAATTACACCAATGACAAATTAAGTGATACCAATACGAATTTGACCTTGGGTAGTAATTATTTAAATATGGTGCTGATTGATCTAGACGGATCATGGGTTTTAGCATCTGCAGCATATAACGCTGGGCCGTCACGTTCAAAGCTCTGGCGCGAAAAATTGACTAGTCCGACTGAAGGTGCCATTTTTGCTGAAACGATTCCCTTCACCGAAACGCGTGTGTATGTAAAAAATGTGTTGTCAAATGCAAATTACTATTCGTCTGTAATGAATGGGCAGACCCAATCCTTGAAGCAGCGCCTTGGTGTGATTGCGCCTAAGGCAGCCACTCAAACTGAATTACCATAATAAGCAAGCATCAATAAAAGGCCTCACATGAAATATGACATTCTCCTCATTGGTGGCAACGGTTTTGTAGGCCGTGTTTTAGCCGCGCAATTACAGTCTGCAGGCTATTCCGTTTTAATTCCTACCAGCCATTTGGCTGCTGGACGTGAATTGCGTTTATTGCCAAAGGTGCATTTAGAGGATGCAGATGTTCACGAGTTTGATGCGCTACAAGATCTTTGCTCGCGTGTGAGTCCATCTGGTGCAGTGATTAATTTAGTCGGTGTGCTCCACGACAAGCCTGCTCAGCCTTACGGAAAGGTATTTCAGGCAGCGCACGTAGACCTAGCAAAAAATATTATTACGGCCATGCAAATGAATGGCCTAAAGCGCTATTTACATATGAGTGCATTGGGTGCGGATTCCAATGGCCCTTCAATGTATCAGCGGAGTAAGGGGGATGGTGAGGCTGCAGTGAGGGCTAGCAATCTCGATTGGACAATCTTTAGACCTTCTGTCATTTTTGGTGCGCAAGATCAATTCATTAATTTGTTTGCTAAGTTAACTAAGTTATTTCCAGTAATGCCATTGGCTAACCATACTGCTCAGTTTCAGCCCGTCAGTGTGGACGATGTTGCAAGTGCTTTTGTTAGTGCTTTGACAATGCCAATGACCATTCATCAAACTTATGATTTGGTAGGCCCTACGGTTTACACCATGAAAGAGATTGTGGAGCTTGCTAAACGTAAGGCAGGCGCTTCTTGCGCCATTATTCCGGTGCCAGCATTTGTAGGGTATTTGCAGGCCCTTGCATTTGAATTCTTACCGGGTCCGACCTTGATGTCGCGTGACAACATTGCCTCAATGCAGCAGCCGAATATTCTTCCTCTAAAAGGCATTGATGTGCTTAAAGACGTTTTTAAAGTTAGCCGACGTAGTTTGGAAGGTATGCAGTAATGAAAGTGTATGCCGTTGGCGGAGCCATCCGGGATACCTTAATGGGCTTGCCTATTCATGATGTGGATTATGTCGTTGTAGGGTCTAGTGTGGAAGAGATGATTGCCAAAGGTTTTCGACCAGTTGGCAAAGATTTCCCAGTTTTTCTGCATCCAGAAACGCAAGCTGAATATGCGCTTGCTAGAACTGAGCGCAAAACAGGCGTGGGATATAAAGGCTTTCATTTTTACGCCGATCCAAGCGTTAGTCTCGAACAAGATCTTGAGCGTCGTGATTTAACAATCAATGCCATGGCTCAAGAGGTGAGCGGAAATGGTCAGTGGGTAGGCCCCATCATTGATCCCTATAACGGGCAAGAGGATTTAGCTGCCAAAGTATTTCGTCATGTATCGGATGCCTTTGCTGAGGATCCTTTGCGTTTATTACGTATCGCCCGATTCTCAGCGCGCTTCCCAGAATTCTCGATTGCCAACGAAACACTTTTAGCACTCCAGTCAATTGTTCAGTCTGGCGAGTTAGAGGTGCTCTCTGCTGAGCGTATTTGGCAAGAGCTTGCAAGGGGTTTGCTTGCTCATAAGCCAATGCATATGTTTCAAGTTTTGCTCAATACGGGCGCAGCAAGTACTATGCTCCCGCCTCAGTTGGCAACCCTTTTGGCAAATGAAGTGTTTCGAGAAGAACTCATTGCGCATTTAGATGTGGCTGATAGCAGTCTTGAAGAGCGCTGTGCAATTACCTTGATGCATTTGCCCTCAACTGAAATACGCGCCTGGGCTGATGATGTGCGTATGCCAATAGAGGTGCGCGACTTTAGTGAAATCTTTAGCGATCTGAGCTTACTCGTCAAACAACATCCTGATGGCGTCTATCAAGCAGTAGATATATTGGCCTGGTTTAATCGGGCTGATCTTTGGCGCAAGCCCGATAGAGTGCAGGTACTGTTAAATCTTGCTCAAAAAATTGGGTTTCCGGTTGCCGCATTCGTTTTGGCAATGCGTAATACACAGGCATTAAACACGGCTGAGATTATTGCTGGGGTTGAAGCGCAAGACCGCTCGAATGGTGAGCGCATTGGCAGTGCCTTTGAGTCTGCAAGATTGGCAGCTATTACTGCTGCACTTAACTCATAGATAGTTAGAGTCTATTTCTGCCACGCAGGCCGGGTAGATCTTCAAGCTGATAGCCTGGCAGTAAGGCATCTAGATTTTTTGAAAAGGCAAACACCTTAAAGAGTTCGCCCATTTCTGCTTCTGATAATAATTTTTGTAATGCATTTGAAATAGGCAAGAAGACTTCTGGATTTCCTGGGTCACCTAACTCGAGCGCAATTTCTCCAATGCCTGCATCCAGCAAATAGGCTGCTTGATTTGTTAAATACACATCATCGGCATTTTCTTCAAGAGCACAGCGAGCAATTTGAGACCACTCTACGTGGGTCGTTAAGTCACAAAGACCCGGTAGGTAAAAAGGATCTTGAATAGCATGATGGCGATGGTGTGCCATCAGCGTTCCCTCTAATCGTTGAGGATGGTAATACTCACCCTCTGGAAAGCCATAGTCAAGCGTTAGAAACAAGCCAGTATTAAGATGCTGGGCAACTTGGCGCATCCAAGAATGTGCGGGTATATGCAGTTCAGTGACATAGCCTTCAGAAAAATGTTCAAGCAATAAATTTTCTGGAAGTAAATGTTGCTCTACAGGCTTACCTGCTTTCCATGAAAATTTTTCATCGTTTACAGTAACGCCGTACCAATACCAAAATCCATTTTGATAAATGATGGTATCGCAGGGGATAGCATCAATGACTTCATTCGCCAGGACGATGCCTTTGTAGTCTTCGGGTAAGGCGCTTAACCAATTACATTGGGTGGAAGATTTTGAATTATTCAGAGTGCTGGTTAAGAGTGCTTTTTGTCTTTGGGCTAAATCAGGTGATATTTCAATAATGTCGTAGCGATCCAAAGAAAAACCCAGATCTTGCAAGCGGGTCAAGATGGATTGGGCTAGCTTTCCGGAGCCGGCTCCAAACTCTAAAATTTGGGCTGGCAATCCCTTTTCCTTGAGCCCCTCCAGAACTGGCAGCAGCGTTGAGCAGATGGCCGCTCCAAAGAGGGGGCTCAACTCAGGGGCTGTTGTGAAATCGCCCCCAGCCCCTAATTTATGGGCTCCCGCACTGTAGTACCCAAAACCAGGCTCATATAGCGCCATCTCCATATAGCGAGAAAAAGACATCCAACCGCCCTCAGAGGCGATTTGGGCAGCTATTTTGGCGCTTAGAAGCTTGCTATGCTCCGTTTCAAGGCTGGTCAAGGTAATATCCATAGCTCGCTAGTCTAAGAGAATTTAATTGAACCCCAGTTCGACACCTCCATCCCCGCAAAACAAGGCCGTTTTAGTGACTGGTGCCGCAAAGCGGCTTGGTCGAGAAATTGCCATGCAATTTGCACGTCAGGGCTGGGATGTGGCAGTTCATTATGGGCGATCTGAGTCTGAGGCCAGCGAAACTGTGACCCAAATTCAGAATCTGGGATGCCAGGCGCAAGCCTTTCAGGCAGACCTCTCTCAAGAATCTGCCGTGAAAGACCTTTTCAACGCAGTAAGTCAGCGATTCCCAGATTTACATTGCCTAGTCAATAGCGCATCGATTTTTGAATATGACCGCGCAAATTCTGCAAACCCTTTAAGCAGCAAGATGCTGCAAGACCATATGCAGGTTAATTTGACGGCCCCCATTTTGCTTTCTCAATTGATGTTTCACTATCAAAAAAGCAAACCAAAAAAATTAGATGAGCAAGGAGAGGTGATATTGCCATCGGTGATTCAATTGTTGGATCAAAAATTAATTAATCTCAACCCAGATTATTTGTCTTACACCCTATCGAAAGCAGCTTTATTAACTTCTGTTGAAGTGTTGGCGCTAGATTTTGCGCCTCACCTACGCGTAGTGGGTTTAGCCCCTGGAATTTCATTACTGTCTGGCGATCAAACAGTTGAAGGCTTTACAAAAGCCCATCAAATGACACCGCTGAATAAATCTTCTACTCCTTTGGATGTAGCTAAAGCAGCCGTCTTTTTAGCAGAAGCAAATGCCATTACTGGTACAACTTTGTACGTCGATGGTGGGCAACATCTTTTACCTTCGACACGTGATGTGATGTTTAAAACCAATTCATAAAAACAATAAAGAGAACAAATCATGCGCGCGATTATTTCCCACCCTGCCCTTGCAGATTGCCGTCGGCTTTTTTTGCGGAACTACGAGATATATATCAATATTGGTGTTCATGATTTTGAAAAGAAAGCCGAGCAACGGGTTATTTTGAATGTAGATCTTTATATTCCCTTATCGATGAACACCCCATCAAATGATCAGCTTCATGAAGTGGTAGATTATGATTTCATGCGTGAAACCATTAAGGCACGGGCATCTCAGGGACATATTCATTTACAAGAAACATTCTGTGATGACATCGTTGCGGCCATGTTGGCGCACCCTAAGGTATTGGCTGCATGCGTTAGTACGGCCAAGCCAGATGTGTACCCTGATTGTCAATCCGTTGGCGTCGAAGTATTTCGTATCAAGCAAGCTTAATTCAAAGTAAAGAACTTACTAATCATGGGCGATATTCGTAAAGTCATTTTCGAGGAAAACAAGCTTGAGAAAAAACTCTGTCGCTTAGTGGGTCAAGCTATCGGTGACTTTGGCATGATTGAAGATGGCGATAAAGTCATGGTTTGTGTTTCTGGCGGCAAAGACAGTTACGCCATGCTCGACATTCTCTTAAAGTTGCGTGAACGTGCGCCAATCAACTTTGAAATCGTAGCAGTCAATCTAGATCAAAAGCAGCCGAATTTTCCCGCAGAAATTCTCCCGAACTACTTAAAGAATTTGGGCGTGCAATATCACATTGAAGAGCAGGATACCTATAGCATTGTCAAGCGCGTTATCCCGGAAGGTAAAACTACTTGTGGATTATGTTCACGCTTACGTCGAGGAATTTTGTACCGAGTAGCTGATGAGTTGGGTGCGACAAAAATTGCCTTGGGCCATCATCGCGACGATATTCTTGAAACACTTATGCTCAACATGTTTTATGCCGGCAAGCTCAAAGGAATGCCGCCTAAGTTGCGCTCTGATGATGGTAAGCACATTGTGATTCGACCACTAGCTTATGTTCCAGAAAAATTATTGGAGCGTTATGCAGCTGATATGAATTTCCCGATCATTCCTTGTGATCTTTGTGGCAGTCAGCCAAATTTGCAGCGTCAGGTTATGAAGGAAATGCTGCGCGATTGGGAAAAGAAGCATCCTGGACGCGTTGAAAATCTCTTTAGATCCATGCATCACATCGTTCCCTCACATTTGATGGATGGCGAAGCATTTGATTTCCAAAATTTAGAGATTTCTACACAGTTGTCTGGGATAGCCGCTAGATCCAGTGGCGATAAGGCAATTGACGAGGCTGAATTAGACGAACTGTCGTGTGGAACCCTGATTCAGGGGACTTATAATCCCCCTTTATGAATATCGTCATATTGGCTGCGGGGCAAGGAAAGCGGATGAAGTCCGCCCTGCCCAAGGTCCTGCAAACATTAGCAGGAAAGCCCCTTCTTCAGCATGTTCTTGGAACAGCATTGGCGTTGCAGGGCAAGGCAACTAAAAACGGCCCCATCGTTGTGGTGGGTCATGGTGCTGCTGAGGTCAAAACATTTTTAGCCGATGTCAGTAAAGAAGATTCCGCATTTGAAAAAGTCAGTACTGCGCTTCAAGCTGAGCAAAAGGGTACAGGACATGCATTATTGCAAGCCCTTTCTAAATTAGACGTGCAAGAGCCAACCTTGGTTCTTTACGGAGATGTGCCTCTGATCAGTAAAAAAACATTGAGTAAGTTAGAAAAGCTGGCTGATGGTGTGCGTGGTAAAGATTGTGCTTTGGCGCTCCTCACTCAAAACCTCGCTAACCCAACGGGGTATGGCCGCATCGTCCGTGATGCTGAAGGTTCGGTTCAAGAGATTGTGGAAGAGAAGGATGCAACGCCTTCTCAAAAAGCAATTAAAGAAATTAATACCGGCATCATGGTGCTTCCAACCAATTCTTTGAAGAAATGGTTGAAATCATTACGCTCTAGCAATGCTCAAGGCGAGTATTACTTAACTGATGTGATTGCGATGGCTGTAAAAGACGGCGTGCCCATTCGCACTACACAAGCAGATCATGAGTTTGAAACTGTCGGCGTCAATAGTCGTGATCAGTTGGCAGCACTTGAGCGAGTCCATCAACTCAATATTGCCAATCAATTAATGGATGCAGGCATATCGCTTGCTGATCCTGCACGTATTGATGTGCGTGGCACTCTTGAGTGTGGCACAGATGTATTTATTGATGTAGGTTGTGTATTTGAGGGAGCGGTTACCTTAGCTAGTGGCACAAAGGTCGGCCCATATTGCGTGATACGTAATAGCGTGATTGGTAAGGCAGTAGCCATTCAGGCGTATAGCCATATAGATGGCGCTAAAGTGGGCAATCAATCGGTCATCGGACCTTATGCTCGTTTACGCCCTGGTGCAGACTTGGCAAATGATGTTCACATTGGCAACTTTGTTGAAGTTAAGAACAGCAAAATTGCATCTAATAGCAAAGCGAATCATTTAGCTTATGTTGGTGACTCTATCGTGGGTTCTAGAGTCAATATTGGTGCTGGAACAATTACTTGTAACTATGACGGCGTTAATAAACATAAAACGATTATTGAAGACGACGTGTTTATTGGATCGGATACGCAATTAGTTGCGCCTGTTCGTGTAGGGCGTGGCGCCACTCTAGGCGCTGGTACTACCCTTACTAAAGATGCACCTGCAAATCAACTGACTATTTCTAGAGCTAAACAAATTTCCTTGCCTTGGAAACGTCCTGTCAAGGTTGAGAAAATGCCTTTAGCCAAAAAGGCCATTGTTAAAAAAGTAAGCGCAAAGAAGTCCGCATCAAAATCAAGTAAGGGTAAAAAATAATGTGCGGTATTGTTGGCGCAGCATCACATCAAAATATTGTGGGCGTTTTGGTAGAAGGCTTACGCCGCCTAGAATACCGAGGTTATGATTCTTGTGGATTTGCCGTAATCAATAGCGATGATTCTGCGCACCCCATTGAAAGAGCCCGCACTACAGCACGTGTTTCTGAATTGGCTGAGCAGGGCAAAGACTTTCATGGCACCTTAGGTATTGCGCATACCCGCTGGGCTACACACGGTAAGCCTGACACACAAAATGCTCATCCACATGTTTCTAATGGATTAATCGCTGTAGTACATAACGGCATTATTGAGAATTATGAAACGCTTCGTACAGATTTAAAGGCAGCCGGATATGTATTTACTTCCGAGACTGATACAGAAGTCATCGCGCATTTAATTCATCAAGCGTATATTGCTCAATCACAAAAAGATTTACCAGCTGCGGTGCGTTCTGTATTGCCACAATTACACGGGGCCTATGCTATTGGTGTCATTGCTCAAGATAGTCCTAAGGTATTGGTTGGTGCACGGGTTGGATCTCCATTGGTAGTAGCGCTGGGAGACCATGAAAACTTTCTGGCTTCCGATGCCCTTGCATTGGCCGGCCGCGCCCAGGAAATGATGTATTTGGAAGAAGGCGATGTAGCTATCTTGCAGGCCGATAGCGTACAGATTATTGATCAAGGCGGTAATGCCGTTCAGCGTGATCGTAAGGCAATGCCAGCCCAAGCAGACTCGGTTGATCTTGGCCCATACCAGCATTACATGCAAAAAGAGATTTTTGAGCAGCCCCGAGCAATTGGCGACACTCTAGCGAATATTGCTTCCTTTGGTCCTCAATTGTTTGAAGCTAATCCTGAAGATTGGAAAGGCTTTGATCAAATTTTGATCTTGGCTTGCGGAACTAGTTATTACTCTGCTTGTGTTGCTAAATATTGGTTAGAAGATATTGCAGGTATTCCAACGCAGGTAGAGATTGCCAGCGAATATCGCTATCGCACTACCGTGCCAAATCCTAAAACTCTTATTGTGGTAGTGTCACAGTCAGGTGAAACCGCTGATACCTTAGCTGCATTGCGTCACGCTAAAGCCTTAGGCCACCGCTACACTTTGGCAATTTGCAATGTTGCCAGTAGCGCAATGGTGCGAGAAACCGATTGGCATTTTTTAACTAAAGCTGGTGCAGAGATCGGAGTGGCATCTACAAAAGCATTTACCACTCAATTACTTGCACTCTATCTATTAGCGGTTTCATTAGCAAAGCGTGCAGGCAAAATTTCGCCTGAAAATGAAAAAGAATTACTACGCGAATTGCGTCACCTACCTAAAGCCATCCATGCGGTGCTGGCACTTGAGCCACAAATTATTGCCTGGAGTGAAGCGTTTGCGAAATGTGAGAATGCCTTATTTTTAGGTCGCGGCCTACATTACCCAATTGCCTTAGAGGGCGCCCTGAAATTAAAAGAGATTTCATATATTCATGCAGAGGCTTATCCTGCAGGCGAACTAAAGCATGGTCCTTTGGCGCTGGTAACCGACAAAATGCCGGTAGTAACGGTTGCTCCCAAAGATGATCTATTGGAAAAGCTCAAGTCCAATATGCAGGAAGTCAAAGCTCGAGGTGGCAAGTTATATGTATTCGCTGACCACGATACTGAGATTGTGAATAGCGACGGCATCAATGTGATTCGTCTTCCAGAGCACTATGGCAAGCTCTCGCCGATTTTGCATGTAGTCCCTTTGCAGCTCTTGGCCTATCACACCGCTTGCGCACGGGGTACTGATGTGGATAAGCCTAGAAATTTAGCTAAGAGCGTTACTGTCGAATAATTTTTTCTCAGACTTGACTCTTGTCGATAGTTGTGGACATATTTAGCTATAAAAATCAGAGTGTTAGAGGGTTGTGATTTGAAATCTGTGTTCAAATAACTCTTGTAAAAGAGGATATTTGTTGTAAGCCATGTTTTTTCCAAAAGCACACCTTCTGTCACGACTGCATTTGCTTCTGCTCTTGTCTGCAGGGTTTTTGTCTGCGTGCGCGGTAGGCCCGGATTTTAAGCAACCCGATCCACCCAAGACCTCTCGATATACAGAGTCCCCGCTTACTCAAAAACTCACAACTGCACCAGGCGTACCAGGCGGGACCGAGCAAGAGTTTGTTGAGGGTGCAGATATTGAGGCGCAATGGTGGGAGCTTTATAAATCCCCTGAGTTAGATGTCCTGATTAAAAAGGCGCTCCAACAAAATCCTACTCTCGGAGCTGCTGATGCCGCATTACGTTCTGCCCAAGAAAATGTCAATGCACAAATTGGCGGCCAATACTTTCCGGCAATCGGTTTAAATGGCGCCGCCAGTAGACAGCTACAGCCCGCAGGAATCTATGGCTTACCTTATGGCTCTGACACCTATAACTTGTATAACACCTCTGTAAACGTAACTTATAAGCTAGATGTCTTTGGCGGTGCGCGTCGCGCAGTAGAAAGCGCTAGAGCACAAGCCGAGATTGCACAGTTTCAACTAGAGGGTGCTTATCTTTCGTTGACGGCAAATGTTGTGACGGGGGCAGTTCGTGAGGCTGCCTTGCGAGCCCAGATGCAAGCTACAGAAGAAATTTTGAGGGCACAGACAAACTTAGCTGAGTTAACCGAGCAGCAATTGACGATTGGTACTGTGTCTAAAGTAGACGTTACTTCACAGCGAACCTTGGTTTCGACTTCACAAGTCGATTTGTTTAACTACGAAAGAAATCTATCTTTTGCTAGAAATCAATTGGCTGTGTTAACTGGTGAATTACCAAGCAATGCCAACATTACGAAGTTCGATTTAAGCACTTTGCAGTTGCCGCAAAAATTACCTCTCTCTGTGCCATCCAGCCTTGTGCGTCAACGTCCTGATGTTCGTGCGGCCGAGGCTCAATTAAAGTCTACGAACGCTTTAGTAGGTGTTGCAACCGCCAATCTATTGCCTCAATTTAATATCACTGGCGCTATCGGTTCCGCAGCGTTAACCAGTAGCGCCTTATTCGGCCCTAATGCAACTTTATGGTCAATCGCAGGCGGGATCTTTCAGCCTTTATTTCAGGGCGGTCAATTGCTTGCACAGCGCCGTGGGGCAATGGCAAATTACGAACAAGCGGTATATCAGTATCAGGCTACTGTGTTGAAGGCCTTCCAAGAAGTTGCTGACGCGCTGCGTGCGCTTGAGACAGGTTCGCAGGCATTAAAAGCAGCATCAGATGCAGAGCGTTATGCCTATGAAACTTTAGATCTGGTACAGCAACAATACAAACTGGGTACCACAAGTTATTTGGCGGTACTCTATTACCAAAATCAATACCAATTGGCTAAAGTGAAATCGGTCTCAGCACAAGCAACCCGTTTCTCTGATACGGCAGCACTATTTGCAGCATTGGGCGGCGGCTGGTGGAATCGTAGCGGCCCTGCCTTTCAACCAAAAGACATAGCGAACAAAGATCAAAATGAAACTTCTGGAAAAAATTAAAACTAAGCTCATCTCTATAGTATTGGCCATATGGAACTGGCTAAAGCTGAAGGCCGAGGATTGGAAGTTGCGCGATAAAGCAATTGCTCTCTGGGGTAAAGTAAAAGCCTTTTGGGCTCGCATGGGTCAAAAGTGGCGTAACACTAAAGCCTATCAAAAGCTCATGTCGATGGAGCCTTTGCCCCGTCGAATGATCATCATGTTATGCGGCGTGTTTCTGCTCTTGGGCCTGATCTTTGGGTTTAATCAACTGAAGACATTCATGATTAAGCATTTCATTTCTGGCATGGGTCTTCCGCCTGCAACTGTTTCTACCATGGTTATTGCTACTTCTGAATGGCAGCCAAAATTAACTAGCGTAGGTAATGTACGTGCATTTAGAGGAGTTGAGCTCAGTACCGAATTAGCAGGCCTGGTAGCATCTGTGCCCATTAAGTCTGGGCAAGATGTCAAAGAGGGTGACTTACTCATTAAGTTAAATGACACATCAGATGTTGCTCAGCTGAATTCATTAAAGGCATTAGCGGATCTGGCCAAGGTGATTAATGAGCGGGATAGACAGCAATTGGCAATTCAAGCTATTAGCAAAAACGTATTTGATACCAGTGCTGCAGATGCAAAATCAAAACAGGCACAGGTGGAGCAGCAAACTGCATTAGTAGCCAAGAAAAACCTGAAGGCACCTTTCTCTGGGCGCGTTGGTATTGTGTCTATTAATCCAGGACAGTACGTAAATTCAGGCGATAAGCTGCTGACATTACAGACCCTTGATCCTATTTTTGTAGATTTTAATTTGCCGCAAAATAATGCAGAGCAGATTCAGGTAGGTCAAGTAGTGGAGGTCACTACTGATGCATTTAAGGATGCTAGCTTTACTGGCAAGATTACCGCCGTCAGTCCCAAGGTAGATACCAATACTCGCAATATTCAAGTGGAAGCCCAATTAGCAAATCCAGATAAGAAAATTCTTCCTGGTATGTTTGCTAACGTCAACATTAAGTTGGGTGATCAAGTGAAGTTGCTGACTTTGCCGCAAACTGCTGTGACTTATAACCCATATGGTTCGACAGTCTTTATAGCGAAGCCAACGGGTAAAAAGGATAAGCAAGGAAAAGAGACTCTTGAGGCACAGCAAGTATTTGTCACTACTGGTGCCACACGTGGTGATCAGGTGGCAATCTTGAAGGGCGTGGAAGAGGGCGCAACCGTTGTAACTAGTGGTCAGCTAAAGTTGAAGAACGGCACGCCATTGATTATTAACAACAAGGTTGAGCCTGCTAATTCACCTAATCCGAAGCCACAGGAATAAGTAGCAGATGAATTGGACCGACATATTCATTCGTAGGCCAGTGCTCTCGCTGGTAGTGAGTGCACTCGTCTTAGTGTTTGGTTTGAAGGCTGTGGGTAGTTTGCCCGTCAATCAGTACCCACAAACCCAAAATGCGATTGTCACCATCACAACTGCTTACTATGGTGCTGACCCAGAAACTATCGCAGGGTTCATTACCCAGCCCCTAGAGGCTTCTATTGCTCAGGCGCAAGGGATAGATTATTTATCGTCAGCTAGCGTGAGTGGTCTTTCTACCATCACCGCAACATTGAAGTTGAACTATGACTCCAATGCCGCTTTGACGCAGATTCAAACGCAGATCGGGGCTGTTAAAAACCAACTGCCTCCTCAGGCTCAGCAGCCAGTATTGACGGTGCAGATCGGTCAATCTACTGCTGCGATGTATATGGGCTTTTACAGCGATGAGATTCCCAATAATGCGATTACAGATTATTTACTGCGCGTAGTTAAGCCAAAGTTAGACTCGGTTGATGGTGTGCAGAATGCTGAAATTACTGGCGGTAGAAAGTTTGCCTTACGTGCCTGGCTGGATCGTGAAAAGATGGCTGGCCTGGGTGTGGGTGCAGACGATGTTTATAGCGCTATGTCTGCTAACAACTATTTGTCTGCAGTTGGTAGCACTAAAGGGGATATGGTTGCGGTCGACTTAGTGGCCGGTACCGATTTACATACCCTTGAAGAGTTCCGTAAATTGGTTGTCAAAAAAGATGGTGTGAACCAGGTCTATTTAGAGCAGGTTGCTACCGTCACCTTGGGCTCAGAGGACTACAACACTAACGTAGCCTTTAGCGGTAAAAAGTCTGTGTTCATTGCGATTAAGGTCGCACCACAAGCCAATTTATTGGATGTTGCTCAACGCGTAAGAGATGTAGTTCCTGATATTCAGAAGCAGCTCCCGATTGGCATGACTGGCAAGATTGTGTATGACTCCACCATGTTTATCACTAGCTCCATTGACGAAGTTGTCACGACTTTATTAGAAGCCTTGATTATTGTGACGGTTGTGATCTATCTCTTCTTGGGTAGTTATCGCGCAGTAGCAGTGCCAGTCATTGCGATGCCACTGTCATTAATTGGTACTTTCTTCTTAATGCAAGTATTGGGTTACTCCATTAATTTGCTAACCCTATTGGCCTTAGTTCTGGCGATTGGTCTTGTGGTCGATGACGCCATCATCGTGGTGGAGAACGTTGATCGCCATATGAAAGAGGGCAAGTCTCCTCTTGAAGCCTCTTTGATTGCTGCTCGTGAACTGGGTGGCCCTATTTTGGCGATGACCATTGTGTTGATTGCGGTGTACATCCCAATTGGCTTCCAGGGTGGTTTAACGGGCGCCCTGTTTACCGAATTTGCCTTTACTTTGGCAAGTGCCGTGGCGGTTTCGGGTTTGATTGCGTTAACGTTGTCGCCCATGATGTGTTCTCGCATCTTTACTGAAGAACAAGAAGCTTCTCCATTTGTTCAAAAGATTGATCGCATTTTTGACAAGGTTCACCATAGTTATCAGAGTACCTTGCGCGATTTATTGAGCACATGGCAAGTCATTATTGTGATGGGTGCGATTTTGCTCGGAGGTGTTGCCTATTTATATGCCACTGCGCGTGCAGAGTTAGCGCCGACTGAAGATCAGGGCATTGTCTTGATGCAGGCTTCAGGACCGCCTAATAGTACGGTAAATCAAATGCAAACTTATGCAGACCAGATTTATCAGATATCGAGCGCAGAGCCAGAGTACGAACAAATGTTCCAAATCACTAGTCCCACTAGTAGCTTTGGAGGCGTTCTGCTTAAGGATTGGAATCAACGTAGCCGCAACGCGACTAAGTTCCAAGAAGATATGCAGCAGAAGTGGAATACGATTGCTGGTGCTCGTGTTGCCGCCTTCCAATTCCCTGCGTTGCCTGGGGCACAAGGTTTGCCTGTCCAGGTTGTGATTACCACCACCGAACCATACGATCAATTAAATGAAGTCTCTCAAGCAGTTTTAGACAAAGCGCGTCGCAGCGGAAACTTTTTCTTTGTGGACTCAGATTTAAAAATTGATAAACCGCAAGATGTGTTGGTGATTGATCGCGAAAAGGTAGCTGCCTTAGGAATGACGCAGCAACAGGTTGGCTCAGCCTTATCAGCTGCTTTGGGTGGTGGTTATGTCAATTACTTCTCGGTTTCAGGGCGCTCTTATCGAGTGATTCCTCAAGTGAAGCAGGTAGATCGATTAAACCCAGATCAAATATTGGATTACTACATTCGTACCCCTAGTGGTGCAATGATTCAGGCGCGCACGATTGCGAGCATTAAACAAAGAGTAGTGCCTCAATCTATTAATCACTTTCAGCAGTTAAATTCAGCTACTATTTCTGGTGTGAGCACCCCTTTTATTTCACAAGCAGATCTGCTCGAATACATGCGTCAAACCTTAAAGGAGGTTGCACCTAACGGATACAGCATGGATTACGCTGGCCCTTCACGTCAGTTTATGGCTGAGTCAGGTGGGTTCCTGGTAACTATGTTCTTTGCAATTTTGATTGTGTTCTTAGTGCTTGCTGCGCAGTTCGAAAGCTTCAGAGATCCCATTGTGATCTTGGTTTCAGTACCGCTCGCTTTGTTTGGCGCGCTTATCTTTATTAATCTGGGTTTCACAACCTTAAATGTGTATACCCAAGTGGGCTTAGTGACCTTGATGGGCTTAATTAGTAAACATGGAATCTTGATTGTGGAGTTTGCTAATGAATTACAAGAGGCAGGCCGCACGAAGTTAGACGCTATTGTTGAAGCAAGTAGCGTGCGACTAAGACCTATTTTGATGACTACAGCTGCGATGGTGCTTGGAGTCGTGCCCTTAGTGATTGCCTCTGGAGCAGGTGCTGCAGGCCGTCAGTCGATGGGTATCGTCATCTTCACAGGCCTATCTATTGGCACTCTCTTTACCTTGTTTGTAGTGCCAGCAATGTATCTACTACTAGGTGCTGATCACCATCAAAAGAAATTTAAGCAACAGTAAGCCGTTTTTTATTTGATGATATTGAGCTGTTTTTCAGCAATGTCATCAAATACAGTTTCTGCTGATAATCGTTTTAACCAGGCATCAACATGCTTGAGATTCGGGCGTCCACCCGTTTTTTCTGGAAAAGTATCGTTTAGCAAAATCCAACGTCCAACGCAAAGTCCAAGCGCAATATCACCAATATGGAATTGCTTGCCAGAGCAATAATCTTGATTTGCTAAAGTGGTATCTAGGAGTTCCAGCAAGTTATTGGCATCTTGATAACCTTTTTTGATGGCATCGTAATTGCGTTCGTTTTCAGGTACGCGAGTTAAGCCTAAAAATGGCGTACGCAGTGTTGGCCATAGAGTGCCTACCTGCCAATCAAGCCATTTCTCAGATCCATATTGACTGGCAATATCTTTTGGAAACCGGCCCTGCTTATCGTACTGACGAACAAGGTAGCGCATGATGGTATTGGATTCCCAAAGCGCTAAGTCACCATCTTCTAAAGTAGGTACGAGGCCGTTTGGATTGAGCTTAAGAAACTCAGGGCTACGATTGATACCGAACTGCAGGCCTGCATCAATTCGCTCATAGTCCTGGCCCTCTTTGAGTCCTAGCTCAGCAAGACACCACAATACTTTTTGTACATTGATCGAACTTTTGCGACCCCATAAGCGCATCATGGCCATTCCTTCCGATTGATTTACTTGAATTAACTGGTTTTGAGTTCAGCGAAATCGAGCCCAACAAACTTACTACGCGCAAAAATGAGAGGCTCTTTTTCTGGATGATTTTTTAAGTTGATCACTTTAGCAACAATGATGTTGTGATCTCCGCCTGTGTGAACAGAAATCGTTTCACATTCGTAATATGCGACGCAATCATCAATTTGGCAAAGTCCGCTATCCGCGACTTGATGTCCTACATTCACAAATTGATCTTGTTTGACTGTCGCAAAATGCATTGCCAAATCTTCTTGATTACGTTCAAGTACGTGAATCAAATGTTTTTTCCCAACTTCCACCCAGGGCATTAGACGGGAATACTGCTTTAAGCTCCAAAGAATGAGTGGGGGCTCTAAGGAGACTGTATTAAAAGAGCTGATAGTGATGCCATGATGATTGCGATCTTCATCTAGGCAAGTAATCACAGTGACCCCTGTCGCAAATGAAGCAAAGCCTTTACGTAACTCCTGGGAAGTAAAAGGGGCCATTAATGACTTATGACTTGGCTACTGGAGGAATTGTTGTTCCAGGGATGGGAATTAAGACTTCATTCTCTTCGGCTTTGACGCATTTAAAGCGGTACTCCCTACCTGCTTTTGAGAGAAAGCTCGCGCCTTGGTAGAAATCATTCCTGCAGGTATTGGTGGCAAAGTCCATCACTTCTTGAGCTTGGGCGCTAGAATGAATCAGGCGCATATTACCCATAGACATATTGATCTTGGTGGATGAGCAGCCAGCCAGCAGGAAACCAGATATCGCAGTTAATAGTAGAATTTTTTTCATGGAAACCTCCATAATCATCAATGCTCGTTAGGATAAACCTATTACGAATTTGTTGCGGGGAAATGCGCTGCTCTAAAAGGAAGATATATGTTTAAGGCTATTTTGGTAAATAAAGATGATCAGGGCTATCGTGCTGAGCTGACCCAGGTAGATGAAGCTAACTTGCCCGAGGGTGAGGTGAAGGTGAAAGTGCTGTACTCCACCCTCAATTACAAGGATGGCTTGGCTATTACTGGCAAAGGTCCAGTAGTTCGTAGCTTTCCGATGGTCCCTGGTATTGACTTTGCTGGAGAGGTAGTAGAAAGCAGTAGCCCCGACTTTAAGGCGGGAGATATGGTCTTGCTCAATGGTTGGGGTGTTGGTGAGACTCATTGGGGCGGTTTAAGCCAAATGGCACGAGTGAAAGCCGATTGGCTCATTCCATTACCGAAAGGCTTTACCGCTAAACAAGCCTTGGCAATTGGTACTGCTGGCTATACCGCCATGCTCTGCGTGATGGCTTTGCAATCACATGGCCTTAAGCCTAGCGATGGCGAGGTTTTGGTTACCGGAGCCGCGGGCGGTGTAGGTAGCTTTGCAATTGCACTTCTAAGTAAGCTTGGGTTTACCGTAGTTGCCAGTACCGGGCGATTGTCTGAAGCAAGTTATTTAAAGCAGCTTGGCGCTGCTGAAGTAATGGATCGTGCTGCTTTATCTGCCCCAGGCAAGCCTTTGGCTAAAGAGCGGTGGGCCGCAGTGGTCGATAGTGTGGGAAGTCACACATTGGCCAATGCTTGTGCCCAAACGAAGAGTGATGGCGCAGTCGCTGCCTGTGGACTTGCGCAGGGTATGGACTTTCCGTCTACAGTCGCTCCATTTATTTTGCGCGGCGTAACCTTGTATGGCATTAATAGCGTTACCGTGCCACGTGCAAAAAGAATTGCAGCTTACGAGCAGCTCAGCAAGTTAGTAGATTTAAAAACACTGGATGAGATTTCGCATGAAATTAATTTGGCAGATGCAGTGAGCTATGCAGAGAAATTAATGGCCGGCAATCTGCGCGGACGCGTCGTCGTCAATGTAAACCAATAATATTTTAGTAGAGATCCATGAACAAACCCCCACTAAGTTCCGAAAGTGCCCTCAATTACCCATTAGGCGATCAGCTGCCAGAGTTGGGGGCTAGCATTGAGGTAGCGCCTGGCGTGCGTTGGCTGAGAATGAAGTTACCATTTGCTCTAGACCACATTAATTTGTGGTTGTTGCGCGATGAAATTGATGGCAAAGCGGGCTGGACCATTGTTGATTGCGGCATCGCCAATGATGAGACGAAGACTTCATGGGAAACGATTTTTGCAACTCAGCTAGAGGGTTTGCCGGTGTTGCGAGTCATCGTGACACATATGCATCCAGATCATGTTGGCCTCTCGCAATGGTTATGTGAAAAGTGGGATGTTCCCTTATGGATTTCCATGACGGACTATTTAACTGCCCAATGGTTAAGCCATAAAGAGGGTGGCGCTGCCGTAGGTGCAAGGGCTGGTGGTGGAGGCTCCGCTGATCACTTTCAGAAGCACGGTTTGACCACTCCAGAGGATTTAGAAAAAATTCGGGGTCGCTCAAACTATTACAGCAATATGGTTCCTGGAGTGCCAAGACAATATCGTCGCATTCTGAATGGTGAAAATATTTTGATTGGTGGTCACGAGTGGCAAGTAATGATGGGCTATGGACATGCGCCTGAACATGCATCACTCTTTTGCAAAGATCTTGGAGTATTAATCTCAGGAGACATGCTGTTGCCCCGCATCTCTACCAATGTCAGTGTGTATGACGCAGATCCAGATGCCGATCCATTGGGTCTTTACCTTGAGTCAATTGAGCGCTATTTACTCTTACCCGATGACACCTTAGTCTTGCCATCCCATGGAAAACCATTTACAGGAATGAAGCCGCGGATTGGTCAACTAAAAACACATCACGATGAACGCTTGGCAGAAACACTTGGCGCATGTAAAAAACCGGCAACTGCTCGAGAGATTGTGCCGGTTTTATTTAAGCGTGAATTAGATATTCATCAACTCACTTTTGCAATGGGTGAGGCTATTGCTCATCTGAATTACCTACTTCGTCGAGGTAAGTTGCATCGCCAGCTTTGCGACGACGGCGTGTTGCGGTTTTCCGTGGTTTAGCACTCGCTTTAGTTTCTGACTTTTCAGTACCGCTACTTGCTGCAGCCCCTGCAGCTGACACTGCATCCCCAAAAGACTTCAAGGCCATCATGGTGGCATGCTGAACTTCAAGGCCTTGAATAGTGGATTTGAGGATGTTGAGATTGAGATTGAGCCAGTTTTCAACGCTCTTTAGATCTTTAATGCGTTTTTCTAGCTCTTCCACATCCAGACCCGGAAATGCTGATGCAAAGCCTCCTGCGGCCTTAGAGGCGTCTGTAGTGAAGGGAAATTGCCCTGCTTGAGCCGTTGCACTCTGGCCCCACATGGTTTTGAACATATCAAGGCTTTGATTAAATTCAGGAATAGTTCCGAACATAGAAGGCTCCAGGTTAAATAAAAAGTGGCTTTTCCAATAGAATAAGGGATTCTAGAGAATATTCCCGGTTAAGCAATGCAATTTAATGGTTTATCCCAGCCCTATACCCGTGGTCAGGTACTTCCTGAGCTACTGAAGCAGCGCATCCTGATTTTAGATGGTGCAATGGGAACCATGATTCAGCAGTACAAGTTATCTGAAGATGATTACCGCGGATTACCAGGCAATACCCGTTTTGTGGATCACCCAGGCGATCTCAAGGGCAACAACGAATTATTGGTGCTGACCCAGCCAGAAATTATTAGCAAGATTCATGAGCAATATTTAGATGCGGGCGCAGACATTATTGAAACAAATACTTTTGGTGCGACTTCAGTTGCTCAAGAGGACTACAAAATGCCTGGCTTGGCTCGTGAAATGAATGAAGTATCTGCCAGACTAGCCAAAGCTGCCTGTGAAAAGTACAGCACCCCTGAGAAGCCACGATTTGCTGCTGGCGCTATTGGACCAACACCTAAAACGGCTAGCATCTCACCCGATGTGAATGATCCTGGGGCGCGCAATGTGACATTTGATGCGCTACGCGCTTCTTATCGTGAGCAGATCGAAGGCTTATTCGCAGGTGGCGTAGATTTATTTTTAGTAGAAACCATCTTCGATACGCTCAATGCAAAAGCCGCTTTATTTGCTTTAGATGAATTTTTTGAAGAGACGGGCGAGCGTTTACCGGTGATGATTTCTGGTACGGTAACTGACGCATCTGGCCGCATTCTATCGGGTCAAACGGTTGAAGCTTTTTGGAATAGCTTACGTCATATTAAGCCGCTGACCTTTGGATTAAATTGTGCTTTAGGTGCTGCATTAATGCGCCCCTATATTGCGGAGCTTGCTCGTATTTGTGATGCAGCAGTTTCTTGTTATCCCAATGCTGGCCTGCCTAACCCGATGAGTGATACAGGCTTTGATGAAACTCCGGAGATTACTTCAAGCCTAGTAGATGGATTTGCTAAAGATGGTTTGGTTAATTTGGTTGGCGGTTGCTGCGGCACTACGCCCGACCATATTCGGGCGATTGCAAACGCTGTATCCAAGCGTAAACCTCGCGCTTTTTATCGCGAGAATGCAGAAGCGGCAGTATGAGCAAAAAAGAGAATCAACAGCCTATACCGGCGATGAAGCTCTCAGGGCTGGAGTCTTTTAATGTCACTCCAGCGGTAGGCTTTGTCAATATTGGTGAACGTACTAACGTCACTGGCTCAAAAGCATTCTCACGCATGATTCTGAATAATCAATTTGATGAAGCGCTCGCAGTTGCGCGACAACAAGTTGAAAATGGTGCTCAGGTAATTGACATCAATATGGATGAGGCAATGTTGGATTCTGAAGCGGCGATGACTCGCTTCTTAAATCTGATTGCGTCAGAGCCTGATATTGCGCGGGTACCGATCATGATCGACTCCTCTAAGTGGAGCGTGATTGAAGCGGGACTAAAGT
Source organism: Polynucleobacter sp. 15G-AUS-farblos (assembly GCF_018882445.1). Classification (GTDB taxonomy): domain Bacteria; phylum Pseudomonadota; class Gammaproteobacteria; order Burkholderiales; family Burkholderiaceae; genus Polynucleobacter. The sequence continues at coordinate 277,377 of NZ_JACVOM010000003.1, read as the reverse complement.
GTATTCAGGGTAAGCCAATTGTGAATTCGATTTCTTTGAAGGAAGGTGAAGAGCCTTTCAGAAATCAGGCGCGTTTAATTCGTCGCTATGGTGCTGCCTCTGTAGTAATGGCGTTTGATGAAGTCGGTCAGGCCGATACTTTTAAGCGTAAAACAGAAATCTGTGAGCGTTGCTACGACATTTTGGTAAATGAAATTGGCTTTCCTGCCGAAGACATTATTTTTGATCCCAATATCTTTGCAATTGCCACTGGTATTGAAGAGCACGATAACTACGCAGTAGATTTTATTAATGCCACCCGCTGGATTAAAGAAAATCTTCCGGGCGCCAAAGTGAGTGGTGGCGTTTCTAATGTGAGCTTCTCTTTCCGCGGCAATGATCGTGTTCGTGAAGCTATTCACACTGTGTTTCTCTATCACGCCATCAAAGCTGGCATGGATATGGGTATTGTGAATGCTGGCCAATTGGGCGTATATGCTGATTTAGATCCAGAGTTACGTGAGCGTGTCGAGGATGTTGTTCTCAACCGCTTTAAAGAGAAGGACGGAAAAACACCAACGGAGCGCTTGTTAGATATTGCTGACCAATTTAAGGGTGGCGGAGCTAAACAAGTGGAAAACTTAGCTTGGCGTGAAGAGCTGGTTCGCGAGCGCTTAACGCATGCGCTAGTTCATGGCATTACTACCTTCATCGAAGAAGACACTGAAGAACTCCGCGCGCAAATTATGGGTGCTGGTGGCCGTCCGATTGAGGTTATTGAAGGCCCACTCATGGATGGCATGAATGTCGTTGGCGATTTATTTGGTGAGGGCAAGATGTTCTTGCCACAAGTAGTCAAGAGCGCTCGAGTCATGAAGCAAGCCGTCGCCATCTTGATTCCTTATATCGAGGAAGAAAAGCGTCTGCATATTGCCGGGGGCGGAGAGGCCAAAGCCAAAGGCAAGATTGTGATGGCAACCGTTAAAGGTGACGTTCACGATATTGGTAAGAATATTGTGACGGTGGTCTTGCAATGTAATAACTTTGAAGTTGCGAATATGGGAGTGATGGTTCCTTGTGCAGAAATTTTGAAGCGCGCTAAGGAAGAGAAGGCAGATATTGTCGGGCTTTCGGGCTTGATCACGCCTTCCTTGGAAGAGATGACTTACGTTGCGCAAGAGATGCAACGTGATGATTATTTCCGCGAACGTCAAATACCATTAATGATTGGCGGCGCTACTACCTCGCGCGTTCATACTGCGGTAAAAATTGCTCCACACTATGACGGTCCTGTCGTTTATGTTCCAGATGCATCACGCTCGGTTTCAGTGGCCTCCAGTTTGCTTTCTGACGAAAGCGCTAAGAAATTTATTCAGGACTTGCGTGACGACTATGTCCGGATTCGTGAACAACATGCCAACAAGAAAGCTGCACCAACGATTTCATTAGAGGCAGCACGTAAAAATCGTGAGCTGATTGATTGGGCGGCTTATGTTCCTGAAAAGCCTAAATTCATTGGTCGTCGGGTATTTAAGAACTTTGCTCTGAGTGATATTGCTAAGTACATTGATTGGACCCCATTCTTCCAGACCTGGGATTTAGCAGGAAAATTTCCTGCCATTCTGGATGACGAAGTGGTGGGTGTTGAGGCGCGTAAGGTATTTGAAGATGCCAAAGTCTTGCTCGATAAATTAATTAAAGGCCAATGGTTACAAGCAGATGCCGTTGTGGCTTTTTATCCAGCCAATGCGGTTGGCGACGATATTGTTTTGTATAGCGATGAGGCGCGCGAGCATCCATTGTTTGTTTGGCATAACTTGCGTCAGCAGGCAGAGCGCCCAGTGGTGGATGGCGTGCGTAGGCCCAATCGTTGTTTGGCGGATTATGTTGCGCCAAAAGATACCAATGTCCTAGATTACTTAGGTTGCTTTGCCGTAACTACTGGTCATGGCGTTGAGAAAAAAGTGGCAGAGTTTCAGGCAAAGCATGATGATTACAGCGCAATCATGTTGAAGGCCTTAGCTGATCGCTTAGCTGAGGCATTTGCAGAGCTCATGCATCATCGTGTGCGGACCGACTTATGGGGCTATGCTACCGATGAGATTTTGACCAATGATCAAATGATCAATGAAGAGTATCGAGGTATTCGCCCGGCACCGGGATATCCTGCTTGCCCTGCACATGAAGTGAAAAAAGATTTATTACGTGTCTTGGGCTCAGAGGATATTGGAATGACTTTGACAGAGTCCATGGCCATGAACCCAGCTTCTAGTGTCAGTGGATTTTATTTGGCACATCCTGATGCGCGCTACTTTAATGTAGGCAAATTGTCTGCTGATCAGGTTGAAGACTTAGCATTGCGACGCGGTGAATCAGTTGATGATGTCCGTCGCCAGTTATCTAGTTCTCTAGACTAAACGCCCCACATTACTGGCTCACCCTTCGCCTTACCTTGCTTCAGGAGTTCCAAAAAGGGGTAGGCGCGTTGACCAAGGCGATCTGCTAACTTTGGTTTTTCACCTGCATCTTCCGCTTCTGAGCGTTCCTCTAAGTCTTTAAGGATTGCTGTTTCTAGGGTGGTAATAAGGCTAGGAAGTTGTTCAACTGTCAAAATGCCTCTGGGTTCCAATGGGCGACCCAAAATATCAAAAATTCGCTGGCTGAGATCAGCTAGCATGATGACGTCCGGTCCTGCTTTGGAGCGAAATTGATAGATCATTTCGATAGCTTACCACCTGATAAACTCACTGTTCTATGTTGTTGACCAATAAAAATCGACTAATTGAGATGCTCGGCGCTGCTTTGCAGGGCTTAGCTCAAGAGCGAGGCTTAGAAGGGGTTCCCCCGGTACGCTTAGAGCGCCCTAAGGCTGCAGACCATGGGGATGTGGCATGTAATGTTGCCCTTCAGCTTGCTAAGGCCTGGAAGCTCAATCCTAGGGAGTTGGCACAGACTTTGGTAGACCGCCTTCAGAAACAGGACGGCTTTGACCAATTGATTTCCTCATGTGAAATTGCTGGCCCGGGCTTTATTAATTTTCGTCTGAGCAATACCGCCAAAACCCTTGTAGTGAATGAAATCCTGTCCTCCGGCCCTCGATTTGGTGAGATGGCTCAGGGTAGTGGCCCAGTTGCAAGCGCCATGATTGAATTTGTTTCTGCAAACCCAACGGGGCCTTTGCATGTTGGTCATGGTAGACAGGCTGCTTTAGGAGATGCCTTAGCTAATTTATTGGCAACCCAAGGCATTAAGGTGCATCGGGAGTTTTATTACAACGATGCCGGAGTACAGATAGCCAATCTTGCTTTATCAGTGCAAGCTCGTTTAAATGGGCTCAAGCCTGGTGATGGGGCATGGCCAGAACAAGCTTATAACGGTGAATATATTGCGGAGATTGCCGCTGCCTTTAAAGCTTCACCAGAATTCAAAGATGATCTTGAAGCAATTCGTCAATTTGCAGTGGCTTATTTGCGTAATGAACAGGATATTGATTTAAAAACTTTTGGCGTGCAATTTGATTGCTACTACCTTGAGTCATCCTTATATACCGACGGTAGCGTTGCTCAAATTGTGGAAGATTTGCAGAGTATCGGAAAAACCTACGAAGGTGAAGGTGCCTTATGGTTAAAGACCACTTCTGATGGTGATGACAAAGATCGTGTGATGCGCAAGTCTGATGGCAGCTTCACTTACTTTGTTCCTGATGTGGCCTATCACGCAAGTAAATGGAAGCGTGGATTTGAAAAAGTCATTAACGTTCAGGGTAGTGATCACCACGGCACCATCGCCCGAGTACGCTCAGGCTTACAGGGTGTAGCGCAAAAACGCAGTTGGAATATTCCAAAGACTTATCCTGATTATGTTTTGCATAAGATGGTTACGGTGATGCGTCATGGTGAAGAAGTCAAAATTTCAAAGCGCGCAGGCTCTTATGTCACTGTGCGTGACTTGGTCGAGTGGTCAGGTGGCGTTACTCCGGAAATGACCCCACAAGAAAGAGATCTGGCCTTACAGCGGGGTCGTGATGCTGTGCGATTCTTTTTGATCTCGCGTAAGGCGGATACTGAGTTCGTATTTGATATTGATTTAGCGCTTCAGCAAAATGATGAGAACCCAGTGTTCTATGTTCAGTACGCCCATGCACGTATTAGCTCAATCTTGCAGCAATGGGATGGCAAGGCAACCGATTTAGCTAGGGCTGACTTATCACTATTACAGAGTAAGGCTTCTGACCATTTATTAAGACGCCTTGCGGAGTATCCGGAAGTACTCAGTGACGCTGCTGCAGACCTAGCACCACATGCCCTTGCTTTTTATCTGCGAGACTTGGCGGGTGATTTTCACACCTTCTATAACGCCGACCGAGTCTTGGTTGATGATCAGAATTTGAAATTGGCTCGATTAGCGCTTTTATCTGCCACTCGCCAAGTACTGCAAAATGGTTTAAAAGTATTAGGCGTGTCTGCACCAGCCAAGATGTAATGAAGACACATGAAGTGAAACTGTAAGATGAGGAAATAATGAAAAAACCGAATCAACAAACTGGCTTCATCCATCACAGTAGTAGCAATGGTCAATATGGCGGTACTATCTTGGGCTTTATTTTAGGTCTGGGTGCAGGGCTAGGCATTGCCTTTGCAATTGCTTTTTACCTCTCAAAAAATACTCCCCAAGAAAGACCGGGAGTGCGCGCACCTAATTTGCCGCTCAATATTATTAAGCCTGCTCCGCCTCCGGCTGGGGGTGAAACTGCAGCTCCAGCAGAGCCTGTGGATTTAAACAAGCCCTTACAAGGTAAGTCTCCTGCGGCCAGTGCTAGCGACCCTATCAGTGATTTGCTCAATAGCAAGAAGTCTTCTGAAAGCTCTGGATCTTCGTCAGCAAAAACGGATGCACAGTATTACTTGCAAGTAGGTGCTTTTGCGAAGCGCGCTGATGCAGATGCACAGAAGGCGACTTTAGCAATTCAGGGTATTCAGGCTCAGTTGAGTGAAGTGACTAGTGAAGGCAATACTTTGTGGCGCGTTCGCGTTGGGCCCTATAGTAGTTCTGAGGAAAGCAATCCTGTGCGTGATAAGTTAAACGGCATGGGCATCAAACCAACCCTTATTAAAACAAGCAAATCATGATTTCATTTAGCAAACGACTCTTTACCTTTCTTGCCTTCATTTGTTTGAGTGGGGTTGCAATAGCGCAAAGCCAAAAGATTGAAGAAGGTTTTGACTATCGAATTCTGCCCATCCCACAGCCTGTAGAGACCAAAGGCAAAGTTGAGGTGATTGAGTTCTTTTGGTATGGGTGCCCCCATTGCTATGACTTTGAGCCAGAGTTAAGTAGCTGGGTAAAGCGTCAGCCTAAGGATGTTGTATTTAAAAGGGTACCGGTTGCCTTTCGGGATGACTTTATGCCGCATAGCCAACTTTTTTATACGCTGGAATCTCTTGGCAAAGGAGATGCTTTGAATGAAAAAGTGATGTATGCCATGCACAAAGAAAATAAGCGCCTATTAACAGAGACAGAGATGGCTGATTGGGTAGCAACTCAAGGCATCGACCGCAATACTTTTTTGGCTACCTATCGTTCATTTGCTGTGATCTCAAAAGCACGCGCCTCTAGACAGCTCGCTGAAGCTTATCGAATTGATGGTGTGCCTACTATCGTGATGCAGGGTAAGTATGTCACATCACCTTCCATCGCTGGCACTAAAGCCAAGGCGATTGCGGTGATGGATTTCCTTGAAGAAAAAATTCGTAAAGATAAGTACAAGTAAATCGGTTTTTCAAACCCATTTAAATCTTGACGAAGCGACGAACTATCCAAAAATAGAGTGGATACGGCAGGATTCGGAGAAACTTTAAGAATCCTGAAAACCGTTTAGGGAAATGAATATCAAATTCACCCTGTTCGATGCCCGACAATATCTCGCTTGCAGCTTGATCGGCCGTGATCAAGGCAGGCATTTCAAAATCATTTTGCGCCGTGGCTTCAGTTGCAACAAAGCCTGGAGAAATCATATGAACGCTAATACCTTCGGGCAGTAGGTCATAGTAAAGTGTTTCGCAGAAATTAATAATGGCCGCCTTGCTGGGCCCATATGCCAAGGCCTTTGGTAAGCCGCTATAGCCGGCAACACTACCCACAATGGCAATATGTCCAGAGTGCGCTTTAAGCATTTCAGGTAGGACAGTAGCAACCGCCCTCATGGGCCCTAATAGGTTGGCATCAATAGTTTGCTCAGCAGTTTTGAAGTCAAAATTACTTGCACGTAAGGGTGTGTAAATACCTGAGACAAAAAGCAATAAATCAATTCCACCCCAGGCTTGCAAAATCTGCTGATAGGCATCGTTGATCTGATTGTCTTTAGTGACATCGACTGGAATAACTAAGGATTGGTTAGCTGCAGCAGTTGCTGCTAATTGCTGAAGTGGTTCAACTCGGCGACTAGAAAGCGCTACCTTTGCACCTTTTTCAATAAAGGCCTTGGCACAAGCTGCACCAATGCCGCTCGATGCGCCAATAATCCAAATGCGTTTTCCTGAAAAGTTTTTTATGCCTAACTGTTTCATACGCGCAATGAATCTGGAGAGGGTGATGAATTCGCATGGCTTAGGGTAAATTGCACCACATCAATGTTGCGCTCAGAGAAGCCTGCTGAACAGTACATCAGATAGAAATTCCATAGCCGAATAAAGGCTTCATCAAATCCTAATTGACGTACTTCTTGAAGTCTTTCGTTGAAATTATCCCGCCAAATACAGAGAGTTTTGGCATAGTCGCTACCGAACGCAAATTCAGTTTCTACTTTTAATCCTGCCTGAGCTGCGCTATCTCTAAAGCTGGTGCGCGAAGGAAGCATGCCTCCTGGAAAGACGTATTGCTGGATAAAGTCAGTGTTTGTGCGATAGCGCTCAAACAGTTCTTCTGCAATCACAATCGTTTGAATGCAAGCTTTGCGCCCAGCTTTCAGACGCTGAGCAATGGTTTGAAAATATTCTGGCCAATGCTTTTCACCAACAGCTTCAAACATTTCAACCGAGACAATGCCGTCGTACTGTTCTTGGCAGTCGCGGTAGTCTTGCAGGCGTACTTCAAATGCTGGTGCGTCAGAATGATTTGCTTGCATGGACTGGAGCCGTGTATCTGCAAATGCTTTCTGTTCAGTAGATAGGGTAAGACCTGTAATGGCAATCTGCTTGCGTTGTGCCTCTTCCATCACGCCACCCCAGCCACAGCCAATTTCCAAGATATGGTCACCTGCTTTACTGTCAATCGCAGCAAGAATGCGATTTATTTTTGCGCGTTGTGCATCAGCAAGAGACTGTTTATCACCCTCAGAAAACCAGGCACTCGAATAACTCATGGTGGGGTCGAGCCACAAGGTGTAAAAGGCATTACCAAGATCGTAGTGCGCATGAATATTTTTACGACTACCAGATTTACTGTTATCTCGAAGCCAATGCTTTAGACGATAATAAATCGAGGCGTACCGATTACCATAGATAGCTTTTTCTAAAATAGTTCTATTGCGTATTGCTATTTCTAAAAGTGATTTGAGGTCTGGTGTATTCCATTGGCCACGGATATAGCCTTCTGCAAAGCCGATATCCCCATGAGACATCACTTGTTTAAATACAGACCAATCTAAAATGTGAATTTCAGCATGCAAGCCATCAGCAGAATGACCAAATTCTTTTCGTTCGCCATTTGGCAGAGTCACTTTGAGATGCCCGCTGCGGAGCTGAGTCAGCAGCTTTAGCAGGGCTTCAGTGCTAAAACGATATTGCGGGGTCGCCCGCTGGAGTGGCCGGGAAAAATTAAGGCGGGAGAGTAATGATTGTCCTGGGCGATTCATCTGCTGACTTCAAATTCTGGTGGTTTAGGTTTTGAGTGAAAGGGTACACCTTTTATCCATAATTTCAATGCCTGCCAGTGAATTCGGAAAATCACACCTAAGCTCATTAGGGGGTAACGTAAACAGGCTAGATAGACGGTGGACTGACTCAGAGGCCTGCTTTGCCCGCTAATGCTGGTATTAATTAATGGTTGCCCATCTTCGTGAAGTTCAATGCGGTATACAGAGTGACGCCCAGATACACTTTCTTGGGGGAAAAGGAAGCGAAAGTGGTATTCCCCTTTAACCTCGCAAAAGGGCGAGACATGAAATACTTTCTTACTTACGTGGGTCTCTCCCGAGCGTAAAACCTCGCCAGAGTCTTTGTAAAGTAGGTAGCAATGACGTTCACCAAAAGTATTGTTGACCTCTGCTAATACCGCTTGTACTTGACCATTGGTGCGAGTACAAATCCAAAAGCTCACAGGATTAAATACATAGCCTAGAACCCTTGGAAAGGTTTGTAGCCAAATTTCACCATCAAGGTGCGGCACTTGGTTTTCTGCCAAGAGGTTTTCAACCCAGGCCAGACTATCAACTTCGCCTTGACCATGATCCTTATCAAAAAAAGAGATGAGGCCAAAGCGGTTGTCCTTAAGACCTAACTTACTGAGTAGTCCTGGATTCGCTTTTCTAGAGCGCATCGGAATTGCCACCGTAAAGACGCCGTAACCGAAGGCATTTTTCGCTGGTCGTAGACGACTGTGCTTTACAGCTCCAAAGTTAATCTTTGGCTGATTCATTTATTGCGCATCTAGCTTGGGGCTATTTTTAACTGGAGAACGCATGCTCTCCAGCAAAGCTTCGGCCACTAATTCTCCTGAGCGTAAGCCATCCTCATGAAAGCCAAATCCTGTCCATGCACCGCAATACCAAATAGAAGAATTCCCTTGAATTAGGGGCAATTCTTTTTGCGCCTGAATTGCACTCATATCAAATACAGGATGTGCGTAATGAATTTCTTGATGAATTAATTTGGGATCAGGGTCAGTGAGGGGATTTAAGCTCACAATTATTGGCAAGTCTTTAAATTCTACTGGCAGTGGTTGAAGGCGGTTAATTAAATAGTTCACACTCACATGTTGCTGAGATGACGGCATAGCACCCGATTTGGCGGTGTAATTCCATGCAGCCCAACAACGCTTAGCCGAAGGCAAGAAACGAGTATCAGTATGCAAAATTGCACGGTTCTTTTGATAGGGGATAGCGGCAAGAATATTACGAGCGTCTTGTGAAATGCCATGAACTAAATCTAGGGATTGATCGCTATGACAGGCCATAACAACTTCGTCAAACCAAACTGAACCAGTTTGCGTAATCACTTCTGCTTGTTCTGTCCCATCTTGGCTTGCATTTACTCGAATGACAGCTTCGCGTGAAATAGTAACGCGATGTTTTTCTAGTATAGAAACAATGCGTTTGACGTATTCACGAGAACCCCCTGAAACGGTGAGCCATTGCGGGCGATTTTGGATTTGAAGCAGGCCGTGATTATGGCAAAAGCGTACCATCGTTTGAATTGGGAACTCTAGCATTTGATCTACAGAGCAAGACCAGATGGCGCCGATCATCGGCAAAAAATAATTTTCTTTAAAACTTTGACTAAAGCGATGACGTTTTAAAAAATCGGCAATCGTTTCATCAGGCTCTGCGTATTTATGGCCAGCATCAATTTGTTTTTTGGCTAGCTGAGTGGCTAAGCGATTAAAGCGCAAGATGTCATAGGCCATTCTCCAAAAAGAGAGTGAAAGCAAATTAGATCTTTGTCCAAAAAAAGAGTTGAGGTCGTTGCCTGCCCATTCAATCGTATTTGGCCTATTCGATTTTCCTGAGGCATCGATTGAAACTGAAAATGACATTTCAGAAAGTGCAATGGGAGCTTGAATTTCTTCGAATAGTCTTACTAAGCGAGGATAGGTTTTGCGGTTGAAAACTAAAAAACCAGTATCCACCCCATGGGTGATCTCTTGGTTGCCGATACGTTGACTGAAGTTCACTGTATTGCTGTGGCCGCCAATATGGTCCCCACCTTCAAATAAGGTGATTTCTAAATCTGGATGTTGTCTCAGGGCATAGGCGCAACCTAAGCCTGATATACCGGCGCCAATGATGGCAATTCTTTTTTTGCTCACTGCGCCTTCTCCTTCAGAAGCTTTTCAATCTCTTTAGTAATGCTGCTGCTATTTGGTTTTGTCATGCTGCCATAGGATTCCACTACGTTGCCGTTGCGATCAATAAGGTATTTGTAAAAGTTCCACTTTGGACTTGTGCCTGTTTTAGCGATCAACATCTTAAAGAGTGGATTTGCATTTCCACCAGAAACAACAGTCTTGGCAAACATGGGGAACTTGACGTCATAAGTATTTTTACAAAAGTCTGCGATTTCCTTATTACTGCCCGGCTCTTGTTGCCCAAAGTCATTTGATGGGAAGCCCAAAACCACTAGTCCTTGATCTTTGTATTTGGCATACAGCTTCTCAAGACCATCATATTGGCTTGTAAATCCACAGTAGCTCGCTGTATTGACAGCTAAAATCACCTTTCCTTGGTATTGGCATAGATTTTGAGGCGCTTCATCTTGTAAACGCGGGAAAGTGTGGGATAGCAAGGGGCTGCAACTAGGAGCTGCGTTTACAGCTTGTGCACTCATCACAAAAGCAAAGAGGCTCAAAAGCCATGAAAACACCAAACGGTTCATCTTGCGCCTTATTTAGTAGGGATTTACCAGTGCCAAGTCTAAGACATTCTGGTTAATATCACAGGCGCTTAGGCAATGCCATTAATATTGTGACATGACGACTTTGTTGCCCCCTACTTTTGAGTCTAAGGTTTGCCCTCCTGAGCAGCTAGAGGCACGCTTAGCTAATTTGCCGCGCCCCCTCGTATTTACAAATGGGGTGTTCGATATTCTGCATCGTGGTCATGCGAGCTATTTGGCGCAAGCACGCACTTTAGGCGCAAGTCTTGTCGTGGGCGTGAACTCTGATGCGTCAGTAAAAATGCTGGGCAAAGGGGACGACAGGCCCATTAATTCTGAAGCGGATCGCCAAGCTTTATTGGCAGCCTTAGAGAGCGTCGATATGGCCATCCTATTTACTGAGCAAACCCCAGTCAAATTAATTGAACGAATTCGACCTGATATTTATGTAAAGGGTGGAGATTATGAAATTGATACTCTGGAAGAGACTCGGGTAGTGAAAAGCTGGGGCGGGAAAGCTATTGCAATTCCATTTTTATATGAACGCTCTACCACTACTCTGCTAGGCAAAATTCGTTCTTAAAAAGAATCTAGTAGCCAGGCCCAGGTTCCTCGTAGCACCAGCCCCTCAGTTACTTCAGCACCCAGAGCAAGCTCAGTTTGAGATTGAGCAATGATTTGCGCTAAGACTTTGGCATTGCCACCATCAAGCCAAATTTTTTCAACAGGGCAGTTCAACTTTTTAGAGAGCTGAATTGCTTGTACGATAGCGCCAATTTGCGCAGCATCACATCCACTAATAATTGCATCATTTGTGTTAACACCAAAACCAAACGAACCCTCATGACGTTCAGCTAATGGCAATTGAGCGGTTTGACTTTGCAAGCTTGTTTGCATCAGGCTCAGGCCTGGAAGAATCCATCCGCCATAGTGCACGCCATTAGAGCCCAGAAGATCTATCGTAGTAGCGGTACCCGCATTGATGATGAGTGTGTTGGTCTTTGATAAAGCGCGCGCACCAATGACGGCTGCCCAACGATCTGCGCCCAGCTTGGCGGGCTCTTGATATAAGGTGCGCATGCCGACATACGAACTCTCGCCACTGAGTTGTCTCCATTCAATTTCACTCCACTGTGGAAAAAGAGATTGCAGATTGGCGATGGCTTCTGGGCCTGCTACACAGCAAAATGCAATCGCATCAGGCTTGGGTAAGGTTTTAGCAATGTAGTCAGCCAATTCCGCTTTTGCTTCTGGCGATTGCAATGCATTACTACTAATAGACCCAGAGTAAGCCCACAACTTTTTTTGACGATCAGAAGGATGCTTTGAAGACTCCACTGCTGCCCACTTTAAGCGAGTGTTACCCACATCAAAAAGTAGATACAGACTCATGACTGTGCTCTCAAAGAAACATCACCCGCGTGAATAGTAAGTGTTTGATGTTGTTGTTTTATAAGTAGTGCGCCACTGCTATCAATACCATCCGCAATGCCGTCTATAGGATCTTGATGCGCACTAGAAACTCTAACAGTTTGATCGCGATAGGCATCCCATCTTTCCCATTGGCTTTGATAGCTTGCAAATCCGTGTTGATCAAAGTCACTTAGGACGCGCTCTAATGACTCAATCAGCTTGAGCCAAATAAATTCTGTATCAGGCAGTGATGAAGCTGAAGAAATGAGTTGATCAAGTGAACCCACTTTTTGCTTGGCTTGGTCACCCAACTCGTTTTCAAATAATTGGGCATTGTGTAGATTGAGTCCAATACCAATAACCATCCATGTGGGGTCGCCTATTTTGGCCTGACCCCCTTCGATCAGGATGCCGCCTACTTTGGCGTTATTGAGGAGTAAGTCATTGGGCCATTTGAGACGTAAGCCAAGCGAATAGAGGCTTGCCTCATCCAATTGACATGCATGGGCAATTCCAGAAATGACGGCTAGGCCTACTAGAAGGCTGAGGCCGCTTAATTCTGCTGGACTGCGATGAAATGGGAAGGCTAGAGAAAAACTCATTGAATCCTCTGGCTTGGAGAGCCAGGTACGCCCAGCACGCCCCTTTCCAGCTGTTTGGTGATGGGTAATTCGGGCCACGGGATCAAGCAGCTCACCAGCCCGCCAGCGAGCTAGTAGATCATCATTGGTCGACTTGGTTTCGGCAACGCGTTCGAGGATGCAATTGGCAGTCATTTCATCATTGTAGAAAGGTCTGACCTAGAATTGTGGAATGCATCATGAAGAACAGCGCCCTCGCAAATTGGTTTGGCCTCTACAGGCCATGCCTTTGGCCAGAGCTATGGGTATCAGCTATGCCTTGCTGATTGTCTATGTCAGCCTTAATCCTTTTGATTTCGACTTCCATAATGGGATTTTCCCTAGCGCATGGTTGGATGCTCCTACCCCTCGATTTATTACCCCTTTTGATGTCTTGGTCAATATTCTGGCTTATATCCCCTTTGGATTTCTGATTGTGTTTGCTGCTTATCCGCGGTGGCGTAATTTTGTGGCCTTAGGAATTGCGCTAGCTCTCAGTGGGCTTTTGGCTTTTAGTGTGGAAACATTGCAATCGTGGTTACCCACCAGAATTCCGAGTCAAATGGACTGGTGGGCCAATGCCTTTGGTGGTTTATTAGGCGGTCTTTTGGCAATTCCTTTGGGTCCGCAATGGCTTTCTGGGAGCGCTATCCGGCGTCGCTTTGACCAGTGGTTTGGTTTGAATTGGGCTGCATGTGCTTTATTTTTGTTATTCCCCTGGTCGCAAATTTATCCACAAAGTTTTTGGCTTGGTACGGGAGTTTGGGGGCATGCCATCTTTGGCTCAGTAGATTGGGGCACTTTGGTCATTAACCATGTAGCGCAAGAAACTGTATTGACAGCACTTTGCTGGCTGGGTGTTGCGCTATTGCTTTCACTTGGTATGAGGGCTAAGGCGCCTCAATGGCGCATTCTCAATGGCTTACTTTGCTTTACCGTGATTATTAAAACGGTATTTACAGCACTCCAATTTGGGCTCGATTTTGGCTTTCTCTGGCTAACCGCTGGTGCTATCTGGGGCATGGCGATAGCCAGTCTCATATTGAGATGGGCATTACGCCTTACTCAGAGAACAAAGTTTTTTTTGGCTTTGTTTTGCTTAATTTGTGCGACGATCGCAATCAATGTCTTGCCTGATAATCCATACTTCATTCTTACTTTGCGACATTGGTATCAAGGGCGCTTATTGCACTTTAATGAGTTGATGCAGTGGGTTTCAGTAGTATGGTTGCCATTAGCTTTGATTTGGATGATACGCAGCGCATTTGAATTTAAAACTAAAAACGGATGAATATAATTTTTCTATGAGCTTTTCTCACCACCTATTTTTTTGTTTAAACCAACGCAGTAATGGCGAAGATTGTTGTGATCGACATAATGCATTTGCTTTGTTTGATTACGCCAAGAAGAGAGTCAAAGAACTTGGCCTTTCTGGTCCAGGAAAAATTCGGGTCAATAAGGCTGGATGTTTAGATCGATGTGCAGATGGACCTGTGATGGTGATTTATCCAGAGGGTATTTGGTATACCTTTGTAGATACTGAGGATGTTGAAGAAATTATTCAGTCACATTTGATAAAAGGCCTTCCTGTTGAGCGCTTGCAATTAGCTTAGTTATTGTTGAAAGTTTTTCTATGAACAGTCGTACAAAAGTAATTCATATTGAAGGAATCGTTGGCCTGATAGAGATGTCCATTGACCTTCCCGATGAATTAAAAAGTGATCCAACATTTGCAGTTCGTGGCCTAGCATTAGTGGCTCACCCCCATCCATTAATGGGCGGCACCATGGACAACAAGGTTGCTCAGACGATGGCGCGTGCTTTTAATCAGCTGGGCTACGTTAGCGTTCGACCAAACTTTCGGGGCGTTGGCGGCACTGCAGGCGTGCATGATCATGGTGTAGGTGAGCTAGATGATTTGCTGCACGTAACGGATTGGATGCGAACCCCTTCAAGCTGGACTGAGTTTGAGACTACCGACCACCAAGTATGGACGGCCAATGCGAATACTTTGCCTTTAGTGGTTTCGGGATTCTCGTTCGGTAGTTTTGTAGGCAGTCATTTAGTGCAAAAATTAGCAGAGCTAGGACGCCCTGCTGAGCGATTGGTGATGGTAGGAAGCGCTGCTGGAAAATGGGACTTAGCTAATGTACCCGTTGATACCATTCTGATTCATGGTGAAGTCGATGAGACAATTCCACTGATTGATGTATTAGATTGGGCGCGCCCGCAAGAGCTTACAGTGCAGGTAGTGCCTGGAGCTGATCATTTTTTCCATCGCAGATTGCATTGCATTCGCAATATCATCACTGGCGGATGGTTAGGTATGCCAGATCATCGTAATTCTTAACAAGGTCTTTTCAAAAAACTATGGCTGAAGAAAAATCGCTTATTGAATACCCTTCCTTATTTCCGATTAAGGTCATGGGCAAAGCAAATCCTGAATATTTGCCTGCAATCATTCATATTGCAAAACAGTTTGATCCTACATTTGATGAAACAAAAGTTGAGCAACGACCATCAAAAGATGGCAATTATTTAGGAATTACTTTGCCTATTACTGCCACGAGTCGTGAGCAGTTAGACGAGTTATACAGAACGCTTTCAACCCATCCTTTGGTTAGCATTGTTCTCTAGCCCAAAGTAAATGCCTTTTCTTGTTAAGCATCTTGGTTTGGCGGATTACGCCTCAACCTACGAAGCGATGCGTACTTTTACCAAAGAGCGAGATGCAAGTACGCCAGATGAAATTTGGATACTGCAACATCCCCCTGTATTTACTTTGGGGCTTGCTGGAGATGCCAGCAATTTGCACGCACCTTCTCAGCAAATTCCATTAGTGCAAGTTGATCGTGGCGGCGAAATAACGTATCACGGGCCTGGTCAAATCGTGGTGTATCTCTTGCTAGATCTCAAACGCTTAGGAATTTTTGTCAAAGAGCTGGTGTCTCGTATTGAGCAAGCAGTCATTGATACTTTGGCAGACTTCGGTATAGAAGCGCAAAGACTCAAAGGTGCCCCCGGAATATATATTGCCAATCAGGTAGGCGTGCCCAAGGAGTGGCATGGCGCAAAAGTTGCCGCCCTAGGCTTGAAAGTCTCTAAAAGCTGCTCGTATCATGGCTTAGCGTTGAATGTGGCAACCGATTTGGAGGCATTTGGTCGAATCCACCCCTGTGGTTATGAGGGTTTAAGGACAGTTGATATGCAAACCCTTGGGATCAAGGACAATATAGACACGATTAGCCAAAAGCTTTTGGAGCATTTACAAAAGCAACTGATGTCAAGATGAGCATAAATAAGACCAACACAGAAAACCCTAGCGAGGCTCGCCAAGACCTTAATTACGATGCAACTCGTAAGCAAAAGTCGAGCGAAAAAACAGCGCGCATCCCAATTAAGATTGTTCCACTAGAGCAGGTGCTCAAGAAACCCGATTGGATTCGTGTCAAAGCTGCCTCAGGCAATTCTCGCTTTGCAGAAATCAAAAAGATTTTGCGTGAGAACGATCTAGTAACAGTATGTGAAGAAGCAAGCTGTCCCAATATTGGCGAATGTTTTGGCAAGGGCACGGCTACCTTCATGATCATGGGTGATAAATGCACGCGCCGTTGTCCATTTTGTGATGTGGGCCATGGTAGGCCCGATCCTTTGGATACAAAAGAGCCAGCTAACTTGGCCCGCACTATTGCAGCGTTGAAATTAAATTATGTTGTGATAACCAGCGTTGATCGTGACGACTTACGCGATGGCGGAGCAATGCATTATGTTGATTGCATCTCTCAATCGCGCGCATCTTCTCCAGATACCCGTATTGAGGTCCTAGTCCCGGATTTTCGTGGACGCTTAGATAAAGCTTTAGATATCTTTGCTCAACATGCGCCTCAGGGCCTGCCGGATGTCATGAATCACAATCTTGAAACGGTTCCACGTTTATACAAACAAGCACGTCCTGGCGCTGATTACGAACACTCGCTGAAATTATTAAAAGATTTCAAAGAGCGCTTTCCGCACATCCCAACTAAGAGTGGATTAATGGTCGGGCTTGGTGAAACCGATGAAGAAATATTAGAGGTCATGCGTGATATGCGTGAACACAATATTGATATGCTTACGATTGGTCAGTATCTTGCGCCATCAGGTCACCATTTGCCGGTACAGCGCTATGTACACCCCGATGTTTTCAAGCATTTTGAGGAAGAGGCTTATGCAATGGGCTTCTCTCATGCCGCTGTAGGTGCAATGGTTCGTTCTAGCTATCACGCTGATCAGCAGGCTCATGGGGCGGGGCTTGTTTAAAAAGTTTTGCAAAGGTGGCTGCATTTTGATTGTGGCCATGGTTTTTTTAGCAGCTTGCAGTCCTCGGTTTGATTGGCGTGTAGTGCAATCACCCCAACAGCGATACACCGCTCTTTTTCCAGGTAAGCCTGAGAAAATTCAGAGAAAAATTACTTATCAAAATCAAGAATTACTGCAAACTCTTGAGGCCCTGAAAATCGAAGATGATATTTATTCGATTAGCGCCACGCAAATACCTATCGGTCAATCTGCTTTTCTTCCAAAAATATTAGATCTTCTGCAGGGTAATTTATTGTCAAGGGCAAAAGATTCTGGTGGACAGGTGATTGCAGAAGACGTTTTGTATCAAACTGCAGCACGGCAAAAGCAGGCTAGTAAAGAATATCTAATTCAATTCAAATCTAATGGAACTGCTGAGCAGTGGATGAGAGTGCGCTGGATAACGCGGGTTGCTGCAGATGGAAGTATTTGGATCTATCAAATATCGGTATTGCATGCTAAGGCAATACCAGGCGACGCAAAATCTTTTTTATCTAAAGAAGAATATGCAAATTTCTTTACGGAGTTTTATCCAGAGTAAAGCTAAAGCGAAAAAGCTACTGCGCTTTTTCTAGGGCAGCTACTTTTGCTTCGAGTGTTTCTAATTTTTCTCTGGTTTTTGCTAGTACCTTCGACTGCAATTCAAACTCTTCACGTGTTACCAGGTCCATTTTTTGAAATCCTTGATTCATCATGGCCCGCACATTTTTTTCGATTTCTTGTGCTGGGGAGTTTCGAATGGCATCCCCAACTTTGTTTTGCATATCGTTTGCGATACGTTGAATTTGCTCGAGGATTTCGCCTGGTTTTTGCATTTAAGGTTTCGCAGTCCTGGATAAAGTTGCATAAAAGATACAGCTTACATTTTATGTTGAGCAGGCATTCAATGCAGAAAGAGGGCTAAAACCCGGAAAAAGACCCCCAAATCACCCATGTGGGGCAATAATATGCACCATATAAGTGCATTGGCATTAATTAGGGGAATTGGCCTGAATTGAAATCCGGCCCGACCTTCATGATCACACCATGCAATCAGCATTTATCCATTTTTTTATTTCAAACAGCAAGGAGTTACAAATGAAAACATTACACAAATCAGCAATTGCTCTCGCAGCATCTAGCATATTCGCTACAGCTGCTTTTGCTCAGACAGCACCTGCTGCTCCAGAGGCCCCTGAAGTTAGCCCCATTACTGCAAACGTTACCGTAGTGAATGATTACCGCTATCGTGGTATCTCACAAACAAACTTTAAGCCAGCAATTCAAGGCGGTTTTGATTACGCTCACGAGAGTGGTTTCTATATCGGTAACTGGAACAGCAACATCAGCTGGATCTCTGATGCTGCAAGTCAAGGTGGTGCCAATAACGTTTCAGCTCCTATCGAGATGGACTTCTATGCTGGTATCAAGAAAGAGCTGATTGGCGCAGGTTTTGCCTCTGACCTCGGAGTATTACAGTACTACTTCCCAACTAGTGGTTTGCCAAGCAGTGCAACCAACCCAAATACAACTGAAATTTATGTAGCCCAAAACTTTACTTTTGGTCCTGTTACAGGCTTTGGTAAGTTCTCCTATTCAGCAACAAATACTTTCGGGTTTGCGAACTCTAGCGGTTCTTACTATCCAGACCTGACATTGAACTACGACACAGGTTTCTGGGGCTTGACCTTGAATGCACACGTTGGATATCAGTACATTGCTGGGACTCCTAATGGTTCTTCCACTTCAAACTCAAGCCTTTATAGCTATACCGATTGGAAACTTGGCGTTACTAAAGACTTTGGCGGCGGTTTATCAGCTGCAGTTTCATATGTTGATACCAATGCAAAAACAGTTGGTAGCAGCTATGCATATGTCAGTCCATCAGGCAAAAACTTGGGTGGTGCAACAGGCTTAATTTCGCTAACAAAAACTTTCTAATCTTCACCTCTGAACGGAGAAACGTATGAAATTAATTACCGCAATCATCAAGCCATTCAAGCTTGACGAAGTGCGCGAAGCTCTCTCGGAAGTGGGAGTTTCGGGCATTACCGTCACTGAGGTTAAAGGTTTTGGTCGTCAAAAAGGGCATACCGAGTTGTATCGTGGTGCCGAGTATGTTGTCGATTTTTTGCCAAAAGTAAAAATTGAAGCTGCTGTTGAAGATGGCATCTTGGAGCGTGCGATTGAAGCAATTGAAAAATCTGCACGTACAGGCAAGATTGGTGATGGCAAGATTTTTGTCTCACCAGTTGAGCACGTCATTCGTATTCGTACCGGCGAGACCGGTGCGTCAGCACTTTAAAGAGAGGTTCAAAATGTTAACTTGGATGAAAAAACTCCTAGCTGGCGGTGCAATGGCTTTGGCCATTGGCTCAACTGGCATCATGGTGACTTCACCTGCATTTGCTGATGAAGCCAAGCCAGCTGTTGCTGCTCCTGCAGCTGCCGCTGCGGCTACAGCAGCTCCTGCAGCCCCGGCTGCTGTACCAAATAAAGCTGATACGGCTTGGTTGTTGATATGTACAGCTTTGGTCATTTTGATGACATTGCCAGGTTTGGCTTTGTTCTATGGTGGCTTAACACGTAGCAAAAACATCTTGTCAGTACTCGTGCAATGTATGGTCGTCTTTTCTTTGGTGACAGTGCTTTGGTCCTTATACGGCTATAGCTTTGCATTCACAGAAGGTGGGGCATTCGTTGGTGGACTTGATCGTTTGTTCTTGGCTGGTATTACGCCTGATTCTGTAGCGGCAACCTTTAGTAAAGGTGTTGTGGTTCCTGAATATGTATTCATGGCATTCCAAGCTGCATTTGCCACTATTACTTGCTGTTTAATCGTGGGTTCATTTGCTGAGCGCGCTAAATTTTCCGCAATCTTGTTGTTCGTTATTTTGTGGTTCACATTTAGTTACTTGCCAATTGCACACATGGTTTGGTTCTGGCCTGGTCCTGATGACATCAAAGATGCTGCATCACTCGAAGCAATTACTGCTCGTGCTGGTTGGTTGTGGCAAAAAGGTGTTCTCGACTTTGCTGGCGGTACCGTTGTTCACATCAATGCTGCGATCGCTGGATTAGTAGGCTCTTATGTTGTTGGAAAGCGTATTGGCTACGGCAAAGAAGCAATGAAACCGCACAACCTGGTATTCGTCATGATCGGCGCATCTTTGTTGTGGTTTGGTTGGTTTGGTTTCAATGCAGGCTCTGCTCTCGAAGCAAACGGCAGTGCTGCCCTCGCATTCGTAAATACCTTCCTTGCAACCGCAGCTGCTGTTTTGGGATGGTCATTTGCTGAGTGGATTACTAAAGGTAAGCCATCTATGTTGGGCGCGGCATCTGGTTGCGTAGCTGGTCTAGTTGCAATTACTCCTGCAGCAGGTTTCGTTGGTCCAATGGGTGCGCTAGTAATTGGTGCTGCGGCTGGCGTAGTTTGCTTGTGGGGTGTTTCTGGCCTGAAGAAGATTTTGGGTTCAGACGATAGCTTGGACGTATTTGGAGTTCACGGCGTAGGCGGTATCTTGGGCGCGTTATTAACGGGTATTTTTGCTGATCCAGCTTTGGGCGGCACAGGTATCTGGGATTACGTAAGCAATGCAGTCAATCCTGAGTACTCTATGGGCGGTCAGTTATGGATTCAGGCTCAAGGCGTTATTACTACCTTGATCTGGTCTGGCGTGGTTTCCTTCATTGCCTTCAAATTAATCGATATGGTGATTGGTTTGCGTGTTAAGGAAGATGAAGAGCGCGAAGGCTTGGATATCAGCTCACACGGTGAGTCCGCTTATGAGTCTTAATTCCTAGTTTTACCCCTCACCAGGCGGCTTTTGCGAGCTGCCTGGTTTCTGGCGCGGGATCCTCGGATCCCGCGTCTTTCTTTTAATAATCTTACAATGGTGGAATGGTCCCACATCTCATCACCGCCCTAAGTGGTCCCTTGCTCGAATTAGAGTCCAAGGTACTAGAAGCAACCCCCACCATTGAACGCTGGTTTCGGCTGGAGTGGCAAGAGCACACCCCACCCTTTTACTGCTCAGTGGATCTCCGAAATTCTGGGTTTAAGTTAGCCCCGGTAGATACCAATCTATTTCCTGGTGGTTTTAATAACCTATCTCCCCAAATGTTGCCTTTAGCTGTTCAGGCGGCCATGGCGGCAATTGAGAAGATTTGTCCAGAAGCAAAAAATTTACTGCTGATTCCAGAGCGCCATACACGCAATACTTTCTACCTACAAAATATTGCTCGCTTGTCATCCATTTTGCGTCAGGCGGGTTTGAATGTGCGCCTTGGTACTTTTTCTGAAGAAATTAAGAAGCCCACTTGGATTGAATTGCCGGATAGCAACCGTTTATTGATGGAGCCCTTGTCTCGCTTAGGTTTGAAAAAGCAACGTTTAGGTTTAAAAGATTTTGATCCATGCTCAATCTTGCTGAACAATGATCTCTCTGCTGGCATACCACCCATTTTAGAAAATATTCATGAGCAATATTTATTACCTGGGCTGCATGCAGGCTGGCATATGCGCCGCAAGTCCAATCACTTTGCTTCTTATGAAGAAGTTGCCAAGAAATTTGCTAAGGTAGTTGATATAGATCCGTGGATGATTAATCCTTATTTCACAAGTTGTTCTGATATCAATTTTCATGAGCGCAAAGGTGAAGACGAACTTCAGACTGCTGTTGAACAAATTCTCAAGAAGACTGCGAAGAAATATCGTGAATATGGCATCAAAGATAAGCCGTATGTCGTAGTTAAAGCCGATGCTGGTACTTATGGAATGGGCATCATGGTAGTCAATGATCCTTCGCAGCTAAAGGACTTGAACCGCAAAGACCGCAATAAGATGAGCGTGGTAAAGGAAGGCTTAGAAGTCAGTGACGTTCTCATTCAAGAGGGCGTTTATACCTTTGAGAAAGTGAATGAGGCAGTAGCTGAGCCAGTGGTCTACATGATCGA
Organism: Polynucleobacter sp. 15G-AUS-farblos; assembly: GCF_018882445.1. Classification (GTDB taxonomy): domain Bacteria; phylum Pseudomonadota; class Gammaproteobacteria; order Burkholderiales; family Burkholderiaceae; genus Polynucleobacter. The sequence continues at coordinate 255,503 of NZ_JACVOM010000003.1, read as the reverse complement.
TCGCTACGTTATCGGTGGTTTTTATCGTGTGCATACAGATCGTGGCCCCGATGAAAATCTCAATGCCCCAGGAATGCATTTTGTGCCCTTAGCTTTTGAGCAAAACTCCATGCCTGATCTAAGTGCCAAACCAGGAAGCGCTGCCCCAAATCGTTTTTATTTGTATGGCGTCGTTGCACGCTTGGCTTTATTGGCTGCTTCCTTAGAGCTTGAGCGTACTGATCCTGATGCTGAACCTGCCTAATTTAGAGCAAATCTTTTCATAGGTTTTTATGGATTTTTTATTCATTGCTGATCCCTTGGAATCATTTAAGATTCATAAGGACTCGACTTTAGCGATGATGCGAGTGGCTCAGGCGGCAGGACATCGCTTGTGGTTTTGTCAGAGTCGCAATCTCTTATGGAAAGATAATCTAGTTGTAGCTGATTGTCAGTCTTTGAGCATTAAGCCTAGCTCAACTTCTTGGTACGAATTGGCTGAGCTCGAAAGTCGCGCATTAAATTCTTTTGCTGCAGTCATGATGCGCACCGATCCTCCATTTGATATTGAATATCTAAATAGTACTTGGCTCTTATCTGCGGCTCAGCGCCAAGGCGCAAAAGTATTTAATAATCCATCCGCCGTTCGTGATCACTCCGAAAAAATTTCCATTACTGAATTTCCTGAGCTCATTCCGCCAACATTAATTACGCGTGAATTAAGTGCGGTAGAAGATTTTCATCAGAAGCATCAGGATATTGTGATTAAGCCCTTGGATGGCATGGGTGGTATGGGTGTCTTTAGGGTGGGGTCTGATGGCCTTAATCTGGCAAGCATTGTAGAAACCTTAGGTGAAAACGGCGCACGAACACTGATGGCACAGCGGTTTTTGCCTGAGATCACACAGGGTGATAAGCGGGTTCTGCTGATTGGCGGGGAATATGTGTCGTTTGCTTTAGCTCGCATTCCACAGGGAAGCGAGATTCGGGGTAATTTGGCTGCTGGTGGCAAAGGGGTAGCAATGCCCTTGAGTGATCAAGAAAGAGGTATTGCCGAGCGCCTAGCACCAGTATTGAATGCCCGTGGCTTATTCTTGGTCGGCTTGGATTTAATTGGTGGCTTCGTTACTGAAATCAACGTAACAAGCCCCACTTGTTTTGTTGAAATTACCGAGCAAACTGGGTTTGATGTACCCCAATTTTGGCTAAATCAGCTTGAGAAGGCATTGTCATAAGATGGCTGGAATCGTAATCGTTGCTCATACCCCTGTTGCAAGTGCTATGTTGGGATTTGCTGAGCATGCGTTTGGCGTTATACCTGAGCGCGTGCAGGCAGTGGATATTACGCCATATGAGGATATCAAGGTCAGCTTTGATCGCGTCTTTGAAGCTGCTAGAAAAGTAAATAGTGGTAACGGGATTTTGGTTCTAACAGATGTGATGGGCGCGACCCCTGCAAATGTAGCTTCTAAATTAGATGCGCCAGGGTACAGCACAGAACTGGGTAACGTCATTGTATTAACGGGTCTCAATTTACCCATGTTGATGCGCTGTATTACCCATCGCGGTGAGGGCCTGGAGGAGCTTGCTGCTAAGGCCCTTCAAGGGGGTCAGAATGGAATTTTGCGACTTGGAACTAAAGTGAATGAATAAGATCAAAGAAATAAGCAGATATGCCAGTAGCTGAAATAGAAATTATTAATAAATTAGGTTTGCATGCTCGAGCCTCGGCAAAGCTATCTCAGCTCGCCGCTCAATACCCTTGTGAAATACTGTTGTCACGTAATGGTCGTCAAATCAACGCTAAGAGCATCATGGGTGTGATGATGTTGGCTGCAGGTATTGGCAGCAAAGTCACATTAGAGACGGTTGGCGATCAAGCGGATGAAGCGATGGCGGCAATAACGGTCTTAATTAACGATCGCTTTGGTGAGGGCGAGTAAAGATGACTTTTTCTTTGCATGGGATTCCAGTATCAAAAGGCATTGCCATTGGCAAGGCGGTACTGATTTCGCGTGCAGCCTTAGAAGTTAGTCACTATCTAGTAGAGCCCGGAAAAGAAGAAGCCGAAGCGCAAAAATTATTGGATGCCTTTGATCAGGTTCGTCAGGAACTAGAGCAATTGCGATTGGGTTTACCTAAAGATGCTCCTCAAGAGATGGCAGCGTTTTTGGATGTGCATGGCATGATTTTGGCTGACCCCGCTTTAGCTGAAAAACCCATGCATCTGATTCGTACTCAGAGATTAAATGCAGCTTGGGCTTTAACTACAGAATTAAATGACCTGCTTGAACAGTTCGCTGAAATTGAAGATCCCTATTTAAAAGAGCGCGCCAATGATATTCGTCAGGTAGCTGAGCGAGTCATCAAAGCGTTGAATTCTCAGAAAAAAGATAGCTTAGAGAATTCGGCACTCTTATCCCCTAGTGACGTTGGTGTGGAGTCGATCATCGTGGCGCACGATATTGCACCACACGATATGTTGCGTTTTAAAGAACATGCCTTCACCGGTTTTGTAACCGATCTTGGGGGTAAGACATCCCATACGGCAATTGTGGCCCGCAGTATGGAGATTCCAGCTGTGGTGGGTGTGCGTCACGCTAGCGAAATGATTCGTCATGGCGATTGGTTGGTGTTGGATGGTGAGCGGGGTGTCGTTGTTGTTGCTCCGGACGAGCAGTTACTAGCCGAGTACCGAAAGTTACAAGTCCAAGCTACTAAAGAGGCGCGCAAGCTTCAGCAATTAAAGCACTCTAGAACAACCACAGCCGATGGTGTGGACATTGAATTATTTGCCAATATTGAATTGCCAGAAGATGCCAATCAGGCTGTAGCACTTGGCGCTGTTGGCGTCGGTTTGTTCCGGTCTGAGTTCTTGTTTATGGATCGCAATCAAGCGATGCCAAATGAGGATCAGCAATACGAAGAATATCGTCGAGTAGTTGATTTGATGCATGGCTTGCCTATTAATATTAGGACGATTGACGTTGGTGCAGATAAGGCCCTGGGTGGTGGCTCTGATGTATCTCAAACGGGGACTTCGCCATTAGGGTTGCGTGCGATTCGTTGGTCTTTAACTGAGCCAGAAATTTTTCTCACGCAGCTGCGTGCAATTTTGCGAGCTTCTGCCTATGGACAAGCTCGCATCATGATTCCGATGTTGGCACATGCTAAAGAAATTGATGAAACGTTTCGTTTGATTGAAAAGGCTAAGCAGCAACTTCATCAGCGTGGTCAAGCCTTTAATCCCAACATTCAAGTTGGGGCCATGATTGAAATTCCTGCGGCGGCTCTCGTCTTGCCATTATTTATTAATCGCTTTGATTTTCTCTCGATTGGTACCAATGATTTGATTCAGTACACCTTAGCGATTGATCGCGCAGATCACGCAGTGGCGCACTTATATGACCCTTTGCATCCTGCAATTTTGTTATTGCTCGATAGCATTATTAGTCAGGCCAAACGCGCCAATGTGCCTATTGCCGTATGCGGTGAGATGGCAGGCGATCCTGCGCTAACAAAACTTTTATTGGCTTTAGGTCTGACGGATTTCTCAATGCACTTTAGTCAGCTTTTGCTGGTGAAACGAGAGATATTGAAAGCCAATGTGGGTTTATTAAAGGCTCGAATCTCTAGGGTCCTGAAGGCTTATGAGCCTGAGGATCAAGCCAAAGCGCTAGAGCGCCTACTCTCTTAAGGTCTTAGTGCGCTTTACTGCAGACCGGGCAATCCGGATTACGGGAGATGCGGATTTCATCGATTTGGGTATTGCGCCCATTCCAAAGCAACATACGCCCAACAAGCGTTTCTCCAAAACCAATTAAGACTTGCAGGGCTTGAGCTGCCTGCATCGTTCCAATAATCCCAACCAGCGGAGAAAAGATGCCCATACTGGCGCAACTTACTTCTTCAAAAGATTCTTCTGGAGAGAAGATGCAGGCATAGCAGGGTGATGTGGGATTTCGCGGATCAAAGACGCTAATTTGTCCATCAAAGCGTAATGCGGAACCTGAGACCAATGGGGTTGCATGTTTAACGCAGCTCGCATTAATCAAATGACGAGTCGAAAAGTTGTCTGTACAGTCCAACACCACATCTACACTCGGCAAGACATCATCAAGCAATGATCCTGTAGCTTTAGCTTGAATGGCTTCGACCCGAATGCCAGAATTTAAGCCCTGCAAAAATGCTGCACCAGAGTCGGCTTTATTTTTACCAATACTATTTTCTGTGTGCGCAATTTGACGCTGTAAGTTCGTGAGCTCTACTTGATCATGATCCATGAGGGTAATGTGCCCAACCCCAGCGGCAGCAAGATAAGGTGCGGCAGCGCTTCCGAGACCGCCTACTCCAATAACTAAGACATGCGAGCGCAGTAACTTCTCTTGCCCTTCAACATCAATCTCTTCAAGGAGTAAGTGTCTAGAGTAGCGAAGTAACTGCTCATCATTCATTTGCAAGCCCGAGCGCTAAGAAGTATTACTCGAGCTTGGATGAAGAGCGCTTCACCGGCTGACCATTAATAAATGCAAGCGCTTGAGAAAGCATAAAGTCATCGGCACTACCAAGTTCTGGCGGCTTCTTATTTTTTTCTTTCTCTTTTTCTTCAGGCGTTTTCTTCGCATTTTTTTCTTCAATGCGCTGTAGTTCCTCTAGGCGACGTTGCTCACGATCCTTGATTAATTTATCTTCAGCAGATTGTTTGTTGCGAAGATGCTTCTCACTATCAATCTCTCGAGTAATTAATACATCATCTGGATCGCCATCTTTATTTTGATCGACTGGAATGTCTGGTTTGACACCATATGCCTGGATCGATTTACCACTAGGTGTGTAGTAGTAGGCTGTAGTGATCTTTAGGGCTGAATCATTCGTCAGTGGGCGAACTGTTTGTACTGAGCCCTTGCCAAAAGTAGTTTTGCCAATAATCGTAGCCCGCTTGTAGTCCTGTAATGCGCCCGCAACAATTTCAGATGCAGAGGCTGAGTAGGCATTGACTAAAACAACCATCGGTAACTTTTTAAACATAGCGGGGACACCAGCTAAGGGGTCACCGGGTTCACTGAGTCGATACATTGATGGCGATGCATTAAATACTTGCTTGGAATCTTGAGCTTGGCCTTTAGTGCTGACGATGACGACATCTGCCGGCAAGAAGGCTGCTGCTACACCAACCGCACCTTGAAGTAGGCCGCCACCGTTGTTGCGCAGATCCAAAATGATGCCCTTCAGTTTGGGGTCTTGGTTTGCAATATCGGTTAATTTTTTTGCTAGATCAGGAACGGTCCGCTCTTGAAAGCTGGTTATCCGAACCCAAGCGATATCGTTATCTAAGATTTTAGTTTTAACGGATTGAACTTTGATTTCTGCGCGAGTGATGGTGACTGGGAAGCTACGCTCTTCACTTTTGCGAAATACGGTTAAGGTTATTTTAGTGCCTGGCGTGCCGCGCATCGTTCGTACTGCTTTATCGAGAGACATTCCGCGAACCGGCTTGTCATCCAGGCGGGTAATGAGGTCTCCTGCTTGTAAGCCAGCGCGTGCAGCAGGACTATCTTCAATTGGGTTGAGTACCTTAACAACGCCATCTTCAGAGGTAATCTCAATACCAAGGCCCGCAAATTTTCCAGCAGTTTGCTCTTGCATTTCCGAGAAATCTTTTTTATCCAGGAAAGAGGAATGAGGGTCAAGGCTGCTGACCATTCCCTTAACAGCATCGGTGAGCAATTGTTTATCTTCGATTGGCTCTACATACTCACGTTTGATTTGAGCAAAGACATTTGAGAGGGTTCGTAGCTCATCCAATGGCAGAGTGTTGCCTTGTTGAGCGCTAGCCGAGAATTGAATGGTAGCTGCAACCCCAGCGATTAAGCCGACTGTAATCAGAGCAAAGTTTTTTAGAAATTGACGCATAAATTCTTGTTGCCCTAGTCCAAATAAAAATGTTGAATCGGCTTAAGGTTGTCATCTAACTCATAAACCAGCGGTACACCGTTTGGAACATTCACTTCCATGATGGCTTCATCAGACATCTGATCTAAATACTTAATCAAAGAGCGAATGCTATTACCGTGCGCTACTAAGAGTACACGCTTATTTGCTTTCAGGGCGGGCGCGATTGATTCATTCCAGAGTGGCAGAACGCGCTGCACGTTATCTTGCAGACACTCACCCAGAGGGATATCACCAGCAGTAAGCTTGGAATAGCGTGGGTCCTTTTGAGGGTTGCGCTCATCATCCTGCTCTAGCAGTGGAGGTCGAACATCATATGAACGACGCCAAATATGGACTTGTGCATCACCATACTTCGCAGCTGTTTCTGCTTTATTGAGGCCAGTGAGTGCACCGTAGTGGCGCTCATTCAGTCTCCAGCTATGTACAACCGGAATCCACATGAGATCCATCGTGTCTTGAACATGCCAAAGTGTGCGAATAGCCCGCCTTAAAACAGAGGTATAGGCTATGTCGAACTCATAACCTGCCTTACGGAGGTTTTCTCCCGCAGCAAGAGCCTGTTCAGTGCCCTTTGGGGTTAAGTCAACATCCGCCCAGCCAGTGAAGCGGTTTTCAAGGTTCCAGGCGGATTCGCCATGACGAATAAGGACAAGTTGTTTCATAGAGCCATTCTATAATCCGGTGATGAACTTTCTCACGCAAATTGATAATTTAGCGCTTATTGCCCTTTTAGCCGTTTCGGGCACCGCGCTCTTCCTCCCCACATTATCTACGCTTATTGGCGGAAAAGGCTTGTCGCCTACGGAGGCCACGATTTTGATTAATCGACGTAAGGCGGCTGTTTTGGATCTTCGTGAGGCTGAGGCCTATAAGTCTGGGCATTTGCCGGGTGCAAAACATATTGATGCTGCTGGGCTTACTGCAGCCATTGAAAAGCTCAAGTTGGATCGAAACAATCCCCTCATCTTGGTTTGCGACACTGGTACCCAATCCCGTAAAGTGATAGCTGAAGTCAAAAAACTGGGTTTTGCAGAAGTTGCTGCTCTTGATGGTGGAGTACAGGCCTGGAAAGCAGCTGCTCTTCCATTGGTTAAGTAGGAGAAGAAATGCCTCAGGTAACGATGTATAGCACGCAGGTTTGTCCATATTGCGTGATGGCTGAAAAGCTATTACACAAAAAAGGCGTAGCCAATATAGAAAAGATTTTGATTGATCGCGATCCCGCTCAGCGTGAAGCGATGATGACCCGCACTGGGCGTCGTACTGTTCCACAAATTTACATTGGTGAGACCCATGTTGGTGGATACGATGACTTGGTCGCATTGGATCGTGCTGGTAAGTTAGATCCTCTATTGGTTTAATGCATTAATTAATAAACACATAAAGAAAAGAAAGTTTGCGATGACTGAACAATCTTCTGCACCTCAAGAGGGAATGGATAACTCGAATGAGCCGGGCTTTCGAATCCAGAGGATCTATCTAAAAGATCTTTCCTTGGAGCAGCCTAATGCGCCGCAAATTTTGATGATTGCATCTGAGCCGCAAATACAGGTAGAAGTTGATATTGCTGTTGCGCCTTTAACAGATGGCATCTTTGAAGTTGCACTTAGCTCTACGATCACCGCAAAAGTGGATACCAAGGTCTTGTTCTTGATAGAAGCGAAGCAGGCCGGTATTTTTGAATTCAGTAACATTCCAGCAGAGCAAATTGATCCGATGTTAGGTATTGCTTGCCCAACTATTTTGTACCCTTATCTCCGTTCCAATATCGCCGACATAATTAGTCGCGCCGGCTTCCAGCCTATCCATTTGAATGAGATTAATTTCCACGGTATGTATGAGCATCGTTTGATGCAAGCTCAACAAGCAGCCGCCGAGGAAAGCAAGGGAACTCTCTCCAACTAAGGCTAAGACAGGCCCACAGATCATGAAAGTGACGCTGCTCGGTGCCGGAGCCTGGGGAACTGCGATGGCTGCTCAAGCAGCCCGCTATCTTCAAGCTGGGGATGTCTGCTTATGGTCACGAAGTGCATCTCAGTTAGAGCAGATGCAAGAGAGCGGAGAGAACCGTTCTTACTTGCCAGGTATTCAATTACCGCAGAGCTTGAAGTTAGAGAGTGACTTTTCAAAAGCAATTCAGCGACTAAGAACGGGTGATTTATTGGTAGTGGCTACACCGATGTCAGGCCTCTCCGAAACAATTGCACATGCATTAAAAATTGCAGAACATCCTTTAAATATTATTTGGCTTTGTAAAGGCTTGGAGCCTGCAACGGCTTTATTGCCACACCAAGTGGTCGAGCGAGAGAACCAGTTACATAGTCATGGTCTTCAGCATTCTTTCGGCGCCTTATCTGGGCCAAGTTTTGCGCGAGAAGTTGCCGCAGGGATGCCATGTGCCTTAACTGTAGCGAGCGATTCAAAAGAGCTCTGTGCAATAGTTCAGGCGGCTTTTCATCATGGCAATATGCGCATTTACTCAAGTGATGATTTGATTGGTGTTGAGTTAGGTGGTGCAGTAAAAAATGTGTTGGCAATTGCGGCTGGTATCGGAGACGGCTTAAATTTAGGTTTGAATGCTAGAGCAGCTGTGCTGACTCGTGGGCTTGCAGAGATGATGCGTTTAGTTAAAGCTGCGGGTGGCCGATCAGAAACCTGCATGGGCTTAACTGGAGTGGGCGATTTAATCTTGACTGCAACAGGTGATCTTTCACGTAACCGTAGAGTTGGTCTTGAGCTTGCCGCAGGTAAGCCTTTGAATGACATCCTTAATGGCCTAGGTCATGTAGCGGAAGGTGTTCTTTGTGCAGCTGCTATCGGCGATTTAGCAAAACGCTTACAGGTTGAAATGCCTATCACTGAAATGATGGGTCAAGTCTTATCTGGAAAGTTGGCAGCACAAGATGCTGTGAAAAAATTAATGGGACGCGATCCAAAAATCGAAGTCTAGATTTATTGGCCCCCAGCTAAGCCATTCTGGCGCCAAGCTTCGTAAACCACAATCGCTACGGTATTCGATAAATTCAAGCTTCGGCTGTTATCTTGCATCGCCAGACGCATTTGATTGACTACCGGGATCGAGTTTCTCACTTCATCGGTAATACCCTTAGTTTCCGAGCCAAAAATAAAGTAATCATTGGGCTCATATTGGCCTTCATGAAACTTGGCACTCCCTTTGGTGGTTAAAGCAAATAGATGTTGTGGATCTGGTTTTTCATCTTTTAAAAATTGCACCCAATTTGAATGCACTTTTACTTTAGCGAACTCGTGATAATCCAAACCCGCTCTACGCAATTTGGCATCCTCCATTGGAAAGCCTAGAGGTTCAATCAAATGTAACTTGGCACCTGTATTTGCGCACAGACGGATGATATTGCCCGTGTTGGGTGGTATTTCAGGTTCAAATAAAACGATGTTAAACATCTCGTGCTTTTGCCTTATTTTTAGGATGATTTGCTTGTTCTAAGCAGTACCCAATTTGTTACTTTTAAAACTCCATTGTCCTTCAGAACGCGTGCAATTTCATCTAAGGTAGCTCCGGTGGTCATGACATCATCAAAAATGATGACGGATTTATTGTGCAAGAAAGGCAGTGCGCTTTTTTCTATGTAAAAAGCCTCCTGAATCATCGAGTGCCTTGATTGAAAAGAACTTCCGGCTTGTTGCGCACTTTGGTGTTGACGTCTTAAGATATGCGGTAATTTTTGAATAGTAGCTATGCACCGAATGCGCTTAGCTACTTCCCAGCTTTGATTAAATCCGCGTGCGCTTAACTTTTCCATACTGAGTGGAACGGGCAATAAATAATCTGCATTTATTTCATGGAGTTGATCTGACATCACTGTGTTCCAGATGTCGGCTAGTCCTTGGGCATAGGCAATCCGTTTTTGATATTTGAGTTGATGCAAGGCATTTTGCAAACCACCCTCATAACGATCTAGGCAAGTGGTTTGATCAAAATGAGGCGCTCTGAATGTGCAGGTATTGCAGCGCTGATTTATAAGCTCAGAGGCAGTTAAGGGAATGCCGCACTGATAGCAACATTCGTAATGACATAAAGCGTTGTTCATTAAGGCTTGTTTGCAACTTTCGCAAACCGTAGAGCGCTGAAAATGCTCACACACAATGCATGAAGTCGGTAACGCATTCGAGCAAAAAGAGTGAAAGAGATTTTGTAGAAATTGCATGGGGCGCTGAGTATACTGAGCGAATGACCCAATCAATCACATGGCTACAGGATGAAATTGCAGATCGTATGCTGCAAAAATTAGACATTGTGAAGTTGGATGTAAAGGCTGTACTACTCATTCCTGAATTTCCCGGAAAGTATTTTTCACTCTTAAAAAAACGCTTTCCAGGTGCTCGAGTGGATGGTCTTTATGGAGAAGACATCTCTGGCATTAGTTCAATGCGCGTAAAACTGTTTCAACTTTGGCAGCACCTATTCAAGGGCGCGCATAGAAGCCCCTTCAAAGACTATCTTCAAACTGGAAAGTTGGCCATTCCCGATAACTCGGTGGATTTAATTTTTTGTGATTTGTTACTGCAGGATTTGACTGATCCCCCTCATTTTTTACAAGAATGTTGGCGTGTTTTAAAAGAAGGCGGTTTGCTGACTTTTAGTTATCTTGGCCCTGATACCGGGAAGGAATTGCGCGCTCTAGAGGTGGGGCCTTTGAAACTAAAGAATCTAGTTAGTCCATGGGATATGCACGATATGGGGGATGCATTATTGGGCGAGCGTTTTTCTGATCCCGTAATGGATATGGAATACCTCCATCTCGATTACGAATCCGATGATCTATTGCTTGCTGATGCGCATGCCTTGAAATTAATCCAGGCGAAGCCATCCCAAGCATTAGAAAAGGGCTATTTGCCTCAAAAATTGACTCTCGAAGTGGTTTACGGGCATGCATGGGCAATCGGAAAACACCTAGCCAAGGCCCAGGATAACGTTGCCTATGTTGATATAAATCAAATTGGGCGCAAGACTAGGTCAGATTCTGCTTAAGTGTAAGTGCTTACTATCATTTTAAGCATTGTCAAGATTGGATGAGGCCGGGTTAGCCCGGTTTGTTCTTGAGCCCAATTAACCCTATAATCAGCCCTGGATGTGTTGGCTTTAGACCGCATTTTGAGCATTTAGGTGGCGTTTTTTGCTGCTGTGCTCGCGACAATAAACAGAGAATAAGATGAATTTATTTGGAAAAGTCACTAGGGCATCGCTCTATTTGGTAGCAGCGTTTAGCACTGCTTTAGCAAACGCAGCTGAAAACATGCCAGGCGGCCCAGCTGTTAATCAGCTCAATTTTGCTGCGCCTGCAACCAAAATCATGCAAGAAATCCATTGGCTTCACTGGATGATGTTGGTGATTTGCGCATTAATTTTTATTGGTGTATTCGGGGTGATGTTCTACTCCATTTTGAAACACCGCAAATCTCTGGGTCACAAATCTGCATCTTTTCACGAGAGCACTACAGTCGAAATTATTTGGACTGTGATTCCATTGTTGATCGTTATCGGTATGGCATTGCCCGCAACTAAAACTGTTGTTGCAATGAAAGATACGACAAATTCAGATATCACTATTAAGACTACTGGGTATCAGTGGAAATGGGGATATGACTACATTAAAGGTGAGGGCGAAGGCATCAGCTTTTTATCCACCCTGTCCACATCACGCGAAGCAATCAATAATTTAGCACCTAAATCAAATACTTATTTGATGGAAGTGGATAACGAAATGGTTGTTCCAGTGGGCAAAAAAATTCGTTTAATTACTACTGCTAATGACGTCATTCATGCATGGACTATTCCAGCGTTTGGCGTTAAGCAAGACGCAATCCCAGGTTTCGTTCGCGACACTTGGTTCAAGGCTGAAAACATTGGTACATTCCGCGGTCAATGCTCTGAGTTGTGTGGTGCTGAGCATGCCTTTATGCCTATCGTTGTGAGAGTAGTTTCACAAGAGGATTACACCAAGTGGGTAGAGCAGAAGAAAAAAGAAATGGGTGCTGCTGGTGATGATCCTAGTAAGGTTTACACCTTAGATGAGCAAAAAGAGCGCGGAGCAAAAGTGTACGCAGCTAATTGCGCCGCTTGTCACCAGCCAAATGGTAAGGGTGCTGGCGCATTCCCCGCATTGGATGGCAGCAAAATGGTTTTAGGACCTAAAGATGCGCAATACAACATTTTGATCAACGGTAAGGGCGCAATGCCGAAGTGGGCTGGCGTAATTCCTGATGGTGATATTGCTGCAGTAATGACTTATACGCGTAACGCATGGGGTAATAAAACGGGTGAAGTGATTCAGACCCAAGAAATTATTACCGCACGTGGTGGCAAATAATCCATTTATTAATAACAGATAAAACGAAACCGGAGTAATCCATGAGCACAGTCTCCACTACCCACGATCACGCACACGATCACGCACACGATGATCACACGCCACACGGTTGGCGTCGTTGGTTGTTTGCAACCAACCACAAAGACATCGGCACAATGTATTTGATCTTCTCGTTTGTTAGCTTATTAGCTGGCGGTGTGATGGCTTTGGGAATTCGTTTGGAATTGTTCCAGCCTGGTTTGCAATTCTTGCGTCCAGAATTCTTTAACCAATTAACCACCATGCACGGTTTGGTGATGGTGTTTGGTGCGATCATGCCGGCCTTCGTTGGTTTTGCTAACTGGATGGTGCCTTTGCAAATTGGCGCATCTGATATGGCATTTGCTCGTATGAACAACTTCAGCTTCTGGATTCTTCCAGTTGCAGCAACCTTGTTGTTGAGCTCATTCCTCGTTCCTGGTGGCGCTCCAGCAGGTGGTTGGACTATTTATGCTCCATTAACTTCACAAATGGGCCCTGGTATGGATATGGCGATTTTTGCCCTCCATTTGTTAGGCGCTTCTTCCATCATGGGATCGATCAATATCATCGTGACCATTTTGAATATGCGCGCACCGGGTATGACTTTGATGAAGATGCCAATGTTCTGCTGGACTTGGTTGATTACTGCTTATTTGTTGATTGCTGTGATGCCTGTATTGGCTGGTGCAATCACGATGGTTCTGACTGATCGTCATTTCGGTACTTCATTCTTCTCTGCTGTTGGTGGCGGCGACCCAATTATGTTCCAGCATATTTTCTGGTTCTTTGGTCACCCAGAGGTTTACATCATGATTCTTCCAGCATTCGGAATCGTGAGTGAAATCGTGCCAGCTTTCTCTAGAAAAACATTGTTTGGTTACAGCTCCATGGTTTATGCAACATCGTCTATTGCGATCTTGTCATTCATCGTTTGGGCTCACCATATGTTTGCAACAGGTATGCCAGTAACAGGCCAACTGTTCTTCATGTATGCAACGATGTTGATTGCTGTGCCAACTGGTGTAAAGATTTTTAACTGGGTTGCCACTATGTGGAAAGGATCTATGACCTTTGAAACTCCCATGTTGTGGGCGATTGGTTTCATCTTCGTATTCACGATGGGTGGATTTACTGGCTTGATCTTAGCAATGGCGCCAATTGATATTGGCTTACAAGATACTTACTACGTTGTGGCTCACTTCCACTATGTGTTGGTGGCAGGTTCATTGTTTGCCATGTTTGCAGGCTTCTACTACTGGTGCCCTAAGTGGACTGGATACATGGCTAGCGAAACTCGCGGCAAGATCCATTTTTGGACTTCCATGATTTTCTTTAACATTACTTTCTTCCCAATGCACTTCTTGGGCTTAGCTGGTATGCCACGTCGTTATGCAGACTATCCAACTCAGTTCGCAGATTTCAACTCTATTGCTTCTATTGGCGCATTGGGCTTTGGTCTGTCACAGGTATATTTCTTACTCTTCGTTGTGATGCCAGCGTATCGTGGCCAAGGTGAAAAAGCGCCGATGAAGCCATGGGATGGGGCTAAGGGCCTAGAGTGGACAGTACCTTCACCAGCACCTCACCATACTTTTGAAACTCCGCCTAGCGCAGAGCAAATGCGTGAAGCCGGAGTCTAATACGCTTTCTAAACAAGCCCAAGCTGCGAGTAATCGCCGCTTGGGGCTAATTCTTTTGAGCATTGCCGCAGTCTTTTTTATCGGCATTGTGATGAAGTGGAGTGCGTTAGGTTAATCCTAGCTTGCCAATATGACCGTTACTTATTCTGCAAACCGCCAAATCTTATTGAAGTTGCTTATTGCTTCAGTCATGATGTTTGGCTTTGGTTATGCTTTGGTGCCAATGTATAAGGCTTTGTGTGAAGTAACTGGTATCAACGTAGTTACTAGTAAAAATGATTACGGTATTCGAGCGATTAGCCCCAATAAAGTAGGCAACACGCAAGTGAACTATTCGCGCACAGTCACGATTGAGTTTGATTCAAATAGTCGAGGCCCATTTAGCTTTAAGCCAGTAAAGAATTTTTTAGAAGTGCATCCTGGTGAAATGACTGAAATTGTTTATGAGGTCACTAATAACCTAACTCGTCCCGTACGTGCACAGGCTATTCCAAGCTATGCACCCAAAAGCGCAACTGAGTTTTTCACTAAATTAGAATGTTTTTGTTTTCAAGAGCAAACCTTGGCTGCCAATGAGACCAAGAAGATGCCAGTGATATTTGTGATTGATGCAGGCTTGCCTGATGATGTGAAAACAATCACTTTGTCATACACCTTCTTTGAGTTGGGCTTAGGCGGTACACCTCCTGCACCTAAACCAAGGTTGGCTTCATGAAAAAGAAAAGTAGTTTTCTGCAGTCTATGAAAGCCGTGATGTGGGGTTTTCTGGGGGTGCGTAAGCAGTCTGGTTTGCAAGAAGATGTAGCTTCATTGAGTTTTGTACACATTATCATTGCGGGTGTGGTTGGGGCCTTGATTTTTATGGCCGTCCTGCTTTTGATAGTGAAAGCAGTTGTGTCCCATTGATTATTTTTTGATTGAATAGAGAGAATAAGATGTCATCCAATTCAACCCCATACTATTACGTCCCTGGACTATCCAGACATCCAGCCATGGCAGCGCTTGGATTAGTTGCCTTTGGCTTTGGTATCTCTGGCTGGGTTAATCACGCTTCTTGGGGTGGTCCACTAACCATCGCAGGTGTGGCATGGGTTATCTATGTTCTATACCACTGGTTTGGAGACACAATTGCAGAGTCTAACGCTGGCAAGAACGGCGTCAACGTGGATATTTCTTATCGCTGGTCCATGGCTTGGTTTATCTTCTCTGAAATCATGTTCTTTGGTGCATTCTTTGCCGCATTGTTCTATGCGCGCAATATTGCGATGCCTTGGATGGGTGATGTAGAAAGTAAATTGCTTTGGCCTAACTTCACCGCTGTTTGGCCTAATGATGGGCCTGCAGGTTTGGTTGAAAAATTCACCACTATGGGTCCTTGGCCCATTCCAACAATCAATACCTTGTTGCTCTTGAGTTCTGGCGTGACTATTACGATTGCCCACCATGCTTTAGTGGAAAACCACATGAAGAAAGCCATTTATGGCTTGGCTGCTACGGTTGGTCTAGGGGTAATTTTCTTGGGCTTCCAGGTTTATGAGTACTACCATGCATATCATGAGTTGAACCTGAAGTTAACCTCAGGTATCTATGGTTCTACCTTCTTTATGCTGACAGGCTTCCATGGCTTCCACGTATTCCTAGGCGGAACGATGTTGGCGATTGTGTTGCGCCGGATGATTCGTGGCGACTTTACTGCTAAGCATCACTTTGCTTTTGAAGGTGCGGCTTGGTATTGGCACTTCGTTGACGTGGTGTGGCTTGGTCTCTACATCGCTGTATATTGGATGTAAGCAGAATAAAAATCGGGGCCTTAAGCCCCGATTAGTTTTTTATAGCCCTAACTTTTATGACGCTTTAGTTTGTGCCCACTTTAATGCCAGTAGCTTCGATAAAGCCAAGGTAATGGGCAAGCAGGATTCCTAGGAAAAGAGCGATCGATAAGCCGATACGCAGCATGAGAGAGCGAACCATTCTGGAGCTATTGCCCCTGTCTTTCATCATGTAATACAGCGCTGATCCTAAGCTAAAAACAATCATTAGTAGGACAATCGGAATAATCCACTTCATCTCACACCCTCATTTTGAATAAGCTTTTCAATGCCCTCGTAAGTAAGCGCATAGTCGCTACTGTATCAGCCCTGGCGGTCATAGCGATAGGTTGTGGGGCAGGCTATTGGCAATTGAGTAGGGCCACTACCAAAATAACTTTGGCGGCTAATTTACAAGCACGTCAACAGATGCCAATTCTGAATGCCAACGACCGTGCTTGGACCTTATCGGAGGCTGCGGAACGTCGGATGATTGCTCGTGGTCGTTATATTCCTGAGGCTGCTATCTGGCTAGACAATCGCCCAAGGCCGATGCCAGTTGGTGGGGTAGGGAATCCTGCCCAAGCCGGTTTCTATTTGATGATGCCCATGAGATTAGATGGTGGTGATGAGGTTCTCTGGGTTAATCGAGGATGGGCGCCTCGCAACCCAGAGAATAGGGAAACCTTGCCACCTATCGATACCCCTACAGGAGTAGTGAATATCGAAGGTATTGTTTTTGCTCATCCAGGCAAGGTGTATGAGTTGGGATCTGAGAAGACTTCTTCTGCTACAAATGCCCCACGTATTGAGCAGAACTTTGATTTGAATGCTCAGGCAAAGATATACGGCTGGACTCAACCCCCTTTTATTTTGCGTCTAGAGGAAGCCGGGATAAAAGATGGTCTCCTCAGGGAATGGGCGCCTCTGACGACAGGAGTGGATCGCCATTATGCTTATGCATTCCAGTGGTTTGCATTGGCGGCTGCTGGTTTCTTATTTTGGTTAATTAGTGGCTTACGTCAATATGGGCGCGAAGGCGTTGTAAAAGAGGATTCAGGTGAGCGATAAAGAGTTATTAATTCCAGCGTCACAGACTGATGCAGCCATTAATGCGCGTACCCGCAAAGGGCGCATCCAAATGCTATTGCTATTACTGGCTTGCGCTTCACCAGTCATTGCTTCTTATTTAGCTTATTACGTATTTAAGCTAGAGGGTGGAAAAACCAATTTCGGAACTTTGGTCTATCCAGCACAAGCATTTAATCCCGCTTGGTTGAATACTCCGATTCAGGGAAAGTGGACATTGTTAATTGCTCGTCCTGCTGGTGAGTGCCAGATCAAAGATGAAAAATGTATTGAGGCATTATTTCTCATGCGTCAGACAAGAGTTGCGATGGGAAGAGAAAGTAAACGCGTTCAGTTACTGTGGGTCAATACCGATGGCAAGTCTGTAGATCCAGAGGTTACAAAGGTTTACGACGAGCAGACTGCAGGCCTGAAGGTAGTTGCAATGCCTACCGACCCTCAATTAAAAGCAGACTTTGAGGGATGGCTCAATAAAGAAGGGGCTGGTCAACAGATTCAGTTAATAGATCCAAGTCCAGCAAAGATGATGTATTTCAAGGTAACAAATTCACCGAAAGAATTTGCTGGCATGAAAAAAGATTTAGAAAAACTCTTGAAGCTCAATCACAAGGGTGAAAATTTGTAATGCCCAATCTCGTATTACTTTTAGAGCTGGGAGCTATTGCAGTGGTATTTGCAGGTATTCCTTTGTTCTATCTCTGGACTAGGTCTTCCTATAGTATTTTTCAAAAACTCAATTGGGTTTTAGTCTTCATGACATTCGATTTGATTGTGTTTGGAGCATTTACACGCTTAACGGATTCTGGTTTGGGTTGTCCCGATTGGCCTGGATGCTACGGCACTTCTAATCCATTCCGCGCTCTTAGCGAGATTCAACAAGCTGAAAGCGCTATGCCTACTGGGCCTGTGACAGTCATGAAGGCTTGGATTGAGATGATTCATCGCTACTTAGCAATGACAGTAGGCGCTTTGATTTTGATTCAAGTCGGAATGGCCTATAGCAAAGTAAAGATGCTGGGCAAAACACCTTTCATTGCTAGCTTGGGATTGCTTTTGCTGGTTTGTATTCAGGGTGCGTTTGGGGCATGGACCGTGACCCTAAAATTGCAACCCATTATTGTCACAATCCATTTGATGCTGGCTTTGATTTTGCTCGCTTGTTTGACTGCTTATGCTCAACAAACATGGGAGCAGATGTCAGCTTCAGTTCGCACCTTACGCATTCGTCCTTTACCAGCTTCTTGGCTGGTAGTTTCCTTTCTCTTTTTATTGATGCAAGTATTTTTGGGTGCATGGGTAAGTACAAACTATGCCGTGTTGGCATGCCCAGACTTCCCGACTTGTCTAGGATCGGCTTGGCCAGAGACGAATTGGTCCGAAGGCTTTTCTTTGTGGCGCCAACTGGGCCTGAATGCTCAAGGTGAATTTATATCCCCTGTTGCCCTGCAAACGATTCATTGGGCTCATCGCCTATTTGCTGTATTGGTTCTGCTGTGTCTTGGTGCTTTGGGTTTAAAGGCTTATCAACTATCCACACCTGCAACGCCCATGCTCAAGCGTTTTGCTGTCTTGCTGCTCTCGCTACTTTTATTGCAAGTGCTCACCGGCATTTCTAATGTCGTCTTTCAGTGGCCTTTAATTGCTGCTTTAATGCATACTGCTGGCTCCGCAGCCTTAGTTTTCTGTTTAGTCAGGATGGGCTATTGGGCTTCGTGGAAGTCACCTATTCAATTGAAGAACGCAAAGTCATTATGAGTAGCCCTCAAGCCTTTAAGCCAGCAGCGATGCCACGTTGGCGCCAGTACTGGGTCCTGACTAAGCCTAGGGTCACTCAGCTCGCCGTATTCTGTGCGGTGATAGGTATGTTCTTGGCCACGCCAGGCATGGTTCCTTACCCTATTCTCATTGGTGGCATTGTGGGGATTTGGTTGCTGGCAAGCGCTGCTTTTGCTGTGAACTGCTTAATAGAGCAGGCTGTAGATGCCAAGATGAAGCGTACTTCTTGGAGGCCATCTGCTACCGGTGAAGTTACTCCTTTCCACATCATTGTTTTTTCAATCATTCTCGGTTCACTAGGAATGATTATTTTGTGGAACTTTTGTAATCCATTGACCATGTGGTTAACGCTTGCCACCTTTGTTGGTTATGCGGTGATTTATACCTGGCTATTAAAGCCGGCTACACCACAAAACATTGTGATTGGTGGTCTTTCTGGTGCAATGCCGCCTGCATTAGGCTGGGCTGCAGTGACCAATACGCTTTCTGCCGAAGCATGGTTGCTAGTACTCATTATTTTTGTTTGGACACCACCTCATTTTTGGGCGCTGGCTTTATATCGTCGTGATGACTATGTCCAGTCTGGATTGCCGATGCTCCCTGTCACGCACGGTGAGCGTTTCACACTTCTGAATATATTGCTCTACACCCTCATCTTGATTGCTGCTACCTTACTGCCTTATGTCTACGGTATGAGTGGCATGCTCTACCTAGTTTCTGCCCTTATTTTGGGGCTCATATTCTTGGCTTATGCCATTGCATTATTTGTTTCGTATAGCGATGCATTGGCTAAGAAAACATTCCGTTTTTCTATTACCTATCTATCTCTGCTTTTTGTAGCATTGTTGGTTGACCACTATTTCCTCTAAGATGAAGACCACTTTCTTGCGCGCCCTTTTGATTCCCCTTTTGCTTTTGGTCTTGGCTGCTTGTAGTCCTAAGCCAGAATTTAAAAATATCGACATTACTGGCGGTACTGCTTTTGGAAAAGACTTTAGTTTGCTTGATACGGATGGAAAAGTCAGGACGCTAGCAGACTTCAAGGGCAAAGTAGTTGTGATGTTCTTTGGCTACACACAATGTCCCGATGTTTGCCCAACTACCTTAACTGAAATGCAGCAAGTCATGAATCTAATGGGGCCTCAGGCAGATCGGGTTCAAGTATTGTTTGTGACGGTTGATCCAGAGAGAGATACTGCAGCCATCTTGAAGCAATATGTACCTGCATTTGATAAGCGCTTCATAGGCTTAAGACCGGCAGATGAAGCCGCTTTAGAAAAAGTCACTAAGGACTTCAAGATTTATTACCGCAAGGTGCCTGGTAGTAGTCCAGGCTCATACACCATGGATCATACGGCGGGAAGCTATGCATTTGATCCCGATGGTCGTCTGCGTTTGTATATCAAGCATGCACAAGGTCCTGAGACCTTGGCACATGACTTGAAAGAACTCTTAAAGTAATTAAAGAATTAGCTTAGGCAGCTTGCAACATGCCGCGCATCTTTTTAAGAGCGGCAGTTTCTATTTGACGGACACGCTCTGCAGATATGCCGTACTCATTGGCAAGATCATGCAAAGTTTTTGTGCCGTTACCATCAGCATCCATTGCTAACCAACGTGACTGCACAATATTACGACTGCGCTCATCTAAAGCCATTAAGGCTTGATCTAACTTGGGTCCCTGCAGAGCATCTGATTCGGCGTGAGCCATCATCTCTGTTGGCTCTTGATTATTGTCAGCAAGCCATGCAATCGGTGCATAAGCAGAATCTTCGTCGTTATCGTCGCCTTCAAGTGCAACATCGCCACCAGCAAGACGCATTTCCATTTCTTTTACATCGGAACCTTTGACATCAAGCGCTTTAGCCAGAGCATCTACTTCAGCTGGGCTGAGAGCGCTCAAGGTGGGCTTATTACTCCGAAGATTAAAAAATAATTTACGTTGTGCTTTAGTTGTTGCCACCTTAACGAGGCGCCAATTTTTTAAGATGTACTCATGTATCTCTGCCTTGATCCAATGAATTGCATAAGACACTAGACGAGCACCGTTGTTCGGGTCGTAGCGCTTAACGGCTTTCATTAAACCAATATTGCCTTCTTGAATTAAGTCGGCATGAGGAATGCCATAACCAAGATATTGACGAGCAACAGAAACCACTAAGCGCAAATGGGAGAGTACCAATGTTTTAGCGGCATCTACATTTTCAGTGCGACGAAATTCTTGCGCAAGATGTAACTCTTCCGCAGCGCTGAGCATCGGTACGCGATTGACGTAAGCAATGTAGGAATCAAGAGTGCCAACCCCAAGGGATGGCAGCATCGGAAATGCAGACGCCGCCGCAGTCTGCGGTACTGGCAGTCTTTGCATATTCGGTTTGTCAGATTTCTTTTGAACCATTTTTTTATCAATATGAGGTGTTAATAGAAGTCTATTTTAGCACTCTTGTCAATAGAGTGCTAATCCTTTTAAAAGTCTTTAAGTGTCTGATTTAATTGAATAATTCTGAGGCATATTGCCCTGCTGTGAAGGCGGCTAAATCATCAATTCCCTCACCTTTACCTAGAGCCAAGATTGCCGGTTTAGGTCCCTCTTGTAGGGTATGGGCTAGGGCGCAAATAACCCCGCCTTTTGCGGTGCCATCAAGCTTGGTGACAATGATTCCTGTCAGCCCCAATGCCGCATGAAAGGCCCTTACCTGGCTCAATCCATTTTGACCTGTATTGCCATCAAGGACTAGCAAAGTATGGTGTGGGGCGCCTGGAAGGGCTTTACCAATGACCCGTTTTACTTTCTTGAGCTCTTCCATCAGATGGTCTTGGGTTGCAAGACGACCCGCTGTATCAATAATCAAAATATCGCTTTTGCGTGAAATCGCTGAATGAATGGCATCGTGGGCTACTGCAGCAGCATCCCCACCTTCTTGGGTAATCACGTCTACTTGATTGCGTCCACCCCATTCTTGAAGTTGATTGCGTGCAGCAGCTCTGAAGGTATCTCCAGCAGCCAAAAGAACAGATTTATTTTGCGCCTGAAAGAGACGACAGAGTTTGCCAATCGTGGTGGTTTTACCCGCACCATTGACGCCAACCACCAACCAGACCTCGGGAATAGCCGCTTTATCAGTAATGAATAGAGGGTTAGGAGAAGGCTCTAGGGGCTTTAGTAAGGAGTCAACCTCTTGAATGAGGAGCGCCTGAAGCTCCTCAGGGCTGGAAGCCTTTTCTGATTTAGCTGCCTTGCGTAACTTGCCGATGAGTTGTTCGGTCGTAGGAAGGCCCACATCACCTTGAATCAGTGATTCTTCTAAGGTATCAAACCAAGCTTCATCCGTTTTGCTTGATTTGAAAAGAGATCCGAGGGTTTTACTTAATCCGAACATAATCGATACAATTTAATCCTTGCATCTTATCAATTTAATTCTTGGGACATGGTGATTTAGCAGATGCGATCAAATTTACTTCGATTTTTCTTATTCTTTCTTATAGCTACCCCCCTGTCATGGGCTGCTACAAGTAATACGCCTCAAACCCATGAGTTCAATTTAAGCAATGGTCTGAAATTGATTGTCAGGGAGGATCATCGTGCGCCGACAGTAGCCCATATGGTTTGGTACCGTGCCGGCTCAATGGATGAAATCAATGGCAAAACCGGGGTAGCCCATGTGCTTGAGCACATGATGTTTAAGGGGACTAAAAAAGTAAAGTCAGGAGAGTTTTCTCGTTTAGTTGCAGCAGTAGGTGGTCGTGAGAATGCTTTTACTTCACGCGATTACACCGCGTACTTTCAGCAGGTAGAGAAATCAAAATTAGAAGAAGTCATTAAGCTTGAAGCAGATCGTATGTCAAATCTCAATTTTGATGACGCTGAGTTTGATAAAGAGATTCAGGTTGTGATGGAAGAACGTCGACTACGTACAGAAGATAATCCAAGTAGCCTCTTGTATGAATCCTTGATGGCCACTGCTTACATGAGTTCACCTTATCGCCATCCGGTGATTGGATGGATGAATGATTTAGTGAATATGAAAGCAGCCGACGCACGTGATTGGTATCGCAATTGGTATGCGCCCAATAATGCTACCGTTGTCATTAGCGGTGATGTAGATCCGCAGAACATGCTCAAGCTAGTACAAAAGTACTACGGTGTTGTTGCACCTCATGAATTACCGGTACGTAAGCCACAAATTGAGCCGCCACAAAAAGGGATTAAACAAGTTGAAGTAAAGGCTCCTGCAGACAGTGCTCAACTGGCTATGGCCTGGAAGGTCCCTAGACTTGAGCCAGGTAAGCTAGATGACCCTGAGCCTTATGCATTAGAGCTTCTAACAGCAGTCCTTGATGGCTATGACAATGCCCGTCTCAATCGGGTTTTGGTGAAGCAAGAGAAAGTCGTCAATGATGTGAATGCTGGGTACGACATGATTTCTCGTGGACCCGAATTATTTTTAATTAGCGCCACGATGGCCAAGGGAAAGACGGTAGCGCAAGCACAAGCGAGCATTCGCAAAGCCCTTGAAGAGATTAAGCAGAATGGGATTTTGGAGTCAGAGCTCAAGCGCATCAAGGTGCGCATTTTGTCTAATCAGATTTATAAACGGGATTCTATTTTTGGCCAGGCAATGGAAATTGGTAGTAATGAGATGGCCGGCTTCTCTTGGAAAGATATTGATTCCATGCTGGAGAAAATGCAAACCATTACACCCAAACAGGTGCAAGAAGTTGCTAAAAAGTATTTAGTCGATGATGGTTTAACCATTGCTGTATTGGATCCTCAAGCCAGAAAATCTCCTGTAAACAAGGAGGGCAAATGATGCGCGCTTTAAACCGGGGATTGTGGATCAGTATTTTGAGTGTTGGGCTAATGCAGAGTGCCTATGCCATATTGCCCATCGAAAAACTCAATTCTGTCAAAGGGGCCAAAGTATTTCTGGTGCAAACCAAGGCTTTGCCTATGGTAGATATTGAGATCAGCATTGATGCGGGTGACCGTTATGATCCCGCAGATAAAAGTGGCCTAGCAGACATGACGGCAGGCCTTATGAGCTATGGCGCTCGTGGTGATAAGGGGGTTTGGACCGAAGCTCAAATTGCCGATGAAATAGCGGATTTAGGTGCCAATATTGGGGTGTCAGTAGGCGGGGAACGTACCACTATGCGGATTCGGAGTTTGAGTCGCAAAGATCTACGAGATAGAGCAGTGCAATTAGCGGCGACCATGCTCAGTTCACCTTTGTACGACGCCAAAATTTTGGAGCGTGAGAAGCAACGTTCCATTACCAATTTGCTTGAAGCAGAAACAAAGCCTGAATTTGTATTAGAGCGACGTTTTAAAAAATCAGTTTATGGCAGCTACCCCTTGGGTAACTCGCCAACCGTGAAATCAGTAGGCTCAGTGAGCGTATCTGACTTAATGCAATTTCATAAAACGTTTTATCGCGGTGATCGCATCATTATTAGTATTGTGGGTGATGTTGATAGCGCCCAAGCTGATGAGATTGCGCAAATCTTATTGAAAAAGATTCCGCAGTCTGGCGTAGCAATTGCGCCGATACCAATGCTTGAGCGCTCTCCTGTAGAGAGTTTGGTTGCACGAGAAATACAAATTCCGTTTGGTTCTCAACAGGCTCATATCGCCATGGGTATGACAGCAATTGCCCGCAATAATCCTGACTACTTTCCTTTACTGGTGGGTAATTACATATTGGGCGGCGGTGGCTTTGTGTCTCGACTGGTATCCGAGGTCAGAGAAAAGCGGGGGCTTGCTTACAGTGTGTTTAGCTACTTTGCACCTGGTAAAGAAACTGGAATTTTCCAGTCTGGCCTACAAACAAAGAATGACCAAGCTGCACTGGCGCTGGAAGTGTTGAGTAGTACGATTGGTAAATTTATTGCCGATGGTCCCACAAGTTCAGAGCTGGTAGCTGCCAAGTCCAACTTGGTTAATGGTTACCCTTTGCGCATTGATAACAATCGCAAGTTACTGGATAACGTGTCGTCGATTGCCTGGAATGATTTACCTCTCGATACGATGGAGATATGGACGAAGCAAGTTGAAGCGGTGACCTTAGAGCAGGTGACTGCTGCATTTCAAAAACATCTTGCGATGGACCGTATGAAGATTGTGGTCTTGGGTGCGCAAAGCAAAACTGCCCGCTAATAGCGCATGAACAAAGCGGTGATTAAAAAAGGTTCAAAACTTGAGCCGCCTAAGAAAGTCAGAATCATTGGGGGTATATGGCGTAGTCGCTTGCTCTCGGTTTTAGATTTACCAGGCTTACGCCCTACTACTGACCGTATTCGAGAAACCCTCTTTAATTGGCTTGGACAAGATTTAAGTGGATTACGTTGTTTGGATTTATTTGCAGGTACTGGTGCATTGGGCTTTGAGGCTGCCTCCCGCAACGCTGAGTTGGTGGTGCTTTTAGAGAAAGATAAAAAAGCCCACGTCAATTTGCAAGCGAACTTCACATTGTTGCAATCTTCCCCAGTGACGGGCGCGGTCGACATTTTGCATGCAGACAGTTTAGAGTTCTTAAAAAAACAGGCGGATCATTCCTGTCATTTGATTTTTATAGACCCTCCTTTTCAAGATTCAGCATTACTCGATCGTGCAGTGATTGAGGCTGCTAGAGTGTGTGATGACTCTACTGGTGGGGGTATTTATGTCGAGTTTCCCGCCAGCCGTACCCGTGAGGAAGTAGAAGCCCTGATACCAGAGTGGCATTGTGGAAAATACTTAGAGGCAGGGGCCGTAAAAGCCTGTCTATTTCGGGGTAGAAGAGGCTAAACTCTTGCCTGTAGCTGATAAAGCCTTAGGAGATTTATGACTGTCGCTGTATACCCAGGAACATTTGACCCCTTTACTCGTGGTCACGAGGATTTGGTGCGTCGTGCATCTAGCATTTTTGATGAACTTATTGTGGGCGTCGCCTCAAGTCGTAGCAAACATCCTACCTTTACATTAGATGAACGTATCGATATCGCTAAGGAAGTGCTTAGCCATTATTCCAATGTAAAAGTAGTTGGCTTTAATGGTTTGTTAAAAGATTTTGCTCGTGAGCATCATGCGCGTGTGATTGTGCGTGGTTTGCGGGCGGTATCCGATTTTGAATATGAGTTTCAGATGGCTGGAATGAACCGTTATCTTTTGCCTGATGTAGAAACTTTATTCTTGACCCCATCCGATCAGTATCAATTTATTTCAGGCACTTTTGTGCGTGAAATTGCCTCTATGGGCGGCGATGTCAGCAAGTTTGTTTTCCCATCCGTCGAAAAATGGTTGGTTCAAAAAACGGCTGCAAATGAATTAAATAAAAAGTCAGGTTAATAGGTCAGCCATGGCTTTAATGATCACGGACGAATGCATCAACTGTGATGTGTGCGAGCCCGAATGCCCAAATGATGCGATTTATATGGGCTTAGAGATTTATGAAATTCATGCCGATAAGTGCACTGAGTGTGTTGGACATTACGACGCACCTCAGTGTCGTCAAGTGTGCCCAGTTGACTGTATTCCATTTGATCCCGCTCACAAAGAAAGCCAGGATCAACTGATGGTGAAGTACAACTTATTGATGGCTAAGAAAAAAGCAGAATCAGCTTAAGTCTTGGAATGCAGCTCGAGCATGGCTGCTGCAGTATCACCCTTTAAGAAGAGCGGCAAAATATGCAAGCCATTTTCAATGCTGGCATCAATCAATTTTTGTTCGGCCAGCTGGGGTCTTCGTAAAACATAATCAGCGACATCCATAGGGCGTCCATCCCCAGCCAAGTCTCGCGGATGGCCGATACCTATGCGTAAGCGCCAGTAATCGGCTGTGCCAAGATGGGCTTGAAGGTCTTTGAGGCCGTTGTGTCCGCCTGTTCCGCCACCTAATTTAATACGTGCTGTGCCCGGCTTTAAATCTAACTCATCTTGTACTACCAAAATGTCAGGAGGGGTGATTTTATGAAAGCGACACAAGGCTCCAACAGCTTGTCCACTTAAATTCATATAAGTGCTTGGCTTGAGAAGATAAAGATCCTCTCCTTCCCATTTCGCTTTAGCAACTTTTCCATGAAAGCGTTTTTCAGTTTCAAAACGCGTATTCAATTGTTTTGCTAGGGCATCAACAAACCAGAAGCCGGCATTGTGCCGATCTACTTCGTGTTCTTCGCCTGGATTGCCTAGGCCAACAATTAATTTAGTCATGGTGGGAGTTTAAAGATATAAACGCTTTTCTACAAAGTACAAAAAAGAAAGCCCGCTTTCGCGGGCCTTCGGTTGCAAAGAATGCGACTTTAAATCATTAAGCCTTATCTTTTGCATCCGCTGCAGGAGCGGCAGCTGGAGCTGCAGCGGCTGGAGCAGCCTCTTCAGTTTCAGCGGCTTTAACAGCAGGAATACGTGCATTTGCAAGTACTGGGTTTTCTTGCTCAACGTGCAATACCAAAGAAACACCTTTAGGTAATGCAACGTCTTTAGCGTGAATAGAATGACCCACTTCAATTTTGCCTAAGTCCACTTCAAGGAACTCTGGTAAGTCTGCTGGTAAGCAAGATACTTCCAGATCGTTGAGGATGTGGCTAATAACAGCGCCTTGCAATTTCACAGCTGCTGAAGTTTCGGCGTTAGTGAAGTGCAATGGAACGCGCATGTGAACTTTCTCAGTCGCAGATACGCGCTGGAAGTCAATGTGCAAAACCAATGGCCTGAATGGATGCATCTGGTAATCACGCAGCAACACTTTTTGTGTTTTGCCACCAATTTCCAAATCCAAAATGGAGGAGTGGAATGCTTCCTTGCGGAGAGCATGGAACAACGCGTTATGGTCTAACTCAATGACCAAGGCTGGATCTTTACTACCGTAAACGATTCCCGGAGTTTTACCGGAATTGCGCAGACGGCGGCTCGCACCCGTTCCCTGTACGCTTCTTTCAAAGGCTACAACTTTCATATCAAATTCCCTTTTAAGGTTAATTTCCGTTCGCGACCAAACAGAAAAGCCTTCAATTATATCGTGGGAATGGGTATTTTTGCCTACAAATGGCTCAAAACTACCAAAAAGCAAGTAAATACAGCTTTTTTGGCTTATTCGGCAAACATGGACATGACTGAATCGCCCTTACTAATGCGGGAAAGGGTTTCAGCCAGGATCGGTGCCACGCTCAACTGACGAATTTTGGCCACTTTCATGGCTTCTGGGGTCAATGGGATGGTATCGGTCACTACAAGCTCATCTAATTCAGAGGAGGCAATACGAGCCACAGCACCGCCTGACAGGACCGCATGAGTACAGTAAGCGGTAACACCCTTGGCGCCACGCTCTTTAAGCGCTTCAGCGGCCTTACAGAGGGTTCCGCCGGTATCAATGATGTCATCCATGATGACGCAATGACGGCCTTCTACTTCGCCAATCAGGTGCATTACTTCAGAAACGTTTGCTTTGGGGCGACGTTTATCAATAATGGCTAAATCGGTACCCAATTGCTTAGCCATAGCGCGGGCACGCACTACACCCCCAATGTCTGGGGAAACAATGATGAGGTCTTTTTTGGTCTTCTGTGCCTCTAGGTCAGCCAGCAACACTGGCGATGCATAAATGTTGTCTACAGGGATATCAAAGAAGCCTTGAATTTGGTCAGCATGGAGATCCATGGTCAGCACACGCTCGATGCCGGCTACTGACTGAAGCATGTTTGCCACGATACGAGCAGAGATCGCAACGCGGGCAGAGCGCGGGCGACGATCCTGTCTGGCGTAACCGAAGTAAGGGATCACTGCGGTTATGCGGCTTGCAGATGCTCGCTTGAGAGCATCGATCATGATCATAAGCTCCATCAAACTATCGTTTGTTGGAGCACAGGTTGATTGGATTACAACAACATTTTTACCGCGTACATTTTCTTGAATTTCCACCTGAATCTCACCATCGGAGAACCGGCCTACAAAGGCTTTGCCCATTTGGAGATTGAGCTCTTTGGCAACAGCGTGCGCCAAAACGGGATTTGCGTTGCCTGTAAATAAAGTCAATAAATCGGCGTTCATGGGGGCGGACATAGGCTTTGGGTAGAGGTTAAGTGGTTTCTGTGTCGTTTCTACAGTATTTGGCAGGGGAAGAAGGATTCGAACCTTCGCATGCTGGAATCAAAATCCAGTGCCTTAACCAGCTTGGCGATTCCCCTACAGGTCATTCTGAAGAAATCAAATTGTAAGCGGGATTTTTATTTAACCCCCTAACAATCCTACCTACCCACCCTTCAGGAAGCTTCTGCAAAAGATTATGAAGATTTGCGTGGTCGATCTTAGGCTCTAAGACGGCAAAAACGCTACTTCCAGAGCCTGACATTCTAGGCGCTGAGCCTGGTACTGCCTGGCTAATCCAATCTAAAGCTTGCTTCACTTCTGGGCATATCCGCGCCGCTACTGCCTGACAATCATTCGTTTGTGCTAACTGTGGCGATGCAAGAAAGCCATCTATTGTAATCGGAGCGTGATCTCGGGTCAATTGAGGGTCTTGAAAAATGCTTGCGGTAGCGATGCCTCGATTAGGAAAAATAACCAAAAAATCCTGAGTTGGCAGAGAAATTTCTTCAATTTTCTCTCCTATGCCCTCAACAAAAGCATTTTTCCCAAAAATAAAGAAGGGCACATCTGCCCCCAGTTTTAAACCCAGCGTACTTAATGTTTGTTTATCTAAATTGAGATTCCATAGGGCATTTAATCCAATCAAAGTACTTGCCGCATCGGAGGACCCTCCGCCTAAACCTGCACCCATTGGAATTTCTTTTTTGAGATCAATTTCTACGCCACCCGGACAACCAGAAAAATCTTTCAATAATTTCGCTGCACGAACGACTAAGTCATCTTCAGGTGCTACGCCAGAAATAGGATTGATTCGTCGAATTTCATTTTCTGGAATGAGTTTAAGTGTGAGTACATCACACCAATCGATGAGTTGAAAAACAGATTGCAATAAATGGTATCCGTCAGATCGACGACCAATGATATGAAGAAATAAATTGAGTTTTGCTGGAGAGTGAAGCTCCAAGATCTCGGTGTGAGGCTTAATCATTTGGGCGATCAAATACCAAGCGAATATCAATCGACCCCACATTTGAACTACGAGTCATCGTTAATTTTTCTAGGCGATTTGCATCATTCCAGCTATAGATTAAATTCCATCCATCTTGATCAATTTTACTGACCTGACCTTTACTATTTCTTTCTACACTTGCATTGCTGCCAGGACGAATTTGTCCTCGCAACCAATCTGATAAACCACGTGCAGGTAAGGGCAGTCCCAAAGTATTTTGAACTAAAGAATCGGCATCGATTGCAGTGGTGACTTGACCATCACGCTCAAGACTTGCCTCACCAGGCGTAATCGTAATTTTGGCAATCGATCCGCCCATTGGATTGCGGATCTCTAAGATGTCTTTAAGCTCATCTTGGGTCAGGGTAAAGCCGCCTGAGCCGCCTTGGTTTTGGGTATTAGTAAGACCGGTCACTTTCACCGCAAAACGACCGTCCCAAGAACCTTTAGAGACACGCTCTGCAACGGACCAATTAGGCTTTAAGCGTTTTAAAGTTTCTTTAAGCGTGGGATTATTAGCATCAAGCTTTTGACCTTGACGCCAAATCTCTTCTGCTTGCTCTGGTCGATTCAGGACCCACAACACTTCTCCTAAATGCGCTGCAATATCGGCTTCTGGTTTGGTATTAAATGCTTGTTGTAGTTGTTCTAATGCGAGCGTGTTTTTACCCAATCGAAAGTTGACCCAACCTAGGCTATCTAAGATGAAGCTATCTTGTGGTGAAAGCTGATGTGCTTTACTAATCAGCGTAAAAGCTTCTGTTAATTTGAGATTGCGATCAGCTAATGAGTAACCTAAAGCATTCAATGCATTCACATCGTTTGGATTCTTGCGCAAAATCTCACGCAATGTTTTTTCCATCACATCTAAGCGCCCTACCTTTTCTGCGGACAAGGCGTAGGTATAAAGCAAGGGCGCATCGTTGGGCAGAGTCTTAACGCTAGAAGCAATTGCATAAAAAGCATTTAAGGCTTCCGATTCATCCTTGGCTCTTGCAAGCAAGCCCTGCAACTGCTTTAGTGTGTTTTCTTGTTGTGCAAGAGATTGTTGCTTTAACAGGTTGATCGCAGGTTCAATGGCATTCGACCAGCGGTCACTTAAGATCAACAGGGTGACTAAGACTTCTTTAGGCTTAGCATCTGAAGCAGGGGCCAAACTGGCCCAAGATTGGGCTGCCTGCAGTGCTAAAGCAGGAGAGCCCGCATTAATGGCGATTTCCATAGCTCTTTGGGCCAATCGTGGGTCCTGGTATTGCCGAGCCATTTCAAGATAGGTATTAAAGGCTAGACCTGCTTCTCCGCGCTGCAGGGCAATCTCTGAGGCGAGGACCTCAAAAACAGCCTCCCCAGACTCTAGGCCGCTATTTTGAGCTTGAGATGGGAGGACAACTCCGCTTGTTAAGGCGGCAATCAATAAACTCTGCAAAAGTGGCTTAAGTCTGAATTTGCTCATAAGCACATTCTAATCTGCGAATCTACAATCCATTTATGCCAGAGCTTCCAGAAGTAGAAGTTACCCGATTAGGAATTGCCCCTCATTTAATAGGGCGCAAGATTAGTGCCGTCAAGATCATAGACGGGCGCTTACGTTGGCCTGTTCCACGGACGCTACCCACCATTTTGCAAGACCAGCAGGTGCACTCGATTGAGCGCCGGGGTAAGTATTTGCTAATGGAGCTCGATACGGGATTTTTACTCTTGCATTTAGGAATGACGGGAACCCTTAGGGTGTTGCCAGCCTCAGACCCCCTAAAGACCCATGACCGAGTGACTCTGGAGTTTGGCAAATTAAGCTTGCGATTACACGACCCCAGAAAATTCGGCGCAGTCTTATGGCATCCCAATACTAAAGGACCCATTGGTGAATTTGCCTTATTAAAAAAATTAGGGACCGAGCCATTCTCTCCAGAATTTGCTGGGGATTTGGGTGGTCACATTTTGTATGAATGCTCACGTGGACGGAGTATTGCAGTCAAGCAATTTTTGCTCGCAGGCCAGGCGGTCGTTGGTGTGGGCAATATCTATTGTTCAGAAAGTTTATTTGAAGCAAAGATTCATCCTGCTAAAGCAGCTGGAAAATTAACCCGTCCGGAATGTATGCGCTTAGCGAATGCAGTACGTTTGATTTTAAAAAAAGCGATTGCTGCTGGTGGTAGTAGTTTGAAAGATTTCGTCAACAGTGAAGGTGATCCTGGTCATTTCATGGTGCAAACAAAAGTCTATGACCGCAAGGATCAGCCTTGCAAAGTTTGCAAGACGTCCATTAAACAAATCGTGCAGGGGCAGCGCTCCACTTATTTCTGCCCTCAATGTCAAAAACGTTAATAGATCAGTTTTCTAAAAAACTAATTGCTTGGCATCAGCGTAGCGGGCGTTCTGGCCTGCCTTGGCAAAATCAGCGCGACCCATACGCTGTCTGGGTTTCAGAGATTATGTTGCAGCAAACCCAAGTAGCAACAGTCTTAGAGCGCTACCCTCGTTTTATGAAGCGATTTCCGACGGTTCGAAAATTAGCAGCCGCAAATCTGGATGAGGTATTAGCAGAATGGGCAGGGCTTGGCTATTACTCACGTGCCAGAAATTTACATGCTTGTGCACAACAGGTAGTCAATGTGTTCTCCGGAAAATTTCCTAGTGATCCTGTACTACTTGAGCAGCTTAAAGGTATTGGTCGTTCCACAGCAGGCGCTATTGCTGCATTTGCATTTCATGAGCAAGCACCAATCCTAGATGCCAATGTGAAGCGGATTTTGGCACGCTTGTTTGCAGAAGAGGGATCTCTTCAGGAAAAAGCAGTGAATGATCGACTGTGGGCTTTGGCAAATACCTTATTGCCAAGTAAGCCTGAGGATATGCCCGTATACACTCAGGCCTTGATGGATTTTGGGGCAACCTGGTGTACCGCACGAAAGCCAGTGTGCTTAAGCGGTGAGCAGAAGTGCCCTTTTTTAAATGAGTGCCAAGCCAACTTAAGCGATCAAGTTTTATTATTTCCACAAAAAAATATCAAAGCAAAATCACCAGAGTTTGATTGCGATATGTTGTTGCTGAGAAGTGGAAATTCTGTGCTGTTACAAAAGCGTCCAAGCAAGGCAATTTGGGGCGGCCTTTGGTCGCTTCCAGAATCATCTTGGAGAAATAAGTCAGCACCTGGGCTTTCTGCTAAGCAGCTGCTTGAGATGGTCCTTCCTCAGGAGCAGACAAGTAGCCTATTGAAGGCTTGCAAAAACCTCAAGCAGAGTGAGTCGATTAAGCATATATTTACTCATCGTCGCTTATGGATGCATATATGGGGGGCAGATTTAAGGACGCCATTTGAGCCCTCCGACCCTAATCTCAAATGGGTTGCCCTAAATCATCTTGGGCATTACGGCTTACCGCAACCAATTAAAGTGCTTTTGCAGAAATTGAGTCTAATTCGCGGTGGCGATCTAAAAAATTCAGCTGCAAATTAGCAAGATCTTTTTGCGCTCTAAAGTGTTCGCTAATTCGATTGACTAGATAAACCGAGCGGTGTTGACCACCAGTACAGCCAATCGCAATAGTTAAGTAGCTACGGCCATCCGCAATATAGTGCGGCAACCACTTATCAATAAATTGCGTGATATCACTTTCCATGCTCATGACTTCTGGAATTTTTTCCAAGAATTCTTTTACCGGCTTGTCATTACCCGTTAGCGGGCGCAGGATTTTGTCATAGTGCGGATTGGGTAAGCAGCGCACATCGAAAACGAGATCTGCTTCACTCGGAACCCCTTTTTTAAAGCCAAAGGATTCAAAAACGACGGTGAGGCCTAGGGGCTTATCTTTGAGAAGGTCTTGAATCCAGGAGCGCAAGGCATGTGCTGGAATATTGCTGGTATCAATACTATGAGCCTGTGTACGCAAGGGCTCGAGCAGTTTGCGCTCTTTATCGATTGCCTCAATCAGCGTTGCTGATTGTGATTGTTTTGCATTGGAAGATAGGGGGTGACGTCTTCTTGTCTCAGAAAAGCGCTGCACTAAAGTATTGGTGTTGGCATTTAAAAATACGATACGCACTTGATGGTTGCGTCGCAGATTTTCTAAGATAAGAGGAAGATTTTCGATGGACTGACCGCGACGGGCATCGATCGCAACTGCAATACGTTCACATTTTTCTTGCTCGAGGGTGCTGACCAGACTTTCTAATAAAGAAACTGGCAGGTTATCTACACAGTCGTATCCAGCATCTTCAAATGCCCTCAGGGCAACTGATTTACCCGAGCCTGAGATTCCGGTAATCAGATTAATTTGCATGATTTAAAGTAATCGCCCTTGCGACTTGTTTGAGTCTGCCTCAGCATTCATTTGTAAGCGCTGGCGCTCAATAAATTCTTTTAAGGTATCAATTCCGCGCAATTGCAAAATCGTATTACGTACTGCCGCCTCAACTAGTACGGCTAAGTTGCGACCAGCAGCTACCTGAATCTTGACTGTACGAATCGGTACCCCCAATACATCAATATGCTGAGCTTCTAAGGGCAATCTTTCAAATTCACCATCAGTTCTACGCACAAGTTGAACAATCAGGCGTAGCTTCAGTTTTCGGCGTACTGCTGTTTCGCCAAAAATAGTGCGAATGTCTAACAAGCCTAGTCCACGAACTTCAAGCAAGTTACGCAGAATGACTGGGCATCGACCCTCGATATAGTCTGGTCCCAATCTAGCAAAATCTACAGCATCATCCGCTACCAAACCATGGCCACGAGAAATCAACTCAAGACCTAGCTCACTTTTACCTAGGCCAGACTCACCAGTAATCAAAACTCCTAAACCCAAAATATCCATGAACACACCATGCATCGTAATTTGAGGCGCGCCAATTTTGGTTAAGTAAATGCGTAGATGATCAATGACTTCAGCTGCAGAAATATTCGTAGTAAATAGCGGTGTAGAGGTGCGCTGGCAAAAAAGTTGTAAATCAGGATCTACTGATTTGCCATCGGCAACAATCACGCAGGGAGGCATCTTTGAAATTAAGTCTGAGATTTGTTCTTGTTTTTGTTTTTGCTCAAGCGCTGCATGGTAATTAATCTCTTGCTCACCAAAGATCTGAATACGGCTAGGATGAATGAGGTTTAAGTGACCCACTAAATCTGAGCTGGCCGCGGCAGCCTTCAGTGCTTCAGATGGAAAAGCGCGATCAGCACCCTCTAAGCCGGCGATCCAAGATAGCCTTAGATCAGAAACATTGTCATCAAAAATCTGCTGGGCGGTTACTCCATCTAAGATTAAGGGCTGTGTCATTGTGGTAAGCCCCATTGTTGGAGAAACTCACATACCTTTTGGGGTTCGTTTGAGGAAG
This sequence comes from Polynucleobacter sp. 15G-AUS-farblos, assembly GCF_018882445.1. GTDB lineage: Bacteria > Pseudomonadota > Gammaproteobacteria > Burkholderiales > Burkholderiaceae > Polynucleobacter. The sequence continues at coordinate 220,484 of NZ_JACVOM010000003.1, read as the reverse complement.
ATAAAAATTGACGAGCATCTGCATCTGACAAAAGCTGTGCGATCGATGACAAAATCTCGAGATGTTGTTGAGTTGCTTTTTCGGGCACAAGTAAAAAAATCAAAATGGATACTGGCTCGCCATCAGGGGCTACAAAGTCAATCGGATTTTTGAGCTTCATGAAAGCGGCGATGGGCTGCTTAAGACCTTTAACGCGTCCGTGGGGAATCGCAACACCAGCACCTAGAGCGGTAGATCCTAAATTTTCACGTGCGTTGAGAAAGTCGACAACCGCACTGGAATCAATACCAGCATGCTTAGAAAATAACTCCCCTGCGGCTGCAAATGCATCAGCTCTGTTATTGGCAGGGCTATCTAATGCAATGCAGTCGAGGGTAAAAAGATTGGTCAGGGCATTCATGTCAAATGATTATAGGTGTCCTGACGAAGCTACTTACTCAAAATGCTTTTCGTGATGGTGATTTTGGATCTTTTCCTTATGCTTGACGACTTGACGCTCGAGTTTGTCAACAACGGAGTCCATCGCATGGTACAGATCCTCGTTATGTGCTTCAGCGAATAGTTCCTTACCTTTTAGATGGAGTGTGATCTCAGCGCTCTGACGTAAATCCTTTTCTTTTGCGTTATCAACTATCAGAAAGGCTGAGGCATCAATCACGTGGTCAAAGTGCTTACGAATTTTAGCTAAGCCTGCCTCAAGGTGCGTGCGCATGGCGGGGGTAACTTCTACATGACGGCTATTAATTTTCAAATTCATTAGCAACTCCTTTGATTAGTGCGTGCGCATGCTCATGCCTGGGGTGCGCAGCAAGCCCCTGAAATTTTGGAGATATCGCTTGGAAAGGGAAATTCATGAACCTCCAGCGTATCAGCGAATCTGCTGAAAACCAAGAGGGGAAAGCACTTTTTTATCGGATTGGAGGCCAAGAGGCCCAACCAGCTTACATCCGGAAGTTTTCGCCTAAATAAACTCTACGAACGGCGTCGTTTTGAATAATTTGATCCGGCTTGCCTTCAGCTAATACGCTGCCTTCGCTGATGATGTAGGCGTGATCACAAATACCTAGAGTTTCGCGAACATTATGGTCGGTAATCAATACGCCGATTTGACGGTCACGCAAAAAGCGCACAATCCGCTGAATTTCCCCTACGGCAATAGGGTCAACACCTGCAAAGGGTTCATCCAGCAATATGAATTTTGGCGATGATGCCAATGCTCGGGCGATCTCCACGCGGCGGCGCTCACCACCAGAAAGAGAGAGGGCGGGGTTATCACGCAGGTGACTAATTTGCAGTTCACCAAGGAGTTCATCGAGGCGTTTAGCAATGTCAGCTTTGCTTAGTCGTTTTCCACCTTGTACCTGGAGCTCTAGTACAGCCTGAATATTTTCTGCCACGTTCAGCTTACGGAATACAGAAGCTTCTTGGGGTAGGTAGGAGAGACCCATGCGGGCACGCTCATGAATTGGGAGTTGAGTGATGTCAGCCCCATCCAAAACAATATTGCCACCATCTAAAGGCACTAAGCCCACAATCATATAAAACGAAGTTGTCTTACCGGCTCCATTGGGCCCTAGAAGGCCAACGACCTCACCGCATCTTACTTGTACGGATACGTCTCGAACCACTGTTCTAGAGCCATAACGTTTCTGCAGATGGTGTGCAGAAAGGGTTGGGAGATTATCGGTTTGAGCTAAATCCGCTGTCATTTCTCTAATGTGGCTTTTCGTCTTGGTGAAAGGATTGCTCTTGCCACTGGCAGATCATCCGGCTTGGCATCTTTGGGGGGTATAACTCGATAGTACTGCTTTATATCATCGTATTCAATTTTCCAACCCTTGAGCTGATCCAACATTTGCATATTGAGTAGGCGCTTCAGGCTGGCATCACCGGTGAGTGTGAGTATTTCAGTTTTTGCATCATAGGTTGTATATACGCCTCGACCTTGCATAAATTCATTAGCAAGCCCTTCGCGACGCTGTCTAAAGGTAGCAACAACTTCAGGCGTCCCTTTGATATCAATAAATTCATAACCCTCTGGATCAATTCGAATCTGCCCATCTTCCCCTGTGACAACAATGCTTCCCTTTACCAGGAGTATGTCACCATTGAGGTCATATATTTGTGTAGTGTCATTACCAAAAACTTTTTCAGCTTCAAGGATGATGGGTTTATCTTGATCCGCTTTTTCTGCGTGAGCAACATGAAGGTTGCTGAAACCTAGTAACGCTGACAAAGCCAGAGCACCACGCAAGAATACTTTTTGGCTCAGCATCTTATTGAGCTTCCTTAGGCGCACGTTCAATGCGACCCTTTACTCGACCAGACAGTCTCATACTTTGATCAACGTTATTGAAAGTGCCTCCGTCGTTAGAGTTCATGATCGACATGCCTTGCTCGAGCGTAACGGGCTTGTTCGTTTCAATAATGTCATCATTAATGAATACTTTGAAATAGCTAGAGGAGGCCAGCATTCTCAAGCTTGCTGCTTGGGTTTCGGTTGCCGGTTGAGCAGGACGAAAGATTTCAGCATTGTCATATAAATCCATGATGGTGAGATCGCCATCTAAATGACCAGTATCCGCTTTGACAGTAACTGGCGCCTTATCCGTTTGGAATAGTCGCATCCGCGGCGTCAAAATATCAATCGATGCATCATCATCGTAGTGGATGAGTTTTTTGCCCATCACTCGATATTTAGTAGTGCCTAATTCATTTAAGGCGGTCAAAGTACCCACTTCAATGGTGTAGTCGGGCTCGTGTAGACGGACTCGCTCAGTAGTCGACTTTTCTTGTGGCGTGTTTTTTTCCACTAAGTAAAAAGTGGTGAGCGTTAATAAGCCCATCAATAGCAGCGGCGTTAGGCCGAGCAAGGTGCGTAAGATACCTACTTTGATTTTTTGAGAATTCAAAGCCATTGCTTACTGACGAGCCTTATTAAGAAGGTCTTCATAGCGGTTTTGTGCCTTAAGAATGAGATCACATACTTCGCGTACAGCACTGTTTCCGCCTGAATGAGTAGTCACATAGTGAGCAAATGCTTTCACTGCTTCATGCCCTTGGGCTGGACAAACTCGAAATCCAGCATTCTTCATCATGGCAAGATCAGGCCAATCATCACCCATCACGGCGCAATCGCTTGCACCTAACCCCAGCGCCTTTAGAACCTCATCTAATGCGAGCGCTTTATTTTCAACGCCCATGTGAACGTGTTTAATTCCTAACTCTTCGCAGCGCGCTAAAACCATTTTAGAATTTCGGCCTGTGATGATGGCAGTAGGAATACCAGATTGCTCTAATAATTTGATGCCTAAACCATCCTGAATATCAAACGCTTTTAAAGCTTCCTTGCCATCGCTGCCAATCCAAACTTGACCGTTGGTGAGAACGCCATCGACATCGAGTACCAATAGCTTGACATTCCCCGCACGCTCCCAGGCTTGTGGATATTGGGTTTCAGGGTTGGTGATGTGGGTACCAAAAGCGTTAGGCATGATTTAAACCAGGGTATTAAATAACTTTGGCTGCAAACAAGTCATGCAGATTCAGTGCTCCTAAGAGGCTTCCTGAAGCATCAGTCACTACTAGTTGGTTAATACGATGCTTCTCCATCATCTCAATCGCCTCTTCGGCAATGAGCTCAGGCGGAATGGTGCGCGGTGTAGAAGTGGTGGCATCTTTAATGGTGACGCCATCAAGATTGCTTGTTTTTTCTAATAAACGACGCAAGTCACCATCAGTAAAGATCCCATTGACTTTGTTTGCTTCATCTAAGGTGATGACCATGCCCATGCGTTTAGCAGTCATCTCTAGTAAAGCATCTTGTAGTGAGGCCTTGATAGAAATTTTTGGTGTGTCATCAAAAGAGCGCATGACTTCACTCACATGCATTAACTGTTTGCGACCCAAGCGGCCACCTGGATGTGAGCGAATGAAATCTGCTGCTTCAAATCCTCTGGCATCTAGTAAGGCAACTGCAAGTGCATCACCCATAGCCAAGGTGGCAGTAGTGCTGGTGGTTGGTGCTAGATTTAAAGGGCAGGCTTCTTTTTCTACACTGGTATCAAGATGGGCATCTGCCAATTTAGCGAGTGAGGAGTTTGGCGCGCCTGTTAGGGCAATTAATTTGGCACCCGTACGCTTGACGATGGGAACAATCGTGAGCAGTTCTTCCGTCTCTCCCGAATTGGAGAGTGCTACAAAAACATCATCACGAGTCACCATGCCTAAATCACCATGGCTGGCTTCAGCGGGGTGTACAAAAAAAGCAGGGGATCCGGTCGAGGCAAAGGTAGCTGCAATCTTGCGGGCAATATGGCCCGATTTGCCTATTCCAGAAACCACAATGCGGCCTTTACAGCCATGTAAGAGATCCACAGCCAAAACGAGGGCATCTGCACCGGCGCCTTCAAGGCGATCACGCATGGTTTGCAGTGCTGCAGCCTCAATAGTGAGGGTGTCACGCGCAAGCTTTAGGGTTCGTTCACGAGTCTTAGCTATCATCGAGTAAGTATATGCCGTCAGTCCTTCAGTTAACTCTCATTCTCTTGGCCTCTGGTGTGGCCGGAGTGGTTATTTTCCGCTATTTTGGCTTACCCCCTATTTTGGGCTATTTGGCCATTGGCGTCTTGATTGGACCCCACGCCCTAGGTTTGGCAAATGATTCGGCCACCGTCAAGTATTTAGCGGAATTTGGGGTGGTTTTCTTGATGTTCTCCATTGGCCTGGAATTTAACCTTCATAAGCTAAGGGCAATGCGCGGGATCGTTTTTGGTCTTGGCGGAAGTCAGGTGGTCTTGACGATGTTGTTGGCCGTTCCGGCCAGCCTTCTCATGAACTGGATTTATCCCATTTCTTGGCATGCAGCTATTGCTTTAGGTGGTGCCTTAGCGATGTCCTCCACTGCAATTGTGACCAAACTGATTTCTGATCGCTCTGAGTTAGAAGCAGAGCATGGACGTAATGTGGTCGGTATTTTGCTGTTCCAAGATTTGGCAGTGGTCTTCTTATTGATCTTATTGCCTTCCTTGGGAAAAAATTCTGCCGACCTATTTGTTGCGCTAACAACGGCCTCAATCAAAATCATGATTGCTCTGGTGCTGATTTTCTTCATCGGCCAAACATTGATGAGTCGCTGGTTTAAGTTAGTAGCCAAGCTACGCTCACAAGAATTATTCATGCTGAATCTCTTGCTCATTGTGTTGGGTATGGCCGGTTTAACAGAGCATTTTGGTTTGTCACTCGCGCTCGGCGCATTCCTTGCAGGCATGTTGATTTCGGAAACGCCCTATCGTCATCAAGTTGAGGAGGACGTCAAACCATTCCGTGACGTTCTGCTCGGACTCTTCTTTATTACGATTGGCATGTTGTTGGATTTCAATGTCATTCGTGAGCAGTGGGTCTTGGTTTTGCTGCTGCTGATTGGCCCCTTGTTATTTAAGTTTGGTTTGATCGCCATTCTGTCTCGCGCCTTTGGTTCAAGCCTTGGCGTGTCGATTCGCACCGGCTTATGTTTGGCACAAGCCGGTGAATTCGGATTTGTATTGCTCAATCAAATTGACGGCTTGGACTTAATTGATCCGGTATTAAGTCAAGCGGTATTGGCGGCGATGTTGCTCTCGATGTTCTGTGCGCCATTCTTAATTGAATATAGCGATCGTATAGCGATGCGTTTTTCTAGTAATGAGTGGCTATTGCAATCACTAGCATTAACGCGTGTTGCTGCTAAAAGCGTTCGTAATGAGAACCATGTCATTATTTGCGGCTTTGGAAGATCTGGCCAAAGTTTGGCACGCATGCTGGATCAAGAAAAGATTCCTTATATTGCTTTGGACTTAGATCCAGATCGGGTGAAAGAGGCTGCAGCTGCCGGTGACAATGTAGTTTACGGTGATGCTAGTCGTGAAAATTATTTAAATGCAGCAGGCCTTAATAGAGCCAAGGCTGTCGTGATTACCTACGCTGATACTGCCGCCAGTTTGCGCGTTCTAAGACAGGTAGAGCATTTACGTCCCGGCATGACAGTACTGGTACGTACACGAGATGATGCAGATATTGCCAAGCTACAGGCAGCTGGCGCAACTGAAGTAGTGCCTGAGCTCATTGAAGGTAGTTTGATGATTGCCTCCCATGTTCTATTAATTATGGGTGTACCCATGCGTAAGGTGGTTAGAAGAATTACTACTGCAAGAGAAGAGCGCTATAGCTTGTTGAGGGGCTACTTCCGCGGGTCAGCTGATGATGATTTTGGTTCTAATGAATCCTGGAGATTACACTCGATTACTTTGTTACCAAAATCCCAGGCAGTTGGTAAAACCTTGGGCGAGCTCCATCTAGAGAATGAGGGCGTCAGCGTTCAGGCTGTGAGACGCAAGGGTAGCAACGCTGATTATGTGAAACTCCCCCTATCACCCGATTTGCAATTAGAGGCCAATGATATTTTAGTGATCTCAGGCAATTCAGAGGCGACCGATTTAGCAGAAGCTAAATTACTCTGAGATCGGTTTATTTCTTTTTCTTGGCAGGCACAGCCTTACGAGTCAATAGTGGCGCCAAGTAGTGGCCAGTAAAGCTCGCCTCATTCTTAGCAACCTCTTCTGGAGTTCCTGTGGCGATAATCTGGCCACCGCCAGCGCCGCCTTTGGGTCCGAGGTCAATAATCCAATCCGCTGTTTTGATCACATCTAAGTTGTGCTCAATGATGACGATGGTATTACCTTGTTTCTTCAAAGTCTGAATCACAGTGAGCAAGAGCTGAATATCATGGAAGTGCAAACCGGTTGTTGGCTCGTCGAGGATATAGAGTGTTCTGCCGGTATCGCGTTTAGATAGTTCAAGTGAGAGTTTGACCCGCTGTGCTTCACCACCAGAGAGGGTTGTGGCACTTTGTCCAAGCTTTACATAACCCAAGCCTACGTCTAGCAATGTTTTGAGTTTGCGTTTGACAACAGGGACTGCCTCGAAGAATTCATGCGCTTGTTCGATGGTCATCGATAGCACTTCATGAATGTTTTTACCTTTGTAGCGAATATCTAAAGTTTCGCGGTTATAACGCTTGCCATGACAAACATCACAAGGCACATAGACGTCTGGTAAGAAATGCATCTCCACTTTAAGAACGCCATCACCTTCACAGGAGTCGCAGCGACCCCCTTTCACGTTAAAGGAGAAGCGACCAGCTTCATAGCCGCGCTCACGTGAAGCAGGTACGCCTGCAAAGAGCTCTCTAATTGGCGTAAACAGCCCGGTGTAGGTTGCTGGATTTGAGCGAGGAGTTCTACCAATCGGTGATTGATCAACACTAATTACTTTGTCAAAGTACTCAAGGCCTTTCATGGTGTCATGCGCTGCTGGCTCAGCGTTTGAGCCATATAAGTGTTGCGCTACTGCATGGTGCAGAGTGTCATTAATCAAAGTGGATTTACCAGAGCCTGAAACACCCGTAACGCAAGTTAATAATCCAACTGGAATCTTGGCATGAACTGATTGCAGGTTATTGCCGCGTGCACCAATGATTTCTAAAAAGCGATCATTTACCGGAATCCGTTTTTCAGGAACCGCAATCGCTTCGCGTCCTGCTAGATAAGCTCCAGTGAGCGAGTTGGGATTGGCCTCGACTTCGTCAGGAGTACCTTGTGCCACCACTTCACCACCGTGAATGCCAGCACCAGGGCCGATATCAATAACCCAGTCAGAGGCACGAATCATGTCTTCATCGTGCTCTACAACTAGAACGCTATTACCAAGGTCACGCAAATGTTTGAGAGTCCCAATAAGGCGATCATTATCCCGTTGATGCAAGCCAATAGAGGGTTCATCTAGAACATACATCACGCCCGTGAGGCCAGAGCCAATCTGGGATGCAAGGCGAATACGCTGCGCTTCCCCTCCAGACAGGGTATCGGCGCTACGCTCAAGTGAGAGGTAGTCAAGACCAACGTCATTCAAAAAGCGAAGACGTGCGCTGATTTCTTTTACGATTTTGTCAGCGATCTCTCTTTTTGCGCCTTTGAGTTCAAGGGCTTCAAAATATTCTTTCGCTTCCTTCAGAGGTAAAGCACTGATTTCATAAATGGCGCGAGATTGTTTTTTCTCACCCACTTTGACAAAGCGCGCCTCTTTACGTAAACGACTGCCATTACATGCTGGGCAAGTTTGAACATTCTGATAGCGCGAGAGTTCCTCGCGAACTGTCATCGAGTCTGTTTCGCGGTAACGTCTTTCAAAGTTCGCAACTATTCCTTCAAAAGCGTGTTCCCGAATACTGTTTTTACCGCGCTCATTAATGTATTCAAATGGGATGGTGATATCGCCCGAACCTAATAAGATCAAGTCTTGCTGTTTTTTGGATAAGGTCTCAAACGGCTTTTCAACATCAAAGCCACCATGCTTAGCAAGAGTCTGTAATAGCTTGAAATAGAACTGATTGCGACGATCCCAACCTTTGATGGCACCAGACGCTAGCGATAAATCAGGATGAGCCACGATGCGTTTGGGGTCAAAGAAAGACTGATGACCTAGGCCATCGCAAGAAGGGCAAGCGCCCATGGGATTATTAAAAGAGAAGAGACGAGGCTCTAGTTCTTGTAATGAGTATGAGCAGACTGGACAAGCAAACTTGCTTGAGAAAATCATCTCTTTGCCAGTATCCATGTCCACAATCATTGCTTTACCATCTGCTAAACGCAGAGCTGTTTCAAAAGACTCAGCAAGACGTTGTTGAATATCTGGACGAACTTTAATGCGATCTACTACGACTTCAATAGAGTGCTTATCGTTTTTCTTAAGCGTTGGCAGTTGGTCAACTTCAAAGATTTCTGCTTTAGCAGTATTAGTGGTGCCGCCACCAGAGCGAACTCTAAAGCGCACAAAGCCTTGTGCCTGCAGGTCTTGGAAGAGATCTACGAATTCGCCTTTACGCTCGCTGATGACTGGCGCCAGAATCATGAGCTTAGTATCTTCGGGCATTGACAGTACGGTATCCACCATTTGTGAAACACTTTGCGCTTCTAATGGCAGGTCGTGATCTGGGCAGTGAGGGGTACCCGCGCGTGCAAACAACAGTCGGAGGTAATCATGAATCTCGGTAACCGTACCTACAGTTGAACGAGGGTTATGACTGGTTGCTTTTTGTTCAATCGAAATTGCTGGCGATAAACCTTCGATCGTGTCGACGTCTGGCTTTTCCATGAGTTGCAAAAACTGACGTGCATAAGCAGACAGTGATTCAACATAGCGTCGCTGACCTTCGGCATATAAGGTATCAAAAGCAAGAGAGCTTTTGCCAGATCCAGATAAGCCAGTGAGAACGACCAATTTCTCTCTAGGGATATCTAGATTGATGTTTTTGAGGTTGTGGGTGCGGGCACCGCGGATCTTAATTTCGTTATTCATGATTTTTTAGCGTAACTTGTTAATATAGCTCTTTCCCATGAATTCTTCTGAACTTCGCTCCACTCTGGCCTTAGCAGGCATCTTTGGCCTCCGTATGTTGGGCCTTTTTTTGCTTTTGCCCGTTTTTAGTATTCACGCCAAAGACCTACCCGGTGGCGATCAAGCCTTTCTAATAGGGCTTGCATTGGGGATGTTCAATATTGTCCAGGCTTGCTTTCACATTCCCTTGGGCAGGCTTTCTGATCAAATCGGCCGTAAAAAGGTGGTTCTATGGGGGCTGTCCCTATTTGTCGCGGGCGCCTTGATTTGTGCAACTAAGGATGATTTGCTGTGGATTGCCATTGGTAGGGGTGTCATGGGTGCTGGAGCAATTTCTGCTGCTGTTTCTGCATGGGTTGCTGATCTGACTCGTGAGCAGGTGCGCAGCAAAGCAATGGCCTTAGTGGGTGCCAGCATTTCTCTTTCATTTGCCATTTCCCTCGTGGTTGCCTCCCCCCTTTATCGCATGATTAGCTTAAGTGGCATGTTTGTGGTCCTGGCATTCTTGGGAGTAATAGCGATGTTGGTGGCATATTTTGTATTGCCAAGCAATATGCCTGAAGTAAAAGTGAAACAAGAGACGCTAAAAGTCGTGTTTCTTCGACCAGAGCTCATGCGCTTAAACGTTGGTGTATTTGTATTAAACGCCACCCAAGTAGCCATGTTTTTAGTGGTGCCCCGTTTATTAGAGCAAGCAGGCTTTCCACTCTCTGCGCATTGGCAAATTTATCTCTCAGTTGTTTTACTTTCTTTTGTATTTATGGTCCCTCTTTTAATTTACGGCGAGAAAAAACAGCGCATACGACAAGTGCTATTGATTGCCATTATTTTTCTCTTGGCCGCAGAGATTATCTTTACGCAAGCTTCATCCGTAACTCTTATCGCTATCGCATTATTGGTTTACTTTGTGGGCTTTAATCTACTAGAGGCTCTACAACCATCACTAGTGACTCGTTATGCAAAAGAATCAAAGGGAACCGCTTTGGGTGTTTACAACACTACACAATCCATCGGCCTCTTTTCAGGTGCATTACTAGGGGGTTATTTAATGGATAGCCATGGTGATTTATCAGTCTTTGTAGCGGGTGCGGCCATGTTAGTTGGCTGGCTTATAATTGCTTGGTCGATGGGTGAAATGCCAAGCAGAGCAACAGAATCAAAGGATGTAGCCCTAAAGACATAGCCGTAGCTGGATTGATTTAATTAAAGTAAGTAGTTCATTTTTGAGTAGTAATAACAGTAGTATTTTTCTTCGGGAGACAACATGGCTTCGGTAAATAAAGTCATCATCGTAGGTAACGTAGGACGCGATCCAGAAACACGTTACATGCCAAGCGGCGACGCCGTTACAAATATTTCAGTAGCAACATCTGATCGTTACAAAGACAAGCAAACTGGTGAAATGAAAGAAACCACAGAATGGCATCGTGTTGCCTTCTTTGGAAAGCTTGCAGAAATCGCTGGTCAATATCTTAAAAAAGGTTCACAGGTATATGTTGAAGGTCGTTTGCGTACGCGTAAATGGACTGATGCTAGTGGCCAAGAAAAGTATTCAACCGAAATCGTGGCAGAAACCATGCAAATGCTTGGTGGTAAGCCTGTAGGTGGCGGTGGTGATGGTGGCGAAAGTTACAGTCGTTCTAAGCCTTCTGAGCAATCAGCACCAGCAGCTTCAAACGCTGCTTCACTCGGTGCCATGGATGACGACATTCCGTTTTAAGTAACACTGCATTAATAAAAAACCCCTTCTAGGAATTCCTACAAGGGGTTTTTTATTGCCGCAATCTTTTAAATCATTACTGACGGGCGTGACGAGTATTGTCAGGCCAAGGAGCATTGTGATCTGTGCGGAAAGGGTTGATATCAAGTCCTCCGCGTCTGGTGTAGCGTGCATAGACTGATAGCTTGTCAGGCTTGCATTCACGTTTGATGTCGCTAAAAATCGTTTCAACACAATGCTCGTGAAACTCACCTAATTGCCTAAAGCCAATCAGATAGCGCAGTAATCCTTCTTCCAAAATCGGACGACCTTGGTAGCGAATTTGTACGCTAGCCCAATCAGGTTGGCCTGTGACGGGGCAATTGGATTTGAGTAAATGAGAAACAAGACATTGCTCAATGGGGCCAAAGTCTTCATTAACACCCAGTAAAGAGGGATCGGCTGGAATACGCGGATCAATCTCAATATCTAGACGATCCAATAAAACCCCACCCATTTCTTGCATACCCTTTTTGGCAATCGTCTCGTTTGCTTGGATACGCGCAGTGATCTTGCTGCCGGCTGCTGCAGATAAATCAGCGATCAGTCGTTCACGTAGTTCATTTTCATCAGCAAAGTACGCATTGTTGAGGCTGTTGAGGTAGAGCTTGAAAGATTTTGATTCAATCATGTGCGGTGAATCTGCCGGAATCTGAAATTCAGCTAAAGCGATTTGAGGTTTACCTTTAGGGTTTAACCAACTCAACTCAAATGCATTCCAGATATCAACACCGACAAATGGCAAGGCTTGATTTTCTTTGATGCCTAATTTCAGGCGGTTTTCTGTACGCGGAATCTGAAAGAGCAAGCCTGGATCATATTGATCTGGATATTGCGTGGACTGACCGAGTGGTAATGTAGCCATGGAATAAAAAAAAGTGAATGCTACTTATTTTTGGGTTTGTTAGAAACGCCAGAGACAACGTGTCCTGTTGGGGCGACGCTAGCAGCAGATTGGCAATGGCCTGTTTGATCATCAAAGAAAAAGTCCGGCTCGAATTCGCGTAAGAATTCACTCTTGGATAGGCCACCCAAGAACATGGCTTCATCAACATCCACGCCCCATGCCATAAGGGTCCGAATGGCACGTTCATGCGCGGGTGCTGAGCGAGCTGTGACTAAGGCGGTTCGAATACGCATGCCGTTTTCACTGGTAGAGCGCTGAAGTCTATGTAGTGCTTCTAGCAAAGGCTTGAAGGGTCCTGGAGGCAAAGGGATATCGACTTTTTTACTTTCGTGGTCAACAAAAGCCTCTAATCCCTTTTTCTGGAATACCTGTTCAGCTTCATCAGAAAACAGAACGGCGTCTCCGTCAAATGCAATGCGGATTTCTTTAGGATGTGACTCAGCTGTTTTGCTTGACTCTGGATAAACCCGTGCAGCTGGAAAGCCTGCATCAATGGTTGCTCTCACATCATCTTCATTAGCAGACAAAAAGAGGTTGGCATGCAATGAACGCAGGTAGTGATAAGGAGGTCGGCCACGTGTAAATACGCCACGCTCAAGATGCAAGCCATGGTGTTCGGCGGAGCGGAACACACGTAAGCCGCTGACTGGGTCATTGCGCGAAAGAATCACCACCTCAACACGCTGTTCACCTTCTTCATTAAAAGCAAGGAGCTTCTTGACTAGGGGGAAGGCCACACCTGTCTGGGCTGCCTCACCTAGACGCTCTAACTGTAGCTTCATGTAGGCGCTGTCATCAGCAGATTCAAAGATGCGATTCTCCTCTTCAAAATCAAAGAGTGCCCGCGATGAAATCGCTACAACAAGTTTTCCGGTCAGTGTGTATGACATCTTACGAATTCATCTCATTTTAGAAATAATCGATACGCCGGATTATGGGTTTCATCCCAATGAGGATATCCTAGGGTCGCCAAGAATTTCTGGAATTTTTGCTGTTCGTTCTTGGGTACCTGAATACCAATCAAAATGCGTCCATAGTCAGCGCCGTGATTGCGGTAATGGAACAAACTGATATTCCAGTTAGGCGCCATGCTTGTTAAAAACTTCATCAAAGCACCAGGACGTTCCGGAAACTCAAAGCGGTAAAGTAATTCATCTTTAGCAAGTGCAGAGTGACCACCAACCATATGGCGTAGATGGGACTTAGCTAGCTCATCATGAGTGAGGTCGATAGTTGCAAACTTTGCTTTACGAAAATGCTTCGCAATTGCTTCGCTATCACCAGCCTTTTGAGTACTGATACCAACAAAGATATGGGCTTCACTTTGATCGCCAATGCGATAGTTAAACTCCGTGACATTACGCTTACCTAGTAGCTCGCAAAAGCGTTTAAAAGATCCTCGCTCTTCAGGAATCGTGACAGCAAATACGGCTTCACGGAATTCACCAACATCAGCACGTTCTGCCACAAAACGCAGGCGACTAAAGTTCATGTTGGCGCCGCAAGCAACAGCAACTAATGTCTTCTTCTTAGTGCGATGTTTCTCTACATACTTCTTCATGCCAGCAATAGCTAGGGCGCCTGCAGGCTCAAGAATGCTCCGTGTATCTGTAAAGACGTCGTTGATTGCAGCGCAGATTTCATCGGTATCCACAGTGATGATGTCATCCACTACTTTTTTGCAGATGCGGAAAGTTTCTTTACCAACTAATTTGACTGCAGTACCGTCAGAGAACAAACCCACATCTTTCATTTCAATGCGCTTGTTTGCTTTGAGTGAGCGTTTCATGGCATCAGAATCTGAGGCCTGCACACCGATCACTTTTGTCTTAGGACTAACTGCTTTGACATATTCGCCAATACCAGCAATGAGACCGCCACCGCCAATGGCAACAAAGACGGCTTCAATAGGTTCTTGGTATTGCTGAAAAATTTCTTGAGCGATTGTTCCTTGACCTGCAATGACATCAGGATCATCAAAGGGATGCACAAAGGTCAGTCCACGTTTTTTCTCTAAAAGCTCAGCATGCTTAAAGGCATCACTATAAGACTCTCCATGCAGGATCACCTCTACCCAAGAGCCCCCACGGGCTTTGACAGCATCGATTTTGACGCTTGGAGTCGTTACCGGCATCACTATGACGGCCTTGCATTTCATTTTGGAGGCAGAAAGGGCTACCCCTTGGGCATGATTGCCTGCTGAAGCTGCGATTACCCCGCGTTTCAGAGCCTCAGGACTTAAATGGGCCATTTTGTTATAGGCGCCACGCAGTTTGAAGGAAAAAACCGGCTGGTTATCCTCTCTTTTCAGCAAAACCTGATTACCTAAGCGCTTACTGAGTTCGGGGGCTAGTTGGAGCTCAGTTTCTCTAGCCACGTCATAGACGCGAGCCGATAAAATTTTCTTTAGATAGTTCGTTGCCATCCGATGAGCGTACCACGGATGAGCTCTAAGCCCTTAGTTTTGCAAGGGTTTATGTCTTTAGCCAACAACTTTCTGTGTTTCCTGCCACTATCAGCTTTGCTCTATTAAAATGCTTATTTATCAAATATGTCGCTATGAATGCACCATTGGCTTTGAACCAGTTGTTGGACGCTGAAGCGGGCTTCCCCCGTTTGCGTGAGATTCCTTACAACTACACCTCCTTTTCTGACAAAGAAATTGTGATTCGCCTATTAGGTGAGGAGTCATGGCGCGTATTGAATAATCTGCGCGGTGTCCGCCGTACTGGCCGATCTGCCCGAATGTTGTTTGAAATCTTGGGTGATATTTGGGTCGTCCAGCGCAATCCATTTCTCCAAGACGATTTATTGGATAACGCCAAGCGTCGCCAACAACTGATTGATGCTTTATGGCATCGTTTGGGCGAGGTCAAAAAGCGTAATGCGGGTGAGTCGGCTGATCAGGTTGAGATTCTCTTAGCTGCTGCTTACCGCGCTATCGAAAACTTTGAAAATGGTTTTAAGGAAGTCGAAAAAATTCGCAAGCGGGCTTTGAAAGATTTAGGCCGCCACACTGCCAAAGACAATATTTGTTTTGATGGTGTCTCACGTGCTGCTCATGTGACTGATGCTACTGACTGGCGCGTTGAATTTCCGCTGGTCGTTTTGAAGCCGGATTATGAATCCGAGATTCCAGGCTTGGTAAAAGCTTGCGTAGAGTTAGGTCTCACTATTATTCCTCGTGGAGGTGGCACTGGTTATACCGGCGGCGCAATTCCTCTCTATGCCATGTCAGCAGTAATTAACACCGAAAAGTTAGAGAACATCGGTGGCGTAAAGACTATGCATTTGCCTGGCGTAGCACACGAAGTGCCAACCATCTTTACTGGTGCTGGGGTAGTTACCCGCCGCGTCGCAGATGCTGCAGAGCATGCTGGGCTTGTGTTTGCGGTTGATCCTACATCGGCAGATGCTAGCTGTATCGGCGGAAATATCGCCATGAATGCGGGCGGCAAGAAAGCAGTTTTGTGGGGTACCGCTTTAGATAATTTGGCTAGCTGGCGTATGGTAGATCCCGAAGGAAATTGGTTAGATATTGAGCGTCTGGATCACAACCTCGGGAAAATTCATGAAGTAGATGTGGTTCGCTTTCAGTTAACTTGGTCTGATGGATTGAGTGAACCTGGTCAACGTATTTTGAAAACAGAATTACTTGAAGTAGAAGGTAAGCGTTTTCGTAAAGAAGGTTTAGGCAAAGACGTTACTGATAAATTTTTATCAGGTTTACCTGGCGTGCAAAAAGAAGGTTGTGATGGTCTGATTACCAGTGCAACCTGGATCTTGCATCGCATGCCTAAATTTATGCGCACCGTTTGTTTGGAATTTTTTGGTCAAGCGCGCGACGCTATTCCGAGCATTGTAGAAATCAAGGCTTACCTCGATGGCTTGAGCAAACAGGGCGGCCCTATTTTGGCTGGCCTCGAGCATTTAGATGATCGCTATCTCAGGGCGGTGGGTTATTCCACCAAATCCAAGCGAAATAGTTTGCCTAAGATGGTATTGATTGGTGATATTGCAGGCGATGATGAAGAGGCTGTCGCAGCAGCAACGAGTGAAGTTGTACGCATGGCTAACTTGCGTGTTGGAGAGGGCTTTGTTGCTGTAAGTGCTGACGCTCGGAAGAAATTCTGGTTGGATCGTGCGCGTACTGCCGCCATTGCCCGCCATACCAATGCTTTTAAGATTAATGAAGATGTGGTGATTCCTTTGCCGCGCATGGGTGAATACACCGATGGCATTGATCGCATCAATATTGAGCTATCACTTAAAAATAAGCTTCAAGTACTTGATGGCCTAGAGGCATTCTTGGGTAAGAGTGCATTACCGCTTGGTAAGGGCGATGAAGACTATGAGATTCCGACGGCTGAGATCTTAGGCGACCGAGTTCAGCAGGCTCTTGAGTTAATTGAGAATGTTCGTCAGCGTTGGGCTGAGTGGCTTACTCAGATGGATGTCTATTTCCCGCAGTTACAAAATCACTCTTTACGTGCCTCGTGGAAAGAGGAAATTCGTGCTGAGCTACGGATTATTTTTGGCGGATTAGCATTTGAGCCTATTCTCAATGAGCTTGAGGCGATTCATAAAAAGATATTGCGT
The DNA here is from genome assembly GCF_018882445.1 of Polynucleobacter sp. 15G-AUS-farblos. Classification (GTDB taxonomy): domain Bacteria; phylum Pseudomonadota; class Gammaproteobacteria; order Burkholderiales; family Burkholderiaceae; genus Polynucleobacter. Next base: position 203,787 of record NZ_JACVOM010000003.1, on the reverse strand, counting down.
AAGCGCGTTTTTGTTGCACTCCATATGCATGCTGGTGATGGAAATGTACACACCAATATTCCCGTGAACTCAGATGACTATGAGATGTTGCAAGACGCACATCATTCTGTTGATCGCATCATGAAGCTTGCACGCTCTTTGGATGGTGTGATTTCTGGTGAGCACGGCATCGGTATTACCAAGCTGGAATATCTCACTGAAGATGAATTGAAAGATTTCCGTAGCTATAAGAATCGGGTAGATCCAGAAGGTCGTTTTAACAAGGGTAAATTAATGCCACATGCTGATCTCAGCATGGCATATACACCTAGCTTTGGCTTGATGGGTCATGAATCTATCATCATGCAGCAAAGTGATATTGGCGCTATTGCCGATAGCGTGAAAGATTGCTTACGTTGCGGAAAATGCAAGCCAGTTTGCTCTACCCATGTACCCCGAGCTAATTTACTTTATAGCCCGCGCGACAAAATTTTGGCGACTTCATTGTTGATTGAGGCCTTCTTATACGAAGAACAAACACGACGTGGCGTTTCAATTCGTCATTGGGAAATGTTTGATGATGTAGCTGCGCATTGCACGGTTTGTCATAAATGCTTAACGCCTTGCCCAGTCAAAATTGACTTTGGTGATGTGACGATGAATATGCGTAACCTCTTGCGCAAGATGGGCCAGCAGCGTTTCAATCCCGGAACAGCAGCATCCATGTTCTTCCTGAATGCCACAAGTCCTGAATCTATTCATCTTGCTCGCAAGACAATGATTGGATGGGGTTATAAGTTGCAGCGTTTAGGCAATGATGTTCTGCGTAAATTTGCAAAACAGCAGACTGCGCACCCACCCGCAACAGTTGGGAAGCCAAATATTAAAGAGCAAGTCATCTTCTTCGTAAATAAGAAAATGCCTGGCAATCTTCCTAAGAAAACTGCACGGGCTTTACTCGATATTGAAGATGCGAACTATGTTCCCATTATTCGTGATCCCAAGACGACTTCTGCAGATACTGAGGCAGTCTTTTATTTCCCTGGTTGTGGATCTGAGCGTCTGTTTTCCCAAGTAGGTTTAGCAACTCAGGCCATGTTGTGGAACGTTGGGGTTCAGACAGTATTGCCGCCTGGCTATTTATGTTGTGGTTACCCTCAGCGTGGTAACGGTGACTTTGATAAAGCCGAGAAAATGATTACGGATAATCGGGTCTTATTCCATCGCGTAGCCAATACCTTGAACTACTTGGATATCAAGACTGTGGTTGTTTCTTGTGGAACTTGTTATGACCAACTCGCTGGCTATCAGTTTGAACAGATCTTCCCAGGTTGCCGAATCATTGATATTCACGAATATCTCTTGGAAAAGGGTGTCAAGCTCTCTGATGTGAGTGGCGTGAAATACATGTATCACGATCCTTGTCATTCACCGATGAAGTTGCAAGATCCAATGAAGACTGTCAATGAACTCATTGGTATGGCAGATGGCAAAGCGATTAAGAAAAATGATCGCTGCTGTGGTGAGTCAGGTACTTTGGCTGTAACCCGTCCAGATATTTCTACTCAAGTGCGCTTTCGTAAGCAAATTGAAATGGAAAAAGCTGCAACTGATTTGCGCAAGGATGACTTTACGGGCGATGTGAAGGTATTAACAAGTTGCCCTTCTTGTTTGCAAGGATTGACTCGCTTTGATGCCGATAGTGACACCACTGCAGATTACATCGTGGTTGAAATGGCTCAGAAATTACTGGGTCAAAACTGGATGCAAGATTATGTGGAAAAAGCAAACCAAGGTGGTATCGAAAGGGTATTGGTTTAAATGATTCCTAATAACGTGGTAGTTCATCAGCAGTCCAAAGTATTGGAGCTCTCCTACGAGGATGGCAATACCTACCGCCTTCCTTTTGAGTTACTGCGTGTTTTATCCCCCTCTGCAGAAGTGCAGGGCCATGGGCCTGGCCAGGAAACCCTTCAGACTGGTAAGCGTGAGGTACTCATTGCAAACCTGGAGCCTGTTGGCCATTACGCCTTAAAGCCCAGTTTTTCTGACGGGCATGATTCAGGTCTATATTCTTGGGATTTTTTGCGTTTCTTGTGTGAAAACCAAGATCAGTTATGGAAAGAGCATTTGGATAAATTAGCTGCGGCTGGTTTGGATCGAGATGCGCCCATGACCAGCGCAGGCCATTCTTGTGGAAGTCATTAATGAGTAAAACCCACTTCGGTTATCAAAGTGTTGATGAGGCTGAAAAAGCCGACAAGGTTGCCGAGGTCTTTCATTCGGTTGCGAGTAAATATGACGTGATGAATGACTTCATGTCATTTGGCCTACATCGTGTTTGGAAAAAAATCACTATTGCTCGTGCGCAAGTACGTCCTGGACAAAAGGTCTTAGACATTGCTGGCGGTACAGGCGATTTGGCAGCAGCTTTTGCTAAGGCGGCCCAATGGGGTAGTAATGCAGATGCTCAGGTGTGGTTGAGCGACATTAATGCATCCATGCTGGGGGTAGGTCGTGATCGCCTGCTGGATCGCGGTATGGCCTTGCCTTGTGTTCAATTCGACGCAGAACAAATTCCTTTCCCCGCCAATCATTTTGATGTGGTGACAGTGGCATTTGGTCTTCGTAATATGACCCATAAGGAAGTGGCTTTGGGGGAGATGTTGCGGGTGATCAAACCTGGCGGCCGGGTTCTTGTATTGGAGTTCTCGAAGCCGGATGCCTTTTTGCAGTCGGCTTATGATGCTTATTCATTTAAGGTGCTTCCCTGGTTGGGTGAGAAAATTGCCCAAGATTCTGAAAGTTATCGTTATTTAGCGGAATCCATCCGAATGCACCCTGATGCGCAGGCCTTGAAAGAGATCATGCTGGGGGTAGGTTTTGATGAGGTAGAAACCCATAGAATGACTGGGGGTATTGTTGCTTTGCATATTGGTATTAAATACTGATAGTTATCTAGTTTTTAAAGTTTTAAAAACTCAAGAGTTAAAGAAGTTACTAGGGGGTAAATGAATATGAACAAACATTTTTTTAAAGCTGTTTTATTGAGCGTGAGCTTAGTTTTTGCTTCAGTAGGTCATGTAGAGGCAGCTCGCTTGGGCGGCGGTAAAAGTATTGGCAAGGCGCCAAGCGCTCCGATTCAGAAGCAAGCTACGCCAGCGCAAAAACCTGCTCAACAAGCTCAGCCAGCGGCACCCGCTGCAGCCCCAACACCGGCAGCTGCACCTAGTCGCTTTGGTGGCATGGGTGGAATCTTGGGTGGTTTAGCGGCAGGACTTGGAATTGGTTATTTGCTCTCACATTTTGGTTTGGGTGAAGCAGCCTCTTCATTTGTGACAGGCTTATTGATTGCTCTGCTCGTAGGCTTTGCAATTATGTTTGTTATCAGAAGATTGCTTCCTGCAATGTCAGGAGCTGGTCGTAACGCCAATATTCCGATGACTGGTATGCAACGTACCGCGCAAGAGCAGGCACCGCGCCAGGAGCCAGCATTTAATCCTGCTGCTAGTGCCTTTGGCGCTATAAGCCCTGAGCCTGATCGCTTTCAGTCGACTCTCCCACCGGGTTTTGATGAGCAAACCTTTTTGGAAAATGCGAAGCAATATTTTGTTGGCTTGCAAAAAGCATGGGATCAGGGTGATTTAGCTGCTTTGCGCGAATTCACGACCCCGGAAATGTTTGCCACGATTCAGCAGGATTTGGCTGGTCGCACTGATGGCTCTAATCAGACAGACGTTATCAGCATTCAGGCAAGCCTCTTAGGCATTGAGACAAATGATGCGCACTATTACTGCAGCATTCAGTTCGGCGGCATGATTCGTGAGCAGCCTGGAGCAGCTGCAACTGAGTTCTCTGAAATCTGGAATCTCAGCAAGCCAGTAGAAGGCCCTGGAGGCTGGGTACTGGCGGGTATCTCCCAGTTGGTTTAAGCTTGAGGCAGTTTCCATTGGAAAACCCGCACTAGTGCGGGTTTTTTACACTCATGAACACAACTTTTTCATCTACCCATACGATTGCTGCTGGTGCTATGTGCCGGGGGATTAATCACGTACTGGGTAGTGAGCCTTGGGCAATGGGGCAGCTGTCTAAGCATGCTGGTAAATCGATTCTGCTTCAGCTTCCTCTTGGTGACCTGTGTTGTGAGATTACCCCTGCAGGTTTGTTGCACGTTCTCAAGGATTCTGATTCACCGTCATTGACTCTAGAGCTCTCTAGTAAAGCTTTGAATGATTTAGCGGGCAGCTCTGGAAGTTTGCGTGAGCAAGCATTTAAAGCAGTCAAAATTACTGGTGATGCAGACTTAGCGCAATTAATAGGTCGTCTAGCTGGACAATTGCGCTGGGAATATGAGGAGGATTTAGCGCGCATCGTCGGTGATGCTCCAGCCCATTTCGCTGTAAAGCAAGGTAAGAAGTTTGTCTCTGCTACGCATTCAGCAGCTAGTGATTTACTTGATAATGTTGTTGAGTATCTCAGTGAAGAAAAGAAAGTGCTGCTTCACCAACGCGACATGGTAATTCGTAAATCCGAGTTAAATGATTTGCGGGATGCGGTAGATCGGATGGAAAAAAGAATTCAACTCTTAGAGCAAAAGGCTAAATAAATCGTGCGTCGAATTGCTCGTCTTTGCTATATCTTCTTTACCGCATGGCGCTTTGGCTTATTGCCGCTGTTACGTGATTTATTAAAGCCAGGCATTCGCCGTAGCTTGTTAAGTATTCTGTGTTGGATTTCACCCGGCAAACATTTGCCAAGAGGGGAGCGTATTCGCTTAACTCTGGAAGCGCTGGGCCCCATTTTTGTGAAGTTTGGTCAAGTACTTTCTACCCGTCGTGATTTATTGCCAGAAGATATTGCCAATGAGTTAGCAAAGCTGCAGGACCAAGTTCCACCATTTTCAAATGAAGAGTCCCGTCGCTTAATCGAGGAAGCTCTTGGGGAATCGATTGAGCAGGTCTTTGTTAGCTTTGACGCCACACCAGTGGCTAGCGCGTCTGTTGCACAAGTGCATTTTGGAGTTTTGCGAGCTACTGAAAAACATCCCGAATGGGAAGGTCAGGCTGTAGCCATTAAGGTATTGCGTCCAGGCATTCTGCCGGTGATCGATGGAGATTTGGCTTTGATGTATGACTTAGCCAAAATTATCGAAAAGAGCTCCGAGGATGGACGTCGATTAAAGCCACGCGAGAACGTTTCAGAATTCGATACTTATTTACACGATGAATTGGATCTGATGCGTGAAGCAGCGAATGCAAGTCAATTGCGTCGTTACTTTATTGACTCTACCAAGCTCATGATTCCAGAAATGTATTGGGATTTATGTCATACCAACGTCATCGTGATGCAGAGAATGTATGGCATCTCTATTGGCCGCACTGCAGAGTTACGTGCGGCAGGTGTGGACTTTAAAAAACTAGCAGCTGACGGCGTTGAAATATTTTTTACACAAGTATTTGAATACGGCTTTTTCCACGCAGACATGCACCCAGGCAATATCATGATTAGCTTGGAGCCTGATACTTTTGGTCGCTTCATTTCGCTTGATTTTGGAATTGTTGGTGCCCTCAGCGAATCAGATAAAAATTATTTAGCTCTGAATTTCTTGGCTTTCTTTAATCGCGACTACCGTCGTGTAGCTGAGTTGCACATAGAGTCTGGATGGGTTCCAGCTGAAACACGTGTAGAAGAATTAGAGGGGGCTGTTAGGGCTGTTTGTGAACCCTATTTTGATCGTCCACTGAAAGAAATTTCCCTGGGTATTGTGTTGATGCGCCTATTCCAGACCTCGCGCCGTTTTAAGGTCGAAATTCAGCCTCAACTGACTTTGCTACAAAAAACCCTCTTAAATGTTGAAGGTCTCGCCCGCGAACTTGATCCTGATTTGGATCTTTGGAAGACTGCTAAGCCGATCTTGGAGAAGTGGGTCGATAAGCAGCTCGGATTCCGCGGCTTGATTGATGGTTTAAAGGCTGAAGCACCAATGTGGGCCAAAATCTTGCCTACCCTACCGCGTTTACTGGCTGATAGTCTTGCGAAGGCAAGAATTCAGCAAAAGGACAATGGCGGTGAATTGGAGGTCCTGAAGGCCCTTTTGGTCCAAGAAAGGCGCACTCATCGCCTATTGGTAGGGGCTTTGCTCTTTGCGGGGGGCTTTTTGGTGGGAATTTTGATCATTCGCCTCGGTATTTATTAAGCTCTCGCTACTGAGGCGCCTAAACCGCTAAAATAGCGGGTTAGGCGGATACATGAAAAAATACTTTATTGCTGGCATCTTGGTTTGGGCACCATTGGCTATCACCATTTGGGTGATTTCCTGGGGCTTAGGCTTACTCGACGGCGTTTTTGGTTCAGTGATGCACGCAATGATTGTTGTGCTTCCGAATAGCGCTGCCTCTGATATGCAGCACTTTCGCGATATTCCCGGTGTTGGAATATTGATTGTGATTGCTGTCATTATGGTGACGGGTGTAGTCGCTATTAGCTTTGCAGGTCAATGGTGGCTTAAGGTATGGGATAAGCTGGTTAATCGCATTCCGATTGTTCGCTCTATTTACTCTAGCGTTCAGCAAGTTTCATCCACTTTATTTTCTGGCAGCGGTCAGGCGTTTAGTAAGGCTTTATTGATTCGTTATCCACATGCAGACTCTTGGGTTATCGCCTTTCAGACCGGTATGCCTGCCAAAGAAGTGACTGCGAAGTTGGGCGAAGATTACGTCAACGTATTTTTGCCAACCACTCCAAATCCTACCTCTGGTTTTTTCATGATCGTGCCACGTGCACAAACTATTGAATTAGAGATGAGCGTTGAAGAAGCATTGAAACATATCGTTTCGATGGGGTCTGTACCGCCTAATAGTTCTAGTGGAACACCTGCAATTGGGTCTCCACACCATTCTTGATTTATAGGAAATTTTATGTCGATGCGAAGTCATACCTGTGGACAGGTAACCGATTCACTGATTGGTCAAGAAGTTACTCTCTCTGGATGGGTGAATCGTCGCCGTGACCATGGTGGCGTTATCTTTATTGACTTGCGTGACCGTGAAGGTTTTGTTCAGGTAGTCTGCGATCCTGATCGCCCAGAAATGTTTGCGCTTGCTGAGCAAGTGCGTAATGAGTTTTGTATTCAGATTAAAGGCTTAGTACGGGCACGTCCTGCTGGTACCGAGAACAACGATTTGGTTAGCGGTAAGGTAGAAATTCTTTGTCATAGCTTAGTCATTCTCAATGCCTCTATCACGCCCCCATTTCAATTGGATGATGAAAATTTATCTGAGACTACCCGTTTAACTCACCGCGTATTGGATTTACGTCGTCCACAAATGCAAAAGAATTTGCGTTTGCGTTACAACGTGGCGATGGAGTGCCGTCGTTATTTAGACGATGCGGGTTTTATCGATATCGAAACACCAATGTTGACCAAGAGTACTCCAGAGGGTGCGCGTGACTATCTCGTTCCTTCACGAGTACATGACGGTCAATTCTTTGCCTTGCCGCAATCTCCGCAACTTTTTAAACAGTTGTTGATGGTGGCTGGTTTTGATCGTTACTATCAAATTACGAAATGTTTCCGCGATGAAGATTTGCGTGCAGATCGCCAGCCTGAATTTACTCAGATTGACTGTGAAACTGCCTTCTTAAGTGAAATAGAAATTCGTGATCTTTTCGAAAACATGATCCGTCATATTTTCAAGAAGACGATGAATGTGGAGTTGCCTAACCCATTCCCAACAATGCCTTATTCAGAAGGCATGGCGCGTTTTGGGTCCGATAAGCCTGATTTACGTGTGAATTTTGAGTTCACTGAATTAACCGATCTCATGAAAGACGTTGATTTCAAAGTGTTCTCTGGCGCTGCAAACCAAGATGGTGGTCGTGTGGTTGGTTTATGCGTTCCCGGTGGTGCAGAAATCAGTCGTAGCGAAATCGATGACTACACCCAATTCGTCAGCATTTACGGCGCCAAAGGTTTAGCCTGGATCAAGGTGAACTCGGTTGCAGAAGGCCGTAATGGCTTGCAATCGCCGATCGTGAAGAATTTACATGATGCTGCTATTGAAGGCATCCTGAAGCGCACTGGTGCAAAAGATGGCGACATCATTTTCTTTGGCGCTGATAAAGAAAAAGTAGTGAATGATGCTATTGGTAACTTGCGCTTACGTATTGGTCATTCTGCTTGGGGTAAAGCCCACGGCCTCTTTACCGAAGCTTGGAAGCCGCTATGGGTGGTTGATTTCCCAATGTTTGATTACGATGAAGGTGAAGCCCGTTGGGTTGCTTGCCATCATCCGTTCACCAGCCCTAAAGATGAGCATATGAAGTACCTAGAGTCCGATCCTGGTAAATGTTTGGCTAAAGCCTATGACATGGTGCTCAATGGCAGCGAAATTGGTGGTGGTTCTGTTCGTATTCACCAAGAAGCTGTTCAGAGTCAGGTGTTCCGGGCTCTAAAAATTGGTGCTGAAGAAGCGCAAGCCAAGTTTGGTTTCTTGTTGGATGCTTTGCAATATGGCGCTCCTCCACATGGCGGTATTGCATTCGGCTTAGACCGTATTGTCACCATGATGACTGGTGCTGAATCGATTCGTGATGTCATCGCCTTCCCTAAGACCCAACGTGCACAGTGCTTGCTAACTCAAGCGCCTAGCCCAGTAGATGAGCGTCAGCTACGCGAGTTACACATCCGTTTGCGCCAAGCTGCACCAGCCGCCTAAGTAAACTCAGTAGTACCTATCTTGAAAATCCCTATTTCGGTTTTAGTTGTTATCTATAAATCGAATAGGGATGTTTTATTAATTGAGCGCGCAGATCGCGAAGGTTTTTGGCAGTCGGTGACTGGTAGCCTAGATGCACCCGATGAAGATCTTGCCCTGGCTGCTGCCCGAGAGGTCTTTGAAGAAACAGGCATTGCAGTAGATCAACTACCACCGGGTGCATTAAGCAATATGCATCACCAAATTGAATATGAAATCTATCCTACCTGGCGCTTTCGTTACGCACCAGGCGTGACGCGCAATATTGAGCATTGGTTCTCGCTGGAAGTTCCGGATGATGTTCAAATTCTGCTCGCTCCCAGAGAGCATGTGGCCTATCAATGGTTGCCGTATCAGGAGGCAGCCAAGCAATGTTTTTCCCCTAGCAATGGTGAAGCGATTCTGAAATTATTTTCAGCACAATGAGTGCTGCGTATTTTAGGAATAAGATAGAACGATGAGACATTCATCGGGCCACCATCACAGTACTTCAGATTCAAAAACACCCCAAAGAGGCGATTGGCGTGTCATACGTGACCTCTTGCCCTATCTTTTAGAGTATCGCTTTAGAGTAGTTTTGGCTTTGACTTGCTTGATTGCAGCCAAGTTTGCCAATCTGGGGATTCCTATTCTGATGAAGGATTTAATTGACTCCTTGGATATCAAGGCGAGCTCTCCCCAAGCCTTACTGGTTGTGCCGGTAGGCATCATTGTTGGTTATGGCTTATTAAGAATTTCTGCCTCTTTATTTACAGAGTTACGTGAGGCTCTATTTGCACGGGTTACTCAAAATGCAGTTCGTAAAGTTGCCCTACAGGTTTTTGAGCACTTACATTCTTTAGCTCTCAGCTTTCACTTGGCACGTCAAACTGGCGGAGTCAGTCGCGATATTGAACGTGGTACGCGTGGTATTCAATCGCTTATTTCATATTCTCTTTACAGCATTCTGCCAACCTTAATCGAGTTCTGTTTGGTACTGGGATATTTTGCCTATGCATACGATATTTGGTTTGCAGCCATTACATTTACAGCTCTAGTTCTTTATATTATTTTCACGATTGTGGTGACGGAGTGGCGGACTCATTACCGTCGCACGATGAATGATATGGACTCGAAGGCCAATCAAAAGGCTATTGACTCCTTATTAAATTTTGAGACGGTAAAGTATTTTGGTAATGAAGCCTTTGAGGCTAGCCGTTACGATGAAAACTTGCTGCGCTATCAGACAGCAGCAGTGAAATCACAAAAGACCTTAGCGGTTCTCAATTTAGGTCAACAAATCATTATTGCTGTTGGCTTGGTGTTGATTTTATGGCGTGCCACACTGGGGGTCGTTAATGGCTCAATGACCTTAGGTGATCTCGTATTAGTCAATACCTTAATGATTCAACTCTACATTCCACTGAATTTCTTGGGCGTTATCTATCGTGAAATTAAGCAGGCTTTAACGGATATGGATCGCATGTTTTCTTTATTAAATACTGATAAAGAAATTGCTGACTCACCAGATGCCAAAGTATTGCAAATCCATAATCGCGGTTTGGGTCCAGATATTCGATTTGAGCATGTCTCGTTTCACTATGAGAGCAAGCGAGAAATTTTGAGAGATGTGAGCTTTAATATTCCTGCAGGAACTATCACTGCGGTTGTAGGTCAAAGTGGTGCCGGGAAAAGTACCTTGGCTAGATTGCTCTTTCGTTTTTATGATGTGCAGTCAGGTTCCATTTTGATTGATAGTCAAAACATTGAAGATGTGACTCAAGCTAGTCTGCGCAAAGCGATCGGTATCGTGCCACAGGATACGGTGCTCTTTAATGACACCATTGGATATAACATTGCTTACGGCAATCCATCTGCCTCTATTGAAGAGGTGCACGAGGCTGCGAGAGCGGCTCAGATCGATGGCTTTATCAAGCGTTTGCCTGAGGGCTATGAAACCCAAGTCGGTGAGCGAGGATTAAAGCTCTCCGGCGGTGAGAAACAACGGGTTGCCATCGCTAGGACTTTGCTGAAGAAACCTGCAATGCTCATTTTTGATGAGGCTACTTCAGCCTTAGATTCCAAAACAGAACGCGCCTTTCAAGAAGAACTTTTGAGTTTGGCCAAGAATCGCACGACGCTGATCATTGCCCACCGTCTCTCTACCATTGTTCATGCTGATCAAATCTTGGTCATGGAGCATGGACAAATTGTGGAGCGCGGAACCCATCAAGATTTATTAGCAGCTAACGGCCGCTATTTTGAGATGTGGCAAATGCAAGAGCGCGCCGCTCTTGATTAGAATGGGGTAATGAGCTTGTCCTTGACTACTGAATCAATTCTGAAAAATGCTTTTGCAGTAGCGGTGTCTGTGGCAGATCCGCAAGTCATTGTTCCGCAATACCTAGCAAAAATATTTCCAGCCGGGAAAGCGCCAAAAGGGAAATGCTGGGTAGTTGGGGCGGGTAAGGCCAGCGCCTCCATGGCAAGCGCATTAGAGGCGTATGCAAAAACACATTGGCCAGATGTTGTAATCGAAGGTGTAGTGCTTACTCGCTACGGACATAGCTCCCCAACATCCCATATCAATATCATTGAAGCCGGTCACCCTGTGCCTGATCAAGCAGGTATGGATGGTGCTAAAGCAGTCTTGACCATAGCAAATCAATTGCAAGCGGGTGATGTCTTGATTGCCTTGGTATCTGGTGGGGGCTCTAGTTTGTTCACTCTCCCGCAAGAAGGAATCAGTATTGAGGATATGCGTATCACTACTGAAGCGCTTTTACGCAGCGGTGCCCCAATCGAAGAAATGAATGTCGTGCGCAAGCATTTATCGGCAATCTTAGGTGGTAACTTGGCTAGAGTTGCGATTGCACGCGGCGCTCGAGTTGAGGCTTTGCTGATTTCAGATGTGACTGGAGACTCTCCTGCCGATATTGCGAGTGGCCCTTGCGCTGCTGACTACTCAAGCTATTTAGATGCACTCAATATTTTGCAAAAATATAATTTAGATGCATCCTCTATTCCTGTATCCGTATTGGCTCATCTCAAAAAAGGTTTGGCTGGTGAAAAACCAGAAACATTAAAAGATATTGATCTAGTCGATGCGCAAGTAGCTAATCATGTCATTGCTACTGCATATAAGAGCTTAGAGGCTGCAGCAGATTTTGTTCGCTCTCATGGTTATGAGCCGATTATTTTGGGTGACACAATTACTGGAGAAGCTCAAGAGGTGGGGGCTAGTCAGGCAAACATCATTCGTGAGTACTTTAATAAGGGGCTTGATAAACCCTTGGCTCTGATCTCCGGGGGAGAGTGCACGGTTTCGATTCCTGCTGGTGTCAAGGGTCGTGGTGGTCGCTGTAGTGAGTATTTATTGTCTCTTTTTGCTCATACGAAAGATTTGCCACATTTAGCAGGGCTGGCTGCTGATACCGATGGCATAGATGGCAGCGAGAAGAATGCTGGCGCTTGGTTCAATGAGGAAGTTCGCCATCAAAGTCAAATCAAGGGGATTACACCCGAACCCTTCTTAAAAGCGCATGATTGTTACAGCTTCTTTGCAGATTTAGGTGCTTTAGTGGAAACTGGTCCTACACTAACGAATGTGAATGATTTCCGCATCATCTTGCTCAATAAATAATATGTCTAATAGCCCTACTCAAATCCAACTCATTCAGCCAGACGATTGGCATTTGCATATTCGTGATGGCGAGGTGATGAAAGATGTCTTGGCAGATACTGCGCGTCAATTTGCTCGTGCCATCATCATGCCTAATTTAAAGCCACCTGTTACTACAGTGGATTTGGCTAAGGCTTATCAAGGACGTATTCAGGCAAATCTCAAATTATTGGGCTTGACTGGCTTTACCCCATTGATGACTTTGTACCTGACTGACAATACTTCAGCAGATGAAGTACGCAAAGCAAAGGCAGAAGGTATTATTGGCTTTAAGTTGTATCCAGCAGGTGCTACAACCAATAGTGATGCTGGAGTCAGTGATCTGAAGCATTGTGACGCGGCATTAGAGGCTATGCAAGCTATTGGCATGCCACTTTTAGTGCATGGTGAAGTAACGGGCTCTGAGGTTGATATCTTTGATCGTGAAGCAGTTTTCATCGACACCATACTAGAGCCTCTACGAAAAAAATTTCCTGATCTCAAAATCGTGTTTGAGCACATTACCACCAAACAAGCGGCTCACTATGTGCGTGATGCAGTAACTGGTGGAAAAAATACGATAGCAGCAACGATTACTCCTCAGCATTTACTCATGAATCGCAATGCTATTTTTGCTGGCGGTATTCGTCCACACAATTATTGTCTGCCGGTACTAAAGCGTGAAGAGCACCGACTTGCATTAATCGATGTTGCTACCAGTGGCAACCCCCGATTCTTTTTGGGAACCGATAGTGCTCCGCATGCAAAAGGCGCCAAGGAAGCTGCGTGTGGTTGTGCTGGTTGCTATAGCGCTTTCAATGCACTAGGTTTATATGCTGAAGCATTTGAGAGTGTAGGGAAGCTCGATCAATTAGAAGGTTTTGCGAGTTTCTTTGGCCCTGATTTTTATTCATTACCGCGCAACACCAAAAAAATCACTTTAGCCAAGCAAGCTCAGCAGATTCCAGATGAGCTTCCATTGGGCGATGCCACGATTGTTCCGCTACGTGCTGGCGAATCTATCGCCTGGTCTTTGGTTTAACTTCTTCTCACTCCCCTAGTATTTTTCAAACCAAAATTTCCTGACTGCGTTAGACTGCAGGCGCAGAGTCAATTGGGCAATCGCCGCCTCTTTATTGAGGGGGAGGAAAGTCCGGACTCCATAGGGAAGGGTGATGGCTAACGGCCATCCACGGCGACGTGAGGAATAGGGCCACAGAGACGAGCGTATTTAGTTACGGTGAAACGCGGTAACCTCCACTCGGAGCAATCCCAAGTAAGCAGGCGATGAGGCGTCCCGCTGAGTCTGCGGGTAGGGAGCTTGAGCCGTCAGGTAACTGACGGCCTAGAGGAATGATTGCCCCTAGATGCAAATCTAGGCGACAGAATCCGGCTTATCGATTGACTCTGCACTTATTCCGAAACGATATCGATGCTGTAGGTGATTTCAGCCGTCTTGGCGAGCATCGTGGTTGCTGAACAGTACTTATCGTGCGAAAGCTTGACGGCGCGCTCCACTTTGGATCGTTCTAGGTCTTTGCCGGTAACTGTGAAATGTAAATTGATCTTGGTGAAGACTTTAGGCTCTACTTCAGCCCTTTCCGCGACCAATTTGACATCGCAGCCGCTGACAGCTTGTTTGGCGCGCTGTAGGATTAAAACCACATCAAAGGCAGAGCATCCGCCGGTTCCAGCCAAAATCAGCTCCATAGGCCTTGGGGCGCTATTTTGACCGCCTGCATCAGGTGGTCCATCCATTCTGACGGTATGCCCGCTCCCAGTTTCAGCTGAAAAAGCCATTCCGCCATTACCCAACCAAGTTACTCGGCATTCCATATCAATAATTCCTCAATTTAAAAAATAATCAATGATATCAATAGTTTAGATACTGTGCTGATATGAAATTTATTGCATAGCATCATAAAAATCTTGATTTTGGTCAAGATTCTTGCACTGCACCACTTTTTTTGTGTAGAATAACCATATTGGTAGTCAGTCTTATAGAAGACTGCGACTTACCTCCCAGTGTCTCCTCCACCCAAACATAGGTGGATTCCAACCCAGGACTCGTTCCTGGGTTTTTTTTAGGTTACAATTCAAGGCTTTACTGAATTACCGAACCAGTCAGCGGTAATTGTTTTACCAGTGAAATTGCAGAATCTGCGAGCTTGCAAACATAAGCAGGGCCAAAGTGGACGTAGTTTGATTGGAGTAATTTTTTTGACTATAACAATTTGAGAAATCATGAAAACTTTTTCTGCAAAATCCCATGAGGTAGTGCATGAATGGTTCGTGATTGACGCTACGGACAAAGTCCTCGGTCGTGTCGCCAGTGAAGTGGCACTCCGTCTACGCGGCAAGCACAAGCCTGAATACACCCCACACGTTGATACTGGCGACTTTATTGTCGTTATCAATTCTTCTAAGCTGCGTGTTACAGGCACAAAAGGCTTGAACAAAATTTATTACCGTCACAGCGGATACCCAGGTGGTATTAGCTCGACCAACTTCGACAAGATGCAAGACCGTTTCCCAGGTCGTGCCTTGGAGAAGGCTGTGAAGGGTATGTTGCCAAAAGGCCCACTAGGCTATGCCATGATCAAGAAATTGAAAGTCTATGGCGACGCCAATCATCCGCATGCGGCTCAACAGCCAAAAGCGTTAGAGATTTAAGGAAACCAAATGGCTATTAATTACGGAAATTGGAATTACGGTACTGGTCGTCGCAAGAGTTCTGTGGCGCGTGTATTCATTAAATCTGGCAAAGGCGAAATTATCGTTAACGGTAAGCCTATCGATGCTTATTTTGCTCGTGAAACATCCCGCATGATCGCTCGTCAGCCTTTGGCTCTCACAGCCCACTTAACGACCTTTGATATCAAAGTAAACGTTTCTGGTGGCGGTGAAACTGGCCAAGCTGGTGCAGTTCGTCACGGTGTTACTCGTGCATTGATCGACTACGACAACGCTTTGAAGCCAACCCTGTCTAAAGCAGGCTTGGTAACTCGCGATGCTCGTGAAGTTGAGCGTAAAAAGGTTGGTCTGCACGGCGCGCGTCGTCGTAAGCAGTTCAGCAAGCGCTAATTCTTTCAGTCGCTTAAGTTTTATCGAAAGGGTCGCGCAAGCGGCCCTTTTTGTTTCTACAATTGAGGTATTCAGAAGTTTGCAAGAAAACTTCTCATGGTCAGTAATTTGGAGAATGACATGATTAAGGTTGGCATCGTTGGTGGTACTGGTTATACCGGAGTGGAATTGTTGCGTTTATTAGCGCAGCATCCTGAGGTACAAATTGTTGCTATTACTTCTCGGACGGAAGCTGGCATGCCAGTGGCTGAGATGTTTCCATCTTTGCGTGGCCGTGTTGATCTGAAATTCACGACACCCGATGAGTCCAACTTAAATCAATGTGATGTGGTGTTCTTTGCAACTCCTCATGGTGTTGCTATGGCTCAAGCAAAAGAATTGTTAGCGAACAATGTCAAGATTTTGGATTTAGCTGCAGATTTTCGTTTGAAAGATGTCAAAGAATTTGCCAAGTGGTATGGCATGGAGCATAGCTGCCCTGAAATTTTGGCAGAAGCGGTTTATGGTTTAGCAGAGATCAATCGCGATGCGATTAAAAAAGCCCGTATCGTGGGCTTAGCTGGCTGCTATCCAACGTCAGTTCAGTTAGGGCTAGCTCCATTGCTTTCGCCAAAGTCGACTGGTGGCAAGCAGCTCATTGATGGCAATCATATTATTTCGGATTCAAAGTCCGGAACTTCTGGTGCTGGACGTAAAGCAGAGATTGGTACTTTGTTATCTGAAGCTAGTGATAATTTCAAAGCCTATAGCGTCAAAGGCCATCGTCATCTTCCAGAAATTGTTCAGGGTTTAAAGGCAATTGCAGGCCATGATGAGATTGGTCTGACCTTTGTTCCCCATCTCACGCCTATGGTCAGAGGCATTCATTCCACCTTATATGTGCGTCTGACAGATGCTGGTAAGGAAGTGGATTACCAGAAGCTCTATGAAAGCTTTTATAAGGATGAGCCCTTTGTGGATGTAATGCCTGCTGGCAGCCATCCTGAGACCCGTTCTGTTCGGGGAAGTAATGGCATCAGAATAGCCATCCATCGCCCTGGCGGTGGTGATACCTTAGTTATTTTGGTGGTTGAAGATAACTTGGTTAAAGGGGCATCGGGCCAGGGGGTTCAATGCATGAATTTGATGTTTGGCTTGCCTGAAACAACGGGTTTAACCCAAATTGCGGTATCCCCTTAATTCAGCTTAAATGACCCTTCAGCAAGCCGGACATTAAAAGCCTAAAATAAACCATCGTATTTTGAATGAGGAGTACATCATGACCGAATTAGCTACGCAACCTGCACAAGACTTAGCCGAGCCACCAACCCCTTTGGTGTTCACGGATAGCGCTGCTGCCAAAGTGGCTGACTTGATTGCTGAAGAAGGCAATCCAGAGTTAAAGCTCCGCGTATTCGTTCAAGGTGGTGGATGCTCTGGTTTTCAATACGGCTTCACCTTTGATGATGCTGTGAATGAAGATGACACTTTGTTTGAAAAAAATGGCGTAACGCTTTTAGTAGACTCAATGAGCTTCCAATATTTAGTTGGTGCTGAAATTGACTACAAAGAAGACATCAACGGTTCACAGTTTGTGATTAAGAATCCGAATGCACAAACTACTTGTGGTTGTGGTTCTTCTTTCTCTGCTTAAAGAAAAACAAAGCATCGTATTTAAGCTGGATAGTAAGCGCCCAGAATTCTAGGGCCCTTCGCTCCTGTAACGGCTGGCAAATTTGCTGGCCGTTTTTCTTTGTGGGCCCAAGCAAGCCAAGCAAAAGCCAAACCTTCTACCAATTGAGGATCAATTCCTACTGAGTCACTAGTAGCAATTTGGAGCGCGTGTTTGAAGAAGTTGGTCTTCTTCATTTCTAGTAGATTCATTAAAGCTTTATTCTTTGCACCACCCCCACACACAATCAGCTTCTGGGTTTGTGGCGCATAGCGTGCTAAGGCTTCAAGAATCGAATGTACGGTGAGATGCAATAAGGTAGCCTGAACATCTTCTGCTAAATCATTTTCATCGCCTAGCTTTTCTAAGAGCCAACTCAGATGAAAGTTATCGCGTCCGGTGCTTTTGGGTGGGGGCTGCGAAAAGAATGGATCATTCAGTAGCTTAGATAGAAGCGCATCGTTGACTTTACCTTCTAGAGCCCAGGCACCATCTTTATCGTAGCGATTTCCTTGTTGCTCAAAAATCCATGCATCCATCAGCATATTCCCGGGACCACAATCAAAGCCAGTAACGTCACCCTGTTTTGGCAAGAGGGTGAGATTGGCAATGCCACCGATATTCACTATTGCAATATTTTCTGTAGAGGTAAATTGCTGCGCATGAAATGCGGGTACCAATGGAGCGCCATGACCTCCTGCTGCAACATCACGACTTCTAAAATCAGCAATGACATCAATCCCTGTTTTTTCTGCTAACAAAGCAGCATTTAATGTTTGGTGGGTATAGGCTAAATTTTCACCAAGCTCAGGTTGGTGGCGAATGGTTTGGCCATGTGCGCCAATAGCACTAATATCTGCTGGCTTTAATTTCGCCTGATTCAATAACAGCATTACGGCTTCCGCATAAGCCAAGGCTAGGGCATTGGAGGCTTGCTTTTCACGGTGTAATTCGTTTGGTCCTGGGCTTTGTAGCTCAACTAGCGCCTGAAGAAGGCCGGGGGAGAAGGGCGTACTGACGGCCATTTGCGCGCTCGCCTCACCATTTGGCCCAATCTTGGCCAGAACAGCATCAATCCCATCCAGGCTAGTGCCGGACATCAGGCCGATATAGAAAGAATGGGGCTGGTTCATGGGGTTCTGGGTAATAGTCTCAGGAATGCGACAATTATGCTTTAGCAATTTAAATACTAAATCACTGTATCAGTATCCGAATCAGCATGACTGCAAAACCAGAACAAAAATATCCATTGACCCCAGAAGTATTTGCGGCACTTGAAGTCACCAAGCGTGGCTGTGATGAGCTATTGGTTGAGGCAGATTGGGTTCAGAAATTGGCGCGTAGCCAGGCTACTAAAGCACCTTTGCGTATCAAACTGGGTTTAGATCCTACTGCTCCAGATATTCATCTAGGTCATACCGTCGTTTTAAATAAATTGCGTCAATTGCAAGACTTGGGTCATACGGTGATTTTCTTGATTGGTGATTTCACGAGCATGATTGGTGATCCATCTGGTCGCAATGCTACTCGCCCACCATTGACTGCCGAGGAAATCGCCGTCAATGCAGAAACATACTATCGCCAAGCCAGCATGGTCTTGGACCCTTCTAAAACAGAGGTACGTTACAACAGTGAGTGGTGCGATCCCTTAGGTGCACGCGGCATGATTCAATTGGCTGCTAAACACACGGTTGCGCGGATGCTTGAGCGCGATGACTTTACTAAGCGCTATCGCAATGGCGTTCCGATCTCTATTCATGAATTTCTATACCCCCTCATGCAAGGCTATGACTCTGTGGCACTTAAGAGTGATTTAGAGCTTGGCGGTACTGATCAAAAATTTAATCTCTTGGTCGGGCGCGAACTCCAGCGTGAATATGGCCAGGAGCCTCAATGTATTTTGACCATGCCATTATTGGTTGGCCTTGATGGCGTTGAGAAAATGAGTAAGTCCAAAGGAAATTACATCGGCATCAGTGAGCCAGCTAGTGATATGTTTGGCAAACTCATGAGCATCTCAGATGATTTGATGTGGGACTATTTCACCTTGCTTTCGTTCCACCCAATGGCTGAAATTGATTTGATGAAGCAAGAAGTCGCTGGTGGCAGAAACCCACGCGATTGCAAAGTATTACTTGCTCAAGAAATTGTTGCGCGCTTTCATTCACAAGCCGCGGCAGAAAAAGCGCTAGATGACTTTAATCATCGCGCTAAGGGCGGTGTACCAGATGATGTTCCAGAAGTCAGCTTGACTGGGGCGCCCATGGGTATTGCCAATTTCTTAAAAGCTGCCAACTTAGCCCCATCGACCTCTGAAGCCAATCGCAATATCGAGCAGAACGGTGTCAAGATTGATGGCGCTACTGTCAGCGATAAGCAACTCAAGATAGAGGCGGGAACTTATTTAGTTCAAGTAGGCAAGCGCCGTTTTGCGAAAGTGACGCTGAGTTAATCCTGCTATAGATCTAAGCTAGTGTTATTGCTTGGTGGCGTTAAGCCAAAGTGTTCGTAAGCTTGACGTGTTGCCACTCTTCCACGAGAGGTTCTCTGTAGATAGCCTTGTTGAATCAAATAAGGCTCTAAAACATCTTCAATGGTGTCACGTTCTTCGCCAATCGCAGCAGCCAAGTTATCAATGCCCACTGGGCCACCATCAAACTTATGCAAGATAGCCTCTAAGAGCTTGCGATCCATCACATCAAAACCACTAGGATCTACATCGAGCATTTTGAGGGCAGCATCTGCCATCGCTTTGGTGATCGTACCTGTTCCCTTTACTTCCGCGTAATCACGCACTCGGCGCAATAAGCGGTTAGCAATACGAGGAGTACCCCGTGCCCGTTTTGCAATTTCTACTGAACCTTCAGGATCGATATCGGCCTTCAGAAGATTGGCAGATCTCTCAATAATTTTGGTGAGTTCTTCGGTGGTGTAAAACTCGAGTCTAGCCACAATCCCAAAGCGATCACGCAATGGGTTGGTGAGCATACCCGCACGAGTAGTAGCTCCAATGAGCGTAAAAGGTTTCAGATCAATCTTGACGCTGCGCGCTGCAGGCCCTTCACCAATCATGATATCTAGACTGTAGTCTTCTAAAGCTGGATATAGAATTTCTTCTACGACTGGAGACAGGCGATGAATTTCATCAATGAAGAGGACATCATTGGTCTCTAGGTTGGTCAGTAAGGCCGCTAAGTCTCCTGGTCTATCTAGGACGGGGCCGCTAGTCTGACGCAAATTGACGCCAAGCTCACGAGCGATGATGTGCGCTAGTGTCGTTTTCCCAAGACCAGGAGGGCCAAATAGGAGTACGTGATCAAGTGCCTCTTGGCGCGCACGCGTGGCACTAATGAAAATCTCTAATTGAGCACGGGCTTTAGTTTGTCCAACGTACTCATCTAATTGTTTTGGACGAAGTGCGCGCTCAAATACTGCTTCAGCATTGCCGACAGCACCGCTCACAATACGGTCATTACCTTCAGGTAAATCTTCGGGAATAGCGCTGAGATCGTCTGTGTGAATTGCCATGCTGCCAGTTTAGTGCTGTTTGCTTAATTAGGCTTTAGATAGATACTTTAAGCCCATCCGAATACCATCAGATACCTTGGTATCTGTAGGAATCTGTTTGAGTGCCAGCAAGGCTTCTTTTTCGGAATAGCCTAGAGCCAGCAGTGCTTGCAAAACTTCACTGCTTGCTTCAATGACTGGTGGTTTACCAGTGCCGATACCTAGATCTGGAGCGAGCTTGCCCTTGAGCTCTAAGCACAGACGTTCAGCCGTCTTCTTACCGATTCCTGGGACTTGAGTGAGGCGACCTGCTTCTTGTAGGGCGATCGCCTGCGCTAATTCATTCACACTCATGCCTGACAGAACTGCTAAGGCAGTGCGTGAGCCAACACCACTAATTTTGATTAAAGCCCTAAATGCCTCACGTTCAGTTTCAGTGGCGAACCCAAAGAGTTGCTGGGCATCTTCACGCACCTGGAAATGGGTAAGCAAGGTAATTTTTTGGTTGACCTCTGGGAGTTGATACAAGGTGCTCATAGGAACATCAATTTCATAGCCGACACCTTGGCAATCAACTAAAAGCCGCGGGGGATGTACTGAAACGAGAGTGCCTTGTATACGACCGATCATAGGAAGATCTTAACCTGTTTGAAGTGGTGAGTTGGTGATATTTATTTGCCGCGTTTCTTGGGTGCAAGAGCAGCAGAGATAGCCTTCGGAATTTGAGCATGATGAGCCGCACAAATTGCTACACCTAGTGCGTCAGAGGCATCGGTGCCTGGAGCGCGATTGAGTCTCAGTAGACGCTTCACCATTTCTTGAACTTGTGGTTTTGCAGCGCGCCCAGTACCAACGATTGCCTGTTTTACTCGTAAGGCGCTGTATTCAGCCACCGGTAATTTTTCAGAAACCAGTGCAGCAATGACAGCTCCTCTGGCTTGACCGAGCATCAGAGTAGATCGAGGATTGACGTTGAGAAAGACTTCCTCAATTGCAGCAGACTCGGGGCGATAGGTTTCAAGTACTTCTTTGACGCCAGCGTACAGGGCACCCAGACGTTCTGGGAGTCCTGTAGCAGGATCACCACTTTCTATCGTGCCGGAGGCAACATAGGTCAGCTTCTGGCCTTCAACATCGATGATGCCAAAGCCTGAAGTACGTAGACCGGGATCGATTCCTATCCAGCGCATCAGTTTATTTTCTGACTTGCTTAATGACGGAAATGGCGAGTGCCAGTAAAGATCATGGCAATGCCATGTTCGTCAGCTGCCGCAATGATTTCATCATCCCGCATGCTGCCACCGGGTTGAATGGCACAACTTGCTCCGCCATTCACAACGACATCTAAGCCATCGCGGAAGGGGAAGAATGCATCACTAGCTACTGCAGAACCTTTCAGACTTAAGCCGGCATTCTCAGCCTTAATGCTGGCCATTCTGGCAGAGTCGACACGACTCATCTGGCCTGCACCAATGCCCAGTGTCATACCATTAGCGCAGTAGACAATCGCATTAGATTTAACAAATTTTGCTACGCGCCAAGCAAACATCATGTCATTCATTTCGCTTGGGGTTGGCAGACGCTTACTCACAACACGCATTTCATTTTCCAAAACATTTTTGGCGTCGGGCGATTGCACCAATAAGCCTCCACCAACTCGCTTGAAGTCAAATGTATTAAAGGCATTGCCTAATGGAATTTCTAAGAGACGTACATTTTGTTTTGCAGCAAAGAGGGCTTTAGCTTCCGGACTAAAGCTAGGTGCAATCAATACCTCAACAAATTGTTTAGAGATGGCTTCTGCTGCCACGCCATCGCAAGGTACGTTGAGAGCAATAATGCCGCCAAAGGCAGAGCTCGGATCCGTTTTAAAGGCTTTCTGATAAGCCTCTATGGCGCTTGCGCCCACTGCTACACCACATGGATTGGCATGTTTAATGATGACGCATGCAGCGGCGCCACCAGCGTTATTCGAAAAACTCTTTACGCATTCCCAAGCAGAGTCAGCATCAGCAATATTGTTATAAGAGAGCTCTTTGCCTTGGAGCTGTTTGTAGTTAGCCAGTGCACCATCAACCGGTGCAATATCTTTATAGAATGCAGCGGATTGATGAGGGTTCTCGCCATAGCGCATTTCTTGCACTTTTTCAAAAGCGAAATGGAGGGTCTCTGGATAAGCGGAGCGCGCCTTGTGATCGAGCTCATCGCCTAATGCTGAAAGGTAATTAGCAATAGCACCGTCGTACTGGGCTGTGTGTGCGAATACTTTCTTCGCTAAAGCCAAATTCGTTTTGTAAGAAACAGTATTGTGATTGGCTTTCATTTCAGCCAAGACAGGTGCGTAATCTTCTGGCGAAATCAACACCGTAACATCCTGATGGTTTTTAGCTGCAGCACGTAGCATTGCTGGACCACCAATATCAATATTTTCTACAGCATCTTCAAATGAGCAGCTTTCCTTGGCGACGGTTTCATTAAATGGATAGAGGTTGATCACCAACATATCGATAGTGTCGATACCATGCTCTTTTAAGGCAGTCATATGTTCAGGAAAATCTCTGCGAGCCAGTAAGCCTCCATGAACCATCGGATGTAAAGTTTTTACCCGACCATCGAGCATCTCAGGAAATTTGGTTAAGGAAGAAACCTCAACCACCGGCAATTGATTCTCAGCCAAGAGTTTTGCTGTACCGCCCGTGGAGATGAGCTTGATGCCTTGCTCATGGAGGGCTTTTGCAAAAGGCACGATGCCATTTTTATCGGAAACGGAGAGAAGGGCTGTTCGGATCATTGAGGGGTATAAGTAAAAAATAGGTATGAGGATGAATTCTGAAATTACTTCAAGATCTGATGTTCAACCAGCTTCTTGTGCAAGGTATTGCGATTGATACCCAGATATTGCGCTGCCAAGGATTGATTTTGCTTGGCATGCTGCATCACTAGTTCCAGCATTGGCTTTTCAACTACGGCTAAGACCATTTGATAAATATCAGTAGGAGGGGTGCCTTTGAGGTCATCAAGATAGCCCTGTAATTGGGTCTCGATACATGCGGTAATAGGGTGCTTATTGTTCATAAAGTCTATCAATACAAAAAATAAATAACTAAGGTGATAACTAAGGTAATAACTGAATTAATAACTGAGGTACTAGCTAAGCTGCTTCTAAAAAAAGTAAACGATCAGAGTGGGCTTTCATTTCATCGAAATAATCATTCACCATTTGCAATTGCGTTTTGCAATCATCTGCAGTATTCATGCGCTGACGAAATGCATGTGAATCTCTCAGGCCTTTGCAATACCAGCCAATATGTTTACGCGCAGTACGAAGACCGATGTGTTCACCATAGAACTCATAATGGTCTAACAGGTGGGTATTCATGATGCCTTGTATCTCATTGATCTCTGGGGTAGGTAACTTTCCACCGGTTTCAAGATAGTGATGAATTTCTCGGAAGATCCAGGGACGCCCTTGGGCGGCGCGCCCAATCATGATGGCATCGGCACTAGTAGTCTTTAATACGAATTCCGCTTTCTCTGGTGTGGTGATATCGCCATTGGCTACGATCGGAATCGACACACTATTTTTGACTGCCGTGATCGTTTCATACTCTGCTTCACCATGATAAAGATCGGCCTTGGTGCGACCATGCACAGTTAGCATAGAGATACCCACTTTTTCTGCGAGCTTAGCAATGTCGATGGCGTTTTTATGCTCACGATCCCAGCCGGTACGAATTTTTAATGTCACCGGTACCGCATCTGGACCAACACCAACGGCTTGCACAACCGCTTCAAGAATTTTTTGTACCAGGGGTTCATCACGCAATAGAGCAGAGCCCGCTGCCACATTGCACACTTTCTTAGCGGGGCAACCCATGTTGATGTCGATGATTTGTGCGCCATGATCAACATTGAGTTTGGCGGCAGCTGCCATCATGGCAGGATCTGCTCCCGCAATTTGTACTGCGATAGGTTTGAATTCGCCCACATGATTGGCGCGACGCTGCGTTTTGACACTCTTCCAAAGTAAAGCATTAGAAGCCACCATCTCAGAGACAGCGTAACCAGCACCCAATTGTTTGCACAATTGCCTAAAAGGACGATCTGTTACCCCAGCCATAGGGGCCACAAAGAGTCGATTTGCTAGGAGATGTGAGCCAATCTGCATTTAAGGGGGGTGTGGGCTTGAGAGCAACTTTGTTTTTGCGTGGAAAGCCTGACACTTTAGCACAATCAAGGCTTAATCTGCCTAAAAAATAGGCAGATTGCATGACTCAAGTCAAATGGACTCCAAACTTCTTTTGGAATCGTTTTAAGCGCCTTAGCGCCTGCCAAACATCATCTGGCGAGCTAAGGCTGTTTTCACTGGAGGAAGCCACTGTAGGGCCGATAAAGCCAATCCACGAGCCAGAACAACTGGGGCTAAATTCGAGGTAAATATCCTAGCCATGAAATCGGTTAGGCCGATCGTTGTGGTGCGATCTACTTTTCTGCTTTGGGCATAACTTTCCAAGGTCTCTTGGATTTGAGCCGGGCTTGGCTCTTGTGCAGCGTTAGCAAAAAGCCCTACTAATTTTTCAGACAACAAGAAGGCATCTCTCAAGCCCAAGTTCAAACCTTGTCCTGCAACCGGATGCAAAGTTTGCGCTGCATTGCCAATCCAAACTTCATTGTCTCGAGTGATTTGTTTGCGATAGTTGAGGCCGAGCTCATAGAGACGTCGATCCTGAATTTTCAAAAAGCGTCCAATCCGAGATCCAAATTCATTTTGGAGGCTAGCTAAAAATTCAGCATCACTTAATTGCAAGCGATGAGCTGAAGATTCTGGAGAGCCACACCATACGAGATTCAAAATATGAGGACCATAATGACTTGGTAAAACAGCCAAAGGACCTTCGGCTGTAAAGCGTTCCCAAGCTTGATGAGGCTGAGCATTCTCGACCTCTACTAGGCCGACTAAAGCAGACTGACCATAGTCGCGACCGGATTCAACCCAATCTTGGGTCTTAAATAATCCGCCCTCCGCATGCACAATGCATTGAGCGCTATGGTCTACATGATCATTGGAGTTTTGAATATGCTCCCAGAGAAAGTTGGGGCTATTCACTTGAATTGCTCTCAGTGCTTTGCGTAAAGCCAAATGAATATCACGATAGCGAACGATATGGCCCAAGGCATCTTGATGAAGTTCTTCGCGCGTCATCAGCGCTCGACCAAAGCGACCGGCTTGAGAAACATGAACGCGATGAATATCTGCGCATTCTGTTGGCCACGCATGAATCGTATCGAGTAAGATTTTGCTGCCATGAGAGAGGGCAATACCTCGACTATCAGCCGCAGCAAGATCGGCATCATTTATTGGATTGCGATCCAGCAAAGTGATTTTGGCTTCAGGAAATTTTTGCAAACACCAGGCGGCACAGGCAAGGGCAACAGGTCCACCCCCATGAATCAAAATGTCGCTATGCGTTTTACCCATCTTAGGATTTCATCAATGCTTCGATTTCATCGGCCTTCACTGGCACTCCACGAGAAATCAATTCACATCCAGAATCATTGACAACAGCATCATCTTCGATGCGAATGCCGATATTCCAAAAAGCCTCATCTACATCATCAGCTGGCCTGATATATAAGCCGGGCTCAATCGTGAGAGCCATGCCACTTTTGAGGATGCGCCACGGTTTTTCATCCTGAGCAATACCTTCAATTGACTCGCGATAAGAGCCAACGTCATGAACATCCATGCCAAGCCAGTGAGAGGTGCGATGCATATAGAAGCGACGATAGGCGCCAGTTTCAATCGCGTTCTCAAGGCTGCCATAGTCTGCAAGCTTAAGCAATTTTTCATCTAACAAGCCTTGCGTTAATACCTGAAGTGCTGCCTCATGGGGCTGCATAAAAGTATTGCCTGGCTTAGTCATGGCGATGGCAGCCTCTTGGGCAGCCAATGTAATGTCATAAAGCGCACGTTGAGGGCCGGAGAATTTGCCATTGACCGGAAAAGTGCGAGTGATGTCAGATGCATAACCATCGAGTTCACAGCCTGCATCAATGAGGCAGAGATCACCGCTGCGCAATTCAGTTGAGCCAGCTCGGTAGTGCAGGATGCAAGAGTTAGCACCTCCAGCAACAATGCTGTTATAGGCTACGCTTTGAGCGCCACTATTACGAAACTCGTGGAGCAACTCTGCTTCTAGTTGGTACTCACGCATGCCGGGTTTGCAAACCTGCATCGCACGCACATGAGCTCGAGCCGAGATTGAAGCAGCCTTACGCATCGTGTCAATTTCATGAGCATCTTTAAAGAGACGCATTTCATGAATTAAGCATTCAACATCATGAAACTCAGATGGCGGATTAATCCCTGAGCGAGATTGACCACGCACTTGTTTCATCCAGTGACGTAGGCGGCGATCAGCCTCTGCGCTTTCTGCTAGGCGGATATAAATGGCTTCTTGATCTGCTAATAGTTCACTTAGTTTTTGGTCAAGGCTTTGGTTGCTGTGAGCAAATTCGACACCTAACACTTCTGGTGCAGCTTCTGGCCCCAAACGAATGCCATCCCAGATTTCGCGCTCTGCATCTTTAGGTCTACAAAATAAGTGGGACTCAAGTTGGCCCTTGCTAGACACTTTCAAGACCAGTGTTGCACCGGGTTCGTCAAAACCACTCAAATAGTAAAAATCACTATCGTGCCGATATGGAAATTCGCTATCACGATTACGAGCGACTTCTGGTGCGGTAGAGATAACTGCAATCCCGCCCCCAGTTTTGGATAGCATTTGCTTTGCTAAAGTATTTCTGCGTTGTTGATAGATATTGGTTTTATTCATAGACTGCATTGAGTTCTTGCAAGCGCTGTGGTGTACCTACATCGTGCCACGGACCTAGATATTTTTCACCGCTCACCCTATTTTCTCCCATTGCCTGTCTCAAAAGTGGGGCTAATTTGGCGGGTATATCCATTTCTAAGTCTTTAAATAAGTCTTTGTGATAGATCCCTATCCCTGAGAAAGTCAGTTTTTCAGCCCCAAGATTCTCTTGATCTGACACTAAGGTGTCTTTTAAGTAAAAGTCGCCACTGGGGTGTTGAATGGGGTTGGGCACCATTAGGAGATGGGCTAAGGGCTTTTTAGGATCCCCACTCATTTGCGATGCTCTTTGTAAAAGTGCCGTAATCGGTAAATTGGGTGAAAAAACATCCCCATTAATCACCAAAAAATAGTCATTAGGCGCCAGAAGGGGTAGGGCCTTATAAATTCCCCCTGCAGTTTCTAGTGCAGTTTCTTCTGGAGAGTATTGAATATGGAGTCCAAATTGCTGGCCATTTCCTAAGGCTGACTCAATTTTTGATCCTAGCCAAGCATGGTTAATCACCACATTGGGAATACCAGCCTTTGCAAGCGCATCTAAATGCCAGGCCAATAAGGATTTGTTCTGAATGGTTAGCAGTGGTTTTGGTAAGTCATCGGTTAGTGGGCGCATCCGCTCACCGCGTCCAGCAGCTAACAAAAAGCAAGGAAAAATAGGTAGAGCGCGTTCAGTCATTTTGGTTTGGACGCGTTGCTTCCAGAATGCGCGCCAAGGGTTTCAATTCGATATAACGATTAGCAGTTGCAATGGCATATTTCAGTACTAAGGGAATATCTTTGAGGTAACCATCTTTGCCATCGCGATGAAAGAGTCTTGCAAAGATTCCAAGAACTTTAAGATGACGCTGCAAACCCATCCACTCAAAATCGCGATAGAACTGTCCAAAATCATTTGGCATTGGTAATCCAGCTCTTCGACCTTCTTCCCAAAATTGAATCACCCAATCAAGCACTTTTTCTTCTGGCCAAGCAATATACGCATCACGCCATAAAGAAGATGCATCGTATGTAATCGGTCCATAAACAGCATCCTGAAAATCAATTACCCCGGGATTATTTTCCTGGGTCACCATTAAATTGCGTGAGTGATAGTCACGGTGAACATAGACTTTAGCTTGAGCTAAATTATTTTCAATAATGACTTCAAAAGACTTTTTAAGTTGGGCCTGCTGCATTTCATTGAGCTCAATTCCTAAGTGTTTTTTGAGATACCACTCTGGGAATAAATCTAATTCACGCTGCAATAAAGCTTCATCATAATTTGGCAATACATCGGGTTTGCTTGCTAACTGCATTTGCACTAAAGCACGTGTCGCATCTTTATAGAGATGGTCGGCTGTTGCTTCATTGAGCTCATCTAAATAGGTTGTGGTACCTAAATCGTTTAGCAAAAGAAAGCCCTCGACAATATTTTTTTCAAGAATTTTTGGTACGTTTAGACCTGCATCAGAGAGCAATAAATCGACCTTCAAAAAGGCATCTAATGGCTCATGTTGGGGAGGGGCATCCATCACAATAAGCGTGGCAAATTTAGGGTTTTTGCTCTCAATTCGGAAATACCGGCGAAAGCTTGCATCAGCAGAAGCGGGGGCTAGGGTGTCAAGATCCAATTGCCAGCTAGGCTCAAGGCCTTTTAGCCATTGAATGAGTGTGTTTAGGCGTGCGTCAGTCATGGTCGATTCGTATAATAAGACGGGTCTGGAACTATGAGTCATTATCGCCGTTGCGCTGGTCTTTGCGCCCCTCTTTTTATATCTGTAACCCTGCGCACAATGATGGGGTTGGTGTTACTCCAATTTACATTGTTGACGAGGGCACAAACACCCCCTCCTTTGCCAGCAATGTCAAGGCCAGCTGAGGCTCCCCCAATTCTTCCTGATCGCGGAAACGTGACAGTGCTTAAGTTAGATGATCAACTCAGAATGGGTCAGCCTATCGAAGATAGCAAGGCGCTAACTTTTACTAATAGTGACTCTATTGACGGTGTTGTGGATCGAGAAATGCGCTTAAAAGATCGCGCTCAAATTCGACGAAATGGTACGGTAGCCAAAGGGAATGAAATTATCTATAACCCAGACACTGACGTAGCTAAATTAAATGGTAATGCAGAACTGATTAAAGGTAACGCGAGTTTCAAAGGTCCAAATGCGCAATTAACAGTTGATGCACGTACCGGAGAAATGGAAACACCGGTTTATGTAATTGGCGATAGTCGTGCAAGTGGCAAAGCCAAAAAACTTACCATCGAAACTGGTGACTTATTTGTTTTTGATAAAGCTACTTACACCACTTGTACTCCTGAAAATTTAGATTGGTATTTCACCGCTAACAAAATTGAAATTGATACTGAGCAAAAAGAGATGACAGGGAAAGATGGGGTGATGCATCTTTTTGATGTCCCCATCGCTTACGTTCCTTACTTCAGTTTGCCCATGGGAAAAGAAAGGCGCTCAGGAATTCTTCCTCCTATCGCTGGATATAACTCAAATAATGGTTTTGATATCACCCAACCTTATTACGTCAATATCGCACCCAATCGTGATTTAACGCTCTTGCCGCGTTATATGAGTCAGCGTGGTGTGCAGTTAGGTGTTGGATATCGTTTTATTGACACGACTTATTCCGGCAACGTAATGGGTGATTATTTGCCAAGTGATCAAAAGGCGGGCGGAATTAGTCGTTGGCGTTATGACTGGCAACAACGTCAAACTTTGATAGGTTCCCCTATGGGTGGACCAGGCTCAGTAAATGCCTATATCAATGCAGCTAAGGTCTCCGATAACTTATATCCAACCAATTTCTCTCAAACGGTGGCGGGCGCGGTTACAAGTCAGTTCCGCCAAGAGGTGGGCGCGGTATCGCAGCTACCGTCCCGATTAAGTAACTGGACAGTTGCTGCAAAGGCAATGACATTTCAAACTCTGCAGCCCAATTTACCAAGCACGGTTGTTGCCCCCTATAACATCTTGCCTCAGGTTACCGCCGTCTATCGCAGCAACTTAGTACCACCGTCTTCAGGTACTGATGGCCGATATATCACTTTACCTACTGGTCCTCAAACAATGTTGTTAACCGATTTCTCCCGGTTTTCTTACAACATTGCAAGCAGCATCCCAAATACGGCGCCTGGTATTTTTAGTCAAGCAGATCGAACAGTGGTTAAGGGTGCTTTGGAATATCCAACGATCACGCCTGGCTACTATATCCGACCTAAATTAAGCTTTCAGTCCAATACCTATAGTGCAACTGCCTATCAACCCGGCTATTTGCCAGCGCAAGGCTTCTTAATTCCAACCGCGAGTTTGGATACTGGTTTGGCATTTGAGAGAGATGCTTTGGAGATGGGTAGTTTTTTTGGACAAAACATGTTGCTCAGTCTTGAGCCGCGCGCCTTGTATGTGTATACGCCCTATGTCAATCAGGCTAATACGCCTCTGTTTGATACCGCAGACTCTGGTTTTGGTATTAGCCAGATATTTACTGAAAACCCTTTTATTGGTAATGACCGTGTCGCCGATAGCAATAAACTCACGGTGGGCTTAACCAGTCGCATAACGGAATTCAATACCGGTGCCGAGCGTGCTGTGATTACCTTGGCGCAGCAGCAGCAGTTCACTGCACAACAAGTTGGCTTAACTGGAAACATTGCCAGTCCAACCGCATACTCCGATACCTTGGCTGCTGCATCGGTGCGATTGATGGGTAATTTCAATGCTGATGTATTTGGACAATACAACACCCAGCTCAATCGCTTTGTACAAACAACAGTTGGCGGTAGTTGGCGTCCAACCCCTGGACGCAGTCTAAATTTCGGTTATCGCAACGTGTGGCAGCCACCTATTCAAGCTACCCCATTCAATCCAATTGGAACACCATCAGGAACCACTACAGATCAATATAATCTTTCTGGGCAATGGCCGGTAACAAGAGAGGTTTCTTTGGTCGGTCGTTGGGGGTATGATTCGCTTACAACCAAGACTTTAAACACCCTAGTAGCAGTTGAGTATGTGCGTGACTGTATTGTTTTCCGCAGTGCTTATTCTCAACTCTTATTAAATAACAACACAACAACCCAAATCTTGTTTCAGATTGAATTCCGAGGTCTTGGTGTTGCGGGAGATAACCCTGTGGATTTGATGAAATTAAACGTTCCTGGTTATTTGCCAACGCCTAAGCCTTTGCCTGCCTCAACCTATGAGAATTACCAATGATCTTTTGTAAGAAACATTCTATTGCTAGTGTTTTAGTGCTGCTCTGCTCGGTATGGATGGCTTCATCTTACGCACAGGACGCTAATCGAAAGTCAGTCGCCGCCCCTAGTGCTGCACCAACAATAGCGGATAACAAGGTGCGCAATATTGACGGTGTAGCAGCCATAGTCAATACTGGATATATCACCCGTAAGGAAATTGATGATCGCATTGTTGCATTACAAAAGCAGGGTGCAAAAGTCGGTGATGGTGCTGAATTTAGAAAGGCTGTTTTAGAACGCCTGATTGTTGAAAAGATTCAGATGCAAAATGCAGAGCAAGAGGGCATTAGGGTGACCAATAAGGAATTAGACAAAATTATTGGAGATATCGCTGAAAAAAATAAAGTTAACCTGGCTGATTTCAGGGCGAAAGTAATTGCTTCCGGCATTTCATATGAGCGCTATAAAGAGAGCTTGCGTGAGGATGTCGTTTTGACCCGTTTTCGTGAGCGTGAGGTGGATGCCAGGATTAAGATTTCTGATGCTGAGGTTGATAACTTTATTTCAGAACGCGCTCGTGCTATTGCTGTTAAAGGGGGGCAGCCACCACGATCAACTCCCGGAACAAGTGCTGGCCCTGAAGAAATTGATATTGCCCAGATCTTTATTCCCGTAGATGCTGGCGCAGGCGTAAGCGTGCAAGCTGAAGCCAAGAAAAAGGCTGATGCTTTATTGCTTGCAGCTCGAGGCGATGTTGACTTTATGCAACTTGGTGCGATGGCTGCAAAAGAAAATCCAAAGATTAAATTTCAAGAGCTTGGATATCGCACACCAGATCGATTGCCGCAAATTTTTTATGATGCTGTGCGTAATGTGGGTGGTGGACAGACTGCTAAAGCAGTTGTTAAAAGTCCAGCAGGTTTCCACGTTCTTAAGGTATTGGATCGCAGGACATTGGTAGCTGGAGGAGCGCCGCAACAAGAGGCGCCCCCAGAGGTTTCCCAGACTCCACCCCAAGCCATTCCGATTACACAAACTTTATCGCGTCATATTCTGCTTCGTACTCGTGCAGATTTTACTGATCAAGATGCTGAGAGACGTTTACAAGGCTATCGCGATCAGGTTCGTGCTAAGACGGCTGATTTTGGAGAGTTAGCAAAAAAATATTCAGAAGATGGCTCTGCTCCTAATGGCGGTGATCTTGGTTGGATGAGTCCGGGAGATTTGGTGCCAGCTTTTGAGCAGGCGATGAACCGCTTGCAAATTGGAGAGGTGAGTAATCCCGTTCAATCCGAATTCGGTTGGCACTTAATTCAAGTCATGGATCGTCGTGAAGGTCAGTTGACGATTGAGAAGCAGCGTCAATTTGCACGAGCAGCGATTCGTGAACGCAAGTACGAGCAAGCCTATCTAGATTGGATCCGTGAATTACGTGATAGCGCGACTGTGAAGGTGCTTAACGCAGAAGATGTCGCAACTAGCCCCCGTTAACCTCCTCATTACTACTGGTGAGCCAGCTGGTATTGGGCCTGAAGTCTCCTTAAGCGCCGCATTGGCCTTTTTGGCTGAGCAGGAAAATGCCAGTATCACCTTGCTTGGGGATGAAAGTTTATTCCCCATTCCTCAGGGGGTAAATCCAAGTGTATTGGCTCGCTTAAAACTGGAATCAGTTCCCTTAAGGCAACCAGTCAAAGCGGGCGTACTCAATTCTGAAAATGCTGGGTATGTATTGAGCTTATTAGATCTCGCACTTGATGCTTGTATGGAAAAGCGCTTTGATGCGATGGTTACAGCTCCAGTGCAAAAAAGTGTCATCAATGATGCGGGCCTACCTTTTACCGGCCATACCGAATACCTTGCGCAGCGCTGTGGGGTTTCACACGTAGTGATGATGTTGTGCGCACCCTTAGCTAAAGGCTTCATGGGAATGCAGCAGGCTAGAGATCTACGCGTTGCCTTAGTCACCACACACATCCCCTTGCAAACGGTTTCAGCTGCTTTAAGCCAAGATCTGATTCTAGGCACCATTCAGATTGTTGCCAAAGATTTACAAACGCGTTTCGGAATTACAAAGCCAGTCTTGCGTATGGCTGGCCTGAATCCACATGCGGGTGAGTCTGGGTATTTAGGTCAAGAAGAAATTGAAATCATTTCACCGGCCATTAAAGCAGCTCAAAGTTTAGGAATTGATGTCACTGGACCTTATCCTGGCGACACCATGTTTGATGTGGCGGCTTTAGAGCAAGTAGATGCCTTTATTGCGATGTATCACGATCAAGGACTTGCACCATTTAAATTTGTTTCATTTGGGGGTGGGGTCAATGTCACGCTAGGCTTGCCAGTGATTCGTACTTCCGTAGATCACGGTACAGCATTAAGTATTGCTGGAACGGGCACTGCTGATTCTGGCAGCATGCTCGAAGCTTTACGCTTGGCATACCAGTTAGCCGTGAAACAGAATAGTCACTCCTAAGCATGCATCGCGCACGTAAACGTTTTGGCCAAAACTTTTTACAGGATGGCGGCATCATCCACTCTATAGTGGCTTTGATTAATCCAAGCCCTGATATGCATGTCATTGAAATCGGACCGGGCCTCGGCGCTCTGACAAGGCCTTTATTGAGCAATGTAGATCAATTGGATTTATTGGAGATTGATCGTGACTTGGTAGCTTACTGGAATGAGCAAGATTTAAAAGGGCTCACAGTAATCGAGGGCGATGCTTTACAGTTTGATTTCTTATCCTGGGCTCAAAATCGATCAGGTAAATCGGGTCTTTGCAAAGTGGTTGGTAATTTGCCTTACAACATCTCATCACCTTTACTCTTTCATCTAGTGGGTGCAGCCCATGCTATTGATGAACAGGTATTTATGCTGCAAGCTGAAGTGGTGGAGCGTATGGTGGCGCCAGCAGGTAGCTCCGATTTCAGTAGGCTCTCTGTGATGCTGCAGGCACGTTATGACATGGATCAGGTCTTAGAGGTTCCTCCTGAAGCCTTTGACCCACAGCCTAAAGTCAACTCTGCAGTTGTCCGCATGATTCCTCGGCAGGATTTTGATCTGAGTAATGTGCAGTGGAGCGCCCTGGAGAAAGTAGTTGCCGCAGCTTTCTCGCAAAGAAGAAAAATGTTGCGCACTAACCTACAGGCCTTTGCTGATCGATTGAAATTAAGTGAGTTGGAGCTTAAGGCAAGAGCCCAAGATATATCGGTGGAACGTTATATTGAGTGGGCAAAAATTCTCGCTGCCTAATGCAGTAGAGTCTTAACTCTTATGTGTAAGCACTAGGGTCAATCACCCGCATTTCGGTTTCAATCCAACCCTCAACTTCTTGCTGTAATTGCTCGGCAGACTTTCCGTCGGAACGTATTGCAGGCCCAATCGAGAAAATGACTGTTCCAGGCTTTTTCAGAAAGCTATTCTTAGGCCAGAAGCGTCCTGCGTTGTGAGCAATCGGAATCACCAGGGCGCCGGTAGCACTGGCAAGTCGAGCACCTCCTTTACGGTATGGCTTATTCGAGCCTATTGGTGTTCTGGTTCCTTCAGGGAAGAGCATGATCCACTTACCTTCGCCCAAGCGCTTGCGGCCTTGACTGGCTACTGAAATAGCAGCGGTTTGCTTGCTAGCGCGATTGATATGAATCATTTTCAATAAGGCTAAAGCCCAACCAAAAAATGGAATCCAGAGTAACTCGCGTTTGAATACAAAACAGAGTTGTTTTGGCAGCAAGGCAATATAAGCAATCGTTTCGTAAGCAGACTGGTGCTTACTGAGAATGACCACCGGCTCGCTCAACACCGCTTTCATGTGCTCCATACCACGAATTTCATAATGAATTCCGCATAAGTGCTGAAGAACAAAAATAACGACCTTGTTCCAGATGCCAATGAAGCTATAGCGATTTTCTGGACTCAGAAATGGGAAGGTCAGTAAGCACAGTACCGACCAGATCGGTGTGAAGATAAGCAGAAATACAGCAAAGAGAGTGGAGCGTATCAATGTCATTTCTTTAGGCCTTATCTTCTAACATTGCATGGGCGAAAGCCAGCAGATCAGCATGTATTTGTGTGCCCTCGGGCAGAGCGCCCTTATCTAAAGTCTTTTGACCCTTGCCGGTCAGCACTAGGTGGGGTAATGCACCTAAGGCGATACCGGCCTGGAGATCGCGCAAGGAGTCACCCACAATCGGTACACCCATCAGGGGGGTATTGCTATCTGATTTTTTATATCGGAGTGCGATTTCTTTCATTAAACCAGGGAGGGGTTTGCGACAGTCGCAGCCATGAGAGTCCATATGAGGGCAAAAGAAAATGCTATCGATGTGACCACCCAAAGGTTTGAGTAGCTTATCCATCTTGCTATGCATTGCATGCAAATCATTGATCGTGAAATAGCCTCTCGATAAACCAGATTGATTCGTTGCGATGGCAATTTGGTAACCAGCTTGATTGAGGAGTGCTATCGCCTCTAGGCTGCCAGGAAGGGGAATCCATTCATCAACAGACTTCACATAATCATCACGATCTTCATTGATCACGCCATCGCGATCCAGGATGATAAGTTTAGAAGAGCTCAAGCTCATGCTAATTTGCCGAGATCGGCAACGAGATTCATTTTCTGGTGAAGTTGTTGCAAGAGTGCAAGACGATTGTCACGTAACTCAGGATTTGGATCCATGACCATCACATCTGCAAAGAACTGGTCAATCGGCTCACTTAAAGCGACCAATGCTTTGAGGAGTTCTACAAATTGACGTTTTTCGTATGCTGCATCAAGGGCTGGAGTCGCTGCTTCTAGAGCCTGGTAAAGAGTAGACTCC
Source organism: Polynucleobacter sp. 15G-AUS-farblos (assembly GCF_018882445.1). Lineage (GTDB taxonomy): Bacteria > Pseudomonadota > Gammaproteobacteria > Burkholderiales > Burkholderiaceae > Polynucleobacter. The sequence goes on along the minus strand of NZ_JACVOM010000003.1, from coordinate 167,283 downwards.
GCCGGTATCTGTAATAACTTAATAGAGCAAGCCGCAGGAATAGCAGTAGTCGTCTTTTTCAAGATATTACTAATGCGCTTATTGGCTGCCGCAAGCTGAGCAGCTTGAGGCAAAGCGTTAAATTCACGAAGAGCGCTTAAGCGTGTAATCAAATCATTAATCTGTGCGGGAGATTGGCTGAGTACTGCATCAATTTCAGCGCTGGTAAAAGGCGTTCCAGCAACAGATTGGTCGCGCAAATAGGCACGTAAGCGATCAATGATAAAGGCGTAAATATCAGCGACCTGCGCTTTTTCTTGAACTTCTTTTTGTGGGAACTGTGCACGGGCAAGTTCAATTAACTCTGGCAGATTCAAGGAAAGATTCTTTTCCAAGAGCAGGCGGCAAATACCTAAGGCATGACGGCGCAGCGCATAGGGATCTTTGTCTCCAGTTGGAGCCAGACCTACTCCCCAAATTCCGACTAAGGTTTCTAGCTTGTCAGCAATGGCCAAAATAGTGCCGGTTTTGCTGAGTGGCAAAGTGTCCCCAGCAAAGCGCGGCATATAGTGTTCGCTACAAGCAGCAGCTACTTCAGCGTGTTCACCATCATGCTTGGCATAGTAGTTGCCCATAATGCCTTGGAGCTCAGGGAACTCACCCACCATATCGGTGAGTAAGTCTGTCTTGGCTATTTCTGCTGCGCGATGGGCAAGCTTCTCATCTGCACCTAGATGCTTTGCGATTCCAGTAGCAATGCCTTGAACTCGCTTGGTGCGATCGAGTTGATTGCCTAATTGGTTGTGATAAACCACCTTACCTAGATCCGCTACACGAGATGCTAAAGGACGCTTTTGATCTTGAGTGAAGAAAAAGCGGGCATCGGAGAGGCGTGGACGAACGACGCGTTCATTACCAGAGATAATGGCATCAGGTTTTGAAGTTTCAATATTAGAAACAATCAAGAAACGATTACGTAATTTGCCTTGCTTATCAGTTAGTGCAAAGTATTTTTGATTTGTTTGCATGGTCAAAATCAAACATTCTTGCGGAACTTCTAAGAACTCTTGATCAAAGTGACAGGTATAAATTGCAGGCCACTCAACTAATGCGGTGACCTCATCTAGAAGGCTGTCTGGCATCAATACCAAATCATCCCCAGCAGACTTTAATAATGCCGCTTCAATTTGGGCGCGACGCTTATTAAAACTTGGAATGACTTTGGCTTTAGCTTCTAGGTCAGCCTCATATTGATCTGCATTAGCAATGCTTAATACGCCAGGCGCTAAAAAACGATGGCCCTCTGTTTGATTACTTGCATCAATACCTAAGCTACTCAGATTGAGAGTGTTGCTGCCGTGTAGGGCAATAATGCGATGGGCTGGTCGAGCAAATTGCACATCAGCCAAGCTGCTATTCTTTTGCTGCACTTGGTAGTGCATCATTTTGGCAATCGGTAATTTATTTAAGGTTTGCTCTAGAGCGGTTTGTGCAGTCTGTTCTAACGCAGCCCCTTTAGCGACTACATTGAGATACAGCGCTTCGTTTTTACCCTCACCGGCTTTTTCTAGGCTGGATAAATCAATATCCGCATAGCCGAGAGCGCCCAATTTTTTCAGTAATGGCGCTGTAGCTTTGCCTTCGGCATCAAATGCAATACTCGTCGGTAATAATTTTTCACGGACTGGATAGTCAGGCGCTTGCGCCAACACATCCGTAATCAACACTGCCAGACGACGGGGGGTTGCAAAGCCAGTAACTTGAGAAGAGGCGCTGGTTAGTCCAGCAGCCTTCAGTGCAGTAAAGATGCCCTCGCTAAAGGCATCGCCAAGACGGCGAAGGGATTTTGGAGGTAATTCTTCTGTAAATACTTCAATCAACAGATTGGCTGATTGTGAAAGTGAATGGGATGTACTCATAGATAGCTCTTGCTTATGCCTTGACTGAGCGTTGGCACATTGGAAATCCAAGTTTTTCTCGGGATTCAAAATACGCTTGAGCAACGGCGCGAGAAAGATTGCGGATGCGACCAATATAAGCAGCACGTTCAGTTACAGAGATAGCGCCACGGGCATCTAAGAGATTAAATGTGTGAGCTGCTTTGAGAACCATTTCGTATGCAGGCAATGCTAGCGGTACTTCCATGAGTCGCTTCGCTTCGCTTTCATAGTTTGCAAAATTAGCAAAGAGCAGATCAGTGTTTGAGTGTTCAAAGTTATAGCAAGACTGCTCCACTTCATTTTGGTGATACACATCACCATAAGAGATGCCATCTGCCCATACGAGGTCATATACGTTGGAGCAATTTTGAATATACATTGCCAGTCGTTCGATACCGTAAGTAATTTCTCCGAGTACCGGCTTGCAATCAAGGCCGCCCACCTGCTGGAAGTAGGTAAATTGGGTTACTTCCATTCCGTTGAGCCAAACTTCCCAACCCAATCCCCATGCACCTAAGGTTGGGTTTTCCCAATCGTCTTCTACAAAGCGCACATCGTTTTCTTTGAGATCAAGACCTAGAGCAGCAAGCGATCCAAGATAGAGCTCGAGAATATTTTCTGGAGCTGGTTTTAAAACAACTTGATATTGATAGTAGTGTTGCAAGCGATTTGGGTTTTCACCATAGCGACCATCTTTAGGTCTGCGGGATGGCTGAACGTAAGCTGCTTTCCATGGCTCGGGACCAATAGCCCTTAAGAAGGTAGCGGTATGGGATGTGCCTGCGCCGACCTCAAGGTCAATAGGCTGCAATAGGGCACAACCTTGTTGGTCCCAATAATCTTGGAGTTTGAGAATGATTTGCTGAAAAGTAAGCATGATTAACCTGGCTAAGCCATTGATTTTACATGGCTAGAGGAGCTCAGGCGCTAAAACTGACTAAAAACGACGATAGCGAATGAGGCCCCAGATCAGTAGGATGCAGGAAAGGCTCAAAATCGGTAAATCTCCCCAGCGCACATATGGTGTTTTGCCTGTATAGGCCTGTACTTGGGTAATGAGACTGGCCTGAGTAAATTCAGGGAGCGATGTTAATACTTTTCCATTGGAGTCTAAAACAGAGGTAATGCCAGTATTAGTTGCCCTCAGCGCAGGAAGCCCTGTCTCTAGGGAGCGAAGCTGAGATAAGCGTAATTGTTGTGATGAAGCCTGTGATTCACCAAACCAAGCTAAGTTGGTCAGATTAATTAATATATTAGTCGGGGTGCTGCTGTTGCGAATACGGCTAGCCAATTCTCCACCAAAGACATCTTCGTAGCAGATAGTGATTGCAGCAAAGATGGGTTCTTGATTCGGTCTTTGTATCAAGAAATTTTCTTGATCTTCCCCTCCTCTAGCAAAATCACTTAGGGGAACACTAAAGGCATTTACAAACCAGCGAAATCCTGGAGGTATAAATTCCCCAAATGGCACTAGGTGATTTTTATCATAGAGATAAGGTGGATTTGAGGGTGAAAGACCTAAGGCGCGATTAGAAAACTCTCTACCCATTTTTGGGTTCACATGTCTACCAATCACTCCAAACAATAAATTATTTCCTTGCTGATCTACATGATTTTGAAGAGTTTCTAGGGTTCCACTAGGCAAATTACTTTCTGGCCAGGGAAAAGCAGTTTCTGGGGCAATGATCAACTCAGCTTTTGATTTAGACATGGCAGCAAAGTAAAACTCAATTTGCTTGAGAATACCTTCTGGTTTGAAGATCATGCTTTGGGCGAAATTGCCCTGAATTAATTCCACTCTGATAGGGTCGCCAATAGGCTTAGTAAAGCTCCATAAACTTGAAAGTACAGTCAATGCAATTACTAGGATCAGCGAGCTAGTGCTAGCTAAAGTATCTTTCTTGAGTTGCAATATCTGCCAAGAAATAAAGACCAGCAAAAAGGTGCAAGCAAGACCGCCAAAGTAAGGAGCAATAACTGCAAAAGGGCCATTCACTTGACTTTCAGCCAAACCCATCCAGGGAAATCCTGTAAAGATGTAGCCCCGTAAATATTCCATAACTACCCAACTAGATGCTAAGAAAAAGCCTACATAGCGTGTCTTATGAAAGAGTGTAAGTGGTAAGGTGGCAAGTCCAAAGTACAAAGCCATATAGGCGGACAACAAGAACACTGCCATACATGAGAGTGCTGCATTCATACCGCCCACATCATGCAAACTGATATAGATCCACCACAAGCCAATAACGAAGTAGCCCAAACCAAAGATCAGGCCAGAAGCAAATAGATGTTTTACTGAATTCTGATTTTCACGATTGAGCCACCACCAAATTGCACTGAGGATTGGAATTTGAATCCAGCCACCATAGGGTAATTCAGCAACGCCAGCCAGAATCGCGCCTAATATGAATAGTGCTAAAAAGTGAATACTTTGCCGACGACCTCGAACCATCTGATCATTCAAGATAAATCTCAATCAGCTTTTTTGGGAATTTGACGTGCAAGCAGAATATGAATTTGACGTGGATCTGCACGCAATATTTCAAACTCAATCCCGTCGATTTTGATCAATTCACTCACTTTGGGAACTCTACCTAAATGTTGAATTACTAGGCCGGCAACCGTTTCAATATCCTCTTCGGCAAATTGCGTGCCTAGCGCCTCATTGAATTGATCAAGCTCTGTAATACCCTTGACCCGAATATCGCCGTTATCGAGAGCGATGAGGTTATCTGCCTCTTCATCAATATCGTGCTCGTCTTCAATATCGCCCACGATCTGCTCTAGAACATCTTCAATGGTAATGATGCCAGCTACGCCACTGTATTCATCAACCACAATGGCGAGATGATTGCGATTGTCCTTAAAGTCTCGCAGTAAAACACTGAGACGTTTAGATTCTGGAATGAAAACAGCAGGCCTTAACCAATCTCGTACTTGAAAATCTTTTTCAGTGGCATGGCGTAAAAGGTCTTTCGCTAAAAGAATGCCGATGACATTGTCTTTGCTACCTTCATAAACGGGGAAGCGTGAGTGTGCCGCCTCAATGACGCTTTGAATAATTTCCGCGAGACTGCGATTGATGTCAATCCAATCAATTTGGGCGCGAGGTACAAGGATGTCGCGTGCACAAAGTTGCCCTACTTGAAATACACCTTCGATCATGGAGAGGGCATCTGCATCAATCAAGCCCTCAGACTGCGCCTCTCTCAAGGTCTCAATCAGTTCTTGGCGACGCTCAGTTGGACTGGTTGGTTGTGGCGTTAAAAAATCGGCAAGGCGATTTAATAGGGATTTATTGGGGTCGGGCATATGGAAAGAATAGCGTAGAAATATGTCAATTTTTCAATTGAACGTGTAAATGTTGTTTAGTGATCTGCTTGGCTATCTAAATAGGGATTAGGAAAACCCAATCTTTTCAGAATTTGCACTTCGAGTACTTCCATCTTTTGTGCATCCTTCTTGCTTTCGTGATCATAGGCTTGGGCGTGCAGGCAGCCATGCACAATGAGATGGGCTAGATGGGCTCTCAGGGTTTTGCCCTGCTCTTTGGCTTCTTTTTGGAGTACTGGAAGGCAAAAAATAATATCGGCATGCACATGTGATTTGCCAAATTCGTAAGGGAAGGTCAGCACATTAGTTGCTTTATCCTTTTTCCGAAAAGCAAAGTTCAATTTTTTCCCCTCGGCCGTATTCACAAACCGCAGTGTCAGTTGACCGTTTTGAGGGCTAGCCGCCTTGACCCATTTCTTGATGAGATTCGCTGAGGCTTGTGCAGCTAGAGCTGTTTCAATTGCTGGACTAGCGTATTGCAGCTCAATGAGAAGTTTGGATTTAGATGGAAGCGGCATGGACTTTAATGAGTTCACCTCTGAGGGTGTAATTGAGAGCCTCGGTCACTTCAATGTCCACCATGCTGCCAATTAAATCCTCTACATCCTGCTCGGCTGCAGTGAAATGAATCACGCGATTATTTGCACAGCGGCCTTGGAGATTAATGCCGTCTTTTGCATAACCCTCTACAAGAACCTTTTCGATATTCCCCAGCATTTTTTGGCTAATGTGATTGGCTTGGCCTTCAATCAGCGCTAATAAAGTTTGTAAACGTTTGAGCTTGACTTCATAAGGCGTGTCATCGTTGAGATTGGCCGCAGGCGTGCCAGGGCGTGGGCTGAAAATAAAGCAGAAGCTATTATCAAACTCCAAATCGCGAACCATCTTGAGCAGTTTTTCAAAGTCAGCCTCAGTCTCACCTGGAAAGCCCACAATGAAGTCGCTTGATAGTGTGAAATCTGGGCGCACAGCACGCATTTTGCGAATGATGCTCTTGTACTCTAGAGCCGTGTATCCGCGTTTCATAGCCGAGAGCATGGCATCTGAGCCATGCTGAACCGGTAGGTGCAAATGACTCACTAGCTTAGGTACTTTGGCGTAGACATCGATTAAACGTTGCGTAAATTCTTTTGGATGGCTGGTGGTAAAGCGGATACGCTCAACTCCCGGAATTTCTGCGATGTATTCAATCAGCAAGGCAAAGTCAGCGATTTCCTCTGAGTCACCCATCTTGCCTAAATAGGCATTCACGTTTTGCCCTAGCAGGACAATCTCTTTAACGCCTTGACTTGCGAGGCCAGCTACTTCAGTTAAGACGTCTTCAAATGGACGTGACACTTCCTCGCCACGGGTATATGGAACAACGCAGTAGCTGCAATACTTAGAGCAGCCTTCCATGATGGAAACATAGGCTGAGCCACGTGTTTGACGTGATGCTGGAAGGTGGTCAAACTTTTCGATTTCTGGAAAAGAGGTATCGACTTGAGAGATGCCAGTTTTACGGCGTTTCGCAATTAAGTCAGAGAGACGATGCAATGTCTGTGGACCAAACACCACATCCACATAAGGTGCGCGACTCACAATTTGTTGACCTTCTTGGCTGGCGACACAGCCACCGACACCAATCAATAAATCAGGTTTTGATTTCTTGAGTTCACGTAAGCGTCCAAGATCAGAAAAGACTTTATCTTCGGCTTTTTCTCGAATCGAGCAGGTGTTCAGAAGAACCACATCTGCATCTTCGGGTGTATCGGTCATCACCATGCCTTCATCGGCATGTAAAAGGTCGGCCATTTTGCCCGAGTCGTACTCGTTCATTTGACAACCAAAGGTCTTGATATAAAGCTTTTTCATATGCCGTTCTCAGGTTTATAGCTGGGGGCGAAGCTTAGATTTTACGGGATATGGACTTACATGAGTCGGTAAGCTGCTACTGCCACCAAGGTGGGCGGTATGGCAGCAATCAAGAGATATAGCGTTGAGACAGCTCCATTGGGGAAGTAAGTGCGCAAAATAGCGATTCCGGCAGGGTTAGGGGCATTGGCAATCACGGTTAGGCCGCCACCAGCTACGGCACCACCCACCAAGGCAAGCTTGAATTCTGGAGAGGTACCGGCGACTAATGAGCCGAGATACGTTAAGGCAGCATTATCTGTAATCGCGGTAAGCGCTAGGCTGCCATAAAAGACAGCGGTTGGACTCATCATTTCTAGAATAGGTTGTAGCCACCAACCTTGTAATGCACCCAAGACTACTAAACCGCCCAAGAAGAATCCTACTAAGAGTGCCTCTTTCAAAATCAATGGACTTTGATGTTTCGGGTAAGCGGTAACGTAGCCAATAAAGAACAGGAGTAGCCAAATGAATATGATGGGATCATGTGCAAATACGACAACACCCAGCAAGAAGAGTAGATGCATCAAGATCACAGCCAATGGAATTTTGGCGGGCTTGCTGCTAGCTTGTGGATCAACAAGCTCGCGATGAAACAGCAAGGTAACACCTAATGCATTGATGAAAATCGCAATGCAGGACTCAATACCAAAGTTGGCTAACATAAATGCCGAGCTCCAGTTCCAGGTAGTAGCAACCATGAGCACTGGAGGTGCAGCAAAATTGGTGAGTGTTCCACCAATAGAGATATTGACAAAGAGTACGCCAATTGTGCCGAACATTAATTTAGTAGATGGATTGTTTTTATAAACTAGATCGCGCAATAAAAATGCAGCCAAAGTCATCGCTGCTGGTTCTGTGATCACTGAGCCAAGTAAAGGAGTTACGGCGAGTGTTAAGAAATACAGAGCAGGCGCACTTCGAATACGCAATAGTACTTCCAGCGCAGTACCAAGGTAATGCAGTATTTGTGTTGCAAAGTACAGAATAGGTTTGCTGCCTGCCACGATCATGATGGCAAATACAAATAAGGGCTCATTAAAATTGCGTTGATTCAGGAACGCTTTAGCGGCATTTAAGCTATCGCTGAAGCTCATAAAAATAATGAGAATGGCTGCCCAGAAGCCAAAAACGATTTCAACCTCGCCTAGCAGGTGTAATAAACCCGAATGTCTGGCGGATTTACTTGCAAGCTTTTCAAAGTAACTCGTGCAAAAAGTATGCAAAACTGCAATCGCAAAAATAATGCTTGCACCAAGTTCAGTCGGGGTAAAGTTCATAGCTGAATCTTAGCAGGTGCTCAAATACATTAAGAGATTGCTACTTAAGGAGATTTTGGTGAAATTAAAGATTGGATATCAGGAGCTGATTGCCCGTGCGATGGCAGAAATTGAGACAGTGCCGCTTGCGCAAGCGGAGAAATTATTAGCGGACCCTAATACCGTGTTCATTGATATTCGGGATGTGCGCGAGTTAGAGCGAGAGGGGATGATCCCCAATGCCTTTCATGCGCCTCGGGGAATGCTCGAATTTTGGGTTGATCCGGATAGCCCCTATTACAAGCCAATTTTTACAGATGGAAAACGCTATGTTTTATATTGCGCCTCCGCCTGGCGTTCAGCCCTAGCCACTCATGCCCTTCAGAATATGGGGCTAGCGGGTGTGTGTCATTTAGAGGGCGGTTTTAGCGCTTGGAAAAAGGCAGAATTACCAATTCAAGAAAAGTCTTCAGAGAAAAGTACTAAGCCCCAGTCTTAATCTGAATCTAGAATGAATTTACTAAACAATCGTTAAAGGCCATTATGAGAAAAGTCGTGTCGCAGTTCGGAGAAGGTCCTCTTCAGCAAAAACTCAGTACGGGTGATTTGCAATATGTATCTGATGTTGAAATTTCTAGAGGGGGCTCAGGAACGGGACCTTCACCCCATGAATTTTTAGGTGCGGCTTTAGCAGCTTGCACCAGCATGACCTTGAAGATGTATTCACAGCACAAATCGATTAACTTGAAAAACGCTATCGTGACAGTCGATATCGAACGTCATAACGACGTCGAAATTTTTACACGTCATATTGAATTGATTGGTGATCTTGATGATCAGCAGCGAGAGCGTCTTTTAGAGATTGCACAGAGATGCCCTATACACAAAGCATTGGCTGGCGAGATCCAAATAAAAACCCAGCTTGTAAATTAATCCAAGCTGGGTTGAATGCTAGGCCTTTGGGGCCTGGAGTCTTTTAGTTAGGTGCGTTTGCAGGCTTTTTATTCTTACCAGCGTCATAGCCAGCGTTGTACTCAGAAGCCTGTTCTTTTTTGTACGCATCATAGATGTAGCCAGATGCCGCACCAACTGCTGCGCCACCTACTGCACCCCAAATTGGGTTGCCGTGGAAAATAGCTGTGCCGATTGCACCAGCTGTTGCACCAATCGCACCACCGGAAACGGTGCGTTGTTCTGTGTTGCTCATATTAGAGCAGCCTGCAATAGCTAATGTTGCTGCAGTAATTGCGATTATTTTTTTCATATTAACCAATCCTTTGAATGTATTTTGAATAAGCTGGTGTGCTTAGATTATTTTTTGGCGCAAGGAAAGCGCATTGCTAAATAACCAAGCACAGTTCCTGCGGCAGGTTTATCAGCAGTTTGTGGATTTTCACCAGCCCACTTCACAAAATCAGCAATGACATCATCACGCTTAGGGGCAGGTTGGTTTACACAGATAAACGGTCTTGCACGTTGTGGATGACGTGTTGCTAAATACGTTTCATAGATTCCGCTGGTGTAGCCAACACAAAAGCTACGAGATTCAGGGCTAGCTGGAAGCTTGCAAGTGGTCACTAATTCTTGAGTACTGAGAACTTTGATCTGTTCTTGTGCTTGCGCTTGAACAGTGCCAGAAATTGCGCCAAGAGCGGCTAAAACAACTAGGGTTTTTTTCATCGGTTTTCCTTAGGGTGTATATAAAAGAATCATAAACCATCATATAGCCCTAAATCATGCACTAGATTAGTGCAATTTGCACCTGTATGGGTTTTTATATTCCCCATAATGACGCATAAAAAAAGAGGGGGAATTTCATGGAAATCTTGAAATCAGGAAGTGATGTTTTATTTATCTTGCTTGGTGCCATCATGGTTTTGGCCATGCATGCTGGTTTTGCATTCTTAGAACTGGGTACTGTACGTAAGAAAAACCAGGTCAATGCCTTGGTAAAAATCTTGGTCGACTTTGCAGTCTCAACCATTGCCTATTTTTTCATTGGCTACAGCATTGCCTACGGCGTGAACTTTTTCTCAGGCGCTGAATTATTGGCAGAGAAAAATGGCTATGAGTTAGTGAAATTTTTCTTCTTGCTTACATTTGCTGCAGCAATACCAGCGATTATTTCTGGTGGAATAGCAGAGCGCGCTAAATTCAATCCCCAACTGATTGCGACATTTATCTTGGTGGGCTTTGTCTATCCCTTCTTTGAAGGCATCGCCTGGAATCAACATTATGGTATTCAGGCTTGGATTAAAGGCTTGACTGGTGAAGAGTTCCATGACTTTGCTGGATCTATTGTGGTTCATGCAGTTGGTGGTTGGATTGCCTTGCCTGCAGTGATTCTATTGGGTGCGCGTCGTGGTCGCTATACCAAAGAAGGTCAAATTTCCGCACATCCACCATCTAGCATTCCATTCTTAGCTTTAGGTGCATGGATTCTTGCGGTAGGTTGGTTTGGTTTTAATGTGATGAGCGCACAAACGATTGATAAGATCAGTGGCTTAGTTGCAATCAATTCTTTGATGGCAATGGTTGGTGGCACATTGGCTGCATGGGTAGTTGGTCGTAATGATCCAGGCTTTACTTACAACGGCCCACTTGCTGGATTGGTAGCTGTTTGTGCTGGCTCAGATTTAATGCATCCCGTTGGCGCGCTATTTGTTGGTCTAGTTGCTGGCGCATTATTTGTCTACATGTTCACTTTGGTGCAAAACCGCTGGAAGCTCGATGATGTATTGGGCGTTTGGCCCTTGCATGGTTTATGTGGTTTGTGGGGTGGCTTAGCAGCTGGTATTTTTGGTACTAAAGCGCTTGGTGGTCTTGGTGGCATTACCTTTACTGGGCAGCTGATTGGTAGTGCCTTGGGTGTTGGTATCGCCCTAATTGGGGGCTTTGTGGTCTATGGTGGACTCAAGGCAATCATGGGTATTCGGATGTCACAAGAAGAGGAATATGAAGGCGCCGACTTAAGCGTCCATCGCATTTCTTCTTCACCAGATCGTGAAACAAGCTGGTAATTTTTGAGTAGAAGTAAGCCATGATTCATCCCTATAATGAGTCATGGCTATATATGAACTAGACGGGATAGCCCCTCAGTTATCTGAGGGTGCATGGGTTGCGGAGAGTGCCGAGGTCATCGGCAAAGTAGAGCTTCATCAAAATGCCAGCGTCTGGCCTAAAGTAGTTGTCCGAGGCGATAACGATCTCATTCAAATTGGCGAGGGCAGTAATGTGCAGGACGCTTCTGTTCTTCACACTGATCCTGGCTACCCACTCATTATTGGTAAAAACGTTACCGTAGGTCATCAAGTGATGCTGCACGGCTGTCAAGTTGGCGATGGTAGTTTGATTGGTATTGGCGCAGTGATTCTGAATGGCGCCAAGATTGGTAAACATTGCCTTGTCGGCGCAGGCGCACTCGTGACAGAAGGTAAAGAATTTCCAGATGGCTCCATGATTTTGGGGTCACCAGCTAAAGCAGTCAAAACCTTAAGCCCCGAGCAAACGGCGGGCATCGAAGATATCGCTGGCCGCTATGTGAAAAATGCACAGCGTTATCTCAAGACACTCAAAAAGATTTCATAGACTTTGCTCTACGTATTTAATGTAGTCCTACCAGTATTTGCGCTCATATTGATTGGATATGTTTGTGGTCGTACAGGCAAATTGGGCACAAGTGCCTCTACAGAATTAAATCGCTTTGTAGTTTGGCTGGCCTTACCAGCACAGCTCTTTAATTTCGCTGCGAATAGTGGATGGCAAACCCTTTGGCAACCTGGCTTTATTGGCGCTTTTTTTCTCAGCTGTTTAGCAGTTTTTCTGCTGGTGCTCATCATCAGTCGCTTTCGCGGTCAAGATTTGGCGGCGGCGAGTTTTAATGGCTTAAGTGCTTCGTACTCTAATACGGGTTACATGGGTATTCCCTTGTGTGCTTTAGCACTTGGTCAAGATGGCCTAGCCCCTGCAATTATTTCTACATTTATTGTTTTTGTGATGTTTGCCTTGGCAACGGTTTTGATTGAGATCGGCATCCTCTCTCATAAAAAGCCCCATGAAATTTTTTGGAGCGCCACTAAATCTCTTTGTAGCAATCCATTGTTGATTGCTCCTGTAGCGGGTTTGTTTTGGTCTGCAAGCGATTTGGTTTTATATGATCCGATTGCGCAAGTCATTTCTTTTTTAGCGGCTGCAGCGACACCTTGCGCGCTAGTATCTATCGGTTTATTTTTGATGCAAAAAAGTGAAGCTGCTCCTAGTCAAACATGGAGTATTACTTTTGCTAAATTAATTATTCAGCCAGTGATTGCGTGGGTGATTGCAGGCCCAGTGCTAGAACTTCCAGTGTTATGGGTCAATGCCATTGTGATTCTGAGTGCTTTACCTACAGGTACAGGACCATTTATGTTGGCGCAATATTACAAGGCCGATGGCAGCGTGATCTCCAGAGTAGTCTTGCTGACCACGGTAGGGTCCTTAGTTACCCTCTCCCTTTTCCTGTGGTGGAATAGCAGGGTTTGATCCCTCTGAATCTATCTGCTGCTCCCAAGAGGCATCTTTAAATGCAGGAAGCTTCATACATTCATTGAAGATTCTGACAAGAGTTGGGTAAGGGCTAATGTCCATCTTCGAGCTAAGCGCATTAAATAACTGCGGTACTAAGCAAATGTCAATTAAGCTGGGTTCATCTCCGTAAGCATAACGTCCGACCCTCTGGTCATGGCCGAGCTGCTTTTCAACGCTGACTAGGCCAAGCTGTATCCAGTGTTGATACCAAATGTCTCTAGACTCATTATTGATATCCAGTTTTTTGAGGTAGCGCAGTACACGAACATTATTCATTGGGTGGATATCACACGCAATATCCAATGCTATGGATCGAACCCAGGCCCGATCAAGTGCAGACTTTGGCAATAGTGCTGGCTGTGCCTGAATATCTTCAAGATATTCAATGATGGCTAGAGATTGATGAATCTGGATGTCACCATCTTCCAAGAGGGGCACTAAGTGATTGGGGTTTTTCTGCCCATAGGAATCAGTTAATTGTTCGCCGCCGTTCTTGAGTAAGTGCACGGGAATAATTTCGTAGTCCATGCCCTTCAGGTTCAAGGCAATTCGTACACGAAAGGCGGCAGAGCTTCGCCAATAGCTATAGATCTTCGGTTTCATAAAGAGGCTTTCATGGAGCGCATGATCATCAGTATATTGAGGCCATCCGATTTAGGCTAACACCCAATAAAGTGCTTTAGACTCATTGCTATGGAACAGATCAATTTTTGGATAAGCATCATTGCCACGATGGCCTTTGCTATTACTGGGGTATTGGCCATTTCGAATCGAGGGGTAGATCTATTTGGCGTTCTCGTTCTTGGACTGATTACTGCGATTGGTGGCGGAACTATTCGCGACATCATTTTAGAAACACCCATCTTTTGGTCTGAGAACCAAGTTTATGTGTGGCTTGCTTTGGGTGCCAGTGTGCTCACCTTCTTCGCAGAATCTTTTTTTACTCAGCCGCAAATTTATCGATCAATGTTGTATCTCGATGGCTTTGGTGCCGCCCTCTTTGCCATCGGTGGTACGGATAAGGCCTGGAATATGGATTTTGGACAGCCAGTGGCTCCAGTGATTATGGGCGTGGTGACTGCGATTGGCGGTGGCTTATTGCGTGACGTATTGGCTGGCCGTAAAACACTATTAATGTCAGATGAGTTGTATGCCATTCCCGTGAGCTTCGGGTGTATTGCTTATGTTTTGATTCTCAATTACTGCCCGCAATATACCGTTGAAGGTTCTGTCATCTGTATGTTGAGCATTTTTGGATTACGCGCAGCTGCCATTCATTGGGACCTACGCGTACCCAAAATGTTTATTACTAAAACGCGCTAACTGCGCCGTCGCTGCGGGGATCCCAGCCGCCACGTAGGGTGCCAGACGGATCGCGAATGATGCAGCCAGCATGACCAACGGTTTCATCAAACGCATCTAGCATTTCGATCTCATGTCCCATTGCATGCAACTCTTTTGCCACCCATGGACTAAAGCGAGATTCTAGTTTTAAGCTATCGCTCGTTTGACCCCAGGTACGTCCAAGCAACCAGCGTGGTCTTACCTAAAAAGTCACGTCTTTTCATTTGAATCGCTCCTTGTTTACCTTTATTGGGCGGCATTTTGTTGATGCCTTCTGTAATTGACTACAGGGACCATTAAAGCGAACGGAATCGGCGGATTTAAGGAGGGGCGCACCCTATTTGGGCTGATTGCTTCATATCGGTGCAAACCCTGGTGCAAACCCTTTTGATAGAAGGGTTTCAGAGCGTTGCATCAAATCCACATTTCTCGGGAAAACCCCGAGTCATTTTGATGGGGAATTACCCTAAGTAATGGATTTCTTTGGTTTTTTTCAAAGCATAATCGACCCGTTGTTTTTTATTTAATAAAAATAGTTAGGAGCTACTGATGTCAACATCAACTAAAGCAGCCCCAATGACCGCTGAAGAGCGCAAAGTTATTTTTGCTTCCTCATTAGGTACGGTTTTTGAGTGGTATGACTTTTATCTTTACGGTTCTTTGGCTGCCGTTATCGCCAAGCAGTTCTTCTCAGGCTTAGATGCTGGCTCTGCCTTCATTTTCGCTTTGCTAGCGTTTGCTGCCGGTTTCATCGTACGTCCATTCGGCGCATTGGTGTTCGGTCGCTTAGGTGATTTGATCGGTCGTAAATATACGTTCCTGGTCACCATCTTATTGATGGGTGGTGCAACCTTCATCGTTGGTATTTTGCCTAACTATGCAACGATCGGCGTTGCCGCTCCTGTAATCTTGATCGCATTGCGTATGCTTCAAGGTTTGGCATTGGGTGGTGAGTACGGTGGCGCAGCAACTTACGTTGCTGAGCATGCTCCTCATGGTAAGCGTGGTGCATACACATCATGGATTCAGACAACAGCGACTCTTGGTTTGTTCTTGTCCTTGCTCGTGATTTTGTTCACACGTGAATTCACTGGTCCAGACTTTGATGTTTGGGGCTGGCGTATTCCTTTCATCGCTTCTATCGCATTGTTGGCGATCTCTGTATGGATTCGTTTGTCCATGAATGAGTCACCAGCTTTCAAGAAGATGAAAGATGAAGGCAAGTTATCTAAAGCACCTTTGACAGAATCTTTCGGTCAATGGAAAAACTTGAAGATTGTGATCTTGGCATTGTTTGGTCTGGTTGCAGGTCAAGCGGTGGTTTGGTATACAGGTCAGTTCTATGCATTGTTCTACCTCACACAAGTGTTGAAAGTAGATCCTAAAGCTGCGAACTTGTTGATTGCCGCTTCATTGGTAATTGGCACACCATTCTTCGTGGTATTCGGTAGTTTGTCAGACAAGATTGGCCGTAAGGTGATCATCATGGGTGGCTTGTTGTTAGCCATCATCCTGTACATCCCGAACACACCAGTTTCCTTGTTTAATGGCTTAACTCACTTTGCAAACCCTGCATTGGAAAAAGCAATGGCAACTTCACCAGCAAGTATTACTGCTGATGTGAATGAATGTACTTTCCAGTTCAACCCAACCGGTACTGCAAAGTTCACTAGCTCTTGCGATATTGCAAAGCAGGTGATGGCCTCTAACTCTGCAAGCTACACAACTATCCCTGGCCCAGCTGGTGGAACTGCAGTTGTGAAGATCGGCGACACAGAGATTCAAGGCTACTCTGCTAAGGGTATGGCTCCAGCTGATTTGAAAGCAAAAGATGCTGAGTTTAAGAAAGCCATTCGTGATGCATTGAATGCCGCTGGCTATCCTGCAAAGGCTGATCCTGCTGCAATCAACTATCCTGCAGTTCTTGGTATCTTGGTAATTTTGGTGATCTTGGTAACCATGGTTTATGGCCCAATTGCAGCGATGTTGGTTGAGATGTTCCCAACCCGCATTCGTTACACCTCTATGTCCTTGCCATACCACATTGGTAACGGTTGGTTCGGTGGCCTCTTGCCAACGATCTCCTTCGCCTTGGTAGCGCAAAACGGTAACATTTACTACGGTCTCTGGTACCCAATCATCATCGCTGCGATGACATTGGTAATCGGTGTACTGTTTGTACGTGAAACTAAAGACGTAGATATCTACGCAAAAGACTAAGTCTCTTTAGTTGGTATCAAATGAAAAACCCGATCAGAAATGGTCGGGTTTTTTTATTCCCATAAATCTTGTTGGTTACGACGGCCCATCAGGTTTTGGTTTTGTTCGGCGATAGATGTTTGTCTTGCACCAGGTACTACGGCGATGGTTGCGCCCGCAGCGATGAAACCAGTTTGAATTACTCTGAGATACCAGCCACAAAAGCCTGATTGCAACATTGCCTTGGCTGCACCTTTGTATCCCATTTTGGCATTGAATTTAAAGCATGGCTCACGGAGTTTGACTACGGCAAATTTCAAATCCCCGATGTGTAGTTGATCCCCAATAAATACTTCCGTTTCGAGCAGGCCTTCTATCGTGAAGTTTTCTCCCATTGCTCCAGGCTGAAGATCAACTGTCTTTTTGGTTTCACGGGTAAGTAAGGTATTCCAAAAAGGGTAATGCTCGGCAGGGTAAACATAGATGGCTTTCTCAAGTCCCCCATGCACACTGAGATCCGCTTGTTCATCACCCTTAACCCCAAGCTTGGTGATTTCGATTAAGTTTGGATTGTCTAAATCGCTGACTCTTGTTTTCACAATTGCCGAGGCAACCGATTTGTAGTCAGGATGATGGTTGCCAAATAAGGGCGCTACCTTGCCACTAGAAATAGATAAAAGCCGCATGATGCTATGAGAGGCTATAACCAAACTAGCAGAATCACTTGCTCCACTTCACTTCCATTGCTTGGATTTTTTCTGTGCCTAATTCAGCGAGATATTTATTAAAGTCTTCACGAATCGGCGAACCTTTAACAAAAGCAAAGCCTAACTGGTCGGCATAAGGAATCTCAAAGCTGCTTGTTAAAGGTAACTTCATCTTATTGACATAGGTGAGCAGCATAGAGCTATCTACGAATGCCAAATCGAGATTGCCATTATTCAAATCAGTTAAAGCTTCAGCCATTGATGGGTAAAGTTTGACTTTATTCATTGGGTAAATCCCTTTGGGCGCCCATTCTTTCTCGATGTAACCCATAAAGACGGCGCCGGTTGGAAAGCCGATGGAGTAATTTTTAATTTGCGATAAGTCGGTAATACGAATATTGCGCTTTCTGAGACTAACCAAGTCCCAGCCGTTTTGTACGTAGGGGTTGGAGAATTCCATTACCTCTTGGCGTTTCGGTGTAATCGAGATACCAGAGAAGGCAACATCGGCTTGACCGCTGGCAACAGCACCAAGCATACCCTGAAAGTCATATGCCTTTAAGTTGTAGGTATAACCGCGGGATTCGCAAAAGCCTTTAAAGATTTCGATATCAACACCCACTACCTGACCATTCTCTTCATAGGTAAATGGTGGAATAGAAGGCGATATCGCAACCTGCAAAACCTTTGATGATTTGTTATCAGATTTAGAGCAGCCAACAGTGAATAGTGTCAGCAAAACGCAAGCGCTCAGGAATATTGTTTTGGGAAATAGTCGTGAGAGTTTGTTCATATTGTTTCCGCTGTATCAGTGATATTAGGTTTGACAGGTTCTGACTGCTAAGATCACATCATAAATCGAAGAGGGTGATATATGCGTTTTTATATAGCAGTGATGCTGGGACTTTTTTTAGGGCTGAGTGGGCAGAGTGCATTTGCTAAGTGGGATGAAGAGCGTGATGTCACCGGCAGCGGCAATCAAGACTTAGTCTACTATTTCAAAATCAATGGAGAGGGGCATAAGTTAGTCCTCGATAAATATGTGAAGCGGCTCATTTTTATTCAACAAGACCGTTTACATAAACGCACCATTCGACAAATTAAAATTGATGGCGTCCCTCTTGAGGTCATGAGTGATCCCTTCTCGCATTACCCAGCACAAACGGCTATTACCTTTGAAAATAAGGATGAGGTGCTCAAAAAGCTATTTTTAGCCAAGAAAATTGAGATTGAGCTTCGCTATGGCCGGGATCAGGGGATAAGCGTGTTTCAGATTAAATAGGTCTAGACACTCTATTTAGACAGGCGGACTCCTATCATTTATAATAGCGAGTTCGGCGAATTAGCTCAGCTGGTTAGAGCGACGGAATCATAATCCGCAGGTCCGGGGTTCAAATCCCTGATTCGCCACCAAATTGAAAGGCCATTACTTCGGTAGTGGCCTTTTTCTTTGGCAGATAGAATTGATACATGTCTAAATTATGGAATTTCCTCCTTTTCCAAGCAGGTTGGTTTGCTTGTGTCCTGGGGGCGGCTCACCAGCAGGTCTTCTGGGCGGTGCTAGGTTCGCTAAGCTATATCACTTGGCACATCTGGCGAGCGCAGAGCCCTAAGCAGGAGTTCAGCTTGTTGCTGAAGGTCCTGATTTATGGCGTTGTAACCGATACCCTCATCATGTATCTAGGTCTTCTGGACTTCCATGATGCTTGGCCTTCCCCTCTTTTGTCCCCTATCTGGATGTGGGCGCTTTGGCTGTTGGTGGCGAGCACACTCAATGGCTCTTTATCCTGGTTACGTGGTAAACCAGTTTTAGGGGCGATTTTGGGAGCAATTAGCGGCCCTTTGTCTTATGAGGCCGGGGTGCGATTGGGGGCTGCAAGCTGGGGTCCCGATGGGCAAATACTGGGTTTAGCATTGATTAGCCTGGTCTGGGCCGTCGCTATCCCCCTCTTTTTGTACTGGGATCGGACCCCAATCGAGGGTACCCTAGCAAAAAATCTGTAAATTCCTTGAAAAAGCCTCTTGCAATAAGTACTGTTTTTATATACAGTAACTTCTAAGTTGTCGGATAGTCAATAAAACTTCGGGAAAAAGCCCAATACATAGCGAAAAGGAATTAAAAAATGGCCTTGGATGATAAAAGAAAATCAGCCTCCTCAGAATTTGAGGGAATGAGCGGAGACAAACAAAAAGCACTCACAGCAGCCTTGGCCCAGATTGAGAAACAATTTGGTAAAGGCTCAATCATGAGATTGGGCGATGCTGAAATTAGTCAAGATATTCAAGTGGTATCAAGCGGTTCACTCGGTTTAGATATTGCGCTTGGAGTCGGTGGCTTAGCGCGTGGTCGCGTGATCGAGATTTACGGACCAGAGTCCTCAGGTAAAACAACACTCACTTTGCATGCGATTGCAGAGATGCAAAAGTTGGGTGGCACTTGTGCGTTTATTGACGCGGAGCATGCTTTGGATGTGCAGTACGCGTCACGCCTTGGTGTTGATGTGAATAATCTATTGATCTCTCAACCAGATACTGGTGAGCAAGCATTAGAAATTGCTGATGCTTTAGTACGTTCAGGTTCTATTGACCTGATCGTGATTGACTCTGTTGCTGCCTTAGTTCCAAAGGCCGAGATTGAAGGCGACATGGGCGATTCATTACCTGGCTTGCAAGCCCGTTTGATGAGTCAAGCATTGCGCAAGCTCACAGGCGCTATCAAGCGTACTAATACAACAGTCATCTTCATTAACCAAATTCGTATGAAGATTGGTGTGATGTTTGGTTCTCCAGAAACCACTACTGGCGGTAATGCTCTGAAGTTCTATGCTTCTATGCGCTTAGATATTCGCCGCATTGGCAGCATCAAGAAGGGTGATGAAGTAGTTGGTAATGAAACCCGTGTGAAGGTTGTAAAGAACAAAGTTTCTCCTCCATTCCGCGAAGCGATTTTCGACATCATGTACGGCGCCGGAATCTCTCGCGAAGGTGAAATTATCGATATGGGCGTAGAAGCCGATCTCGTTGAAAAGTCAGGCTCTTGGTATAGCTATAACGGCGATCGCATTGGTCAAGGCAAAGACAATGTGCGCGAGTTCTTGAAAGAGAATCCAGCAATCGCTAAAGATATCGAGGCAAAAATACGTGAGAAGTTAGGTGTCAAAGCGGGCTCAGCCGTAGTTACCGATGTACTGAGCGAAGAAGAGGAAGTCGAATAGTTCGATGTCAGAGCTAAGTAGCAAAGCAAGAAAAGGCGCTAAACAAAGCCCGAGTCTCAAAGCTCGGGCTTTGCGCCTTTTATCGCTAAGGGAATACAGCCGCAAAGGCTTGGCTGCAAAACTGCTTGAGTCTGAAGCAAGATGGGCCAAGCTACTAAAGAACGATCAAGAGAATGATTTGGGTTCTGACTTGGATGTAGCCCCTAAAGCGAGCGCCTTGGATATTGAGGTGATTTTGGATGATTTTGAGGCGCGAGGCTGGCTTTCAGATGAGCGCTTTGCTGAGGCCTTGGTGCGTCGACGAAGTGAGCGTTATGGAACCCGCAAAATTCAAGATGAGCTGGAAAGGGCGGGGGTTGATTCCAATAAATCCGCTCAGCTCCTCAAAACCCTCAAAGAGACCGAATATCAGCGAGCTTTTGAGCTTTGGTCCAGAAAGTTTGGGGTAGCTGCCCAGGAGCAAAAGGAGCGTGCCCGTCAATATCGATTCTTAGCTTCCAAGGGTTTTAGTTCTGAGGTGGTATCTAAGGTGATCGGTGGCCAGAGGCAAGACTAGGGCAATTACGGATCGAAAAAACGGGTTTGCCGCGTTGCAGCATGATAGACTTATGGAGTCGGTCAAGCCGCTCACATTTATTCAAATATGGCTAATTTAGCTATTTCAGGGTAGGTGGGAGATTCAGGTGACATCGGTTTTACTAATCCTCATCGCTTGCAAATAAAGATACCGTTTCGGAGTAATTATGAAAATTCACGAGTACCAGGGCAAAGAACTTCTTCGCCAATTTAATGTGCCAGTTCCAAACGGCATTCCTGCATTTAGTGTTGATGAGGCTATTAAAGCTGCTGAAAAATTGGGTGGCCCAATATGGGTTGTTAAGGCACAGATTCATGCAGGTGGACGCGGTAAAGGTGGTGGCGTCAAATTAGCTAGAAGCATGGATGAAGTGAAGAAATACGCTTCTGAAATCTTGGGTATGCAACTCAAGACACATCAAACTGGACCAGATGGTCAAAAAGTAAATCGCCTCTTAATTGAAGATGGCGCAGATATCAAAAAAGAGTACTACTTCAGTATCGTGACTGACCGTGCAACACAAAAAAATGTGATCATGGCTTCAAGCGAAGGTGGTATGGATATTGAGGAAGTTGCTGAATCTCATCCAGAAAAAATTATTAAAGTGTTTGTTGATCCATTAGTTGGTATGACAGATGCTGACTGCGATGTTGTTGCTAAAGGTATTGGCGTTCCTGATGCTTCTATTCCAATGGCTCGTGATGTATTTAAAAACCTCTATAAAACCTACTGGGATACCGATGCATCCTTAGTAGAGATCAACCCATTGATCCTTGAGGGCAATGGCAAGATCAAGGCTCTTGACGCTAAATTTAACTTTGATCCAAATGCACTTTTCCGTCATCCAGAAATCGTTGCTTATCGCGATATCGATGAAGAAGATGCTGCTGAAATTGAAGCCTCTAAGTTTGACCTTGCTTACATCTCTTTAGATGGAAATATCGGTTGCTTGGTAAACGGCGCAGGTTTGGCGATGGCGACCATGGATACGATCAAGTTGTTCGGCGGTGAGCCAGCAAACTTCTTAGACGTAGGTGGTGGTGCTACAGCAGAAAAAGTAACTGAAGCCTTCAAGATCATGCTCAAGAATAAGAGTGTGGAAGCCATTTTGGTCAACATCTTCGGCGGTATTATGCGTTGCGACGTGATCGCTGACGGTGTAGTTACTGCATGTAAGGCAGTGAATTTGACCGTTCCTTTGGTTGTGCGTATGAAGGGCACTAACGAAGAGTTGGGTAAGAAGATCCTTGCTGACTCCGGTTTGCCAATTATTAGCGCTGATTCAATGGCTGAAGCTGCTACCAAGGTAGTTGCTGCTGTTGCCAAAAACAAATAATCCAGGAATTTCAATATGTCTATTTTGATCAATAAAAACACCAAAGTCATTACTCAAGGTATTACTGGTAAGACGGGTCAGTTCCATACAGAAAAATGTCAGGAATACGCAAACGGTAAGAATTGTTTCGTTGCCGGCGTAAATCCTAAAAAAGCAGGCGAGTCTATTTTTAATATTCCTATTTTCGGAACTGTTAAAGAGGCTGCTCAGCAAACTGGCGCAACCACTTCTGTTATTTATGTTCCACCTCCTGGCGCAGCTGCAGCAATTTGGGAAGCGGTTGAAGCCGACCTCGATTTCGTGATCTGTATTACTGAAGGCATTCCAGTGCGCGACATGCTTGAAGTGCGCAACAAAATGAAGGCTAAAGAAGCGGCTGGCGGCAAGAAGACTTTATTGCTTGGCCCTAACTGCCCAGGAATCATCACTCCTGACGAAATCAAGATCGGCATCATGCCTGGTCATATTCACAAGAAGGGCCGTATCGGTGTTGTAAGCCGTTCTGGTACCTTGACTTATGAAGCGGTAGGCCAATTAACTTCAATCGGTTTAGGTCAATCTACAGCGGTTGGTATTGGTGGTGACCCAATCAATGGTTTGAAGCATATCGACATCATGAAGATGTTTAACGAAGATCCAGAAACTGATGCCGTCATCATGATCGGCGAAATCGGTGGACCGGACGAAGCTGAAGCAGCTCGTTGGTGCAAAGACAATATGAAGAAGCCAGTGGTCGGCTTTATTGCTGGTGTAACAGCGCCTCCTGGAAAGCGTATGGGCCATGCTGGCGCATTGATTTCTGGTGGTGCTGATACTGCTGATGCCAAGCTTGCCGTAATGGAAGAGTGTGGCTTTAAGGTAACAAAGAATCCTTCTGAAATGGCAGCTTTATTAAAGGCTATGTTGTAATTGAGCCATAACAAAAAAGATGCCATTATTTGGCGTCTTTTTTGTAGTTGTGAGTAAGTTAAAAGAAGTTAAAACATAAAAATATAAGAGGATGACATGGAGTTTTTGACAATATTGGATTGGTCTGTCCTTGCACAGATCATCCTGATAGATATTCTATTAGGCGGTGACAACGCTGTTGTGATTGCCTTAGCCTGCCGTAATTTGCACCCCAATCAACGCCGTAAGGGTATTTTGTGGGGTACCGCCGGTGCGATTGTTCTACGTATTATTTTGGTTGCATTCGCAGTCACACTGCTGCAGATCCCGTTCCTGAAATTTGTTGGCGGCATTTTGCTGTTGTGGATCGGCTACAAGTTGATGGTCGATTCAGGTGGCGATGAAGGCCATGATATGCAAGCGCCTGATAAATTGTTTGCGGCAATCAAAACAATCATCATTGCCGATATCGTCATGAGCTTGGATAACGTTCTGGCTATTGCAGGTGCAGCTGGTCAAGTTGATGACCAAGCTCATCAATTAGGATATATCGTCTTTGGCTTGTTAGTTTCTGTACCGCTCATCATTGGCGGTAGCCGAATTGTTCTGTATCTCATCGATCGCTTCCCAATTATTGTTACCGCTGGTGCTGGCTTATTAGGCTGGATTGCGGGAGGCATGATGTTGTCTGATCCAGGTGTGATTAAGTTCTTCGGTGCCGGAGTAGAGGCATACAGCATGATTGCAGGTGCAGTTGGTGCGATAGCTGTGATGCTTATTGGAGAAGTTGTAAAACATAGCCATAAAAAAGCATAAGTAATATCTGTACAGAAGTTGAGGATGTAAATCCGAAATTTCTGACTAAAACTTTCCCCTAGAAGAGGGGCCTCATAATGGATCATGAAGCCTTATCAACTAGGGGATTTTTATTTCATGATTAGAAAATTACAGAAACAAAAAGAGAGTTCGGATCAAGCAGGTTTTACCTTGATTGAAGTGATGGTGGTGGTCGCCATCATCGGTATCTTGGTGGCGATTGCGGTACCTCAGTATCAAGACTACATTGCCCGCAGCAGAATCGTTGAGGGTATGAATCTGGCTTCTAGTGCAAAACTATCTGTAACCGAGGCATTTGCCAGTCGAGGAACGGTTGCAATGGACGAAGCTACCCATGGATCTTTCACCTTCACGCCAACGCGCAGCGTGAAGTTAATTGAGATCACACCATCAGGAGCGATTGCGATTGATTTTCAGAATAGCGTGGCGCCTGAAGGCAAAAATACACTGCATTTAGTGCCAACTAATGAGCCTGATACAAATGTCCCTAAGCCAATAGATCTATCCAAATCCGAGGGCTCTACTTGGTCTGGTGGCTGGTCTTGCCGATCTACAGAAACCAATTTGATACCTCAGCTGCTACCTTCCGAGTGCCGTATTGGTAAGTAAGTATTGTTCTAATTGATAAGGACTAAGAAGGACTAAGATTTTTTTAGAAGATCTAAATATTTATGAAAGCGTTCTTCTCCAAAAACAGTAATACCTATTTTTTGTAAGAACTTGATCCCTGCCATCGTTCTGCCCTTTGGGGGCGGTGGTGGTGGGTCAATATGATGTGCGCTATTGACTAAGGCGCAATTAATAAAAATGCGATAGCCTTCATTTCTTAGATCAGCGTGAAGGCTAATATGTTCACAAGCCTCATTGCCTGAGTCATCTAGACCGATATAGCGCCCAGCCAACAGGGCATCTCGTTTGTAAATACCTAGACCGCCAAAAGCAGAATCTACTTCAATCATTCCTGCGGATGGAAGAACGACTTGTTTCGCTTTGACAGCTAGGTTATTGGCTGCTTCTTTACCGATGACCGATTCCAAGCGTGATCTCTGCGTAAAGCAATCAATAGGATTCCAGTCGGGATGTCTTAAGGCCCAAATGTCATAGTAACGCTCAGATTGAATTGCGGTGACCACATCCCAGGGGTTGCTTAATTCCCAGCAAGCTTCAAACTTTTCTCGAGTAATACTGCGGTTAATTCCATCTAAATCAGCCATGACAACATAATCTACTGCAGCATACTTTGGATTGTTGCGAAGCTCGTCAAGTATGCGATTTCTGGCAAAGGCTAGACGCTCGGTGCGCCTCGGCATTTTCTTAGCAAGATGGCCCAAGGAGATGTAATCAAATGAGGGAATAGCTTTTTGTAGCCTTTCTAGATAATCCAGAGTGCTATCTGTAGAATCACTTTCAACCACAAGGCAATATGACTTTTTAAAACTTGCCACACTACTAAGCAGGGTGCCCACTTCAGCAACTAGCGTATCTGCATTGTTGCGGGCAGGGCCGGCAATCAGAATTTCGGCTTGAGTTATGGGTTTACGCATTTATAAAGTTGCATCACCAGGGTAATTAATCAAGATAATAAAATAATTGAATACTCAGAATATATAGATAATGACCTATTTTGGCGCTCCAAATCGAGATGTATTTTTAGATATTGCTAAGGGTATGGCAATTATCTTGGTAGTGCTTGGGCATGTGATTCAGGGAAGTTCTGCAAATTTTGATGATCTCTTGGGATTTAAGATGATCTACTCCTTTCACATGCCTTTATTTATCTTTCTGTCAGGAGCAGTTGCAGCTATTGCTTTTGATCCTATGTTAGTGAATGCTGGATTGGAGCACACTTTTAAAGATGCTTATGCACGGGTCAAGAAGGCGCTTATTCGTCTTATCCTTCCTTTTATTGCTTGGTGTGTATTAAATCAACTGATATATAACCAAGCTGAAAGTGTGATAAATGCCTTGGTTCTCGCCTTTAGAAGACCTGATACCGCTCTTTGGTTTTTGCTTGCAATTTTCTATTGCATTGTGCTGACAAGCCTCTTCCAAATCTTTTTTGGGATTCTATTAAAGATAGTAAAAATTTTTAAGATTTTTAGAAGAAGCTCAGAAAAGATTATTTCTGGTGAAATGATTCAATTTGCTTTGATGATCTTTATTTGGTGGATGATCAAAGATCGCACGCCATATGGCGGGGGTTTGGCTTTATTAAAGCCCTACTTTATTTACTACGTGCTGGGAATGGGCTTTTATAGATACACTCGTGGAAATTATTCAAACTGGTATTCAGTCCTTGCTAGCGCAATCTTTTTGCTTCTTTCGCCTTTTTGGCTAAGGACTGCAGAGTTTCAATATGCTGGAGTAATAGTTCTTCCTCAAGCTGCCCTTTATATGTATGCCAGCCTTGTTGCTATATCAGGGGCTTTTATGATGCTGGGTATGGCAAAGTTGATTTCATCTAGCGAACTTGGTCCCATAAAGCATTTTTTGA
The DNA here is from genome assembly GCF_018882445.1 of Polynucleobacter sp. 15G-AUS-farblos. Classification (GTDB taxonomy): domain Bacteria; phylum Pseudomonadota; class Gammaproteobacteria; order Burkholderiales; family Burkholderiaceae; genus Polynucleobacter. Next base: position 140,716 of record NZ_JACVOM010000003.1, on the reverse strand, counting down.
TACTAAGCGGGCAACTTTCTCTTGGAATTTATGCGCTTCACTATTTTTTCTTAGCGTATTCACCTAAGGTTATAGCGCCACTATTTGCTAGCATTGCTATCAGTTATGTTCTAAATAAGATTCCAGTAGTAAGAACTATCTTTTTGGGCGAAAGCTATAGCCATAAATTAGCCCGCATCAAGTAAATCAAAATAAAAAGTTTGACTTCCATATTCTTTTGGAGATACGTAAGATTTTTTGCCAAGACTTTTCCAGGCTACAGGATGTTTAAAGTTTGGTCCATCGTATACAAAAGTGTGGAACTCACCATTCTCACCACAAGCATCTACACCCATGGGCAATGATGAAATAAATTCATTGTTAAACTCGCGCCCCACATAAGAATCATTTAAATAACGCCCATCTACACAAACAACTTTGGCTTTAAATCCTACATCTAGAAATTGGTGAACTATATCAAGGCGGTTCTCATTCCAAAGCGGGAGATTGGCGGTAATACCTGCTCGAGCGCAGACCATTTCTTCCCATTTGCGATGAGCAAGAAGATCAATGTCACCAAAGATCATCTGAGAAATACCTTGTGACGCTAGAAATTTTAGTTTTTCAATGAATTGAGTTTCATAGTCTTGCCATGAGGCAGAGATAAATTCATTGACCATGCCTAGAGACCTGCCCTGAGCCAAAATTAAATCGCGAGTCACCCCATGCGAGCGTGTTTTAAGACTAGTTTCATCTAGAGCTGTAAGAAGGTGGGTAACAGTAAATCCTGCTTTTTGAGAGCGCCATAATGCAAGACAAGAGTCTTTGCCGCCACTCCAGGAGGCTCCAGAATTGATTTTGTTTAAAGTCATGCCTTATGTCATTGTTATCTAGGGTTGAATTAGGTTGTACCTATTTTTTAACATTGCCTTAAAAGTTAAATATTTTTCTGATATTTTTATAAAAAATTTTGAGACAAAAATGCCTACTTTTCAAAACTCGATAATAAAAAATATCTTAATAGCAATTGTATCGGTAGTGATTGGTTTGGTACTTTTCGAAGTATTGGCCGGATTTTTTATCGGGAAAGAACTTTCAAATGACCATGGGCGGAGTCGTAGGTATATGCTCTTCAGTACAGCGGATGGTGCTCCTGCATTTCGAAATCAAGAAAAAATATTTTCCTATCAGCCTAATTCAAATATCCGTCCAGCTGCCTATTATGAAAATGGCGATCAATTAGTTAAAGAATATGATTATGAATTTAAGACCAATAATTTTGGACTAGTTCAAAGGCTAGATGCTGTTAAAGACTATCCTAGTATTTTAGTGCTGGGAGATTCATTTACAGAGGGGCAAGGTGCGACACCTTGGTTTTATTCCCTTGAGGAGGGTAATGGCAACAAGAGGATGCAGCTTATTAATGGCGGTCTTCTTGGTACCGGTTTTGCTCAGTGGAGATTACTTCATGATCATTTGGAAGCATCAGAAATTCGTATCAATAAAGTTATTGTGTCCTTCATATCCGATGATTATCAGAGGGTGATATGGAATTTCCCAGAGCGAGTATTAAATTGCCTTGGAGATATAGAAAAATGCAAAGGTGACGAGGGTTACTTTCCAAGACCCACTGCTTCTGATGAAAAGACTTTTGTTGGCAAACTAAAAAATTTTCGTGATGCTGAGTATGCTAATAAGCAAGCCATAAGAGAGCATCGTTTTTTTAGACGGCACTTTCCCAATATTCATTTCATATGGGGGTATATAAAAAAGGAGTACAAAATTAGATTTAGAAACTCCAATTCCGCTGCAATTGAATATTTAAGTAAGAAATATGGGAAAAATATTATTTTTATACACATTCCCCAAAAAGAGGAACTTGAAAATAGCAACACTCCAAATCATTTGGGTCAATTGGCTAGAGAAAAAATTAATAGTTCAGGTGCAAAGCTGATAGATGGATTTAATATTTGCGGGCTTAAATCTGCGGACTACTTTATTAATGATCCCCATCCGAATTCAATGGGGTATAAAAAAATAGCAAAATGCGTGGACAAAACAATTAAAGAATTAGAGTAGGGGAGGGCTAAGTTGACTTCCATTCTCCACTCTTACCACCACTCTTTTCTAAGAGCTTGATATCACCCATCACCATGCCACGGTCTACTGCTTTGCACATGTCATAGATTGTGAGTAGGGCAACTTGGACTGCGGTGAGGGCTTCCATTTCAACGCCGGTTGAGCCTGTGGTTTCTGCTTTGACTTGGCAGGTGATACTGCTGTTTGCTTTATTGAGATCAAAATCTAGGCTGACATGGGTGAGGGCTAAGGGGTGGCAAAGGGGGATCAGATCAGACGTTCTTTTAGATGCCTGAATACCTGCAATTCTGGCTATTCCTAGGACATCACCCTTTTTATGGTTCCCGGCCTCCACCATTTCAAAGGTTTGGGGAAGCATGGTGATCTTGCCTGTAGCCACTGCCACTCTATGGGTATTGGGCTTATCGCCCACATTGACCATGTGAGCCTGGCCGCTGGCATCAAAATGAGTTAGTTTGTTCATGGGATAAGTTTTACCATATAGGGATGCAGGTAATAAAGCCAGTTGGCAAAATCTCCTTTTTTCGTCGTTTACTAGCTATCCAGTTGGTGTTGGCACTATCTTGTTCTAGTGTTGCTCCAGCTTTTGCTGCTCCCCCAACTTTTGTCCCTCCAGGTGATGTATCTGTGCAGGGCGATTCTGCTGCCCTCACAAACATTGGTCGGGCGATGCAATCTCCCGATGCTCGTCCTGCAAATGCTCCAAACCGTAATGCCCCTCAAATGCAGCCAACCTTGGTATTGCCCGATATGGGCGATCCAGGCGGTGATGTTTTAAGTCGGATTGATGAGCGCAAGTATGGCGAGATGATCATGCGTCAGATTCGTCCGGATGTGGAATATTCCAATGACTGGCCACTCTACGACTACCTCAATCAAATGGAGCGTCGTTTATTGCAGGCTGCAAAGAAATTGCAACTTGGTGGTGCAAATGAGCAAGGCAGTGGCGCCTATAACTTCGAAGTCTTTGCAGTTAAAGATAGCACGATCAATGCGTTTGCATTGCCTGGTGGATTTATTGGTTTTCATACGGGCTTGATTGTGAGTGCCGAGTCAGAATCAGAGGTCGCTTCAGTGATGGGTCATGAAACGGGCCATGTCTTGCAAAGACACTTGGCACGTCAGATGGATAAGCAAGCCACCAACACGATGATTGCCATCGCCGGCATGGTGCTGGGAGCGCTCGCTATGTCTCGCAATCCCTCCGCTGGCGCAGGCCTGATGCAGGGTGGTCAGGCGGCAGCAGTTAGTAATTATTTGTCTTACTCAAGAGATGCTGAGCGCGAAGCAGATCGTATTGGCTTTCAGATACTGGAGGCCAGTGGTTATGACGTCAACGGTGCCCCGAGTTTTTTCCAGCGTTTGCAAAAAATTACAGGGATTATGGACAAGGGTGTTCCTGGCTATGTGCGTACTCACCCATTGACTACGGATCGTATTGCAGAAATGCAAGATCGGGTTCGCATGGTGCCAGCGCGCAATGTACCTAGCGCAGTTGAGTTTTACTTTATTAAAGCCAGAGCGCGTATGGAGCAAACGACCTCATCCAGTGGTCTCTATGATCTACGCAATACTTTTGAGGGTTTGAGTAAGCAAGCGCCAATTGGTAAGCAAATGGAAGGTACTTATGGTCTGGCGCTCATCGCTCAGCGCCAAGGAAAAATAGATCAAGCAGAAACCTACCTCCAGCAAGCGCGTAATTTGGCGCAGTCAGCCAGTGCACCGGGTTCTCCTATTCAAAGACAAAGCTTGTCATTGGATATCACTGCCTCAGAGCTGGCCTTAGCCAAAGGCAAGGGCCAAGAAGCCTTACAAATTGCCCAAGCTACCTTGCTGGCCTATCCTCAATCCTATGCTGCTGGTGTAGCTATGATTAATGCGGATTTGAAGCTAGGAAAAACCAATGAGGCTATTAATTGGTTGAAGGCCAGAACAAGAGCGCAACCCAATGAAGTCATTTGGTGGTCGCTGCTGTCTAGTGCTTACGATCAAGCTAAAAATGTTCCTTTAAGGCACTACGCCCTAGGTGAAAAGTATGCCCTGGAGGGTGCTTGGCCGTCGGCCATCGAACAGTTGAGAATTGCACGCTCTACTGGTGGCGCTGATTATTATCAAGGCTCGAGTATTGATGCACGCCTAAGAGAAATGCAAAGGCAATATCAAGAAGAGCTAAAAGAGCAGAATAAAAATAAGCCTGGTTAGGATTAGATCAATCTTTGACTAAGCACTAGGCTTTGCTACGTAATGAAAGCGACTCGCTAATTCTGAAGAATGAATAGGATCTAAAGGCAGTTGCTTGCCATGCCAATTCCAAGAACCTCCAAAACTACAGGCTTCCTCCTTGAGGGTCGCTAGCTCTGAAAATATTTCCAGATCATGATCGTGTAAGAGCGCAACACTTTCTTTTTCTTGAGTGTTAAATGTTGTTTGTGTCGCTTGATTTACATTCTCATAAACCACTTGAGAAATCTTGCCAACAATATAAATATTGCCATTCTCATCACTTAATGCCGCGCTAGGTTCGATTGGGCTTTGACACTGAGTCAATAGCTTTGTTTCCTGATCGCCCGGAATCATTCTGACTATCCAAGGCGCAGCATCCAGAGTGATAAAAACCCGCTGTGGACCATTCTGAAAAAAGTATCTACCTTCTGTATCGCAGGCATAGTTTCTGGAGATGAATTCATTTAAAGCTTGATGCACAATGACTGTGCCAGGCAAGTTATTTTGCTGAACAAATTCATCACGCATACGCCATTGACCACGGCGATCTAAAGCCAGCCAGCCATAGCAGGCAGGCACATTGGGCCACTTCGTTAGTGACCGAATGACTTGATCATCCATAGTAAGAAATTTTGGAGGGTGAAGTATTGAAGAGTGACTTATTAATGCAAGCCGTGCGGGGTAGAGGGCGCATCAAAAGTATCTTCGGTTGAGCGGCTTGCATGTAGATGTGCGATGCGCCAACCTTGGCTGTCTTGTAATAAGACCAAGGTAATGTTCAGAAAAAACTCTGCTTCAACTTGGTCTGCTCTTAGATGTACTGCTTCCGTCGTGTCATAAATAGCAGCACCCAAAATGGTGTGACTAATACAAGCAATCGGTTCTAAAAATAAAGGTTGTTTCGAGAGTAGTCTTTCTAGGCCCTGACGGATCTCTGCATGACCACTTAGACGATGCCCTTCAGGAAGAACGCAAGTAATCGAATCATCATCCAGCCAAATATCGAGGGCGCCTTGCACGTCGCGATGTTTTAAGGCATCACGCCAAGCGTCGACTACATCATCTGCATTATGAAAAAGTCTGGCCAGTTTTGTCATGGATAGGATTTGGGTTGAGATTACGACTGCAATCTATGGAGTGTAGCCAAAACTTGTTGCGGCAGGATGTCTTTTAAGCACTTTAAGTGACCAAGAGGACATTCTCTTTTATGACATGGGCTGCAAGGCAGATTAAGCCAAATGACTTTTGCCTTATCTGACAGTGGCGGCGTATGGGATGGATCACTTGAGCCAAAGATAGCAACTTGCGGGACTTTGAGAGCGGCTGCAACGTGCATCAAGCCAGAATCATTGCTAATCACTGCCTTACTCATCCCAATCAGGGCAATCGCCTCATCTAAAGAGGTGCTTCCACACCAATTATGAATATTGGAGGCATGCTCTGTTTGAGAAGTGATCTCTTGCCCAAGCGATTGATCTCCTTGGCCACCTAGAAGAATGATCTGACAGCTTGGATCGCTAGAAATCAATTCCTTAGCGAGAGCAGCAAAGTGCTCTTTAGGCCAACGCTTAGTGACTCCGTATTCAGCGCCAGGGCACATGATATAAATAGCGACGTTTGGCTCTGATAAATTGATATTGGTAGTTTTGAGTTTTGTCCCAACTGATTGTCTTGCGCTCTGCGAAACATTGAGATGCGGAGTGATCGCCTGATGAATGCTTTGCTCTGCATCATTCAAAAGATTGCTTAATGCAAGATAGTGCTCCACCATCGGTGGCCGATCCAATTTACTTGGGTTATCCAAGGAGACATTAATCAAGCCAAAGCGCATTTCTCCGCGATAGCCAATTCGGAGTGGAATATTAGCGAGCCAAGGTATGAGTGCCGACTTGAAGCTATTAGGAAGAACAAAGCAGGCTTGATATTGTTTTGCTGCGATGTGTTTTGCTAGTTGCTTACGTAAACCCCACTGCAGCTGTTTGTGCTCAAACTTGGCATCAATCACTTCATTGACTTCGGAACAGGCGCGATAGATGGGGGCAACCCAAGTGCTAGCAAGAACATCAATGGTAGAGTCTGGATATAGTGTTTTGATGCTGGCCAGTAAAGGCTGCGTCATGACAGCATCCCCAATCCAGTTTGGGGCGATGATCAGAATACCTGGCATGGGTTGTATCCCGATTCAGCACTCCATTTTTGATCTGGAGCGCTGATCTGGTTTAGTGTCCGTGCGGCTCAGTGCCAGGAATCAGCTTGTACTCAGTCCCGCAATAAGGACACTTCGCTTCACCGGTTTCAGTGATATCCAGAAACACGCGCGGATGAGAATTCCATGCTGGAGTCTTATTGGTGGGGCAGTGTAATGGCAAGTCTTTGCCATCCACCATCACTACTTGAGCTTGAGTCATGTTCTGATTCCTGATTTATTACTTGACGTAGGTAAGCCACGATTTGTACTTATCGTTTCTACCATATACCGCATCAAAATAAGTCTTCTGAATTTTCTCGGTGATTGGACCACGCTTACCGTCACCAATGGCGCGATCATCAAGTTCACGAATTGGAGTTACTTCGGCAGCAGTGCCAGTAAAGAAAGCTTCATCAGCAGAATAGATCTCATCACGAGTAATACGCTTCTCGCGCAACTCAAGGCCGAGGTCTTTCACGATCTCAATAATGGAGTCACGCGTAATGCCATCCAAGCAGGAAGCTAAGTCTGGTGTGTACACAATGCCATCGCTCACCATGAAGATGTTCTCGCCAGAACCTTCAGAAACATAACCTTCGGTATCGAGTAAGAGCGCTTCGTCGTAACCGTTCGCTGTCACTTCTTGATTAGCCAGAATGGAATTGATGTAGTAGCCAGATGCCTTAGCGCGAACCAATGAGGAGTTCACAAAATGACGTGTAAATGAGGAAGTCTTGACGCGAATGCCCTTGTTGATGCCGTCTTCTCCTAGATAAGCACCCCATTGCCAAGCAGCTACTGCCGTATGGATGGTGTTGCCCTTTGGTGAGATGCCGAGCTTTTCAGAGCCAATAAAGATAATTGGGCGGATATAGCAAGCTTCGAGCTCATTGCTGTTCACCACATCAATAATGGCTTTGGTGATCACCTCTGGGCTATAGGGCATATTCATTTGGAAGATCTTGGTGCCGTTAAATAGGCGCTTGACGTGCTCTGGGAGGCGGAAAATGGCTGTTCCCTGAGGGGTCTTGTAGGCGCGGATACCCTCAAAAACGCCCATTCCGTAGTGCAGGCTATGGGTCAGCACATGAATATTGGCCTCGCGCCAAGGAACTAGCTTCCCATCGGACCAAATAAAACCATCGCGGTCGGACATCGACATTTTCTCTACCTTTTTAGTATCTATTGAATAGGGTATATCTGGGGCGCCCGGCCAGCCGGTTTTAGGCCTCTAGCTCAGAATGCGTCCAAGCCACTATTGTAGAGCAGGCAGGCTAATTCTTCGTGGGGATCCTTTGGGGTGGCTGTCCCGAAACATTTAGAATGGAGTACTCATAAGAATCGATCCTAAACCCCTTTATTACCTTATTTTTGACAAAAAACATGCCGGAATCATTATTTAAAGTTAAACGTTTAAGTGAATTGGCCCAATCAGGCCTTTTAAAGGGAAAACGGGTCCTGATCCGCGCTGACCTCAATGTTCCCCAAGATGATGCAGGGAATATTACTGAGGACACCCGCATACGGGCCTCGATGCCAGCAGTCCAAATGTGTTTGGATGCCGGTGCGGCAGTCATGATGACCTCCCATTTGGGTCGCCCAACGGAAGGGGAATTTAAGCCAGAAGATAGTTTGGCTCCGGTAGCTGATCGCATTGCTTCTTTGCTTAATCGCAAAGTACCTCTCATTAGTAATTGGGTGGAAGGTGGATTTGAAGTGAAGCCTGGTGAAATAGTGCTTCTAGAAAATTGCCGCTTAAATGTCGGTGAGAAAAAAAATAACGATGAGTTAGCCAAAAAGATTGCTGCTCTCTGTGATGTTTATGTCAATGATGCTTTTGGTACCGCGCACCGTGCAGAAGCAACCACACACGGCGTTGCAAAATTTGCTCCTATTGCTTGTGCTGGTCCATTGATGGCAGCAGAGTTAGATGCCCTGAGCAGAGCCTTGGCAAGTCCGAAGCGCCCGCTAGTAGCGATTGTGGCTGGCTCAAAAGTATCCTCTAAGCTGACCATTTTGAAAGCCTTAGCTGACAAAGTGGATGAGCTAATTGTTGGCGGTGGTATTGCGAATACCTTCATGCTCGCCAAGGGATTGCCGATTGGTAAATCCTTAGCTGAACCAGATTTAGTGAATGAAGCAAAAGAAATTATGGAGATCATGGAAAAGCGCGGTGCGCATGTTCCTATTCCGGAAGATGTTGTTGTTGCCAACGAGTTATCTCCACTAGCTCGCGCTAATCGTGTAGCTTCTGATCAAGTCGCAGAAGATGACATGATTTTGGATATTGGACCTAAAACAGCAGCACGCCTTTCCATCATGCTTGCCCATGCAGGCACGATTGTTTGGAACGGTCCCTTAGGCGTTTTTGAAATCGACCAATTTGGCGGCGGTACCAAAATGTTGGCTGCTGCGATCGCCCATTCACCTGCATTCTCGATTGCTGGTGGCGGCGATACCTTAGCGGCAATTGCTAAATACGGCATTGAAAATCAAGTGGATTACATCTCAACTGGCGGCGGCGCTTTCTTAGAATTCCTAGAAGGTAAAACCTTGCCAGCCTTTGCAGTACTAGCTGAAAGAGCGAAAGACTAAATAATGCTTCGAGCAACCAAAATTATTGCCACCCTAGGGCCTGCATCAGAAAAGCCAGAAGTTCTTCGTGACATGATTCGTGCAGGTGTTGATGTAGTGCGCATGAACTTTTCTCACGGCACGATCGCTGACCATAAAGCACGACACGATTTAGTGCGCAGTATTTCTGCTGAATTGGGTAAAGAGGTTGGCATCATGGCCGACCTGCAGGGCCCCAAAATTCGGGTTGGTAAATTTGCCGACAGCAAAATTATGCTCAAAGAAGGCGAGCAATTTATTTTGGATGTGAATTGCGAACTAGGTAGTCAAGAGCGTGTTGGTCTTGATTACAAAGAATTGCCCGATGATGTGAAATCTGGCGATCGTCTTTTATTGAATGACGGTTTAGTGGTGTTGCGCGTTGAGAGTGTTAAGGGTGGTGAAATCTATACCAGCGTCGAACAGGGCGGACCACTGTCGAATAACAAAGGTATTAATCGTGCTGGTGGAGGCTTGACGGCGCCAGCGCTGACCGAAAAAGACATTACCGATTTAGATGCAGCGATTGCTATGGGTGTTGATTTCTTGGCGATTAGCTTTCCTAAAGACGGCGCTGATATGGCTTATGCACGTAAGCTAGCTGATGCTGCTAGTGCAAAGTATGGTCTTGGAAGAGTTAAAACGATCGCTAAAGTAGAGCGCGCAGAAGCGATTCAACCGGAGGCACTTAAAAGCATCATCGCCGAGAGTGACGGCATTATGGTGGCGCGTGGCGACTTAGCGATTGAAGTCGGCAACCCAGCAGTTCCTGCTTTACAAAAACGCATGATTAAGTGGGCACTAGAAGCCGATAAATTTACGATTACTGCGACGCAAATGATGGAGTCAATGATTAATGCCCCAGTGCCTACTCGAGCTGAAGTCAGCGACGTAGCCAATGCGGTTTTGGATGGCACTGACGCTGTAATGCTCTCCGCTGAATCTGCTGCAGGTATGTATCCAGTGCAGACCATTAAAGCAATGGCAGAAATTTGTGTTGAAGCAGAAAAATCAGATCGGGTGAAATTAGATACTGATTTCTTAGACCAAACCTTTACGCGGATTGATCAAACGATTGCCTTAGGCGCTTTATTTACAGCCCATCATTTGAATGCCAATGCGATTGCAGCCTTGACTGACTCTGGTTCTACGGCTATTTGGATGAGTCGCCACAATATCCACGTACCCATCTTTGCTCTGACATCTAAGATTGCGACACAGCGCGCTTTAAGCACCTATCGCAATGTGACTCCGATTGGTTTGGACTACACCAAGGACCGCGATACTGCTTTGCAAGAAGTGGAAGCATGCTTAAAGAAAATGGGCGCAGTGAAAAAAGGCGATACCGTCGTGCTGACTTCAGGTGAGCCGATGGGCGAGCCTGGCGGAACCAATACCCTCAAAATTGTGCATGTGAAGTAATAAAGATCAAATATTAAACAGACAACAAACCGATTTATTTAATTAACTTATTTATTAAGAGAACATCATGGCTTTAGTATCTTTGCGACAACTCTTGGATCATGCTGCTGAAAACGGTTATGGCCTACCTGCTTTTAACGTTAATAACTTAGAGCAGGTCACTGCCATCATGGAAGCTGCGAATGAAGCAGATTCTCCAGTGATCATGCAAGCCTCTGCTGGTGCGCGTAAATATGCAGGTGAAGCTTTTTTACGCCATTTAATTTCTGCTGCGGTTGAAGCCTATCCTCATATTCCAGTGGTGATGCACCAAGACCATGGCCAAAGCCCTGCAGTCTGTATGGCTGCGATCAAGAGCGGCTTCACCAGTGTGATGATGGATGGCTCACTCGAGGGCGACGGTAAAACCGTTGCTAGCTATGAATACAACGTTGATGTCTCTAAAGAAGTAGTGAAGTTTTCACACTCTATTGGCGTTACGGTTGAAGCAGAGTTAGGAGTTCTCGGTTCTTTAGAAACTATGAAGGGCGACAAGGAAGATGGTCACGGTGCCGATGGCACGATGACTCGTGAACAGTTGTTGACCGACGTTGAACAGGCTGCAGACTTTGTGAGAGCAACTCAGTGCGATGCTTTGGCGATTGCGATCGGTACCAGCCACGGAGCTTATAAGTTTAGTAAAAAGCCTACAGGTGATATTTTGGCAATCGATCGCATTAAAGAAATTCATGCACGTATTCCAAATACCCATTTAGTGATGCATGGTTCCTCTAGCGTTCCCCAAGAATTGCTCGCTGAGATTCGTCAATTCGGTGGCGATATGAAGGAAACCTATGGCGTTCCTGTTGAAGAGATTCAAGAAGGCATCAAAAACGGTGTTCGTAAGATCAACATCGATACCGATATTCGTTTGGCAATGACTGGCGCTATTCGTCGCTATTTCATTGAGAATCCAAGTAAGTTTGATCCGCGTGATTACCTTAAGCCAGCGCGTGAAGCAGCCAAGAAAGTTTGTATAGCCCGTTTTGAAGCTTTTGGGTCAGCTGGTCAAGCTTCTAAGATCAAGCCTATTCCATTGGAAAAAATGGCCGAGCTCTATAAGAGCGGCAAATTAGCTCAGATCGTGAAGTGAGTTAAACATGCCCGCTTTGTACGCCACCTCGATTAAGTCACTTCCTTTGTTATCCAAAGGCAAGGTGCGTGATGTCTATGCACTGGGTGATGACAAGCTCTTAATGATTACTACCGATCGCTTATCGGCATTTGATGTGGTGATGGGTGAACCCATTCCTGAGAAGGGTGTTGTACTCAATCAAATGGCGAACTTCTGGTTTGATCAATTGGCTTCAGTAATTCCAAATCACTTAACTGGGATCGATCCAGCTACCGTCGTTGCTGCGGATGAAGTTGATCAAGTCAAAGGTCGTGCGGTAGTCGCTAAACGCCTAAAGCCCATCATGGTTGAGGCGGTTGTGCGTGGTTACTTAGCTGGCAGCGGTTGGAAAGATTACAAAGAAACCGGTAAGGTTTGTGGCATTCCTCTCCCTGAGGGTTTAGAGAATGCACAAAAATTACCTGAGCCGATTTTTACGCCTGCTGCAAAAGCAGAGGCTGGTGAGCATGATGAAAACATTACCTTTGCCAAAGTAGTGGAGTTGATCGGCGAAAAATTAGCCAATCAAATTCGTGAAGTGAGCATTCGTTTGTATAAAGAAGCTTCTGAATATGCCGCCACTCGTGGAATCATTATTGCTGACACGAAGTTTGAGTTTGGTCTTGATGATGCAGGTCAGTTAGTGCTCATGGATGAAATTCTGACAGCAGACTCTTCACGCTTTTGGCCTGCAGAAACCTATTACGTGGGATCTAATCCTCCTTCTTATGACAAGCAATTTGTCCGAGATTGGTTAGAAACAGCGATGGTAAATGGGAAGTTATGGCCTAAAACAGCCCCAGCACCCCAATTACCAGCAGAGGTGATTGAAAAAACCGCTCAAAAGTACCGTGAAGCCTTAACAAGACTCACCCAGTAACCCGCCGCCTGACTCAGGGATAATAGAGTCTGTAAGGGATATCAGCCCATAGGGCATTTGGAGAAGTGATGAGTAAGAAGCCAATAGTCGGAATAGTGATGGGTTCCAATTCAGATTGGGACACGATGCAACACGCCGCCCAAATGCTCGAGCAATTTGGTATTGCTCATGAGGCTCAAGTTCTTTCAGCACACCGCATGCCTGACGATATGTTCCAGTATGCAGAAAAGGCGCAAGCCAATGGATTACAAGCCATCATTGCAGGTGCAGGTGGTGCAGCCCATTTACCTGGCATGCTCGCTTCTAAAACAATTGTTCCGGTCTATGGCGTACCAGTAGCTAGTAAATATTTACGCGGTGAAGATTCCTTATATTCCATAGTGCAAATGCCTAAAGGTATTCCAGTAGCGACATTTGCAATTGGTGAAGCTGGCGCAGCCAATGCCGCATTGCATGTGATTGCTGGCTTAGCGCTACATGATGCTGAATTAGCCAAGCGCTTAGAAGAGTTTCGCGTGAAGCAGTCTGATACTGCACGCTCAATGAATTTGCCAGGATATTAATTACATGGCAGATCGTTTAGAACCCATTTTGCCGGGTTCGTATTTAGGAATTTTAGGTGGTGGACAATTAGGGCGCATGTTTACCCAAGCTGCACAAGCGATGGGTTACAAGGTCTGCGTCCTAGACCCAGGGTCGGATAGTCCAGCCGGTGCTATTGCAGAGAAATTCATACAAGCGGATTACACCGATTCAGCTGCTCTTAAAGAAATGGCATCGCTTTGTGCTTCAGTGAGCACCGAGTTTGAAAATGTGCCAGCACAAGCTTTAGATGAGCTCGAGTCTCTGGGTGTATTTGTAGCGCCACGTAGTAGTTGTGTATCTTTGGCGCAAAATCGCGTCGCTGAGAAAAAATTCTTGGCTACTTGGAAAGCAGAAACCAATATTGGTCCAGCGCCCTATGCCGTGATTGAGCATGATGCTGATATTGCGCATGTCAGCGCAGATTTATTTCCAGGAATTATGAAGACAGCGCGCATGGGTTATGACGGCAAAGGTCAAATCACTGTGTATACCGCTGCTGAATTACCGGCAGCCTGGGCTGAATTGGGCAAAGTTCCCTGCGTATTGGAAAAGCGGATGGAATTGGATTTCGAGGTTTCTGCCTTAGTCGTACGAGGCTACGATGATGCAGTGGTGGCTTATCCAGCTTCCCAAAATATTCATCGGGATGGTATCTTGCATACCTCTACAGTGCCAGCACCTTCATTAAAGCCAGCGCAAGAAAAAAAGATTGTGGACGCAGCTAAAGCACTAATCCGAAAAATTGATTATGTTGGTGTGCTCTGTGTGGAGTTCTTCGTACTCAAAAATGGCGACATCATTGCAAATGAAATTGCGCCGCGCCCTCATAACTCTGGGCACTACACCATGGATGCTTGTGTCAGCAGTCAGTTTGAGCAACAAGTGAGAAGTATGGCACGCCTCCCATTGGGCGATACCCGCCAACTAGCACCAGTATCGATGCTCAATTTATTAGGTGATCTTTGGTTTGAAGGTAATGAGGATCAAGCTAAAGAGCCAGCCTGGAATAAGGTCTTGGCGCATCCAGATGCCAAGTTACACCTCTACGGCAAGTCTGCTCCGCGCATGGGTAGGAAGATGGGTCATATTAATTGTTTAGGCGAGGCCTTAAATGAAGCCCGTCAAACTTGCGCAGCAGTTGCTACTGAATTAGGTATCGAGCCTTAGAAATGTCCACTGAAAGTACGCCACTGCAATCCTCTGCAGTGATCAATGAGGCAGTACAAACCTTGCGTGATGGTGGTTTAGTCGCCTTTCCAACAGAGACTGTCTATGGCTTAGGGGCAGACGCTAAGAATCCCGAAGCCATTAAAAAAGTATTTGCTAGCAAAGGCCGTCCTTCAACACATCCCTTAATTGTGCATGTGGCTGCACCTGATAAATTTGATCAAGACCAAATTGATTGGGTCTCAGTATTAGCCCCCTGGGCAAGAGATATTTCTGAGAGCGCCTTAAAGCTGATAGCTGCATTCTGGCCTGGTCCTCTTACTTTGGTATTTAACAAAGATAAGAGTGTTCCAAGCGAGGCGACTGGTGGTCAAGACACGGTTGCCATCCGCGCACCTGCGCATCCCATGACACAAGATTTGTTGCGTAAATTTAAGGGCGGCATAGTAGGTCCTTCCGCCAATCGCTTTGGCAAGGTATCTCCTACTAGTGCCTCTGATGTTCGTAATGAATTTGAGGGCATGTTAGATCTAATGGTCTTAGATGGTGGGGATTGTGAAGTGGGTATTGAGTCCACCATCATTGATCTATCGTCGGGTGATAAGCCTGTATTGCTCAGGCCAGGCGCCATCACACCAAGCGAGATTCTGGCAAAAACCGGGATTCAGGTTTATCAGCCTGGAGAAATAAAAAAGACTGAGGAAGAAGCAGCGCTTCCAAGAGTCTCGGGTAGTTTACGGGCACATTACGCCCCAACAACACCTTTGCGTCTCTATGCGCCTGGTCGTGTGCTTGATGCCCTCAGTGAGTTTCCTGATATTAAATCTAGAGTTGCGGTGGCTGTTTGGGATTCAGAATCTTCGCTTGTCTTAGAGGATCACCCTTCAATTGATGTTGAAGAGGTGATTGTCTCTAGTGATAGCGCTGCTTTTGCGAGTCGACTCTATCGTTCTTTACGAGATTTAGATCAGCAAGCTTGGGATTTGATTTTGTTCCCAGAACCTCCAGCTGGCGAGGAATGGGATGGCGTGAGAGATCGACTTCAGCGCGCCTGCTTTGGTTCGGGACCATCTTCCAGTAGCCACGCCAGCAGTTGATCATGGGCTTCTAAGCCTCTCCAGGCATTAGGATGGTTGATAAAGGAAGACACTGCATAGAGCTTTCCGGATTTACTTAGAACATAACCCGAAATCGCACGAACATCAGCCAGTGACCCAGTCTTAATTCTGACTTCTGGTTTTTTCTTCAGATGTAAAAATTTACGTAATTGAATCATCAAGCGATTTTTCATGGTGCCATCTGTTCCAGCAAGTGGCAAGCTGTTATAAAAAACTTCTGATGCTGGCAAATTACGAGCTGCCACTAACAGTTGATTCATTTGCTCTGCAGAGATTGCTTCATTGCGTGAGAGTCCTGATCCATTTTCAATCACTAAACCTGGAAAATCTAAGCCTTGCTGCTTTAACCAACTTTGAATCACCATGTCGCCATTAGCAGTAGTAGCTGGCTTTCCCATCTTCTCTAAAGCCAGGGTGAGTAGGAGTTGGCGCGCCATGACATTGTTGGAGTACTTATTGATGTCTTGCACATCATCAGCCAAATTAATACCTTCAAATTGAAGTAGGAGTCTGGCTGCCAATGGAACTGTTGCACTCTTTCCGGTAGGTGGCTGAACCCAACTACCCCCAGCCAGTTCCCAGGCGGCAGCAAATCCTTGGGTTAAAAAAGTGTTCGCATCTAAGGCAACCACGTTGTAGTTAACCCCTTTACATCCACTTGGAAACGCTCCTGAAAATTGTGCGGTGAGGAGTGGGTCAGTTTTGCTACCTCTGCTATTGATGCCAACACCCTCAGGATCTAAATTAAAACGGATATTGCTTTTCCAGTTGTCGCATGAGCCATCAACCAATTGCATTTGATTATCAATTTGTAGTTGTGACATCGCCGGGGTATAACGAATATCAATGAAATCCGCAGTACGTGACTTTCCAATCTGAAAAGAGAGCGTTCTAAAGGCGTAAAGCAAAGGGTCTGGCGGTACGTTATAGGCTCGTAGGGATTCACCATCAATGGTGTTGTGTTCCATCACGTTGGGCGCATAAGCGCTTCGATCAAAAAATAGATTGCCGTCGATCTTTTGAATACCTAAAGCCTGTAAAGCTTTCATAAGCTTGGCGAGCTCTTCAGGAATCAATTTGGGATCCCCTGTGCCTTGCAGATAGAGATTACCTTTCAGGGTGCCTTGTCGAACCATACCGTCGGTGTAGATATTGGTGCGCCAACGGTATTGGGGTCCCAAAATATCTAAGCCGCTGAGCGTGGTGAGTAGCTTCATTGCAGAAGCTGGATTCATGAGCTCTTGGGCGCGCCAGTTCAGCAGTGTTTTAGAGGTCTGCTTGCCTGTTTTCTGTGGCTCAATCTCCAACACTGAAATACTCAGCGCATCTTTTGGAATTTGATTGCGTTCGAGACTGCTAGCTACTGCTTGGGGAATGGTATTCATGCTCGCCGCATTGACGGTCAAGCATGCACCTATCCAAGATAGAGCCATCAGCCATTTGAGAGATCGACGATAGTCAGTTCGCATTCCCAATAGGATAAACCTTAGGGAATATCAGTGGCTACTTATCAAAAGTGGCGATAGCGAGATTGATAGGTGTGTAGTATGCCGTTTTGCTCTTCAAGCAATTGCCTGAAGGCCTGGATTCTGGGGGTGAGAGGGCCATCTTTTTCTAATGCTTGGCATTTTTCAATAAAGGTCTTGGCCTGAAGTAATTGGGCGCCCCCTTTAATGAGATGCACCATACTTTTAAATTCAACTTCACTAGGAGTGCCGGTAACTAGCTTACTCAGTACTTCATCATGGACGCGCTCAATTTCCTCTAAGAGGATCAAGATCTGCTTGGGATCATTTCGTAAGAGATTGGCAAAAGCCTCAAAGGAATACTCTTCCAAAGATTCGGAAAGCGGTGCGGTAACTGATTTGAAATAGCGCGACAGTTCATTTTCTAAGGTCATTAGACTAAGCGGTTTGATCAGAACGCCATTCATCCCAGCTGCTAAAAATTGATGGCGTGAATCCAGCGCATAAATATCGGCGGTCACTCCAATAATGATGAGATCTCGATGACCGCAAGAGCGCAGATATTTAGCAAGCTCAGAGCCCTGCATCCCTGGAATAGATTGATCAGTTAGCACTAAGTCAAAATGTTTTTGAGCAATCAGCTCAAGCGCAGCATGCGCGCACTCACAAACAGAGACTTCAATGCCCAGGGCTTGTAATTGTAAGGAGATGATCTGTCGGCTAGCAGGGTGATCTTCTACAACGAGAGCATGAATAGTTTGTTCTGCAGAATTTTTAGTAAGCATTTTTCTGGAGACTGGCAATTGCTCTGAGCTAAAGTTGCTGCGGTTAGCTGCAATAGTCGTGCGTGGAAAGGCAACTGAGAAATGCACATTACTTCCAAAGCCAGGCGCACTCTCAAAGAAAAGCTGGCTGTTCATGGAGTTGACCAGATGATTGGTGATCGTTAGCCCAAGGCCCGTTCCCCGCTGCTGCTCATGGAGATTACTGTCACCCTTATTGGGTACTTGCTCAAAGGCTTGCAGGGCGAGCTCAATTTCTTCTGCGCCCATGCCAATCCCGGTATCAATCACTCTAAATTCAATCAACTGACCAGCGTGATCGTCGGCCAGGATGGTGATAGAAAAGTAAATCTCCCCTTTTTCGGTAAATTTAATCGCATTACTAATGAGGTTTTGCAATATTTGACGTAGCCTCAATGCATCCATCATCAAGACCTCTGCAATCTTTGGGTCTTTGATGGTGTGTAGTTGTAGATGATGTTTGATTGCTACTGTAGAGAATGCTGAATCAATCTCATCAATCAAGGTATTGAGGTTATATGGTTCTAGATGCAGTGTGAGTTTGCCTGCCTCAATTTTTGAAAGATCTAAGACTTGATTCAGAATGCCCAGGAGCGATTCTGCAGAGGCATGCGCGCTGCGTAATAAGGGCTTTTCACTTGAAGGAAATTGTTGACTGGTCAGGAGTAACTCTTGAACCCCGAGAATGGCATTCATGGGTGTCCGAATTTCATGGCTCATCGTAGCCAGAAAAGCAGACTTGGCTGCATTGGCTTTCTCCGCATTTTCTTTGGATGAGATCAGCATGGCAGTTTCTTGTTCTTGAATCGACTGCTTGCGATGAAAGTGCCACATCAATATAGCCCCAGCAATTAGTAGTGCCAAGCTGATGCTCCATGGAAGTGAAGTCCTCATGGGAGAGACTTGAGGCTCCAGTGAGCTCGAGTCTAGTGAGAACAACTGCCGTGATTCGATCGGGTCTAAAGAGTTTAAAAAACCACCTAGTACATCATGAAGTGGTGCATCTTGATGTCCAATCAACCAGCGATAAGGAAAGGGGTCTCTGTTATAGAGGCCATCTACTTGAATCTTGCCATCACCCATCTGAGCAATCAGATGATGTGCAAGCCTGATGGGCATAACAAGCCCCTGTATGTTGTTATTTAATAGGTCAGCTAATAATTTGTCTGTATGACTGGATGTCAGAGCACTCTGTTGATTTTGACTTGGGGGATTTTCAAAGCCACGTTCAAAATAAGCGACTTTGGATGGATGTAGTAATTGCTCAGACTCTGAGGTTTTTGTCAGTACGGCGTCATGCCCCCAGAAGATTGCCTCTGAAAGCGAGCCAAATCGTAAAAATGCTTCATCTGCTGGCGGGTCAATGATGAAATCTACTTCGCCATTAGCTAATTGCTGTAGTCCCTCTTGATCTGTCTTTCTCCAGGCTGGAACAAATACCTGCTGCGTTCTCTTTTCAAGGAGCGATAGTAGCGCCCTAAAAATACCCATGTCATTTTGATCTTTACCTTGATGAAGGTAAGGCGCATATTTTTCATGAATGCTAAAACGCACAATCGGATGGGCATCGATCCACCTTTGTTCAGATAGGCTCATAGACTCTGCTTGAACACTCCCCGCTATAAGTAAGCATATGAACAAGCTGAATTGAATGGTGTACCGATGCATCACAGACTTTAGCTTTCGATGATGTTATTCATGCGGCAAAATAAAATCAGGTCAGCAATATTGTTAATGCCTAACTTATCAAAGACACGCGTTTTATAAGTAGCTACAGTTTTATTGCTGATATGGAGCATGTCTGATATCTGTTGATTAGTATTGCCTTTGCCAAGATATTTCATGACCTGCAGCTCACGATCAGAGATGAGTCCCAGCTTATCGTTATCACTCAATGAACTATTGCCATTTTTTCCATGGGTAAAAAAGTTATATCCCTGAGAGATGGCGACGCATGCTGCCAGGATGACATCGGCACCCGCTGTTTTATTGACAAAGCCATGGGCGCCCAGGGATCTCACGCGGCCACCGTAGACCGCTTCATCAAGACTAGAGAGCACCAGAATCCGAATGTCGGGATACATCAATCCAATACGACGGATAACATCAAATCCATCGGTCTTGGGCATATCAAGATCCAGAATCATCATATTGGGATTAACTTCTTTGATGGACCTGAGACACTCTTCGCCATTCTGAGATTGCCCCGCAATCTCAAAGAGCAGCTGATCTTGCAACATACTTTTAAGCGCCATCAGCATTGCCGGATGGTCGTCTACCAACATCACGCGTTTTCTCATTACTTGTCTCCGTTTGGTTGTGGATGAGGATGAAGCGAAAAAATGGCTTTAGCAATTTGGCTATTGTTGATCTGGAGCATTTGATGGCGGCTAAGCGCTGGCATCATTAAGCCGCCGTAACAGTGATCTACTTGCATGACAGAGGCGCTACTTAAATCTTTTACTAAAGTTAAGTTGCTGGCATAGATTTGCGTTCTAGCAGATTTGGATTGGCGCAATTGAGATAAGAGTGTTTGCGGTAATGGAGATTGTCGAAAGTGCGCCATATCAATATGTACGCCCTCTAGTTGTAATTCTTCTAACCATTGCAACTGACTTGCGCTCCCTGAAAACTGCAGCAAGTGTATTAACACTCCTAAACGGCGAAGTCGCAACAGACCTTCTTTGCATGCGCTCTCTAAATGGGGTTCGGGTAGGGATTGAATGCCCAGTGTTACCAGGCCAACCGGTAAGCGAGAATTGAGAATGAGATCTGAGAGCGCATCGATGTATTCACTCGAAGCTAAGGCATGGGCTGGGAATGGCAGTATCCCTGGAATCATGCGGCCACCGCGATACCAATAAGTCACGCTATCCAAGCCTTCCATAAAAAGGCGGAGTAATTGCGTATCGGTTGCGCTCATTAATGGTCTAAATAAAGATCCGGTCAGTTTTGTGCCCTTGCAGTTAAAAATGGGTTCATGGCCAATCGCTTGTCGTTTGGACCAGGATTGATGTTCTTCGAGGGCTTGGCTGTCTAAGCCAAGCCAGGTTTCGCCACAGGCGTCTCGTACTTCTTGGAAGGGTTTGTTCTTCCATGCCTTTACAAGCGTGTACAGCCGGGATTTCGGGCTCATCAGCATTCTCCAATCTGTGACTGTCCAGTCTAGGCAGGACGGATTGGAGCGGTAAGGGCTTAAGGCTGATTTATCTGTAGGAATCGTCCTACCAGCCTGTGTTCAGTATAAAGAGGGCCTAAATCCATAAATTATTTATGGTGATCTGCTCTTGAAATCGCCAGAAATAGACCTATATAATCAGCACTCCCTACACGCGAGTGCTAAAAGATGGTTTTATGACTATTTTCCCTTAGCTTCCGTGTGAAGAGATTATAAAGCATTGATTTATATTGGTTTTTTTAATTAGTTAACACTTACTAACATAGGAGAAGGAATGAATCTGCGTCCTTTACATGATCGCGTAATCATTAAACGTTTAGATCAAGAATCAAAAACTGCCTCTGGAATCATCATTCCGGACGCTGCCGCTGAAAAGCCTGACCAAGGTGAAGTATTGGCAGTAGGTCCAGGCAAGCGTGATGACAGCGGTAAGTTGAATGCACCTGACGTCAAAGTAGGCGATCGCGTGTTATTTGGCAAATATGCAGGTCAAACAGTTAAGGTCGACGGCGACGAGCTTCTCGTAATGCGCGAAGAAGACATCATGGCTGTTGTACAGAAGTAATTTCAGTATTTAAGAAAGGAATTCAATCATGGCAGCAAAAGACGTCGTATTTGGAGATAGCGCCCGTACCAAGATGGTAGAAGGCGTCAATATTCTCGCGAACGCAGTAAAAACTACACTAGGACCTAAAGGCCGTAACGTGGTGATGGAGCGTTCATTTGGCGGCCCAACCGTAACTAAAGACGGTGTATCCGTAGCAAAAGAAATCGAACTCAAAGACAAGCTCCAGAACATGGGTGCGCAGATGGTGAAGGAAGTTGCTTCTAAAACTGCAGACATTGCTGGTGACGGTACAACTACCGCTACTGTATTGGCTCAATCCATCGTACGTGAAGGCATGAAATATGTTGTTTCAGGCCATAACCCAATGGACTTGAAGCGCGGTATCGACAAAGCGGTAACAGCTGCGCTTGAAGAGCTCAAGAAAATCAGCAAGCCTTGCACTACTACTAAAGAAATCGCTCAAGTAGGTTCAATCTCTGCAAACAGCGACTACAGCATTGGTCAGCGTATTGCTGAAGCAATGGAAAAAGTAGGTAAAGAAGGTGTGATCACTGTTGAAGATGGCAAGTCTTTAGAAGATGAGCTCGAAGTAGTTGAAGGTATGCAGTTTGATCGTGGTTACCTCTCTCCTTATTTCATCAACCAACCTGAAAAACAAGTAGCGATATTGGAATCTCCTTACGTTCTTTTGTTTGACAAGAAGATTGCCAACATCCGTGATTTGCTCCCAGTACTCGAGCAAGTAGCGAAGTCTGGTCGTCCATTGCTCATCATTGCTGAAGATGTTGAAGGCGAAGCCTTGGCAACTTTAGTTGTGAATAACATTCGCGGCATCATCAAGACTTGTGCTGTTAAGGCTCCAGGCTTTGGCGATCGTCGTAAGGCTATGTTAGAAGACATCGCCATTTTGACTGGTGGCACTGTGATTGCTGAAGAAATCGGTCTCACACTCGAGAAAACCACTCTTGAGCATTTAGGTCAAGCGAAGCGTATCGAAGTAGGCAAAGAAAACACCATCATCATTGACGGTGCTGGCGATGCTAAAGCAATCGAAGCGCGCGTGAAGAACATTCGTGTTCAGATCGAAGAAGCCACTAGCGACTACGATAAAGAGAAATTGCAAGAGCGTGTGGCCAAGTTGGCAGGCGGTGTTGCAGTGATTCGTGTTGGTGCTGCTACTGAAGTTGAAATGAAAGAAAAGAAAGCTCGCGTTGATGACGCATTGCACGCAACTCGCGCTGCAGTTGAAGAGGGTATTGTTCCTGGCGGCGGCGTAGCTTTGTTACGTGCTATGCAAGGTATCAAAGGTCTGAAAGGCGATAACGCTGATCAAGACGCTGGTATCAGCATCGTATTGCGCGCTATGGAAGAGCCACTTCGCATCATCGTTTCTAACGCTGGCGATGAAGCAAGCGTAGTAGTTAATGCGGTATTGGCTAGCAAAGGCAATAACGGTTACAACGCTGCAACTGGCGAATACGGCGACCTCGTAGCTCAAGGTGTGATCGATCCAACTAAGGTAACTAAAACTGCATTGGTTAACGCAGCTTCTGTTGCAGCCTTATTGTTGACCACTGACTGCGCTATCTGCGAAGCACCAAAAGATGAATCTGCTGGTGGCGGTATGCCTGATATGGGCGGCATGGGCGGTATGGGTGGTATGGGCGGCATGATGTAATAGCTCTACCTTCCACAGCGATCTTGCTGTAGAAACTAAAAACGCCTGGTTCACAAGACCGGGCGTTTTTTTATTTGTTAAAGTAAGCTAAATACTGCATCTCCTCAAATAGGCGTACTTATGACTTTCCAGAAATCTACCTTCTTCTCTTTTGCTTTGGCTTTTCTATTACTCTGCAGCATGCCTGTGATGAGTCAAACTTCAGAGCCAAAGTCCAAGTATGAGAAAAGCGTCTCCAACTTGCGTAACCAACGTTATTGCGAAGTGCTTTATGGCAAGCGAAATTTCTTGAAGTTAGAGGTAAAGGTCTTTAATACTCAAGGGCTAAATCTTTGTCCAGAGGATCAGTGGAAGACTCTTACTAAAGAGGCTGTAGAAAAAGCCTACGGCGCATCTTTTGTAGTGCTCAATGGCCCACGCTATTGGACGATGGATGAAATTCAGGCAGCAGGCACTACCGTGAACCAGACTAAAGAATCTTTTGCGGGTATTGAGATGAACTTGCGTGCAACGATTGAGCTCGGTTTAATGAAGCAACTAATGGGTAGTAAGCAATTCTCGCCCAACGAGATTGTTCGTACCACGGCCTTTAACTATAAAGCAGGCACTCCTGTATATGAACTCACATCACCAGCTGGCGATGTTTATGTCATGCAGTCCTATTCACAAATCGTTAATCCCAATCTGCTTATGAGTGATTTGCCAGATCTCGCCAAACAATTAAAGTTGCCTACTGGTTGGACGTATAAGTCTAGAGTGCTGGATCAAGAGCTTTCATTGGTTGCCAATGGTATTGCCTATGTGTTGCAAGACAATTTATCGAACAGCTATCAAAGACGGTAATACGAGGCAACTCAATCAGGCTGAATGCCACCATCTTTGATCACTTTTTTCATTCGCACTAAACCCTGAGCAATCATAGTCTTTAAGTGATCTGGTCCCAATGGGGCCAACTCAAAACCTTGCGAGATGAGTTGCTCTCGAAGCTTGGGATCTTTTAATGCAGTTGCTAAGGATTCATTAAGCTTGTCGATCACTGCAGGTGGAGTGCCCTTAGGCGCAAGCAGTGCACCCCAGGTAGAGAACTCATAACCCTTAACACTTTCATTAATGGTAGGGGCATTTGGCAGAAGCGGCGAGCGTGTCTTACTAGCAATGCCTAGTACCTTCAGTTTGCCAGCACGAATATGGGGAAGCACTACTGACAAAGCACTCAGCATGACGGGCACTTGTCCTGCCATGACATCGGTTGCTGCTGCCGCTGCTCCACGATAAGGAATATGAACTATTGGTGCACCAGTGGATTGGCGAAAGATTTCCATACCAATGTGTTGGGGTGAGCCATTGCCACCAGAAGCATAGTCAATCTTTCCGGGATTTTCTTTGGCAATGCGTACCAGGTCAGCTGCTGTATTTCCGGGGAATGATGGATTAGCGACCAAGACAAAAGTGATTGCAGCCAGTTCAGAAATAGGAACAAAACTTTGGACCGGATCGTAATCGATCTTTTTATAAAGGTTTGGCAGCATCGTCAAAATGCTGTCATTAAATGCGCCCAGTACGTAACCTTCGGCTGGGCTCTGCGCTACTTTTGTAGTGCCGATTAGGCCAGCGCCCCCAGGAATATTCTCAATCGTGATGGCTTGCCCTAAGTTCTCACCCATTTTTTGTGCAATGGGTCGAAAAAGTAGATCAACCCCACTTCCAGCTTGTAGCGGCATGATTGTTTGGATGCTGCGATTAGGATAGGTATTTTGAGCATTAGCAATGGTGAGACTAAAGCTTGCTGCCAGCAAAAAACTGATTCGTAAGACTGACGAAGTGAGATTGGATTTGATCATGATGGTATTAATCTACTTGAATGCCGGCTTTCTCGACTACCTTACCCCAGCGTCCTTGCTCTACTTTAATGAAGGCAGCAAATTGCTCAGGAGAATCTCCAATCAATACTGCGCCATCATCTAGCATGCGCTTAGAGTCTTCCTTGTTCTTCAGTGCTTTTGCGATGTCTTTTTGTAACTTATCAATAATCGGTTTTGGCGTTCCTGCTGGCGCCATGATTCCGTACCATTGTGAGGTTTCAAAACCTTTGTAACCTGACTCAGCAATCGTGGGAACATTTGGAAGGGCTTTAGATCTTTCGGCTGATCCGACTGCTAAGGGGCGTAATGTGCCACCATTAATTTGACCCATTAGTGAAGGTAGTCCATTGAAGGTTGCTTGTATTTGGCCGCTAATGAGGTCAGTCAACATTGGGCCAGATCCTTTGTAGGGTACGTGTACTAAATCAATTCCTGCTACAGATGAAAAGTACTCCATCGCTAGGTGACCTGCACTACCATTGCCTGCAGAACCATAATTAATTTTCCCCGGATTCTTTTTGGCATCTGCTACAAAATCTGCCAGGGTCTTATTAGGACTCTTACTGCTCACAGCAATCACGTTTGGTACCTTAGCAACCAGAGTGATCGGTACAAAATCTTTGTTTGGATCATAGGGAAGTTTGTTGCCAAACAAAGCAGGGTTTACTGCCAAAGTGCCAACGTGACCCAGTATCAGTGTGTAGCCATCTGGATTGGCACGTTTTACTTCTTCCATAGCAATGTTTCCAGCGCCACCAGGTTTGTTATCCACAAAGACTGATTGTCCAAGGCTAGTAGAAAGACTATTAGCTACTGATCTAGCAATGATTTCAGAGGTGCCGCCGGTCGCAAATGGGACTACCAAGCGAATGGATTTTTCAGGATACGCAGCAAGTGAAATTTGTGAGAGTGCTAGGCTGGTAATTGCAGAAGCGGTAAGAATGAGTTTTTTCATAGAAGTGACCTTTGCATGAGTAATTGTCTTATGGAGCAAATGATGAATTTTGCTTATTTTAATTATTGATAAAGTAACATTGAACCATGAATCCGGAAATAGCTTCCCTTCTAAATCAAGCGCTTGATGCCCTCAGAAACTCTAGTTTAGAGATGGCGGAGCTCTATTTAAAGCAGGCTTTGAGTCTAGAGCCAAATAACCCGCATACCTTAAGGCTTTTGGGTGTAGTGGCAGCCCAAAGAGCCGATTATGCAAAGGCCGTTGAGCTTTTCTCGGCCGCTATCCAAGTAGCCCCTGAAATTGCAGTGGCCTACAGCAATCTGGGAAATGTCTATGCAAGGCTGAGGCAATTTGATCAGGCTTTGGGGGCGTTCGAGCAAGCGGCTAGCTTAGATCCCCAAGACGCAGAGACTTGGTCCAATGCTGGAATTGTCTTTTTTGAGCTCAAGCGTTTTGAGGAGTCCGTTGAGTTCTATGACAAAGCCTTAGCCATCGAGCCCAACTATGCAGAAGCACTATGTAATAAAGGCAATGCATTAAATGAGCTCAAGCGCTATGAGGAGGCTCTTACTTGTTATGAAAAAGCCTTATCCATCAACCCAGCCATTGATTGGGCTCCTGGCGTCTGGATGCATTTGAAGTTAAAAGTTTCTTCATGGGAAAACCTGGAGAGCAATCTTCAAGTTTTGCTAGCAAAGATTGCTGCTGGCGAGAAGGTTTGCAATCCTTTCCCGCTTCTAGCGATGACTGATGATCCGATGTTTCATCGCCAGGCCTCAGCCATCTTTGCGCACTACCAATATCCTGCCAATCCCGCCTTAGGAATCATTCCAAAATATTACAAAGGCGAGAAGATTCAGATTGGATACTTCTCCGCTGATTTTCATAATCATGCGACGGGGTATCTCTTGGCAGAACTCATTGAGCTACAGGACAAAAATCAATTTGAGTTGATTGGAATTTCATTTGGCTCAAGCCAAAGCGATGAGATGCGAGCCCGCCTAGAAAAATCCTTTGATCAATTTATTGATGCCAGTGCGATGTCGGACATGGAGATTGCGCAACTGAGTCGCAAGCTCAAGATCGATATTGCTGTTGACTTAAAAGGTTTTACACAGAATTGCCGAACCGGAATATTTGCTTATCGTGCAGCACCGATTCAGGTAAGTTATTTAGGCTATCCAGGCACGATGAACGCGGATTACATAGACTATCTGATTGCTGATAAAACCTTGATTCCCCAGGAGTTACAACAGGCTTATTCAGAGAAAATCGCCTATTTACCAAATAGTTATCAAGCCAATGATCGCAAGAGAGTGATCTCAGATAGAGTCTTTACGAAAGCGGAGATCGGTTTACCAGAGCAAGGTTTTATTTTTTGCTCCTTTAATAACAACTTCAAAATATTGCCGGCTACTTTTGAGGGTTGGATGAGGATCTTAAGAGCAGTAGAAGGTAGTGTGCTGTGGCTATATGAGGACAATCCTGCTGCAGCCAATCACTTGCGACAAGAAGCAGAGAAGCATGGCGTTAACCCAAGCAAATTAGTTTTTGCAAAAGGAATGCCGCTTGCTGAGCATTTAGCTCGTCATCAATTGGCTGATTTATTTCTTGATGCCTTCCCTTGTAATGCCCACACTACTGCTAGTGATGCACTTTGGGCTGGTTTGCCAGTGCTGACTTTGATGGGCAATTCTTTTGCAAGTCGAGTGGCGGCTAGTTTGCTGAATGCGATTGGATTGCCTGAACTTATTACCACTACTGCGCAAGCTTATGAAACTTTGGCGATAGAGTTGGCTAGCAATCCAGAAAAACTCCTAAGCCTCAAGCAAAAACTATTGAGTAATAGGCTAACGACGCCATTATTTGATACACCGCAATTTACAAAGGATCTTGAGCGAGCATACGTTCAGATGTATGAGCGGTACCAGGCGGATTTATTGCCAGAGAATATCGTCCTTCATTAAAAATACGAAACGATGCATATTTTTCTCAATGCCCACTGGGTTAATATTCAAGCATGAATCCACAAATCGGTTTTCTTTTAAATAAGTCACTTGAGGCCCTAAGAAGCTCAAATCTTGACTTAGCAGAGCTGTACTTAAAGCAGGCAAAAGCATTCCAAGCGAACAACCCTCATGTTCTTAGACTTCTTGGTGTTATATGCGCTCAACGGCTGCAATATTCAGATGCTCTGAAATACTTTAATGATTCTCTAAAAGCCCTGCCAAAGAATCCGATCACTTTAAGTAATCTTGGCAATGTGTATCTTCAATTGAAAGATTACAGCAAGGCCCTTGAAGCTTATGACAAGTCACTGAGATTAGACCCAAAGCATGAGGAGGCTTGGTCCAATAAAGGTAATGCTCTATATGAACTCAAGCGTTATGACGAGGCGATTACTTGTCACGATAAAGCGCTTAGCCTGAATCCTAATTATGCTGAGGCTTGGTCTAATAAGGGCAATGTTTTGTATGAACTCAAGCGTTATGACGAGGCAATTGATTGTCACGATAAAGCGCTTAGCCTAAATCCTTATTATGCTGAGGCTTGGTCTAATAAAGCCAATACATTAAATGAGCTGAAGCGTTATAACGAGTCGATTGGGCATCTCGATAAAGCACTCAGTCTAAAGTCTGACATCTCTTGGATTTTTGGTGATTTACTGTATACAAAGATGAGGGTGTGTGATTGGTCTGGATTTGATGACTATTTGGAAAATATTAGCCAGCACGTTTTAGCAAACAAAGAAGTAATTACCCCATTGCCCTTGCTTTCTTTAACTGACAATCCAATTTTGCATAAAAAGTCTTCCGAGATTTTTCTGCAATCGACATATCCTGCTAATCCTAGCTTAGGGCCCATCACAAAGCGTTCGGAGAATCAAAAAATCCGAGTTGCTTACTATTCAGCAGATTTTCATAATCATGCAACCGGATATTTGATGGCTGAACTTTTTGAGCTGCATGATAAAAGTCGATTTGAATTAATTGGTTTTTCATTTGGCCCCATCACAAATGATGAGATGCGCCAGCGGCTAGAAAAGTCGTTTGACCAGTTTATTGAGGTTGGTAATCAATCCGATATGGAAGTCGCCCAGTTAAGCAGGGATCTCAACATCGACATTGCTGTTGATTTGAAGGGGTTCACGCAAGACCTAAGAACCGGTATTTTTGCCTATAGAGCTGCCCCAATTCAGGTGAACTATTTAGGCTATCCAGGAACTATGGGTGCTGATTACATCGATTACATCATTGCTGACAAAACCTTAATTCCTCTGGATACGCAATCAGGCTATACCGAGAAGGTCGTCCAACTGCCGAATAGCTATCAGGTGAATGATCGAAAGCGTTTGATCTCGGATAGACAAATCACAAGACAGGAGCTCGGCCTTCCTGAAAGTGGATTTGTATTTTGTTGCTTTAATAATAATTTCAAAATACTGCCTGCAACATTTGCTGCTTGGATGCGAATATTAAAAGCAGTTGAGGGAAGTGTTTTATGGCTATTCCAAGATAACCCTTGGGCAGTCGAGAATCTCAAAAGAGAAGCCCTAAATCATGGGGTTGATGCAAGCAGACTCATCTTTGCCGAGAAAATGCCGCTAGCCGACCACTTAGCGCGTCATCGTCAGGCAGACTTATTTCTCGATACATTTCCTTACAACGCCCATACCACCAGCAGTGATGCCTTATGGACTGGACTACCGGTCCTCACTCGGATGGGGCAATCTTTCGCTAGCAGAGTGGCAGCCAGTTTGCTGCATGCCATTGGCTTACCTGAGCTGATTACGACCACTCCAGAAGCTTATGAGGCCCTAGCGATTGACTTGGCTAAGCATCCAGAAAAACTCGCTGCGATAAAAGATAAGCTAGCCAAGAACAAACTCAATACACCACTATTTGATACCCCTCAATTTACAAAAGATCTAGAGCGAGCGTATGTGCAGATGTATGAACGGTATCAGGCGGATTTAGCGCCGGTATCCATAACCCTGGAATAAAAAAATCCCGCCTGTACTGGGCGGGATTTTGATGAAGCAGTTTGGTTTTACGAAACTGACTTAACCATATCTTCAACGACTTTCTTTGCATCACCGAAGACCATCATGGTTTTATCCATGTAGAAGAGTTCGTTATCAAGACCAGCATAACCAGCAGCCATTGAACGCTTGTTCACGATGATGGTTTTAGCTTTAAAGGCCTCCAAGATCGGCATACCGAAGATTGGGCTGCCAGGAGTACGAGCTGCAGGGTTCACAACGTCATTTGCACCAAGTACTAATACTACGTCGGCTTGACCAAAATCACTGTTGATGTCTTCCATCTCAAACACTTGATCGTATGGAACTTCAGCTTCGGCTAAAAGAACGTTCATATGACCAGGCATACGACCAGCTACTGGATGAATCGCATACTTTACGGTCACACCATGGTGAGTGAGTTTCTCGGTCAATTCTTTTAGGGCGTGCTGTGCACGAGCAACTGCTAGACCGTAACCAGGAACGATGATGACTGTGTCAGCATTCTCCATTAAGAAAGCAGCATCTTCTGGTGAGCCAGTCTTGTAGTTCTTAGGACCGCCATCATCGCCACCACCGGCAGCAGCTTCAGCTCCAAAGCCACCAAGCAATACGGCGAGGATAGAGCGGTTCATTGCCTTACACATAATGTAGGACAGAATTGCGCCTGATGAGCCAACGCAAGCACCAGCAATAATCAACACGGGATTATTTAGAGTAAAGCCAATACCTGCAGCTGCCCAACCAGAGTAGCTGTTTAGCATCGATACAACCACTGGCATATCAGCGCCACCGATTGGAATGATCAAGGTCACACCCAATACCAATGCAACTGCACACATTGCCAAGAAGGCAGCATGACTATCACCTAGGTAATAGGCAATACCAGCACCTACCATGGCAATAGCAAGAACCAAATTGAGTAAATGTTGGCCAGCAAAAGTAACTGGCTTACCACTCACTTTGCCAGACAATTTGCCAAAGGCAATCACAGATGCTGTAAAGGTAATAGCACCAATGAAGGCGCCAATAAAGAGTTCAATCTTTTGTGCGCCAGTATGGTCTTGTGCTGGGTTAATAACCGCTGCAATAGCGATCAAGACAGCAGATAAACCCACAAAGGAGTGCATCAAAGCGACAAGCTCTGGCATCTTCGTCATCTGCACACGTTTAGCAGCGATCGTACCGATGATGGCACCACCCACAATTGCAACGCCAATCAGAGAAATGACGGGCTTGAAATCAGGGATGAAGAAAGTAGTAATAACGGCTAAGAGCATACCGATCATGCCAAAGGTGTTGCCTTGGCGTGAAGTGGTCGGCGAAGATAGGCCGCGCAGTGCCAAGATAAATAGCACTGAGGAGATAAGGTAAGAAATTGCGGTGATGTTTGACATTATTTTGGTCTCTATTAGTCTCTATACAGGTCTTGTTCTAGTGTTATTTAGTTCCGGCTGTATCAGCCTTTGGAGCTTTTTTCTTGAACATTTCTAGCATGCGACGGGTGACCATAAAGCCACCAAAAATATTGATAGAAGCGAGAAACACGGCGACTGCACCAATAATGCTGGTGAGCGTGATTTCATCTCCACCGATTACCTCTGTTTGTAACAAGGCGCCAACAATAATAATTCCTGAGATGGCGTTAGTAACAGCCATTAAAGGAGTGTGAAGTGCTGGGGTGACGTTCCAAACTACGTGGTAACCAACAAAAATGGCCAGCACGAAAACAGTGATGTTTTGGACTGTGAGGATGCTTTGAAAGGCAGCGAGATCCATGATATTTCCTTAGTATTTTTACTATTAGTTTTTGCGGATGGCTTGACCATCACGACACATTAAGCAGGCGGTAACGATGTCGTCATCACTTGGGATCACTAACTTCGCTTCTTTGTCGACAATTAATTTGAGGAAGTCGATCAAGTTGCGAGCATAGAGAGCAGATGAATCTGCAGCAACCATGCTAGGCAAGTTGGTGTAACCAACAATCTTGACGCCATTAGCATCCACAATTTTGTCTGCTTGCGTGAGTGGACAGTTACCAGATCCATTGTCACCCTTACCAGCAGCCAAATCGATCACCACAGAACCAGGCTTCATATTGGCAACGGTATCGCTATGCAATAAGACTGGTGGCTTACGACCAGGAATTAATGCAGTAGTAATGACGATGTCGGCTTGCTGAGCGCGCTCAGCAACGAGGGCAGCTTGACGTTTCATCCAAGCCTCAGGCATCGGACGGGCATAGCCACCAACACCTTGAGCAATTTCACGCTCTTCATCTGTTTCATAAGGGACATCAACAAACTTTGCACCCAATGATTCAATTTGTTCTTTTGCAGCAGGACGTACATCCGATGCTTCAATCACCGCACCAAGACGCTTAGCAGTAGCAATTGCTTGTAAGCCAGCAACACCTGCGCCCAAAATTAAAACGCGTGCCGCTTTGACAGTACCAGCAGCAGTCATCAACATTGGCATAAAGCGTTGGTATTCATTTGCAGCAACCATCACTGCTTTGTATCCAGCAATATTGGCTTGAGAAGACAGGACGTCCATGCTTTGAGCACGTGTTGTACGAGGAGCAGCCTCTAGTGAAAATGCTGTAACACCTTGCGCAGCCATTGCAGCAATGTTGTCATTGTCAAATGGATCGAGCATGCCCATGAGCACGCTTCCAGCTTTAATTTGTTTGAGTTCTGCAGCCTCAGGCGCGCGCACTTTCAGAACGAGTTCTGCGCCAAACGCATCAGCGGCGGAACCAATGGTTGCGCCTACTGCTTCATATGCCGAATCTGGTTGACTAGCTTGAACACCAGCACCCTTTTGAATGAGGACGC
The DNA here is from genome assembly GCF_018882445.1 of Polynucleobacter sp. 15G-AUS-farblos. GTDB lineage: Bacteria > Pseudomonadota > Gammaproteobacteria > Burkholderiales > Burkholderiaceae > Polynucleobacter. The sequence goes on along the minus strand of NZ_JACVOM010000003.1, from coordinate 107,917 downwards.
TATGACCCTGACTAATCAGTTTTTTAACGGTTTCTGGTGTGGCGGCTACTCGAGTTTCCCCAGGCCTTGTTTCCAGTGGCACTCCTATGCGCATGGCATGTCTCCAAAAGCAAAATTTTTAAAAAGTCTATTTTATAGATAAACAGGGTAGGCTTTACCTACTTACTTAGCCCCTAGGTTTGCCGGTTTGGTTTTTTACCTATAATGCTGCGAAATCGGGTTGAGACTTCTACAATGGGGGCTACCAATCTATAAAGTATTTTCGCATTTTTTTGATGATTTCACCCAATTCCTCCTCAATTCCGCCTCAGAGACCCAATAAAGTCGTTATTGGCATGTCTGGAGGGGTTGATTCGTCTGTTGCAGCCTGGATGCTCAAAGAGCAGGGCTATGAGGTCGTCGGCCTTTTTATGAAGAATTGGGAAGATGACGATAACGATGAATACTGCTCAGCCCGTCAGGATTGGCTGGATGTAGTCTCAGTAGCCGATTTAATTGGAATTGACGTTGAGGCAGTCAATTTTGCTGCCGAGTACCGCGAAAGGGTCTTTGCTGACTTTTTACGTGAATACGCTGCAGGGAGAACACCTAACCCTGATGTGCTTTGTAATGCTGAAATTAAATTTAAAGCCTTTCTAGATCATGCGATGAGTTTGGGCGCTGATGCTATTGCTACTGGCCATTACGCCAGAGTGCGGCATGAAGCCGGCAAAGTGCAATTACTCAAAGCAGTAGATGCGAGTAAAGATCAAAGCTATTTTTTACATCGCCTTACACAAGCGCAATTAGCCAATGTGTTATTTCCGCTTGGAGAAATTCCAAAAACAGAAGTGCGTCAAATTGCAGAGAAAATTGGTTTACCCAATGCGCGCAAAAAAGATAGCACCGGAATTTGTTTTATTGGAGAGCGCCCTTTCCGTGAATTTTTAAATCGCTATCTACCCACTACGCCAGGACCCATTAAAACGCCCGAGGGCAAGATCGTGGGTGAGCATATGGGCTTAGCTTTCTTCACTCTAGGTCAGCGCAAAGGAATTGGTTTGGGCGGCAGTCAAGATGGTAATGGGGACGCTTGGTACGTAGCGCGTAAAGATGTTGCCAACAATACTTTGTATGTTGCTCAAGGCCATGAACACCCGTGGTTATTGGCTAATCAGCTTGAAGCAATGGATGCCAGTTGGGTTGCTGGTAGTGCGCCTACAGCAGGCAATTACTCTGCGAAGACACGTTATCGTCAAACTGATTCCGCTTGTGAAATTGTTCCAGGCAAAGAAGGTCCACTGACTTTTGAGTTGCGCTTTCCAGATGCGCAATGGGCTGTCACTCCTGGGCAGTCAGCCGTTTTATATGACGGTGATATTTGCCTGGGCGGCGGAATTATTTCCGCCTAAATTTGCCCAGTCATGACTTGAGATATCTTGTCAGCAGATTAAGCTGCAGGCGGTGCTGTATCAATAAAAGATGCTCTCTGCATTAATTTTTGATAGAGACGATCTAAATTAGGATATTGCGTTTGCCATTGCACTTCTGGAAAACGGAAAAGCAAATAGCCTACTGCGCAACCAAAAGCAATATCTGCCAATGTCATTTGATTACTGTGACACCATGCATTTTCACCAAGTTGTTCTGACATTTGGCGCAGGGCAGCTTGAATCTTGCCCATTTGACGATCAACCCAAGCCGGACTTTGTTGTTCTGCAGGACGTAAGGTGAGCTCTAATCGAGCCAAAATGCCTGCATCCATGATGCCGTCGGCTAGTGCTTCCCAAGTCTTCACGGTGGCACGATCGCGTGTATCGGCTGGAATCAGCTTGCTAACGGGGCTTAAGCCATCAGCGTACTCAGCGATCACTCTAGAGTCGTAAATCACCCCACCATCGTCTAAAACGAGGCAGGGGACTTTGCCTAAGGGGTTGGTTTGACCAATGATGGTGTCTGGGGACCAGACGTTTTCCGTGACATGGTCAACATCAACCTTTTTTTCCGAGAAAACAATGCGTACTTTACGTACGTAGGGGCTGGTAAGGGATCCGATCAGTTTCATAGGGCACAGTATAGCCATCCTGGGAAAGCTAGGCAGAACGCATTAAAATCAGGTTTTATTGACATATTCAGTGCAAAGGCAATTTCCGTGAGTCAGCCGCTTTCAATCCTTAATGCCCTTTCCCCATTAGATGGCCGCTACGCCGGAAAATTAGATGCCCTTCGGCCTTGGTTATCTGAGGCTGCCTTTATGCGTCAACGTGTGTTTGTGGAAATTCATTGGCTCTTGGCCCTAGCCTCAGCAGGTTTGCCAGATGTACCCAAAATCAATGCAGCTGACGAAGCCTTCTTATTGTCTTTGCCTGAAAATTTCTCTGATGCGGATGCTCAACGCATTAAAGATATCGAGGCCGTAACTAATCATGACGTGAAGGCAGTGGAGTATTTTCTAAAAGAAAAAGTTTCTGATCGTCCGGACTTATTGAAGGCGAGTGAATTTATTCACTTTGCTTGTACTTCTGAAGATATTAATAACACTTCGCATGGCTTGATGTTACGAGGCGCGCGCGATGAAGTATTACTTCCGCAGTTAAATCAGGTTCTAACAGTACTCACTGATTTGGCTATTGAGAATGCTAAGGTTCCCTTGCTCTCGCGCACCCATGGCCAGCCAGCATCCCCAAGCACATTGGGTAAAGAGATTGCCAATATTGCGAAACGTTTAGAGCGCGCAATTGAAGCGATTGCTGCAGTGCCTTTGCTTGGCAAGATGAATGGCGCAGTGGGTAACTACAATGCCCACCTTTCTGCATACCCTGATTTTGACTGGGAAAATTTTTCTAAGAATGTTGTCGAGAAGCGCCTCGGTTTAACTTTTAATCCCTACACCATTCAGATTGAGCCCCATGATGGAATGGCGCAATTGTTTGATGCGATTGCGCGTGCTAATACGATCCTCTTGGATATGGATCGTGACTTCTGGGCATATATCTCTGTAGGTTACTTTAAGCAGCGCACGAAGGCTGGTGAGATCGGCTCTTCCACAATGCCGCATAAGGTCAATCCAATTGATTTTGAAAATTCCGAAGGCAACTTAGGTGTTGCTAATGCCTTATTGCGTCACCTCGCAGAAAAATTACCAATCTCTCGTTGGCAGCGTGACCTGACTGATTCAACAGTACTGCGTAATTTAGGACCTGCGTTTGGTCATAGCGTCTTGGCCTATGACAGCGCTCTACGTGGGCTGGGTAAATTGGAAGTCAATCATGCGGCGATTGCTGCTGACTTAGATGCTTGCTGGGAAGTATTGGCAGAGCCAGTGCAAACCGTGATGCGCCGTTTTGGCATTGAGAATCCATACGAGCAGTTAAAAGAGTTGACTCGTGGCAAAGGCATTAATCAGCTAGATCTACAGAACTTTATCCGTGGATTGAAGATTCCTGATGATGCAAAGGCGCGTTTGCTTGAGATGACTCCTTCATCTTATTTAGGTAAGGCGGTCGAGCTGACCGAACGACTGAAAAAGTGAGTCTAAGCACTACTTCAGAGTACGGGGCTCGTCCTCGTTTCTGGTTTGCTGTTTATCAATTGCTATGGCATCTTTTATTGCCATTAGCTTTTATCCGTCTTGCCTGGCGATCCCGCCATGCTTTTGCTTACTTGCATCACATTCCTGAGCGTCTTGGTTTTGCTTATAGCAAGCCAGTAAAGCAGGGCGTGGTCTGGATTCATGCGGTATCGGTTGGCGAGACTCGCGCCGCCCAACCTCTCATTGAAGCCTATCTTGCAAAAGGAGAGTCGATTCTTCTCACGCACATGACGCTCAATGGGCGCCGTACTGGAAAACAGCTGTTTGGTAAAGAGATTGCTGCGGGTCAAATTCGTCAGGTCTATTTACCCTATGACTTATGTTGGTCAGTTGAGCATTTCCTGAATACCTTCAAACCAAAACTCGGTTTATTTATGGAGACTGAGGCTTGGCCTACTGTAGTTTTTCGTTGTGCTGATAAAGGGCTTCCCTTATTTTTGGTGAATGCCCGTTTATCCGAAAGAAGTGCACGCCGGGTCAATCAATTTGGTAAAGCAGGTCGGGCATTATTTCAGGCTTTTGCCGGGATCTTGGCTCAAACAGAATTTGATGCTGAGCGCTATCGTAGTCTTGGCGTTCAAAATATTGAAGTAGTCGGTAATCTGAAATTTGATGTACCACTAGATCCTGCTTTAGTGCAGCAAGGAAATGCTTGGAAAGAGCATATCCATGCCAGTAAACGCTTGATGGTATGTGCGGCTAGTACGCGAGATGGTGAAGAGGCCATTATTCTGAAAGCGTGGAAAGATTTGCTGCTTAATCATGCTTTTACAGTGCAGCCATTATTGTGTTTAGTGCCACGTCATCCTGAGCGCTTCTCAGAAGTGGCTGATCAGGTTCATGCGGTGGGTTTGAATTTTCGAAGACGGAGTGAATGGCAAGGCATCCCTAAAGACAGCTTAGACCTAGATGTAGTCTTGGGCGATTCCATGGGTGAGATGCCAATGTATTACAGCGCATCTGATCTCGTAGTGATGGGTGGCAGCCTTCTGCGCTTTGGAGGTCAAAATCTGATTGAAGCTTGCGCTGCAGGTTGCCCAGTGTTACTGGGCGAACATACCTATAACTTTCAGCAAGCATCCATCGATGCTTTGGCCTCAGGTGCCGCCAAACAGATTAAAGGGGATTTGCTGCTTGGCGAGCCCATCGCATTGATGGAGGCCTTGAAGTCTTTATTACTCAATCCAGCGGAGTTGGCGCAAATGGCAACAGCTGCTAAGGCTTACTCAATAGAGCACCAAGGCGCGACAAAACGAATTCTTGCCGCCCTAGATCAACAGCATTTTTCTCTTACTTAGACTCGAGCACCAAAGTTCGGGTCATCGTTTCTGGCATTGTCATCGGGCTTCTTATCGCCTTTGACAAGATCTTCACGAGTAACGCCAAGCCACATTGCTAAGGCTGCTGCAACGAAGACTGAAGAGTAAATACCAAACAAAATACCAATGGTGAGAGCCAAGGCAAAGTAGAACAGGGTAGGTCCACCGAAGATCAACATCGCTAGAACCATCATCTCGGTACTACCGTGGGTAATCACGGTACGGCTGATGGTGCTGGTAATTGCGTTGTCAATAATCTCGCGGGTATTCATCTTGCGGTATTTGCGGAAATTTTCACGAATACGGTCAAAGATCACCACAGACTCGTTTACGGAGTAACCCAAAACCGCTAATACCGCAGCTAGCACTGAGAGTGAAAACTCCCACTGGAAGAAGGCAAAGAATCCAAGAATGATGACGATGTCATGCAAGTTCGCAATGATGCCGGCGAGAGCAAACTTCCACTCAAACCGGAACGAGAGATACACCACAATGCCGATGATCACAAAGAGCAGCGCCATCAAACCATCAATGGCCAATTCTTGACCAACTTGCGGACCTACAAATTCGACGCGCTGTAATTTGACACCAGTGGCAGCCGGATCAAGCGCTTGCATCACTGCACTACTTTGGTCAGCAGAAGAAATTAATTTCCCTTCAGCGTCCTTTTGTAAGGGCAGGCGAATCATGACATCCCGCGAGCTACCAAAGTTTTGGATCTGCGTATCTGCATAGCCTAACTTTTCAACCTTGGATCGAATGGAGTCCAGAGGCGCAGTTTGTGGGTAGGTAACTTCCATCACGGTGCCGCCAGTGAATTCAATCGAGAGGTGCAGTCCGTTTTGCCAGAGGAAAAATACTGCCGCTAAGAAGGTAATGAGAGAAATCGCATTGAGCACCAAAGCATGGCGCATAAACGGAATATCTTTTTTGATGCGAAAAAATTCCATGACTTATTTCTCCTGTGGGCGCCAAACTTGGCCAATAGCAAGCTTCTGAATCTTCTTGTGTCTGCCATACCAAAGGTTGACAAGCCCACGAGAGAAGAAGACCGCTGAGAACATTGAAGTCAAGATGCCCAGACAATGTACTACTGCAAAGCCTTTAATTGGGCCCGAGCCAAATGCAAGCAAGGCTAAGCCGGCAATCAAGGTTGTGACGTTCGAATCCAGAATCGTTGCCCATGCCTTGTCAAAGCCGACTGCAATGGCAGTCTGGGGCGCGGCACCATTACGTAACTCTTCACGAATACGTTCATTAATTAACACGTTGGAGTCAATTGCCATACCGAGTGCCAATGCCATAGCAGCAATACCGGGCAGGGTTAATGTGGCCTGTAGCATCGATAAAATTGAGATGAGTAAAACGAGGTTCACCGCCAAAGCAATGACTGAGAAAAAACCAAAGAGCAGGTAATACCCCATCATGAAGATTGCAATGGCAGTAAATCCAATCAACAAGGATTTAAAGCCTTTTTCAATATTTTCTGCACCAAGACTTGGTCCGATGGTGCGCTCCTCAATAATTTCCATAGGAGCAGCAAGTGATCCCGCGCGCAGCAAGAGCGCTAAGTCATTGGCGCTTGCAGTAGTAGGCTGACCAGTGATCTGAAACTTAGACCCAAACTCACTTTGAATAGTGGCAATTGTGAGAACCTCACCTTTACCTTTTTCAAACAAGATCATGCCCATCGGTTTACCAATATTTTCACGGGTAATTTCTTGCATCACACGGCCACCAGCCGCATCTAATGAAATATTGACCGCTGGTCTTTGGTTTTGATCGAAGCCTGCGCTTGCATCGGTAATACGATCTCCGCTAAAAATAACGGATTTCTTAAATACGCCTTGACGCGATTCACCAAAGCGAAACACATCCATTCCAGGAGGCGGTGTTTCGCCAATGGCGATCGTGGAAATAACAGGATCAGCTAAACGTGACTCCAAGGTAGCGGTACGGCCAATGATGTCCTTGGCGCGGGCTGTGTCTTGTACGCCTGGCAACTGCACCACGATACGTTCTGCACCCTGTTGTTGAATTACTGGTTCTTTAACTGCTAACTCATTTACGCGTTTATTGAGGGTGACGATGTTTTGCTTAACAGCGTTATCTTGAACTTCTTTTAAGGCGGTTGGTTTAAATTCGCCAACGAGTTTTGGTGAAAGACCAGTTGGTTTAACCTGCCAGATTAAGTCAGGTTGGCTAGTCATTAAGACGGTACGGGCAGCATCTGCTTCGGCTGTGCTTCCGAAAGTAATCGTGATGGAGTCCGTGCCGCGCTCAATACCTTGATGCCGAATGTTCTTATCGCGCAATTGAGAGCGGATATCGGTTGCCAAAGAAGTCACCTTCTTTTGTACTGCGCCCTTCATATCCACTTGCAAGAGGAAGTACACGCCACCACGCAGGTCAAGACCTAAAGGCATTGGTAGGGCGTTAATTGCACTTAACCAGTCTGGAGTATTGGAGAGTAGATTTAATGCAACGGTGTAATTGGGTTCGTTTGGATCAAGATTGAGCTTTTGCTGTAATAGATCACGAGCGCGCAATTGAATATCAGTGTTATTAAAGCGAATCTTAATTGAGCCTACATTGGCGGCAGCCTCAAAAAAGATTCCGGTGTTTGCGATATTTGCATCCGCCAGAATTTTCTCAACACGAGATTGCGTCGCTAAATCAACCTTGATGGTTGGTTTAGCGGACGAGACCTGAACCGCAGGCGCCTCTCCGTAGAAATTGGGTATTGAATACAGTCCACCGATGATTAAGGCAACGGCAATGACTAAATATTTCCAGAGAGGGTAGCGATTCATATTGAGAAATTTTTCAACAAACTAATTAAGCAGACTTCAAAGTGCCTTTTGGCAAGACCGTTGTAATGGCACCCTTTTGCATTTGTACTTCTGTACCTGAGGCAATTTCAACAGTGACAACTTGATCTTTAAGGGCGGTTACTTTGCCCATGATGCCGCCTACGGTGACTACTTCATCGCCAACTCCCAATGCTTCAAGCATGGCTTTGGTTTCTTTTTGACGCTTCATTTGTGGGCGAATCATGATGAAGTACAAAACTGCAAACATCAAAATGAGGGGGAGGAAGCTCATCAAGCCACCGGAATCTGCGCCCGCGGCAGGAGCCTGGGCAAAAGCGTTACTAATCCACATATAAAACCTCCGTTAAAGACTATTTGGAAACTGCATTAGTTTTAGGCTTTAAAGCAAAGCCGTAAACCCGCAATTCTAAACTGTGTGGGGCTTTGGAGGTGATTTGGCTAGGCTTAGTCCTTTGTAGGGCTATTAGTCCTGTCCGGGCTCAACGCCACGCTGGCGATTGGAATGGAATTCCTCGCGGTAAGCGCTAAAACGATCCTTGGCCAGGGACTCCCTCACTTCAGTCATGAGCTGTAAGTAGTAAGAGAGGTTATGAATAGTATTGAGTTGCGAGCCCAAGATCTCATTGGCCTTTTGGAGGTGGTTTAAGTAGGATCTAGTGAAGTTTTGGCAGGTATAGCAGCTACAGGTCGGATCAACGGGTCGATCATCGTCCTTGTAGCCTGAATTGCGTAGTTTTAAGTCCCCAAAACGGGTAAATAGCCAGCCATTGCGGGCATTTCGGGTAGGCATCACGCAATCAAACATATCTATTCCTAGACTAACGCCCAAAATCAGATCTTCTGGCGTACCTACGCCCATGAGGTAATGGGGCATGTGTTCCGGGAGCTTGGGTGCCGTGAAATTCAAAATTCGCTCAAATTCAGGTTTTGGCTCGCCTACAGAGAGACCGCCGATGGCAATGCCGTCAAAACCCTGTTGGCTGACTGCATCTAAAGAAAATTCTCGGAGATTCTCAAACATCCCCCCTTGGACGATGCCAAATAGACCATTACCTGTGTTTAGCTCCCGAAAACGTTTGAGGGAACGATCACCCCAGCGCAGTGACATTTCTAAAGAAGCACGTGCCGTTTTCTCTGTAGTGGCTTGACCCTTAATCTCATAGGGTGTGCACTCATCAAATTGCATTGCGATATCGCTATTGAGAACGGCTTGAATTTCCATGGAAACTTCTGGAGACATAAACAGTTTGTCGCCATTAATGGGAGATGCGAACGTCACTCCCTCCTCAGAAATTTTTCGCAGCGCCCCTAAGCTAAATACTTGAAATCCACCTGAATCCGTGAGGATTGGTTTATCCCAAGCCATAAAGCGATGAAGACCACCATGTTTTTTGATGACATCCAAACCTGGTCTTAGCCAAAGATGAAAAGTATTACCCAAAATAATTTGCGCTTTTGCTTCTTCCAGATCTCGTGGAGTCATCGCTTTTACAGTGCCATAGGTACCTACTGGCATGAAGATTGGCGTTTGGACGCTACCGTGAGGAAGATCAAGCTGACCTAAGCGTGCAGGACTTTGTGAGTCGCGCGCCAGGATATTAAAGTGCACAGGTTTGGTCATAACTTTGTATTCTCGAGTCGGCAAAGAAACATCGCATCTCCATAGCTAAAGAAACGATATCGTTGATCAATTGCATGTTGATAAGCAGCACGAATATTCTCTACTCCTGCAAAAGCGCTCACTAGCATTAATAGGGTTGATTTTGGCAGATGAAAGTTGGTTAACAAACAATCCACTGTTTTAAATTGAAAGCCGGGTGTAATGAAGAGATTGGTTTCGCCAGTACTTTGGCCGCTAATCGCTTGACTCTCCAGGGCCCTCAGACTGGTTGTGCCTACCGCTATTAGGCGTCCGCCAGCCAGTTTCGTTGCCTCAATTGCCTTTAGGGTTGCCTCGGGAATGGAAAACCATTCGTAATGCATCTTGTGTTTAGAGAGATCTTCTTCGCGCACTGGAGTAAAGGTACCTGCACCGACATGTAAGGTGACAGTAGCTTGTTGCACTCCTTGGGTATTGAATTTTTCTAAGATCGCTTGATCAAAATGTAATCCAGCAGTAGGTGCTGCTACCGCACCTGGATTTTTGGCTATGACAGTTTGGTAGCGTTGAGCATCCTCGCCATCTGGTTGATGTTCAATATAAGGTGGTAATGGAAGCTCGCCAAAGCGCTCGAGTAATGAAAATACATTTTCAGGAAAGCGAACCTCATAAAAGCGTCCGTCATGGCCAATCATTTCAACGGAGAAGGTTTCTCCAGCAGCGTTATGAATCTGCACGAATGAGCCAGTCTTAGGTACTTTAGATGCCCTAATTTGAACCCAGGCTTGTTGTTCTCCGCTAATGCGTTCAATGAGGAGCTCAACAACTCCCCCCGTATCCTTTTTGCCATGCAGACGAGCTGGAATCACTTTGGTATCGTTGAATACTAATAAGTCCCCAGGTCTAACAAGGTCAAGGATTTCTCTAAACTGGCGATCAACTAATTGGGCGTGTTTGCCCACCTCTGGCCTGATCTCAAGGAGGCGGCTATCGGTTCTATTCGCTAAGGGATGTTGGGCGATTAGATCGGGAGGAAGTTCGTAATTGAAGTCGGAAAGTTGCATAGCATTACCATCAGGTATGAGATTTTAACGATGACTACTAAACAAGCGCCAACTTCACTCCAAAAAATGGGTTTAAACAGCCCCATGGCCCTTGCTTTGCATCTGCCATCTCGCTATGAAGATGAAACAGAGTTGCTGAGTATTGAAGAGGCTATCCATCATGGCCGTTTCAATGCCGTTCAAACTCAGGGCATTGTTATTCGGAATCAAGTCCTCTTTAGGCCAAGAAGACAGATGCTAGTCACGATTGAGGATGAAACGGAAACCCTTCAGTTACGTTTCCTGAATTTTTATCCCAGCCAGCAAAAGCAAATGGCAGTGGGAACCCATATTCGAGTTCGCGGAGACATTCGTGATGGGTTTCAGGGCTCTGAGATGGTGCACCCCACCGTGCGAGCCGTATCTCCTGATGCGCCATTGCCAAGCAGTTTGACACCTGTCTATCCAGCGAGTGCTGGAATTTCACAAACCATTATCCGTAAGGCAGTGACACAGGCACTTCGTGATCCTAGTCTGCAAGAGAGTTTGGCTGAATTCTTGCCAAAGCAATTAATGGCTCAGCTCTTACCAAGTCACGATTGGCCAAACTTACAGGCAGCCATTACATATCTTCATCAGCCGCCAGCAGATGCAAATACACAAGCACTTTTAGAGCGAACCCATCCCGCTTGGAGGCGAGTGCAGTTTGAAGAATTGCTAGCCCAACAAATTTCTTTGAAAAGAGCGCATGCCATACGCCGAGAGCGTCATGCCCCTAGCTTTACTCCATTAGAAAAAAAGAGTTCGAGCATTGAAGCGGGATTGCTGGAGATCTTGCCTTTTGCGCTGACCAAAGCACAAGAGCGTGTTTGGGCTGAAATTGGCAATGACCTATCCACCTCTTTCCCGATGAATCGTCTTTTGCAGGGTGACGTGGGTAGCGGCAAGACAGTAGTCGCTGCTTTAGCGGCAGCCCGTGTGATGGATCACGGCTATCAGGCGGCGGTCATGGCTCCTACTGAAATTTTGGCTGAGCAACATTACCTCAAGATGAAAGAATGGTTTGAGCCACTTGGAGTCAAGATTGCCTGGCTATCGGGCAGCCTTAAGGCTAAAGAAAAAAGACTTGCTCAAGAAATGATTGAGAGTGGGCAAGCGCAGTTGATTATTGGCACGCATGCTTTGATTCAGGAAAACGTTCGCTTTGCTAAGTTAGGTTTAGCGGTCATCGATGAGCAGCATCGCTTTGGAGTAAGACAGCGCTTAGAAATACAGCAACGTGTTGGCTCCGAATTGTTTTATTGCCATCAATTGATGATGTCAGCAACGCCTATCCCTCGTACATTGGCGATGACGTATTACGCTGACTTGGATGTGTCGGTCATTGATGAATTGCCGCCTGGTCGTAAACCCATTGCAACCAAAGTGGTGAAGGCGAGTCGCCGTGATGAAGTCATTAGCGGACTGCATAGCTGGTTAGAAAAGGGCTTGCAAGCGTATTGGGTATGCCCATTGATTGAAGAATCTGAGGTGCTCCAATTACAAACGGCGATAGAAAGCTTTGAACAGCTCACGCAAGCACTCCCAGACTTTAAGGTGGGCTTAGTGCATGGTCGATTAAAGGCAGATGAAAAAGCAGCCGTGATGGCCGCCTTTAAGGCAAATGAGATTCAGCTACTAGTTGCCACAACAGTGATCGAAGTAGGTGTAGATGTCCCCAATGCTGCGCTGATGGTAATTGAGCACGCAGAGCGTTTTGGTTATGCCCAGATTCATCAATTACGTGGGCGTGTAGGCCGAGGCTCAGCCGATTCAGTTTGTATCTTGATGTATGCGGAGCCGCTATCCATGGCAGCTAAGGAGCGTTTACAAACTTTGCGGGAAGTTTCAGATGGCTTTGTGATTGCAGAGCGAGACTTATCACTCCGTGGCCCAGGAGAATTATTAGGCGCCAAGCAATCCGGCGATGCGATGTTGCGTTTTGTCGATTTACAAAGAGACGCTTGGTTAATTGAATTGGCGCAGCAGGCTGCTGATCGCCTCTTAGCCAACCATGCTGATATCGTGGAGCGTCATTTGGAGCGCTGGCTTGGAGCTCGGGCAGAGTTTTTAAAGGCATGATAATAAGCACATGGCTTTAATGGATCGTCTCACTTCCTATGCATATCTGATCCGGTTGGACAAACCGATTGGTACGCTGTTGCTTTTATGGCCGACCTTATGGGCGCTCTGGTTAGCTAGTAGTGGCGTTCCTGATTTTTCGATCCTACTGATTTTTATTGTGGGTACCTTTTTGATGCGCAGCGCAGGCTGTGCCATCAATGATTACGCAGATCGCGACTTTGATCGACATGTATTAAGAACTCAAGGTCGTCCAGTCACGAGTGGCAAGATCTCGGGCAAGGAGGCGGTAGGTGTTGCAGCGGTCCTAGCGTTATTGGCCTTCTTATTGATTCAACCTCTAAATGCCTTTACAAAACAATTATCGGTTCTGGCTTTGCTGGTGGCATTTATCTACCCCTTTACCAAGCGATTTTTTGCTATGCCCCAGGCAGTTTTAGGAATTGCCTTCGGATTTGGTATTCCGATGGCTTACGCAGCAATCTTAGATTTCATTCCTTTTGAAGCATGGGTTTTATTCGTTGGCAATATTTTTTGGGCTATCGCTTACGACACTGCCTATGCGATGGTCGATCGAGATGATGACATTCGTCTAGGTTTGCGTACTTCAGCAATCACCTTTGGTCGCTACGATGTGATTGCAATTGGACTAAGTTATGGAGTGCTATTTATCAGCCAATTCTGGGTTGCAAACATAGCAAACCTCAGTAATTACTTTTTAATTGGTTGGTTTGCCGCTCTAGCTTGCGCCATCTATCACATGAAATTAGTTTCTACCCGTAAAAGAGAAGATTGCTTCTTAGCGTTTCGCCACAACAATTGGTTAGGCGGATTTTTATTTCTAGGAATTGTGCTTGGTTTGAGTCTGAACTAGATTGAGCTGAGTTGCGCTTAGCTCTTACCTAGTTCATCACCCATCACTTTGCCGCGCTGATCGGCTGCGGCAATGGCTTTTTCTAGGATGGCATGCCAGCCATCTTGATTTAAGACTTCCAAGGCAGCTGCCGTAGTGCCACCTTTAGAGGTGACTCTCTCGCGCAATACGCTTGCTGACTCATTGGAGTTTTGAGCAAGTTGTGTAGCGCCCTCAAGCGTAGCGTAGGCAAGTTTTCTGGCGGCTTGAGCATCTAAGCCTAATTTTTCACCAGCAGATTGCATTGCTTCCAGAAAAGCAAATACATAGGCGGGCCCACTGCCAGAAACTGCTGTGACAGCATCCATTAATTTTTCTTCTGATACCCAAACTGCTTGTCCAACGGCATTACAAATCGTTTCGGCTAAGGCGCGGTCATCTTGGGTGATATTCAGGTTTGCAAATAACCCAGTAATTCCTTTGCCAATCAAGGCTGGGGTATTTGGCATAGCACGTACGCAGCGTGTGTGATCGAGCCAGCGACTCATATCTGCTAAGCGAATACCTGCGGCAATACTGAGCACTAATGACCCTGAAGCGGAAGCATGTTTTAGCTTAGGAGCTAATTCCTTAGCTGCGATATTGAAATCTTGAGGCTTGATCGCCATGACCAAGACATTATTTTTTGCAAAATCAAAAGTAATATTTTCTAAAGCAGGAATGATTTGCACCTTAAGGTCATCTTGCAGTTGTTGTGCAGTAGTCGCGTTTGCTTCTATAACTGAAATTTGATCTGCTTTAAAGCCGTTAGCAATCAGACCACTGATTAAGGCGCGGCCCATATTGCCGCCGCCAACAAAAGTAATGTGGGTATTAGGGTTGATCTTTGAACTCATAGCCGGATTTTATCCCGCTTCCCAAAAATAGCACTTCCTACTCGTACCATTGTGCTGCCTTCCAGAATGGCGGCTTCTAAGTCATCAGACATTCCCATAGAAAGGGTGTCAAAAAATTGATATCCAGGCTCGTTAGCATGTGCTGCAAGAATATTAGCAAAGCACTCACGTACTGCAGCAAAGGCTTTACCTTGTAAGGCTGGATCATCATTGGGCGCGGGGATGGCCATCAAACCCCGAAGTACTACATTTGGTAATGTAGAGATTGCAGTACACAAGGCTTCAGCCTCAATTAAAGGCACGCCACTCTTACTATCTTCTTCGCTTACATTCACTTGTACACAAAGTTGGAGAGCTCTTAGGTTAGGAAACTCCCCACGTTGAACTGATAAGCGTTCGGCGATCTTTAGACGATCTACGCTGTGAACCCAATCAAGATGCTCTGCTACTTCTCTTGTTTTATTGCTTTGAAGTGGGCCTATGAAGTGCCACTCGAGCTGTGAGCGAAATTTTGCAAGTATTTGGATTTTTTCAACGGCTTCCTGAACGTAATTCTCGCCAAAAGCAGACTGACCAGCATGCATTGCATCTTCGACAGCGCTTGCTGGAAAAGTTTTGCTCACCGCGAGCAGGGCAACATCTTCAGGGGCTCGCTTAGCAGCAATGGCAGCAAGCTCAATGCGCTCTCGCACCTGCATTAGCTTGGCAGCAATAGAGTTCATCTCGCTTTTGGCTGACTAATGAGCTGATCTACGATTTCAATCCAGTGCATGACGGGCTTGTCATCACTCTGTAAGTGGGTAATGCAACCAATATTTCCGGAAACAATCACATCGGCATCAAATTCTTCGCAGGCAGTATGAAGATGCGCTAATTTATTTTTACGCAACTGCTCAGAGAGTTCTGGTTGAGTAACAGAGTAGGTGCCTGCCGATCCACAGCAAAGGTGACTGTCTGTACAGAGGCGAACGCCAATGCCAATGCTGGTGAGTAAGCCCTCTACCTTGCCACGAATTTGTTGACCATGTTGCAAAGTGCAAGGTGGGTGATACACCACGCCTGGCTTTGGATCGCTGCCAATGAGCTCTAGCAATTCAGTTTGCAAGTCAGGCAATATCTCCGCAATATCTTTAGTTAACTCAGAAATTTTTTTGGCTTTACTTGCGTATTGTGGATCACCTGCGAGCAGGTGGCCGTAATCTTTGACCATGACACCGCAACCTGAGGCGGTCATCACAATGGCTTCTACCCCTTGCTCTACAAGAGGCCACCAAGCATCAATATTTTGTTTGGCATTATCCAAGCCGCCCGCTTGATGATTTAGATGAAAGCGCAAAGCGCCACAGCATGTTGCATTCGGTGCGGATACAAGTTGAACCTTTAGTGCATCCAAAACACGCGCAGTTGCTGAATTGATATTAGGCAACATGCCTGGCTGAACGCAGCCTTCTAATATCAACATCTTGCGTGCATGGGCATTACTAGGTCTTGCATGCGGGTTGGTGGATGGCGCATGCGCTTTATTTTTATGTTTTGGAATTTTGCGTTGAATACCACTTGGCATTAATGGGCGAACTAAACGACCTAAAGCCATTGCAGAATTAAACAAGGCTGGTTTAGTCAGGCCCTCCTTAAGCGCCCAGCGCGTAAGTCTTTGTCCTAGGGGGCGCTCAGGCGTATTTTCTTCTGCCCATTGACGACCAATATCAATCAATTTCCCATATTGCACACCGCTTGGACAAGTGCTTTCACAATTTCGACAAGTGAGGCAGCGGTCTAAATGCAAGCGGGTTTTTTCAGTTGGCTTTTGACCTTCTGCCATTTGTTTAATGAGGTAAATACGACCACGAGGTCCGTCTAACTCATCGCCTAGTAGTTGATAAGTAGGGCAGGTCGCAGTGCAAAAACCGCAGTGAACACATTTACCAAGAATGCGCGCTGCCTCAACACCTTCAGGCGTATTAATAAATTGTGGGGCGAGTTGTGTTTGCATGGATGTGCTTAAGGAAGGCGTGAAGTGGCAAATACGCCAGCAGGATCAAAGGCCGCTCTCAGACGGGTCTGGACAACTTCAAGTGCCTTAGAGTGCGCTTGTTCGCTAAGTAAGGTAAAGCGTTGTAGAGCAGGATCAACCCCAGCGCCCTGCTTAAAGCGGCTTGCGTGACCACCATGAGCGTTGGCCAACTGTTTGATGCTGGCAAAAGTAGCTTCATCACCAGGCGCTTTAATCCAACGCTGTTGTCCATGCCATTCCAACACAACTTCATTGGCTGCATTTGGAATACTCAATGGCCCGCATGCAGCAGGGAGTGCCAGGCGATAAAGCGTTTGATCAGCACCAAGTTGATTAAAGGCCGGCAATTGTTGCTCGCGTAGATCTCTCCAGAAAGCGTTAGCAGTTTGTGGGTCCACCTCGCTTGCCAGAACTAAAGAGCTCATTAAGGGAATCGCTGCTTTGACAGCAGCAGCAGCGCCAGCTAGGCGAATCATTAGTACACCATCGCCACCGGATGCGTTACCAATCCAGCAGCTTGCTGACAGAGGTAATGGTTGACCTGCCCATTCATTTAGCACTTTAAGTGCTTGAGCTTGAGAAATCTCGCAGCGTAATGTGGCTGTCGCTGCTGGCTTTGGTAATACTTTGACGGACGCCTCTAGGAGTAGGGCAAGAGTACCCATGGATCCTGGAATCAAGCGAGAGACATCATAGCCCGCTACGTTCTTCATTACTTTTCCGCCAAAGGAGAGGTCTTGACCTTTTCCATCCATTACGCGGGCGCCTAATACAAAATCTCGAAAATTACCTACACTGATTCGACCAGGTCCAGCAAGTCCTGCTGCAATAGCGCCACCAAAAGTAGTCTGTTCACCAAAGTGAGGTGGCTCAAACGCGAGCACTTGATTCTTTTCTTCAAGAGCCGCTTCAATTTCTTTTAAGGGTGTGCCTGCACAGGCTGTGATTACCAATTCCTCTGGTTGATATTCCAGAATGCCTGAATAAGTACGGGTATTTAACTTGGCATAGTTATTGGGATTGCCATACCAAGACTTACTGGTACCACCTTCAATGGAAAGGGCGGTCTTATGATTGGCGGCGTTCAGAATCTGCGCCTGAAAGTCCTGAATAGCAGGACTCATATTGGAGTTCGACATTAGAAGCGCTCCAATTCAGGATGTGGGAGCTTGCCGCCACTGATGCGCATACGACCATATTCCGCGCAACGATTTAAGGTGGGAATGGCTTTATCCGGATTGAGTAATTTTTCTGGATCAAAAGCACTCTTCACACCCCAGAAAGCTTCTCGTTCGTTTTCGCCGAACTGTATGCACATTGAATTAATTTTTTCAATGCCGACGCCATGCTCACCAGTGATCGTGCCACCAAGCTCAACACAAGCCTCCAAGATTTCAGTACCAAATTCTTCTGCACGATGCCATTCATCTTGATCGGCGCCGTTAAATAAAATCAGGGGATGCATATTGCCATCACCAGCATGGAACACATTGAGGCAGCCTAAGCCATACTTCTTTTCCATAACTTGAATGCGCTTGAGCAAGGTAGCGATATGTCTGCGTGGAATGGTGCCATCCATGCAGTAGTAATCAGCCGCTAGACGTCCAGCAGCGGGGAAGGCGTTTTTGCGACCGCTCCAAAATTTCAGGCGTTCAGATTCATCTTTGGAAATTTGAATGCCACTAGCACCGGACTCTTCTAGTACCTTAGTCATGCGTGCAATCTCTTCGGCCACTTCTTCTGGAGTGCCATCAGATTCGCATAGCAAAATAGCTTCGGCTTCTAAGTCATACCCAGCATGGACAAACTCTTCTACTGCGCGGGTAGTGGCCTTATCCATCATCTCTAATCCAGCAGGAATAATTCCGGCGGCGATGATGGCAGCAACAGCATTGCCACCCTTTTCAATGTCATCGAAACTGGCCATGATCACGCGAGCTAATTTTGGCTTAGCAACTAATTTCACAGTGACCTCAGTAACTACTGCCAACATGCCTTCACTACCCATCATGATGGCAAGTAAATCCAATCCTGGAGAATCTGGAGCCATGCTACCGAATTCAATAATCTCGCCGCTCATCAAAACGCCGCGCACGCGCAGAACATTGTGTAAGGTCAGACCATATTTGAGGCAGTGAACGCCACCAGAGTTTTCATTTACATTGCCGCCAATAGAGCAGGCAATTTGTGAAGAAGGGTCTGGAGCGTAATACAGACCGAGATGCGCTACTGCTTCTGAGATTGCAAGATTACGTACCCCTGGTTGCACAACTGCTGTCCGAGTAAATGGATCAATGCTGAGAATTTTCTTCAGCTTCGCTAAGGAGAGTACTAAGCCCTGAGAAATTGGCATAGCGCCACCAGAGAGCCCTGTTCCAGATCCGCGTGGCACCACCGGAATTTGCATTTCAAAGCAAATTTTCAAAATCTGTGCAACTTGCTCTTCTGTCTCAGGCAGAGCAACAGCTAGAGGCATGCGGCGATAGGCTGCCAATCCATCACATTCATAGGGAATGGTGTCCTCAGGCTCCCACAGTAGGGCATGCTCTGGGAGGATAGGGCGCAGGGCCGAGACGAGTTTTGACTGGAGTGCGCTAATAGCGGCTATATCGGGGGGCGGGGTCACCATATTCATCCAAACATTTTAGCCATTTACCTATAATTAAGCTCATGGGAAATCGACTATCGAAAATAGCCACCAGAACTGGTGATGCGGGCATGACTGGTCTGGGTGACGGAAGTCGCGTAGAGAAGGACCATTTGCGGATTTGCGCCATGGGTGACGTGGATGAGTTGAATTCCGAAATTGGCGTCTTGATGACCGAAGTGATCCCAGAAGGCATTGCACCAGAGATTAAAGAGCTGTTTCTGCAGGTACAGCATGATTTATTTGATTTAGGCGGTGAGCTTTGTATTCCTAATTACAAGCTGCTGAAACCAGAGCATGTCGCACAGTTGGATGTCTGGCTAGAAAAGTACAACAAACAGTTGCCCCCACTGACAGAATTTATATTGCCAGGTGGCACTCGTGCAGCAGCTCAAGCCCATGTTTGCCGAACTGTTTGCAGACGAGCTGAGCGTTCCATTGTGCGCTTGGGATGGGCTGAGCCTTTGTATGACTCTCCCCGTCAGTACGTTAATCGTCTTTCCGATTTACTCTTTGTGCTCGCTCGTATTCTGAATCGTGCTGCTGGCGGTAGCGACGTGTTGTGGAAGCACGAAAAAAAAGAGACTAAATAATTTAGCCTCTTCTCGTTTCATCAGGGTTACCTGATTAAGTTTACTTTTTCTTGCTTCTGCGTTTCTTCACAGCAATAGCGAGACGTTCAAGCACTTTCACTGAGTCATCCCAGTTAATGCAGGCATCGGTAATGCTCTTACCGTATTCAAGCTTGGCTGGATCATCCTTACCAGGCGTGAATTTTTGAGCGCCATCATTGAGATGACTTTCCACCATCACACCAAAAATTTGATTTGATCCGGTTTCAATTTGCTCGGCAATATTGTCGGCAACCACGATTTGACGCTCATGTTTTTTGCTTGAGTTTGCATGAGATAAGTCCACCATGAGGCCCGCTGAGAGCTTGGCAGCCTCTAGTTCTGCACAAGCAGCCTGGACAAACTGTGCTTCATAGTTAGGCTCTTTACCGCCACGCAAAATCACATGGCAATCTTTATTGCCTTTAGTTTCTACAACGGACACTTGACCATTCTTATGAACTGAGAGGAAATGATGTGGGCGAGCAGCCGCTTGAATTGCATCCGTTGCAATCTTGATATTGCCATCGGTTCCATTCTTAAATCCAATAGGTGCTGATAAACCTGAGGCGAGTTCGCGATGAACTTGACTCTCAGTTGTACGAGCACCAATAGCACCCCAAGAAATCAGATCGGCAATGTACTGTGGAGAAATTACATCCAAGAATTCGCTGCCAGCCGGCATTCCAAGTCGGTTAATTTCCATCAAGACTTGACGCGCAAGACGCAGACCCTCTTCGATGCGATAGCTTTCATCTAGGTACGGATCGTTAATTAAACCTTTCCAACCTACTGTAGTGCGTGGCTTTTCAAAATATACGCGCATCACAATTTCTAACTCACCAGCAAAGCGTTTGCGCTCTGCCAAGAGGCGCTGACAGTATTCCAACGCTGCTCTTGGATCATGAATCGAGCAGGGGCCAATAATGACCAATAAGCGGTCATCTTTCCCGTGAATAATGTCACGAATCCTTTTGCGAGTTTTGCTGATCAGCACTTCTGTTGGAGTTCCTGAAATAGGAAAGAAGCGAACCAGATGTTCTGGCGGAGGCAGAACAGAAATATTGTGAATACGTTGATCGTCGGTGTCCGACGTTTTATCAACGGCGGAGTACCAATTAGCGGGATTAGTATTTTGTTGGCTCATATTGCTATTTTAAGCCGTAATTGGGTAATCTCAGGCAGTTCCGCCCACTGTAAGGCTGTCAATCCTCAGAGTAGGCTGCCCAACCCCCACCGGAACGCTTTGACCTTCCTTGCCACAAACCCCAACGCCGCTATCTAATTTGAGGTCGTTACCGATCATGGAGACCTGTTTCAGAGACTCTGGACCGCTGCCAATAATGGTGGCTCCTTTGACGGGATATTGAATTTTTCCGTTCTCTACCCAATAGGCTTCAGAAGCTGAAAATACAAATTTTCCGCTGGTAATATCTACCTGCCCGCCACCAAAATTGACTGCGTAAAGGCCGCGTTTAATACTCGCCACAATTTCTTGTGGATCATCTTTACCTGCAAGCATGTAAGTATTGGTCATGCGCGGCATTGGTAGTGAAGCAAAACTCTCGCGACGTCCATTGCCAGTGAGTGGCATTTTCATGAGGCGTGCATTCAGACTATCTTGAATATAGCCCTTCAAAATACCATCTTCAATTAAGGTGGTGCATTGGGTTGGCGTACCTTCATCATCAATATTGAGTGATCCCCTGCGACCTGATAGCGTGCCATCATCAACTACAGTCACGCCCTTCGCTGCCACGCGCTGACCAATGCGACCAGCAAAAGCGGATGATCCTTTGCGATTGAAGTCACCCTCAAGTCCATGGCCGACTGCTTCGTGTAACAAAACACCTGGCCAACCGGGGCCCATTACCACCGTCATTGGTCCTGCAGGAGCGGGTCGTGACTCCAGGTTTACTAAAGCCCCATCAACGGCTTCGTCAACATATCGATTGATCAATGTCGCATCGAAATATTGGTAGTCATGACGGGCACCACCTCCTGATGAGCCAGATTCGCGGCGACCATTTTGTTCCGCAATCACGTGGACGGAAACACGGACTAGTGGACGTATATCCGCGGCCAATAAGCCATCGGCGCGCACCACGAGCACAACATCAAATTCGCCAGCCAGGCTAGCCATCACTTGAATAATGCGAGGATCACGCGCCTTAGCACGTCGTTCAATACTTTCAAGCAAAGCAATTTTCTCTTTGGGCTGCAAGGAGTCAAGCGGGTTGATATCGGAATAGAGTTTGTTAGAGATGGGATTGAAGAGCTTGCTAGCAACAGCTTGTTTGCCGCCTTGTGGGCCGATTACTCGTGTTGCTTTGGCTGCCTTATTGAGTGCTTCTAAATTAATTTCATCAGAATAGGCGAACGCTGTTTTATCGCCATAGATGGCGCGGACTCCAACACCTTGATCAATATTGAAGCTTCCGGATTTGACAATCCCTTCTTCGAGGCTCCAGCTTTCACTACGAGTGTGCTGGAAGTAAAGATCAGCATCATCAAGCCGATGTGTGAACATGTCGCCAAAAGTGCGATGGAGATCTTGCTCGGTGAGGCCAGTGGGTTCAAGCAAAATCGATTTTGCGACTTTCAGTAGATCTGCTTGTTTTTTAGCTTTAGTCCAATTACTGGGAAACAGTGCTTCTGGTGCATTCATTGATTCTGGCAATCTTTCGATGGTTTAAAGCCTGCGATGGGCAAGTGCAGGTAACTCAGAGCGTACCTTGTTTAATTTATCTTTGCACAATACCCCGGAAATAAAGCCCTCTCCTTCTGGGAGGTCTACCAGAACGTCACCCCAGGGGTCAATAAACATGCTGTGGCCCCATGTTCGCCGTTGATTGAGGTGGATGCCTCCTTGCGCTGAGGCTATTACATAGCATTGATTTTCAATGGCACGTGCGCGCAATAAGATTTCCCAGTGATCTTTGCCGGTCGTGTAGGTAAAGGCAGCAGGAATAATGTGGCAATCTACCTGGCCCAGAGCTCTATACAGCTCTGGAAAGCGTAAGTCATAACAAATACTTAAGCCCAAAATCCACTCTTGACCACCAATCATTATTTTTAATAAGCTTGGCTCATCACCCGCTTCAATGGTTTCTGATTCTTGGTAGCGCTCAGTTTTAGTTTGAAAGCCAAATAAATGAATTTTGTCGTAACGCCCAATACCTTCACCGAGGGGGTTATAGACTAAAGTGGTATTCAAAACCTTCTCTGGATTGCTGACCTCAAGAGGAATTGTTCCAGCAACTAAATACACCCCATTTTCTTTTGCAAAAGAAGCGAGCTGTTCTTGGATTGGACCTTTTCCATAGGGCTCGCGAGCGCTGACTTTATCAGTGTCTTTTAAACCCATTAGGCAAAAGTATTCAGGCAAGACAATGAGTTGAGCGCCATCACTAGCGGCAGCCTTGATTAGTCTGCTAGCAGTCGTCAGATTCTCCTGAACCACTGGCGTAGAAACCATTTGAATGGAAGCGATCTTGAGTTCTGTTGGGTTCATATTCTGACTCACATTGGTGGGGCGGGCGTGTTAGATGGATTATGAGGGGCTGGTTTGCTTTGTTCTTTCAAAAGATCCTTGCTACGAATGGTATCCATCGTTTTTGAGTCGATCGGCTGACCTTGTTGATCCAAAGGAATCACATGAGGGTCTGCCCAAGTGCCTTGAACTAAATAGTCGGACTGGAGATTACGGTTAATCTGGCTGGTAATTAAATATTGCCCCACCAAAGCACTCAAGCCAACAATAGGATTAATTGCAAAAGCAGCCAATGAGCCTGCTGTGGCGTCGATTGTAGGGAAGATGGTGATGCGTAAATCCTGCGTTTGTTTTGGAATATTAATTTGGCCATTCATGGCTACACGAGCTTGATCAAGCTCCATGGAGAATCGCGAAGTTTTTGCAATACCATTTTGAATATCAAATGCCCCAATAATGGAGTTAAAGGGAGTTCCTTTCATCACAATATTCCCTACGCTACCCTGTAGATCTAAGGTGGCAAATTTAAATAAGCTTTGTAAACTCAAGACATCCAAAATCTGAGCACCACTAGTATCCACCTCTAGCAGTCGCCCTTTGGTCAAATTAAAGTCTGTCTTACCTTTAAGAGAGTTGTATTGAGGATCAAAAGGAGAGCCATCCCATTCAATGTCAGCATTAAATTTGCCTTGACCGCCCTCAATTGATTTGTGCGTACTCCAATGAGCAATGATTTGACCGACATTTTTGACATCCATATCGAGTTTGAGTTGTGTGTGCTCAGCTTGATTTGCATTGGCTCCTACCCACTGCCCCGTGAGTGTTGATGCACCTTGTGGGTTATCAGTTTGAAGCGAATCAATCTTCAATACATTATTACTTGAAGTTGCTTTAATTTTGACCTGACCAAGTTGCGCTTTGGACCACACAAAATCATCTATAGAAATGTTAAGGCTCGGGATGGAGTCTGGGCCAATAATCTTTTTATTTGAAGAGCTACTGCTACTGGCCTGAGCTATTTCAGGGGGGAGATCAGGCGCCCGTAAACGACTGAATGTGCCGGTGAGGCTTCCATTGGGGTTTATTTGGCTGGCGCCTGAGTACTGGATCTGCCCGTTCACTTGTGGAGAGCTCATTCGCATCTGCAGGATGCCGCTCTTTTGGTTGGCAGTGATATTCATATCCTGCCACTCGCGATCCATCAGAATGAATTTTTTTGCCTGCACTGTGACTTGAGCATTAGTAGTACTGCCCTCATCTTTCGTTGTAGTTTGTTTTTTGTCAGGATGTCCCAAGAAATCAATCCAGGAATCTACGTTCAGCTCATTACTTACAAGATTCAAACTAAAGCCTTGTTGCGGAAGTGTGGCGGGTGCTCCTACTCCAAGTCCATAGCGCATTTCTCCTTCACTATTGAGCTCACCTTGAGACGCATAGAGATCACCAAACTTGCCAGACCAACTCACGCTGGCGTTACCACCCTTAGGTTTGGGAAGGGTTTTAATAGTAATTTGCCCCAAGAGTGGCATGCCTTTAATTTTTTGCGCTGGAGCTGGTGCAGTGCTCGCGAAATCACGCAAGTCAAACTTAAGATTGGTTTCGCTACCGGACTTACTAAAACTCATTAAGCCGTCATATTTGGCGGTACCACTGATCGCCTCTAAGGCTGCCAGGGAATCATTCTTTAAGGTATTTACAAAATAGTTCTTAATAAAGTTTGCTGAAATATCGCCAGCCACGGTGTAATTTTGATTGCCTGCTGAAGATGGAGCAGTAGCAATCTTTAAGTTGCCACCTAAAAAGTTTGCGCTCACATTATCAAATTCAGGATTGCTCTCGGTAAAACGAACCTTGCCTTTTAGATTTTCAAGGGGCGGCAGATCTGCCCATTGCAGTTTATTGCCAGGTAAATCGAGTTTGATATCCACTTTAGTATCTGCATTGCCTGAGAGCGGAATTTTCAAACCTAGATCAAGGCTGGTATTGCCGGTAGCGCGTAAATTCTTTTCAAGTGCAGCTTGATTTTTTCCTACAGGCGATGCAAATACATATTCGAGCATTTGAGCTACTTCGCCCTGCGCTTTTCCATTGACTGAGAGTTCTGATTGTTTAGCACTCACGTTTGGAATCTCGCCATGAAATTGACTTAGCGCTACTTGCTTGAAATTGCCCTGACTGATATCTACGGTGAATAGAGAATTTTGCATAGCAATGACGCCATCGACATTGGTGAACGCAGTCCAAACGCCTTGATTGGGAGAAAGCGTTGGTACCGGACTGTAAGTAACGCCAGTCACCGGTAGATTTAAGGAAAATTCACCATCCGTCGTTTTGGGGAAAGGGATCTTGGCTGGGTCTCCCTTGATATGTAATTTACCCTTCTGAATACTGCCAGCACTA
Source organism: Polynucleobacter sp. 15G-AUS-farblos (assembly GCF_018882445.1). Lineage (GTDB taxonomy): Bacteria > Pseudomonadota > Gammaproteobacteria > Burkholderiales > Burkholderiaceae > Polynucleobacter. The sequence goes on along the minus strand of NZ_JACVOM010000003.1, from coordinate 82,515 downwards.
AATGCCTTGCTTAGATAGTGGTGTGTATCTTTATCCATATCGACTGGGAGATAGCGATAAGCAGTTGCGAGTTTAGCCGTTGGAAAATCCATGTCTAAGCTCATGAGATCCGGTTGACCAGTTGCTCCAATGACATAGCTAAGATCTAAAGTTGTCGTGATCTCAGGGTTGCTTAGGGCAAGATCTTTGGCATTAAGCACCCAATTTCCCTTCGTTTTGGCCCAAGTAATTTGTCCCTTAGCAAGATCCAATTTAATTTTAGGGTCTACCAATAGCTTGTTGACCTCTAACTCTAGCTTGCTAGAGTTCACGGTAAAGCTTCCTTGATTTTGATTGCTTGAAACAAAGCCAGAGAGATTGGTGACGGACGGTATCGATTTACTCACACTTGCAAAGCTGAGATTAATCAGTTTGGCACTGATAGTGAAATCTAATTTATTGGATTTAAACCAGTTGCCTGGAATATTGAATGAAGAAAGCGCAGATTTACTCTCTGACCAATTGATATCGAGGTTTTGTAATTCGCCATCAGCACGGGAGTCTTTAATCCAGCGATGAACCTTTTTAGAGAGTGGGAGGTTGAGTGCAAATAAGGCAACGTCTTCAACCAATATTTTCGGTGAGGAAAATCCAAATTCTTTAATTTCACCATCAGCACCTGGTGGGCGCCAGCGAAATGTCATTGGACTTAAGTTTTCCAAGGGCGCGGTTTTCTTACTGCCAGTATCTCGCCACGCAAAGGTTTTGGTGGTAATCGAAATCATGCCATCAATATTTTCTTGGATCAGATTGGTTTCTACTCTTCCAAGCGCAATGGCATCCTCATCTTTAGATAACTGCACTACCAAATTGTCGGCTTCAAGATAGACAACGCTGCCATCTGGCTGGCCGTTATCAATATTGATTTTCCCTTTTGAGCTGATTAAGCCCTCTAAGGTATTGGGACGTAATTTGAATTCTTTGGCAATTTGAGTGAGATTGAAATCATTTAGGTTCCACTCGATGCTGCCAATCCAGTTGCGCCAATTACCCGCTTGCCCAGTGAGCCGGTTTGCAAAATTGACTTTAAGTTCAACGAGTCCGGTAGTCCAGGGTGTTGTAGCTACTAGGGAGCCTCGATGTCTACGAATGCCATTAGACAAATTCAGATTTTGAATATCGATCGTACTTAATTTTTTTTGACTTTTTTGATCATCCCAAATGAGCTGGAGATCATTCACTTGAATATCATTTTGCGCGAAGAGCCAATTTTCAGCTGAGTAATCATCTGTTTTGCTGTGAACTGGAAGCCCGGCAACCGTGAGAAGTCCTTTGCTGTCTCGTCGAACATAAATTTGCGCACTTCTAAAATTCAACTCATGAAAATAAGGTGCAAAGTGGTAAAAAGAATTCCAGCTCAGCTCGCCCTTAATTTCCTCAATAAAAAGTAGGGGTTTAGTCTGGTCAGGCCCATTAAAGCGAAGGCCCTCAATTTCAAAACTAGGTCGAATACCGGTCCAGGCAACATCAAGCTTATCCATCGTGACATCAGCCCCAATTCGAGCGCTGATGAGTCTTTCAATAGAAGCTTTGGATTTTTCAATTTGAGGCCAAAGTACAAAACGAACTGCTAGGTGCCCAATCACAAATAAAGCGGCTACTAAGCCCAGCAAAATTAAGGCGCGTTTACGCCAATCTTTACCCGAAACTGGTGGGCGTTTAGCAAATATCTCCCGGAGGCGAGATGGAATGTTTTTTTCCAGCATGGGCTCTATTATCCGTCAGCCCAAGGATGACCGCCAAGCTTCTGCCTATCAAGTTCCAGTCACGGATTAAGATGGTGGAATGGATGACTTTTCTAGGCAAATTGCTTTTCTAGAGCAGCACTCTACTTATGCACGCCGCTGGCTTAGTGCGCGGCCTGAGTGGGTCGAGTGGTTACGCACTTACGGCCAGAAAAAGATTGAGCCTCAAGAGATCAAGGACTTGCTCCTAGCCTCTCGGGTGCTCCAGAATGCTGGCGGAGCCGATGATGCACAATTTATGGCAGATCTACGGTTGGCCCGCCAGCGATTAATGTTGTCGGTAGCCTTTAGAGATCTCAATGGAATGGCAAGCCTGCAAGAGGTAACCCATAGCTTGAGCTTTTTTGCTCAATTAGCTGTTGCAGAAGCCATTGCCTTTATTCGTGAAGATCTACAGCATCGGTTTGGATTGCCATGGAGCCAAGTGACCGATTCTGAAATGCCTTTAATGGTTATTGGCATGGGTAAGTTAGGTGGATTGGAGCTCAATCTTTCGTCCGACATTGATTTGATCTTTTTGTACGAGCATGAAGGTGAGACAGTAGGCGCAGAAAAAAGTTTATCCAATCATGAGTGGTTTACGCGGATGGGTAAGCGCTTAATTACCTTGCTGTCCGAACATGATGAAAATGGTTTTGTTTTTAGGGTCGACATGCGTTTGCGTCCAAACGGAGATTCTGGTCCGCTGGTCTGTAGCCTGGATATGTTGGAAGAATACCTTCTCGTTCAAGGCCGGGAATGGGAGCGTTACGCTTGGATTAAAGGTAGGCTTATTGCTCCACTACCAGGCACCGAGGCTCATGCCCATTGTGAAAAGGAGTTGGAGCAACTCATTCGTCCCTTTGTCTATCGCCGTCACCTAGACTACGGAGTGATTGCTTCGATCAGGGATCTTCATGCGCAGATTCAGTTAGAGGCAGAAAAGCGCTCATCGAGTCGCCATGGTAAATCTCGAGATATCAAATTAGGGCGCGGGGGCATTCGTGAAATCGAATTCCTTGCGCAGATGTTTCAGCTCATGCGCGGCGGTACTGATCCTCGTTTTAGAATTAGACCTACTTTAGAGGTGCTGGATTTAATTCGGCAGCGCGGCATTCTTCCGGCGAATGAGGTTGAGGACTTGCACTCTGCCTATATTTTTCTGAGGCGTTTAGAGCATCGACTTCAGGTTTGGGATGATCAGCAAACCCATTACCTGTCTGATGATGACATCACTAGAGCGCGTATCGCCTTGTCTATGGCAGAGCCAGGAAACGATCCTGATCTTGACTCGTTCATGGCGGAGTTAGACCGCCATCAAAATAATGTTGCAAGACTTTTTGAAAAAGCATTCTCCCTGGACGACAGTACGCGCTTAGATCTTGCCCCGATGGCGCTGGAATGGGAGCCGAGTGAACAGCTTTTCCCGAATACCTTAGCTAGGTGGCGCATATGGTCAGAGAGCCTAAAACAAAGACAGTTACCTGAAAAGAGCCGACTAATTTTTAATAATTTAATGCGTCAGGCTGCTCAGAATATCGAAGGGAATGAGTCTTCACGCGTCCATGCCGACCTGACTTTATTGCGATTCTTTGACTTGCTAGAAGCGATTGCGCGTCGTAGTGCTTACCTCTCTATTTTGTCTGAGTACCCTAAAGCTCTATCTAATGTGTTGGCTTTGTTGAAATCTTCTCAGTGGGGTGCTCAATACCTCACGCAACATCCGCATCTATTGGATCATCTGCTCAACTCTAGATCTGAAGAATTTTTAATTGAAAATCCAGCAGCCTACTGGCGAGAGGTCAAGACCAATCTGGATATGCAGCTAGATGATGTCATGGCTGATGGGGATGGTTCAGAGCAGGCCATGGATATTTTGCGGGTAACACATCACACTGAAACCTTTATTACCTTATTAGCTGATTTGGGTATTGGTGTTCAGCAAGCACTTTCAGTGGAAAAAGTGAGTGATCATCTTTCTGCGTTGGCCGATCTGATTTTGCAAACTACGTTTGAGCGAGTTTGGCCTGGCGTTGCTGAAAAATTCAATTTATCTAAAGAAGTAGTTCCACCCTTTGCCATTATTTCGTATGGCAAGCTCGGCGGTAAGGAATTGGGTTATGCATCGGATTTGGATTTGGTATTTTTGTATCAAGCTGATGATGCCGACCAAGCTGCTGGTGAGGTGTATGGACTCTTAGCTAAACGCATGATCAATTGGCTTACTGCCTTTACTTCTACAGGTAGCTTGTTTGAGATTGATACGCGCTTGCGCCCCAATGGTTCTGCTGGTTTCTTAGTGACCAATAGCGAGGCATTTAGAAGGTATCAGCTGCGCGAAGGGGATAACGCAGCTTGGGTATGGGAGCATCAGGCCCTCACAAGAGCCCGCTATTCAGCTGGAAATATCGAAGTAGGTCTCATTTTTGATGGTGTTCGTGCTGAGGTCTTAAGTCAGCGGCGTCAGATCGATTATTTGCGTAATGAGATTCTAGAAATGCGTCGCAAGGTTCATGCAGGCCATCCCAATGCTAGCGGAGAGTTTGATTTAAAACACGATGCTGGTGGCATGGTAGATATTGAATTTATAGTCCAATTTTTGGTACTAGCCTATTCCCATCAGCATCCTCAATTCATCGGCAACCTAGGCAATATTGCTTTGCTCCGAATTGCTGGAGAGTTGGGTTTGATTCAATCTAGCGAGGCGCAACTCGTTGGGGATGCCTATCGACTGTTGAGAGCACTGCAACATCGACTGCGTCTAGATGGCGCTGAAAAAACCCGTATTGCTATTGGTGAGCATCCTGAAATGATGGTAGCCCGTGATGCTGTCTTAGCGCTCTGGCTGAAAATATTCCTGGCGCCATCCAACCCTGAATAAGGTTTGCAGCAAATTTAGTTTTGCCCTAGCAACTCTCGCGCATGTCTGCGAGTGGTGTCGGTGATCGTTGCTCCGCCAAGCATCCGCGCAACTTCTTCGACGCGTTCTGATCTACCCAGTGGAAGTACTTGAGACACGGTTTTATCAGCACTTTGAGATTTGCTGACCTTGAGATGGTGATTCCCTTGGGCGGCTACTTGAGGCAAGTGGGTCACACATAAAATTTGATGTGACTGGCCTAGTTGATGCAAAAGTTTGCCAACGGTTTCTGCAACTGCTCCGCCAATACCAGCATCGACCTCATCAAAAATGAGTGTAGGTGTAAATGAAGCTTTGCTCGTAATCACGCTAATGGCTAAGCTGATGCGAGCCAATTCGCCACCAGAGGCAACTTTGGCTAACGAGCGTGGGGTGCTGCCGGCGTGGCCTGCAACTAAAAATTCAATTTGCTCAAGGCCGCTAGACCCGCCTTCACCGAGAGGGCTTAAAGCAATTTCTAATTGACCACCAGCCATAGAGAGATCTTGCATGGCATCGGTAACCAGCTTACTTAACTCAGTAGCGGCTTTACTCCGTTTTTGGGACAGTTGCTTAGCAAGCTTGAGATAAGAGGCTTCTTCGCTCTTCACTCTCTCGCGTAGTGCTTCAATATTCTGCGAGGCTGTTAATGCTTCTAAGCGCTCACCGGTTTCCAGTAATAACTTTGGTAACTCGTCTACTTCAGTGCGGTATTTACGTGCGGCGCCATAGAGCGCTTGCATCCGCTCTTCGACTTGCTCTAGTCTTGCAGGATCCAGATCTAGTTTTTGTAAATAACGATTCAGTCCATGAATCGCTTCATCTAATTGAATTTGTGCCGAATCCAAAGCTTCGCTGATGGTGCTCAGCGCTGGATCATGTTCAGCCAATGCGCTGATATTGCCGCAGGCTTTAGACAAAATGGAATCTACCGAGTTTTCTGCATCACTTAATGATTCGACGACTTCCTGACAGCCTCCAATAATTTTGGCGCCATTGGCCAATCGGGCATGTTCGCTTTGAATGTTGCTCCATTCTCCTTCGATGGGAGAAAGTTCAGTGAGTTCTTCTAATTGCCACTCTAGGCGCTCACGCTCACGCTCAATATCTTGCCCTGCATTTTCTGCCTGCTCTAATTTGCGGCGAGAGTCGGATAAAGTTTTGAAAGTCTGAGCAACATCAGATGCTAGAGGCAGTAATCCTGCATGACGATCAAGTAATTCGCGTTGGGCGCCACCTTTGAGTAATAGTTGATGAGCGTGTTGACCATGTATATCTACTAGCTGATCACCGGCTTCACGCAGTTGCGTTACGGTAGCGACACTGCCGTTAATGAAAGCGCGGCTACGGCCGTTGCTCTCCACTGTTCTTTTGAGAAGAAGACTTTGACCATCATCTTCTAATGGGAAGCCTTGTTCATCAAGCCACTGTTTAAAGTGTTGGACTTGTTCGGGGTCAATTCTGAAAAGGGCTGATATCTCTGCGCGAGTAGCACCTTCCCGAATTTGACTGCTATCCGCCCGCTCACCTAATACCAGGCTAAGCGCATCTAGCAAAATGGATTTACCTGCCCCTGTCTCGCCAGTCAGGACGGTAAAGCCACTAGCGAAATCAAGCTCAAGCTGATCAACAATGACAAAGTCACGAAGTGAGATGGTTTGAAGCATGTATTAGCGTAGCAAAGAAATCGACATCAGAATGTCGATGGGTACTCATTCCAGTGAAGCTTCTCGCGTAAGGTTTTGTAATCACTGTGACTGCGAGGATGCAAGAGGGTAATAGTTTTATTGGATTGGCGCACTTCAACCTTGTCGCCACTTTGTAAATCGGTTTGTGATTGCATATCAAAATTGACAATCACTTCTCGACCATCTACTACCTCAATGACAGTCACGCTATCTTCTGGCAAAACAATAGGTCGGTTCGAGAGTGAATGCGGTGCAATTGGTGCGAGCAAGATGCCGGCAACCCGTGGATGAAGAATGGGGCCACCAGCAGATAGAGCGTATGCAGTTGAGCCAGTTGGGGTTGACACAATCAATCCATCTGAACGCTGGTTATACATAAATGAACCATTGACGTTGACAGCGAGCTCTACCATTCCAGAAATACCTGAGCGATTCACAACCACATCATTGAGGGCAAGTGCGCGGGCAATCTCTTTGCCCTGACGCAAAACCACTGCATCTAATAGTGTGCGTGTATCTGCTTCATATTCCCCGGCAATAATTTTCGGAAGAATAGTTTGTACGGATTGAATCGGAATATCCGTCATATATCCGAGGCGACCCATGTTGATGCCCACCAAGGGAACATTTTTGCCTGCTAATTGGCGACCAATGCCGAGCATGGTGCCGTCACCTCCTAAAACCACCACTAAATCAATGGCCCCAGCAAAATCATCGGCCGTTTTGGTAGGAAAGTCGCTAACGCCCAGATGTTGGGCGGTTGCCGCCTCCAAAAAGACTTCACACCCTAGGCCAGACACCAGTTTGGCTAGATCCCGTAGGCGTTCCTCCACTCCGTCAGCCTGGAATTTGCCAACAAGGGCAATCCGCTTAAATGGCTTGTTGGTGGAATTTGGGGATGGGCTTAACATATGACGATTAAACCATAGGCATAAAATCCCTTCCACCATGGATGAACGTTCCCGCGCTTTACTCAAAACCCTCATCGAGCGTTATATCGAGGAGGGTCAGCCTATTGGCTCGCGCACGCTCTCGAGATACTCAGGATTAGATCTTTCGGCCGCCACCATTCGCAATGTGATGGCGGATCTGGAGGAGATGGGCTTGGTAACCAGCCCTCACACCTCTGCTGGACGTATTCCTACCCCCAGGGGTTATCGTCTATTTGTGGACACGATGGTGACCATTCGTCCTTTGGAGGAAATGGCTGCCCGAGAGATGGAAAAAGGACTTTTGCCGGATTCACCGCAAAGGGTATTAAATTCTGCCGCTCAAATATTGTCGAATCTCACCCATTTTGCTGGTGTGGTCATGACTCCTAAGCGCGCTCAGGTTTTTAAGCATATTGAATTTCTACGCTTAGGTGAGGGCAAGATTTTATTGATCATGGTCACTCCTGAGGGTGATGTACAAAACCGCATCTTGCCAACAACGCAAGATTACACACCAAGCCAATTAATTGAGGCAGGTAATTACATCAATGCTCAGTTTGCTGGAAAAAGTTTTGAGCAAGTGAGAGCCCATCTCAAAGCAGACTTAGATAATCTACGCACTGACATTTCTGGTCTGATGGCATTGGCCTTGCATACTGGAGTAGCAGATTATGACTTGAGCCAGGGTGAAGTTGTCTTATCGGGTGAGCGCCGTCTTCTTAATGTGGGCGACCTCAGCTCGAATCTTGATAAGTTGCGTAAGATGTTTGATATGTTGGAGCAAAAGTCAGTCTTAATGCAATTATTAGATGTCTCTAGTCATGCCGATGGCATTCAAATTTTCATTGGTGGTGAGAGCGATCTCTTGCCATATGAGGACTTAGCTGTCATCAGCGCACCTTATAGTGTGGATGGTCAGATTGTAGGTACTTTAGGAGTGATTGGCCCTACGCGTATGGCTTACGATCGAGTCATTCCGATTGTCGATATTACGTCTAAATTATTATCAGGTGCTCTGAGCTCTTAAAAAATATTATTAATAGAGAAATTACTTTGAATCAAAATCCTCACTTAAGAGCTTCCAAGACGGCAGTGTTGTTACTGAATTTGGGAACGCCATCTGCGCCAACCCCAAAAGCGGTGAGAGCTTATCTGAAAGAATTTCTATCCGACCCTAGAGTGGTAGAAATTCCTCGCTTCATTTGGTGGTTCATCCTGAATGGCATTATTTTGCCGATTCGCAGTAGTGCATCTGCTAAAAAATATGCATCGATTTGGTTACCAAAACTAGGTTCACCATTAATGCATTACTCACGTTTGCAAGCGAAAGAATTAGGTGAAAAGTTTGCCCACCAAGGTCATACTGTCTTAGTCGATTTGGCTATGCGCTATGGCCAACCCTCAACTCAAGAAGCCTTGGATAGCCTTAAGGCTCAAGGTATGGAGCGTTTATTACTCTTGCCTTTGTATCCCCAGTATTCCGCTACTACGACAGCCTCAAGTTTTGATCAAGTCTTTCGAGTGCTAAGCACTTGGCGCGATCAACCGGAGTTACGTTTAGTGAAGCACTATCACGATAATGCTGCCTATATCCATGCATTGCGTGATCAAGTATTGAGTGCTTGGGATAAAGATGGGCGTCCCAATTTTGCGGCCGGCGATCGCTTTGTCATGTCCTTTCATGGTTTGCCTAAGCGTAATTTGATGAAGGGCGACCCCTATCACTGCGAATGTTTAAAAACAGGGCGCTTACTTGGTGAAGCATTGGGATTGGAAAAGGGTGAATACATTGTGACTTTTCAATCACGCTTTGGTAAGGCGGAATGGCTCAAGCCTTATACCGCCCCAACAATTGAAAAGTTGGCAAAAGAAGGATGTCAGCGGATTGATATTTTTTGCCCCGGATTTCCAGCGGATTGTCTAGAGACTCTCGAAGAAATTGCCATGGAAGCTAGAGAAATCTTCTTGGAGCATGGCGGCAAGGATTATCGCTATATTCCCTGTCTGAATAGCAACCCCAAATGGATTGAGGCTCTGAGTGATATTGCCCACCAGCATTTATTAGGTTGGTCGCTAGGCACTGAGTCTGAAGCTGAGCTTGCCTTGCGCAATGAGAGAGCAGAATTAGCAGAACGAGCCAAGACTTGAATTCCAATCTTTTAACCCCATATTGCATTTAATAGCCATTCTTCATTAAAGCGAAATAGCATCCATGACACAAGAAAATCAAAACCCCAATTCTGAGCCAGAAAATACCACTCCTGATGCGGCAGAGGCTGCTGCAGAAGCCGCTGTACCTTTGACGCCAGAGCAGGAGATTGCTGAACTCAATCAAAAGCTGACCGACATGCAAGATAACTTCTTGCGCGCTAAGGCGGAAGGTGAAAATATTCGCCGACGTGCTGTTGAAGACATTGCTAAGGCACACAAGTTTGCAATTGAAAGTTTTGCTGAGCATCTAGTACCTGTCACCGACAGCCTATATGCAGCCTTGAGTACTGATGCTGGAGATGCAAAGGCGTTTAAAGAGGGTTTAGAAATCACCCTCAAGCAGCTTTTATCTGCCTTTGAAAAAGGCCGTATGACCGAAATTAATCCTGCAGTAGGGGATAAATTCGATCCTCATCACCATCAAGCCATTGCCTCAGTGCCATCAGAGCAGGATCCGAATACTGTAGTTTCTGTACTTCAGCGAGGTTATACCGTGGCCGATAGGGTCCTTAGACCCGCTTTGGTGACCGTAAGCGCCCCGAAATAAGGCTTTTTAGGGGGGTAAATCCCCAGAAAAGACCCAAAAATGCATAAAAAGGGCAGATTTCTGCCTTTTTTACTATTTCAGCCCTTGAAATCTCTTTTTTGAACCCCATTTACAGGGTATCGATTTATTCAGAGCAGTAGTTCGAATTTATATAAAACAACGCAGTAATTTCATTTTTTGGAGCCATTATGGGAAAGATTATCGGAATCGACTTGGGAACCACTAATTCGTGTGTTTCAGTCGTTGAAAACAATGCACCTAAAGTTGTCGAGAACGCAGAAGGCGCTCGTACAACACCATCCATCATCGCTTATGTTGAAGATGGTGAGGTTTTGGTTGGTGCGCCAGCAAAACGTCAGTCAGTAACAAACCCGAAAAATACAATCTACGCAGTGAAGCGTTTGATGGGTCGCAAATTTACTGATCCTGAAGTGCAAAAAGATATTGGCTTAATGCCATACGCCATTATTCAAGCAGACAACGGTGATGCTTGGGTTGAGGCACGCGACAAGAAAATGGCGCCACAACAAGTGTCCGCTGAGATCTTGCGTAAGATGAAAAAGACAGCAGAAGATTACCTTGGTGAAGAAGTAACCGAGGCTGTAATTACTGTACCCGCTTATTTCAATGACAGCCAACGTCAAGCAACTAAAGATGCTGGCCGTATCGCTGGTTTGGATGTAAAGCGCATCATCAATGAGCCTACAGCTGCTGCATTGGCTTTTGGTTTGGACAAGCAAGATAAAGTGGATCGCAAAATTGCGGTTTATGACCTGGGCGGCGGTACATTCGACGTTTCTATCATCGAGATTGCTAACGTGGATGGTGAGAAGCAGTTTGAAGTGCTCTCAACCAACGGCGACACCTTCTTGGGTGGTGAAGACTTTGACCAACGCATCATTGATTGGATCATTGCTGAGTTCAAGAAAGAGCAAGGCGTTGATTTGAGCAAAGACGTATTGGCATTGCAGCGCTTAAAGGATGCAGCTGAAAAGGCGAAGATCGAATTGTCTTCAGCACAACAAACCGAAATTAACTTGCCGTATGTGACGGCTGATGCTAGCGGTCCTAAGCATTTGAACTTGAAGTTGACCCGTGCTAAGTTGGAATCTTTGGTTGAAGAATTGATCAACCGTACAGCTGGTCCTTGCTTAACAGCGATTAAAGATGCTGGTGTGAACGTAGCTGACATCGATGACGTGATTTTGGTTGGTGGTCAAACCCGTATGCCCGCTGTTCAGGACAAAGTAAAAGAAATCTTTGGTAAAGAGCCACGTAAAGACGTAAACCCAGATGAGGCAGTTGCCGTTGGCGCTGCGATTCAAGGTTCCGTATTGTCTGGCGATCGCAAAGACGTATTGCTCTTGGATGTAACTCCATTGTCATTGGGTATTGAAACTCTGGGTGGCGTGATGACCAAGATGATTCCTAAGAACACCACGATTCCGACTAAGCATTCACAGGTTTACTCAACCGCTGAAGATAACCAGCCTGCAGTGACCATCAAGTGCTTCCAAGGTGAGCGTGAGATGGCAGCAGCTAATAAGTTGCTAGGTGAATTTAACCTCGAAGGTATTGCGCCAGCACAACGCGGTATGCCACAAATTGAAGTGACTTTTGATATTGATGCCAATGGTATTTTGCATGTCACCGCAAAAGACAAAACTACTGGTAAAGAGAACAAGATCACCATCAAGGCAAACTCTGGTTTAACTGAAGAAGAAATTCAGCGCATGGTCAAAGATGCAGAAGCCAATGCTGCTGAAGATAAAAAAGCTTTAGAGTTGGTAACTGCTCGCAATACTGCTGATGCTTTGGCGCACTCAACCAAGAAAGCCTTGGAAGAGCATGGCGCTAGCTTAGAGGCTGCTGAGAAAGAAGCAATCGAAGCTGCTCTCAAAGAGTTGGACGAAGCCATCAAAGGTAGCGATAAGGCGATCATTGAAGCGAAGACTGAGGCTTTGGGTAAAGCAAGTCAGAAGCTAGGCGAAAAAGTCATGGCTGCTGAACAGGCCAAGGCTGGTGGTGCTGCCCCAGGTGCGGCTCCAGGTGCTGCACCAGGTGCTGCTCCCGATGCTGATGTTGTCGATGCTGATTTTAAAGAGGTTAACGACAAGAAGTAATTCTTAAATCAGACATTTATTAACGTAGTTTTGATGTACTTAAATAACAAGTCGGCCGTGTGCCGACTTGTGTCATTCAGGTAGTTGAGAGGAATTGGCTGTGCCTAAAAGTAAACGCGATTATTACGAAGTGCTTGGTGTGGCAAAAGGTGCCAGCGATGAGGACCTAAAAAAGGCTTATCGTAAAATGGCGATGAAGTATCACCCTGATCGCAACCCCGATAGCAAAACGGCTGAAGCCCAATTTAAAGAGGTGAAAGAGGCCTACGAAACACTGACCGATCCCAATAGGCGCGCTGCTTATGATCAATATGGTCATGCGGGAGTGGATCCTTCAATGGGCGGATTTGGCGGTGGTGGCTTTGGTGGCGGTGGATTTGCCGATGCCTTTGGCGATATCTTCGGCGATATTTTTGGTCAAGGTGGCGGCCGTCACTCTGGACCACAGGTTTATAAAGGCGCCGATCTTCGTTACAACATGGATATCACCTTAGAGCAAGCCGCTGAGGGGTATACCACTCAGATTCGCGTGCCTAGCTGGAGTAACTGTAAGCCTTGTCACGGTACTGGCGCTGAGCCCGGCACCAAGGCAGAGAAATGCTCTACCTGCGATGGTCATGGTCAGGTGCGTGTCCAACAGGGTTTCTTCTCAATGCAGCAAACTTGCCCTAAGTGCCGCGGCACGGGTGAGTACATTCCGAAGCCGTGCAAAACTTGTCATGGTAGCGGTAAGCATAAAGAACAAAAAACACTTGAGATCAAAATACCAGCAGGTATCGATGATGGCATGCGCGTCCGTTCAGTTGGCAATGGTGAGCCCGGAATTAATGGCGGTCCATCAGGTGATTTATATGTAGAGGTACGAGTAAGGCCCCATTCAGTATTTGAGCGTGACGGTAGTGATCTTCATGTGCAAATGCCAATCTCGTTTGCTACCGCTACGATTGGTGGCGAGATTGAAGTGCCAACGCTATCAGGTCGTGTGGAGTTTCCGATTCCAGAGGGTACTCAGACTGGAAAAACATTCCGCTTACGCAATAAAGGAATTAAAGGTTTACGTTCTTCCTTGGTGGGCGATCTTTTTGTTCACGTAGTAGTCGAGACACCAATTAAATTGACTGACGAGCAAAGAAAATTGCTGCAAAAATTTGATGACAGTCTCAAGTCTGGAGGCGATAAGCACAGCCCTCAACAAAAGGGCTGGTTTGATGGGGTGAAAAGCTTTTTTAGTTAAGGATTCTTAGCCAGCAAAGCCGTATTCAGGTCCGGGAAATTTCCCGGCCTTAACCTCTCTCACGTAGGCTTTGATAGCGGCCTCGATAGAGTGGCGACCTTCCATGAAGTTCTTCACGAACTTGGGCGGTTTACCAGGGCTAATACCTAACATATCTTGTAAAACCAGCACTTGACCAGAGCAAGCTGATCCAGCGCCAATACCAATTGTGGGGATATGCAGCTCAGCAGTAATTCTTTCGCCTAGCGTTGAAGGAATTGCCTCGAGAACAACCATTTGAGCTCCAGCATCTTGGCAAGCAAGTGCTTGCTCAAGCATGATGCTTGCCGAGTCCTTTGACTTACCTTGTACTTTATAGCCGCCCAAAAGATGAACTGATTGTGGAAGTAAGCCAAGGTGCGCGCAAACTGGAACACTACGTTCAACTAAGTATTGAATAATTTCTACTTGCCAAGGGCCGCCACCTTCAAGTTTCACCATATCTGCACCAGCACGCATGAGCTCTGCAGCAGACTCTAGAGCTTGCACAGGATCGCCGTAGCTAGCAAAAGGCAAATCCCCAATCAAAAAAGCATGTGAGTTGGCACGTGCTACGCAGGTGGTGTGATACGCCATCTGCTCAATCGTGACAGGAGTTGTGCTGGTTTGTCCTTGAATGACATTGCCTAAAGAGTCGCCGATCAGAATGACTTCGACACCGCAGCGATTCAGCAAGGCAGACATAGTTGAGTCATATGCGGTGAGCATAGAAATTTTTTCACCCTCAGCGTGCATCGCGAGGAGCTTAGTAATCGAAATTGGCTTTTCGCCCTGTAAATAACCCATGGCGAGAGTTTAATGAATTAATGCGCCGATTGGCTATAAACGTCTTTTTCCCCGCAATTGCAGTTGCGGCAGGGGAGTTTTTCAATGCGCTGATGGGCGACTTTAGGTAAATAAGCCTTCAGTTCGCCTAAATTAGGCAGAAAGAAGTCGGGGGCAATTTCAAGCAAGGGTAGAAGAACAAAAGAACGCTCGGTAATCCTGGGATGCGGGAGCATCAGCTCTGTCTCGTTTTGGGTAACCCCCTCAAAGGACAGAATGTCGAGATCAAGTGTTCTTGGCGCATTAGCATAAGGACGCTCGCGTCCAAATTCTTGTTCTACTGCTTGGCAGACGTACAAAAGTCCATAGGGCGAAAGTTGAGTATCAATTTCAATGACCGCATTGATATAGTCACCGCCAAGCGCATCTACAGGTGCGCTTTGGTAGAAGCAGCTCTTGGCAATGATCTGTAATTCGCAGCGTTGGGCTAAGCAAATAATCGCATCAGTGATGAGCTGACGCGTGTCGCCAATGTTGCCGCCAAATCCAATATATGCCCGTGCCATACGATTCCCAACCTAAGATGAACTTACTTTACAGAAGTTTCTAAAAATTTGCTTAGCTCGGATCGCTTTCGACGGAAGTGGGGGTGGCAGATTTAGGTTTTCTGCGACGGCGTCTTTTGGCTGGGGATGCGCTATTGCCCGTCTCATTCTTGGCGCTAGCCATTAATGCGTCTTGCCCGCTAGGGTCGGCAGCAATAAAGTCTGTCCACCATTGGCCAAGGGAGGCCTCTTTTTCACCGGTTGCACAGCGCAGCAGAAGAAAGTCATAACCTGCTCTAAAACGGGGTGATTCAATTAAGCGGAAGGGGTAGCGTCCAACCCGTTTTTCAAACCGGGGTTGCATGGACCAGATTTCTCGCATATCACTCTCAAAGCGACGTTGAATTGTCATGCCACTGCTTTGAGTCGCAATCGTATCGTCCATGGCATCCTGCAAAGCGGGAATGTTAGCCATGCCCTTAGCTAAATTGGCATTCCAGTTTTTAAGTAGGTCAGGCCAAAGTAGCGTCGCAAATAAAAATCCTGCAGAAACACTTTTTCCTGCTTGAATACGCTGGTCAGTGTTAGCTAATGCAAGCTTAACAAATTGATTGGCTTCTTTAGAGTCTTCGCTCGTATCCAAAATGTGATCTAACAAAGGCAAGAGTCCATGATGCAAACCGGCATCACGTAAACCTTGGATTGCTGCCCAGGAGTAGCCGGACATCAGTAGCTTCAGGATTTCATCAAACAAGCGAGCCGAAGGAACATCTTTTAATAAGGTGCCTAATTTAGCGATGGGAGCACGTGTCGCAGCCTCCAAAGTAAATTCTGTTTTAGCTGCAAAACGAATCGCTCTAAGCATTCGGATGGGATCTTCGCGATAGCGTTTAGCGGGATCACCAATCATGCGTAAGGTTTTCTTCTGAATATCTGCCATACCGCCGTGATAGTCGAGTACGGTTTCAGAGGAAGGGTCGTAATACATTGCATTGATGCTGAAATCACGCCGTGCTGCATCTTCACCTTGTGAGCCCCAAACGTTGTCGCGCAAAATACGTCCACTTTCTGCAACGTGGTCACCAGCGTTATCTAGTAAGGCCCTAAAGGTTGAAACCTCAATAATTTCAGGGTGACCTTTACCAAAAAAAGTGACATGTACGATTTGGAAGCGACGACCAATCAAGCGGGCCTTGCGGAATAATTTCTGTACTTGATCTGGGGTGGCATTGGTTGCCACATCGAAGTCTTTGGGGCCAATACCCAGCACTAAATCACGCACTGCGCCACCCACAATAAACGCCTCGTAACCTGCTTGTTGCAAGGTGTCCGTTACCTTGACTGCATTTTTAGAAAGCAAATGGGGATCAATGCGATGGGTTTTTTTTGGGATCCGTTTTGGAGCGCCCGTATTATTTGCTTGCGTGTGCTTGACCATGGGGTCACGACGCAAGATCCGTTTAATGAACTTAGTGATCATGCGAATAACTCAAGAATAGGCCAGTTACGTTTCTGGGCTTCATTACGCAGACGATCATCGGGATTAGTGGCGACAGGATGACTCACTTTTTCTAGTAAGGGTAAGTCATTCATAGAGTCGGAGTAAAAATAGCTCCGAGGCAAAGTGTCTAGTGACAGATTTCTTCTGGAGAGCCAGTCATGTAGATTCTGGATCTTACCTTCACGGAAATTGGGTATGCCTTGTACATTGCCTGTGAAGGGGGCCATAGGGTGATCAGAGCTTTTGGCAGGTTCGGTAGCAATCAGATGCTCAATCCCAAAGCTCTCCACAATAGGGCGTGTCACGAAGCTATTAGTAGCGGTGATTACGCAGCATAAATCTCCAGCATCTTGATGGCGTTTCACTAGATCAATTGCTTGCTGACGTAATTGTCCGGTGATTACTTCTTTCATAAAAGCATCGTGCCACTCTTTTAATTGCTCACGTGAATGTTCAGACAAAGGCTTTAAAGCAAAGCGCAAAAATTCGTGAATATCGAGTTTGCCATCTTTGTAATCTTGATAGAAACGTTCATTTTGTTTGGCGTAATACTCGCTATCAACAACGCCAATGCGGGCCAGAAATTGTCCCCATTCGTAATCGCTATCGCAGGGCAAAAGAGTGTGATCTAGATCGAAGAGGGCTAATTGGGTCACGAGTTGATATTGAGTAAATTATTTTGGCTGCAAGAGCTCACGCACAAGGGGTAAGGTTACTGCACGTTTTGTTTCTAATGAATAAGCATCCAGCGCATCAATCAGAGCCATTAAATTAGGCATGTCGCGATAAAAACGGCTCAGCAGCCATGGCAACACGTCCGGCGATAAAACTAGGCCACGCGCTTGCGCAGCTTGCTCTAAGGCTTGTATTTTCGCATCATCATCCAAAAGTTCAGTCTGAAACACCAAACCCCAGCCCAAGCGGGTTCGTAGGTCTTCTCTGAGCTCAAGAGTAGCGGGGGCAGCTTTGCCCGCCATCAAAATGTAAATCGCCTTACTGGCTTGGACCCCATTCAGAATTCGAAATAAAGCGCCTACTAAGCGTTCATCAAGGCGATCAACGTCATCTACTGCAATGACTGCGGGCGTATCGCTTTGTGCAAGCGAGCTCATTTTTTCTTCAAGGCGGACCCATGCACTTGGCTCATTGGGTGTTAAAAAGAAATGGGCTAAACCCGCATCTGCCGCCGAATTGATCATCGCTTCTAACAAGTGAGTGCGACCAGAGCCTTCGGGCCCCCACCAATAAATCCAGCGCTGGTTTAAAGGATTGTTGCTAGCACTCTCAACCTGTGAATTCCAATCATGGCTCAATACTCTGAGAGTTGAAATTAAGGCCAGGTCTTTACCTGGCAAGTAATTTTCTAGGCTTGCTTTGGGTGTATGACTTAGGTCTAAAGCAAATTGTTTTGGCAGCGAAGTTCTATTCATTCAAACGCAAATCTACTTTTGATACCAAGAGCTTTGGGTATATCGAGACCATGCATACTGAATCAAGACCATCGTGACGGCACTGATGGGGAGTGCTAGTAATACGCCAAAGAAGCCAAATAATTTTCCAAAAAACAATAAGGCAAATAAGACGCCAACGGGATGCAGGCCAATACGTTCGCCCACTAACCGAGGTGTTAAGAAAAAGCCCTCTAAAAATTGACCAGCGCCAAATATGGCCAGAACCCCAATGATTTCAGGGCCTGGGCCGAACTGAAGTAATGCAGATAACGTAGCAAGAGTTAGTCCTAATGCAATTCCAATATAAGGAATGGCAATCATGAGGGCAGTAAATACACCCAGTGCTACTGCACCTTTAATGCCAACAAAACTCAGGCCAACGCTATAAAAAATAGACATGATCGAAATCACGATCAACATGCCTCGTAGATATTGAGAGAGCAGGCCATCGGTATGCATTGCTAGATGATGCACAGTTTCCTGCGCGCGTTGCGGCACCGCCTTTTTGATGAGCGTAAAAAATTGTTCCCAATCAATCAGTAAATAAAACATGACAAAAATGATGAGTACGCTATTTACAAATGCAGAAATGACAGAGCCCCCTGAAACTAATACCGTATCAATTGTCGAATTGACTAAGGCATCTGCGTTATCGCTGATATGCTCCGTGACTTTTTTGGTGACCGTTGTTTTGAGATTGCTCCAATCAATGTTGATCCGTAATTCATCTAATTTTGGACTCAGCCAAGACTGGGTGTTAGCTATCCATTCTGGAAGCTGAGTTTTGATCAGCGGGATTTCATATTTGAGTAGGCTTATAAGTAGGCCAAGAATGAAAACAATAAGCGCTAGTCCAAAGAGCATCGAAAAAAGGGCCGCCAGGGCTCGCGGGATGCGATGTGTCTCAAGCCATAGACATATAGGGCGTAGGGCGTAAGCCAGAATGAATGCGGCCAAAAAAGGGGTAAAAATTTCAGACATTGCGTGTAATCCTCTAGAATTCAATGATTCTACTGACCCAGTAGCAATTTTTACTAATATTCCGACTCAGATATGACATCTTCTAGCAATTCCCCATCAAAAGGCCTTTCCTACCGTGACGCTGGCGTCGATATTGATGCGGGGGATGATCTAGTTGACCGCATTAAGCCCTTGGCCAAGAAGACCATGCGAGAGGGTGTTTTAGCTGGTATTGGCGGTTTTGGGGCTCTTTTTGAGGTTCCAAAGCGCTATAAAGAGCCTGTTTTGGTGTCGGGTACCGATGGTGTGGGCACTAAATTACGTTTAGCCTTCGAGTGGAATCGTCATGACACGATTGGCCAGGATCTGGTCGCAATGAGCGTGAATGATATTTTGGTTCAAGGTGCTGAGCCGCTCTTTTTCTTGGATTATTTTGCTTGCGGCAAACTCACTGTCGACACAGCAGCGACAGTGGTTGGTGGTATTGCTAAAGGTTGTGAAATATCTGGTTGCGCTCTGATCGGTGGTGAAACTGCAGAAATGCCTGGGATGTACCCTCCTGGAGAATATGACTTGGCAGGTTTTGCTGTTGGCGCAGTAGAGAAATCCAAAATTATTACCGGTGCAACTATTGTTCCGGGTGACACTATTTTGGCAATTGGATCTAGTGGTGCGCATTCCAATGGTTACTCATTGGTTAGAAAAATTATCGAACGTGCAGGCGCAAAACCAAGCGACGATTTAGGTGGTCGCCCACTAGGTGATGTGGTGATGGCGCCGACACAGATTTATGTCAAGCCACTCCTCAAGCTGATCTCTGAGATTGATGTCAAAGGTATGGCGCACATTACGGGTGGTGGATTGGTAGATAACGTACCACGCGTTCTTCCAGAAAACACCCAAGCGGTATTGCATCGTGATAGCTGGCAAATGCCAGAACTTTTCCGTTGGTTGCAAATGAAGGGCGGCGTAGCAGATGCTGAAATGGTCCGTGTATTTAACTGCGGTATTGGCATGGTTGTGATTGTGTCACCGGCCAATGCGGATGCGGCGATAAAATCGTTGGCTGCCCAGGGTTTAACATCCTGGACTGTTGGCGAAGTCGTAGAGCGTCCTAAAGATGCTCCTCAAACGATCGTTATTTAAGTGCGCTTACTTTAAGTTCTGTTTGCAATAGTCTAAAGCCGCCTTCAATTCATCTGGATTGAAGGGGTCAAAGGTATTTCTACCAGCGATTGCCCTGAGCCAAGTGAGTTGGCGTTTCCCTAGTTGACGAGTAGCAGCTAAAGCCTTATAGCGCATTTGTTCTCGATCTATTTGTCCGTCAAGATATTCCCAAACCTGTCGATACCCAACTGAGCGAATCGCTGGAAGGTCGGCATGCAGGCCAATATTTTTTTTGAGTAGCTCTACCTCTTCAATCAAGCCACCAGATAACATAACATCAAAACGTTTTTCTAGATTGAGATGGAGTCGAGCGCGATCACTGGGCTCAAGAGAAACTAAATGAATCCATGGTGGTATCGCTGATCCCTCACGACCGTCTTCACTGGGTGACTCAGCTAATAAGCTAGACATAGGTTTACCAGTGATTTCATAAACTTCTAGGGCGCGTTGCACGCGTTGTGAATCATTTGGTTTTAATCGACTCGCCGTCACTGAATCTACTTGAGCTAGTCGTTCGTGCATCGCGGGCCATCCTATTTCCTTTGCTCGCTCTTCAAGTCGAACCCGAATCTCTGGGTTTGCGGGTGGCAAAGAAGAGAGGCCGTGTGCCCAAGCACGCCAATACAACATGGTTCCACCGACCACGATGGGGATATTTCCTCGCATACGTATTTCTTCACACAATCGTTTTGCATCTTTTGCAAAACGGGCGGCTGAATACACTTCTGTGGGATCCAGAATGTCTATTAAGTGATGGATGACAGCGGCTTGTTCTGCTTTAGTGGGTTTAGCGCTACCAATATCAAGACCGCGATAGACCAAGGCAGAGTCCATACTAATGAGCTCAACAGTGAGGCCAATGGATTTTGCATATTCAGCCAATGACATGGCGAGATGCGTTTTGCCTGCGCCAGTGGGTCCAACAATACAAATCGTTGAAAACAGCTCTGGAGATTGCATAGGCTGAATGTAGGGTTCAGTTTGCATGCCCTATTATAAGAGCCTGTTAATATCCGTATCAAACCAATTTTGGGAGTTCAAGTTGATTGATACGATTATGCAATTAGGCGATTTGTTATTACACATTGATCGCCATTTAGATGTGGTGATTCAGCAGTATGGAGACTGGGCCTATGGGCTCTTATTTGGTATTGTCTTCGCTGAAACTGGCTTGGTAGTTGCACCATTTTTACCAGGCGATTCCCTGTTGTTTATTGCTGGCGCTTATTGCGCAACTGAGCATTTCAATTTTTGGACCCTCACTACTGGCTTAATGATTGCTGCGGTAGGCGGAAATACTCTGAACTATTTCATTGGCCGCTGGATTGGTCAAAAAATATTCAACAGTAAGTCACGGTGGATTGATCAAAACGCCCTACGCAAGACCCATTCGTTCTATGAGAGGCATGGCGGCAAAACGATTATCTTGGCGCGTTTTTTGCCAATCTTCCGAACCTTTGCTCCATTTGTTGCCGGCGTTTCAGAAATGAACTTCTCGCGCTTCCAGTTTTTTAATATCACTGGTGCAGCCCTCTGGGTCTATGGCTTGGTTATTGCTGGCTACTTCTTCGGCAATATTCCGATCATTCGCCAAAACTTAAATGTGATTGTTTTGGTAGGCATAGGCGCTGCTGCGATCCCAGTAGTATTTGCTGCCCTCTATAAGCTTTTTAAGCGCAAGCAAAAATAAGCAAACCACCAAACTGCTCTAAACCTTAGTGCAGTTTGGTTTGACTTTCTAGTGTCGCGATATGTTCGCGAATATCACCCGCATCTTCGGCTTCAGGCGCTGCGCTAAGATAGCGATGCATATCATCAAGAGCTGGTCGGAAATATTCCAGTTGAGCAAAGATCAGGCCGCGATCGCGAACCTCTTCAACCGAATCTGGCAGCAGTATCACTAGGCGCTCCTGAATGCCCAGCAAGCGCTCCCAACGTTCATGTTCGGAGTAAATCATTTTGAGGTTTCTTAAGAAGCGCGACAGAATTTCTCTTGGGCTTGAAGCACGCAAGAATACGTTGAGCGGTAAGCTCAACTCGCCCCGATAGCCCTTAGCATCTAAATAGGGGTCCAGCATCTCTTGCAATTGATTTTTGGAGAGTGATTCACCAGTGAGTGGATCCATGATCACCTCACCTTGTTGTAAGGAGATGCGCATCATGAAGTGATTTGGAAATGACACCCCACGAATTTTTAATCCAATTTGATTGCCAAGCTCCATCATCAAGATCGCGAGTGAAATTGGAATACCTCTGCGATTCTCAAGGATGTAGTGCAGATAAGAATTTTCTGGTGCGTAAAAATCATTCGGGTTTGGGCCAAAGCCTAACTCGGTATAAAAGAAATGCTTCAGAATTTGCAAACGCTGCATCGGTGATGTGTCTGGAGTGATGCGGGCCTTGAGTTTGTTCCCCATCTCATCAATTTGATCGAGAACTCCTTGAACATCTAAATCAGGATATGCGTGCTGAGCAACCGCAATCGCTGCCTCAGTTAAAGGCAGGTGTTCGTCTTCAGCAACTAGGGAGGTGAAATAGTCGAGTTGTTGTGTTGGCATACATCCTATTTTGCATGACGCAGGAATTTTTGCCAGCGAATTCCGACTAAAGCCAGGGAGGCAAAGTAGACAACAGCCGACAAAGCAAGCCAGCCTGCCAGCAAGCCAATACGAATCCAGGGATCTGATTGCAGGACGATCCAATTGTGTGCGCTAGCAGCATAAAAAAGTACCCCAGAAAAAGGGATTAGCGCTAACAATAATTGCCCTAGGTATTTGACCCAAGCCGAGCTGGGTAGGGCGCCTCGTTTATGGAGTCCTACCCATAGTAGAGCCGCATTCAGACAGGCGCCTGTGCCTACCGATAATGCCAAGCCGGCGTGTCCAAGCCAAGGGACAAAGGCTAGGTTAGCCAACTGCGTGGCTACTAGTACGAGCAAGCCAATTTTGACTGGTGTCCGAATATCCTGGCGAGAATAAAAACCAGGCGCCAAAATTTTGACCAAGATGAGGCCAATGAGACCAACGCCATAAGCAGCTAAAGCCCGTTGCGTCATTAAGACATCGAGAGCGGTAAATTTTCCGTAGTGATACAGCACTGCTGCAATCGGTTCACCAAAAATGAAGAGTGCAATGGCGCAAGGTGCAGCTAATAAAAAGGTTAGCTGCAAACCCCAGATTAGAAGTTCACCCGCATGGACTAAATCATTTTTGGCGTTTGCCTTGCTTAAGCTCGGCAGCAGTACCGTACCTAAAGCAACACCCAAAAGTGCAGTTGGAAACTCCATTAGTCGATCGGCATAAGAAAGCCAAGAAACACTGCCGGCTTGCAAGCGAGAAGCGATATTAGTGTTAATGATTAAAGAAATTTGTGCGACCGATACCGCAAATACTGCAGGCCCCATCAGTTTTAAAACACGCTTGGCATCGGGATTTTGAACTGCAGATTTAATGGCTCCTGGTAATAAACCGATACGTGGCAAAAGTCCTAAACGTGACAGGGCAGGAATTTGAATCGCTAATTGCAGTACGCCGCCCAACAACACGCCAATACTCAGGGCATAAATAGGTTGATCTAAATGAGGTGCCAGAAAGATTGCGCTGCCAATCAAGGCGAGATTGAGTAAAACAGGGGTGAAGGCAGGGATGGCAAAGCGGCCAAAGGTGTTCAAAATCCCCGCCGATAGTGAAACCATGGAAATTAGCCCGATGTAAGGGAACATGATGCGGGTCATGACCACGCTTGCCTCATAAGCAGGGCCACCGCTAAATCCTGTAGCAATCACCAGAATGAGCACTGGGGCACCAATGACCCCAAGCAGTACCGTCAGCAGTAAAGCCCAAAATAAGAGGGTGGCGACCGCATTAACGAGGATTTGAGCCTGTTTTTGGTCCCCTTTGCTGGAAATTTCCCCCAAAATGGGTACAAATGCCTGGGAAAAGGCCCCCTCAGCAAATAGACGGCGCAGAAGGTTCGGTAGCCTAAAAGCCACATTAAAGGCATCAGTCCACTCGGATGCGCCAAAGCTACGGGCGATCAAAGTCTCCCTCAGGAGGCCCGTAATACGGGATAGCATCGTCAGGGAGCTAACTTTGGCAGCGGCAGAAAGCAGGTTCATGAGCCGATTTTCCCCTATTTATCAAGCAACTGGGCTTTTTTGCCCCTTTAATGTAAAATCTTGGGTTTTGGTGAGCTGGCTTACAAATCCAGCAAGTCCGACAAGATTTTCAACTAATCGTAGTTTGTAATTTATAGAGGCAAGGTTTAAAGATGGCCAATACAGCACAAGCGCGTAAGCGCGCACGCCAGGCAGTAAAACAGAACGAGCATAACTCCAGCTTGCGTTCAAAGCTTCGTACTTCCATTAAGGCAGTTCGTAAAGCAATCGAAACTGGTGATAAAGCATCTGCAGCGAAAGTATTCGCAGCAACTCAGGCAACAATCGACAAGATTGCTGATAAAAAGATCGCTCACAAAAATACTGCAGCACGTCAGAAGTCACGTTTGTCCGCCGCTATTAAGGCGATGGCAGCGTAATTCTGTAATTGTTTTAGGCTGGTCGAAGTAGTTTCGACCTAAGCCCGCTCCTGATCAGAGCGGGTTTTTGTTTTTAGGGCTAGGTTTGGGGTTTGGGTTCAAACTCGCACGCTTCTTCGATCGGTAGGCTGTTGTCTTTGGCAAAGTTCACGACAAAGTCCAGCGCTCTCGGATCAAGCTCACCTAGTCTGGTATCAATAACAACGCATTTCACTTTTGCAATCAGTACGGGTCTGACATAGGGCGAATAAGTGAAGCGAGGGTCTCCAGAATCTCCTGGGGGGCGAAAGGTAGCCATCACCCCGCAAAGACGCTCCGCCCAATCGCTGGGCCGAAATGGCTTGCCGGAAGTTGTAATGCCTTGAATGAAAAGCTTTTTGTGGTTCAAGTTGGCGTCAAGATCGTGGTAGAAATAAGGGGTACTAAGCCCTCTAGCTTAACAGCCAGAGTTGGCCGTAAGATGACTTTAGGATCTATTTTCGTGCAGTCGAATGCTTTGAGAAAAAAATGCAAGCTAAAACTTTAGTAGAAAGCTCAACTATGACATCTCTGGCAAAGCCTCAAGTGCCTGGTCAGGTGAAGCACTACCTGCAGTTTTCTGACCTCACGCGCGAAGAGTATGACTATTTGCTCAAAAGAGCGGCATGGCTCAAGTCAAAATTTAAAAGTTACGAAACTTGGCATCCTTTGCATGACCGTACCTTAGCCATGATTTTTGAGAAGCACTCTACACGGACGCGCCTATCCTTTGAAGCAGGCATCCATCAGCTTGGTGGACACGCTGTATACCTGAATACTCGCGATACTCAATTAGGGCGTGGTGAGCCTGTAGAGGATGCTGCGCAGGTGATATCCAGAATGACGGATATCATCATGATCCGTACCTTTGGGCAGGAGATCATTGAGCGCTTTGCTGCTAATTCTCGTGTGCCAGTGATTAATGGTTTAACCAATGAGTTTCATCCTTGCCAAGTCTTAGCCGATATCTTTACTTTCGTGGAAGCAAGGGGGCCTATTCAGGGGAAAACAGTAGCTTGGGTGGGTGATGCCAATAATATGGCCTACACCTGGATTCAGGCAGCTGAGTGTTTAGATTTTCAGTTTCGTTTTTCAGCTCCAGAAGGTTATCAACTAGACACTTCTCGTTTGACTGAGGAAGCGGCAAAACATTTAACAGTGTGTGCTGACCCGATGGATGCTTGCAAGGGCGCTGACTTGGTCACAACAGATGTGTGGACTAGCATGGGGTATGAAGATGAAAACGCTTCCCGCATGAAGGCCTTCCAAGATTGGATGGTTGATGAGGAGCTTATGGCTGCTGCAAAGCCGGATGCCTTGTTTATGCATTGCTTACCAGCGCATCGCGGAGAAGAAGTATCTGCAGGTGTAATTGATGGGCCTCAAAGTATTGTCTGGGAAGAGGCGGAAAATCGTTTGCATATTCAAAAAGCGCTAATGGAGTATTTGCTCTGTGGGCGCCTGGACTAAAAGTGAAGAATTTATTTAGTTTTGTAATTTGTTTTGATTATTTTTTGATTGAATAGAAATCATGTCTGATATTAAAAAAGCAGTATTGGCGTATTCAGGTGGTCTAGACACTAGCGTGATCTTGAAGTGGCTTCAAGACACTTATGGTTGTGAGATCGTGACATTTACAGCTGACTTGGGTCAGGGTGAAGAGTTGGAGCCAGCCCGCGCTAAGGCCTTGCAGTTTGGTATCAAGCCAGAGAATATTTTTATCGATGATTTGCGTGAAGAGTTTGTCCGAGACTTTGTTTTCCCCATGTTTCGTGCCAATACGATTTATGAGGGCGAATATTTACTAGGTACATCAATTGCCCGCCCATTGATTGCGAAGCGTCAAATAGAGATTGCTCGCCTGACAGGTGCAGATGCTGTTTCTCATGGCGCTACTGGTAAAGGTAATGATCAGGTTCGCTTTGAGTTGGGTTACTACGCATTAGAGCCAGGAATTAAAGTCATCGCCCCATGGCGTGAGTGGGACTTGCTTTCACGTGAAAAGTTGATGGCCTACGCTGAAAAACATGGCATTCCTGTTGAGATGAAGCATAAGCAGGGCGGATCACCTTATTCAATGGACGCCAACTTATTGCACATTAGTTACGAAGGCCGTCATTTGGAAAATCCAAATGCTGAAGCTGAAGAGTCAATGTGGCGTTGGACTGTCTCTCCTGAGAAGGCGCCTGACGCCCCAGAAATTATTGAAATTGAATTTAAATCAGGTGATCCAGTTGCGATTAATGGAAAAGCCTATAAACCACATGAGCTATTGGCTGAACTAAACCGTATTGGCGGAATGCATGGCATCGGCCGTCTTGATTTGGTGGAAAACCGTTTTGTCGGCATGAAGAGCCGTGGTTGTTACGAAACCCCAGGCGGTACGATCCTCTTGAAGGCACACCGAGGTATTGAGAGTATTACCCTTGATCGCGAAGTGGCCCACCTTAAAGACGATCTCATGCCGCGTTACGCTAGCTTGATCTATAACGGCCTCTGGTGGTCGCCAGAGCGGATTGCTTTACAAACCCTGATCGATCATACCCAGCAGATGGTCAATGGTGTGGTTCGTTTGAAGCTTTACAAAGGATCCGTATCTGTGATCTCACGTGATTCAGCCAATACTTTGTTTGATCAAAATATCGCGACTTTTGATGATGATGGCGGTGCGTATAACCAAGCCGATGCTGGTGGCTTCATCAAGCTCAATGCCTTGCGTATGCGCATTGCAGAAATTGCGAAACGCAAGCGCGCTCAAAAATAATTAAACCCATATTCAGATTAGAGGAAATTCAGATGCAATTTGATCAAGTTTCAGTAGGCAAAAAAGCCAATGTATTTTTTGATGGCAAGTGTGTATCTCACACTGTCACCTTGCCTAATGGTGTTCGTAAGTCAGTAGGCGTTGTGCTTCCTAGTACTTTACGTTTTGACTTGGGCACTAAAGAAATAATGGAAGTGGTAGATGGCAATGCTTTTGTTAGCATTAATGGCGCACCTGAACAGGAGTTCAAGGCTGGCCAAAGTTGGGAAGTAGAGAAGGGCGGTTATTTCATTATTCGTGCTGAACAACCAGTGCATTATGTTTGCCACTTTGAATAAAGCAAATGCGTATTAAGCAAAACGCAGACCTCGGTCTGCGTTTTTTATTCTCTAGAGATTTGCTACTTACCTCTTGGGCAGCCCTGTAATCACAGTGCCCGGCACGATGACACGCTCTGCGAACCATTGCTTATTCATCTCCAGGGCATAACGCACTACAGCCTTAGGGCAGTGATTGTTGGTAGTATCCGCTTGCATCTCTTCGATATTCACAATCTTTCCATCATCTTCAATAAAAGCGATCGATAGTGGGATCTTGGTATTGTTCATCCAAAAGCAGTGCGCTGCCTTTTGGTCAAAGACAAAGAGCATTCCTGAGTTGGTTGGCATGCTGGTGCGATTCATCAATCCCACTTGTCTTGCTTTTGGGTTGTCAGCTAATTCGGCCTGAATGCGATACATCCCTGCTTTTAATTCAATTGTGGGTAAGCCGACATTGACTTGGGC
The DNA here is from genome assembly GCF_018882445.1 of Polynucleobacter sp. 15G-AUS-farblos. GTDB lineage: Bacteria > Pseudomonadota > Gammaproteobacteria > Burkholderiales > Burkholderiaceae > Polynucleobacter. The sequence goes on along the minus strand of NZ_JACVOM010000003.1, from coordinate 54,587 downwards.
CAAGGCAAGGCCCGGGGCAAAAAGGGAGATGATTGTCAGCAAGCAGCGTAGTTGTTTTTTGAATATGAGCATGTTGGGTATTTTATGTGAGGCAAATTACGGACGAAAAAAAACCCAGGAACAAGTCCTGGGTTTTCGATAATGATCTAAGAGACGATTAAGCCGCTTGGATATTGGTAGCTTGCTTGCCTTTAGGACCTTGGGTAATGTCAAACGTTACCTTTTGGTTTTCCTTAAGGGTTTTGAACCCAGGCATAGTAATTGCGCTGAAATGCGCGAACAACTCTTCTTCACCATCATCAGGTTTGATAAAGCCAAAACCTTTTGCATCATTGAACCACTTAACAATTCCGGTCGCCATGCGAACTCCATTACATAAACTTAAAACAACCGTGATGAGGGTAAATACTTTTTAATCAGTCTCGCTCCACAACACGCCTAAATAGAACCTTAATTAAGGCCTACACCCCGATTGTTTGCCCTTTTTGTAGGGGTGTCAAGGAGTTAAATGTGTATATCCCCTAGTAAATACCCCTTTTTTTATCGAAAAATGCCCCAATATGGACTAAATAGGGGTTTTTGCGGGGTTTTTGCAACAAGACCCCGGTAATAAAAAGTTTTGATATCTGTGTTTAGAATGTTTCTCATGAGTCGCACACCTAAAAATCCCACTACTGGTAACCCAGTTAATCCTTACGTCGAGGACACTATCCTGCTCGAAAAGCAGGCAGAAAAAGTCAAAGCACCATCGATGTTTAAAGTATTGTTATTGAATGACGATTACACACCAATGGAATTTGTGGTGATGGTGATTCAAGAGTATTTCAATAAAGACCATGAAACAGCTACACGCATTATGTTGCAGGTACATTTAGTTGGCAAAGGCGTTTGCGGAATCTTTACCCGTGACGTTGCTGCCACCAAAGTGCATCAAGTTGTCGAATTATCCCGTGAAGCGGGCCACCCACTACAGTGCACTATGGAGGAAGCATGATTGCCCAGGAATTGGAAGTGAGTTTGCACATGGCATTTGTTGACGCTAGAGCTTCGCGTCACGAATTTATTACGGTGGAACATTTATTAGCAGCCTTGCTCGACAATGCTACTGCGGTTGAAGTGCTTAAGGCCTGTGCGGTGAATATTGCAGAGCTCCGTGCACAGCTAAAGAATTTTATCAATGACAACACGCCAGTGGTACCGGGTACCGATGAGGTTGATACCCAACCTACTTTAGGATTTCAGCGTGTGATTCAGCGCGCCATCATGCATGTGCAATCCACATCCAATGGCAAGAAAGAAGTCACTGGCGCTAATGTATTGGTAGCTATTTTTGGTGAAAAAGATTCTCACGCAGTGTATTTCTTACAGCAGCAAGGCGTCACTCGTTTAGATGTTGTGAACTTTATTAGCCATGGTGTACGCAAAGATCAGGCGGAGCAGGTCAAGCCTGCTGATGCTGCACAAGAGACTGAGGAGTCAGCATCTTCTGGTAAGGAAAGTCCTCTCGATCAATATACGCAGAACTTGAATGTACTGGCTCGCCAGGGCAAGATTGATCCATTGATTGGGCGAGATAGCGAAGTCGAGCGCGTGATTCAGGTTTTATGCCGTCGCCGCAAGAATAACCCCCTCTTGGTAGGTGAGGCTGGAGTTGGTAAGACTGCGATTGCCGAAGGATTGGCATGGCGCATTGTGAAGGGTGACGTTCCCGAGATTTTGGCTAATGCTACTGTGTACTCACTAGATATGGGTGCTCTTTTAGCGGGCACTAAATATCGCGGCGACTTTGAGCAGCGCTTAAAGAGCGTGCTGAAATCATTGAAAGATCATGCGCATGGCGTTTTGTTCATCGATGAAATTCATACTCTCATTGGTGCTGGTGCTGCATCAGGTGGAACGCTAGATGCTAGTAACTTGTTAAAGCCAGCACTATCGAATGGTCAGCTCAAATGTATTGGTGCAACCACCTTTACCGAATATCGTGGCATTTTTGAAAAAGATGCAGCGCTATCGCGTCGCTTCCAGAAAGTCGATGTAGTCGAGCCAACAGTAGATCAGACTGTGCAAATTCTGCGAGGTCTCAAGTCTCGCTTTGAGGAGCATCACAGCGTGAAATATGCATCAGCGGCTTTGGTTGCTGCGGCAGAACTCTCTTCTCGTTACATTAATGATCGTCACTTGCCTGATAAAGCAATTGATGTGATTGATGAGGCTGGTGCTGCGCAGCGTATTTTGCCTAAATCAAAGCAAAAGAAAACGATTGGCCGTCCTGAGATTGAGGAGATTGTTGCCAAGATTGCTCGCATACCGCCCCAATCCGTTACTGTGGACGACCGCAGTAAGTTACAGACCTTGGATCGCGATATTAAGAGTGTGGTTTTTGGTCAGGATCCTGCGATTGAGGCCTTGGCTAGTGCAATCAAAATGACCCGTGCTGGTTTGGGTAAAGTCGATCGACCCATTGGCTCCTTCTTATTCTCGGGTCCAACAGGTGTGGGTAAAACTGAAGTTGCTAAGCAGCTGGCCTATATTTTAGGGATCGAGCTCCTGCGTTTTGATATGTCCGAGTACATGGAGCGTCATGCGGTCAGTCGCTTGATTGGTGCGCCCCCAGGTTATGTAGGCTTTGATCAAGGTGGCTTGCTGACGGAAGCTGTCAATAAAAAGCCACATTGCGTCCTCTTGTTAGATGAGATTGAAAAAGCCCATCCGGATATTTTCAATATCCTCTTACAGGTTATGGATCACGGCACATTAACTGATAACAATGGCCGTAAGACTGACTTCCGCAATGTCATCATTATCATGACCACGAATGCTGGTGCTGAGGCGATGCAGAAATCTACCATCGGCTTTACCAATGCACGTGAATCTGGCGATGAAATGGCCGATATTAAGAAATTCTTCACGCCTGAGTTCCGCAATCGTTTAGATGCGATTGTTTCATTCAAGGCTCTGGATGAAACAATCATCATGCGTGTAGTTGATAAGTTCTTGATGCAGCTAGAAGAGCAATTGCATGAGAAGAAAGTGGATGCAACTTTCAGCTCAGCTTTGCGCGCTCATTTGGCCAAGCATGGCTTTGATCCACTCATGGGTGCTCGTCCAATGCAGCGAATCATTCAGGATACGGTTCGCAAGGCGCTTGCTGATGAGCTTCTATTTGGTAAATTGGCGCAAGGCGGTCATGTCGCAGTTGATATTGATGCGGATGGTAAAGTGCAGTTAGAGTTTGATGCCCCTGTCACTCCAAGAAAGGCACCCAAAGCAGATGTAGCACCCGCTGAAGAAATCTGAAGTACTAATAACCACTAAAAAAGGAAAACATGTCTCATCACGATAAATTACTAGAAGCTTTCGAAACCTATAAAGCTGAAAATGAAAAGTTTCAAGGTAAGGGAGTGAAAGCTTCTGCTGCACGTGCTCGCAAAGCGCTGCAAGAAATTGCAGGCTCTTGTAAAGAGCGCCGCAAAGAAATTACCGCTGAAAAAGAGTCTCGTGAAGGTGCTGGAGCAGGTATGTCACAAGATGCTGCTCGTAAAGCGCATATTCGTAAGTAAGTAGAATCATGTTTCCCAGAAGGGCCGCCTCAGGGCGGCCTTTCTTTTCCTGAAAGTAGTGATTTAAGTATTTGGTGATACATTGAAGCTATCTTTGATGGAGAATGACATGACAAATTCCACCCGCCCAGAGCACGATCTTCTGGGGGATGCCCAAGTTCCTGCGGATGCATATTGGGGAATTCATACTTTAAGAGCGATTGAGAACTACCCCATCACCGGCAAAGTGATTGGCGAATACTCTGACCTCATCAAGTCCTTAGCCTATGTCAAAGAGGCTGCCGCAAAAGCCAATTTAGAGCTAGGCCACTTAGACCCCAAGAAAGCCGAAGCTATCATCAAGGCGTGTCATGAGATTGAGTCTGGCAAGCTGCATGATCAGTTTGTTGTCGATGTCATTCAAGGAGGTGCAGGTACCTCTACCAATATGAATGCCAATGAAGTGATTGCAAATCGGGCGCTAGAAATCTTGGGTTACACAAAAGGTGATTATTCCAAATTGCACCCCATTAATGATGTCAATATGTCTCAGAGTACGAATGATGTTTACCCCACGTCTTTGCGCCTAGCTACATGCCTAGCAATACCTGGCTTGCTCAAGGCGATGGCTTCTTTGAGCCAAGCCTTTGCTGATAAGGCTGAGGAGTTCAAAGATATTCTGAAGATTGGTAGAACGCAATTACAAGACGCGGTTCCAATGACTTTAGGTCAAGAGTTTTCCACTTATGCCGTCATGATTCGGGAGGATGAAGATCGACTGAAGGAGGCGATTTCATTGATAGCGGAGATTAATTTGGGCGCAACCGCTATTGGAACTGGGATCAATACCGATGTCGGCTATGCCAAGTTAGCAATTGCGAATCTGAAAAAGATCTCTGGAGTAGATGTGGTCATTTCTCCCAATCTGATTGAAGCAACCCAGGACTGTGGTGCTTTTGTTCAGCTATCTGGAGTACTCAAACGTATTGCAGTCAAGTTATCTAAAATTTGCAATGATCTCCGTTTGCTATCTAGTGGACCACAGGCAGGCTTAAATGAAATTCGCTTGCCACCGCGGGCTGCCGGTTCTTCTATCATGCCTGGCAAAGTCAATCCTGTAATTCCGGAAGTGGTGAATCAAATTGCTTTTGAAGTGATTGGTAACGATGTCACTATCACTATGGCTGCTGAGGGAGGACAATTACAGCTCAACGCCTTTGAGCCGATTATTGCCCATAGTCTTTTTAAGAGTATTGAGCATCTCAGTGCTGGTTGTAATACTTTAAAAACACATTGTGTTGTTGGTATTACCGCCAATCGTGAAGTATTGGCCGAGCGCGTGCGCACTTCTGCGGGTCTTGCCACTGCATTAAATCCCTATCTCGGATATGAGAATGCCACCATGATTGCTAAAAGAGCCCTTCAAGAAAATTGCTCGGTCGCTGATCTGGTATTAGAGCTTGGCCTCATGGATAAAGAAACACTGGATAAGATCCTGAGTCCAGCCGTGCTGACATCTCCTGGCATTCAGTCAAAATAATCAAGGATATTCATGTCGTCTAAAAAACTTACCCACTTTATTCTTGGCGCCATGATCCTGGGGATCGTCAGCGGCTATCTCGTTCATCACTTCGGTTCAGCTTCTGGGTTTTCGGTTCAATATGTCGAATACATCTCTGTATTAACGGATATCTTTTTGCGCCTGATTAAGATGATCATTGCGCCATTAGTCTTTAGTACTTTGGTAGTGGGTATTTCGCGTATGGGAGATGCCTCTGCTATTGGCCGCGTAGGCTTAAAAACATTCAGTTGGTTTATCTCTATGTCCCTAGTGTCTTTATTGCTGGGTTTATTGATGGTGAACCTGCTTGATCCAGGAGTCGGTGTTAACTTGCCAATCCCAGAGGTGACCGCCAGTACAGGGCTAGCTAAGGGTGGCTTTAATATTCGAGATTTTTTCCAGCATATCTTCCCAAGCAGCATCTTCGAGGCGATGGGTAAGAACGAGATTTTACAAATCGTGGTCTTCGCCATCTTCTTTGGGGTTGCTGCAGGTAGTTTTGGTCAGCGAGCAGAGGAGTTCATTCGTAACTTAGACATGCTCTCTCACATCATGCTCAAGATCACTACCGCGGTGATGAAGTTCGCACCAGTAGCAGTTTTTGCTGCGGTATCTTCGGTGATTGCAGAAAACGGTTTGGATATTTTATTTACCTACGGCAAGTTTATGGCTAGCTTCTACGCATCCATTTTGATGCTCTGGGTAGTCATTATTTTGCTTAGCTCGCTCGTACTCAAAAGACGCGCATTTCATTTGGTTTCGATGTTGCGCCAGCCGATTTTGTTGGCCTTCACTACTGCGAGCTCTGAAGCTGCTTATCCGATGACGCTAGAGCAGGTTGAGCGCTTTGGTTGCAAGAACAAGATCGCCTCTTTTGTGTTGCCGGTTGGCTATTCCTTTAACTTAGATGGCTCTATGATGTATTGCTCATTTGCCGCCATCTTTATTGCACAGGTTTATGGAATTGATATGCCTTTATCGCAACAGCTTTTGATGTTGCTGGTCTTAATGATTACTTCCAAAGGTATTGCTGGCGTTCCACGCGCTTCACTGGTAGTCATTGCTGCAACCCTTTCCCAATTTAATTTGCCCGAAGCGGGCGTATTACTGATCTTGGGAATCGATCACTTCTTAGATATGGCCCGTTCTGCCACCAATGTTCTGGGTAATGGTTTGGCTACGGCGGTGATCTCTAAGTGGGAAGGGGAGTTAGACGAACATGGGCATCGCTCTTAGGCTCGCCCAGTACTTCCAAAACCACCAGCGCCGCGACTACTCTCAGTAAATTCTTCAACTACTTTGAGTTCTACTTGCTGAACCGGCATGACGACAAGTTGCGCTAAGCGCTCCATCGGCTCTAGCTTGAAAGGGGCTGATCCACGATTCCAAGTGCTCACCATGAGCTGGCCCTGGTAATCGGAATCAATCAGGCCTACGAGGTTGCCAAGCACAATGCCGTGCTTATGGCCAAGCCCAGAGCGCGGCAGAATAAACGCTGCATAACGAGGATCTTCAACATAGATTGCCAATCCCGTTGGAACTAAGACAGTCTGGCCTGGTGCAATTTCAATCGTTTCATCAATACATGCCCTAAGATCTAAACCAGCACTGCCTGGTGTGCCATAAGCAGGCAACTGATCGCGCATACGTTCATCAAGAATTTTGACTTGTAGAGATTGCATAAAATTTCCTAAAGCAAGTAAAGGTTAAGGCTGAGATGAGAGAGAAGAATTTATATTTTTTTGGCAATGAGTTGAATCAGTTGCCGTGCGAGTTGCAACTTTTCAGCTTTGGCGAGTTTTTTGCTGCCCTGAGCATCAATGACAAGTAATTGATTAAGGTCACTACCAAAGGTGTCTGGACCAATATTGCCAACCATCATGGGAATGCCTTTGCGCTGGAGTTTCTCTTTAGCATGCGCCTCTAGATTGGTAGATTCGGCGGCAAAGCCAACGCAATAGGGATAAGGTTTACCCGCTTTAGTTTTGACGGTTTTGGCCATATCCAACAAAATGTCTGGATTAGCCACAAACTCTAGGTCAGGCGCTTTTTGGCCCTGGCGTTTAATCTTTTCTTTAGCAGGTTTTGCAACACCCCAGTCTGCTACAGCAGCAACGGCAAAGAAAATATCGCTATCGTTCGTTTGAAGTGTTGCAGCATGCATTTCTTTGGCGCTGACTACATCGGTACGAATAATATTGCCTGTGGCTGCAAGAGGGGTCTCAAGATCGCAGGGGCCTGCAATGAGATGAACCTGAGCACCTGCTTCAACAGCGGCACGGGCAATTGCAAAGCCCATCTTGCCGGAGCTGTGATTGGTAATGCCACGAACGGGATCAATGGCTTCGAAAGTAGGACCTGCTGTGATTAATACTTTTTTACCAGCCAGTGATTTTTTCTGAAAGAAGGATACAACTTGCTCACTAATTTCTGCGGGCTCCAGCATTCTGCCCATGCCCACTTCACCGCAAGCTTGAAAGCCGCTCGCGGGGCCTAATAAGGTAACGCCATCATTGATTAATCGCTGAGCGCTTCTTTGTGTGGCCGCATGTTCCCACATTTGCTTATTCATAGCAGGCGCTAAAAGTAGAGGGCAATCTCTAGCGAGGCATAAGGTACTGAGCAAATCATCTGCTAAACCTAAAGATAGTTTGGCCATGAGATCTGCGCTAGTGGGTGCAATCAGAATAGCATCAGCTGCTCTTGATAGTTCGATATGCGCCATATTGTTCGGGATGCTGCTATCCCATTGACTGGTGTAGACAGGGTTGCCAGTGAGAGCCTGCATAGTGACGGCTGTCACAAACTGCCCTGCAGCTTCTGTCATTACCACTTGAACCGAAGCACCCTCTTGCATTAACTGGCGTGCAAGTTCGGGAGTCTTATAGGCGGCAATGCCACCCGATATCCCAAGAACAATTTTTTTATTTAAAAGTGATTGCATGGCGCCAGCTTAATGGGATTGAGGGGATTTGCCAAATGACTTACGAATTTCACCCCAAATAATGAGGGCAGCCCCAATGCATATCGCGCTATCGGCAATATTAAAGGCCGGCCAGTGCCAATTGGCGTAATGTAAATCAATAAAGTCGACCACGGCACCGAACATTACTCGGTCCAAGACATTGCCCAGCGCTCCACCCAAAATGAAGCTCAGTGCCAAGCACAGCATTTTTTCACTTTGGCTTTTATAAAGTAAATAGACGATATAGATTGCAGCACCGAGACCAAGGACGGTAAAGAACCAACGTTGCCAACCTGAGCCATCCGCTAAAAATGAGAAAGCAGCGCCTGGATTAAAGAGAAGCAACCAATTTAAGAATGGGAGCACCGGCTCAGGCACCCCCATCTGCAAATTACTGAGAGCAGACCATTTGCTCAGTTGATCGAGCAATAGCACTATGAGTGCGATTGCAAGATAGCGGAGAAATGACAGGCTCATTTATTGGTCTTAAGCAAATAGGCGGTGATCGCCGTTGCCAAACAAGTTGCTGATACAGCGCCCACATAAATCAGCATGCTCTGCATTGCTGCCTACATCTGCAGTGTGATGCCAGCAACGGCCACATTTTTTATATTGGCTGCCGCGAACTAAGACTTCAAGTCCTGCGCTGCTTAACTCAATATTGGCGCTTGAGGTGATCGTGACAAAACGCAAATCATTTTCTAGTGAGTGCAGAATGGCAAAGTCAATATCCCCCACTTTAATCGTGAGCTCAGCCTGCAAGGATGAGCCAACGTGACCAGCTTCACGTTCAATTTCAATGGCTTTGGTAACTTCAGAGCGGATCTCACGAATACGATTCCATTTGGCTAGTAATTCATCTGAGTTAGCAACGGCTGGGAACTGTCCAAACTCTTCCATGAAGATGGAATCCTTGGCTTTCTCATTTGAACCATGTGGGAAGGAATGCCATGCCTCTTCTGCGGTAAAGGAGAGGAAGGGCGATAACCACTTCAATAGATTGCGTGTAATGTGAAAGAGCGCATTCTGTGCAGCACGACGATCAGCTGAGTCAGGTGCGCTCGTGTAGAGACGATCTTTCAGAATATCCAAATAGAAGCCACCTAAATCTTCCGAACAGAAGGTCAGCATGCGGGCTACAGCTGGTTGGAACTCATATGCTTGGTAGTGTGCTTGCACATCTGTTTGCAATTGATTGGCTAGTGCCATTGCATAACGGTCAATTTCTAACCATTGATCAGCTGGCATTGCGTGCTTGCTAGGATCGAAGTCAGAAAGATTGGCCAACAGAAAGCGCAAGGTATTCCGAATACGACGATAGCTTTCAGTAACTCGTTTAAGAATCTCATCTGAGATGGTCATTTCACCGGAGTAATCGGTTGAAGCGACCCACAGACGAATGATTTCAGCACCAAGCTTGTCAGCTACCTGCTGAGGCGCGATCACATTACCCACAGACTTACTCATCTTGCGGCCTTGACCATCGACTGTGAAGCCGTGAGTCAATAAGGCTTTATAAGGCGGCTTGCCATCGAGCATGGCGCCAGTTAGCAAGGAAGAGTGGAACCAACCGCGATGCTGGTCAGAGCCCTCAAGGTATAAGTCTGCCAAACGACCATTTGGTGTTTCAGCTTCGGCTGTCAGTAACTCATCACGATGTGAGCCACGAATCACATGCCAGTGAGTCGTGCCTGAGTCAAACCAAACATCCAATGTGTCACGGTTCTTCTCGTATTGGGCTGCCTCATCTCCAAGAAGTTCCGCAACTTCTAATTTTTGCCAAGCTTCAATCCCATCTTTCTCAACACGCTTAGCAACTTCTTCAAGCAGTTCTTCGGTGCGTGGGTGTGGCTCACCACTTTCCTTATGAACAAAGAAAGCCATTGGTACGCCCCATTGGCGCTGGCGAGATAAAGTCCAATCTGGTCGATTGGCGATCATACTATGCAGTCGCTGCTTGCCCCATGCAGGGAAAAACTCTGTATTTTCGATCCCTGCTAATGCAGTCTCTCGCAGACTACCTTTGCCATCTGAAGGTTTTTTATCCATGCTTGCAAACCATTGGGATGTAGCACGGTAGATGATGGGTGATTTATGACGCCAGCAATGCATGTAAGAGTGGGTATAGGTTTTATCGCGCAACAAACTACCTGCTTCGCGCATCGCTTCCACAATCTTGGGGTTTGCTTTCCAGATGTATTCATTGGCAAAGAGGGGCAGCCAGGATGCGTACACTCCATTGCCCATCACTGGATTCAGAATGTCTTTGTCATCCAAGTGATTTGCCTTGCAAGACTTAAAGTCCTCCTCTCCGTAGGCGGGTGCAGAATGAACAATGCCGGTACCGGTATCCAAGGTGACATATTCTGCTAGATAGATTGGTGATAGACGCTTATATCCTTCATGCAATGGAGCAAGTGGGTGCCAGAAAGAAATATTCGCTAGCTGATTGCCTTGGCAAGTTGCAATAACATTGCCTTCTAGGCCGTAGTCCTGCAAACAGGTTTCAACTCGATCTTGAGCAAGGATCAATAACTTGTCGCCCACATCTACCAGTGCATAGGTGAGCTCTGGATGAACATTCATGGCTTGGTTTGCAGGAATGGTCCACGGTGTTGTAGTCCAAATCACAATTTGACCTGGTTTATTTGGAAGCTCAGCCATTCCAAATGCTTTCGCTAAGGCTGGGCGTTGGGCATCATCAAATGCAAAACCCACATCCACAGTGGGATCAGTTTTGTCTTGGTATTCCACTTCGGCCTCAGCCAATGCCGAGCCGCAATCAAAACACCAGTTCACTGGCTTTAATCCACGGAAGACATAACCCTTCTCCCAAATCTTGCCGAGTGCACGAATTTCGTCTGCCTCATTGCGATAACTCATGGTGAGGTAGGGATTATTCCAATCGCCCAGTACCCCTAAGCGCTCAAAATCTTTCTTTTGCTTCTCTACTTGTACCAAGGCATAAGCACGTGCCTTAGCTTGTACTTCTGCGGTTGGAAGATTCTTACCAAATTCTTTTTCAATTTGGATTTCAATTGGCATGCCGTGGCAATCCCAGCCTGGTACATAGACTGCATCAAATCCCATCAACCAACGTGACTTTACGATCATATCTTTGAGGATTTTGTTGACCGCGTGACCAATATGAATATCACCATTGGCGTAAGGAGGACCATCATGCAAAATAAATTTAGGTTCATTAGCATGCGCTGCACGAATCTTTTCGTAGAGCTTATTTTTTTGCCATTGAGCAACCCATTGAGGTTCGCGCTTAGCTAGATCACCCCGCATAGGGAATGAGGTATCTAGTAGATTGACGGGATAAGTGTTTTCTTTTTCAGACATAAGCTTTTTTCTGGAAATAATTTCTGGCATGTGCTGCATCAGCTGCAATGGCATTGGTGAGGGTATCGAGGTCGTCATACTTTGCCTCGTCCCGAATTTTTTCTAATAGTTCAACGGTAATAATTTTTCCATACACATCTTGCTGGTAATCGAATATGTGAGTCTCTAGCAATACACGACCCTGATCTTCTACGGTGGGCCTTACTCCTAAGCTCGCTACCGCAGGCAAAGGTTTCTCAGAGAGACCTAAAACTTGCGCAGTGAAAATACCAGTCGTTGCTGGCTTACGATGATGCAAGTGATTGGCCACTGCTAAATTCAAAGTAGGGAAACCGAGAGTACGACCTAATTTTTGTCCATGAATAACATGGCCTGAAATACCATAAGGTCGACCCAATAATTTTTCAGCTTGCTTCATGTCGCCATGAGCAAGGGCTGCTCTGAGTGCAGAGCTCGAAATACGTTCGCCATCCTCTAGGATGGTTTGGATGCTGGACACTTCAAAACCATATTGTTGGCCGGCTGCTTTTAGACTTGCAAAGTTGCCAGCACGTTTTGCTCCATAGCAAAAATCATCGCCAATCAAAATCCATTTGGCATTCAGACGCTTCACAATAATTTCAGATACAAATTCTTCAGGACTAAGGCGAGCGAACGCGGAGTTGAAATGCTCTACGACCACTCGATCAATACCGAGATTAGAAAGTGCGGCTAATTTGTCACGCAGATTCATGATCCGGGGTGGTGCTTGTTCCGGTGAGAAGAATTCTTTAGGGTGTGGCTCGAAAGTCATCACGCAGCTCACAAGCCCTCGTTCCTTGGCGCCTTCAACTAACTGCTTGAGTAGGGCGCGATGACCCCTGTGCACGCCATCGAAATTTCCGATGCTTAAGGCACAAGCGGGTCCTGCAGAAAACGGGGTGGGGCCACGGAATACGTTCACAAAATCGCTTTCAGGGTAGCCATCAATTATATTGTGGGCATGCTTTCTATCGTTACCTTAATCTCAGGCCGCGGATCTAATTTCGAGGCCATTGTCAAAACAGCTCAAAAAGAGCATTGGCCAGTCAAATTTGCCGGGGTCATAGCAAACCATTCAGCGGCTAAGGGCCTTGAATTTGCTCGCTCCCAGGGTATTCCGGCGTACGCGATAGAGCATAAGGGGCACGCCTCCAGAGAATCCTTTGATGCGGCCTTAATTCAGCAAATAGACCAGTTAGGGGCTGATTTGGTGGTTTTAGCTGGTTTCATGAGAATTCTGACTCCTGGTTTTATTCGACATTTTGAGGGTAGACTCATCAATATTCACCCAGCACTATTGCCAGCATTCCCAGGTTTGCATACTCATGAGCGTGCTTTAGAGGCGGGCGTCAAAGAGCATGGTGCCACGGTTCATTTTGTCACTGAGGGGGTTGATGAAGGACCAATCATTTGTCAGGCCTCCGTTCCAGTGCTAAATGGGGACGATGCTGACACCCTAGCGGCTCGAGTTTTGGCTGCAGAACATCAGATTTACCCGCGGGCCGTAAAATGGTTCCTTGATGGACGATTGCGAATAGAAGGTAATCAAGTGAAGTTACAACCCCCAGAGTCGCAATTTTTTAAATTATGAGTACCGAACGTCCACCCCGAAAATCTGCCAGCGGTTCAAGAGCTGGATCCCGCTTAGCGCCTCATAAAAGTTACGCAACAAAATCAAAAGATCCTTTGCGTCGTCCTGAGAGGCGTAATGCGAGTGGAAATTTAATCGCACCAGAAGGTCAGAAGAATTTCTCTAATGCCAAGGCATTACCTCAGCATGCAATTCATTTAGAAAGATTGTTGCCTGAGTTACTCAGTTTTGAGCAACCGGCCGATCGCGTAGTGAGTCGATATTTTCGTGCTGAACCTCAGTTAGGTAATCGGGATCGCGCTTTGATTGCAGAGAGTGCATTCGCCATCCTGCGTCGTAAAAATGAGTTCTCACAATTTGCATCTAGCGGTGAGGGTTCACAGGCCAGACGCTTAGCCCTATTGGGTTTGCTGTCCGCTCTCTCTGAGGGCGGATTGGGTTCTGCTAATCGAGCTGAGAGCGCCATTGCTGATTTGGCGCACGTCCTCAAAGCTGGTGAGTATGACTGGTTGCAGCGTTTTTCTAAAGTTGATCCTGCTTCATTAAATCCATTGGTACGAAATAATTTGCCTGAATGGTTGTGGGATGCATTGGGAAAATATCCTGGTGAAGAATCGCGTGAAGAGTTGGCTAAATCTTTAATGCATTCAGCACTGTTAGATTTACGTGCGAACACCATGAAGATCAATCGCGAAGAATTACTTGCGCAGATGAATGCCTTAGGTGGTCGCTATCAAGCAATCCCAACTCCCTATGCACCTGATGGTGTGCGCATCATGGGTAAGCCTGCATTACAAAACACGGCTGCATTCAAATCAGGCATGTTTGAAGTGCAAGATGAAGGTAGCCAACTCTTGGCCTACTTGCTAGCTCCCAAGCGTGGCGAAATGGTAGTGGACTTTTGTGCAGGCGCAGGCGGTAAGACCTTAGCAATAGGCGCCTTAATGCGTTCTACAGGACGTTTATATGCGCTTGATACATCAGAGCGTCGTTTAGCTAACCTGAAGCCAAGACAGGCACGTAGTGGCCTCTCCAATGTCCATCCCGTATGGATCGATAGTGAGAATGACTCCAAGATCAAGCGCTTGGCTGGCAAGATTGACCGAGTGCTGGTTGATGCCCCTTGCAGTGGAATGGGTACATTGCGTCGTAATCCCGATCTCAAATGGCGTCAAACCCCAGATGGGGTCTTAGAGCTCAATCAAAAGCAAATGAATATCTTAGGATCTGCCGCCCGCCTATTAAAGCCGGGTGGTCGCCTGGTTTATGCCACTTGCAGTCTTTTACCTCAGGAAAATCAAGGGATTGCAGAGGATTTTCTGGCTAAACACCCAGAATTTGAGGTTGTACCAGCAGCGGAAGTTCTTAAGCCATTGTTTCCAAAGGAAAAATTACCTCTTGGTTGTAGTGCAGACAATCCTTGGTGGCAATTGTGGCCTCATATTCATGGAACCGATGGTTTCTTTGGGGCCATTTTTCAAAAGAAAGCAGTATCTCCATCTGCCACCGCTGAAAAGATCGCAGAAAAAGAGATCAAGGTCAAAACCAAGAAGCCCGCTAAAGACTAAAATAGGGTTTTCGATCTCTTCAGGGATGCCCTTTTGAATACAGCTTCAGGTTTTGATTTGTTCCTCCATTGGCTTGCTAATGGTTATTTGGATTGGTCTTGGTGGCAAATTACCATCTTCACTCTGGTGCTCACCCATATCACCATTGCAGCTGTGACTATTTTCTTGCATCGTTGCCAAGCGCACCGTGCCTTAGAGTTACACCCCATCGTTGCTCATTTCTTTCGTTTTTGGCTTTGGCTCACGACGGGGATGGTGACCAAGGAGTGGGCATCTATTCATCGCAAACATCACGCTAAATGTGAGACGGTAGATGATCCCCATAGTCCACAGGTCTTGGGCATCCATACCGTATTGACTCGTGGTGCAGAGCTCTATAAAAAAGAAGCGGCCAATCAAGAGACCTTAGATAAGTTTGGTCACGGCACGCCAGACGATTGGATTGAGCGCAATGTGTATTCCAAGTTTTCTTGGCAAGGCGTTGGTCTGATGCTCATCATCGACGTATTTTTATTCGGTGGTATTGGATTAACAGTGTGGGCAGTTCAAATGCTGTGGATTCCGATTACTGCGGCTGGTGTGATTAATGGCATTGGGCACTTCTGGGGTTATCGCAATTTTGATTGTGAAGATGCCTCTAGAAATATTGTTCCCTGGGGAATTTTGATTGGCGGTGAAGAGTTGCACAACAATCATCACACTTTCGCAACGAGTGCGAAGCTCTCAAACAAATGGTATGAATTTGATATTGGCTGGATGTATATTCAGATCATGAGTGCAGTCGGATTGGCAACAGTGAAGAAGACCCCGCCCAAGCCCCAACTGAGCGACTTACGTCCTGCTGATCACAATACTCTGGAAGCCATCATTGCCAATCGTTATGAAATCATGGCTCGTTACAGCAAAACATTGCGTCGCTTCTTTAGTAATGAAGTACAGCATATGCAAGTACTAGCAGTGCATCTTAAGGATGCTCGCACTTGGTTGGCCAAAGATGAGTCACGCTTGACCGATGAAGAGAAGCTCAAGCTTGAAGAATTGATGGCAGGTAATGCGCAGCTACGCAAGATGATTGAGATGCGTCGTGATTTGCAGGCTATCTGGAGTCGCTCCAATTCGAGTCGAGAGCAGTTGGTATCTCAGTTGCATGCATGGTGTCAACGTGCTGAAGATAGTGGCCTCACCAGCTTACGTGAATTTTCTTTAAGACTGCGTCGCTACGCATAAATCTTTTTTAAATTATATTTGTCTCTGTTGCCTCTAGTAATTTTGAGGCAATAAAAAACCCGCTGATGTAGCGGGTTTTTTATTTGCTTGAAGCAAGAATGAACTTACTTCAGCTTTGTTTCTTTATAAGCAACATGCTTGCGAATAGTGGGATCAAACTTCATGATCTCCATTTTCTCAGGCTTAGTGCGCTTGTTTTTTGAAGTTGTATAGAAGTGACCAGTACCAGCTGATGACTCTAACTTGATTTTTTCTCTGCCGCCTTTAGCCATTTGTGCGCTCCTTAAATTTCGCCACGTGCACGAAGATCAGACAACACAGCATCGATGCCGTTCTTGTCGATAACGCGCAAACCAGCATTGGTTAAGCGCAAGCTAATCCAACGGTTTTCAGATTCAACCCAGAAACGACGGTTTTGCAGATTAGGCAAAAAGCGACGCTTCGTTTTATTGTTTGCATGGGAAACATTGTTGCCAACCATCGGCTTCTTCCCAGTGACTTGGCAAACTTTTGCCATGACATAACTCCATTAATTGCGAATAAAGAAGATTGTATCAGCCCTAGCCTGTTTTGGGCTAGCCTTAAATCACTTTGCTGTCAGCAAAAGTCCAATCCGCTCCCCAAAAAGTCCTAGGAATTGATCAATAACTTATATAAGTTAGTATTTACTATCATTTTGGCTCAATTTTCATAAGACCAGAGTCGGAGAATGAGAAAAAACCACTACCGCTCACAATGCAATGATCTAGAAGCGGAATATCGACCAATTGAAGGGCTTTAAATAGGATTTTAGTGAGCTCTTGGTCAGCTTCGCTTGGTAATGGATTGCCACTGGGGTGATTATGGGCAACGATCAGCGCGCTGGCATTCCGGGATAAAGCTTCTTTTAGGATTTCTCGAGGGTAAACGGCAGTTTGGGTAATGGAACCTCTAAAAAGCTCCTGGCACTCAATCAGGTGCAATCGGGAGTCGAGGTACAGGCAGAGGAAGACCTCGTGCGGTAGGGCCCCAATTTTGGCTTGAAGGAACTCTTTAACCTGGCTGGGGGATGAAAAAACTGATTCTTGACCTAATTGCTCTTCTAGACTTCGCTTCACAAGTTCGTAGGCTGCCTGAATTTGGGACCATTTGGATA
The DNA here is from genome assembly GCF_018882445.1 of Polynucleobacter sp. 15G-AUS-farblos. Classification (GTDB taxonomy): domain Bacteria; phylum Pseudomonadota; class Gammaproteobacteria; order Burkholderiales; family Burkholderiaceae; genus Polynucleobacter. The sequence continues at coordinate 37,632 of NZ_JACVOM010000003.1, read as the reverse complement.
GGCCCATACCGTGCACTTGGATAAATTCAGTGGGTTTGCAGGTCATTAAGCGGGGGAGATTGCCAAATTGATGCAATAAATCATGGGCCAAGGAGACAGCACTTTTGCCCTTTACCCCTACGCGCAAGAAGATTGCCAATAGCTCTGCATCAGTCAGTGCTTTTGCGCCGTAAAGACGAAGTTTTTCTCGAGGCTGCTCATGTTTTGGCCATTCTGTAATCGGGGAGTGCACATCGCTCGCTGGCCTAGATACAATCTCCTTATGACCAAGATTACTGTTTTGCCTAATTCCTATTTGACGCTCAACTATCGACTCACCTTGCCTAGTGGGGATGACTACATCAATACTTTTGTTGATCGTCCTGCGACGGTTTTGATGGGCTCTGGTCAATTTGCTCCTTGTTTTGAAAAGGTGTTGCTGGGATTGGGTGTTGGTGAAAAGCGAAGCGCAGTGCTATCGCCAGAGGAAAGTTTTGGTGAACGTAAAGAAGATTTGGTGCAATGGGTTTCTCTAAAAGCGCTCAAAGAAGGTCGTGATGATGATGTGGAATTTAATCCGGGTGATGTGATTGAATTTAATGCGCCTGGTGGTGCTCAATATGCTGGCGTATTGCAATCAATTAATGAAGAGGGTGCATGGTTTGATTTCAATCACCCTTTGGCGGGTAGGCCCGTAACCTTTGAAGCTGAAATTGTGGCCATTTTGTAAGTTATGACTAATCCATCTATTCCTGATAGCGCTGAAATTTTGATGGCGCAGCCACGCGGCTTTTGTGCTGGCGTGGATCGTGCAATCAATATTGTGAATGAAGCCCTGAATCGATTTGGTGCGCCAATTTATGTCAGACATGAGATTGTGCATAACGCCTATGTTGTGAATGAATTGCGTGACAAGGGTGCAGTCTTTGTCGAAGGTTTGCATGAAGTACCCAAAGGCGGCATCGTGGTGTTTAGTGCCCATGGTGTTTCTCAAGAGGTTCGCAAGGATGCGCAGGAGAGGGGATTACAGGTATATGACGCCACCTGTCCTTTGGTTACCAAGGTCCATTTAGAAGTGGTCAAAATGTGTAAAGATGGATTTACCGTTTTGATGATTGGCCATGCCGGACATCCAGAGGTTGAGGGAACCATGGGGCAAGTGAAAGAGGGCGTGTATTTGATTGAAAAAGTAGAAGATATAGAAAGCCTGCCCTTTTCTGTAGATGAAAAGATTGCTTTTGTGACGCAGACTACTTTGTCTGTAGATGAGACCAAAGAAATTGTTGATGCGCTCACTAAAAAATTCCCCAATATTGTTCAACCTCGCAAACAAGATATTTGCTATGCCACTCAGAATCGCCAAGATGCTGTGAAATTTATGGCGCCTCAAGTTGATGTTGTGATTGTGGTTGGTAGTGCAGCGAGCTCGAACTCTAATCGCCTGCGAGAGTTGTCTGAAAAGTTGGGAGTGCCTTCCTACATGGTGGATGCACCAGATCAACTCAAGGCGGAATGGTTTCTTGGTAAAAAGCGGGTAGGTTTGACTGCAGGTGCTTCTGCGCCAGAGTCTCTAGCGCAATCCATCGTTAAGCGCATTCAGGAATTTGGCCTACGCCAAGTCAGAGCATTGCCCGGAGTAGTTGAAGATGTCACTTTTTCCTTGCCAAAAAACCTAATTGACTGATTTTTTAGTCTACTTGCTTGAGTAGCTCGCGCAATATGGCGCACATCTGACGAATCTCATCATCGCTGATGTTGAGTGCAGGCATAAAACGCAAGAGATTGGGTCTCGGGGAATTAATCAGTAGGCCCTCTGGAGCGCGATCACGCGCTAGCTCCACCAACTTGCCACCAATATCCTTACCCAGCATGAGGGCGCGCAATAAACCTTCGCCGCGTTCACCTTCTAAATGAAATTCTGAAGATAGGTCTAGTAACTCGGTTTTAAGTAGCTCACCTTTTCTTTTGACTTCACTCAAAAAACCAGGAGCAAGGAGTTGTTCAATCACACTGATTCCAACTGCAGTCATGAGTGGATTGCCGTTGTAAGTCCCACCTTGATCGCCAGGTACAAAGCAGGCTACAGCATCAGTAGCAAGGAGTGCTGCGAGAGGAACGCCACCACCAATACCTTTTCCTAAAGTCATGATGTCAGGCTCAATACCGAAATGCTGATAAGCAAATAGTGTGCCAGTACGACCACAGCCCGCTTGGACTTCATCAACGATTAATAAAACGTTGTTCTCTTTAGTGAATTGGCGCAACTCACGCATAAATTCAGCTGTCGCTGGAATAACGCCACCTTCACCTTGAACCGGTTCAATCATGACGGCAACAGTTTTATCGTTTACCAATTTTTTAACTGAATCGATGTCATTGAGATCTGCCTTAGGAAAGCCAGCAACTTGAGGGGCAAACATCGTGTCCCAACCTGGCTTCCCAGAGGCGCTCATCGTCGCTAGTGTGCGCCCATGAAAGCTGTGGTCAAAGGTAATGATTTCAAAGGCGCCATTCTTGTTTAGCTGACCCCATTTACGCGCCAACTTAATAGCGCCTTCGTTTGCTTCTGCGCCACTATTAGCAAAAAAGACTTTATTAAAGCAACTGTTTGCTGTCAGTAGATTGGATAGTCCAATCATGGGCTCGTTATAGAACGCAGGACTTGGATTGATCAGTTTTTTTGCTTGAGCATTGAGCGCTTCAATCATGCCTGTATTGCTATGGCCGAGACAATTCACAGCCCAGCCTTGCAAGAAGTCTAAATAACGTTTGCCATTGTTATCCACTATCCATGAGCCACGACCTTCGACCATAATGACCTCAGGGCGTTGGGTAATAAACATGACTGAATTGGTATCGAGGGCTTGGGTTGGCTTGTTCATGTTAGTTTTTGATCAAAAGTAATAAGGGCAATAAGTGATTCTATTATCTCGCTTAATGCGATTTAGTTTGTGGCCAAATCTGCGGCGCTAGTAAAAGAATCAGCAAAGAATTCTTCTTCCGGGAGATGACACTGGGATGAAAAGTCCTCTCGTGCGGCATTGACCATCACTGGAGCACCACAAGCGTATACCTGGAACTCTTTGAGGCTAGGGTGATCTGCCATGACGGCTTGGTGAACAAAGCCGGTACGGCCTTGCCAGACATCTTCCGCTAGGGCATCTGAGATCACGGGAATGTATTTGAAGTTGGACATCTCTTTTTCCCAGGTCTGGCATAAATCATTGAGATAGAGGTCTCCTGGGCGGCGGCCACCCCAATACAACTGAATCGGCCGCTTCATTTTTTTGGCCTGCATCTGCTCGATGATCGACTTAATTGGTGCAAAGCCTGTTCCAGCTGCTACAAAAATAATCGGTTTTTTAGAATCCTCCCGCAAGAAGAAGCTTCCTAGCGGGCCTTCAAAGCGCAAAATATCTTTTTCTTTTAATGCAGGGCTAACGGCTCCAAATACGAAATCAGTAAACAGGCCGCCTGGTAAGTGACGAATATGTAACTCGAGGGGGCCTTCTTGATCAGGGGCATTAGCAATGGAATAGGCGCGACGTTGCCCATCCTTGAGAAGAAATTCCAAATATTGCCCAGCTAAAAATTGAAAGCGTTCTGCGGCGGGAAGTTGCAGCTGCAAAATAGCAACATCAGCGCTAGGTTTGGTAATGGTGTTAACGCGGCAAGGAACCTTGCGTATGGCGAGATCGCCAGCGCCTTGGACCTCACGGGCTTCAATGAGGAGATCTGATTCTGGATGGGCGCAACAAAATAAAGTCCCGCCAGCAGTTTCATCTGCTGAGCTGAGGGCGCTTTGACTATGCTGACCATGGCTCACTTGGCCTTCCAGTACCTTGCCCTTACATGAGCCGCAGGCGCCATTTTTACAGCCATAGGGTAAGTTAATACCTTGACGCAGGGCGGCCTCCAGGAGTGTTTCATCCTCGCTTACAGTAAATTGTTTGCCGCTCGTTTTGAGCGTGACCTGGAAAGACACTCTCATTCCTTTCAATAAATCGTTACGATGTTAGCTATGCAATCTTTTGGTAAACCTCGAATCCTGATTATTGGCTGCGGCGATATTGGTCTGCGTGTTGCCAGACAGCTTGCTCGCAGTTATCGAGTCTTTGCTTTAACATCTTCGCCAAATCGTTTTCAGGAGTTGAGGGAGGTTGGCGCGACTCCAATTTTGGGAAATTTAGATCAGCCAGAATCTTTGTGGAGACTGTCCGGTTTGGCGCAAACAGTCATTCATTTGGCCCCACCCCAAAATCAAGGAAATCGTGATTGCCGAACCCGCAACCTTATTCGAATTTTATCCCAAGCCCCTAATGTCGTCAGGCGCCTGATTTATATCAGTACTACCGGGGTTTATGGAGACCATGGTGGCGCTGAGGTGAGCGAGACTACTCCAATTCAGCCTCAGAGCGAGCGTGCCCAGAGAAGGGTTGATGCTGAGCGTGCGTTACGTTTATGGGCGCCAACCCATGGAGTCAGTCTCACTATTTTGAGGGTACCTGGTATTTATGCGGCTGATCGTTTGCCACTTGAGCGCTTACATTCAAAAACACCCGCTTTATTGCGAGAAGAAGATGCTTACTCGAATCATATCCAGAGCGATGATTTAGCAAGTTTGATTTGTGCGGCGGTTTATCACGGCAAACCGCAAAGAGTGATTAATACCTGTGACGGTGGTCAAACCAAAATGGGCGATTACTTTGATGAGGTGGCTGATGCCTTTGGCCTAGAAAGACCACCCCGAATGTCTGCAAGTGAGGTGCAGAAAATAGTGAGTCCGATGCTGTGGTCGTTTATGCGTGAGTCGAGAAGGGTCACTAATACACGACTGCCAGAATTAAAGACCCCATTACGCTATCCCAGCGTAAGCCACTTCTTGAAAACTATTTCCAAGAATCCTTAAGACCAACGGTTCGATTAAATACAGGTTTGCCTGGTTTGGATTCGACTTGATCGGCAACAAAATAACCATGGCGCTCAAACTGAAAGCGATCTTCCGCTTTAGCATCTTTCATGCAAGGCTCTAAGTAAGCAGAGATCGTTTGCTTGGAGTGGGGGTTAATTGCATCTAAGAAATTTTTATCACCACTATCTGGATGTGGATCAGTAAAGAGGTGATCGTAGAGGCGTACCTGTGCGGGGATCGCTTCAGCTGCGCTAATCCAATGGATATTCCCTTTGACCTTGTAATTATTTGAACCAGGCGTACCGCTCTTGCTGTCCGGGAAATGGGTCACATTGACTTGGGTCACATTGCCTTTTGCATCCGTCTCAAAACCGGTGCACTCCACTACAAAGCCATGGCGCAAACGCACTCGACTGCCTGGCTGATCACCGATTGGCGGGTAAAGGCGAAAGAAGCCTTTAACAGGCTCCTGCATGAAGTCATCTGCTTCGATCCAGAGTTCTTTAGTGAAATGAAACTCACGATTACCCCACTCAGGGTGTTGTGGGTGACGCGGGGCTGAACAGGGTTCGCTAGCCGCAGCATCAAAGTTCTCAACTACTAGTTTCAGTGGTTTTAGCACTGCAGTTGCGCGTGGAGCCCTCACTTCAAGGTCGTCACGCAGTGCTTGATCAAGCGTGCTCATATCAATCCAGCTATCCGCTTTGGATACACCGATGCGCTCGCAGAACAGGCGAATACTTTCTGGAGTGTATCCACGACGACGAATACCCACAATCGTCGGCATGCGCGGATCATCCCAGCCATCAACATGTTTCTCTTCTACCAATTGCAGTAGTTTGCGTTTGCTAGTGATGGTGTAAGTGAGATTTAAGCGAGCAAATTCATACTGATGGGGGACTGGGTCTTTAAAGACGCCTAATTCCTTGAGGGAATTGACGATCCAGTCGTAGAGTGGGCGATTATTTTCAAACTCGAGCGTGCAAATGGAGTGAGAAACATTTTCCAAAGCATCTGAAATACAGTGTGTGAAATCATAAAGCGGATAGATGCACCACTTGCTTCCAGTGCGGTGATGGTCTGTGTGGCGAATGCGATAAACCACAGGATCGCGCATCACAATATTGGGGTGCGCCATATCAATCTTGAGGCGGAGCACATGCTCACCGTCTTTGAATTTACCATCGCGCATATCGCGAAATAGTTGTAAATTTTCTGCAGGGCTGCGATCGCGGTAGGGACTATTTTTGCCTGCTTGCCCAAAGTTACCGCGATTAGTATGAATATCATCCGCACTTTGACTGTCGACATAGGCCTTGCCGTGTTCAATCAACACTTCGGCAAAAGCATAGAGCTGGTCAAAGTAATCACTGGCGTGATAGAGATGCGTTCCCCAATCAAAGCCCAGCCATTTCACCGCATCCAAAATACTATCGGCGTACTCAACATCCTCTTTAACCGGATTGGTGTCATCAAGTCGCATATTGCAACGAGCACCGCCAGCTTGTTGGTTGTAATCGGCTGCTAAGCCGAAGTTCAAGCAAATACTCTTAGCATGACCAATATGAAGATAGCCATTAGGCTCGGGTGGAAAGCGGGTAATGATCGACGGAATCGATTGTCCAGCCAAATCAGTGCGCTGCTTAAAGGCACCACTCGCTAAGTCATGATCGATGATTTGACGTAAAAAATTTGACGGCTCGGCAATGGGCGCTACCGCTTTGGATGGTTTGCTATCTTGGGACATAGTGACATTGTAGAGAAAAGCCCCAAGCCATAAAGAAAAAGCCCGCAAACTGCTGCGGGCTCATTCTGGTGTAGGAAGAAGATTATTCCTCTACGAAAGCTTCTTCTCGGGTTTTCTTAACCGCTGGTAATGCCACGATGACCACCAAGAGGGCTGCTGCAATGAGCAATCCTAAGGACAGTGGACGCGTAACAAAGGTAGAGAAATCACCGCGCGACAAGAGCAGGGCGCGGCGGAAGTTCTCTTCCATCATCGGTCCAAGTACAAAGCCCAAAAGCAATGGAGGAGGTTCGCAACCCAGTTTGAAGAACAGGTAACCAATCAAGCCAAAGCCAGCGGTCACATAAACATCAAACACGGTGTTGTTCACGGTGTAAACACCGATACAGCAGAACACCAAGATGGCTGGATAGAGGAAGCGATAAGGAATCTTCAAGAGCTTTACCCAGATACCGATCAGTGGCAAGTTCAAGAGAATCAACATGACGTTACCAATCCACATGGATGCAATCAGACCCCAGAACAAAGCAGGGTTGCTGGTCATCACTTGTGGGCCTGGCTGGATGTTATGAATGGTCATTGCACCAACCATCAAAGCCATCACGGCATTTGGCGGGATGCCCAATGTGAGCAATGGAATGAATGAGGTTTGTGCAGCAGCATTGTTTGCTGCCTCTGGACCTGCAACGCCTTCAATCGCACCTTTACCAAATTCATGGCTGTACTTAGAGGATTTTTTCTCAACTGAGTAAGCACCGAAAGCAGCCAATGCAGCACCACCACCAGGCAGGATGCCGAGGACAGAACCAATCGTCGTACCACGCAGAATTGAAGGAATCATGCGCTTGATATCGTTCTTGGTAGGAACCATGGTGGTGAGCTTATTGAGGAAGCCCTCGTCATCACCAGTCTTTTCCAGGTTACCCATGATTTCAGCGAAACCAAATACGCCCATTGCAACAGCAACGAATCCAATACCGTCACTTAACTCTGGAACGTCGAAAGCGTAACGAGATACACCAGAATTCACGTCAGTACCGATGAGGCCCATAAGTAGACCCAAGATGATCATGCCAATCGCCTTAATCAAGGAGCCTGATGCCAAAACCACAGCACCAATTAAGCCCAAGACCATGAGTGAGAAATACTCAGCGGGACCAAATTTAAATGCAAGCTGTGAGAGAGGGGCAGCGAAAGCAGCCAAGATCAAAGTTGCTACGCAACCTGCAAAGAATGAACCCATACCGGCAGTGAACAAGGCAACACCAGCACGGCCATTACGAGCCATTTGGTATCCATCAATTGCCGTGACCACCGAGGACGTCTCCCCCGGAATATTCAGCAAAATTGCGGTTGTGGAGCCACCATATTGGGAGCCGTAGTAAATACCAGCCAACATAATCAAGGCAGCAATTGGAGGCAAAGCATAAGTGGCAGGCAAGAGCATGGCAATGGTTGCGATCGGGCCTAGGCCAGGTAATACGCCAATCAAGGTGCCCAAGACGCAGCCAATCAGGCAATACATCAGGTTTTGTAAAGTAAATGCGGTTTCAAAACCGAGGGCTAAATTAGTAAATAAATCCATTTTGTAGAGTCCCGGTTCGTTATTGTTGTAAGAAAACTGGCAGCAGTGGGAACTGGAGCTTTAAGCCCAGTACAAACACGGAATAGGTAAAGGTCACGAGGAAGGCGGCATTAATTGCAGTACCTTTCCAAGTAAATTCCTTACTCGCACTTGCTGCTACAAATACCAAGACCACTACAGCAACTAAAAAACCCATTCTAGGTAAAAGGAGTCCATAAAGAACTACAGCACCTGTAATCTGGGCAATGATGCGCCAGTTGAACTTAGGAATAGATTCAATCGCAGCTTTAGCACCGAAAGACTTCACTAAAACTAATAGACCGATCAGGGCCATCAAAATGCCGAGCCAGAATGGGAAATAGCCAGGCCCCATTTTGGCCGCAGTGCCATATTGATATTGTCTAGCGACGATGGCGAAAAAGAGACCGACAACCATGTACATGATTCCAGCCCCAAAATCCCGTTGATTGCGAATTTTCAAGTTGCGCTCCTTGTATATCGACTTAATTGCCGATCTATTTATTAATGTTGAGCGATTGTAGAGCACCTTGGGGGGTTCTTGTCTAGGGTTTGCCCTAGACGGGTGCCAATGCGATAATTATTGCCATGAAAGTCTCCCAAATTCGCCAGGCATACCTGGATTTCTTTGCCCAAAAGGGCCACCAAATCGTCCCCTCCAGCCCGGTAGTGCCTGGAGATGATCCAACCCTGCTATTTACGAATGCCGGGATGAATCAATTTAAAGACGTATTTTTAGGCTTTGACAAGCGCCCTTATAGCCGAGCCACGACTGCTCAAAAATGCATCCGTGCAGGCGGAAAGCATAACGATCTGGATAACGTGGGTTATACCGCTCGCCATCACACCTTTTTTGAAATGTTGGGTAATTTCTCTTTTGGAGATTATTTCAAAAAAGACGCTATTCAATTTGCTTGGGATTTGTTGACCCAAACTTTAAAGCTACCAAAAGAAAAACTGTTGGTCACAGTCTATGCAGAAGATGATGAGGCTTACGAGATTTGGAATAAACAAATCGGCGTGCCAGCTGACCGCATTATTCGGATTGGGGATAACAAAGGCGCGCGCTACGCTTCTGATAATTTCTGGATGATGGGCGACACTGGTCCATGTGGTCCATGCACTGAGATTTTTTATGATCATGGCGAGCACATTGCAGGCGGCCCACCCGGAAGTCCAGAAGAAGATGGCGATCGTTTTATCGAAATCTGGAATAACGTTTTTATGCAGTTCAATCGCGACGAAGCCGGCAATATGCATCCTTTGCCTAAGCCAAGTGTGGACACTGGAATGGGTCTTGAACGGATTGCTGCTGTTTTGCAAAACGTACATTCCAATTATGAGATCGACCTCTTCGTCAATTTATTGCAGGCTGCCAAGGAAGCAGTGGATGCTGCCGGTGGTGAGAACTGTGATGCCCAAAGCCCATCACTGAAAGTAATTGCCGACCATATTCGCGCATGTAGTTTCATTGTGGTGGACGGCGTTATTCCAGGCAATGCGGGTCGTGGTTATGTATTGCGCCGTATTGCGCGTCGAGCGATTCGTCATGGTTACAAGTTGGGCGCACGCAAACCATTTTTCTATCAGCTAGTGCCCGCTCTTGTAAAAGAAATGGGTGAGGCATATCCAGAGTTACGTGCTGCACAAGACAAAGTTAGCGAAGTTCTGAAGCAAGAGGAAGAGCGTTTTTTCCAAACCATTTCCAATGGAATGGAAATCTTGGAAGGTGCCTTAGCTAGTGGTGCAAAAGTAGTTGATGGCGAAACGGCATTCCGTTTGCATGACACTTTTGGCTTCCCTTTGGATTTGACTGCAGACGTATGTCGTGAGCGTGATGTCACTGTCGATGCAGAAGGCTTTGAAGTAGCCATGCAAAAGCAGCGTGATCAAGCCCGAGCTGCAGGTAAATTTAAAGTGGCCCAAGGATTGGAATACAAAGGTAAGCCAACTCAGTTTCATGGTTACGACACGCTGAAGCATGAAGGCGCGAAAGTCACTGCCTTATATGTTGATGGTTCAGCAGTTCAGGTAGTTAAAGCAGGTGATGCTGCTGTGATTGTTTTAGATAACACCCCTTTCTACGCTGAGTCCGGTGGACAAGTGGGTGATAAGGGCGAGCTGCGTAATGAAACCGTGCGTTTTGATGTAGCTGATACTTTTAAGATTCAGGCGGATGTCTTTGGGCATCAGGGTGAAGTCTTAGAAGGCGAGATCAAAGTAGGCGATACCTTAAATGCCTTGGTAGACGTTTCTCAGCGTACTGACATCATGCGCAATCACAGTGCAACCCATATCTTGCACAAAGCACTACGTGAGGTACTTGGCGATCATGTACAACAAAAAGGTTCCTTGGTAGATGCTACTAAGACCCGTTTTGACTTTACTCATAATGCTCCGATGACGGCTGAGCAAATTCGCCGTATTGAAGATATCGTAAATCGCGAGATTTTGGATAACAGCGCTACCTCTGGCAAGGTGATGTCTTTGGAGGACGCACAAAAGACCGGTGCCATGATGCTCTTCGGTGAGAAGTATGGTGATGAAGTTCGTGTCCTAGAGATTGGTAGCTCAAAAGAATTGTGCGGTGGTACGCACGTAGCGCGTACTGGAGATATTGGTAGTCTGAAGATTGTTTCTGAGAGTGGTGTCGCTGCCGGTATTCGTAGGGTAGAGGCAGTCACTGGTAGTAACGCACTGCAGTTCTTGCAAGGCTTGGAAGACAAAATCAATGAGGCTGCAGCCATCTTGAAGACGCATCCTGGCGATGTAGTCAATCGCGTTGCACAACTCCAAGATGCCTTACGTCAAGCAGAGCGTGAATTAGAAAAAGCAAATTCAAAACTGGCCGCTAGCCAAGGCGATGAGTTAGCCAATCAGGCAGTCGATGTCAACGGTCTGAAGGTCTTGGCGGCTCGCTTAGATGGCGCAGATGCACAGGTATTGCGTGAGACGATGGATGCTCTAAAGGCTAAATTGAAAACTGCTGCAATCGTATTGGCTTCAGTGCAAGGCGATAAGGTGAGTTTGATTGCGGGTGTGACTGCCGATTCGATTGCTAAGGTCAAAGCAGGTGACCTAGTCAATTTTGTTGCTCAACAGGTTGGCGGCAAAGGCGGTGGCAAGCCAGAAATGGCCATGGCTGGTGGTAATGACCCCAGTAAGGTTGGTGCAGCATTGGCCGGCGTAAAAGATTGGGTGGCAAGCAAGTGAGCCAGGAAATTGCATTCAATGCAGAAGTAGATGCGGTTGGCATGAACTGCCCACTTCCCATTTTGCGGACCAAAAAAGCTTTAGCAACTATGCAATCGGGTGAAGTTTTGAGGATTAAAGCGACAGATGCTGGCGCTGCTCACGACTTTCCAGCTTTTGCTAAGCAGACTGGAAATGAATTGATTGCCAGCACCACCGAAGGTGAAGTGCTGGTCTTCTACATGAAAAGACGCTAAATAGCTTCAAGTGAGAGAGCGACTTTTTAGGTAAGCCGCAAAATCATTTGCCACTTCAGGGTGGCGCAATGCAAATTCCACAGAAGCCTTAAGATAACCCAATTTGCTTCCACAGTCAAAACGCACGCCATCGTATTCATAAGCAAAGACAGGCTCAACTTTTAGCAAGGAAGCAATCGCATCGGTCAGTTGGATCTCGCCACCAGCACCAGGCTTGAGATTCCGAATGTGGGCAAAAATATCTGATGACAAAACATAACGTCCAACCACTGCCAGGTTTGATGGCGCATCCTGGGGTTGTGGTTTTTCGACGATGCCATTGAGGCGATAGATGCCTTTAGCCACTTCGCTGCCATCGACGATGCCATATGAGCTGCTTTTGGACGGATCAATTTTCTCTACTGCAATAACAGAGCCATTTTGTTCTTCAAATACCTTGAGCATTTGCTTGAGCACGGGCGGCTGACCGTCTAATAAATCATCGGCCAAGATGATGGCAAATGGCTCATCACGCACTAATTTTTCGGCACATAAAACAGCGTGACCTAGACCCAGGGCCTCTGCTTGTCTTACATATACGCAGTCAACATGACTGGGTTTAACGCTTCGCACGATTTCGAGTAAGGCATGCTTGTTTTTTGCCTCGAGCTCGGCTTCGAGTTCATATGCCTTATCAAAATGGTCTTCAATTGCACGTTTGCTGCGGCCTGTTACGAAAATCATTTCGGTAATGCCAGCAGCAATAGCTTCTTCAACCGCGTACTGGATTAAAGGTTTATCAACCACGTTGAGCATCTCTTTAGGGCTAGCCTTAGTGGCTGGCAAAAAGCGTGTGCCTAAACCGGCAACAGGAAATACGGCTTTCGTAATGGCTTTGGTGCTTAAAGGCATTTAGGATCCAATTCTTATTTAATTCGCTCTAATTGTGCAACAAGCTTCTGGTGGTTTTGCTCAAAGCCTGCAAGGCGTTGTTTTTCTTGGGCTACAACCTCAGCCGGGGCCCTAGCCACAAAGCTTTCGTTGGTCAGTTTAACCCTGGCTTTCTGAATTTCATTAGCCAAACGCTCAATTTCTTTTCCTAGGCGAATGCGTTCAGCTGCTACATCCACCTCAATTTTGAGGAGGAGCTTTAGATCGCCTATAAGGGCAATGGGGGCGCCAGGCGCATCTTTTTCCAGGGCAGACTCGTCGCTATAGATTTTGACTTCAGATAATTTAGCTAAGGCTAGGAGATAAGGCGTAGCCTTTTGCAAGAAAGCCTCCGGTCCGCTAATCCATAGCGGTACTTTTTGACCAGGGGGCACTTGCATCTCTCCCCGCAAGTTTCTGCAGGCATCGACAATCGATTTAATTTGAGCCACCCAAGCTTCACTTTGTTCATCAACTTTTTCAAGCTGGGCGATTGGATAGGGTTGAAGCGCAATTGTTTGCTTGAGTTGTGCAGAGACATCTTTACCGGTTTTAGGAGCAACAGTTTGCCAAAGGGTCTCGGTAATAAATGGAATCAAAGGATGCGCCATGCGCAGAATGGTTTCAAGCACGCGCAACAGGGTGCGGCGAGTTGCGCGTTGCTGTGCTGGGGTGCCGGTTTGCAGTTGCACCTTTGCTAACTCCAAATACCAGTCGCAGTATTCATCCCAGACAAATTGATAGATGCTGCCAGCAATATTGTCGAAGCGATAGTTTTCAAAGCCTTTAGCAACATCGGCTTCCGTCTTTTGCAAGATCGACACAATCCATTTATCTGCTGGAGAGAAGTCCAAATAGCCATCCGGACCACATTGATTGTCACAAGGAGCAAATCCATTCTCTTCATCGCTGCCAGAGCAATTCATCAGAACAAAGCGAGTGGCATTCCATAACTTATTGCAGAAATTACGATAACCTTCGCAGCGTTTTTGATCAAAATTAATGTTACGACCTAGCGATGCCAAAGAGGCAAAGGTAAAGCGTAGGGCGTCTGTACCAAAAGCTGGAATGCCGTCTGGAAACTCCTTCTTGGTTTTCTTGCCAATACTTTCTGCTTGCTTTGGATTCATCAATCCAGAGGTTCTCTTAGCTACCAATTCTTCAATTTGAATGCCATCAATCAGATCGATTGGGTCCAAGGTATTGCCTTTGGACTTGCTCATCTTTTGACCCTCGGCGTCTCGCACTAAACCGTGAACGTAGACCGTATGAAAGGGCACCTTGCCGGTGAAGTGGCAGGTCATCATGACCATACGAGCTACCCAGAAGAAGATGATGTCAAAACCAGTCACCAAGACCGATGATGGCAAGAAGTGTTCCAGCGCAGGCGTTTTCTCAGGCCAACCCAGAGAGCTAAAAGGTACCAATGCAGAGCTGAACCAGGTATCTAATACATCTGGATCGCGATTAAGTTGGCCGGTGTACCCTGCTTTAACAGCCTGAGCTTTCGCATCCTCTTCCGAACGTGCTACAAAGATTTGTCCATCATCTCCGTACCAAGCTGGAATCTGATGGCCCCACCACAGTTGGCGTGAGATGCACCAGTCTTGAATATTTGCTAGCCACTGGGTATAGGTATTGATCCAGTTTTCTGGGACCAGTTTGATATCACCTTTGGTAACAGCGTCTAGAGCTGCGCCAGCAATGGATGAGCCAGGTTGATATTGATTATCTGGACTTGGCTTAGACATCGCCACAAACCACTGGTCTGTAAGCATCGGTTCAATGATCGTTTGCGTGCGATCGCCGCGCGGCACCATCAACTTATGAGGCTGTACTTTTTCTAGCAAGCCAGCAGATTCAAGATCGGCAACTACTTGTTTGCGCGCAGCAAAACGCTCCATGCCTTGATAAGCGGCCGGAGCATTTTCATTAATTTTGGCATCTAGTGTGAGGATATTGATCAAAGGAAGCTGATGACGTTGACCCACTGCATAGTCATTAAAGTCATGTGCAGGCGTTACTTTGACAACGCCAGTTCCAAAGTTTAAGTCAACATAGTCATCGGAAATGATCGGAATTTCTCGATTGCATAAAGGTAGGTTTACCGATTTGCCAATGAGATGCTTATAGCGTTCATCTTCTGGGTTCACCATAACGGCAACGTCACCCAGCAGGGTTTCAGGGCGGGTAGTGGCCACAGTTAAGGAGCCTGAGCCATCGGTTAATGGGTAACGGATATGCCACATCGATCCGTCTTCTTCTTCACTCACTACTTCGAGATCAGAAACGGCAGTGCCCAATACGGGATCCCAGTTCACTAAACGCTTGCCGCGATAAATCAAGCCTTGTTCGTGAAGGCGCACAAATACTTCCACCACCGCTTTGGACATTTTGCTGTCCATCGTGAAATACTCTTTGCCCCAATCAATCGATGCACCTAGACGACGAATTTGGCGCGTGATCGTGTTGCCAGAAGTTTCTTTCCACTCCCAGACTTTTTCTAGGAACTTTTCACGACCTAAGTCATGACGAGAAATCTTTTGAGCATCAAGCTGGCGCTCCACCACAATTTGAGTTGCAATACCGGCATGATCAGTACCTGGTACCCATAAGGTATTTTTACCCAACATCCTGGCATGACGTACCAAGCCATCCATGATGGTTTGATTAAATGCATGACCCATGTGGAGGGTGCCGGTGACATTGGGCGGAGGCAGTTGAATCGAAAAATCACCTTTGCCCTCATCCATACTGGCATCAGCAATTCCTCTGCGCTCCCACTCAGGGCCCCAGTAGGCTTCAATGGGGGCTGGTTCGTAGGATTTGGCGAGTTCGTCTACCGAGCTGGTCGCTGGAGAATTAGGGGTATTTGAGGCATTTGGCATAAGAGGCAAATTATAATTGGGACGATGTACTCAGACTTGCTCGCGAACCTCAATCCAGAACAGCGCGAGGCAGTAACCCTCCCGCCCGTCAATGAAAATGGCCAAGCCCAATCCGCCTTAATTTTGGCTGGGGCTGGTAGCGGAAAGACGCGCGTCCTCACCACCCGCATTGCTTGGCTCATCCAAACCGGACAAGTTTCCCCAATTGGGGTCTTGGCGGTGACCTTTACCAATAAGGCCGCCAAGGAGATGATGTTGCGTCTAAGCGCGATGCTGCCCATCAATACCCGGGGTATGTGGATCGGCACTTTCCATGGTCTTTGCAATCGCTTATTGCGAGCCCACCACAAAGAGGCGGGTCTGCCATCCACTTTTCAGATTTTGGATACCCAAGATCAGCTATCGGCCATCAAGCGGCTCCTAAAGGGTTTGAAGGTGGATGACGAAAAATATCCACCGAAGCAATTGCAATACTTTATTGCTCACGCCAAAGAGCGTGGGCAGCGCGCCAAGGATCTTTCGGTTGGCGATGACTTTCAGGCAAAGATGGCTCAACTGTATGCGGCCTACGATGAGCAGTGTCAGCGAGAAGGGGTAGTTGATTTTGCCGAACTACTCTTGCGTAGTTATGAGTTGTTAAAACACAGTGAGCCCATTCGGACACATTATCAAGAACGATTTCGCCATATTCTGATTGATGAGTTCCAAGACACTAATGCATTGCAATACGCCTGGCTGAAATTACTTTCTGGACATGATGCAAGTCGAGTCAATGTCAGTGGTATGGGCAGTAGCTCCGTGTTTGCTGTCGGCGATGACGATCAAAGTATTTATGCTTTCCGTGGTGCCGACGTTGAAAATATGCGTTTGTATGAAAAGCAGTATCACCCCATGATGGTGAAGCTAGAGCAGAACTATCGCTCGCATGGTCATATTCTGGATACCGCCAATCATTTGATTGCAAATAACTCTGAGCGCTTAGGCAAGAACTTGCGAACTGATGCTGGGCATGGCGAGCCAGTTCGAATCTACGATGCGCCGAGCGATCATGCTGAAGCAGCATGGCTGGTTGATGAGATCAAAGCTTTGGTGAGTAGCGGCACTAAGCGCACTGAAATTGCGCTGCTTTATCGCAGTAACGCTCAGTCCCGCATCATCGAGCATGCTTTGTTCTCAGCTGGTATCCCTTATCGTGTCTACGGTGGCTTGCGATTCTTCGAGCGCGCTGAGATTAAGCATGCTTTGGCTTATTTGCGCCTGCTTGAAAATCCAAATGATGACACCTCATTCTCACGTGTGGTGAATTTTCCAACGCGCGGAATTGGTGCGCGATCAATCGAAGCCTTACAAGATGCTGCCAGAGCTCAACAATGCTCTTTATATTTAGCAGCCTCTTCTTTAGAGGGTAAGGCAGGTGCTTCCTTGGGTGGATTTGTCCGCTTGGTTGATCATATGCGTGAAGCAACTCGTCACAACACCTTGCCCGAGACGGTAGAGTTTGTGATTCAGCACAGCGGTTTGATTCAGCATTACTTGACTGAGCGTGAAGGTCAAGACCGCGTAGAAAACTTACAAGAATTAATCAACGCTGCTACTGCATTCATTGCCGAAGAAGGCTATGGTCAAGATGCAGCAGCGGCCATGCTACCTGGCGAAAATGATCCTGGTATTGAGATTTCTCCGCTAGCGGCATTCCTATCTCACGCCTCCTTAGAGGCTGGTGATAACCAAGCGCAAGCTGGGCAAGATGCGGTGCAATTAATGACAGTTCATTCAGCCAAAGGCTTGGAGTTCACCTCGGTCTTTATTACCGGCTTAGAAGAGGGATTATTTCCTCATGAGAATAGTGTGAATGAGCAAAATGGCTTAGAGGAAGAGCGACGCCTGATGTACGTAGCAATCACTCGTGCAAAAGAGCGTCTCTATCTCTCCCATACTCAGTCCAGAATGTTGCATGGGCAGGTACGTTACAACATGCCATCTCGTTTCTTAGAAGAATTGCCTGAAGAATCCTTGAAGTGGTTAACGCCTAAGGCTAAAGATGCCAGATGGGGTGGTCAATCTCGCTCGGGCTCTACTTGGCAAGATGGCTACACTCGCCAACGCGAATATGAATCCAATGATTTTTTTGACTCAGGTAGTGATCGCTCGCGACCAACTAAGCGAATTGGTTCGGCATCCACTGAGGTGAGAAGAATGGCTGCACCACCTCGTGGAGATTACCCATTTAAGATTGGTCAAAATGTCTTTCATACCAAGTTTGGTGAAGGCAAGGTGACCGGCTTGGAAGGTAAGGACGCCGATGCAAGAGCTCAGGTGAGCTTCAAGCGTCACGGCGTTAAGTGGTTACAGCTCAGTATTGCTAAGTTAGCTGCAATCGACTGAAGACTCGCTCTGGCTATACAGGCAGCACTTCATCCTCTGCAAAGCAGGCTTTCCAAGTGGCAAAGAAAGAGCAATGCATGATGGTAAGACCTGCCATTGAGATGGGCGCAATGATGTATGAGGCGGCTTGACCAAAATTGAGCGCATCAAATATCATGCCCACCATCAGCGGTATGGCAATCAACACAGCGCTCCAAATAGCAAGATACAAAAAGAATGCACCGCGATTGGACCAGCAAGCTAAGCAACTAGAAAATAGCGCTTGAGGAACTGACATATCTGCCCACGCAATCAAGATGGGTGAGAACCACATCAACATTGCAATGGGGATATAGAGAAGGGCGCCAAAAAATAAGACTAAGTAAATTTGTCGTATGGCTTCCTGTGAAATCGGCTTGTCACTAGTGAGCAAGGGCAGGAGTAATTCAAAATCCACTGCTAGGCTCAACATAAAGCTCATGACCAGGATCATGGCGGCGTAAATCAAGCCTAATTGCAGAATCCGTTTACGAATCAGTGGGGTGGATTGCAAGGCAATGATGTAGACCATCGGACGGATGCGCTCTTTCTGAATTGCTTGGCGACAGGCTGTTAAAAAACCAACCGACAAAGTGGGTGTTAATAGCAAGACAGCAAATACTCCGATGACTGGCACCATCACAGCAAGTTGTGCGGCGAATACGTACATGAAGACCAGCATCAAAAATCCTAAAGGATTTTGTTTGAAGAGCCAGATACCTTGACGAATCCAGGTATAGCCTTCTTTGGGGGCAACAGTGTTTAGTTTCATAGAGAGTGACGACTTAAAAGAATACGTTCAAAGTGCTTAGGATCATGCGGTGTCAACATTTGGGCATCACGTGGAAGATGGAAATCCCACAAGCGAGAAATCCAGAAACGTAGGGCTGCTGCGCGAAGCATCATAGGCCAACTGGCTAGTTCATTTTCAGTCAATGGGCGAACAGATTGGTAGGCGCTAAGAAGGGCATTGAGACGGGCAGGATCTAAATCTTGTTTGTTGTCTGCCAGACACCAATCATTCACAGTCACCGCTAAGTCAAAGAGCCACTTATCGGTACCAGCAAAATAAAAATCAAAGAAGCCGCCTAACTGATCATTGCTAGCATCAGTTGCGCTCTTGGGGTCAAAGAGCACGTTATCTCTGAATAAATCACAGTGGCTAGCGCCTTGGGGTAGCGAGGCGTACTCGGAAGAGGTAAAAAATTGTTCTTGGCTTTTCAGCTCACTGGTCAGTAGTTCTTTTTGGGCTGGATCTAGATGCGGTAAAACCAGGGGAACCGTCTTTTGCCACCATCCTAGGCTACGAAGATTTTCTTGAGTCTTAGAAAAATCTTTTCCAGCTAAATGCATCTTCGCCAACATCTCACCTACTAGCGCGCAATGTGCGGCTTCTGGTTCAAGGCGAGATAAGCCAGGCAACTTAGTAACGATGGCCGCTGGCTTGCCCTTCAGAGAAAACAAAATCTGCCCTTGTTTGTTTTCAATCGGTTTGGGAACAGGGATGCCTTGATTGGCTAGGTGACGCATTAATTCTAGGTAGTAGGGAAGTTGCTCTGCAGATAGTCGCTCAAAAATAGTGAGAACGAATTCTTGTTTTTTGCCATTGAGATGCGTATCAAGAAAGAAGTTGGAATTTTCAATTCCACCATGAATGCCCCGAATCTCAGTGGCCTGCCCGATATCGAAGTCTTGGGAGATCCAGTTGGATATATCGTCCAGTTCGATCGGAGTAAATACGGCCATAAATTGCTTGGATGCTTAAAGACTAGAAGGGGATGCTAATACTTGGCACGCTCAGCAGATCAGTCTCTCGGGGAACTCCAGGCATGACTGAAGTGGGAGGAGCCATCTCGTAACTGGTGTAGGGCGTTTTGACATCTACTTGGGTAGGTGAATTGGCGTCCTTGTATTCGGTTATTTCAGTACCGTTACGCGCTCTATATTGGTAGCTTGGCTTGCGTGTTTCTGGGGTGGTTACAGCCCCTGATGCGCTTACAGCTGGTGCCAAAGGTTGATTATTGATGCGGTTGAGCTCTGCTGGGCTCAAGGCTTGGCTGTTATTCTGGGCATGAGCCAGATTAGTTCCAAATAGTCCAAAAAAGACGATGAAGCTCATTAGAGCAAGGTTTTGGCTTAAAAAATGGCCAATTAAGTTAGTAAGTGCATGCATCATTTTTCACCTTTTTAAGCCTATTGATGGGCGGTTACTTAACCGGTCCTTTAGGCAATTCACAACTAGATTGTACGATTGCGGTATGACTAAACATAGACTCTTGTTGGTAGACGGTTCAAGTTACCTCTATCGTGCCTTCCACGCCATGCCAGACCTCAGAAACGGGGCTGGAGACCCTACGGGGGCCATCTATGGCATGGTCAATATGATGCGCCGCGCCCGTTCTGAGATTCAGGCTGACCATATAGCCTGTGTATTTGATGCCAAGGGAAAGACGTTTCGCGATGAAATGTATCCCGAATACAAGGCGCATCGTTCACCCATGCCGGAAGATTTAGTGAAGCAAATCGAACCCATTCATGCCATGGTGAAGGCAATGGGTTGGCCAGTACTCATGGTGTCAGGTGTCGAGGCGGATGATGTGATTGCTACTTTGTCATTTCAAGCTACACAAGCGGGTTGGGAAACCATTATCTCGACTGGCGATAAAGATTTAGCGCAATTAGTAAATTCATCAGTGACATTGATCAATACCATGACAGATGAGAAATTAGACATCGATGGCGTTGTTTCTAAATTTGGTGTGCCACCAAATCTCATCGTTGATTATTTATCCATTATTGGTGATGCAGTAGATAACGTTCCTGGTGTTCCTAAAGCGGGTCCCAAAACGGCAAATAAATGGTTAGCCGAATTTGGAAATCTTGATAACTTAATGGCAAACGCTGATCAAGTGAAAGGCGTTGTTGGTGAAAATCTGCGTGCATCTTTGGATTGGTTGCCGCAAGCCCGTCAACTCATCACAGTGAAAACGGATTGCGATCTCTCGCCCCATTTACCTGGCTTAGATGATTTGCACGCTAAGCCAGAAGACGCACCTTTATTACGAGAATTGTTTGAGCGCTATGCGTTTAAATCGTGGTTGCGAGATGTTGAAAAGCGCCTGGAAGGTAATGAAAATAAGGCTTCTGAGTCTGAGTCTGGGGCTGGAGCTGGCTTTGATTTGGCAGGCTCCCCGATTGCCAGCAATTCTCATCAGGAGGAGGATGCTAAAAAATCGCGCACGATTGCATCTGCTCCAACCAAGGCTCTATCGCAAGACACAACGGATTTACAAGATGCCATCGAACGTCAATATGAATGTGTAGTCGATGAAGCTAGTCTGGATAAGTGGTTGAAAAAAATTGAAACCTCATCGTTAACGGCAGTCGATACAGAGACTACGAGTCTTGATGCTCTAGCTGCTGAGCTGGTTGGGATTTCTTTATCGGTTAAGCCGGGTGAGGCTTGTTACATTCCAGTTGCACACCGTAATGGTGAGTCGCAATTAGATCGAGATTTTGTTCTGTCACGTCTGAAACCATGGCTAGAGAGTGCAAGTCACCTCAAGGTTGGGCAAAACTTAAAGTACGACATGCATATTTTTGCCAACTATGGCATCACACTCCAAGGTGTTGCATTTGATACTTTGCTCGAATCCTATGTACTTGAATCGCATATGCCGCACAATATGGATAGCCTAGCTGAGCGCCATCTCGGTTTAAAAACGATTCGTTATGAAGAGGTCTGCGGCAAAGGCGTTCATCAGATAGGCTTTGATCAAGTCGATCTTCAAATTGCGACAAATTATGCTGCTGAAGATGCGGACATTACCCTGCGCTTGCACCACGAGTTATGGCCCCAGATTCAGGAAAGCCCTGGCTTACTCTATATCTATGAGCAGGTTGAAATGCCTGCCATGCGCGTCTTGGGTGTGATGGAGCGCAATGGCATTCGGATTGACTCTGCCTTATTGGCTAAGCAAGGGCAGCAGGTAGGTAAGCGCCTCTTGGAGTTGGAGGGCGAGATTCATCAATTAGCAGGTCAACCTTTTAATATTCAATCACCCAAACAAATTGCAGAAATCTTGTTTGGCCAACTTGAATTGCCGGTAATTAAGAAAACGCCTTCAGGCGCCCCCTCTACCGATGAAGAGGTGCTGCAAAAGTTGGCGGAAGACTATCCCTTGCCAGCACGTATTTTGGATTACCGTAGCTTGGCCAAGTTGATGTCGACTTATATTGAAAAATTGCCACGTATGGCTGACCCCAAGACGGGACGAGTGCATACCAATTTTTCTCAGGCGACCGCTGTCACTGGGCGTTTGGCTTCTAGCGATCCCAATCTGCAAAATATTCCTGTTCGCACAGAAGAGGGGCGTCGTATTCGGGAGGCTTTTATTCCTGCCGAAGGTTGCAAGCTTCTCTCCGCAGACTACTCTCAAATTGAATTGCGCATCATGGCGCATATCGCCGAGGATGAGAATTTACTGGAAGCGTTTCGGGCTGGTAAAGATGTTCACCAAGCCACTGCTGCCGAGATCTTTGGAGTTCCCTTAAATGATGTGAATTCGGAGCAACGTCGATACGCGAAGGTCATTAACTTCGGATTAATTTATGGCATGAGTGCTTTTGGCTTGGCAGGCAATTTAGGTATTGAGCGCTCTGCAGCACAAAACTACATTGCAAAGTATTTCGATCGCTATCCTGGGGTTGCCCAATATATGGAACGCACGCGTTTAGAGGCGCGTGAAAACGGCTATGTAGAAACCGTTTTTGGTAGACGTCTTTGGTTGCCAGAAATTAAGGGTTCCAACGGTCCTCGCCGCCAAGGTGCTGAGCGTGCCGCAATTAATGCTCCAATGCAAGGAACTGCAGCTGATTTGATTAAGCTGGCTATGATTGCTTGCCAGGAGTGGCTGGAAAAGGAGCAATTAAAGACCAAAATGTTGCTTCAAGTACATGATGAATTGGTATTTGATGTGCCATTGGATGAAATAGCGCTCTTGCAAGCGAAGTTGCCGGATTTAATGTGCAATGTAGCTACGCTGAAGGTGCCTTTGGTGGTTAGTATCGGCATTGGCGATAATTGGGAAGAAGCTCATTAATAGGGAGACAAATAATGAATGACAAAACACAAAACAGTAGAAGGTCTTTTATGAAGGCATCCGCAATCGGCGCTACCGGAATTGGTATCGGATTAGTGGCTGCTTCAGAGCCAGTCATGGCCGCTGCAATTGAGACGGATTTCAAAGGCATTAAAGCTGGTGAGCAAATGATTCCCGTTGGCAGTTTTCAGATGCCAGCTTATGTATCTCGACCTGAGGCCGCTAAAGGCTCTTTACCTGTTGTGATTGTAATTAGTGAAATCTTTGGTGTTCATGAATATATTGCAGATATCACACGACGTTTTGCCAAGCTGGGCTATCTCGCGATTGCCCCTGAGAAGTTCGTTCGTGCTGGCGATCCTAATTCATATGGAACAGTGGCAGAGATTCAAAAGAATATTGTTGCCAAGACAACGGATGCACAAGTGATTACCGATTTACAGGCTGCTTTAGTTTGGGCCGGTAAAAATGGTGGTGATCTCAAGCGGGTTGGTGTGACTGGTTTCTGTTGGGGTGGTCGCATTACTTGGCTTTCTGCAACCTTGCCGCAGGTCCGTGCTGGTGTTGCCTGGTATGGCCGCTTGATTGGCGAGAAGACTGAAGGTAATCCACGTCATCCAGTGGATATTGCTGCTGACTTAAAAGCGCCGGTACTTGGCTTGTATGGCGCTGCGGATACAGGCATTTCTTTGGAGAGCGTGGAGCAAATGCGTACTGCTTTGGCGCAAGCTGCACCTAAGAATCCCGCTGCCAAAGCATCGATGATTGAGGTGTATCCAGATGCTCCGCATGCGTTTCATGCAGACTATCGCGCAACCTACCGTGAAGGTCCTGCAAAAGACGGCTGGGAAAAATGTATCGCTTGGTTTAAGAAAAATGGAGTAGCTTAATTCACATGCCAGTTTTACAAACCATTATCTTGGTCACTGCCTTAGCTGGGGCAGCCAGTGTCGTGGTGGCTGCTAGCTTTTCTTTGGCCTTATTGTCCAAGATGGTCAATAACATGGTGAGTTTGTCAGTAGGCATTTTGCTGGCCACTGCTTTTTTACATTCATTGCCAGAGGCATTTAGCATGGAGGATACAAGTCCACAACTCCTCTTTGCTACTTTGCTGGCCGGTCTATTGGGATTTTTTCTGCTCGAGAAAATCGCTCTATTGCGCCATGACCATCACCATGAAGGGGATGGTCACCACCACCATCATGGGCATGACGCAGAAAATGCTGGCCGCAGTGGCTGGATGATCTTAGTCGGTGATGGCATTCATAATTTTGTGGATGGCATATTGATCGCAGCCGCTTTTATGGCCGACTATCAAGTGGGCATTTTTACGGCGATTGCCATCATTGCCCATGAAATTCCACAAGAGGTCGGCGATTTCATTGTCTTGCTCAATGCTGGGTTTACTAAAACGCGCGCCCTGATTTACAACTTTATATCGGGTTTATCAGCGGTAGTCGGTGGTGTCTTGGCTTACTTCTTCTTGGAGCGCGCTCACGCAGCGATGCCCTATTTATTGGTGATTGCTTCCAGTAGCTTTATCTATATAGCAGTAAGTGATCTCATTCCGCAAATGCACCGTCGGCCACACTGGGCAGAATCTTTACGCCAAACGGTACTGATTGCCTGTGGCGTCGGATTTGTCATCCTACTGTCTCTCTTGCATTAAAAGGCTGCCAACCAATCTAGAGTTCTATCGGTCGATCTGGGTTTGAGGACCACTCACTCCAACTGCCAGCGTAGAGACGAGATCCCTTAAGACCAGCAACTTCCATTGCTAGCAGGTTATGGCAAGCAGTGACACCGGAGCCACATGAATGAATGACTTCTGCTGCTTTAGTGCCACCTAAAACTTCTTGGAAATCTTTATAAAGCTGCTCAGGGGTTTTGAAAGCGGTTGATGAAAGATTATTTTTGAAGAAGTGACTGATCGCTCCAGGAATATGACCCCCAACTGGATCGAGCGTTTCATTTTGACCATGGTAGCGATCATTCGATCTGGCATCGATGACTTTATATTTCTGAGACTGCAAATTACCCGCGACTTCATCTACCAAGACCAAGCCAAAATAAGGCATTGGTGAGGCTGGGTGACTTGCCGGGGTAGGCGTGCGGGGCACATTACCCATAGGCCCATTCCAAGCGTCTAGACCGCCATCGAGTACGCGTACATTTGCGTGACCAGTTGCTTTGAGCATCCACCATAAACGGCTGGCGTAAACCGAACCTTGTTTGTCGTAGGCTACTACTAGTGTGTGCGGATTAATTCCTAAACGGGTTTTGGTCTGAGCCCACACTTCTGGGCTAGGTAGGGGATGTCTGCCGTTAGTTCCATTTTTAGGGCCCGATAAATCATGATCAAGATCGACATAGATCGCTCCCAACATATGACTTTCTTCGTAGGCTTTTCTACCAGCCTGAGGATCTACTAAATCAAAACGGCAATCACATAACAACACATTCTGGCCACTATTGATGATTTCTTCTAACTGGTTTGCGGTAATTAGAGGAGTCATAAATCTTCCTAGTTGGTCAAATTGGATTGAGAGTTATTTAAGGCAATTTCCTAGTAATTCCATTATGCGCCATGGAAGTTCATGACACGACGGTACCACTCATGAAAGTGCTGCATGCCATCTTCCATGGGGCTTTGATAAGGCCCTACTTCATTAATCCCACGGGCGAGGAGTGCAGCACGTCCTGCATCCATACGCTCTGCAATTTCATCATCCTCAATACATGTTTCCATATAGGCGGCACGTTCTGCCTCAACAAATTCACGCTCAAACAGCGCAATTTCTTCAGGGTAATAGAACTCGACGATATTGCGTGTCTTATTAGGGCCCAATGGATGCAAAGTGGACACACAAAGTACGCCGGGGTACCACTCCACCATCACATTGGGGTAGTAGGTCAGCCAGATCGCCCCATGTCTTGGGGTTTTGCCTTCATGGTGTCTTAGTACTGCTTCATGCCATTTGCGATAAGTAGCTGAGCCAGGTGTTTCTAGATTCTTATGAATTCCAACAGTTTGTACGCTATGCCAATCGCCAAACTCCCAATGGAGATCTTCGCAAGAAACAAATTTACCTAATCCTGGATGAAAAGGGACCACGTGGTAATCCTCAAGGTAAACCTCGATAAAGGTTTTCCAGTTGTAGTTGCAATCGTGCACTTCTACGTGGTCAAGTAAGTAAGCTTCAAATCGCAGATCTTCTGCAACACCCAGATTGGCTAAATCAGTGCGCACATCGCGCGGACCTTCAAATAACAGTCCTTGCCAATTTTGCAAAGGGGATTTGCCTAGGTTGAGACAAGGCTTGTCTTCAAAGTGCGGCGCGCCTAATAAGTTGCCCGCTAAGTCATAGGTCCAACGATGGAGTGGGCAAACAATATTTTCTGCAACACCACGACCATTGAGCATGAGTGCTTGGCGATGACGGCAGACGTTGGATAGCAGTTCGATGCCTCCAGCATTGCGGACCAATAAACGGCCCTCATTTTCTGAGGTCAAAGTTTGATAGGAGCCAATTTCTGGCACCATCAGTTCGTGGCCAACATAGCCTGGCCCCTGCTTAAAAAGCAGTTCAATTTCCCGCTGATAAAGGTCAGCGTCAAAATATGCCGAAACCGGCAGTTGTAAATTGGACGGCGCAAGCTGCTGCGCGGTAGCCAGATTAGTCATTCTCCCCACCCCCGAAAACGTCAGCCGAAGCTAAGCGGAATAACCAATCCAACCATCGACGGATCGATATTGGAAAGGAAGGGAGGGATTATACCCATTTGGACCGCATCTCCCTTTAATATGTAGGACTAACTGAATCAGAAATATCAAGGAAATCGCCCTATGCCCGCCAAGAAGTCTGAAAGCCAAAAACCCGGCCTTGAGGTCCAAATTGACCCTGATTTGCGTTACGAACAGGCAGTTAAGGAATTAGAAAAGCTGATCTCTGACATGGAATCTGGAAAATTTTCTTTAGAAGAAACCCTTTTAGCGTATCAACGCGGCGCAGCTTTGCTCAAGCATTGCCAAGGCGTACTGGCGCAGGTTGAGCAACAGGTTCGGGTATTTGAGGCCTAATGAATTCAGTAGATCTATTTCAGGAGTGGGTAACTTCTCGCTCGCAGCGAACTGAGGCAGCTTTAGATGCGCTGTTAGATTCTGCGCAAACCAATCCAGCTCGTTTGCATGAGGCAATGCGTTATGCGGCTCAAGGTGGCGGTAAGCGCATACGTCCCTTATTGGTATATGCCGCTGGTCAATTAGGCAATGATTCAGATGCAAAAACAGAAGCTGCTCTAGATGCGGCTGCAGTTGCAATCGAATGTATTCATGCTTATTCCTTGGTGCACGACGATTTGCCCTGCATGGATGACGATGATTTGCGGCGTGGACGTCCAACAGTACATAAGGCATTTGATGAAGCTACTGCACTCTTGGTGGGTGATGCATTGCAAACGCGCGCCTTTGAGATTTTGGCCAATGCACCATGTGCGGCAGATGTCCGCTTGTCGATGATTGCTAGCTTGGCTGCGGCATCCGGATCGCGTGGTATGGCTGGAGGTCAGGCGATTGATTTGGAAAGCGTTGGTAAAAAATTAGATTTGAGTGGTTTGCAGCAAATGCATGCCATGAAGACGGGGGCCCTCTTATCTTGCGCTGTCGAGTTGGGCGGTATTGCTGCACAACTCAACTCGGTTCAGATGGCACATCTGCAGGATTATTCCCGGGCCCTGGGGTTGGCATTTCAGATTGTGGATGATGTCTTGGATGCGACGGCTGATAGCCAAACCCTAGGAAAAACAGCCGGTAAAGATGCTATCAACGACAAGCCGACCTATGTGACCTTGATGGGTTTAGACTATGCACAGAAAACGGCTAAAGAGCTTCAAGAAAAAGCCATTCAAAGCTTAGATAGCTTTGGTAGCAAAGCTCAAGCCCTAAAAGATTTGGCCTTCTTGGTTGTAAACAGAGGCAAGTAAGTAGATATTGATCCGATTGAATGACTTTAACTTCCATCAACTCCCCTGCTGATTTAAGAAAACTTTCTCGCGAAGAGCTTTCGCCTCTTGCGGATGAATTGCGTCAATTTATTTTGGAGTCAGTATCTAAAACAGGCGGTCATCTCTCGTCCAACTTAGGTACGGTGGAGCTGTCGATCGCTTTGCACTATGTCTTTGATACTCCGGATGATCGAATCGTTTGGGATGTCGGACATCAAAGCTACCCACATAAAATTTTGACTGGTCGTCGTGAGCGCATGAGTACTTTGCGTCAGTTCAATGGCATTTCTGGTTTTCCGAATCGGACTGAAAGTGATTTTGATGCCTTTGGTACTGGGCACTCTTCTACCAGTATTTCTGCTGCGATGGGAATGGCACGCGCATTCCAAACTAAGGGTGAGCGTCACGTCGCTGTGGCAGTCATTGGTGACAGTGCGATGACCGGTGGTATGGCTTTTGAGGCGATGAATAATGCTGGCGTGTATGACGATCTGCCACTGGTGGTGATTTTGAACGATAACGATATGTCGATCTCACCTGCAGTAGGCGCGCTTAACCGCCATCTGGCTCGCTTACTGAGCGGTAATATTTATTCAGCTACAAAAAAGGGTATAGATAGCGTGCTATCTATAGCGCCTCCCTTACGTGAGTTTGCTAAACGCCTTGAGGATCATGCTAAAGGCATGGTCTCACCTTCTACGATTTTTCAAGAGTTTGGCTTTAATTACTTTGGCCCGATTGACGGCCATGATTTAGATGCTTTGATTCCGATGTTGCAGAACGTTCGCCGCCTTGCCCTAGAAGGGGATGGCCCTCAGTTCTTACATGTGGTGACTCGCAAAGGCCAGGGTTATGAGTTGGCTGAAGCAGACCCTGTTTTGTATCACGGACCCAGTAAATTTAATCCCGAAGAGGGCGTTAAAAAATCTGCACCTACTAAAAAAACCTTCACCCAAGTATTTGGTGAGTGGCTATGCGATATGGCACATGCCGATCCACTCTTAATTGGTATTACGCCAGCGATGCGCGAAGGTTCTGGTTTAGTTGAGTTTGAGCAAAATTTTCCGAAGCGGTATTACGACGTTGGCATTGCTGAGCAACACGCTGTTACTTTTGCTGCTGGTATGGCATGCGAGGGAATGAAACCGGTTGTCGCAATTTATTCCACCTTCTTGCAGCGTGCTTATGATCAATTGATCCACGATGTCGCCCTTCAAGACTTACCCGTCCTCTTTGCATTAGATCGTGCGGGACTAGTTGGTGCAGATGGCGCAACTCATGCAGGTGCTTACGATATTCCGTTCTTGCGTTGCATTCCGAACATGTTAGTCATGACTCCTGCTGATGAGGCAGAGTGCCGCGACTTGTTAACTACTGCTTTTCATCAACCGCATCCTAGCGCCGTGCGCTACCCACGCGGCGCCGGTGTCGGTACAGTTCCCTCGAAAGAATTGCGTAGCCTGCCACTAGGCAAAGGTGAGATTCGTCGTAAATCAAATGCACCCGCTGGTAAGCGAGGGGCTATCTTGGCTTTTGGTACTTTGCTTTATGCGGCCTTAGAAGTTGCAGAAGGGATTGACGCCACGGTAGTCAACATGCGCTTTGTAAAACCCTTAGATGCGGATCTGATTAAATCCTTGGCCGCAGACCATGATTATTTTGTGACCATTGAAGATGGCGCAATTCAAGGCGGTGCTGGTAGTGCTTGTTTGGAGGCTCTAGCAAGCATGGGAATCCATAAGCCCCTTTTGCAATTAGGTCTACCGGATCAGTTTATTGAGCATGGTGACTACAACTTGCTAATGACCAAGTGTGGCCTGGATGTAGAAGGGATTGCCAATTCCATCAAACAGCGTTTTCCGACTGAAATTGCTATAAATTCTGCGCTTGTAGGCAAATAAGCCTGTTTTGCTTGAAAATAGCGTTATGAATGACATGAACCCCGCCTTTCTGAAAGCCAGCGCTATGCCTGATGTGCAATCCACTTTGGATGAGCGCGCCTTGCCGATCGAGCAAGTTGGTATTCGGGGTGTGCGTCATCCGCTGACTATTCGCAGTAAGACAGGAAACTTCCCATCGGTGGGGCAGTTCGAGATGGATGTGGCATTGCCTGCCCATGTCAAGGGAACGCATATGTCGCGTTTCATGGCGCTCTTACAAAAGCAAGATGAGCCTGTTGACAGCACAACCTTAGTTGCGATGGTGAGCAATATGTTGCCTTTGCTTGATGCAAAAGAAGGCCATGTGCAATTTACTTACACTCACTTCGTTAAAAAAGCAGCGCCTGTCTCTGGTGTAGAAAGCTTGATGGATTACGAAGTCACTTGGATGGCAACTGCAAAACAAAATACTGCTGGTCAGTTTGATGTGGAGTTAGGTTTGCGCGCTCAAGTGCCGGTGATGAGTTTGTGTCCTTGCTCTAAAGAGATTTCAGAATTCGGTGCTCATAATCAGCGCTCGCATGTAACGATGTCGGTTGTGCTGGATTCGCAAACCAAGATGACTGTTGAAGATTTGGTTGCCGCTGCTGAAAGCGAAGCTTCGAGTGAGCTTTGGGGTTTATTAAAGCGCCCTGATGAAAAGTGGGTCACTGAGCACTCCTATAGCAATCCGAAGTTTGTAGAGGACTTGGTACGTGATGTGGCTGGGCGTCTTAAGGCAGATGAGCGTATTCACTCTTTGGTGGTGGAGGCAGAGAACTTTGAGTCCATTCACAACCACAGCGCCTTTGCCCGTATTAGCTTATCTAAATAAGCGCGTCAGCCTTACTTCAAATTATTACTTGCTAAATCCCAACGGGGTTTAATGTCAAATGCTCCCGAAGTGGTGGAACCATTATTTTCAGTGAGCATTCTCAGTGCGCCTGCAAATGCAATCATCACGCCATTATCAGTACACAAATCTAAAGGCGGATAATGTACTGCAAAGCCTTTTTTTAGGCCCGCGGCATTTAGAGCAGAGCGTAATTGTGAATTTGCTCCCACTCCACCGGCAAGAACTAAATGATTACACCCAGTTTGTTGAAGCGCCTTCTCAGATTTGCTGACCAGAACGGCCACAATTGAATCTACAAAACTTCTTGCAAGGTCTGCATGAAATTGCGCTATGTCAGCTTCGGACATATTTTGTGTCGAATGTTTTTTGACTTGATTGAGAACCGCAGTCTTTAAACCAGAAAAAGAAAAATCCAAGTCGCCTGAGTGCAGCATCGGTTTTGGTAAGTCAAAAATTCCTGGGCGCCCATGTTCAGCTAATTTGGATATAGCGGCACCACCCGGGTAATCTAATCCCAGCAGTTTGGCTGTTTTGTCAAAAGCCTCGCCGGCAGCATCATCTAATGTTTCGCCTAAAAGTTCATATTGGCCAATGCCAGAGACTTTCATGAGCTGGGTATGTCCACCGGAAACTAGTAGGGCAATAAATGGAAATTGTGGAGCTGACTCACCCAAAAGGGGGGAGAGGAGATGACCTTCAAGGTGATGTACCCCAATGGAAGGCAGACCCAGGCTTTGGGCCAGACCTTTGGCAAAGGCGCTGCCAACCAAGAGGGCGCCAGCCAATCCAGGGCCCTGGGTGAAGGCTACAGCGTCAATATCGGTCAATTTGAGACCGGATTGGACTAAAGATTGGTCTAAAAGAGGTAAAACCCGACGAATGTGATCCCTAGAGGCAAGCTCTGGTACTACGCCCCCATAATCCCGGTGCATGGCGACCTGTGAGTGCAAACCCTGGCCTAGAATGCCTAAAAAGGCCGATTTACCCTCTTCCCAGGGGGTGGTGTTGTATAAAGCCACCCCGGTCTCGTCACAAGAAGTTTCTATTCCTAAAACAATCATTTTTTGGCTTGGTCGTGCTAGAATCGCAATTCAGTTAATTTTTCGATATCTATCGAGCATATACGAGTTAAATAAGTATGACTACAGTCCGCCTCCGCGAAAACGAACCATTTGAAGTGGCATTGCGCCGTTTCAAGCGCACCATTGAAAAAAATGGTCTTTTGACAGACTTGCGTGCCCGCGAGTTTTACGAGAAGCCAACGGCTGAGCGTAAGCGTAAAAAGGCTGCTGCTGCAAAACGCCATTACAAGCGTATTCGCAGCCAAATGTTGCCCAAGAAGCTTTACTAATAGAATTTAAAAGCTCTCTTCACCGAGAAGCTTTGAAACCCGCTGACGGTGAAACGCAGCGGGTTTTTGCTTTTTAATCGTTCAACATCTTTCAATATTTAATAATCGGGAACTAGGTCATGAGTCTTAAAGATCAAATCACTGAAGATATGAAATCCGCCATGCGTGCAAAAGAAACTGCGCGCTTAGGTGCTATCCGTCTTTTATTGGCGGCAATCAAGCAGCGCGAAGTGGATGAGCGCATTGTGGTCGATGATGCAGGCGTCATTGCTACTGTTGAAAAAATGATGAAGCAGCGCAAAGACTCTATCTTCCAGTTTGAGAAAGCAGGGCGAGATGATTTGGTGGCAATCGAGGCAGGAGAGATGGCGATTCTGCAAGCGTATCTACCAGCCCAGTTATCAGATGCTGAAGTAGAGGCAGCGGTTGCTGCAGCAGTCGCTTCCACAGGTGCTGCTGGTCCACAAGATATGGGCAAGGTCATAGGTGCGCTCAAGACTCAATTAGCTGGCAAAGCAGATATGGGTAAGGTTTCTGGTTTGGTAAAAGCGGCGCTTGCGAAGTAAATTAGCCAAGTAAGCAGAATCCTTTCATACTGGCCTCATGGCACTCATTCCTCAATCCTTCATCGCCGATCTTTTAAATCGGGTTGACATCGTGGATGTGGTTGGGCAGCACGTGAAGCTCAAAAAAGCGGGCGCGAACTTTCAAGGTTTGTGCCCCTTCCATTCTGAGAAGTCACCATCATTTTCCGTATCTCCTACTAAGCAGTTTTATCACTGCTTCGGTTGTGGAGCGCATGGCTCTGCAATTAGTTTTTTAATGGAATACTCCGGTCTGGGTTATGTCGATGCGATTGAAGATTTAGCTCGCTCCGCTGGTTTAGATGTTCCGCGCGAAGAGCGTACTGCAAATGATGTGGCACGCCAACAGCAGGCGATGGCCTTGAGCGAAGTGATGAGTGCGGCAGCCGATTGGTATCGTCAACAACTCAAAGGAAATACGCGAGCAGTGGAGTACCTCAAAGGACGTGGACTAACAGGCGAGATTGCAAAGCGTTACGCCCTGGGCTATGCGCCTGATGGTTGGCAGGGCTTGGAAGCAGTCTTCGGAACGTATGCCAACGAAGAGGTTGCTAAGACATTACTTGAAGGCGGCTTATTAATTCAGGGTGAGCAGACAGAAGGCAACCAGCCTGTGAAGCGCTACGACCGTTTCCGCGATCGCGTCATGTTCCCAATTCGTAATCCCAAGGGTCAAACGATCGGCTTTGGTGGTCGCATCCTCGATCAGGGTGAGCCTAAATATTTAAATTCTCCAGAGACACCATTATTTTCAAAAGGCAATACGCTCTACGGTTTGTTTGAAGCAAGGCAGGCGATTCGAGCGCAAGAGTATGTCTTGGTGTGCGAGGGATATATGGACGTCGTGGCACTTGCACAATTGGGCTTCCCCAATGCAGTGGCTACCTTAGGTACAGCCTGCACAGCAAACCATGTACGTATGTTATTGCGTCAAACCGATAAAGTCGTCTTCTCATTTGATGGCGACTCAGCAGGGCAGCGAGCTGCACAACGTGCATTAGAGGCTTGTTTGCCATTGATGTCTGATGATAAAGAAATTCGTTTCTTATTCTTGCCAACTGAGCATGATCCCGATAGTTATGTGCGTGCTTATGGGGCGCCGGCATTTGAGAAAGTTATTAAAGAAGCGATGTCGATCTCCAGCTTCTTTTTCAAGATAGTGAGTGAAGGCCACGAGCTAACAACGCCAGAGGGTAGAGCACATACACATCACGCCGCTAAGCCTTTGCTACTCTCGATGCCACCGATTGCACTGCGTACGCAAATTCTGCGTGAGTTAGCTATTCGCACCAACACCACTCCTGCTGAGCTTGAAGCATTTTGTGGTTTGACTGTGGTGCCGGTGCCGATGCAACAAAATAGCTATCAGCCTGCACAAGCACGAACCCAAAGTACATTCACTAATGCGGGTAATAGGCAGGGCGCTCCTTGGCAGGCCTCCAAGGGGTCAGCAAAAAGAGTGGCTACTCAAAATATTGAACCACCTAAAGCGCCCATGGATTTAGCTGAGCAAATGTTACGTGTTTTGATTCAGTTTCCCCATTTGGGTAAAGCACTCGATAGCAATCAACGTGCATTGGCATTAAAAGCGGCAGAGCAAAGATCGGCTAAGGCGCTCGAATTAATGAGTGATTTATTGGCTCAATGTGATCAAGTGGAATTCATTGCTGGTGATGATGGCAAACCTGCAGTTGTGGGGGCGGGTGCTTTCGCCATGTTCCAGGATCAACTTTCTCGCAGTCCAATGGCGCCACTTTATGAAGTGCTGAGAAAACGGGTGATGGATTCAGATTTGGAGCTCGATGGGGCGGTTGCTGATTTGGGCGGCGCCTTCAAAAAGCTAGAATTAAGCCACCTCAAACAAGAAATGACCGAAATTGCCCAAAAAATCGCCGGTAATACGGCTGATGACCAAGATCGAGCTCGCTATCGTGAGTTGGGCGAAAAACTGAAATTCTCCTAAGAATTTTCTGAAATACCCCTAGAAATCCTCCTAAATTCCCCCATATTTATAGGAGAACAGAGGGCAAAAAAGTCGCAATCGACTATAATCCTCTGTTCCCAAGAAAAAAACGAATTAATTCAGCCACTTGCGCTTTATTTTCAAGAAATTTGGGGTAAGTGGACCACGGGGCTGTACTTAATCAGTCGATATCAATAACAGTAATGTGAGTAAGTGCTAATAAATGCCTAATACCAAGACCAAAAAACCAGCCAAACCAGTAAAAGTAGCACCTAAAGCTAAGGCGCCTGCTAAACCAGCCCCAAAAGCAAAGGCCCCAGCTAAACCAGCTCCAAAAGCCAAGGTAGTAGCAAAGCCAGCTCTAAAAGCAAAGGCCCCAGCTAAACCAGCTCCAAAAGCCAAGGTAGTAGCAAAGCCAGCTCTAAAAGCAAAGGCTCCAGCTAAACCAGCTCCAAAAGCCAAGGTAGTAGCAAAGCCAGCTCTAAAAGCAAAGGCTCCAGCTAAACCTGCACTCAAAACTAAAGTAGCAGCCAAGACTCCTACTAAGCCGGTACCTAAATCTAAAGTAGTTGCTAAACCAGCACTCAAAACTAAAGTAGCAGCCAAGACTCCAGCTAAGCCAGTGAAGGCGGCTGTAAAAGTTCCAGCTAAAGCGGTTAAGGCAGAGGTTAAAGTCGTGCCTGCCAAAAAAGTAAAGGCACCTGAAGTTGAGGCACCAGTAGTTGAGGAAGAAAAGAAACGCGGTCGCAAAGCAAAAGCAGATGCACCTGCAGATAATGCAGAGCCAGTATTAACAGATCGTCAAAAAGCACGTGAGCGTAAGGCAAAAGAAAAGGCGCTCTTGAAAGAATTTGCTGCCCAGCAATTAGGTACAGAAGAACAGCAAGAGTTACGTCGTGCTCGCTTGAAGACCTTGATCAAGATGGGTATGTCCAAGGGTTACTTAACTCATGGCGAGATGAATGACGTGATGTCTGATGAGTTGTCTGATGCGGATGCATTAGAAACTTTGATTAGCTTGTTAAATGACATTGGTATTACTGTTTACGAGCAGGCGCCTGATGCTGAAACATTAATTCTTTCTGACAATACAGCAGCAGCTGCATCAGAAGAAGAGGCGGAAGAAGAAGCGGAAGCTGCTTTGTCTACCGTAGATTCAGAGTTTGGTCGTACCACTGATCCAGTCCGTATGTATATGCGTGAAATGGGTACGGTTGATTTGTTGACGCGCGAAGGCGAGATCGTCATTGCGAAGAAAATCGAAGCCGGCCTTAAAGATATGGTGATGGCTTTGGCTGCTTGCCCTGTCACCATTGGTGAAATCTTGAGTAACGTAGACAAGATTGCTTCTGGTGAAATGGAAATCGATCAGTTTGTGGATGGTTTGGTTGATCCAAATGCTGAAGACATTAAGCTTGGACCAGAAGAGCCAGAGATCGATCCTGATGCTGAAGAGAGTGATGAAGAGGGTGATGACGAAGGCGGTGGCGGCGGTGGTGCTGCAACAGCAAATGCTAAGCAATTAGAAGAACTAAAACAAATTTCCTTGGAGAAGTTTGCAATTGTTCGTACTCAAGCTGACAAAATGCGTCGTGCATTTGATAAGGATGGTTATAACTGCCCAGCTTGGATCAAGGCACAAGATGCTATTCGTGCAGAATTGCTTGGATTCCGTCTTACAGCCAAGAGTGTTGAGAAGTTATGCGACACCATGCGCTCACAAGTAGACCAAGTATGGAAGCTCGAGCGCGGTATTGTGAGTTTGTTGGTAGATAAAGTCGGCGTCAATCGTGGTGAAGTATTAAAAGATTTCCCTAAGATGTCTATGAATTTAACTTGGACTGAAAAGTTGCTTAAAGAGAACAAGCCTTACGGTGCACTTTTGCAACGCAACGTTCCAGCAATTCAAGAGCTTCAACAAAAGTTAATTGATATTCAGAAGAATGTCGTTATTCCATTGCCGGAGTTAAAAGAAGTCAATAAGCAAATGATTGCGGGCGAGAAGCGTGCTCGTGAAGCGAAGCGTGAGATGACAGTAGCCAACTTACGTTTGGTGATCTCTATTGCTAAGAAATACACCAACCGTGGCTTGCAGTTCTTGGATCTGATTCAAGAAGGCAATATCGGTTTGATGAAGGCGGTAGATAAGTTTGAATACCGTCGTGGTTATAAGTTCTCTACTTATGCAACATGGTGGATTCGTCAGGCTATTACGCGTTCTATCGCTGACCAGGCCCGTACGATCCGTATCCCTGTTCATATGATTGAGACGATCAATAAGATGAACCGTATCAGCCGTCAGATCTTGCAAGAAACTGGTCATGAGCCAGATGCTGCAACCTTGGCACTCAAGATGGAAATTCCTGAGGACAAGATTCGCAAGATTATGAAGATTGCTAAAGAGCCTATCTCCATGGAAACACCAATTGGTGACGATGAAGACTCTCATTTGGGCGACTTCATTGAAGATGGAAATACATTGGCTCCAGCCGAAGCGGCGTTGCATGACTCTATGCGTGACGTGGTTAAAGATGTTCTGGATTCATTAACACCGCGTGAAGCAAAAGTATTGCGTATGCGTTTTGGTGTTGAGATGAGTACTGACCATACGCTTGAAGAAGTTGGTAAGCAGTTTGATGTAACGCGTGAGCGTATTCGTCAGATTGAAGCTAAGGCGCTTCGCAAAATGCGTCATCCAAGCCGTAGTGACAAGCTTAAGACCTTCCTCGAGGAAGATTAAACCAAAGACTAACGGGCCTATAGCTCAGTTGGTTAGAGCAGAGGACTCATAATCCTTTGGTCCCAGGTTCAAGTCCTGGTGGGCCCACCAGAAAAGCAAGGTACGTACCGGACACATGCTTTACGTCCGGTACCGACCACATGGTTTTCACCTTTACCAATCACATCCCCAATACTTTGGGACCAAATGGATTTTCTAGGGCTTGTACCCGCGAAGACTCCAT